>CP015604.1 GCA_002284875.1 Actinobacteria bacterium IMCC26103
CCGCTTCCCCTGCCTCAACAACCAAAGTCGAGACCGTTCACCCCCATGGGTGTGGAAAGCTATTTCCACTATTAAGTTGTGGGCTAAGTGTATCGCCGTACAACTTCAGAAAAAAATTACGCTCAGGCAAACTCGAAAATCGGGGATAAAGCACGATTTTCTATATTTGCTTGAGCGCCAAAACTATTGCTATTGGTCTTTGCCGGAACGGCGGCGGGAAATCTCGCGTTCAACTTCGCGGCTGGCTTGGCGCTCCATTAACGAATCTCGTTTATCGTGGGCTTTCTTACCACGTGCAACTGCGATCTCAATCTTGGCTTTGCCATTATTGAAGTACAACTGCAAAGGAATAAGAGTGACTCCACCTTCTTTAATCTTTATATGTAACTTCTTAATCTCTTGCAGGTGCACAAGCAACTTACGTTTGCGGCGAGTTTCATGATTTGTCCAAGTGCCCTGTGTGTATTCAGGGATATGAACGCCAGCTAACCAGAGTTCGCCATTTTCAACAGTGGCATAGCCATCGATGATTGAAGCGCGCCCCGCGCGAAGAGATTTAACTTCGGTTCCAGTTAAGACAATTCCGCATTCGAAAACATCTTCGATTGAGTAATCATGGCGCGCTTTTTTATTCTGCGCGATGAGTTTGCGACCGACTTCTTTCACCACGGCAGCGCCTACTTAGACCTTGAGATAACGGCGCAGCGTTACAGCAGATGCAACCGTTGAAACGCCTAAGCCCGCTAGTAATAACCAAGCAGATGCGATCCAGACTTCATTCCATCCGAAGAAATTGGTAAAGGTAAGTAAAGGTGCGACCTTTGTATCTACCACGCTCTTGAGTCCGGCCAATAAGCCAGTTGCAAAGACCCACCCGATTAGCGCCGAGAAGATTCCTTCAAGCAAAAATGGAAGTTGAATCGACCAAGAGGATGCACCGACTAACTTCATCACACCGGTTTCGCGGCGGCGGTTAAAGGCTGCAATACGTAAAGTATTTGAAATAAGTAAGCCAGCAGTTAATACTGAGAAGAGTCCGACCAGTAACGCACCATTGCGGAGTACATTTAGCAATTTGAAGAACTTCTCCAAGATGCTGCGCTGATCTTGCACAATATCTACGCCAGGTCGGCCAGAAAATGCACTAACGACAACAGCGTATTGCGTCGGATCTTTTAACTTAACGCGGAAAGATTCCGGAAGCTGATCTGCGGTCACATTCTGCGCAATTGCAGAATCCTTGAAGCGTTCTTGGAAACGTGCGTATGCCTCAGATTGTGATTCATAGAAAACGCTCTGCACAACTGGCAAAGCTTCTAGATCACTCTTAATAACAAGACGTTGTTCTGGACTTACTACTCCACCTGCACAGCTTGGTGATTCCGAAAGAGAACCGCAGAGATAAACAGAAACTTCGATCTTGTCGTACCAATAATCTTTCATCGCATTTACCTGCGAGTTGGAGAGCAGACCGATTCCCAATAGAGATAGTGAAATAGCGGTAGTAACGATGACGGCAAAGGTCATCGTTAAGTTACGGCGAAGCCCAATTCGAACTTCGCTAAGTAAAAATCCTGCGCGCATGTATTTACCTTATCTCTTTAGATCCGCTAGCCGGTGTATCCGTAGACGCCGCGAACCTGGTCGCGAATTACGTGGCCGCTATCTAGTTCGATAACGCGCTTGCGCATCTGATCAACAATTCCCGCATCGTGGGTAGCCATCAAGACTGTGGTGCCTTCGCGATTGATGCGATCTAGCAACTTCATAATGCCAACAGATGTTGCCGGGTCAAGGTTTCCCGTTGGTTCATCGGCGATGATGATCGCCGGGCGACTTACATAAGCACGGGCGATTGCTACGCGCTGTTGTTCTCCACCTGAAATTTCATTTGGCATGCGATCGCCTTTATCTTCCAAGCCAACTAGTTCTAGAACTTCCGGAACTTCGCGTTCAATCTCGCGCTTTGAATATCCAAGTACATGCAAGGTAAAGGCCACATTTTCGGCAATAGTTTTATTCTGTAGTAAACGGAAATCTTGAAAAACAGTTCCAACTTGGCGGCGCAGTTCTGGAACTTTATGGTTTGCCAATTGTCCAAGATCTTTTCCAGCCACATGGATAATTCCTGAAGTTGGTCGCTCTTCGCGCAAGATCAATCGAAGGAAAGTTGATTTACCAGAACCAGAAAGTCCGACAAGGAAGACGAATTCACCTTTTACAATTTCTAAAGTAACCGCTTCCAGCGCCGGGCGGTCTTGGCCCGAGTAAAGCTTCGTCACATTCTCAAAGCGAATCACACGAACTCCTTCGTTCCTTTTGGCCGCCATGGAAATGGGGAAGTTATGACTGGCCGTACTGAGGCTTAGTTTAGGTATATATCTGCCAAAAGTGGTTGATATCGGCGGGTATCAGGCGCAAATCCCACGCGAATTCACAGGAATGGTGAGAAGAATTACTAAATCTTTATTGCGCGCTAGACCGACGCCAGCGAATTCCCGCTTCAATGAAATCATCGATTTCACCATTTAATACCGCAGATGTATTTCCAGTTTCGTGATTATTACGTAGATCTTTAACCATTTGATACGGCGCCAATACATACGAACGCATCTGGTTACCCCAAGAGCCTGAGTTATCACCCTTTAAAGCATTGATCTTCGCTTGTTCTTCCTGACGACGACGTTCTAATAACTTTGATTGCAAAACTGCCATTGCCGTTGCCTTATTTTGAATCTGCGAACGCTCGTTCTGACATGAAACGACGATGCCAGTTGGGATATGTGTAAGGCGCACCGCAGAGTCCGTTGTATTAACGCCCTGTCCCCCAGGACCCGATGAGCGATAAACATCAACGCGTATTTCTTTCTCGTCAATTTCAATGTGATCACTCTGTTCCACAACCGGCACAACTTCAACACCAGCAAATGATGTATGGCGACGTGACTGTGAATCAAAAGGTGAGATACGCACCAAACGATGCGTTCCTTGTTCTACGGAGATAGTTCCATATGCATAAGGTGCGCTAACTCTAAAAGTTGTTGATTTAATCCCCGCTTCTTCAGCGTATGAAGTTTCCAGCACATCAACTTTAAATTCATGGCGTTCGCAATATCGCAAATACATGCGCATCAACATTTCTGCCCAGTCGGCCGCTTCCACTCCACCTGCCTCAGAGCGAATCGTTATCAAAGCATCGCGGTCGTCGTATTCACCATTTAGCAAAGTTGTAACTTCAAGTTCGCTAATTGCCTTAACAACTGAGTCCAATTCACCCTCGGCATCTGCCAAAGCAGATCCATCCGGTTCTGTAACCGCTAACTCAAATAAAATAGGCAGATCTTCAACTCGTCTGCGCAAACCCTTCAACCGCGCAATCGTGCTCTGCACCCGAGATAACTTGCTCGTGACTTTCTGCGCTACCTCCGGGTCATCCCATAAATTCGGAACCCCCGCTGCCGCCTCAAGTTCAACCGCCTCTGCCTCAAGCTTCGGCAGATCCAAAACCTTTTCGATAGATACGAGAGTTGCGCTTATCGCAGCAATCTCGAGATCGTATTCACGGGCCATGAGGTAAGGATAGCGAGTGTTAACTAGGCTCAGACGCAATGATGACGCGACTGTAAACTAAAAAAGTTAGGCCAACTTTATCAACGTTGACTTTGAGAAAACACCGATAGGGGCAGAGATAACTTTGTACCCCTTGATTTCTTCGATAATGCGATCAAAAGCGGGTTGATTTGCGCGCATAACTTTCTCCAACCCCGATTTTGGACCATTTTTTATTTTATTTGCCACGCTTGATTCTTTGGGATCCATAGTAATTAAAAAAGATCTTGACATTGGAAAATCTCTCTTCATTAATTGTGCTTCGAATTCAGCCTGTTTCCAACGTTCCCTTAAACTTGTTTTACAGGACAGTACTATCGGGCCAATTTCTTCAGTAAAAACAAGGATGTCATACTCTGCCCATGCAATGTTGTTGAACGCTACTTGATAGTAAAAAGTTGAGATATTCTCTCTTAATAAAGTGAACGCAATTAAGAATTCAAAAGCCGTTCCTCTTGCGGAGTTGTCACTGATTTCTTTGTCAAAAAGCTTCCATAATTTATCGGTATAAAGTGATGCCGATTTATACGGAAAATATTCCAGCGTTGGTTGAATATCTTTTATCGTGGCTACCAGTTTTTGATTAGATGTATTACTCGCTAATCCAATATCACTTATGTAGTCACTTTTCACTTTCGACTCCTTCTTGCATATTCATCCAAGTGTTTAATCATCGCATCTGCAACGGCTTTAATTACAGGAACTGCGACAGAATTTCCAAATTGACGATACATCTGCGTGCGTGAGACCGGAATCTTAAATGACTTCGGATATCCCATAACTGCTTTACACTCATTTTCCGAAAGCAATCGCAGACCAGTGGGACCATCAGCAACGAAAGTACCAGTCAGCCTTTGTATTTTGTGATAACTCGCGACTAAAGTTTTGACCGGGAACTCACTCTTCGTGGTGATAACTTCTGGTCTACCATCATCTAATTTGTAGATATAAACCGATTGTAGATGCTTGCTGATTGATAAATCTGTTCTATCTTTTTCAACAAATTTTCCTATTCCCACCTTCTTTTTCCGTTGCGGTGGGAACAAGAAGGCACCTGGTCTTACTTTTCTTTTGTTGAACCCAACTATGTAAATCCTCTCACGCTTCTGGGGCACCCCATAATCCGAAGCATCGAGTATTTTGTATTCGACTTCATACCCAAGCTCAATTAATGTGGAGATGATCGTAGAGAAAGTTCTACCGTCATCATGAGTCAATAACCCTGAAACATTTTCTAATAAAAAAGCACTAGGTTTATGCTGGTCGATAATTCTAGCAACGTCGTAAAAAAGCGTTCCTTGGGTTTTATGCTTAAAACCTTCACGTTTTCCGATTGAACTAAACGGCTGACAAGGGAATCCAGCCAACAATATGTCAAACTTGGGGATATCAATAGCCCTTATTTTAGTAATATCCCCCTCAGGAATTTCTCCGAAGTTGGCTTCATAAGTTTTTTGTGCATATTTGTCCCATTCGCTACTGAAGACACAGGTTGCACCTTTAGATTCAAAAGCTAAGCGCATTCCACCAATTCCGGCAAATAGATCAATAAATTTCAAATCATTCAACTCCGGCACCATTTTTCTTTGCTTCAGATAAATCCTTCTTTGCCAACTTTACCCACTTACTAAAATTTTCAGGAACTATCTCTAGTAATTCTTCTACCGTCATGCCCTCATAATCAATGGTTCTATCAATTTGTGAAAAATAGTAAGAGAATTTCTTTGGGTTACCTGGAGGAGTCGTTAATCCAGCTCGAAGTACGTCTTTTTGTGCATCGAAGTAAAGAAGTGTCGCTAAATGACACACGGAACCAGAAGCGAGATTTCGTTTACCCGATATTCTCTCTACTAATTCACCAGGTTGAGTAACAGGCGTAGCTAACTGACACATTGCTCGTCTTGGATCAGACGAGTTGGCCTCGTAGGCAAAAAACGGACCGGATACGAGGTGACGATGGTCTCTGAGAATATCACCGCTTAATATCCATCTGTCCGCGCTTCCAATCTTCCTATTTATGTTTGCTCTTGAGTCAGAGTTAATTAGTACTTCAAAGTAAGCAGCAGCAATCCAATTCCATAAATCATTCTCACGTCGGCGGGGAAATAGCAGCCCTTCATTTCCGAAAATTTCCCATAGCATTTTGGCCATATGAAATCTATTTTTTGGAGCGCGAATCTCCAAGACCGCTCCCGTGTCAATAGTTAAAGACTGATCATTCAGAAGACCCTTTACTTCGCTCAGGACATTATGGGGTTTTGCGAGAATTAGACTTTTGAATGCGGCACTGCCGTTAGGAGTAAAACTTCTCACTTTTATGTTAGGCATCTGATTCTCCCTCCGTTGCTAAGAATAGAATTCCCACTTGATCGATAATGGAATTTCTCTTTGAAAACTCGGCGGCGCATTCTTTGGAATTATCAGAAACTAACTGTTCGAAATCTAATTCACCATCGATGCTCTCATCAAATTCGTAATCAAATAGATCACTAGCAGCACCGAGCCCAATTAAGAAATCCTGCCATTTGCCAAAAACAAGGGGATTCTCCCTATCTCTGTCCCGAACTGCCCAAATATGGATTTGTCTTACTACTTCTGGCAATATGCTGGGAATGAACGTGGGCACCTGATCCTTTAAAATCGAATAGGTATCTTTTTTTCCAGAAATGACTAGAAATGGTTCGCCCATAACAACACGCACACACCAAGGCACATCAAGTGATTCATCTTTAATAATTTTGAGGAATCCTTTTTGCTTACTATTATCTTTTGGAACTCTAGGAACGAAATTATCTAAATTTCCAACTAGCAACCGTTTATTTTCTTTGTTGCGGATAACTTTTAACCTTAAACGTAAATTCATCGGGTCAGTCATGTTTGTGACATCAATACGAGAGTCCATGCTTCCACGTTTAAAACTAGTTAGAAATTCTCTTCTATACTCATATGAGCCTGCTCGGCGAATTTCCAACCATATTTCAGATTCAGGATCAAAGCCGAAACCAGAAAGGTTCCATTCAAGAAATAGGATTGTGCGCGCGCCATCTATATCCACGCGAGCATCCATCACTTCCATCGGAAGATCTATTCGGCCTGTGAAATTTATTTTTTGAAGCATCTATCGTGCCCTCTTCAATTCGATTGAAAGGTCTCGATTAATATCAAAATCAGAAAAAACCAATTCGAAATCTTTTTTAATTACTTCAATAAAAACCTTATTATCTGCAAATCGAGTACCAGCTCCTTGGCTTTCACTGCTATTTAAAAGATTGGCAATGTTGAAATCTTCGGGATCCCATGCAGAAAAAGAATCCCCACCGCGAAGCGCATATGCAAATTCGGCTTCAAATAACATACCGACTTCTATTTTCTTGACGTCAATAGGAAAGATTTTTATTGAGCCTGGTTGAGAACCTGCTTCTATTCTTAGCAAACGCCCCCCACGAGAGGATCCGCCTCCGCCTCCGCCACCCCGCCCTCCTTCGGGAGTGCCGATTTCTCCGTCATCGGATACATCTTGCGTTCCGCTCAAATTTTGACTTGGTTCTTCATCCGGAAAATATTTAGAAAGCGATCGATCATCTGCAATATTCTGGTCTGGTTGCAATTTTTTAAATATATTTTGTGCAGAAGTTTTAACCCAGACAATTGTTTTCTTAAGACTTTTTGTTTCGTAGCGTCCAAGTACTTTGTCACCGGTGGCAGTCCAATTTTTATGTGCTGGTCCTTCTGCAAGCCTGAGCATCTGTTGCAAATAGTTATTTTCATTAGCTTCGACGATTACCATACTCAATATGCCATTCAATTTTGAATCTCTGAAGGCCTCAGGAATAATTATCCCACGTCTTGTAAATAGAGTTTTTGATAGTGCGTCTCGGTTATATTTGGAAAACAGAACCGAAAAATTATCTGATCTACCGACTCCTAAATTTTGTGTCGGAACTTCAGTCGAAACGATAAATTCAATACACGTACCATTATCAATTTTTGATCGAAATTCTTCTTTGAGCGTCTCTTCAAACTCGAAACTTGACCAATCATTGTAAGAATCCGCCTTTGATCTTACCTCTACTTTATAAGTATTTCCTTTAATTCTTTTTTCATACATTTGACAGAAGCCAATTAATTCTTGTTTGTTTTTTGTTGCAGAAGTCCAGCTGTCATCATCAATTTCTTCAATCAGGGAAATTAGATTATCTCGGTTTAGTTCTAATTTTTTGTTGTTTTCATCGATAACCTCGCAAGTCACTATTCCGTCTAAAATGGCAATGAAATAATCCTGAATAATGCATTGGACTATGCGGGTAGCCGTAATGGTGTCCTTCACAAAAGGAATAACTATGCTGGTGCCATAGTCTTTCTGTTTTCTGGTAATTCTCCAATCTTCACAAAATGTTTTAATGTCACTTGAATCACTTGTGGGTATAAAATCTATATCTCCATCTATATGCACTTCACGCATCCAATTTCGGTAAGGGCGTAATCGACGGCCTCCGACGTCTTCATACTTGAAAATGCTATGCCCAAATAGAATTCCCCCTGTATTTGGCTCTGGACAGTTCTTCTCCTCTCGTTCAGAGTAAACAAGAATCGTTTTCAGTTTAGACGCGGCAGACAGAACAATTTTCCCAACACCCCAACTTCCTCTACCTCCGGTTACTTTGTTTGTTTCACCACTTTTCCATTCAAAGTACCAATAGTTGCTTTTGAATCGGTTAGAAGATTCTTCTGTAGGTTTTTTTGAACTTATAGATCCACGCAATCCGTGAGTATTAAAATCTTCAATTACCAAGTAATTTGAATCAGTTTTCAAATCGGGCAGAAGACTTTTCTGAATACTTAATTCCGCATGTGGATAGACTTCGGAAAAATACTCTTTGTTGATTAGGTTGTTCTGTTTGCCCACGGTAAATTTCATTTTGATTGGAAAGTTTTCGTCAAGAATTTCGTCAATCGAGTTTTGCATGGATTCTCGAATTAATGACGAAATCTCACTGAGAGTATCGACGTCATTGAAAAACTCTTCACTTATCATTTCGTCTTCTCTGTCCCTGCGTTTAACCTCAAGGTGCTTCCATCCAATCGACTTAAATCGGGAGCTCTGAGTCATTTCTTAAGCCTAAACCCCTGAGCCGACATGCCTTTTTTGACTTTGAACTGCGCTTTAAGAGCCGTGATTTCAGCCTGCAGAGTGTTGACAATTATTTTTACGTCTTCTTCATCATATTCATAATTACTTCGATTTGAGAGGTTTCCAATCACGCGCATGGCGTCTATCGCTCGCGTAACGCGCGACTCAGCCAGGCGCACGAAATTTTCCCGCTTAATACTCATTCCAAAACTCCATTCTTAGATATGCCCAAAGTTTACCCATATTTGGGGACATAAATTGACAAATATGGTGCATATATGGGTATAATTCTGCCCAAGGAGAGCGTGGGTGGGGAACCCAGCATCATCCTAAATTTGGGCGGCGCCCGATTTGCACATGTGAATGGCCCTACGTATCTCCTGCCCGTAGGGCCATTCGCATTACTAACTCTGAATTGGCGCCTTTACTTACGTCCCCTTCCGAATATAGGAAGTTCGACAGAGCCCATAATCCTCAAGCAACCCTTACTCTTTTGTCTTATGAGCACCGATCCTGCCAAGCAAGCGCGTAAGCGCTCCATCGTGTCCACCCTTTTATATATAGAAGGTGCAATCGTGTTATCCCTAGGTGCGTGGGTAGCGGTAATGGGAATTACTCACGAGGATCGCGAAATTCCACCGTTGATGGGCGTGCTCGGCTTCGCTCTGTTGGGTGGCTTGGGGTTAATCGCATGTGGCCGGGCATTTGCTGCGGAGAAAAATTGGGGAAGAGCGCCAGTGGTCTTAGCGAATCTAATTGTCTTAGGCGTTGTTAAATATCAATTCGAAGGCGGCTTTTTAATTGGTGCCATTCCGCTCTTGCTTTTATCGGTTCCGATTTTATATTTAGCGATAACGATTATCCCAAATAGCTAAGTTCTATCTAGCCACCAGGCGTTGACTTCGAATAGCTTTCAATCTCAACAGAATTGCCAAGCGATTACCAAGGAATAACGCGACGGTCTTCCCAAAATACGCCAGTAACGCTTTCGCTGCCGCGTTCTGCAATATCGGCAGTTGCTAACCAAATAGCTGTCTCTGCACCTTCTTCAACGCTGCGCGGTGCATCGGGTCCACCCATGTCCGTGCGAGTGTGATTTGGGCAAATAGCGTCAACGTAAAATCCGCGAGCGCCAAGTCCAGTTTCGTGTGCCAGATTGCGCACAAGTGCATTTACTCCAGCTTTACTAATTCGATACGGTGCAAGGCCTCCTGCATTTCCAGGACCCGACATGCGACCTAAACATGCGGAGTAGATAACAATGCGTCCATCGCGTGCATCGGCCATGGCAGGTGCGATGGCATTTACCAAAATAAATACTGAATTTAAATTGATATTTATAACGCGGTTCCATTCGGCATCTGTTGTGCGCAAAGTCTTTGACATTTTTTCGCTCATCACACCGTGGGCAAGGATTAGCACTTTTGGCGTTGCAAGCGTTGCTGTCATTTGCGTTGCCATATTTCGCGTAGCAACTTGATCCCCTAAATCAACAGCGTGGGTTGTGATTGTTAAACCAGCTTGCGAATTTGCGAATTCGTTAAGCAGACTTTGACGAGCGCCCTCTAACCGCGATTGGTCTTTAGCAATCAGCGCTAGATCAAAGCCGGCAGCTGCCAATCCGCGCGCGCTTTCATAGCCCAAGCCGCGGCTGCCGCCAGAGATGATCGCCAGTGGGCGAGCGCCAGAATTCATAGGCGAACTCTGCCAAGTAGTAGGCGACCTGTCGCGCTGAGATTGTGGGCAATATCGCGCTCTCGGGCCTCTGCGCGGATTTATACCTGCCACGCTCAGCCGATAGTCTTAGCCTGCTGAACAAGCGATTTGAGTATCAGAAGGAGTTGCCAGTGTCGGCAGATTTCGGAGCCAATGATTGGCTCGTCGAAGAGATGTACGAGCGCTACCAGGCCGACCCAACTTCAGTCGAACCTTCTTGGATTGAATTCTTTAAAACTTATAAGCCAGGTGCAGAAAACGTTTCATCTTCACCAAAGGGTGGAACTCCACCAATTCCGAAAGCTGCACAAAAAGTTTCTGCTCCAGTTGCACCAGCTCCCGTTGCACCTGTAGTTGCTGCACCAGTTCCGCCCGTAGTTGTTGCGCCTGTTGTTGCCGCACCTGTTGCGCCTGTTTCAACGCCAACACCTGCACAAGCACCAGTAAAACCTGCACCAGTTTTAATTACACCAAGTGCTGCAACTATGGAACCACTTCGTGGAGTTGCCGGTCGTGTGGTGGCATCAATGGAGGCATCCCTTTCGGTTCCGACAGCAACTAGCGTTCGTGCAATTCCGGCAAAGTTGATGATTGATAACCGCACCGTAATTACAAATCACTTAAAGCGTACTCGCGGCGGAAAAGTTTCCTTCACCCACATAATTGCTTATGCGATGATTAAAGCGCTGCGCGCGATGCCCGAGATGAATGCGTTCTACGGCGAAGTAGATGGCAAGCCCGCACTTGGTACTCCTGAACATATTAATCTTGGTATTGCTATTGATTTGGCAAAACCTGATGGATCTCGCCAGCTTTTGGTTCCATCCATTAAGGGTTGTGAAGAGTTAGATTTCGGCCAGTTCTGGGTTGCCTACGAAGAAATTGTTAAGAAGGCCCGCGCTGGAACTCTCACCGTGGAAGATCATTCAGGAACAACAGTTTCGCTTACTAATCCTGGAACAATAGGCACCGTTCATTCCGTTCCGCGCTTAGTTCAAGGCCAAGGTTTAATCGTTGGCGTTGGCGCAATGGATTACCCAGCTGAATTCCAAGGCGCAAGTGAAGAAACACTTGCCCGTATGGCGATCAGCAAAGTTGTAACGCTTACTAGCACTTACGATCACCGCGTTATTCAAGGCGCCCAATCTGGTGATTTCCTGCGTCGCATCCACGAAATTTTGCTTGGTGGCGATCACTTCTATGATGAAATCTTTGCAGCGCTGCGTATTCCATACGAGCCAATTCGTTGGGCATCTGACTTTGAATTCTCCAAAGATGAAGAGATCAATAAGACTGCGCGCGTTCAGCAGTTAATTCAGGCTTATCGCACCTATGGCCACTTGATGGCAGATACCGATCCGTTGGAATACGCGCAACGTTCACACCCAGATCTAGATGTGGTTAATCACGGTTTAACTTTGTGGGATCTTGATCGCGAATTCGCAACTGGTGGCTTTGGTGGCGAGAAGTTTATGAAGCTACGTAAGATCCTTGGAATTTTACGTGATTCATATTGCCGCTCTGTCGCAGTTGAATATATGTATATCTCAAGCCCAGAAGAACGTAGCTGGATTCAAGAACATGTGGAGGTTGGTTTCACAAAGCCGGCGCGTGAAGAACAACTACATATCTTGCAAAAGCTCAGTGATGCTGAAGCATTTGAATCATTCTTACAGACCAAATTCGTTGGACAAAAGCGCTTCTCACTTGAAGGCGGCGAATCTGTAATTCCTATTCTTGATGCCGTTATCTCATCTGCTGCCGAGAAGCAGCTCGATGAAGTTTGTATCGGTATGCCCCACCGCGGTCGCTTAAATGTATTGGCAAATATTGCAGGTAAGTCATATGGCCAGATTTTCCAAGAGTTCCAGGGGCATTACAAAGATAATGAAGTCCATGGCTCAGGCGATGTGAAATATCACTTAGGAACTGAAGGCGTATTCACTACCGATTCTGGCGCACAGACCAAGATTTATTTAGCGGCAAATCCATCTCACCTTGAAGCGGTAAACCCAGTTCTAGAAGGCATTGTTCGCGCCAAGCAAGACCGTTTCAATGTGAAAGATCTGTACTCAGTTCTGCCGATCCTCTTGCATGGAGATGCATCATTTGCTGGCCAGGGAATTAACTTTGAAACCTTGCAACTTTCACAACTTAAGGGCTATCGCACCGGCGGCACTATCCATATCGTTGTAAATAACCAGGTTGGCTTCACAACTGCGCCACATGCATCACGTTCTTCTCGATATTCAACCGATGTTGCCAAATCTATTGAAGCACCGGTCTTCCATGTAAATGGCGATGATCCAGAAGCTTGCGTTCGCGTAGCTAAATTGGCTTTTGAATATCGGCAAGCATTTAATAAAGATGTAGTAATCGACATGGTTTGCTATCGTCGTCGCGGACATAACGAAGGCGATGAGCCAAGCTTTACTCAGCCGCTTATGTATAAGCTAATTGATGCCAAGCGCTCAACTCGCACCCTTTACACCGAATCTCTAATTGGTCGTGGCGATATCACACCTGAAGAAGCGGAAAAGCTGGCGCGCGATTACCAAGTTCAGCTCGAAGAAGTTTATGCATCGGTTGCCAATTACGAAGAAGAGCACGATCCAAACTTCCAGGCGCCAATTGTTCCAAATGCCGAAGATGTTCCGACCTTTATCTCTGAATCGCTAATTCGGGAAATTGCTGCCACACAGGTTGCGATTCCAGAAGGCTTCCATGTGCATCCAAAGCTTTTGCCACAACTGCAAAAACGTGCGGAATCAATTAACGATGGCACCATTGATTGGTCAACCGGTGAAATGCTCGCCTTCGGTTCACTTCTAAAAGAAGGTCGTCCAATTCGATTAGCTGGCCAAGATTCTCGTCGCGGCACATTTAGTAATCGCCATGCAGTAATCGTTGATAAAGAAAATGGTTCTGACTGGACTCCACTTAGCTCGCTAGTTCCAGATCAGAGCCAATTCTTTGTGATTGATTCTCTTCTTTCAGAATACGCGGCAATGGGCTTTGAATACGGTTATTCAGTTGCTCGTCCTGAAGCACTTGTCTTATGGGAAGGCCAGTTCGGAGATTTCGCAAACGGTGCCCAGACAATCATTGATGAATTTATCTCATCCGCTCTGCAAAAATGGGGCGAGCGTTCATCTGTTGTCTTGCTTCTGCCACATGGTTATGAAGGCCAAGGGCCAGATCACTCCTCAGCGCGCATCGAACGTTTCTTATCCCTTGCTGCGGAAAAGAACATGACGATCGCACAGCCTTCAACTCCAGCTTCTTACTTCCATTTGCTGCGTTTCCATGCGGCAAATCCAAAGCGTCGTCCAATGATTGTATTCACACCGAAATCAATGCTGCGTCTTCGCGCAGCTGCTTCCCAAATAAGTGATTTCACATCCGGCACATTCTTGCCGGTAATTGGTGATCCAACTGTTAATAACGCAACTCGTTTAATTTACTGTTCTGGAAAGATTTATCACGATCTTGTTGCCGAACGCGCACGTCTAAATGACACCAGCACTGCCATCGTTCGCGTCGAACGTTTATATCCATTCCCAGTTGCACAAATGGAAGTTGAAGCCAAGAAGCATCCAAATGCGAACTTGCTCTGGGTCCAAGATGAGCCAGCTAACCAAGGCCCTTGGCCACATGTTGCGTTAAGTACTACTGAAATTATTGGTGGAACCGCAGTTGATGCGCGCGTTCTACGTCGTATTTCTCGTCGCGCATCTGCATCTCCGGCAACTGGAAATCATCATTTGCATGAAGAAGAAGCAAAAGCTTTAATGTACGAAGCCTTTACGCGCTAACTCTTCTTTATTCTGGTAATAACGTTTCCGATAATTTCATCTTTACTTAAGTAACCCCAGGTACGAGAATCTGTTCCTGATTCGTTATCGCTGCGCACGTAATAACTCTCTTGCCCTGCGCTATCTAATGCAATCTCGGTAATCCGCTTAATGTAAAAGATGCCGGGCTGGCGCTCGCGTTCGATGACAACTACATCGCCAAGGCGCAGGAATAGGTACTTCTTCCCGAAGAAGCCGTAATGAACAAGGAGCCAATCCAGTGGGTTATAGGTCGGCTGCATCGATGTGCCGTCAACGATTACCCGCCCAAAGATGCCAAAGATGCCCACGGGCGGTAGTCTCACACATACAGGTTTGGAAATAAAGAAAAGAAAAAAGGGAGAGAAAATGAAGAAATTATTTACACCAAAGGTAACTGTTCGCGCACACTGCGATCTGCCATGTGGCGTTTACGATCCAGCACAGGCCAAGATCGAAGCGCTATCTGTAAAGGCTTGCATGGAAAAGTATGCAGCTAACCCAGATGCAGATTTCCGTTCTCGCTCTGTTGCAATTAAAGAAGAGCGCTCACACCAAGTTAAAGAGCACCTGTGGGTTCTCTGGACAGATTATTTCAAAGCCCCACACTTTGAGGCATACCCACAACTTCACTCACTCTTTAACGATGCGACTAAGTTAGCTGGTGCTGCCGGCACAAAGGGAACTCAAGATGTAGCAGTTGCAGATAAGTTGATCGCTAAGATCGATGAGATTGCAGAAATCTTCTGGGCCACTAAGAAAGCTTAATTCTCTGAAGTTTTAAGTAACGATTGAGCGGCGGTTCGCGCGAGGAAAGATACTCGCTCGACCGCCGTTTTTTCTATTCTGGCAAAGGCGATATGGCGTTCGCCATCATAAACATCGCATTCAAAGATCATGGTGCGATCGACAACTTCAATGCAGCGCGCAGTCGCGCGAATTTCAGTTCCGATTCCAACAGAATCGATCAGCGAGATATCGAATTTATCTACGATCATCGTCTCACCGTATTCAAGTAATTCAACGAGGGCTGCAACGCATGCGCTCTCCATCACGCTCATAAAGTGTCCAGGCGCCAGAATTGGTAGATCCGAAATTCCCATCGCCAAACAGGTATCACCAGGGCGAACGGTCATTACCGAAAATCCAACTGCGCCAATGATTTCTTCAGCAGGTTTCATTTCTAAGGCTTACTCTTCTTCGTCGATGAAGTGCTGCACATGCGTCTGCTCAATCTGAATCTCGCGATGTTCGACATTGCCAAACTCATCGATTTCGATTGAAATTTCGGTCATACTGAATTGGGTAACCACTTCGGTAACGCCAGCGCCACTTGCTTGGCGCAACAACTCTTCATGGATACTGCGATGCAGATCTTCTGGGGCTTTCTCATCACAGGTGCGGCGCAGAACATCTTGCAACAAGGTATGCATCGCTTGCTCGTGCGCAACTTCTGCTTGGCAGGCCAGGCAAGTATCGAGGTGAGTTGCAATGGCCTGTGGGTTGCGCGCTTCATCGATAGCACCTTCGATGATAAATACAACGGATGAGAGGACTTCAACGCATGGAATCTCTTCGATATGGCTCATGACTTCTCCCCCCGGGGTTCGGTCGAGTAACCAAGATCTTTGGCGTAATCGGCTAACTTCTCACGTAATAACTTGCGCCCGCGATGTAGGCGCGACATAACTGTGCCGGCTGGAACATCGACGATACCTGCGATCTCTTTATAGGAGAAACCTTCTACATCGGCTAAATAAACTGCGATCCGAAATTCTTCAGGTATCTCCTGCAGTGCACGTTTAATATCGCTATCGGGTAAGTTTTCAAGGGCTTCGGCTTCGGCAGATTTACCGAGATCGCTCGTGTGTGATTGTGCTTCTGCAAGCTGCCAATCTTCTAGTTCGCCCGATGCCAATTGCGGACGGCGTTGATCTTTGCGATAAGTGTTAATAAAAGTTGTAGTCAGCACGCGATATAACCAGGCGCGCAGGTTTGTACCTTCTTCAAATTGGTGGAATGAGTTAAAGGCTTTTAAATAAGTATCTTGCACCAAGTCACGCGCATCTTCTGGGTTCTTGGTATATCGCAGCGCTGCTGCATATAACTGGTCCATAAACACAAGGGCATCGCGCTCGAACCGATCGTTGCGATCGGTAGCGCTTTCTAGGACCAAATCTTTCGATGCCATCTCTTAAACACTATCTCAAAGGGCTCAGAAACGCCCACTTAAAGGTGTCAAAAGAGCGTTTGTGCTTCGCCGAGTTCTATCGCTTGGATCAACTCCGCGCCATTATTGGCGACGAGATTTACTTTCGAAGCGACCGGTCGGGTGACTAAACCAGCGGCCGGATTTGGAATTTCCATAAGTGGAATTAAAGTTTCGATTTCTCGATTTTTTGGATCGAGCCAAATATCCCAACGATCTTCTGGCATAAAGACGGGCATGCGGCTATGAATTGTTGCTAACTCACCGACTGCTTCGCGGGTAATGATTGCAGCGCTTTGAATTTCGGCGCCGCTTTCACTCTTCCAGGTGCTCCAAATTCCGGCGATCGAAAGTGATTTGCCTTCATCTTGCGAGCAGATATAGAAAGGTTGTTTAGGCGGATATTTTCCCAGCGATGTCGCCCATTCGTAATATCCGGTTGCTGGAATTAAACAACGGGTTGTTCTAAAAGCTTGGCGAAAAGTTGGCTTCTCATGGATTGATTCACTTCGCGCATTAATCGCATGTGATTGCGAATTACGCGCCTCGGTGAAGTTCTTCTGCCACGGAGCGATCAACCCCCACGATGCCGAATCTAAAATTCGTCCACTTTGGTTATCGCGAATTATGTAGATCTCATTTGTGGGAGCGATATTCCAATTAAGTGGCAGCGATTTATCAACTAGTGAACTATCGAGATCAAATCTTTCGATGATCTCGTCCATCCCCTGCGCCTGGGCATAACGACCGCACATAGGTAGAGAGTAGACTGCCGCTTATGCTCTGGCCCGCTCCATTTCGTGGACGCAACTCTGTCAGCGCGCGAGTAGTAATTCCGGGATCAAAATCGGTTACGAATCGCGCGCTAATTTTGGCTGCCCAGGCGCAAACTCCTTCGATTTTAAAACGTCCACTTATCTCGCGCGATACCGAGCTAATGGTGGCTGGGCTTAAAGCAATGGGCGTTGGAATTTCAGATATCCAAATCGATGGCGATCTCGCTTGGCAAGTAACCCCTGCAAGGTTACAAGGCCCTGCAAAAGTCGATGTTGGTAACGCCGGAACTGTGATGCGCTTTTTACCACCGTTATCTGCGCTGGCCAATGGCGATATCTCATTTGATGGCGATCCGCGTTCTTACGAGCGCCCACTTGCCCCGGTTATTGCAGCGCTGGAAGAACTTGGAATAGAGATCGAACATGGCGGCAGTTACTCGCTACCTCTGGTTGTTAAAGCTAAAGGCGCCATTCCTGGTGGTGTGCTAACAATTGATGCCAGCGCATCTAGCCAATTTTTATCAGCGCTACTTTTAATTGGACCAAGTACTAAAAATGGAATTACCGCAACACATAAAGGTGGCGCGCTTCCATCAATGCCACATATCGATATGACAGTTCAGATGTTGCGTGACTTTGGCGCACAAGTTACCGTCGATAAGAGCGCGCAAAGCTGGAACGTTGCATCTAGTGGATTAAATGGTGTGGATTTGGTTATCGAGCCAGATCTTTCTAATGCGGCGCCGTTCTTATCAATTGCCATGGTCTGCGGCGGATCCATAACAATCGCTGATTGGCCAAAGGAAACAACCCAACCTGGCGATCAATTACGCGAGATTCTTACCCAAATGGGCGCGCAGGTTTTATTTAACGCAGATGGTTTAACGATTACTGGTGGTGAAAGTATTCACGGAATCGATATTGATCTACATGATGTCGGCGAGTTAACTCCTGCAATTGCCGCCCTTGCCGCCCTTGCCGATTCGCCATCGCATCTGCGCGGTATCGGCCATTTACGTTTACACGAAACCGATCGTTTAGCCGCTCTTACTCGTGAAATTAACTCACTTGGTGGCAACGTTACAGAAGATGAAACTTCGCTACGCATTACACCAGCGAGTAAATTTGGCGCAGCTTTACATGGCGGCACATTCCATACTTATGACGATCATCGTTTAGCTACCGCTGGTGCAGTAATTGGCTTAGTTGTTCCGGGCGTTGCGATTGAAAACGTTGCGACAACTCGTAAAACCCTGCCTGACTTTCCAGGGCTTTGGCAGAGTTTGATCTCATGACACCACGCGAATTCGACGAGTCCGATGCTCGTATTCGCCCCGCGCGCCGTACCCGCCCGCGCAGTAAAGATCGCCCCGCACATGCCGATGCGATTCAAGCCTTAGTAACAACAGTAGACCGCGGTCGCACAACTTGTATTACAGATAACGGCGCAATTGTCACAGCGATGAAAGCGCGCGAAATGGGTCCCAAATCAGTTGTAGTTGGAGATTTAGTTAACTTAGTTGGCGATGTAACTGGCACTGAAGGCTCGCTTGCACGCATCGTTTCGATCGAACCACGGCGCAATAGCTTAAGTCGCACCGTCGATGATGCAGCCAAGATGGAGCGCACCATCGTCGCCAATATTGATCAGCTAGTAATTGTGGTTGCGGCGGCAAATCCCGAACCACGTCGTGGGTTAATCGATCGTTTCCTGGTTTGCGCCTTCCATGAAAAGATTAAACCGATTTTACTTGTCACCAAAACTGATGTTGCCGCTGTTCCTGATTTTCTACACGAGTACGAAACTCTGGGCGTTGAAATAGCAACAGCCGCAATTAAATCCGATAGCCGTGAAGCAGATCTAGCTAAGCTATTTAAGATGTTAAACGGCAAGACCTCAGTTCTAGTTGGCCATTCTGGGGTCGGAAAATCCACTTTGATTAATGCTCTTGTGCCACATGCCGATCGCGTAACCGGTGATGTAAATGATGTAACTGGGCGCGGTCGCCACACTTCATCGAGTGCAATTGCACTGCCATTGGCGCCAGATTTATCTCCATCTGAGGGCTGGATTATCGATACGCCCGGCATTCGCGCATTTGGTCTGGCGCATCTAGATTCCAATCGCATAGTTGCGGCATTTGCAGATCTCTATGAAGTAACCCAGAGCTGTATGCCAAATTGCTCGCATCATGAAGTTGGCTGTCGCTTAAATGAGTGGGCGGCGCCAAAAGGTGTTGTAAATAACGAGCGAAGTGCGCGGGTAGCAAGTCTGCGCTCACTTCTGGAACTTAAAGATTCAAACCCGCCCGCGCTAGACTGACAACATGTCTACGACGCGGGGCAATGATTTAGCGCTGGCTTTGCGCCTTGCCGATGCCGCAGATTCAATTACCTTAGCGCGCTATCAATCTATTGATTTAGTAGTTTCAACTAAACCAGATAACACCCCAGTAACCGATGCCGATAAAGCATCTGAAGAAGCGATCCGTGCACTGTTAAAGAGCCATCGCCCTGATGATGGAATTGTTGGTGAAGAATTTGGAAACGATGCAGGTGGTGCGGATAGATATTGGGTAATTGATCCAATTGATGGCACCAAGAATTTCTTACGTGGTGTTCCAACTTGGGCGACTTTAATTGGATTGATTGAGCGACAGAGCGATGGTTCTGAAGTCGTTGTTGTCGGAGTTGTCAGCGCACCTGCGCTATTTCGCCGCTGGTATGCCAGCGAAGGAAATGGCGCTTTCGTTTCAGTAAATAAGGCAGCACCGGAAAAGATTTCTGTTTCACAAGTATCTGAAATAAAAGATGCATCGATTGCTTACTCCGACTTTATAGGTTGGAAGGAACGCCTTGCTCCGTTCCAAGAGTTGATGGCGCAAGCTTGGCGCACGCGCGGTATCGGAGATTTCTGGTCACATATGTTGGTAGCCGAAGGCGCAGTCGATGTTGCGGCTGAACCATCGCTAGCAATCTGGGACATGGCAGCGCTGGATATAATTGTGCGCGAAGCAGGCGGACGATTTACCAATGTGGCAGGCGTAGACGGCTCATTAGGTGGAAGCGGGCTTTCAACTAACGCTGCGATTCATCAAAAGATTGTAGATAAGTTAAATGGCCATTGAACCGCGCACCTTTTCAGTCTCGGGAATGACCTGTTCTTCTTGCGTAAATACAATTGAGAAGACTTTAAATGAGATCGAGGGCGTAAGCGCCAGCGTTAACTTTGCCACCGAGACTGTTCACATCTTGGCTCCACTAGAAGTTAAGAACACCGAGATTTTGAAGAAGATAAAGGCAGCCGGATATAGCGCGGAATTAGTTGAAGCCGGTTCTAGCCCAGCTCTGCACAGTAAGAAATCAGGGGTTGCACTCTTCTTCGCCATAATTTTTGCAGTACCTGCAATTGCAATATCTATGGTCGAACAATGGCACGCTACTTTAGATACCCAGATTTTAAGCGCTCTTAAATCGCTAAATATTCTTCCTCCTCTCTATTCGCCAACTGCATGGCTGGCGATCGGCCTTACTGCACCTCTTATTTTCATCGTTGCGCTGCCGATACATCGCGCAGCCCTACGTAATTTCTTCCACCCAACAATGGATTCGCTAATTTCACTTGGTTCACTTAGCGCATTTGGTTGGTCAATTTATGCAAATGCAACTGGAACAGGCGATGTCTATACCGAAGTTGCCGCTGGCGTGCTGCTCTTTGTAATTCTGGGACGCCACTTAGAATCGCGCGCGAAAACTCGCGCTGGCAGTGCGCTATCAACTCTCTTAGCCCTGGGCGCTAAGGAAGTAATTGTGCTGCGAAACGGTTTAGAAGTAATCATCCCGATCTCAGAACTAGCCATCGGCGATGACTTTGTCGTTAAACCTGGCGCACGTATTGCAACTGATGGCTTAGTTATCTCTGGAACATCATCGGTTAATAATGCAATGCTTACAGGTGAATCAACCCCCGTTGATGTTTCACCTGGATCTCGCGTCATCGGTGCATCGTTAAATAACAATGGCCGCATAATTGTGCGTGCCACGCGCATTGGAAGCGATACAGAATTAGCTCGCATCAGCGCAATGGTGGTGCAAGCCCAAGGTGTTAAAGCCCCAATTCAAAAGCTGGCAGATCGCATTGCATCTATCTTCGTTCCAGTAGTTACCGTGCTCGCCATCGCCACCTTCTTTGCTTGGTATTACATAGGCAATGACGGAGCAGGTCATAGTTTTGCGCAATCGATTCAGATCGCAATTACTGTTCTAGTAATTGCCTGTCCATGTGCACTTGGTCTAGCCACTCCGGTTGCACTTTTGGTTGCATCAGGGCGCGGGGCATCGCGTGGAATAGTTTTGCGACAACCTCGCGTACTAGAGCTAGCTCGTAAAGTTGATGTAGTTGTTCTAGATAAGACCGGAACTCTTACTACTGGCGTTATGAAGGTTCATGATGCAGTTATTCCAACTAGTGCTCATAAAGTTTTAGGTGCAACTTATGTAAATGCGTTAAATGAGAAAACTATCTTGTCATCTGCTCTATCGCTCGAACTTGCCAACGATCACCCAGTCGGACAGGCGATCTCATCACACGCTTTAGCAAAAGGGGCTACTCGCCATGAAGTAGTTGAGTTCACCCAAACACCAGGTGCCGGCGTTGCCGGGCGGGTATTGCTAGGTGCAATCTCACCAGTTGTTCTGATTGGAACGCCTAAAGCAATTGCCCATAGCGCAACAACATTTGATCCGGCCATTGTCGATGCAATTGCTCGCGGTGAAGAATCAGGTTATTCCATAGCAGTTCTTGCTTGGGATGGTGTGGCAATCGCAGTCTTTGCTATTGGTGATCAAGTTAAGCCGGATGCTGCCGCAACAATTTCTGCGCTAATTGATAACGGGATTACTCCATGGTTAGTCACCGGTGATAATGACGAGAGCGCAGGTGCAATTGCGCGGTTAGTTGGAATTAAGGGCGAGCATGTAATTGCCCGAGCCCTGCCTGAAGAAAAGCTAGCGCGAGTAAGTGCGCTTAAGGATGCCGGCCATACCGTTTTGATGATTGGCGATGGCATCAATGATGCAGCAGCCCTGGCCACCGCTGATTTAAGTATGGCGATGGGAACCGGTACAGATACCGCAATTTCCAGCGCAGATATAACTTTGATGCGCCCTGAGTTAATGAGTGTTGTAGATGCGTTAAATCTGTCTAAGCGAACTTTACGAACTATTAAATCAAACCTGGCTTGGGCCTTTGCTTATAACGTAATTGGCTTACCGATCGCCACTGCTGGGTTACTGACACCGATGTATGCCGCAGGTGCGATGGCAGTTAGCTCGCTATTTGTGGTGACTAACTCTTTAAGAATCAAATAAGAGTTAAATAAAAATTACTTAAGTTTAAAGCTGGGGTACTTATCTGAAACAAGTAGCAACATATAACCCTGAACGCGGTTCCAGTACGAGATCGTTCCAAGAACGATTTCGCCAGCCCATTCTGGATAGCGACCGGTAATTGAAGTTTGAACCCAAGCAATCACAGTCACAGCAAGTGAAATAACTAGATAAACGGCGCCAACAATGTAATGCGGAATGGCTAAGAACCATTTAACGAGCGGCAGCCAGCGATTTAACTTCTTTCCACCATCTACATCAGGAAATGTGACGACAACCTTTGAATTGGCTTCGATTGATGGGTATTTGTCATTCAAAATCAAAACATAGGCTGCAAGACGAGCCGAAAGTTCGAAGATCGCATGATTGAAAGTTAAGACATAACTTGGATATTTTCCACGGAAAACAATTGCCAATAGCGCTGGAAGAACTATGACGCTTG
The DNA here is from genome assembly GCA_002284875.1 of Actinobacteria bacterium IMCC26103. Lineage (GTDB taxonomy): Bacteria > Actinomycetota > Actinomycetes > Nanopelagicales > Nanopelagicaceae > Planktophila. The sequence goes on from CP015604.1 coordinate 23,105, forward strand.
CTGCACCGATTCCTGAAGTTCCCAAGTTAAAGCTGGCCACGAATGTTGCGACCGGGAAGACCAGAATTCCGCGCCAGAAGACAGTCGTGCGATTGCGATCTTTATGCTTGATCTTGATATCGGTTGTAACTTGGCTGCTCATCTGAACTCCAATTAGTACTTCTAGTAGCGGGGGCAGGATTTGAACCTACGACCTCTGGGTTATGAGCCCAGCGAGCTACCGAGCTGCTCCACCCCGCGTCGGAAGTGTCAGTCTAAAGGGTGAGCAAGTAATAGCCAAATCCGCCTATTTAGCGGATTAAATTACTTGCGCCCTTCAGCAGCAATAGCAGCAGCAAGTGCAGCCTTTAAACGTTCTTGTGCACGTCCATATGCTGCGAAATCTCCCTTTGCAAGTGCTGTGTTTCCATCAGCGAGTGCTTGTTTCGCATTTTGCAGAGCAGTCTTTAGATCTGCAGATGCATTGTTTGTAGTCGATGTTGTTGGAGTTCCAGATGATGAAGTTCCAGAGTTTCCACCGAAGACTTGATCAAGTGCGCCCTTAAGTGAGCTGTCATATCCAATTACATCTCCAAATGAGACGAGAACTTTCTGCAGTAATGGATAGGCCGCAGTATTAGAAGTCGCCTTTACATACACCGGCTGAACATAAAGTAATCCACCACCGACAGGTAGCGTCAACAAGTTACCTAGTACAACATCTGATCCACCTTGCCGTAACAAGGAGAGTGAGTTTGCAACTTCAGGTTTTGCTTCAAAGTTAGAGGCAACCTGTGAAGGACCAGCCACGTTTGTACTGCGTGGCAATTGCAAGACGGAGATCTTGCCGTAATTTGGACCGTTATTGGAATCAACTACTGCAAATGCAGATAAGTTTTCACGACCACCACGTGGAACAAATGGAGTTGTTAACGCAAAGGTTGGCTTATTAGTGCCAGGCATTTCTAGCGTCATGTAATAAGGAGGTTGTGCTCCGGCGTTGGCACCAAAGGTTGATGGATCACGAGGTACGCGCCAGAAATCCTGCCCACCGTAAAACGCCGCGGCTGTTTGTACGTGATAAGAACTTAGTACTTCACGCTGAACGCGGAAGAGATCTTCTGGATAGCGGATGTGCTCAAGGAGTTGTTCTGACATCTTGCTCTTTGGTGTAACTGTATTTGGGAAGGCCTTCATCCAGGTCTTTAGAACCGGATCCTTCTCATCCCATTGGTAGAGAACAACGGTGCCGTCATAGGCGTCAACTGTGGCCTTTACTGAGTTACGGATGTAGTTAACGTTCTTATTACTTTGCGCCGTAATAGATGTTGAATTAACTGTGAGCGCATCGGTTGTTGCAGTGCTGAGTGAAGTTGTCTGTGAATATGGGTAGCCGGCGCTAGTTGTAAAGCCATCGATAATCCATTGGACTTTACCGTCAACGATCGCAGGATATGGATCGCCATCTAGCGTCAACCACGGTGCAACTTTAGCCACACGTTCGCGAGGTGAACGGTTATAGAGAATCTTTGATTCTGAGTTAATCAAACTGGAGAGAACGATACGTTGTTCTTGATATTGAATAGCAAAGAGCAACTTATTTAATAAGCCACCCATTGGTACTCCACCTTTACCGGTGTATGTGTAGTTCTTCTGTCCGTTAGCTGATGCATCATCTGGATAATCAAATTCCACTGGTGTATCAGTCTTAGGGCCACCGATAATTGAATAATCTGGAACGTTCTCACCGAAGTAGATTCGTGGTTGGAACTTTCCAAGACCGGTAGTCGGAGGAAGATCGCCAACAAGGAAATTTGGTTTGCCGTCTGCGTCAACGGTATTTCCAAAGGCAGAGACAAAACCAAAACCGTGTGTGTAAACCAAGTGGTCGTTAATCCAGTTACGGCTTGGGTTGCCATCGATATTTAATTCGCGCACTGCAACTACTGCATCGCGTTGAACGCCATTTACGGTGTAACGATCTATATCTAGTGATTCTGGGAAGGTGTAATAAGGCTTAATTTGTTGCAATTGGCGGAAAGTGGCAGAGAGAACGTTGGGATCCATCAAACGAATATTTGCAATCGTTGCTGCATCTGTTGCCAGTTGTCCCGAATTCGTAGAAAGGGTTGCTTGATAATCCTTCATTTCAACATCTGTTAAGCCATACGCAGCTCGAGTTGAGTCGATATTGCGCTGAATATAAGGGGCTTCTTTAGAAGATTCTGATGGCTTCACTTGGAATTGCTGGACTGCTCCTGGGTAGATGCCGGCAATAAGAACTGATGCGCCAACCATTAAGGCAGTGCCAGCAGCTGGCAATAGCCAAGATTTGCGGACGATATTTGCAAAGAATAGAAGTGAACAGATAACTGCAATCGCAGCCAAAATAGATTTAGCAGGCAGCGTTGCATTTACATCGGTATAGGTAAGACCAGTAATTAGCCTGCTCTCCTTGAGAGCTAAGGCATAGCGATCAAACCAATATGCCACAGCCTTCATCAAAACAATTAAGCCAAGTAGCACCGATAACTGCACACGCGCAGCAACTGATGTGCGATCAGAACGTAGTTGTGGACGGATGCCGCCATAGATGTAATGAACTGCCACGCTGGCTAGCGTTGCCAAAATCAGAGTCGAGATCGCCCAGCCGATAAGTGTCTGCAGGAATGGCAGACGGAAGGCGAAGAATGAGATATCCATTCCGAACTGTGGATCTTTAACTCCGAAATCTGTTGAGTTCTTAAAGAGTAACCATGAGCTCCAGAGTTGAATTCCGGTGGTGCCACCAAAGTAGAAGAGGACAACTGAAATACCGGCGAAAAATAACCTGCGTATCGGATCGATAGTTGAACGGTAGCGTTCTAAATTATCTGATTCCATCGCCATCGAAACATCAAATGGGCGACGGCGATAAGCCAAGAATATATTTGTGGAAATAATTAATGATGTAACAAGACCGGCAACAATAAAGAGCGCAATTTTGGTTGTTAGAACTGTTGTCCAAACACCAGTAAAGCCGACTGATTTAAACCAGAGCCAATCAACATAGACACCGCTTAGCGCCACGAGGGCTCCTGCGAGAACCGCCAGAATTATGAAGGTTAGGGCTAGCGGACTTGGTTTTTTCATCATGCTCCTAAGTTAGCGCAACCGCGCGGGGCTGCCGAATTGAGCGCCGTAATCGCCTCTTTTAGAGTGCTTACCGCTGCGATTTTTATACCTTTTGGAATAGTTGCAACGCTAGGTGCGAGATCTTTGCAATTACTTGCTGGAACCAGAATCAACGTCGCCCCTGCCTTACGGGCAGCCAAAATCTTTTCCGCCACCCCACCTATTGCTCCCACATTTCCACCTTCATCAATTGTTCCTGTTGATGCAACGCTTTGGCCGCGCAAAATATTCTCGGGGGTTAACAGCTCAACAATTCCTAAGGCAAAGGCCAGGCCGCCGCTGGGGCCGCCGGTCTTGGCCAATGTAATTTCAATATCGCTGGGTTTATTCGCAATCTGTAAATAATTGAGCGCTGCAACTTTCGCACTTAATTGCGAATCGACCATCTCGGTCTTGGCCTTTGCCTTTTCAACTGTTGCGCTGGCACCATCCTTATAAAAAAGTGATCTTGGCATAACGGCGTAATCACTGCGCGCCCACGAATAGATTAATTCTGCACCAGTTACATATGCATCAGGATTGGTAATCAAAATTGATAGTAGATATATATGGCCATCTGATTTATAGAATTTTAAATTCGCTGGTGCGCCCTTGGCTGGTGTAATTACCTTGCTAAGAACATCTTGGGCATGGCCCGGGGTCAGTACGACAAAGGGCAACGGAGCAAATAGGGCAAGGCCGAAAAATAGAGTTAAGAGCGAGGTTACAAGGCGAGGAAGCCGGTTATGGTGCATCGCTCGCTTTAATATCGCCAGTGTTGTTATCGCCCGGATTGATCTCATCCTCGGCAGCGATAGTTATCTCGGCATCGCGGAAAGAATCTTGGAAACGCTGGAATTGAGTAACCGAACGGGTGGTCTCGGATTCGAATTTCGATTTAAATTGGGTAACCCATAGAACATAGCCAAGTGCTCCAAGTAGACCCGCCAATGGGATAACCCACCAGATCAGAGCCATAAATGCGTTGGACATGTTAGATAGCCTATCTCTTGCGGGAAGAAATCTCGCATCGGTGGTGTTTATACGAATAACACTGGATTTAGATACAAGTTTGAGATTGGGGTCGCGTTATGGCTGGCTTTGGATTTATCCCAAATGATCCAAATGATTCCAACGACCCTAACGATCCAGAAAATAACCGCCCTGATTTTGAAGCGATGATGCGCCAGATGCAAGAGCAGATGAAGGCGCAATTTGAACAACTTGGAATTAATCCGGTCGGTTTTGTAAATCCATTCACAACTCTCTTCTCGCAAGCTGGCACCGGATCCGAAAAAGGCAAGGAAGAAGTTCTCTCAATTTCCGCCGCGCGCGATACCGCGAAGAAATTTGTAACTGCCCAAGGTTTAAAACCAATCACCACCAAAGAGTTAGCAGTTGTCGAGAGCGCATTTCAAATTTCTGAAGTTTGGCTCGATGAAGCTCTTACTTTTCCAGCAACAAATATCGCACCAACAATGGCAACTCGTTTAGATTGGGTTGACCAGACCATGAGCGGTTGGCATAAGACGATTGAGCCACTGGCCGCAGGCTTATCCAGCGCAATCTCCGAATTACTCGACCAAGCGATGAAGGCTCAAGCAGGTGAGACACCTGATGGTCAGCCGCCGATCGAGATGATCACCACGATGCTGCGCTCATTTATCTCCACGATGATCGCAACTCAATTGGGCCAATCAATTGGCACGCTAGCTTCCTCAGTTACTGGGGCGCATGATGTGGGCTTATCTTTGATGGATCCAGCGCACCCAGTAGTAATCCCAGAAAACATTGAGAATTGGGCCAACGAGTTAGAGATTCCAAAGTCTGAAGTATTTATCTATCACGCACTTCGTGAAGGCGCAGTAGCTCGTCTCTTTGCAAATAACCCATGGCTTGTTTCATATATTCAAAGTGCAATCGTTGAGTACGGCAAAGGTATCCATATCGATATTGATGCGATCCAACGCCAAGCCCAGAGCGCCTTTGAAAATATGCAACAGAACATGGAAGAAAATATGAGCTTTGCACTAGATAACGGAATCTTTACACCAGAGGAATCACTGGCTCAGAAAATTGCCCTTGCCAAATTAGAGACAGTACTTGCGTTAATTGATGGTTGGACAGATGAAGTAACCGCACTTGCTGCCGGCAATCGCTTGCCATCAATCGAGCAACTAAGGGAAACGCTACGTCGACGTCGTGCATCTGCAGCTCCTGCACAACAACTATTTTCTTCAATGCTCGGATTGCAGGTATCTCCGAAGTTAACTCGTGAAGCGAGCGCTTTCTGGAAGAAGATCCGCGAAGTTAAATCAATCGCCGAGCGCGATCAGATCTGGAGCGGCTTATTGCCAACTGCCGAAGATCTACTTGATCCTGAGAAATTCTTAAAGAGCACATCAATTCCTGATGACTTATCTGGATTGCTTTAAAGAAAAGCGAAGTCCCCGGCCGCTAATTTGATTTATCTGCCTTCCCCTTGCAGATAGATCAAACAGTTATCCGAGGACTTCGTAAGCGCAACTTATGACCAAATCTGCTCAGAATCAAATGATTTGGGATTTGACACACCTGTAATTTGCAATGCAATGGAAAATAATTTCCTGCTAAATCTCTCAACACGTACTTGAGATATTATCGATATAAATCTATTTTGCGATTTTGGGGAGTACTTTTTAACTATGGCCTTAGAAAATCTCGACGATGGCGATCTAACCCTGCCAGGGATTTCAGAAGGTGAGATTATTGTTATCCGCTCGGCAAGGCGTAAGCGAAATATCTCGGCATATCGCCAAGGCGGACGGATCATCGTTTCGATTCCAGCGCGCATGAGTAAGGCAGATGAGCACGCGATCGTGCCTGAGATGATCGCCAAGATCCGTAGCCAAGAATCTGCCCGCACACCTAGCGAAGAGGTCTTACTGCAGCGCACAGATGAACTACTGGCATCCCTAGCCCCTGAGATCACTTCGCGCCCGGCCTCTATCAATTGGCGCCCGATGCGCGAGCGCTGGGGCTCTTGCACCAGCGTCGATCGCACTATTCGCATCTCAGATCGGCTAAAACTGGCGCCGGATTACGCACTTGATTACGTCCTCTTCCATGAGGCGATCCATCTGCAGCACTTTGACCACGGCCCCGAGTTCACCGAGGTTCTGGGTCGTTTTGAGGGGGCAGAGCTAGCTAGCGCCTATCTCGATGGGTATGAGGCGGCCGAACGCGCCATGGCTGAGCCTGTGGAGCTAAAAAAACTACGCACAAACAGGGGTTAGTTAAGCGTATTTGAGCGTGGCGAGGGGTATCGTCATGCTTGCACGCGTGGGCGCTCAGAGTCCAAGCGGCGATTGGAGGCAATTATGACAGCAGAGACATACAAGGGTGACGCTTACTGCGTTAAGTGCAAAGCGAAGCGTGACTTCGAAGGCACTGTGAAGATCTCCGAGTCTGGTCGTCGCATGGCACAGGGCATCTGCCCAGTATGTGGCACCAAGGTCAATAGAATTCTTGGCAAAGCTCAGTAACTCACCAACATTAAAGATTCGCCCCGTCGTTCATCACACGTTGATGAGCACGGGGCGAATTTATTTTTAAACCCTGCGTAGATCTTTTCAAGTGCGACAGGAGCTCGCACACAGGCCGGTAAGCGCTAGGTGCTCGTCTTAGCCAATCCTTCGCAGATGAATACAACACAGATCAAGGCCGGCATCAGCCTCTATTGCAGCACACGACCAGGTGAATATTTCATCGGCACGAATCGCGTGCGTATCGCCCTTTACTCAGATAACGCGGCCGGAATCTATGGCGCGCTCAAAGCTGGATTAAACCCAGCCGAAATCGCCGCTACATATTCACTCGGCGCCGGCGAACTAGATGGCTTAATCGAAGAGTTAATCGCCTGCGAATTTCTTGAGACCCAAACGAGTGCGATTCAAATATCGGAAAGATTTATCTCAAATATTGCAGAACGCGCCGCCAAAGCAGGAGATCACAGTAAAGATGCTTCATATTCACAAATTAAGAAACGAATCTCACCTGAGTTATCCGTAACGCGTTGGTTACCAGGTGTCTGCGATTCAGGAGTTTCAAAGGTGAGCGCTCGCCAAAGTGCGCACGTGGAAATCTCTGGCAATTCGCGCGCGGCGCAACATCTATATGCAACGTTACTGGCCAGCGGTGTCATACATACTCAATTCGCACCATCGTTTCGGCGCGGAGCTGAGACCATAACCGAAGAAGATTTAATCGGTGGTTATGTAAATGCAACTGATATCGGACAAGTATTTACCGCATTTAGTCGCGAAAAATCGAAATCATTAGCGCTCTTTCCGCTGCCCAAAGTGGAATCCGCCGAAGAGTTACCTGCTGGCTTTGCCGAAAAAATCATCAAGATCCACTTTGGAGAAATTGATCCGGCAATCCTTGGGCTTTGGATGGCATCTGGCCAAGAACATTTAATTGTTAGCGAAATAAGCGGTGGGTATTTAACAATCTCGCCAATTGTGAAACCAGGACTTGGTCCATGTAGTCGTTGCTGCGAACTGACAATTGCTGATCAAAGTGGTGCCACGATTTTGGAAGGCGCCACACTTAGAGATGAGATTCCTGTGGCAGGGGCGAATTATCTAGCTGGGTTATTAGCCGGCCAACTTCTCAACTTTATTGATACCGGTATCTGCACCCTCTCGCGTGAGGCGATAGCAATCGACTTATTGGATCTCTGTAAGACAAAACACATCACCATCGGGCGCCATCCGATGTGCGGCTGCAGTTGGCGTTAATTTTCAATTCGCGCAACTGCAAATTCTTCTGAACAATAGGCGCATGGCCAAGAAGGAAATCACCGAGACGCAGATCCCGAGCTCGACCGCGGTTCGTTCAGCGAAGATGGTTTCTATTCCAGTTGGTCTGGCCGGTCGTGGCGTTCTTGGTTTGGGCAGACAACTAATCGGTCAATCGCCATCACTTGTTATTACAGATATTCAAGAGAAGACAGCCGAGCAACTCTTTAAAGTTTTAGGCGAGCTAAAAGGCGGGGCGATGAAATTCGGCCAAGCTTTATCAGTATTTGAAGCAGCCCTTCCTGAAAATATTGCCAAGCCTTATCGCGAGACTTTAACTAAGTTACAAGAATCCGCGCCTCCGCTGCCAACGCGGGTAGTCCATAAAGTTCTCGCTAAAGAACTTGGCGAAGATTGGCGCGATAACTTCACCTCCTTTGAAGATAAACCAACAGCCTCAGCTTCAATCGGACAAGTCCATAAAGGTATTTGGAAAGATGGTCGCGCCGTTGCGGTAAAGATTCAATATCCAGGGGCGGCAGAAGCTTTAATTTCAGATTTAAATCAGATCCAACGCTTTGCCAAGATCTTCCAATTGGTGCTTCCTGGTTTAGATATGAAACCGCTTTTAGAAGAACTGCGGGCGCGCATCATCGAAGAAGTCGATTACAAATATGAAGCCGAAGCCCAAGAGGCATGTTGGCGTGCATATGAGAACGATCCTGATGTAGCAATTCCAAAAGTCGTGATGTCATCAGATAAAGTTTTAGTTTCCGAATGGTTGGAAGGAACTCCACTTTCCAAGATCATCGCCGAAGGCACACAAGAGCAACGCAATAACGCCGGTATGCGCCTGGCGCGTTTTCACTTCACCTGCCCAGAACGCGCCGGCTTATTACATGCCGATCCGCATCCCGGAAACTTCCGCTTACTTGCCGATGGCCGCATCGGTGTTCTTGATTTCGGTGCCTGCAATCGCCTGCCTAATGGATTCCCAGAACCATTTAAAAACCTTTTAAAGCATGCCCTAGATGATGATGCGCAAGCTCTATATGATGGATTTAAGAAAGATGGATTTATTCTCGCTGAAGTAGATGTTGATCCAGCGCTCGTTTTAGATTTCTTAGTGCCACTAGTTGAACCACTTCGCACCGAAACATTTAAATATTCCCGTGAATGGCTGCGCGATCAGAGCGCCCGCGTTGGCGATCCCCGAAATCCAACAGCGAAGATCGGCTTCCAACTTAACTTGCCGGCCGAATATGTATTGATCCACCGCGTCACTTTGGGAACTACCGGAATCTTCTGCCAATTAGAAGCCGAAGGAAAGTTCCGCGACGAAGCCTTGTCTTGGTTCCCCGAGATCGCGCCCGCTAACGCTTAATCTTTATCGCTTTGCACAATGCAGAAAGGATGACCGGCGATATCTAAATACACACGGAAGCGATGTGGTTTAGGTTGAAACTCTGTCTTAATCGCACCTAACTCAAGCAATTCTTTTTCGGCGATATCTAAATCTTTAGCGTGAAAATCCATATGAACTTGCTGTGGAATATCACCTTGCGGCCAAGTTGGCGCGTGATAGTTATCAATTTTCTGAAAGGCCATCTTGGTTCGGTTATTTTCATCTAGTAACTCAAGCCATTCGCAGGTTTGGGCAGTTTCACCTTCATCAAATGGCTGAACCTTTAACCCAGTTATTCTGGAGTAAAAGTGCGCCAGCTCAACAGGGTTTTCACAATCGAGTGCGGTGTATGCGTAATACGCAATTGTCATGGGTAAATTGTGACACGACCCTCGCATTGATAATCAAACTCAATACGAGGGTCGCGCGAGTGACGGAAGTCTTACCGAAAAGAGCAATTACACGAACGCTGCAATGCGCGGCGGACGGCCCGCACGACGCTTGCGTTCGATAATTACGCCATCTTCGATTAACTGTCCGCCCCAAACACCACATGGTTCTTGGCGCGATAACGCTCCATCAAGACACTTATTTCGCACCGGGCATCCGCCGCAGAGCGCCTTCGCCTGGGCAATTCCTTCATCGCTTTCGGAGAAGAAGAGTTCAGGGTCAGCGTTATGGCATGGCAATGTAAAGGCGATGGCCGAGTCATACGTACCGGTGACTTCATAGAGCCCGATCTTCTCGCCTGTTTGTGCCCAGCCTGGTACCTGTAGTTCGCTGTAGAGAACGCTCATCGTTCTCACCCACTTTCTTCTCTCTCGTTTTCTTTCTTTGGATTTGGTTTAGTTATTTTGGGTAATAAAAAAAGGCCTTCAACTCCTTTGTGGAGTTGAGGCCTTAGGTTTGGCATCTATCGGTGTTATCCGATCGAACCTCCTGTGGCCTCATCCACGGCGTAAAAAGCTGCGTAAAACGCTGGCTTTGACGCTGCGGGCCAATTTGTATGCTTCTTTGTAGTCGCATGGAAATTGGCAGGCGAAGTAGCAGCACGGCGTGTAACGCGTGCTGTGGTGAATGACTTAGATGTAAACATCGTTCATTCTCCTTCTTCGCCTAATAGACCTTCACCAACTTGGTGAAAGGCAAGGGTAAACCACAGATAGAGATATTTGCAAATGAATTAATTTACGCACAAAAACTATGCGAGCAGGCCGGCCTCACGCAGGAATCGGCTCGGGTTCTGGCGATGGCTGATATGCAGATCAACCTTGGCTCGCGTCATTCCAACGTAGAACAAGCGGCGTTCTTCATCGATCTGCTCATCTAACGGCAGAATTCCTTCAGATGCGCCGATCAAAAATACCCGCTCCCATTCCAGGCCTTTGGCCGCATGCAAGGTTGCCAAGGTAATTACCGGCATCGTTGGTGGATTGTTCTGTTGCACGCGATCTTCAATTTCGCGTAAATAACTGCGTAGCGTCTTGGGTGCGAAATTATTATCAGCATCTAGTTCGCGCGCTAGGTGCAATAGCGCTGCAATGCCATCAATACTTTCGCCAGTTAAAAACGGCTGGGCTAATGTGCGAAGTTCATCTATCCAAGAAACACCTGCAGTTGGCAATACAGATGCGCGACGAACTTCCTTTAAGAAATCACGGACATCTTGGCGATCAAAGAATCTTTCGGTGCTGCGTACTTGATAGGGCAGGCCAGCTTTATTCATAGCGCGCTCAACGCCCTTTAATTGGTTATTGGTTCGCGCCAAGATGGCAATCTCTTGCGCCTGAGTTCCAGTATTTAAGAGCTCAGTTATCTGCGCCAAAACACCAGCGATTTCGGCATCTTCATTGGCATAGCCATCAACCGAAGGTTTTTTTCCGTGATCGTTAAGTGCGACAAGTTCTTGTCCCATTGATCCGTGGCGCAATAACGCATTTGCGGCAAAGGTAATTTCGGGGGTAGAGCGATAACCGGTGCTTAAGCGAATAACTTCAGCATCTGGAAAACGCTGGGTAAAGCTATTTAGAAAGACGGGAGTTGCGCCAGCAAATGAGTAAATAGTTTGTGCGGGATCGCCAACCACGCAAATATCTTGGCGCGTTCCCAACCAGGCATTAATAAGGCGCTGCTGGACTGGAGAAATATCCTGGTACTCGTCGATGGTGAAGTAACGATACTGATCCTGCACTCGCTCGCGCACAGTGCGTTCTTCTTCCAACATCGCAGCGCTCAGTAATAAAACATCTTCAAAGTCAATTGCTAACTCTTGCTTCTTAACGCTTTCATAAGCGGTGTAAACCTGGGCTAATTTTTCGGCGCTAACCCGTGGCTTCTGACTGCGTTTAGCGATTTCGTTAACAAAATCTTCCGGGGCAACTTGCGAGACTTTCGCCCATTCGATTTCGCTGGCGATATCGCGCATTAACTCGCGCGATGTGGCGCGTAGTTCGCCAGATAATCCGGCGCGATTAATTGCCTCACCGATAAAACCTGCCTTAGCGGTCATCAATTCCGGCACTCGCCCACCAAATACGCTCGGCCAGAAGTAAACCAACTGCTTTAGCGCTGCTGCGTGGATAGTGCGTGCGGCAACAGTTGGAACACCTAGCGCGCGAAGGCGTGTGCGCATTTCACCAGCTGCGCGCGATGTGAAAGTTAAGGCTAAAACTTTCTGCGGATCCATTGTTCCGATACTTGCCGCATATGCGATGCGATGAGTAATAGCGCGGGTTTTACCTGTGCCAGCACCGGCAATTACACAGACTGGCCCACGTGTAGCAAGAGCAACGGCGCGTTGATCGGCATCAAGGGCTGCCAATATTTCTTCGGCGCGGATTGCGCTGGCTTCTTGGCTCATGCAAATAACCAACGATCGATCATCTTGCGTGAGACCGACATAGTCGGTGGCAATGAGAGCGTTCCGGCTGCAACTTGGGCGTTTAAATCTGCGCGAGTTAACCATTTGATGTCAACAATCTCTTCGCCATCAGGGCGTGCGATATCTGGTGAATCGGTGATTGCTTCGAAAGAGATCATGATCGATGCGGGAAAGGGCCAAGGTTGCGATCCGAGATAATTTATCTCGCGCACAGTCACGCCAGATTCTTCTAAGACTTCACGTTGTACGCATTGTTCAAAAGTTTCACCAGGTTCGAGAAAGCCAGCAAAACATGAGAAACGTCCTTCTGGCCAAATCGCTTGGCGCCCCAGCAGTATTCGATCTTGGCTATCGCGCACCAAGACAATAACTGCACAATCGGTGCGCGGATAATGTTCGCTCTTATCGCTATCGCAGGTGCGAACCGCGCCTCCTAAGGAAACTGAAGTTGTTGCTCCACAACGCGCGCAATGTGGGTGGGTGTTATGCCAATTAGAAAGCGCGACTGCGTGCAGAGCGAGCTCCATCTGCATCTCATCGAGATCTCCCCCGATTTCGCGCAGCGTCGAATATCCATCTGGCGCTACATCATTATCGTGATCGAGATGTGGTGAGTTCCAAGCAAAATATGGTTCGTTATTAGTCTGCTCTAAACCTAAGAAATAACGATCTCCTGATTTGAAATTTCCGCTTGTGATTAAATCTTTTACTCGATCTGCGGTTAGAAAATTAAGCTGGCTGGCATCGGCTGAGATTGCCAGACGTCCGGCGCTAAAGTGCACGATCTTCGCCTTTGCCCAGAGCTGATCCAAGGTATTTGCATTGGTGCGCAGGTGGCTGGCGCGATCCATCCTCGATACCTGTCCGTTGACCGCGCTCATAGGGGTGAACGCTACTAGCCTTCGCCATATGCGCATCACCTCGTGGAATCTCCTGCACGGAATGGAGATCCCGCCCAATAAATCTGGGCCTTCTCTTGCCGCCCTGCACAAGGCGATCGCTGAGCTATCGACCGAGGTCATCGCGGTTCAAGAAGTTGATTACAACTTACCTCGCTCAGGAACCAGCAATCAGATCAGTGAAATTGCAAATGCGATTAGCGCCACTGATTGGGCTTTCGCACCGAGCATCATCGGCACCCCTGGAGAAAAGTGGCACAAGCTATCCAAAAGCGAACCGAAATTAGTAACAAACAATTCCAGTGAGCAACTTGTCGGCAGTTATGGAATCGGAATTGCCTCAACTATAAAAGTTTTAAGGTGGCATCGCCTGGAACTGGGAAATTCCCCAGTCGGTATGCCACTTGTTGTACCGACTGAAAGTGAAACTAGTAGTCGCCCTAAAATTCGCGCGATCTATGTACATGATGAACCGCGTTTAGCAATTGCGGCGACTTTAGAAAATGGCTTCACGATTGTTAACACCCATCTCTCATTTGTACCTGGCGTTAATTTGACGCAGTTAAAGAAGTTGAAGCGTTGGGCGCTAGAAATTGGTAAAGAGAGTAAAACCAAGGTTCTGCTAGTCGGCGATTTAAATCTGCCAAAAAACTTGCCGATTGCCCTTTCTAGTTGGCGATCACTGGTAACTAAAAATACCTACCCGAGCTGGGGCGCTAAAATTCAATTTGATTACATACTTTCAAATCAGCTAAATACAAATGAATTTCGTCCAATAACCTTCGCACCTTCTGGGATCAGCGATCACTTACCGATCGGCATAGAAACTTTAAATTAAAGCTAAAGTGATAACAGTTTGATTAACTCTGCTTCAGTTAATAAATCTGCGCTGCGATCTGTTTCACCGCTTGGGACATAATGAAAAGCAGCGCTAACTTGCGCTGGATCGATGCCCTTTAACTTAGCCCAAGCCAAGCGATAAACGGCTAGCTGTACTGCCGATGATGGACCTAGCTTCGTTGATCCGGTCTTCCAGTCAATGACTTCGTATCGACCATTTATTTCATAAACGGCATCGATTCGTCCGCGAACTAATACCGGACCAATCACCGCTTCAAAGGGAACCTCCACTGCAACGGGTACACGTGGTGCCCAATCGGATGCCAGCCATTTATTTTTGAGTTCTTCTAAAGTCTGATCTGGTTCAAGTGGATCAAGGAAATCTAAATCATCATCATCAAATAAAGTCGCCGCCATGAAATGTCGCTCAATCCATAAGTGAAAGGCGGTACCGCGGCGAGAGTATTCATCTCGCGAACGTGGTATCGGGCGGCGAATATTTAGCGCAAGTTCTATTGGATCTTTATGTAGCGCAACCAAGGTTGATGTGGAAAGGCGCGGCGGCAAGGCAATTTCTAGCCCACCGCTACGTGCTTGATTTACCTCGTTAATTAAAGCTTTGGCATCATCTACCCACGAGGTAACTTCCAAATTAGTATCGCTAAATTTATTTAAATCGATAGCGCAAGCGCCTTCTACTAATTTAATTTTGGTATCAAATTCCGCGCGTTTTTCACCAAGCGGATCGCGTGGCCAGATTCCAGTTTCTGGGTTTTCCAGCTTTGGATTCTTGGCATCATCTTCTGGTTGGGTTGCGTTATTTAAAATGACGCCAGAGCTTTGTGCGACCAAGGCTACTTGTTCAAAGATGGATGATGGTGCTACCCAATCTGCGCCATCGCGCCACCAAGAGGTAGTTGCAATTAAATGAGTGCGCGCACGAGTAAAGGCGACATACCCTAAACGGATCTCTTCGCGCACTTTTGTTGCGTTACAGGTCTTGCCATAGGCATCAATCGCCTTTTTAGCTTCTGAATTCTTCGTTGCCCCGTTAAAAGAGAAGTGCGGTAATTCTGCGCGATCGCCACGTAAGTGAAAGGGAATATGTTTTTCGTTGGTGATCCAGTTATCGGGATCTGATTTATTTATCCCCGGGAAAGTGCCTTCAGCTAAGCCCGGCACGGCGACTACATCCCATTCGGCGCCTTTCGACATATGCACGGTCAAGATCTGCACGACATCGCTGCGGACTTCAGGGGCGGCAGATTTAAGCCCACCTTCTTCTTCGCCAGTGATATCTAGCCATTGCAGGAACGAAGAAAGGGTTCCGCCGCTGCGTGCAAATTTACCGGCTTCATCTAAGAAGCGATCAATATGGCGCCGCCCAGAACCGGTGCCATCGCGCAACATAACTTCTTCTTCAAGTGCCAGGTAATTCTCAATCTCATTTATTAAATCAGTGATTGTGCCGCCGGCGCGAGAACGCAAACGTCGCAAGTCGCTAGCGAATACCTTTAAACGGTTATAACCAACTTCGGTAAAAGTTTTACGATCACACTTTTTAATCTCATCTAAGGTATCTATCAGCGAACCTAAGAATTGATCATCGGCTTCAGCGCGTTCGGGGTTGCCGGCGGCGATCTTCTTGATTAGCGATTTACTTTCAGCGCGCGAGCCTTTGGCGCGATTACGCGAATATGCACCAAGTGCGGCCAGATCTTTGGCACCTAAATTAATTCGCGGACCAGTTAAATGGCGCATCAAAGCAGCACCAGCATCAGGGTCAGCAATTACCTTAAGCATTGAAACAATATCGGCGACTTCAGGAACATGGATTAAACCGCCCAAGCCAATTACATCAACTGGCATTCCGGCAGAGCGGAGTGCGCTTTCAAGAGATGCGATCTGAGAACGTTTACGTACCAAAACTGCAAAGGTAGTTCGCTTATTTGCAGGCGTTGCCAAACGTTTCTCGTCAAACCATAGTGGTGCAAAGTAATCTGCGACCGCTTGTGCTTCAGCATCGATAGTTTCAAAGACCCCACAAACCAGATTGCCGGGTCCGGCATCAGGGCGCGGTGTAAGAGGCGGAACATCGGCGCCACCTTCGGCGCGAATTTGGGATGAGACAACATTTGCAAGTTCCAGAATTGATTTATCATTACGGAACGTGGTCAAAAGCGAATAACGCTCGGCACCAGATTGGCCAGAAACCTTAGGAAAATAGCTATTAAATGAGTTGATTGTGCCTGCCGATGCACCGCGCCAGGTGTAGATCGCCTGACATGGATCGCCAACTGCCATCACCGGATGTCCTGCACCAAACAGAGATGAGAGCATCCGAACCTGTGATTGGGAAGTATCTTGATATTCATCAAGTAAAACAACGGAATACTTAGCGCGCTCTAGTTCGCCAACATCAGCGAAGTTAACTGCGATATCTGCCGCAAGTGACATCTGATCATCAAAAGATAGCTGCCCAGATTGTTGGCGGCGTTCGATAAAGCGAGCCACCATCGGCAATAAACCAATGCGTTGGGTTAGGACTCGATTAACGCGGCGCACCTGATCGTTTAAATCACCGCTCATAGTCGATAACTCTTGCAGCACAGCCAGGTCAGCGGCTTCAATTGCATCTGGCTTTACTTGATGCTCCAGCATTAACTTAGTTAAGCCCAGCAAGTCATCTACCACGGTGTTGATCGCAGATTCATTTGTATACGTTGCATCATCCCAATTACGCACCACATCATTGGCTAGCTGCCACATCGCGGCATCGCCCATTGGAGAGATATCAGCATCGATACCAAAGCGGATCGAGTGTTCGGATAACAATCGCGCGGCGTAAGAATGGTAAGTCGTCACCGATACTTCTAGCGGAGTATTTTCCGGAATTAACCCAGCAGCACGCAGTTGACGCAGACGCGTGCGGATACGAACCGCAAGCTCACCAGCTGCTTTGCGTGTAAAGGTAAGTCCTAAAATCTGATCAGGGCGGGCAAAACCATTTGCGACTAAGTAAATAACCCGCGCCGCCATCGTTTCGGTCTTACCCGAGCCAGCACCAGCGATTACAACAGCAGGTTCCAAAGGGTTTGTGGCAATTGAAATAATCGCACTTTGTTCCGGCGTTGGTTTATAAACTTTTGCGCCAACTTTCTGTAAGGCAGCTGCGATATCTTGTGGTGAATATTTCTCGATCATTCGATCACCGCCCTACCTTCATTTTGGATCGGGCAAGCAGCCTTTACGACGCATTTTTCGCACATTTTATTGATCCGGGCCTGGAAGGTTGCCGCCCCCATGCCAACTGCGATCTCTTCGATCTTGGCCTTAATTGCAACCTCATCGATAATAAATTGTTGGCGAGTTGTGACCTTTACCGAATCTGCCGCCAAGTACACAAGTTCTGCGCCAGTTGATTTGCTGCCCGATAACTTCTTTTCAAAGCCATCTAGAGCTACCGCTAACTGGTAACAAGCAAGTTGCAGATTCTCTTTTGCTTTCTCTTTGGTAATAGTGTTTTTTCCAGTTTTAAAATCAATTACATAGAAGTTGCCATCAGAGTCGACTTCGATACGATCGACGCTGCCCCGAATTTCGGCGCGGCCGACCTTGATTGTGAAGTTAAGCTCAGCGCCTACAACGGTTCGTGGTGAAGCTGCGTGATAACGAGCGAATCTTTCCAACATCTTTACGGCGCGCTTAAGCGCTGAGGTGCTCACCCAGCCTTCCGTTGGGTCGATTAACGACCACGAACTCTGTAATTTAGCGATTAAATCGGAATCAGAAATTGTTGGTTCTTCTACTTTAATTCGCGCAAATTCGTGGATGGCAGATCCCAAAATCTGCGCAGTTGAATCACCGTTGGTGCCACCGTTTTTCTCTAAGAACCATTTCACACCACATTCGGTAAAGTTTTCAGCGCCACTTGGCGAGACTTGTACATCACCATCTTGTGGAACTACAGGCTCGGTTGAGGAAAGCGCTAGCGCCCCAGTCCAGTTAACGGGATCTGCTGAATGAATGCTTGATGCGGCAAGTGTCTTTAATAAACCTGCTGCAGTATCTGCCGCATCACCACTTAAATTTTGGCGCAGTGTGGCAACTAGCGCCGCAGTTGTGAGCGGACGTGGGACTTCGGTAATAGGTGCATCTTCCAAACCAGAACCTTTATCGAGTTCTTCAAAGTAGGCAGATGGTTCATCATCTTCGCGTTGGACTGCGGTGACGATTAAACCTTGGCGGGCGCGGCTTACAGCCACATGCAGTAAACGGCGCTCGTCTTCGGCCAGTGCACTAGCTGCGATTACATCTAGTTCGAGCCGCGCCAAATCTCCGTGACGTTCGCGTTCAACCAATCTTTCGCTGCCCAATAAGGAACTGCGTTGACGTAGATTCGGCCAAACACCTTCTTGTAGACCTGCGACTGCAACAAGTTGCCATTGGCGACCCTTTGCTGAATGCACTGTCAATATTTCAACCACATCAGGGCGCACACCCTGTGAGGTAATAATGTCACCGACAATTGATTCGCGAGATAGCTCATCTAGAAATGCTCCTGGTTTGGAATATGGAAAGCGTTCGGTAAAGCGCTGGGCTGAATCAAAGAGTTGGATCATCGCATCTAAGTCGCGGTCGGCAGATGCCCCGCGATTGCCACCGCGCAGTGCGGTATTGCGCCAAGCCGAACTTAACTTTTCATTGTCACTCGTCTTTGCGTTATCCCAGATTGCCCATAACAAATCTTCGGCGCGGGCGCCTTTCTGGCGAAGTGATTTGCGTGCGCTAGCTAATAGTTCGTGAACGCGGGTAAGGGATGCGTTATCTTCAATTGGAATATCACCTTTATCGATGGCATCAATTAATAGCTGTGTTCCGCCACGATTATCGGTGGCATCATCGCGCGCTTCCAAAAGGCAGGTGCGAATACGACGCAGCGAGATCGCATCTGCGCCACCGAATTCAGAGATTAATAAACGCTCGCAGGTGTCAAGATTTAAAGGTTGATCACCGGTTGCAACTCGGGCCAATAATATAAATGGCGCGATCGCAGGATTGGCAGATAGCGCTTCTAAGTCACCTGCAACAGGAATTGAAACTTGCGCAAAGGCGCGACGTAAGGCGCTTGCTTGGGTGCCGGCAGAACGCAAGATAACTGCCATCTCTGAATATGGAATTCCGTGCATTAAGTGAGCGCGCTTGAAGTGATAGGCGATGTATTGGGCTTCTTCAGATTGGGAACGTAGGCGAGCTAAGTTAAAAGCGTTATCTAACGCTGGTTTTTCGAGGTAAGTACAGGTGCGCTGGCGGGTCGCTGATGGTGCGCGAAATTGAGAAGTCACAGATTGGGCAATCTCAAATATTTCGGGGCGGCTGCGGTAAGAATTTGTAAGGGTTATCGCTTGGGCACCTTTGGCTAGATATTTATCGACTTCACTCTTTAACCCATCGGGATCGGCGCCGCGGAAACGGCCGACGGCAGAATCTCCATCATAAGCAACTACCAGATCGCTGCCACAGATTAGTTCTAGCAGTGCGCGCTGGGCCGGATCACTTTCCTGAAATTCATCGACCATGATTGTTTTAAAACGCGCTTGTAACTGCGCACGTAAGGTTTCGTTAGATTTCAAATAAGCGATAGTGATGCTAATTAGCTCAGAGGGATCAATGCGCATTTTGGCATCACCCGCCGCATCTTCGCGGATCGCCATAATCTCTTTATAGCGCTGCCAGAAATCAGCAGCGGGTGCCCAATATTTTTCGCCAACTTGCTTACCGCGTTCGGCCAGTTGTGCCGGAGTAATTCCGCGTTCATTGGCGCGCATGATCAAATCACGTAATTCGCGGATAAAGCCTTGCGTTAAAAGTGGATTACCTTTCTTATCTTCGCCATCTTGCAGATCAGTTGGCCATTGGCGATAGCCATCGATTACATCGCCTTGTAGCAATTGTTCGATGAAGTTTTCTTGTTCTGGACCGGATAATAAAATTGGTTCGTAATAACTGTCGCCGGTATCCATCTTAAGTATTGAATAAGCAAGTGAGTGAAAGGTACGAGCAAGTGGTTCGTGCGCCGTTGAGGTTGTGCGCAGGGCAATCGCATCGCGCATTTCAGAGGCGCGTTGTCGACCATAGGTGAGTAATAAAATTGAATCTGGGTTCTGTCCCGCGCTTATACGAGCGATAGCGGCTTCAATTAAAACTGTGGTTTTGCCCGTACCCGGACCACCTGCAATAAATAAAGGTGTGCCGCGATGGGAAATTGCTTTTGCTTGTTGCGGATCGAGCTCCACCGGCGCTGGCCCAGAAGGGCTATGCGTTAGCTTGATGGAAGGAGTCGTCATATGAGGTATTGAACCCCACAGGTGTGACTTTTATTCCGCAAGGCGCGAATTAAGAAGTTTGGTTCGCCTTCTTGGCGCGAGATGTAGCGCGGGCGCGCTCATCACCGTTCAGAGTTACCTTACGGATGCGAACCACAGCTGGAGTCACTTCTACGCATTCATCTTCGCGACAGAATTCGAGAGCGCCTTCCATATTTAACTTCTTAGGTGGAATCAAACGCTCTGATTCGTCGGTACCTGAGGCGCGCATATTTGTTAACTTCTTTTCACGCACGCAGTTAACGTCCATATCTTCAGAACGTGAGTTCTCGCCGATAACCATGCCTTCATAAACTTCATCGCCTGGTTCAACGAAGATGCTGCCGCGATCTTGTGTTCCATACAAAGCGTAAGAAGTAACAACACCGAGGCGATCTGAAACAAGTGAACCTGTTCCGCGAGTACGGATATCGCCATGCCATGCTTCGTAACCATCGAATACGTGGTGGAGCAAACCTGTGCCGCGAGTTTCAGTTAAGAACTCAGTACGGAAACCAATTAAGCCACGTGATGGAACGCGGTAATCCAGGCGGATCCAACCGGTGCCGTGGTTAACCATTTGTTCCATGCGACCTTTACGTAGCGCCATCAATTGTGTAAGCACACCGAGATATTCTTCAGGTGCATCAATTGTTAAACGCTCCATCGGTTCATGGACTTTGCCATCAATCTTCTTGATAACTACTTGAGGCTTTCCAACAGTTAACTCAAATCCTTCACGCTTCATGATTTCAACAAGTACTGCAAGCTGGAGTTCACCGCGACCTTGGACTTCCCATGTATCAGGACGTTCGGTATTTAGAACGCGAAGTGAAACGTTACCGACGAGCTCGGCATCAAGGCGGCCCTTTACTTGGCGGGCAGTTAACTTGGTGCCGCTCTTGCCAGCAAGTGGTGAAGTATTAATACCAATAGTCATAGAAATTGATGGCTCATCAACGATGATTAAAGGCAGCGCGTGTGGATTTTCAGTATCAGCCAAGGTTTCACCCAAGGTAATAGTTTCAATTCCAGCAACCGCGATGATGTCGCCCGGATGGGCTTCAAGTGCTGGAACACGTTCTAGCGCTTCGGTAATTAAAAGTTCTGAAATCTTTACCCGCTCTTGAGTTCCATCCGTCTTAATCCAAGTTACTTGCTGACCCTTTTTGATTACTCCTTCACGCACGCGACAGAGCGCAAGGCGACCAAGGAATGGAGATGAGTCAAGGTTTGTAACGTGTGCTTGTAGTGGTGCGCCTTCGTGATAAACCGGAGCTGGAATTGCCGAGAAGATAGTGTCGAATAGAACATCGAGATTTTCTTCTACTGGCATTCCACCATCTGCTGGACGCGTAAGAGATGCACGACCAGCTTTGGCAGATGCATAGACAACTGGAAATTCAATCTGCTCTTCATTTGCGCCAAGATCTAAGAAGAGTTCGTACGCCTCATCGACAACTTCTGCGATACGTGAATCGGGACGGTCAACTTTGTTGATCAACAAAATTACTGACAAGTTCTTTTCAAGTGCTTTACGCAACACGAAACGTGTCTGTGGCAGTGGGCCTTCAGATGCATCGACTAGCAAGATAACGCCATCGACCATTTCTAGTCCGCGTTCTACTTCGCCACCGAAGTCAGCGTGGCCTGGTGTATCAATAATGTTAACAATTGTCTTACCGCGCTTTACCGCTGTGTTCTTGGCAAGAATCGTGATGCCCTTTTCGCGCTCTAGATCCATTGAATCCATCATGCGGTCTTGGCCTTCGCCTTGAACCTTGTGAGCTGCAAAGGCACCTGATTGCCACAACATCGCATCGACGAGAGTGGTCTTGCCATGGTCAACGTGAGCGATGATTGCGACGTTACGCAGGTCTTCGCGCTTTTTGATTGGTAGGTCTTTTAGGTGGGCTTGTTGCTTTGACAAGAGAACTACTTTCGTAAGGAACCCAGGCAGTCTTTTCAACTATCTGGCTTCTAATGGAGGATCCAAAGAAATAGCGGCCCAAAAGGCGCCGCACGAGGCATATCTTACTAAAGCCCTTGGATATGGACTAATTACCCGCTCGCAAGTGAAGTTTTTATAGGTGATTTACTCCATAGTTTTAATCTGAGCCTCGGTTTAAGATGGCACATATTCCGAGGTTAGAAAATTCGTTGAAACCATAGAAGAGGCAGATAAGTGACGCAAGCAATTAATGATCCCGCAAAGAGCGCAGCAATATCAGCAGATGATCACGAATTTGTCTTTCACTCATGGTCGGCGCAAGGTGCAATTAAACCTTTGCCGGTTTCAGGCAGCGCCGGTTCTCGTTTCTGGGATTACGAAGGAAACACTTATCTAGATTTCTCATCCCAATTAGTTTTCACCAATATCGGACATCAACATCCCAAGGTTGTAAAGGCGATTCAAGAACAAGCAGCCGTTCTGACAACTATTGCACCACAACATGCCAGCGAAGTCCGTAACCAAGCAGCGCGTTCGATAGTTGAACTAGCTGGCGATAATTTCGCTAAAGTATTTTTTACAGCAGCTGGTGCAGATGCAATTGAAAATGCTATCCGCATGGCGCGTCTGCATACTCGCAAACATAAAATTTTCTCGACCTACCGTTCTTATCACGGCAACACCACATCAGCGATCAGTGCAACCGGCGATCCACGTCGTTTCCCAAATGAGTTTGCCTTTGGCCATGTGCATTTCTGGGGACCATATCTATATCGCACATCATTCTGGGCGCAAGATGAAGCGCAAGAATGCGCTCGTGCTCTAGAACATCTAGAACAGATGATTATCTTTGAGGGCCCAAATACGATTGCGGCAATTTTAATTGAATCAATTCCAGGTACCGCAGGTGTTCTAGTTCCACCAAAGGGTTACCTAGAAGGCATTCGTGCACTTTGCGATAAGTACAAGATCCTATGGATTGCCGATGAAGTTATGGCTGGCTTTGGCCGCACTGGTAAATGGTTTGCCTATCAACATTCAGCTGCTACGCCAGATCTAATTACCTTTGCAAAGGGCGTTACATCAGGCTATATCCCACTTGGTGGCGTTGTAATTAGCGATGAAATTGCGCATACCTTTGATGAGCAAGTCTTCCCTGGCGGACTTACCTACATGGGACACCCACTTGCAACAGCTACTGCAGTTGCAACGATTGAAGTTATGAAGGAAGAGAAGATGGTTGAAAATGCAGCTTCCATCGGTGAAAAGATTCTGGCGCCAGGACTGCAAGAACTTGCTAAGAAACATAAGTTAATTGGCGATATCCGCGGCGTCGGTGTTTTCTGGGGCGTTGATTTAGTTACCGATCGCGCAACGCGTACACCGCTTGCTCCATATGGTGGATCAAGTCCTGCGATGAACGAGCTAGTGGCTGCTTGTCGCAAGAATGGCTTGATGCCATTTAATAACTTCAATCGCATTCACTTGTGCCCACCGTGCAACATCACCGAAGCAGATGCCAAATTGGGGCTTGAGATTATTGATAAATCACTAGGTGAAGTTGCAAAGCACTACACCGGCGCTTGATCGCTAAAAAAGTTAGACGTTAAATCTAAACTCCACAACATCGCCATCGGCCATTACGTACTCTTTACCTTCCATACGTACCTTGCCTTTAGCTTTAGCTTCTGCCATTGATCCGCATTCCATTAAATCGTTGAAGCCAACAATTTCTGCCTTAATAAAACCTTTTTGGAAATCAGTATGGATAACACCGGCCGCCATTGGAGCTGTGTCACCTTTATGAATTGTCCAAGCGCGCGCTTCTTTGGGACCTGCCGTTAAATAAGTCTGCAGACCAAGCACGCTAAAACCAACGCGGGCCAGCGTTGCAAGACCCGGCTCTTTCATGCCGATTGATTGCAAGAGTTCAAGGGCATCTTCATCGCTTAATTCGGCAAGCTCTGCCTCTGTTTTGGCATCAAGGAAAATCGCTTCGGCTGGTGCAACAAGATCACTTAACTTCTTGCGAAGTTCGCCATCGTTTAGCTCTGCCGCATCAACGTTAAATACATATAAGAATGGCTTGGCAGTTAATAAGTGCAGATCGCGCAATAGTTCAAGATCTAAGCCAGATGAGGAAAGTGGCTTGCCGCTTTGCAATTGCGCTTCGGCTTTCTTGACTGCTTCCACAACCGGTGCGATCTCTTTATTGGTGCGCGCCTCTTTCTCAAGTCGCGGCAGCGCCTTTTCAATAGTTTGTAAGTCAGCGAGCGCCAGTTCAGTGTTAATCGTCTCCATATCGCTGCTGGGATCAATGCGACCATCCACGTGCACAACATCGGTATCGGTGAAGACGCGAATTACTTGGCAGATCGCATCGGTCTCGCGGATATTTGCCAGGAATTTATTTCCGAGGCCCGCGCCCTCTGATGCGCCTTTCACAATGCCTGCGATATCTACAAAAGATAGAGCGGCTGGAAGTATTTTTTCGGAAGAGAATATGGTGGCCAGCTTTGCCAGGCGCTCATCCGGTACTCCGACTACGCCGACATTGGGCTCGATCGTTGCAAAGGGATAGTTAGCGGCCAGAACGTTATTTTTGGTGAGCGCATTAAAAAGGGTCGACTTTCCGACGTTGGGCAGACCGACGATTCCAATTGACAGGCTCATAGGAAGCAGAGCCTACGCGTGATTGTCGGTGCTTCCTGCCACGATAGGCCCATGTCAAGCACAGCAGTGGCCATTCTTACACTCGCCATCGGGCTCTTAATCGGGCTCGCCCTCGGGTATTTAATCGCAGGTCGCAGCAAAAGAAGCGATGGCGCATCTACCGCCGATCTTGCAACAGCGCGCGCAGAACGCGATTTATATAAATCAGAACGCGATAACGCAATGGCTGGTTCCAAACTTGCTGCCGAACTCGAAGCGATGAAAGGCGCGATGGAAAAGTTGCAGAAAGAATCTGCCGATGCTGATCGCCGTCGCATTGAAGCTGAATCTGATATCCGCACCCAAGTGCGTGCGATGTCTACACATAATGAATCACTTGTTGCGCAGACAAAGGCAATTGCCGGTGCGCTCTCTAATTCACAAACTCGTGGAAAATTTGGCGAGGCCCAACTCGAGCTAATGCTGCAAGATGCCGGGCTGCATAAAGATATTGAATACACCGCACAGCGTTCTACTACCGATGCTGATTCATCAGGAATCCCTGATATCACTGTGCGCATGCCAGGTGGCACCAAGTTATTTATT
The DNA here is from genome assembly GCA_002284875.1 of Actinobacteria bacterium IMCC26103. Classification (GTDB taxonomy): domain Bacteria; phylum Actinomycetota; class Actinomycetes; order Nanopelagicales; family Nanopelagicaceae; genus Planktophila. Next base: position 48,617 of record CP015604.1, read on the forward strand.
GACTCAAAATTTCCTTTCGATCGCTTTATCGAAGCGCACGAAGTTGAAGACCCACAAGAGCGCGAGCGTTTATTTATCGAACATAAGAAAGATCTTGCCAACCACGTAATTGCCTTAGCCAAGCGCGGCTATCACGAATCTCAAGATTCTCCAGATTTTGTAATTCTCTTTGTGCCTTTTGAATCTCTACTCACAGAAGCCTTGCGTGTTGATCCCTTGTTCCTCGAAAACGCCTTCAAAGTAAATGTAACTATCGCAACGCCAACTTCGATGATGGCGCTGCTGCGCACTATCGGCAATGTTTATTCGCGCAATTCTGTAGCCCTAAACGCGGAAAATATCGCGAAATCTGCCGGGCTCTTTATGAAGGATTTAACCTTGTTGCATACCAAGATCGTTAAGGTCGGCACCGCGATTAACTCACTTTCTAAAGCCTATGGCGATTTAGTCCCAACTGCCGAATCAACAGTAAAGCGCGCAGCTGCAAAGATCATCAGCTACGGAGTCACTGGCGATAAAGATAAACTCGCACTCGCCTACCCCGATGCGCCAGGTGAGGTGCGAGAGCTAAAGAACTCTGAACTAGGTGGCGAAGAAGATTTCATTGATGCCGAAGAAGTAAAGGATGAAGAATGAGCACAACAACACCAGCTTTACCGAAGATAACTGGCCCCGGCCTTAAGAAAGAGGGCGTTGTTGTTCTGCAATCTTTCTTCATCGCCTTATTCGCCGGTATCGAACTTCTAATTCGCAGTGGCGCCGGCATCGTTAGCGGAGTAATTATCTGTTTAGTTCTATTTGGCGGAATTCGCTTCGGTCGCAAAGGCACAACCTATGTTGCAGTTGTTACTCCCCCATTGGCATTTGCCGCAACAGTACTTCTCTATCTTCTTTTTACCGATGGAATTAACCCATCACGTTTGGGCCTTGATTTCATAGCATCGCTGGCTGGTATCGCGCCGTATTTATTAGCAAGTGCTTTATATGGCTGGTTTATCTTTCTTAATGAAAAGGCAAAAGCGCGTAAGCCAAAGCCGCGCTCTTAATTATTTGCCGCGCTCTTCAAATCTTTACGCAGTTCAGGTGGCAGAGCAAATAACAATGTTTCTTGAGTAGCTGTAACCTCTTCAACATCTCCAAAACCGCGTTCGGCAAGCCACGCTAATAAATCACGAACCAAGATTTCAGGAACTGATGCACCGCTAGTTACGCCCACGGTTTCCACGCCGGTTAGCCAGTTTTCATCAGCTTCTTCAGCATAATCAATTAAATAAGCGTTGGCTGCGCCATATTCTTTCGATACTTCAACTAAGCGAACCGAGTTAGATGAATTGGTCGAACCAACTACGAGAACCAGGTCGGCTTGTGGTGCGATCTGTTTTATCGCTTCTTGACGGTTCTGCGTTGCATAACAAATATCATCCGATGGCGGATTAGCGATTTCAGGGAAACGCTCTTTCAGGATTGCAACCGATTGCATAGTTTCATCAACGCTTAAAGTTGTTTGAGTAAGCCAGACTAGTTTCTTACCTGGCGTTGGCTGAATATTGCGGGCTTCATCTAAACCATCGACGACGCGTACTTTTCCGGGTGCTTCACCTGCGGTGCCTTCAACTTCTTCATGTCCGTTGTGACCGATTAACAAGATTTCAGTTTCTTCGTCTGCAAATCTTTTAACTTCATTATGTACTTTGGTCACCAAAGGACAAGTCGCATCAATGGTTCGCAAGTTTCGTGAGGCTGCTTGTTCGTGAACCGCAGGTGAGACACCGTGTGCCGAGAAAACTACGGTTGCACCTTCGGGAACTTCATCAGTTTCGTTTACAAAGATCACGCCGCGGGCTTCAAGGGTTGAGACCACATGCTTGTTGTGGACGATCTCTTTGCGCACATAAATCGGGGCGCCATAGAGCTCAAGTGATTTTTCGACGGTGATGACCGCGCGATCGACGCCGGCGCAATATCCGCGCGGCGCAGCCAGGAGAACTCTCTTACCCATGTGGTTGAGTCTATTAGGCTCGCCCCATGTTCGAAACTTCAAGTGAATCCCCCGCACCAGTCCGTGTGGTCTCTGAGGCGATTAAAGATTATGTAGAACGTTTGGGCCCGATCTGGATTGAGGGCGAAATATCAGAGTTAAATGAACGCAGCGGTGGAATGGCATTTATGCGCCTGCGCGACACTTCAGTTGATATGAGCCTTTCGGTGATGTGTTATAAAAATGTATTGGCCGCCGTGCAACCACTGCCGGCAAATGCGCGCGTTGTTATCCATGCCAAAGCATCTTGGTTTACTAAAAATGGATCGCTGACCATGTCGGCGAAAGAAATCCGCCAAGTCGGTGTTGGTGAATTACTTGCTCGCTTAGAAGCTCTAAAAGGTGTGCTTGCAGCAGAAGGTTTATTTAGCGCAGATCGCAAAGTTGCTTTGCCATTATTGCCGCGCAAAGTTGGTTTGATCTGCGGTCGCAATACCGATGCCGAGAAAGATGTTGTTGAAAATGCGCGCCGTCGCTGGCCAGCCGTTGAATTTGAAATCCGCGAAGTTGCCGTGCAAGGCGCTGCCGCTGTTGTTGAAGTATCCGAAGCGCTACGCGAGCTAGAAAGTTTGGAAGATGTAGATGTCATCATTATTACTCGCGGTGGCGGTTCCTTCGAAGATCTCTTGCCCTTTAGCGATGAGAGCCTGGTTCGCTTAGCGGCGAGTTGTGAAACCCCAATTGTTAGCGCTATCGGTCACGAAAAAGATTCACCGCTTCTAGATTTAGTTGCTGACTATCGCGCATCAACTCCAACGGATGCGGCAAAGCGAGTTGTGCCAGATATCGAACAAGAGATATCTGATATCAATAAGATCCGCGACCGGATATATCGCAGGCTGCTTTCAACTGTGGAATTTGAGTTAAATCAGATTGCACAACTGCGCAATCGCCCAGTTATGAAAGATCCCAGCGTCATGATCAAGGTTCGTAAGGATGATTTAACGGCGTTGCGCGATCGTTCCCATCGCGGCTTTAAAGCGCTACTGGACATTGAAAAGAAAGAGATCAAGGGCGTGATCGCCCATTTACGTTCGCTTTCGCCGCAATCGACTATGGACCGCGGTTATGCCGTAGTGCAAAGTGATGACGGAAAGATTGTGCGCGATGCCACAAAGTTAAAGGCCGGTGTTGTGCTGCGAATTCGCGCTGCTAAGGGCGAAGCTAAAGCCAGCGTGCTGGCGAGCGAGTAGATTTAACCCATGGCCGCTAAAGAGGGAAAGCCTTCATATGAGGAAGCTCGTGATGAGCTCGCTGAAATCGTTGAATCACTCGAAGATGGCAGCGCGACGCTAGAGGAATCTTTAAAGCTCTGGGAACGCGGCGAAGAGTTAGCCAAGATCTGTCAAGAATGGTTAGACGGGGCTAAGAAGAAGTTAGATGCTGCAAAGAAGCCAGCCGAATAATGTCACCACAATTTTCTTACTCTGATTTACTTCCGGTCGGCGAAGATAAAACTAAGTATCGCAATATCGGCAAAGCAGGCGTAAGCGTTGTAAAACTTGGCGATAAAGAGTTTCTGCAAGTATCACCTGAAGCACTTACCTTGCTAACTGAAACTGCCATCCACGATATTTCACATTATCTGCGCGCAGAACACTTGCAACAGCTTGCCAATATTTTAAAGGACCCTGAAGCCTCACCAAACGATCGCTTCGTCGCCTTAGATTTATTGAAGAACGCCAATATTTCAGCCGGTGGAATCCTGCCGATGTGCCAAGACACCGGAACTGCATTGGTGATGGGAAAGAAGGGTCAATATGTATTGACCACTGCTAAAGATGAAGTTGCGATCTCGCAGGGAATTTACGACGCTTACACAAAGCTAAACCTGCGTTATTCGCAGATGGCCCCGGTTACAACATGGGATGAGAAGAACACCGGCAACAACTTGCCTGCTCAAATTGAGATTTATGCAGATTCTGATCACCAAGATGAATATAACTTTATGTTTATCGCCAAAGGCGGCGGCAGCGCTAATAAATCGTTCTTGTATCAAGAGACCAAAGCGGTGCTAAACCCAGCATCTTTCATGGCTTGGCTAGATGAAAAACTTCGCTCCATCGGAACCGCAGCTTGTCCGCCCTATCACCTGGCAATTGTCATCGGCGGAACCAGCGCCGAGCACACAGTTAAGACTGCCAAGCTTGCTAGTACTAAATATTTAGATTCACTTCCAACATCAGGTGATGCCGCAACTGGACATGGCTTTCGCGATATCGAACTTGAGGCAAAAGTATTAGAACTAACTAGAACCTTAGGTATTGGCGCCCAATTCGGTGGCAAGTACTTCTGCCACGATGTGCGCGTAGTTCGCCTGCCGCGCCACGGGGCATCACTGCCAATTGCTATCGCCGTTTCTTGTTCTGCAGATCGCCAAGCAAAAGCCAAGATCACTAAAGATGGCATCTTTTTGGAAGAGCTAGAGCGCGATCCTGCACATTTCTTGCCTGATACAACCGATGAACATCTTGACGATAACGTTGTAAAGATTGATCTAAATCAATCAATGGATAAGGTGCGAGCCGAACTTTCGAAGCATCCAGTTAAAACTCGAGTTTCCCTAACCGGCACAATCGTTGTTGCTCGCGATCTGGCGCATGCTCGCATCAAGGCAGCCCTCGATGCCGGCCAAGCATTACCGCAGTATTTAAAGGATTACGCCGTTTACTACGCAGGCCCTGCCAAGACTCCAACTGGTTACGCATCGGGTTCATTTGGTCCAACAACTGCCGGACGTATGGATTCATATGTTGAGCAGTTCCAGAAAGCTGGAGGATCTTTTGTAATGCTCGCTAAAGGAAATCGCTCGAAGGCAGTTACCGATGCCTGCAAAGCAAATGGTGGTTTCTATCTCGGATCAATCGGAGGACCAGCTGCGCGCCTGGCCCAAGATTGCATCAAGAAAGTTGAAGTCTTAGATTTCGATGATTTAGGAATGGAAGCTGTCTATAAGATCGATGTCGTTGATTTCCCAGCCTTCATCGTTGTAGACGATAAGGGAAATGATTTCTTTACAGAATCTGTGAAATTGGTATCAATTGGAAATAGACCTGAAAACTAGTCGCTAAGAAATTGTTTGAGGGTTTAAAAACCGCAAGGGTTCGATTTAAAGTTTAGTAATAACGACTGTGGCGGAACTTAGCCCATGCCTTACATGGGTTGTCATAGCGCGCTTCGATATAGCGAAGTCCCCAACGGATCTGGGTTACCGGGTTGGTTCGCCAATCTGATGAGATAACTTCCATGCGGATTGCTGGCAGCGCCTGTGGAATTCCGTGAGCGCCAGAGCGCTTGTTATGGGCCTTGTAATTCCAGTGGCTCTCTTTAGTCCAGAGGCGATTGAGGCAGGTGTATTGATCTGCGCCCCATGCATATTCGCTAAACATGATCGCCTTGGCAACTTTCTTGGCACCGACGATGGTGCGCGCCATTTCAACTTGTTGGCTAACTGATGCTGCCAGTGCCATTTGAGATGCAAAGAGATCTGCGCCTTCATCGAGCTGGGTATAAAGAGCGGCGCCTTCAGAAAGGTCTACTTCAGAATTTAAAGCAATCGACATCGTCAGGTTGGCCGATTCTGGCAAGGAGATGCTGGTGGTCATTGGAAAGTCGAGGCCGTAAGCCGTTGGCTGGGCCGCTGAGATTAAAAGGAAGGAGGCGACCAAGGTCCAAAGGGCGCGCGACTTGAAACGGTTCGAGCGCACAAAGAGGTACTTGGTACCGCGCTTGCTAGCTTGCTTAGACATCGCTGCCTCCTTTCGACTAGTTCGTTAACTCACTTGGCCCGTGGGAGATCGACCTAAAAATAGGTTGGTGACCTGCGGGGAATGAGTTAAGGGTGGCAACTAGGGTGATCTGTCGCAAATTAAATGCTGCGTGTGGCGGAAATTCTCAGGAAAGTGGCGATCTGTGGACAGGCAAAAGCCCTGCTCAGTTAGGGCAAAGTCGCAAATGTCCGAATTGTAACTGTGAGATTTAAATAGGGGCTTAAGCCACGGGCCCTTCGAGCATCTCAGTGACTAAGGCGGCAATCGGCGAGCGCTCGCTTCGAGTCAAGGTGACGTGTGCAAAGAGCGGGTGGCCCTTGAGCGTTTCAACGACCGCGACCACGCCATCGTGGCGACCGACCCGCAAGTTATCGCGTTGGGCAACGTCATGGGTTAAGACAACTCGCGATGATTGGCCGATGCGCGACAGAACGGTGAGCAAGACGCCGCGTTCTAGCGATTGGGCTTCATCAACGATTACAAAAGAGTCGTGAAGTGAGCGACCACGGATATGGGTCAGCGGCAGAACTTCAATAAGTCCGCGAGCCATGATCTCTTCGATGACTGCTTGAGAAACCAGGGCGCCCAAAGTATCGAAGACTGCTTGGGCCCAAGGCGACATTTTCTCGCCTTCGCTGCCGGGAAGGTAACCGAGCTCTTGGCCGCCAACGGGATAGAGCGGACGGAAGATTACAACTTTCTTATGCAGGCGCTTTTCCATTACTGCTTCAAGGCCAGCGCAAAGGGCGAGCGCCGATTTTCCAGTTCCGGCGCGACCGCCGAGCGAAATGATGCCGATCTCGGGATCTAATAAAAGGTCTAGCGCAATTCGTTGTTCGGCAGAACGACCATGCAGACCAAATGCATTGCGATCGCCGCGGACTAATTGCAATTGTTTATCGGCGGTAACGCGGGCAAGTGCACTTCCCTTTTCAGAGTGAAGCACGACCCCGGTGTGAACCGGCAGTTGGTGGGCAGCTTCGTGGTCGGCGCGATCTGAGGCATAGAGCTCATCAATAATATTGTGGCCGACATTTATCTCTTCGATACCGGTCCATCCACTGTTGGAGACAAGCTCTGCTAAATATTCTTGCGCTTCAACGCCAACTGATGATGCCTTAACGCGAAGCGGCAGATCTTTAGTAACTAAGACAACATCCTTGCCATCTGACATTAAATTTTTAGCGATCGCCAAGATGCGCGAATCGTTTGTGCCATCACGTAAGAAGCCGTGGGGCAAGGTACTTAAATCGGTGTGGTTTAACTCAACTGAAAGCGTGCCGCCTTCTGGGGTTATCGTGAGCGGCTTATCCAATCGGCCATGGGTAATACGTAAATCATCGAGTGATCTAAGCGCAGCGCGTGCAAAGTAGCCAAGTTCGGGATGATCGCGTTTAGTCTCAAGCTCTCCGATAACTGCGATCGGGATTATTACTTCATGTTCTTCGAATTTTGAGAGCGCATTCGGGTCCGCCAATAAAACGCTGGTATCTAAAACATAGGTCTTTTTTGCAGCCTTTTTCGAAGCTTTAGATACTGGAGTAGCCAATGGCCAGCTCTCGCATTCTCTTTAGTTTTATCCGGCGGGAGTAACTTCTGACAAGAAAAAGATAGAACTTAGCAGCACACTTTTAAGTGCGACACGCCATAGCAATTTATTAACGCTTGGTTAAAGCTATGCACCCAGTCTTCGCTGCCGTTGTGAATATGCGCGAAGTGCACGTAAGAAATCTACGCGACGAAAATCTGGCCAATAGGCTTCACAGAAATAAAACTCAGAATGTGCGCTCTGCCACAATAAGAAGCCGCCCAGGCGTTGTTCTCCCGATGTCCTAATCAAAAGTTCGGGATCTGGCTGGCCAGCCGTATATAGAAACTTTGAAATCTCATCTGCAGATAACTCACTTGCTGCAGCTTCCAGGTCGGCGCCATGAGCGCTCTTATTTTGCAGATATCCCTTGACGGCATCGACGATCTCGCGCCGGCCGCCATAACCAATTGCCACATTTACTTCCACGCCGCCGCCATGAACCGGGGGCAGATTCGCTAATTTTTCATGCAGCCATGTAGGCAAGAGATCCAAGGCGCCGACGGCTTTGATATTCCATTTGCCGGTGGCGCGAAGTTCATCAACGGTATCGCCGATGATTCGCAACAAACCATCGAGCTCTTCGGGTGTGCGTTTAAAGTTTTCCGTAGAAAGTAACCACAAGGTCACAACTTCAACTTTGGCTTCATCACACCAACCGAGAAATTCGACAATCTTGCTCGCCCCACGGCGATGGCCTTTGGGATCAAGCGCGCTGGGATTGGCTATTGCAAAACGACGATTGCCATCGAGAATTACGCCAACATGGCGCGGGGTCTTAGAGAAATCAAGATCGCTAACAATGCGCCACTCATAAAACGGGTAAAGCGCAGATTTAATGGTTTTACGAATACTGCTTAACAACTCTGCGCTCCGCGATAAAAGATGCCACCGGCAAGGTGCCGGCCAACATCACCCAGAGAATCCTGAGCAAGTGCCAGCGACCTTTAACGCCTATCTGTAGCGCAGTAATCAAATAGACCATATATAGATAGCCATGCACGATCGGGATCGCAATCAGATATTTATGGGTATCAATCGCATCAAAGATGTATTTGCCAGGCATATAGCCAAACCAGAGAAGTAAGGACATAACGCCACAAATAATGGCCATAACGCGAAAGCGGGTGATTGCTGATTTCATAACGGTAAGCCTATGGCTTATTGCCCTACTTTACGGCGATAAAAGGGGAGATAAATCACGATCGCAGCCATCAGCCACCAGATCGCCACATATGAAATATGTTGCCAGTAATAACCAGCTACCCGCGAAACCGGCGCCTTTGCCACAACTCGTTCACGAACCAGTTCACCATCACGTGTCTTCTCTGATTTCGCCACAATGAATCCGTCATATAAAGCAACATCCGCTAAACCAACGATGACGCTGCTATCAAGACGTGAGATAACCCCTGGCACATTGTCGGCGCGATCATCGTTCTGATGTGGCTGCAAGTTTCCAACTAAATCTATTTTGGTAGACATCGCAACTTCTGGATTTAATAATCGATCTGCCCATAGCCCGCGCACCACCAGAATTCCAGAAATCGGATCTGATCCATCTACCTGCAGCAATGCAACTTCCCAGTCATTAACCTTGCCATCGCTATCGCTCTGCAGCGGCGCTTTGAAATTGGCGATATAGAAACCACTTACGGCAACCTGCTTATTAACATTTCGTGAATCCAAGGCAACAGTTGGCGCAGCTAATTCATTTAGCGAATAAATCTTAGGGTCGATAACTTTGGCGGCGGCATTTGTCTCTTTAACTAAGTGAGCCCGATCTAACTGCCAATTTCCCAGACCAACCAGAACCAAGACAATCGCGAGAACGCCGAGGGCTTGGAGAAACTTTTTAGCTATCGCTTTGATCTTCATTATTACGAGCGCTCATTCGCATGTAGCGCTTGTAGAAACTGCGCAACAAGAAAGCAACAGCGACGCAGAGAAGAAAGACTGTTAGTGAACCAGCCCAACCCATCTCAACATCTTTTTGCATGCGATAATCTTCCCATGGATTTGGATTTCAACGACCGCTACGGCGTGCGCTCAAGCAAGGCTTGGATCACACCCGCTATTGCCTTTGCCATTATCGGTGGCGGTTGGTTGATCTGGGCAGGACTTCAACATGCCAATCCCGAAATTCGCAGCGAGTTAATCTCATTTAACGTTAGCGCAGAACGTGAAATTTCAATCCGCTACACAATCGATCGCACCGATCCCAATCAAGTTGTTATCTGCACACTTACAGCAAGTGATATGGATAAGAATGTAGTTGGCCAAATCGATGACACCATCGCAGCAGGCGCAGCCCATAGCGAGCAAACCACTGCAATTCCCGCACGATCTGCCCCTGTATCTGCGGCTATCGCTCGTTGTCGCGCCAAATAATTACTTCGTATACCGTTGCCCCTTATGAGTACCCCACAAACTTGGCTTACCCAAGAAGCAGCCGATCGCTTGCGCGGTGAACTCGCACATCTTGAATCAGATGGTCGTAAAGAAATCACCGCCAAGATCGAAGCTGCTCGCGCCGAAGGCGACTTAAAAGAAAATGGCGGCTACCACGCAGCCCGCGATGAACAAGGCAAGATGGAAGCGCGCATCCGTCAGCTAAAACAAATGCTTGAAAATGCACACATCGGAACTCCCCCAGCATCTGCCGATGGCGTGGTCGGTCCCGGAATGGTGATCACCGCAATAATCGCTGGCGACGAAGAGAAGTTCTTACTTGGTTCACGCGAAATCGCATCTGGTGACCTAAGCGTTTATAGCGAAAAATCACCACTGGGTTCAGCCGTTATGGGCGCAAAGATCGGCGACACAGTTTCATACACTGCGCCAAACGGTAAAGAGATTAAAGTCGAGATTAAAGAAGCAACTAACTACTGATAGCAGGTAGTTGTGCTTATTCCTTAAGCATCCGGGCCATGGTTGGCAACATTTTATTTAGACTTCTAACTGGAGTCATCAAAGTAAAAATGTAAAACATATATCCAGCCAAAGCGATCCAAGCATTTAAGAGACAGATAGATACCAAGATAATTCCTAACACCGCTGGAAATCCATTGAAAATTAACAGAGCTTTATCTCTATATTCTTTTGACTTACCGGTCAAGAAGAAATCATCTGTCCAAGTAATCGACGTATCGCCTTTAAATATGATCACTATCGCTCGTTGAATAATTGAAGTCCAATACTGCCCAAATAGACAGATTCCGAAGTAAAAGACTCCCCACTTCATATTTGGCTTATTGAGATTTTCAGCTAGTAGGGCAACACCAAATGGCATTAACGCAACCCAGGCCATGGTTAAACCGTGGTTCCAAACAATGGTTGCATTTGTTCCTACGACGTACTGACTTGCTACGTGATATTGGTACCACCAAGAAAATAGAACGAAAAAGCCAAGAACGTAAGCAAGAAAAGTTGGCCAATTTTCAAAGAGCATCGCATTGAAATCTTTACTCTCACTAATTTTGTGAACGAGGCCGACCACATCTAGGCCAAGCAGAGTTAGCGCAATAGAAAAGACACCGTCGCTCAAAGTATCAATTAACTTATGGCTTATATTCTTAAATTTCATCTCCATGTGGGTCTCCGCTTCCACCTAAATTTCAGGTAAAAGTAACTGAAAGCAAGAGAAATTCCCACGGCTCGCCTAAATGGGGCCAAGATTTTTTAAAACTGAAAATGAGCACTCTTTACAAAACCGAAAGGTCCAGAGGACGCAGGCTGGAAGATGCATTAGAGCCATCTGACAGAAAATAATTGGAAATAGGCTTACAAATTATGCATAAATAGGTCCAGAATAAGCGGTAGAGGTAAAAGGTTAATCTAGGAGAGCAAACATGATTCGTCGCATCGTTTTGTCATTTATATTAATTGTTTCAGTCTCGCTTCCCGCTCCAGCACAGGCAACCCTCTTTCCGGGGTTCCCGCAGGACTCTGATCGACAGGCGCTCTCACTTGAAGATCTCGCAGAAAACCCTTTCTCTTTTATCGTAAATAACAATATGGCTCAGGCGATGGATGCTGGCACAGCAGTTGAAACTCCCGAGGCAACGAGATTGTGCGATGAATTCAATACTCGTGGCTGCAATTTACAAGGAAATTCAAATCTAAGTATTAATAGCATTATTCCTGTATGTACCGCTGTTATTGAGAATTGCATCAACAAATTGCAAATTACCAAGTCTGACGGAACAAAAGTAGATGCAAAATTTGTACGCTACTTCAAAGGAAAGACTTTCACAGGTATTCCTGAGCTCGGAATGCCGGGCGGATCTCGTACTTCGTTATGGCAAGCACCGGGCGCAACCAATTCTGGTGATACAGACCTTTACTTAGTAAATGCAAAAGTTATCTGGCACTATGCAAATGGCTCTGCAACCGTAAATTCATTTAGCGCATCTGTATACGCGGTGAAGGAAAAAAGTGATTCCCGGTTCAAAGATTCAGGGATCAACACAGGGCCAGCTTTTAACGGAAAGTTTGGAAGTATTACCGAGACCGGTGAAATTATTTACGATGGTACCTGCGTAGCAACGGAAGCTGGGAACTGTGCTCAACGCGTTGAGTATGCACCTGGCACCAGAGTTAAATTAGAGATGACTCTTTCAAATAAAGTAACTGGTTGGCTTCATGGTCGAATTTCAAATCCTGATATAACCGTATTGCCAATCGATGCGACTTACAACAAGCTCTCTGTAGAGGCGAGTGTTGTAGATGTTCCAATGATGTATGCAGCCTTTAATAAATCCGAGATGGCGAAGTCATTTCTTGATAACTATGAAAGATCAATGAATACAGGGAGAGGTTTCTACGGGGTCACTTTTTGGAAGCAATTCCCACCTTCAAGTCCCTTCGCGACCCAAATAGTTACCACACTTGCTGAATCCATTAAAAATACCGCGACCGAACTTCATAGCTATTGGGATTTAGCTTCCTTGCCAAATATGTCAAACAATCCTTGCATGTCGGATACTTCGAAACTTATTGGCTTTGTAACGACAAATGCCATGGCGTACGAAGGAAATGCTCCATCTTGGGATGGCAACACTCTTGAATACAAAGTCGCGGGACTGCACTATTTGCCCGATGGAAAAACACTAACTTCTGGAACTTACGATCTCGCGATGCGTAGTGATACCGCCCGTTGTCTCTATGGATTTACCGATGCACCTTTATCTGCTTCGATCGCAGTAACTTCGGCTGAAGGAGAGCAAAAGGTAGCTACGACTGTGCTGAACGAAAAGAATGGCTGGTTGTACCTAGCAGCATATGGATTCTCATTTAGTGCATCGACAATCAAAATTAAGCTTACTCAAGAGAAACCAAAAGAAGTTGCACCATCACCAGCACCATCTGCCTCGCCTGTGGCAACTAAGGCTGTGGCGATGAAGTCAATAAAGTGCGTTAAAGGTAAGACGATTAAAACCGTAAAAGGAGTTAATCCCAAGTGTCCGTCAGGCTATAAGCAAAAATAACGCTTAGTAAGTAGCTCGTCCGCCGCTGGCATCAAAGGTAAAGCCGGTTGTAAATGAACAAGCTTTCGATGCCATAAAGGCGACGATTTCGGCTACTTCTTCGGGTTGGCCGACGCGGCCCATGGGAATGCGGCTGATCATATATTTAAGCGTTTCATCAGAAGTATTTGCATTCATCGGTGTGCTGATTACTGCTGGTGCAAGTGAGTTGATAATGATTCCATCTGGTGCAACTTCTTTGGCAACGCCTTTTACGAATCCGATCATTCCGGCCTTTGAAGTGTTGTATGGAGAAAGCCCAGGGTTTCCTTCTTTACCTGCAATTGATGCCAAGTGAACAATGCGTCCGTACTTCTTATCTTTCATCGCAGGGATAACTGCTTGGGTAAGCCAGATAGCGCCATAGAGATTTACTTGCAAAACTTTTTCAAAGTCTGCCCATTTCACATCTATTGCAGGAGTATTTGAGGGACCAACAATTCCTGCGGTGTTGATTAGCGCATCAATTGTGCCGTGGTCTTTTAAGATTGCAGAGATAGTTGTGTTGATCTGGTTTTGATCTGAGATATCGCAGGTGTGGACCTGGTTTGGGGCAAGTTTTAGCTCTGTGGCTAAATCATTGAGTGCTGATTTATTGAAATCTAATGCAATGACCTTTGCACCGCGCGATGCAATTAGTTGAGCACTTGCTTTGCCGATACCGGTAGCGGCACCTGAGATAACAACTACTTGGCCGTTGAATTCAACTAATTCGGTGCTGGTCATTTTTATCCTTTACTTTATCCGCGGATCAATGTGGATCTTTGGTCCATCGCCAGCGCCTTGCGGACGTTTACCCATAAAGACATCGTGTACTTCATTTAGTGAAATTGTGGCAGCGATTAGCGGACGGGGATCGACTTCACCGCGGGCGAAGATTTCAATAGCGCCTTTTAAGCCAGGAGATGCCGAAAGTATGCCAACTGCGGTGACATCTTTAAGCGCAATATCGCGCGAATCGATCAGGCTTGGCTCGCCTGAGATGCCGATGTAAACAACGCGGCCGCCAGGTTCAACTGCTTGCACAATTTCGTTTGGAATTGATTTGTGATTAGTAGCATCGATGATTCCATCAAAGCCTGTCTTCGGTTTTACTAAATCAGTACCAGCATTCTTTATTCCGATTTGATGGGCAAGTTTGATGGTGCGTTCGTTGCGACCGATTAAGTGAACGTTGGCACCTGCGGCTTGGGCCAGTTGTGCGCAAAGTAATCCGATGGTGCCGGTTCCGTAGATCAGGATTTCTTTACCGGGGCCAGCAAGTGCTGCTTCTACTGCGCGAAGTGAATTGCCGGCAGGTTCAATGAGTGCACCGATGGCATCATCGATGGAATCAGGTAATTTATGTAGCGCGCGAACTGGAACTAGAAGTTTTTCGGCACATGCACCGGGCCAACCGTTGCGAACACCGATTTCATAACGATCATCGCAGACATGTTGACGTCCTGATGTGCAGCGGTAACAAGTTCCACAACCCAACATGGTGTCGCCAGTTACGCGTTGTCCGATCCAACTTTGATCAGCGCCTTTTCCAACGGCTGATACAACGCCACACCATTCGTGGCCGATACGAACTGGGTACTTTGCTTGATTGCTGTGGAGATAGACCATCTCTCCTGTAAAGAATTCTTGATCAGTTCCACAAATACCAGCGCGAGTAACATCAACTACGACTTGGTTATCTCCAGCAATTGGCTCTTCCACATCTTCCACAATGGAATTATTTGGAGAAGTTATAGTCAAGGCCTTCATGCCGTCACTATACTCAACACAATATCTAGGTTGAAAGTATGCGATTTGAGGAGCTTTTGATGCGTAGCGCCCATTGGTATGGCGGTAAAGATCGTGATGGATTTATTCACCGCGCATGGATGCGCCGCGGTTTACCGAAAGATGCCTTTGATGGTCGCCCACATATCGCAATCGCAAATACTGCATCAGATTTAACTCCGTGCAACTCTCATTTAAATGAAATTATGGAGCACGTTAAGAACGGCATCTGGGAAGCAGGTGGTGTTCCACTAAATATGCCAGCGGTTTCACTTGGTGAAACCTTGGTCCGTCCAACTGCGATGTTATGGCGCAATATGGCGGCGATGGCAACTGAGGAAATGATCCGCGCTAATCCAATCGATGGCGTTGTCCTGCTCGGTGGTTGCGATAAAACTATTCCTTCATTGTTGATGGCAGCATCTTCAGTTGATATTCCAGCGCTAGTTGTTCCAGGTGGCCCGATGTTAACCGGCACATTCCAAGGAACACCACTGGGCTGTGGCACTGATGTCTTTAGATTGAGCGAAGAAGTTCGTGCTAAAAAACTTAGCGAAGCAAAGTTCTTAGATTCAGAATCCGCGATGATTCGTAGCCGCGGCCATTGCAACACAATGGGCACCGCATCGACTATGGGAATTATGGCTGAAGCACTCGGAATGGTTATTCCCGGCGTTGCAGGTACCCCAGCGCCAGATAGTCGCTTGCTGCAGTATTCGCAAGAATCTGGTCGTCGCATTGTTGAGATGGTGCACGAAGGTTTAAAGCCAAGTGACATCATGGTTAAAGGCTCATTCTTAAATGCCATCGTAGCTTTAGCGGGAATTGGTGGATCAACCAACGCAGTCGTGCATTTGCTTGCAATTGCCGGTCGTTTAGGTATTGATCTAACTCTCGATGATTTCGATCGCACTGGCTCTCGTGTTCCACTGCTGGTTAATCTGCAACCTGCTGGCAAATATTTGATGGAAGATTTCCATCGCGCAGGTGGCTTGCGCGCTGTATTTAAAGAACTTGAAGATTTGCTCGATCCAAAGGCAATTACCGTAATGGGAACACCCTTAGTTAAAGGCTTATCTGAAGCACAAATTTATGACACCGACGTTATTCGGACTCGAAAAGAACCTTTGCAACCAAGTGCGGGAATTGCTGTATTGCGTGGCAACTTAGCTCCACTTGGCGCAGTAATTAAGCCAGCTGCAGCGAGTGCAAATTTATTAAAGCACCGCGGCAAAGCGATGGTCTTTGACAGCATCGAAGATTTCAAGGCCCGCATTAATGATCCAGCACTTGATGTCGATGAAAACTCAGTTTTGATCTTGCGTGGTTGCGGACCCAAGGGTTATCCCGGAATGCCCGAAGTTTCCAACATGCCGATGCCACAAAAGATGCTTGATAAAGGCATTCGTGACATGGTGCGCATTTGTGACGGTCGCATGAGCGGTACTGCATATGGCACAGTCATATTGCACGTTGCGCCAGAAGCAGCCGCTGGCGGTCCACTTGGGCTTGTGCAAACTGGCGATTACATCGAATTAGATGTGGAAGCTCGCAAGTTGAATATCGATATAACGGATGCTGAACTTGCAGCACGTAAACCAAATACTGCAACAGTTGATGGCTTTGCTAAATCTGCGCGCGGCTGGCAGAAACTCTATATCGACCACGTCATGCAGGCAGATACTGGTTGCGACCTTGATTTCTTAGTTGGATCTAGCGGCGAATTTATCGCGCGCGAATCCCACTAATTTTCAATATTTAATCTGCTGAGCGCTTATATTTTCTAACGCTTATTGGGATAAATATCGCCATGATTATGATCATGTAGAAGAACGAAGTCAGCAGCGGATTTTCGCTTGGGAAAGATCCGGCAGTTGCACCGAATTGATTCTTTAAACCAAAGAGTTCGCGACAAGCCGCCACCATGGTTGAAACTGGATTCCATTCGGCAAAATACTGCAGCGCACGTGGCATGCCAGTTGTAGGTGCGAAGGCGTTAGATAAGAAGGTAAGTGGAAAAGTCACGATAAAGCTGACGTTCTGGACAACGCGCGCATCTGTTGCAGAAAGTCCCACAAAGATTCCAACCCAGGAAAGTGCATAACCAAATAACAATAAGAATAGGAATCCGATCGCCACATTAAGTAACCCTGAAGTTGGGCGCCAACCAACGAGATAACCAGCTGCTCCCATAACGGCAAGAACAACAATGTTTAGTAGAGAATCCCCAAGTGTGCGCCCCATGACCAGCGCAGATTGCGATATTGGTAGCGATCTAAAGCGATCGATTAAACCCTTTTTCATATCTTCAGCAAGGCCCGATGCGGTTCCGGCCAAGGTGAAGGCAACTGTCTGCACGAAGATTCCCGGCATAAGTAGTTGAACATATCCGCCTGGCTGGCCAGTAGAAATTGATCCGCCAAATACATAACGGAACAAGAGAACAAACATCACCGGCTGAATAGTTGAGAAGATTAAAACTTCTGGAACGCGCGTTAATAAACGCAGCTGGCGCTGCGTAATAATCATCGTATCTTTAAAGGCGCTCACTTTTTTGCCTTCTTTCTACGTCCTGTAGTTTCAACTTCTTCCGGCTTCTCTTCAGCAGCATGGCCGGTTAGCGATAAGAAAACATCATCAAGTGATGGGCGCTTTAGGCCAACATCTAGTGGATGAATACCAGCGGCATCAAGTGAGCGAAGCGTTTCAATCAGTGCAGTTGCGCCAGTTGAAACCGGGGCTGAGATCATGCGCAGACCTTCATCAAGGGTTGCCTTGTTGCCGCTAACACTTGCCACAACTTCCATAGTCTTGGCTATGTTCTGCGCCTCAACAACGATCTCTAAACGTTCTCCGCCGACTTGCTTCTTCAAAACATCAGATGTACCGCGGGCAATAACTTTGCCGTGATCAATCACTGCGATCTCATCCGCTAATTGATCTGCTTCTTCCAGATACTGAGTAGTCAAAAGCAAGGTGACGCCACCTTTAACTAGCTCTTCAATTACGCTCCACATTTCTTGACGACCGCGTGGATCAAGGCCAGTAGTTGGCTCATCTAAAAACAAAACTTTTGGTTTGACAATTAAAGATGCCGCTAAATCAAGGCGGCGGCGCATTCCGCCAGAGTAAGTTTTAATTGGGCGCTTTGCGCTCTCGGTAAGTGAAAATCTTTCTAATAACTCTTCGGCGCGAGCAATAGATGCTTTCTTTCCTAAGTGATAGAGCTGGCCAAACATCACCAAGTTATCCCAGCCAGTTAAGATCTCATCGACTGCGGCATATTGACCTGATAAACCAATGACTTCACGGACCTTATCCGGATGCTTAATTACATCGATTCCACCAACCATGGCGCGACCAGAATCAGGTTTCAACAATGTCGCCAGAATGCGCACACAAGTTGTCTTTCCAGCGCCATTTGGTCCAAGAACGCTTAATACAGTGCCTTCTTCAACATCTAGCGATAAGTGATCTAGGGCACGAACTGCGCCATTTCGATAGGTTTTAACTAGGTCTTCGGCGATAACTGATTTCACAGAGTAAACTTACCGCTATTGCATTACTTATTGCATCCCAAAAATAACGTTTTCCGGAAGAGGTCCCGCGATGTCCAACCACGGCCCAGTTAAAGAACATACCCACAGAGAGATCATGGTCATCCTTGGTGGTCTTATGACCGGCATGCTTTTGGCAGCCCTTGATCAGACCATTGTTTCAACGGCGCTAAAGAGCATCGTGGAAGATTTCAATGGACTTAATCATTACACCTGGGTTGTTACCGCTTACTTGCTGACCTCTACTGCATCAACTCCGTTATACGGAAAAATCTCTGATATCTACGGTCGCCGTATTGTCTTTCAATTCGCAATCGTTACATTTTTAATTGGTTCATTCTTAGCCGGTGCTTCACAAAATATGACCGAGCTAATTGGTTTCCGTGCAATTCAAGGACTTGGCGCAGGCGGCCTTATGGCACTTACCTTCGTAATTATTGGTGACATTGTTCCGCCACGCGAACGCGGTCGCTATCAAGGTTACTTCGGCGCTGTTTGGGGACTCTCATCTGTTGCAGGTCCTTTACTTGGCGGATTCTTCTCAGACCACGCAACTATTCTTGGTGTAACCGGTTGGCGCTGGATCTTCTACATCAACTTACCTTTCGGTGTAGCAGCACTTGCCATTACATCTGCAGTGCTACATATCCCAAAGGTAAAGCGCGATCACAAGATCGATTACTTAGGTGCACTGCTCATGGTCGCCGCAGTATCAGCCACCTTGCTCGCAGTTTCTATCTACGGACCAGAACGTGGTTGGGGTAACTCAACAACTCTTACTTATCTTTTCAGCGGAATCGCGCTTTCTGTGATCTTCTTATACTGGGAATCAAAGGCGCAAGAACCAATCCTGCCTCTATCTCTCTTTAAGAACCACACTTTCTCGCTTACATCCGCACTTGGCTTCATCATTGGTGCGGGTATGTTCGGTGCAATTGTGATGTTGCCTCTTTACCTGCAAGTGGTAAAGGGTGATACCGCCACTGAAGCCGGCTTAAAGTTAATTCCATTTATGCTCGGAATCGTCTCAACTTCGATCTATAGCGGTAAAGCCATCACCAAGCATGGCCATTACAAGCGCTTCCCAATTATCGGAACAGCGGTTATGACCGTTGGTATCTTGTTGATGTCAACGTTAAGCGCCACAACACCGTTCTGGCAATTATCAATCTACGCAATCATGGTCGGTGCCGGCCTTGGTCTTTCTATGCAAACCATTGTTATCGCGCTGCAAAATGCGGTTGACTTTAAAGATATGGGTGTTGCAACTAGCTCAAATACCTTCTTCCGCTCGCTTGGCAGCGTATTTGGAACTGCAGTCTTCGGCACCATTCTTACAAACCGCCTTGGCAATTACTTAGCCGAGAACTTTAAGAACCTGGCAACCACAAATCCGAGTGCTCTTGCAGGATTTGATACCGCAAAACTTGAGGGGATTAAAAACAATACCGCCATTTTGCAGACTTTTCCTCCAGTAATTAAGACAACTGCGTTGGATGCTTTCGTTAGCTCTTTCCACGTTGTCTTCTACACCGCCGCACCAATTACTGCCGTGGGTTTCTTACTAGCTCTCTTGCTTCGCGAGACACCACTACGTACCAATAAAGATTATGCAGCCGCTCGCGAAGAATCAGCAGGCGAGTCCCTCGGTTAATTTAATTGGCCAAAACTGTAAAGCAAAAGTTCACCAACCCCTTTGCGGAATTTCCGCGAGAGGTCGGTGTTCTTGTCTTTGCCTCTTTCTTTGTCGCAGTTGGTTTTGGAATCATCGCTCCAACGCTGCCGCTCTTTGCGCGATCTTTTGGCGTAAATAACGCACAAGTTGGCGCAATTATCTCCGCTTTCGCCTTTGCGCGTTTTGCCAGCGGTTTAATATCCGGCAAACTCGTGGATCTCTTCGGCGAAAGGTTGGTCTATACAACCGGCGTCGGATTTGTGGCGATCTCATCTTTTGCAGCCGCATTCGCTCAAAGTTACGATCAACTACTTATCTTCCGCGCAGCTGGTGGACTTGGCTCATCTATGTTCTCAGTTGCTGCCGGTTCCATAATCTTGCGTGCTACCGATGACTCTAAACGAGCACGTGCCCAATCACTTTATAACAGCAGTTTCCTTGTCGGAATGATGGCCGGACCAGTAATTGGTGGATTCCTAACTGCAATTTCACTTCGCGCACCGTTACTTGTTTATGCAGTTCTCTTAATTCTTTCAAGCGCTGCCGGTGGCTTTTTGCTTCGCAATTCAGTACTGGCTGCACGTCCGGCCGAGAAGAGCGCAAAAGAGAAAGACTCAATCCGTGAAGCGCTCTCAAATAGGCCTTACCTGATCGCCTTAACAATCTCGTTCTGCAGCGCATCAGTCTTGTTTGGAATGTCTCGCTCCATCCTGCCGCTATTTATGGTGGAAGATATGAAATCAACTGCCGGCTACCTTGGTCTTGGCTTCACAATTTCATCAGTAATTCAGGGCTTACTTTTAATCAAAGCTGGCGGCCTCTCTGATTCAAGAGGACGAAGGTTCTCTGCGCTAATGGGGACTTCGCTGCTCGGAATTTCAGTGCTTGTACTAGTCGGAACTATTCACCCTTGGATGTTTCTACTATCAATGGTGATCGGTGCCTTTGGATCAATCTTCCTTTCGTCTACTGCAGCAATTGTTGGAGATGTTATGAAGGGCAAAGGCGGACAAGTAATCGCGTTGTTCCAGATGTCTGGCGATGCCGGCGCCATGGTTGCGCCTATTGCACTTGGTTTTATCGCCGATCATTACGGCTTCCGTCCGGCATTTGCCGTCAGCGCAGGCTTGATGTTTCTCGCTTTCTTTGTAGCAACAAAATTGCCCGAGACGCGCACTTCGCATCTCGGGCAATCTAACTAAGCACTAACTTTTAGATTAATTAGTCACTGTTGCGAAGGATTGAGAGCAATCTCAAAACTTCTAGGTACAACCAAACGATTGTGACCATCAAACCAAATGCCATACGCCATGACTCTTCTTGTGGCGCGCCAGCAGCGATAGTGCGCTCAATCTGATCAAAATCGAGTACTAGGAAGAATGTTGCAAGTGCAACGCCGGCTACTGCAATTAGCAAGCCGGTTGATCCTCCTGGGAATCCGGTAAACATAGTGATGATTCCGAATACGAAGTAACCCATCAGTGCGCCAAGCATGATGCGAGTGAACTTAGGTGTTACACGAATTTTGCCACTGCGGTAAGCCACCAATATTCCACCGAAAGCACAAAGCGTTCCGATAACTGCTTGGCCAACGATGCCTGAGTAAGCCTCGTTGTAAATTCGACTGATTGTTCCGAGTGCAAGTCCTTGCGCTGCTGCATAAGCAACGATTAGAGGTACACGAACTTTCTTAGAAAAAGTGTTAACCATTGCAAGTACAAAACCACCGAGGAAGCCAACAAGTGCCAGACCTGGGCTATTAGCACCCCATGCAAATGCACCGACTGCAACCAAAACTGCAAATAAAGTTGCAGTGCGCATTACGACATCGTCCATGGTCATGCGACCGGTGCGAAGTGATGATGCAGCTGGAGCTGCGTATGTTGCTTCGAGTGAATCGTTATCCAAACGTGTTGCATCCATCTGAGCAAAACCACGGTTGGAGCGAGTTAGTACAGGATTTGAACTGCGCACTAATTTCCCTTTCTAGGAAATCCGCTCCTTTCGGAGGCGGGGTAGGTAAGCCCTATTTAAAACCATAAACCTGAGAATTTCATTCCCAAGGCTAACTCCCAGTTCAACCACCCACCATTTACGAATCTCCCGTACGCTCAATAGATGCAGATCTCCTCATGGCTCAAGTCGGAAAAGCACCAAAAACTGGTAGAGCGCTGGTGGATCGCCATTGTCTTGGTCTGGGGCGTTATCAAAACTATCGCCGTCGATAAAACTTTCGAAAAGTACGGTGTCAACCCCAGCGTATATATGGCCATCGTCTTTGCCATCGCCGTTCCCTATGCAATCTCTACGGCAAAGCTCTTCTTCTCAATCGTTGAAAAACATTGGCGCAATACCTTTATCTATGGAGCCATCGCCATAGTTCTTCACTTTGCACCAGATGCTTACATACTCTCAACAGCTAAGTCCGTTCCAAGATCACTATTTGATGGCTTTATTCTTGCCATTGTTGTCTTCTCACTCTTTGGAATTCGCGAGATCGTTATAAAGGTGCGCGAACACAAAAAATAGTTGTGCCCCGAGTGGAGGTCGAACCCACACTTTTGATCTAAACTTCAAATATGAGGCCCATCGTGCAAGTATCACTCGACCTAACTGATATCAAAGAAGCGCTAGAGATGGCACACACTGCCGTTAGAGCCGGCGTCGATTGGTTGGAAGCAGGTACGCCGTTAATTTTGGCCGAAGGTTTGCATGGTGTTAAGGCGTTACGTAAAGAATTCCCAAACCACCCGATAATTGCAGATTTAAAGACAATGGATGGTGGTTATCTAGAGGCAGAGATGATGGCTAAGGCTGGTGCAACGCATGTTGTTGTTATGGCTAGATCACATCCAGAAACTATTAAGTGCGTTGTGCAAGCTGGAAAAGATTATGGCGTAATGGTGATGGGCGATAATTTAGGTTGTCCCGATATGGTTGAAGGTGCACGTCAATTAGAAGAGCTCGGTTGTGACATGGTTATTCACCATATTGGCTATGACGAACGCCGCGGCCTTGCGGCAGCCGGAAAACCATGGATGAATCCACTTGATCAATTGCGCGAAGTCGTTGATGCAGTAAGCGTTCCCGTGCAAGCAGTTGGTGGTTTATCACTTGAGCAGGCGATAGCCTGTCCTTCATATGGCGCTCCGCTTGTCGTAATAGGTGCCCCCCTTGCAATTGATGCAGATTCATTTAGCCAAGGTGCTGGAAATGTCGAAGAAGTTTTACGTAAAATTTGTGAGGCAGTTCATGGCTTTGGTGATGTGAAAGTTAAGGGAGAAAATAAGTGAAATCCGCAGCAGTAGTTAACTTCTCATCCGAACCCCATAGCGTTGAAGTTCGTGAAGTAGATCGCCCCAATTGTGGTGAAGATGATGTAATCGTTCAGGTCGAAGCGGCAAGTGTCTGTGGCTCCGACCTACATCAGTGGGAGGGAACTAACTCTTGGCCCGTCAATTACCCAGTAGTTCTCGGCCATGAATTCGGTGGCCTTGTTGTGGAACTCGGTAAGAACGTTGTGGCCGCAGGCAAATGGTTGGAGGGCGATCGCATCGTCAGTGAGACCGCCGCAGTTGTAGATATGTCAGGTCCGATGTCGCGCCTAGGTTTGTATAACTTAGATCCAAGTCGCAAAGGCTTTGGCTATGGCGTAAATGGTGCAATGACTAGATATGTAAAAGTGGCATCACGTTTGCTTCATAAGATTCCAGATAACGTCTCCTTTGATCATGCCTCAATGACCGAACCTTGCGCTGTTGCATACTCAGCAACAATTGCACCAGGACATGTACGCCCCGGAGATCGAATTGTTGTTTTAGGACCTGGGCCAATTGGAATTTTATCGGCAGCAATGGCAAAACTTGCAGGTGCACAAGTTGCAATAGTTGGCTTAGAGCGCGATAAAGCGCGACTAGAAGTAGCTAAGAAATATGGCTGTGATGTTGTTATAGGTGATGTAAAAGATTGGGCAATGGAAGTCGATGGACTGGGCGCAGATGGCGTCGTAGATGCAGCCGGAGTTTCAGCCACGTTGAAAATTGCACTTGATGTTATTCGTCCAAATGGTTGGATCTCGAAAGTCGGCTGGGGTCCGCAGCCAGTTAATTTCTCACTTGATCAACTCGTTCAGAAAAACGTGCGCCTGGAAGGATCATTTAGCCATAACTGGCCAATGTGGGAGCGCGCACTTCGAATGCTTGGCACCGGACAATTAGATTTAACGCCAATTCTTGGTGGAACCTTTCCAGTTGAAGAATGGGAAACCGCGTTTACGAAGATGGCCTCTGGTGAATTTATTAAATCTGTAATCAAGCCGGTTTAAAATGAAGCCAAAGATTGCAGCCTTTCCTAAGGGTTGGATTAGAGATTTAGTTGCACCAGATAAGTTAAGTATTTACGAGTGGATTGATATGTCCCAAGCTATGGGCATCCAAGGCCTTGAGATGTACAACAATTTTGCCGACTTTAAAGATGAGGCGAACTGGCCAAAAATCCGTAAATATGTCGAATCAACTGGCATGGTAATTCCGATGATGTGCTGCTCCCCTGACTTTACGATCCCCGATCCAGTTTTGCGCCAGAGAGAAGTCGATCACGAGATTCATAGCATTCGGATGTCAGCTGAGCTTGGCGCAAAGTATTGCCGCGTCTTATCCGGTCAGCGCCGCAAAGATATTACGCACGAGCAAGGCATGGGTTATGTAGTTGAGTCAATCGAGAAGTGTCTGGTTGAAGCTGAAAAGCTTGACATGATTTTGGTAATTGAGAATCACTACAAAGATGACTTCTGGACTGAACCAGAGTTTGCTCAGTTGGAAGATGTCTTTGTTGATCTAGTTTCCCGAATTGATTCACCGAGATTTGGAGTGCAATTCGACCCATCAAATGCAATCGCTGCAGGTGAGGAACCTCTTGATTTGCTGGAACGAGTCAAACATCGTGTTCTAACTGTCGGTGCAAGTGACAGGCACCTTGCGGGAGGCAGCATTGAAGAACTTCGTAAATTAGAAGGCGGTACCGCCGGTTATGTCTCATTCTTTAAGCATGGTGTCATTGGTCAAGGTTTAAACAATTACGACGCAATCTTTACAATCCTTAAGAGCGTCGGCTTTACCGGATGGGTCAGTATTGAAGATGGCGTTGATGGAATGCAAAACATGATTGATAGCGCGGAATTCTTAAAAGAAAAAATCGCTAAGCACTGGGGATAGTAAGTGCCCCGAGTGGGGGTCGAACCCACACTGGGAGGAGTGAGAGCTACTTCTTCTTATATCCAGCAGGGCACTTAGGGCTAACCGCTGTTACTTTTTTGGTTACCTTGCCTTTTATGCAAGTGATCGTGGTTCTTTGAATTACTCTCGGTGAAGTCGACGCATTGGGCGTAACTGCGATTTTTGGAGCTTCTTTACTTATTTGTTCCATAGGAAAGACATAATCAGGCAAATCATTCTTTAGCTCTGCGCCATTTGAGCTACTTGAGAGTTTAACTTGAATCGCGTTTGCAGAGTATGTAAATCCAGTGGCTCGGAAAGTTATAAATCCATCGCGAGATGCCAAGTTGATTGTTGAAATTTTCTTCTCACCATCTAATGAAGTGACGCTGATTGAAGCTTTGTATTGGAGAGCATCCTTCCCCCATAAACATTGCGCCAATCTCTGATCAATAGATAACTCGTAAAATCCAATATTTGTTGATCCATTTGCTTTTAGGTGAGGGGAGGCAACGCTATAACTCAATTCCTTTGTCGATGGATCCCAAATGGGTGCGCGAGGATTAGTACCCACCGCATTAGAAGCAAGCAACCCTGACGAGAATTTCTCTGAATTACATTTATCTAGAAGTTGAGCGCCGCTTGGCCAAACCGTTGCAGTTCGCACTAACCAGCTCTCTTCCTGCTCTAAATATTTGAAGGGGGCTAGTTTCTCGATTAAATTCCAAGCTTCTACAACTCCCGGTTCTGCCGGACTTAAATTGTCACTTCCCTGCGAATCTAGAAAATTTTGATATGTATATTCAAAAGGATATCTATCACCGACATAAAGTTTATGACGAATTTCCATAGCTGTTGAGTATGTTACGTAGCTACTAGGAGTCTTTTCAAATTTTGCCTGCACCAACGCCGAAGTTGTTGGGGCCCCTTCAATCACAAGAGTTTGAGAACCATCACTGTTAGAGATTGTAGAAATTCGCGTATTTATCAAATGTCCAATTAGCCAAGGTGAGTTTTCTAATATGCTTTTTGTCTTAAGAAAGTTAGCATTTATGCGAAACTTTGTGTTAGGTGGAAACTTATCAATGTTAATGAACTCGCAAGAAAAATTTGCACCAGCAAAATAGCCAGAACAAACTCTTCCATAATTTGTCTCATTCCTGTTATATGTTCCAATTTGGATTTTAAATTCACGATTCCAGAGTATTTTGGTCGCTAGCGCGGTGGGATTTGTTCTATCGCTTACCTCTCCAGCAAAAAAGACTGTAACTGCGTATAGATCGCTCTTTAGATGTTTTGCACCTCGCAATTGCCAGAGTCCGGTCTTACCTCCAGCTGGAAAATTCTGATCGGGCCTTGGTTTGGCAAATACCACTTGATTACTTTCATTGAAATCTGTTTTAGAATTGTCTGATTTCCAACTCAAATTCTTCAGTGGCATTGACTCTATGAATTCACCTTTTGACCAAGCTCCACCTGCAATTGAATACTCGACGGAAACTATGCAGTCATTCTTGATATCACCGACACACGGCGGAAGAACTAAACGAGTATTAGGATCAGAAACCTGGGGAGGAACTGAAAGCTCTGGTACTACATTTTGAATCGTGCTGACTAGAACATCCATTGTTGTAGGTGGTGGTGAACCATCGCCTGCAAATGCAGAAGTAGTTGGCAGCAAGATTAAAGAAATAATAATTACCTGCTTTATCACAACGGTAGCCTACGCACTTTAGGAGATATTTCTAGAGCGGTAGTACAGATACCTTCCCGCTCAAAATTAACAACCGGGGGTCTGTTTTAGACCATTGGCAGGGGTAGAGGAGTGAGAGCTTTGCTCGAGATCTTTCTATTTGGCCTCAGGGAACCGTGCACTTAACGACTACATATTTCCCATCTGCAGTTGGGTACTCATTACAAATAGGTGTATTCATTTCTTCGATACTGGCATCTATGTCATTCGAGATATTTTCTTTCATCGCAGATATTGCTTCGAACCAAGAATTAAAGCTCAACCAATTCGCTTCCAACTGATCATAAACGGCTTGAATCTTAGTCACGTCGGATACTTCCAACGTTTCACTATCTATATTTCTTTTAGCTGTATCGCAAATCTTTAGAGCGGACTTATCTGCCATTAGTCTAAACCGAGTGTAATCCTTACGCACCGACTTCATTTCCGTATCATAGATATCATAAATGTAGGGGTACAGATAAGCCAACGATGAATGATATAAACTAGCTAGATAGATTGTGCGCGTTGCAAAATTTCCATAAGTTGAATCTGACGAATTGTTAATCAGAAAATACTCATCTTCTTGATCTGGCCCATATTGATCAATTCCAAGGATGTTTACGTTGTAAACATTCATTTCTTTCATATCTGTATTGACTCCTGGAATTGGGTCAGGATCTTTTCTTATTTGATATTTTGGAGTGCACTTATAATCGATGTAAGCCTCAGCTTTTAATTTTATGATTCTTTTAGCTTCTAGGTTCACTGGTTGCTCTGTAGGACTAGGTTCTGGTGTAACTTCCGCTGAATTAATGCTTTGACTCGAGCCGCCGCAACCGCTTAACACCAGAAATAATAAAGTCAATGTAAGGCCACTTCGAAATATCCTCATCAATTTAGTTTACGCACTTTAGGAGATATTTCTAGTGTGTTAGTACAGATACCTCTGCGCTCAAAACTAACGACCGGGGGTCTGCTTTAGCCCATTGGCAGGGGTAGAGGAGTGAGAGCTTTGCTCGATCATAGATGTGTAGGCACGGAAGGAACTGAGTACCTACACGTCGGCTTCAAATCCTCCGACGGTTATGTATTAATTGTGTATGCATTGTTAAATGGACGCTTGCATTCATGGTAAGTAAATGAAATCGTTTACGCACAAACTGGTGCCCCGAGTGGGGGTCGAACCCACACTGGGAGGATTTTAAGTCCTCTGTCTCTGCCATTGGACTACGGGGGCGGACGGCAAATGATAAGGCTTTTACGCGTGAATGCGCTAAACGTACCCTTTTATGGATGCATTGCTGCGTAACCATGTGCTTTAAGTGTGTCAATTGTAAATTGAAGTTGGGCGAATTTCGAAATTCGAAAGTCCCCTGTCTCTTTTTACTCTGTATTGAGAGCCTGTAACGAAACCACCTAACCCCAGGTGGTATTTAGCAAAGGACAACAATATGGACAAAGCACCAAAGAAGCGTAAGAACACTCGCCGTCGCAATGGAGAGGGAAGTACTTACCGTTATAAGAACGGTTGGCGCACCAAACTAACTCGCGGGACTCAGACTGTCACCGCAATGGGACGTTCGGAACAGGAATCGCGCCGCTTAGCAAAAGAGAAGCTTGCCAAACTTCCATTACCAGATGAATCCTTGGTAACTGAAAGTACAAATTTGCTTTTCGGGGATTACATGATTAATTGGCTGACAAAGAAACATGTCAAGAACATTACTCATACAACTTACCGCCGCTACGAGTCATTGACCATGCGCCACATACTTCCAGCACTTGGTCATATAAAGATTCGTGAAGTTACTAAGAACCATATAAATGCCTTTATTGAAAATATGGACGAGCAAGGCCAAAGCCCTCGTTCCTGTCAGCAAGCCCGTGCCCTTCTATCCGCTGCCTTTAAACGTGCGCTCCAAGATGACCTCGTATCGGCTAACCCTGTCGCTCGCTCACGAGGCGTAAAGGTAGATTCGCCTCAAATTCATCCCCTATCCAGGGAAGAAGTCATGCAACTACTTCGCCTTACTGTGGATGTCTATTTACAAGCACGAGTACGCATAGCAGTGCTTTTTGGTTTACGACAAGGTGAGGCTCTAGGACTTCAGTGGAAAGACGTTGACTTGGAACGTGGACAACTTTTTATTTGGCAGCAGCTTCAAAAAGTTAATGGGGAATACGTATGGGTAAAGCTCAAGAGCAAGTTTTCGGTTCGCACACTTGACTTAGACCCAATGACAATCAACTCTCTACGTGCGCATAAGAGCGCGCAAAACGCTCAGCGACTAGCTTTAGGTGAACTATGGCAGGACAACGATTTGGTCTTCCCAGGAAGCAAAGGTCGACCTATGAATAGCCACACTGACTTCACTCACTGGCAAAAGGCGCTCGCTGCCGCTGGCTTACCCATAAAGCGTTTGCATGATGCACGCCATACTGCTGCAACGCTTTTGTACGATGCTGGAATGGATATCGAAACTATTCGTCGATTTATGGGGCATGCGTCAGTGCTGCTCACTTCAAGAACTTATGTACACCACTCATCACGTCAAATGAAAGGTATTGCTGAAGCAATAGAGGCAATCGGAATATAGCAAGCTGGATTGAGGTGGGCAGGGTCTACTACGACTCAATTAACGCGATATCTTCTGCGTCCAATTTATATAGTTCGTAAACAACCCTGTCTATTTCCTTCTCAAGCTCTAGACACTCCTTTTTGTTGTCGCCTATTTTCATAGACAATCTCGTATCTACTAAGGCTATTAATCTGTTAACTACAACTTTTGGAGCCTTCTTGAAATCAGGGATTGGAATGGTTTCGACCGCATATTTTCTCCACTGTGTTGTTCCCATGCCCGAGCTGTTGGATATAAAGTGAAAATAGAAATTTACTACTGATGAGTTCATTACACCTAGCAATGCTTTCAAATCGGGGCCGACTATCATCCATGAAGAATTGAGGATGTACTCGCCCTTATTTGAATAGCTAAACTTGTTTCTATCAGAGAGTTCAATCCAAATAACTTTTTCGCCTTCCATTTCCTCATAGTAAGCACAATCCCTGAGGTTCATCCAGTTAGCACCTTGGTCTCCACGACTGCGGACCTTACCTCCCAATTCTTTATCTTTACGTTCCAAGTATCGCGCTATTGAAGGGTACTGCTGAGTCACAGAAAACTCATTCTTCGTAGCAACCATCCAAGTAACGATTGGTTTGATTTCAAAACGCGCTACATCGCGCCCCCTAATAAGAGGTTTGAGGATTTCTTGATTCTTGGGGTCATCCTTGATTAACTCATCTTTAGCTTCCGCATCAATACAAAATGCTTCATTTATTCCTGTCTTAATTCCATAAAAAATCTTATAGCCAGCATCTTTAACAAGTGGCCCTGCGATTCGAATCTTGTTTTTTACTTGTTCCGTTGCGTCATCATTAAAAGCCCAGGTTTCAGAGGTCAGCTGCGCTTGCGGCACCAAAACAGCCTCCGCATCAATCCCCTTTAGAACCTTGAAGGTATGGCCATCTTGTGCTGGGGCGTTTTTCAACTGAATTACCCATGTGTTTGTAATTGCAGCAAAAACATGCTCGTCGCCATAATCAACTAAATAATTGATTTCCTTCTCTTCCGCGATTAAACGCCTTAAAGATTCGCCGTAAAGTGCTCGACCATATTTCGAAGAAGTTATGTAACTCAAAACGCCTTTATCTCTTAAGTTCGTGAATGCCAATTCAAAAAAGTAGGTATAGAGGTCTGCTGTGCTTGTAAAAAGCCCATAATCAGAAATTGCATTCTTATACTTAATTCTCTCTTGCCGCACATACGGAGGGTTGCTAATCACGACATCAAAGCCTTGATTCATTCCAAACATCTCAAACTTATCAAAGAATTCAGCAGGCTTATCTGAATTGAATGGATGGTAGCTTAGAAGCTGGCGCACTTTGTCTGAAACTACATCAGTATGTATTTTGATGAAATCTTCATACTGACTTTGAAGTTTTTTCTTTTCTTTAGGGTCAACTGAATAGAAGTATTTAGTTTTGATATCAGCTAACTCGTCTTTGGGTTCTGTAAAGAAACCCAAAGTATCAAATTCTTCCTGCTTAAGTTTTATCAAAGAATTACAGCAAATAAAGTGAAAATCTAGATTCGGGAGTGCATCAACGCTTCCCTTCTCTTCCTGGTCGACAACAAGTGACAACCACGCTCTAAGCTTAGAAATCTCAATTGCCATGGGTTCGATGTCAGTACCAAACAATGACTTCTCTAAATAGTGCAATTTGATTGCATAAGTGTCACTTTGGCTTGTAAGTCTTTGATGAAGCTTTACTAATATTTGCAACATTCCCATAGGGAATGCACCAGAACCGCAGGCTGGGTCATAAATTCTAAGCTCTAACAACTCTCCAAGAATTTGCTTCTCGAATCCCTTCAAGGCGTCTCGTTTGCTATTAGTTCCTGAAGTGGCCCATTGCGCATCGGGAGTATCTAGCAATGCATCAATCGCACTCAGACCCTTTGAGTTACCCACAAATTTATCTCGAAGAACGCTTCTAATTGACTCAGAGCACATGTAATTAACAATGTTTCTTGGTGTGTAAAACGCACCTATTGCTTGACGGGCTTGGTCACCAGTGCCATCAACTTGTGTTGCAAGAAGGCTCTCAAAAACTTTGCCTAGCATCTCAGGGTCAATAGCTACTTGTTCATACTCTGGGCTTGATTCATCCGTAGTGAAGTTATACGAATCAAAATGCTCAAATAGTCGAACGAAGTAACCGTTTGGAAAATTCAGAACAGGAGTACCAAAATGGTCATTTTCGTGAGCATCAAAAAGTCCTCCGTTCAAATAAGGGGTCTTAAGGTCTGTTGAAATCAATTCCTGTGTCCCTTTAGATATGAACTTCTTAGAATTCTTAAGAAAATTAGTTAGCTCGATAGCTCTATCATTAACTGGAGTGTTTAGAGTTAAGAAAAAAAGTGGCTCAAGACGAACGTGGTAATAATCTGTTGACTCCAGACCTTTCGTCTCAAAATAGCCTTGTTCTCTATCCAATATGTCGCGTTTCTTTAGGAACCAACAGAACAGCAGGCGACCTATTAATCTATTTACAAATTGCTTGGAATCGGATTCCGACATTTCAGGTACCGTGGAATCAAAGTGCTGCACCAACTCCGTGAAGGCGTTTGCAACGCCAACGTAAAACTTTTCGTTTACCGCCTGCAGCTGGAATGTTCTCCAGAGCGCAGAGTGCAGTATTTCTGGTGATTTTGCGGAACGTGATTCTGCCCAAGCTGAGAAAATCTCTACTTGCGTGGCTCGCAGTCTTTCATTTAACTCAACAATTCTTAAATTACCTCGGTCCGAGAGAACTATCAGTAATGAATCTGCGTTAGCAGTTAGGAAAAAATCAACACCAACTTTATATCCTTCAGTTCTAGTAAATTCACTATCTTCCCAGTTTGGTGAGAAGTGAACACCACCAGAAATGGCAAGCTTGGATTTCTTTTGAAGCCAATAGAATTTTGCTTGAATTGGAAAAGATTCAGAGTCAACTAACTCAAAACAGCTGCGGTTACTCTTGAAAAAGGGATGAGGCTGAAACCAATGGTCGTAGCGCTCTGCATTTGGCAACTGCATTTTGGTAAGTTGAATATCTTCTACGCTTTGCTCAGGTTTGCAACCAAGTAAATCTAATACAGCCAATGATGTGGCTAGGCCGCTTTCTAGGGTTCGACTCTGAAATTGGTCACGAATTGCTTGGTCTAGAGCCCTTAGCTCTGCTGTCTTAAGAGACATAGAAAAGAACCGCCTCTACCGATTCAATTGTTCTTTCCTCTGGTTTAGCATCAACCAATTCTTTTTGGAGGGCAACGAACGACTCCAATGTGTTTGGAAGTAGCTGACCAAAACCTTTAAGTTCACGATTAGCAGACATAAAAAGTTGCTCGGTCTTGCGGAGCTGCTGCTTTGTCGAAATATTCTTCAAGGCAAGCGATAGGCCTAAACCAGGAAGTGCACTTGCTAAGTTATCTAGAATTTTAATTTTTGTGGGAGTTAAACGAACCACAGACTGGCCATCTTTTGCTTCTTCTTTAGATGCCGCTTCAACTAACTTCTTTACGAGATTCCGATTGAAATCAAAATTATCAAACTTGCTTTTAGAATTCGCCGCCGTGCACTTAATGTATCCAAGGGCTTCAATAATATCGACGGCATCCACCATATAACCAGACTCGGGGTCAGCTTCTATGAAGAAATGGGACTTGAAATCTTTTCCAGTGCTTTCGACGAAGCCAGTTGTCTCCGTAAGTGACAAAATCCTACTTGAAGCTGCTTTGGAGTCAGAAGGCAGATGCCCCCATTTACCGAGTGGGATTTCTTTGACACGCTTAACTTGTTCGGGAGTTGCGGACGACAAGAATCTTCGAAGTTCGATTATGAATTCATCTTCACTCAGAAGTTCATCATCATCATCAAATTTATCTAAAACTTCAGACGAATTGGGGTCTCGGTACATTCCTAAGACTTCGTTGAGTGTTTCGTCTTCTTCAAATCCATCAAGGAATTCGATTGGATTTTCTGCCTCACCAAGAACTGATTGGTCTGTTCCAATAGTGAACTTAATTGCATCAATTTTTCTTTCAAGACGATTTACCAGCTTTAAATATGAATCTAGAACAGTTTCTGGGTGCAAGTTATAAATAAAAACACTTTCGTATTCCGAACCTAAACGATTTATGCGACCATTACGTTGAATCATACGAACAGGATTCCAGTGCAAGTCATAATTGATTAAGTTGCCACAATCTTGAAGGTTTTGACCTTCGGAAAGTACGTCCGTAGCAAACAGAAAATCAATCTCTTCACTCTTCGTAACGCCTGAGTTTGTTGATTTGGGAGAGAATCGCTTAACAGTATCTTCGAGAAGCGTTCTATTAGAACCTGATAGGAAGGCGGACTTACTAGCGAACTCTTTATCCTTAATTAGCTCTGGGAGGCGCTTTTCTAAGTAATTAATAGTGTCTGTAAAATAGCTAAACAGAAGAATCTTTTCTCCCGCTTTCTTATTTTTGCGAATATTGATTATCAATTCCACAAGCGAATTGAGTTTGTCATCGTGCTTATCTAGAACTTCGCAGCATTCTTGAATGGTTGCAATTATCTTTTTATCACGTTGAATATCAGCCTTCATCTGAGAAATCTTGTACTTATCTTCGGAAGCTGGAATAAGTTCGATGTCGAGAGTATCGCGCACTTGTTCTTCAGACCAACTAGAGATGTCTTCTCCAAACTCCTTTTCAATCTGATTAATATCTCGAATATTCGCTATAAGACCCTCGCCAAGATACTTTTCAAACTTGTCTAATCGTTTTAAATATTGAGCCATCGAAAGACTTAATGCAGCTTGTGACGACTCTAGACGTTTCAAGAAAGTTACTCGCATGATGTTGTGAATACTCATCTGACTTCGAAGCCTAAATGACTCATCTGATGCAATATCGAACTCTCTTAGTTCCTCGTTTGTTTTTCCATAGTATTGATTTAGATAAGTAGAAGATTTATACGGAGTAAACCCAAGTAACAGAATGAGGCGGAATACTTTTTCGAAAACTCCTGAGTCGCTATCTACATTTCCCTCTTCCATTAAGTCTAGTGGGTGCTTAGTGCGCTGTGTTTGATTTAGCAAAGTCTCGAGGTTTACAAATCTTGGGTCTTTTCCTTCGAAAGTTTTAATGTTCCTCGCAATAACGCTGTCTACCTCTGTGGCTAGTGCATCCGTATATTCATAGGGATGACTTTTAACTTCGCTCTTAGGAAATTTTGTAAGAGTTCCATCATCGCTTAATAGTCCGCCATATTCCGCTTCAATTCCTCGACGGGTAGTTCGAACTAAAAAGTGGCGTAATCCTTGTCTCATAATTCGACTGATTCGATTGAAGTCAATCTTCTCGCCTTTGTTTTCTGCCGTTTGCATATCCGCGGTGAGGCGTTTAACTGCCTCAAAGAAGTCGATTACTTCACGTTTTTTAGAAGTTGGATAAACCACTGGGAATGCGGCTAAACGACCCTTCGCAGCGAGTTGTATCTGGTTAACAAAGTCGGTTAATTTATTGTTGATTGGGGTTGCAGTAAGCATCAAAACATGACTTGATGGATTGTTGCTAAACCAATCAAGTAGCTGCTCATGTCGTGACCCATTTGGGTTTCTCAAGTTATGGGCTTCGTCAATCACGAAAAGGTCTACATCTGCATATTTATCAATATCTCTGACGCGTTCAATTTCTTGAAAATCTTGCATACTTATAACTTCAAATCCTGAAACCAGATTGTGGACTTTTGCCAGGTCTCGCTTCCAAGGTTGAACAAGTGAGGCAGGAACTATCACATAAATTCTTCTCGCCTTATATGTATCAATGTATTCCTTGATGACAGCGCCAGCAGTAATAGTTTTACCCAACCCAACAGAGTCGGCCAACATTGCTACGCCATACTTCTGGAGTTTTTGAATTAGAAGTCGTGCATTTCTTTGTTGGAATGCAAATAATGTTGAGCTTGTAGATTCTGCTATCGTGGTAGAGATATCAACTTCCTCGTGATACAGCTCCCAAAGGGTTTTCATGTACATCTCGTAAGGTGTGAAGCACTTTTTTCCTAGTGGGCTTTCCGCGATTATCTGGCTGAATTCACCATTCCAATCTTCAGAAAGTTCATCAGCCCATATCTCTTCAAACCAACTCAGGTGTCCGTGTTGGTCTTCTTTTGACTCTGGCTTGTACTTGACTATGCGACTTTCATCCTCAAGAGCATTCAGCTCAGTATTTGTTGTTAATCCTGCGCCCGTGAAATTGGAAGAACCGATAATCCCTACTGCGTCAGAATTTGAAGAATTTGAAAATATATATGTTTTCGCATGTAAGAAGGCTCCTCGATAAACTTTTACTTCTACTTTTCCACTCTCAATATGCTTATTCAATTCTTCTGCGGTGTTAACTAATGACATCTCAAACTGAGTATGGGTTAAATCCCATTTCAAGTCTGCTTCTGGAAAATCAGTAGTTAGTTCCTGCTTTAAGGCTTTCTGAAACCTTGCTCGCATCGGTTCTTGTCCGATTAGAATTCTGATTTTTTTATATTGGGCAATGTGAGGCATCAAGGCGCTCATACCTTTCAAGTCCCAATATCCTGTTGCGATAGAAATCTGGTCAAAATTGGGCGACAGTTCTTCAAGGACGCTGAGGAGAGTTCTCCGACGGTTGTCTATGACTTTGGGATACGCCACGCCTGCCCCCCTCGTAAACTGATTCAAACCTTACGAAACTTCACTGACAAAACGACCGCCAGTTATCCACAGTCATGTCCAAACTTAACCTAATGCGAACTGGGATTTAGTGATTTCCTGCTCGCGTTCATCCTTAAAACAGCAATGCGAGCGCTTTTTAGCAAACCGAGCCGATTTCATAAGGATAAATAAAGGTGCAGCCCTTTGTTGTCCATGGATGCCTCCATTCGGTCGATTTACTTCGCTCCACCCTCCCAAGTTGGAGTTGAAAGCATCCTGATTAATTGAGCAAATTTTAATTGGTCATCAATATTCGGGGCATGTTTAGGTAAATATGTGCCACTCCTAGCTTTCAATGTATAACTCTTAAACTGTGAATTAATTACCTTCACCTTTATCCAATCCAAATCAGCTACTGCATTTTATTATTACTGTGATTCTGGCCGCGTGACCAGGTTTCCACAGACTTTTTGTATATTGATTCTCTAACAGGACTTTTCTAGTCAAATTCGCCTGCTATTCATGGCAGAAATTAAAGCTAGCAAGGTCACTTTCCGTTTTTATGGCTTGTACAAACATCTTGTTAGTAACTAAGTAAGACTATTGAACAACTACTATCTGTTGACCTCTACGGCTTAAATATTCTTTAACGTGCTGCGCTGTGAATCTGCGATTTCTTCCAACTTTGATTGAATCAATTTCATTTCGACTAATCAGGCTATAAATCGTCCCTCTTGAGACATGAAGGTAGTCAGCAACTTGATTTGGGGTATACAGGGAAGGCATATCCATTATTACTCCTCAATAGATTTTGGAGTTCAATGGTGGCATTTAATGAACATCTTGTATCGGTAAACTCAATATTAAGTACCCCAAATGCGAGAGCCAAACATTGTGTACTGATGATTCCATTCTCGCCATGTGACCATGTCTGAAGTATCGCTATGAGTCCAGCACATACAGGGTCGAGAATGGATTCTGTAGCCACAACCAAGACAAACAGTTATTAATTCGCCAGGCTGAGGCGCAAGACCCACCCAAGGCTTAATCGATTTGTAGTAACGTTTTTCTGTTCTGGCTCCAAGTTTTGGGGACTCGTGAGTGTAAATACCGATTCGATACAAACGCTCAGAAATCGCTACGGGTGTTCGATGGTGAATGTCTGCAATTTCATCCAGGGTCATTCCAGCATCAAATTCTGCCTTTAATTGTTGTTCTTCGTTAGGGGTCCATTTAGACCAAGCATTTGGGCGTTGCTGCTTTATCTCCAATTGATAATCGAGGCTTTTCTGTGCCATTACAACTGGGGTCTCCTCATCTAGCTGAGGGATGCTTAAGCCGCTTATTTCAGAGCAAGGCCACTCTGCAATTATTTCGTTTTCATAAGTTATAAATCGAGCTGTATCTAAGTCATATTCCATAAGCTCTGCAATTATCCAGTGTTTGGTGCTTAAGTATTTGTCACCATCCTGAAGGTCTTTCCCTAGGATTGGCTGTTTAAAAGTGATGCTTACTTTGCATTGTCTTAACAATTTATTCTCCTGTTCGTTTCTTTTTATTCTCGCCGTTAGGCGAGCCATCGCCCCGCAGGGGCGTTTTGTTAATTGCAAACAAATTCATCCTTGTGTTTAGAGCGCCTGCGGCGCATTCCCCGCCTAGCGGCGGGAATGAAAAACAAAAGAAGAAACTGAAAGTTTTGTGATAGAGCTATTCCCCCTGCAAAAAAATAGGACGCTATCTACTTTTTCACTTGGGAAACTTCTCGGATGATTATTTGGAAAGTTCTGACAAGTAATTAGCTGGTCAACAGGACTAGGGATAAGTAGATGACTCCGCTCTTATTAAAAAGAACCTATGTGTCTGATGCTCCGAGTCTGCCTTTACGCATGGGTCATCTACGCGGTAATCCCTATTGAGAGTCTCTTCACTCTCTCCTACTCCAGCTGGGCGAAGGCCGTGTCAGTACTTTTTTTACTACGGCTCTGCTTCCCCGTAGAACTACTCGTTGCCAATCAGTAACACAATTACCTGACTGCGCTATTTAGTTGTTTGTATTCAGATTAGGTCAAGAAGCCTCTTTTGTAAGCCTAAACCTTGCAGAATTTATGGGGCGTACACATCTCGTAGTTCGCTCCCCAAGTGCCTAATAAAATGCCTACCTTCGATGCTTATTGCAAAAATCCAGTGGTAGCTAGCCTCGTCGGAGACCTTATGTACTGAGATTAATTCTTCTCTAAGTAACTCCTCTATCGCTTTGTTTATGT
Organism: Actinobacteria bacterium IMCC26103; assembly: GCA_002284875.1. Classification (GTDB taxonomy): domain Bacteria; phylum Actinomycetota; class Actinomycetes; order Nanopelagicales; family Nanopelagicaceae; genus Planktophila. Next base: position 87,041 of record CP015604.1, read on the forward strand.
CATAGACATCTTCAGTCACTTTGCGGTGTATTTTTTCTCGTGTTATTTCATGTTCTTCTAGTGCGACAAAGATGAGGACTTTGAGCGCTACACCAGAAATATTCATTGCTTACCCCCTTTGAATAAGATTTCTGTATCGCTCTTTGGCAGGCTTGCTAAGGTTTGAATGCTCTCTTCTGGAATCCGAACTGCACGACCTAGGCGTTTCGAGTAAAGCTCGCCAGTCATTGTCATGCGGTAAACCTTGCTCTCGCTGAGGCTGAGGCGCTTCGCCGCCTCTTTAACTGTTATGAGGGAAGACATGAAGTCTCCTTTCGAATAATCTGGTGTGTGCCAGAGACGTCTGGTGACGCCCAGGAATAGATTGACGCACCACATAAAAAAGTCTCAGGGGTCTTTCGAATTTCGAAATTGAGGTTCTTGTGAAGCAGGGTAAAAAGTTAGTTGAGCGTCCAATTCGCGACGTAACCATCAATTCCCTTGTTCGTGCGAACATCCACGCTCTACTCCGAGACCGAGCATTAAGAGACAAGGCATTCATAAAGCACGGAAGAAATTGCTTAATGGTCCTTCGAAGTACCTACAAAGGTCATCAGAACTTTGACGAATATATTGATATTGATGAATGGCTATCAGGTCGAAACCCTGACAGATGGAGTCGCAAAAACTTTGGAGAGTGGTCTGGGGTTGGTCCAGAACGCATGAACAGACTCCTAGATGATAGGAGCGAGCGCAAACCACAGAACCCTGACCTAGTGGATTTAATGAAGATTGCTAAGGCGTTCAATATCCCTTATGGATTCTTGTTTTACCCAACGCGTCAGCAGCTCGAGGAAAATGCCCTTCTTCGAATACAGGACTTCTTCCCACCTTTAGAAATAAGTGCAGTGCAATGGATGGCATGGGCAGGTGGCTTATCGGTTTTGCCAGGAATGGATGCTGTAGCTGCGAACTTTAATTCCCTAACGTTGACAACTTCACCTATGCCAGGATTTACAAATGAAGACATACAACCCATCGCAGATACTCAAGCACCTTTAGATTTGCATGAGACAAGAAGAATTACGGACTCCCTAAGTTCTGATACTTCTGCTGCTTTTGAGGCCATGGCGGGTAACCCATTTTCACAATCTGCTGGAGAGCAAATTCCATTCGATAATTCCCATTTGCAGGAATTTGCAATTCAAAAGGCAAAGTTTGTGGCTTTACTGTTGCATGATGTCCGTGAGGCTTTTTATCTAACAGCAGATGAAGCTCGACTAACAATAGCCTCAACTGATATCCAAAATTCACTCAATAAGATTCAGCAAGACCTGGCAGTACTCGCACTAAATGTTGATACAGACCTCAAATCAGCAACTGGACCACTAACTAAGGCGCATCTAATTGGAGTCCTGGAGCTCATGTGTATGAAACTGGAAAACATCGACCTCGAATGGACTCAGGACCGAACTGCAGTCATAAAATAGGCCCTCAGTCCCTTAAAAGACACACATGCGAGCGCAATTCCCAGCTCCATTTGAATGATTTGATGTCAGGCCTCCAGATTAAGGTGTTGTCGTTAATAAAGAATGCCTGAGATGTAGCGGTGACACTTCATTAAGGCAATAATTTGGGTATCTCTTGGGGGGCGACGGCTAATGGTTAGTGATGCTTGGGTAAAGTTCAATAAGACTCATCATGACTCAACAGAAACTATTGAGGTTGATGGCGTCAAGAAGCTCCATTGGAAGTGTTCATGCGGCGCGGAAAATATCTTCCCCGCAAATTCTGGCTGGGTAGTAGGTTCCAAAGTTAATTGGCGAAATCATTTTGAATCGCTTAAGCGGGAGGGGAAAATCTAATGACTGTTGACAAGTCTCTTGTCGGAGCAGCAGGCGAGCATTTAGTGCTATCGCGACTTCTATCTCGAGGTTTGTTGGCGTCCCAGGCACCCAGAGGAACTAGAAAAGCAGATATTTTAGTAAATCCATTAGATGGAGGCCGCCCCGTCTTAATTCAAGTTAAGACGACCTCTGGCTCAAAAAGTAGAGTCGGATGGCACATGAATGTTAAACATGAATCCATTACCGACAAAGATTTGTTCTACTGCTTTGTAAATCTTGGTGAGATATATCCATCGGTCTACGTCGTTCCTGCAGCAATTGTTGCAAAGGTGATTAAAACTGGGCATGCAAAATGGCTTAAGACTCCTGGTGCAAAAGGGCAAGAGCACAACGACAGCGATATGCGAAGAATAAGTAACACTCCTCGACTTGAGAATCGATATGCGCCTTCTGGCTGGATGGATAAGTACTTGGAAAATTGGGAGTCATTGATTTAAGTTCGGCTACTGCCTAAGAATTGAATTAGTTTCTGGGCATGAGACCTGGTGCGATAGTTGATTGGAAGAGACTTAACCTTGGGGGTGTGTCATTTGGTGTGCTAAACACCGTCACAAACCAAGCTAAACGAGGATAAAACTTTCCCTTGATGTTGTCAGTGGTTTACTTCATAATATGTTTTGCAGGCTCAAAACTACATATTGATGCACTTATCAAGTGCCCCGAGTGGGGGTCGAACCCACACTGGGAGGATTTTAAGTCCTCTGCCTCTGCCATTGGGCTATCGGGGCCATGCGAAGTGTCAGAGTCTACTTGCTTTTTTAATTACAGAATCCAACATCTTTTCCGTTAATTTACCTGTAAATGTGTTCTGTTGGCTCGGATGATAACTTCCGACAATCTTGCGTTTGATCCCATCTGGGCCGATAAATGTAGCTGTGGCTCCATGGCCAAACTTTGGTTTCGGCTTTGGGATTTCGCAATCTAATTCAGCAAGAGTTGAAAGCAGCGTTGTCCAAGCAAGATTGCCGAGGGCAAGGAATGAACGTGCAGTTGGCATCAAAAGAGCAATTTCATCCTTATAGAAAGGTGCGCAAGTATTTTTCTCTTCGGTGCTGGGTTTGTTATCAGGAGGCGCGCAACGTACGGCACAGAGAATGCGGGTATTAATTAATTGTTGGCCATCATCTTTACTTTTGCTGGTAGCGATCTTGGCAAGGCCATTTTTATGAAGTGATTTATAGAGCCAGTCGCCTGATGAATCACCCGTGAATACTCTTCCGGTGCGATTGGCACCATGTGCACCAGGAGCAAGGCCAAGAATAACTAACTGCGCATTTGCAGGTCCAAAACCTGGAACAGGCTTGCCCCAGTACTTTTCGTTTTCATAAGCCTTGCGTTTAACAACTGCTACTTCTTCACGCCACTCAACAAGCCTTGGGCATTTCTTGCATTTGATGATTGCTGAATCCAAGAGGTCTAACGATTTATACAAGCGACCAAGCCATTCCATCGAGAATATCTGATTCAGATGCAACGAATTCGGTGGCACCTGTTGCGCGCATGATGCGCGAGAGAACGAGTGAACCTGCAGAAATAACATCAACCCGGCCTGGATGCATGTAACCAAGTGATTCGCGTTGGGTGCGATCCATTTTGATAAATGCTTGCGATACTTGATGAACTTTTTCAGCTGGTATATGTGAGAGATGAATGGCATATCTGTCGTATTCGGGAAGATCTAACGCTGCGGCCGCAACCGTTGTTGCAGTGCCTGCTACTGCGATCAGAGTCTTAGCTTGAGTAATCGGGACTAACTTGGCAGCTTGTGCAATTGCTTCATCTATATCTTCAGTTGCTGCAGCTACTTGTCCCGGATCTGGAAGATCGCCCGTGAAATGGCGCTCTGACATGCGAACACAACCGATATTTACGCTCTTGGCTGCTGCAACGGAATCGGTGCCAAACACGAATTCCGTGGAACCGCCACCGATATCAACGACTAAAAAAGGGCCATCTGATGCAGGTAGATCTTTAGTTGCTCCCATAAAAGAGAGGCGCGCTTCTTCATCACCTGAGATAACTTCGGGGCGAATTCCTAAACGCTCGAAGACGCCTTCGATAAATAGATCGCGATTGGTGGCATCACGGGTGGCGCTGGTGGCGCAGAAGCGAATCTTCTCAACGCCGCGTTTAGCAATTTCTGCGGCATAGATATCAACTGCAGCTAACGTGCGCGCGATCGCATCTGGGTGAAATTGCCCAGTTTTATCAACGCCTTGTCCTAAGCGGACTACTTCCATCAAGCGAATTACTTCGCGAAAGTTCGTGCCATCAATATCGGCAATTAGTAGACGAATTGAATTGGTACCGCAATCAATGGCTGCTACTCGCATGGCTCGCTCTTCCACCATTTCGGTAATTTTGCTAAAGCTTCATCGCCGAGCGGATTAACGCCGGGTCCTGCTGAGAGTGAATGTGCAACTAGCGAATGTAAACATTTAACGCGGTTGGGCATACCACCGGCGGAAATGCCTTCTACTTCTGGCACATCCATCTTTAGCGCAGCGCGCGCGGCTAGGTAATCATCATGTGCTGCTGCATATTGGCCAGCTAATTCGTGATCGGTTGTAAGTCGCTCATTCATATCGGCCATTAAGCCCGTTGATTCAAGTGTTGAAATTGCCGCCGTTAAACGTGGGCAGGTTGCGTAATAGAAAGTTGGAAAGGGCTCGCCATGGCTTAAACGTGGTGGGGTTTCAACGACTGCGGGATTGCCACAAGGACAGCGATAAGAAATTGCGTGTACTTCACGCGGAGTACGACCCAATTGAACTTCGATGCAATCTAAATCTTTTTGTGTTGCTTTATCGCTCATAGATTAAAGGCCAGATTCAGTTACGGATGCGATCAGCTTGGTATACCAAGGAGCACCTTCCGGAAGTTGCTTGGCTACTTGAGTTGTTTGTGGTTCGGCTTGGGTAATTTCAGAACCGGTAACTATGTATTGGCGCTCCCCTGGCATAACAAAGTGCAGACGCTCGCGCGCTTGTGATTTAACATAATTTGGATCTTGCCAAGTGCTTAGCTCAGCGCGTGCTTTTTCTAGCGCAGTGCGATCGGTTGCAACTTGAGATTTAAGTGCGCTGATCTGAGCGCGTTGGGTGAAGTAATTCTTAATCGGTGGCGCAAGGGTCAAGGTAAAGATAAAGATAATTGCGATTAGCGCTAAAGGGCGAGCGTTTCCACGCGTACGACGGCTCGACGAACGACGGTTAGATGAGTAACTGCGACGTCGTCGGCGCATGGCTTAGCTCTTAACTATCCTTTAAAGCGAGGGAATGAGCCGCGTCCTGCAAATACAGCGCCTTCTGCAAGTTCTTCTTCAATACGTAGCAATTGATTGTATTTAGCAACGCGTTCGGTGCGAGATGGTGCACCAGTTTTAATTTGGCCACAGTTAGTTGCAACAGCCAAGTCTGCGATTGTGACATCTTCAGTCTCGCCTGAACGGTGCGACATCATGCTGCAGTAATTAGCACGGTGCGCCATATCAACTGCATCAAGGGTCTCAGTCAGAGTTCCGATCTGATTTACCTTAACCAAGAGCGCATTTGCTGTGTTTGTTTCAATTCCCTTAGCTAAACGGATTGGGTTGGTGACGAATAAATCATCGCCAACGATCTGAATCTTTGAGCCAAGGGAAGAAGTCATTGACTTCCAGCCCGCCCAGTCTTCTTCGTTTAGTGGATCTTCGATAGAGGCAATTGGGTATGCACCAACGAGTTCTGCGTAATAGGCGATCATTTCATCGGAAGAGCGCATTGAACCTTCAAATTTATACTTGCCGTTATCGTGGAATTCAGTTGCGGCAACATCCATGGCAAGTGCAATTTCTTTACCTGGCTTGAATCCAGCAACTTCGATCGCTTCGATGATCAAATCAAGTGCGGCACGGTTGCTATCTAAGTTCGGTGCAAAACCGCCTTCATCGCCAACTGATGTGGCAAGGCCGCGCTTTTTAAGGACTGCTTTAAGTGCGTGATAGATCTCTGCTCCCCAGCGAAGTGATTCGCGGAAAGTCTCGGCGCCAATTGGGGCGATCATAAATTCTTGGATATCAACGTTGGTATCAGCGTGCGCGCCACCGTTGAGGATATTCATCATTGGCACAGGTAGAACGTGTGCATTTGGTCCGCCAACGTAACGAAAGAGTGAAAGGTCAGCAGATTCAGCAGATGCTTTTGCAACTGCAAGTGAAACACCGAGAATTGCGTTTGCACCAAGGCGTGACTTATTTGGTGTTCCATCTAGCTTGATCATCTCTTCATCAATAAGGCGTTGATCTTGCGCATCCATGCCTTCAATAGCAGGAGCTAATTCATTATTAACAAAGTCAATCGCTTTTAGAACGCCTTTACCGAGGTAGCGCTTCTTATCGCCATCGCGAAGTTCAGCTGCTTCAAATGCACCAGTTGAGGCACCACTTGGAACTGCAGCACGGGCTTGGGTGCCATCTTCGAGTTCGATTTCAACTTCAACAGTTGGATTTCCGCGCGAATCAAGAATCTCACGAGCGCCGATTGCTTCGATAATTGTCATTTGAATCTCCTAAGAATTTAACTGCATTTGAGCACGCTCAGCGCTGAACGGTATAGGCCAATACTACCGCGACTCGGCTGCCTTAATTTGCTCGGCAATTTGGCGCCCATATAGGCGCAGCGCATTTTCTGGGTCAATCTCGTTATCGCGCGCCCATGCAATGATCGAAGCTAAGGCTTCACCGACGCTTTCTTCGGTGGCCGGCTTATTACTTTGATAGTTAGTTAATTCAACGTTCACTTTATATTTTTCTGCGCGATAGAGAAGTTTCTCAACTAAGGGCAGCGCCGGTTGCGCCAGAGCGACGCCATCTAGCGCTGATGTGCGACCCTTCTCTTTCGCCTTTATCTCTTCCCAGTTTTCAATGATTTCCTCAGTTCCCGATACTTGCAAGCCCTTAAAGACATGCGGATGTCGCCGGATTAACTTATCTGCAATCGCTTGCGCTACATCTTCAATTGAGAACGGATCTGTTGGATGATCTTGGGCGATACGTGAATGGAAGTAGACCTGGAGCAAGACATCGCCTAATTCTTCGCGCATGCCTTCGCGGTCTTTAGCATCTACCGAATCGATAAATTCGTAGGACTCTTCCAGCAAGTATTTGACGAGTGATTCGTGGGTTTGTTCTGCATCCCATGGACAACCACCGGGTGAGCGCAGGCGGTCCATTACCTCAACGAGGCGTTGAAGTTGCGATGCCATCTTGTAATTACTTAGCAGATGGCTTTACAGCATCGCCAGTTACATTAGCGGCGACAACATCGCCAGCGACGTCATCCCAGACTCCGTAACGTGGGTTAATCTTCACGCCAAGTTGTTTTGCTTTGGCAGAAAGTAATTGGCCGAGTTTGGTGGCAATTTCTTCCTCTGCAACACCAGATGCGCCCAGCGCTGATGTGATCGCTTCAGAAATTACGATCGCGCGCACATAGGTATCGAAATCTTGTTGTGCGATTGCCGCATTTACCAAGTTCTTAGGTAGTTCAGTTTTGCCACCGACTGATTCAGTAATTGCCGCCTTCTTCGCTTCGAGCTGGCTAGCAGTCACATCAATCTTTAGCTCTTTAGCGATCTCATCAAAGGTATGCATCAATATCTTAAAACGTAGTTGTCCGCGATTTAGCGCATCGCCTGATTCAAGCTTCATCTGCGTCACATCAACTTTGGTGCGCTCGGCCATTACTGCATCGATGCTGCCTTGTAGTTCGGTCTGAGTAATCTTGAAGCCACCGACTGATGCGGCTTCATTGGTCTGCGAGCAACCTGTTAAGAAAAGGCCTGATGCAATAGTCAGGACAGCCAGAATCTTCTTCACGTTGTGCTCGCTTTCGTCAATTGGTCAACGACCTCGGTAACCCAGGTCAGGAGAGAAGTATCCACTATTTCAGCCGCAGGTTTTGACGGGCTCCATGAAGGGTTTTTCGGCAAAGTAACCAAGGCTGTGCCGGTTGGGCCCTTATAGATAGATCCTGGATATAGACGGGTCAATCGCAATTGGCGCGATTCTGGCAACGATAAAGGTGCAAGGCGTAAGAATTTTCCGGTTGCAACAACCTCACGAATCCCGTGAGATTTTGCAAGTGCGCGCAATTGCGCAACAGCTAATAGCGCACTTGCTTCCTCAGGTAGCTCTCCGAATCTATCCAGTAACTCTTCTCGGATTGATTGCACATCAGCAGGCTTGGCAACGTCAGCTAAACGACGATATAGATCAAGGCGCAATCGTTCTCCTGGTACATAAGTTTCGGAAAGGTGGGCATTAACTGGAAGTTCGACTTTGCATTCGTGGACTTCTTCTTGCTTATCGATAATGCCGGTCTTGTAATCATTGACTGCTTCACCGACCATACGCATATATAAATCAAAACCCACGTCTGCAATGTGGCCAGATTGTTCACCGCCAAGCAAGTTACCGGCGCCGCGAATTTCTAAATCCTTCAACGCAACTCGCATACCGGCACCTAAATCAGTATTTGTAGCAATTGTCTTTAAACGATCTAAGGCAATTTCCGTTAAAGGTTGATCTGGTGGATAGAGGAAATAGGCATATGCGCGATCGCGCCCACGGCCAACGCGTCCGCGCAATTGGTGCAGTTGGGAAAGTCCAAAGTTATCGGCACGTTCCACAATCAAGGTATTGGCATTTGCAATATCAAGGCCGCTCTCCACAATTGTTGTGCAAACCAGAACATCAAAATCGCGGTTCCAAAATCCTAAGATCACATCTTCTAACGTGCCTTCGCTCATCTGTCCGTGAGCGATACGAATACGCGCTTCCGGTACCAACTCCTGAATCTTTGCTGCGGCGCGATCTATTGATTCCACGCGATTGTGAATATAAAAGACTTGTCCATCTCTTAATAGTTCGCGATGAATTGCCGCGCGAATCTGCGCATCTTCGGCAGGTCCGACATAGGTAAGAATCGGATGGCGTTCTTCCGGTGGCGTTGTAATCGTGGACATTTCGCGAATTCCAGTCACTGCCATTTCTAGCGTGCGCGGGATCGGCGTTGCCGACATCGCCAAGACATCGACCGTCGTGCGCATCTTTTTTAGCGATTCTTTCTGTTCAACACCAAAGCGCTGTTCCTCATCGACAACGACCAAGCCCAGATCTTTAAAGACCACATCTTGTGAAAGCAAACGGTGAGTCCCGATAACAACATCAACGCCGCCGTCAGTTAGCTCTTTCAAAATATCTTTCGACTCTTTCGCGGTATTAAAACGCGACAAACCGGCGACCTTTATGGGAAATCCCGCATATCTTTCGGCAAAAGTCTTCTCATGCTGTTGAACCAGCAGCGTTGTGGGAACAAGAACTGCAACTTGCTTGCCATCTTGAACTGCTTTAAAGGCAGCTCGAATGGCGATCTCGGTCTTGCCGTAGCCCACATCGCCGCAGATTATGCGATCCATCGGATATGGCTTTTCCATATCGCGCTTTACTTCTTCAATAGTAGATAGCTGATCGGGCGTTTCGATATAAGAGAAAGCATCTTCTAACTCTCGTTGCCAAGGTGTATCGGCAGAGAATGCAAAGCCTGGAGAACTAGTACGTGCGGCATAGAGTCGAATTAGCTCGCCCGCAATTTGCTTAACCGCCTTACGGGCGCGACCTTTCGCTTTCTGCCATTCGCCGCTGCCAATACGGTGCACAGTTGGTGATTCACCACCAATATATTTACTTACTTGTTCCAAGGTATCGGTTGGCACAAAGATGCGATCGCCGGGTTGGCCACGTTTAGCTGGCGCATATTCAATAACTAGATATTCGCGGGTAATGCCACCGATAGTGCGCTGCACCATTTCTACATAACGACCAATGCCGTGTTGTTCATGAACCACAAAATCACCGGCACGTAATTCCAGCGGATCAACGGCTTGTTTACGCTTTGATGGCATGCGCGCAGCATCTTTAGCCGACGCTTTGCTGCCAGTTAGATCCCGTTCGGTTATAAATAAAATGCGTGCCGATAGTGATGTGAAGCCATGTGCGATTGCCGATTGCGTTATATGAATTGATCCCTTAGTTGGAATCGCTCGTAATTCCGGAACAATCACGACAGGTAAATCAGCATTTCGGAAAATACCGGCATAACGCTCGGCCATACCGTGACCTGCTGCGGAGAAGATGATGGAAAAGCCTGCATCTACTGCACTTTGCAGTGTGCTGATCGCGCGATCCATATCAGCACGCAGCGGATCTATCGCTTGAAAATCTAAGAAATCAGCGGTCTTATCTAAATCAGAGCCAAAAGGGTTAAATGCGCGGGAAGTTAATTGGCAGCGCGTAATTTCTTCATTTAAACCATCCCAAGATAGATATGTCGCATCAGTTACTGGCAGAGGTGCAACTGCGCCCAGGGCAGCATGTGACCATGCAGCTTCAAAGAACTCTTCATTGGTTGCCAGCAAATCTATGGTGCGCATGCGGATGCGCTCGTCATCGATAAAGATAACTTCGGTGCCTTTGGGCATACGCTGCAAAATTGTTTGCGTTTGCTCAACCAAGATCGGGATGAGTGATTCCATGCCTTCGGTCGAAATACCTTGCGCGATGCGATCTAAAATTTCTAACGCGGCTGGATATTTTGCTTTGGCACTTTCGGCGCGCTGGCGAATATCTTCAGTAAGCAGAAGTTCGCGACACGGCAGAATCGAAAGCGATCCAATAACTGGCGTGGTTGTGCGCTGCGTGGCCACATCGAAGTAGCTCATCTCTTCGATCTCATCGCCAAAGAAATCAATACGAACTGGGTATTCGGAAAGCGGCAAAAATAAATCTACGATTCCACCGCGAACGGCAAACTCACCGCGCTTTTCAACTAAGTCAGTTCGCGTATATGCCAGCTTAGTTAAATTGGTAATTAGCGTTGTTAAATCTACTTCGCTACCGATCTCTAAACTTTGTAATGGCTGGCTGGCTAAATCTGCAATGAAGCGATGGATTACTGCGCGTATCGGTGCAACGACGATTGTGTTTTCACTAGCTTCTTTGGCTAGGTCAGCAAGAGTTGCTAATCGCCTTGCCACTGTGTCACTTCGTGGGCTTAATCGCTCGTGTGGCAAGGTCTCCCAAGCCGGAAATTCCAGAACATGGTTATGTAATTCGCGCAGTTCGCTTGCTAAATCTTCCGCGCTGCGGCTGGAGCTAGTCACAATCAGTAAAGAAGATTTTTCTGCGACCTTGGCAAGTAAAAATGGATAGGTGGCGCTAGGTGCGATTATCTTCTTGGAATCGTGCAGGCAGGATGCAACAGCACCATCGCTGGCGATCATCTGCACCAATGCACGCATTAAGCCATACCTGCTTTCCAAAATATGAGAAAACGCAAACTGGCCCCGTTCCCAAAAGGGAGGGGGCTTGATGGGTTAAGTCTAACGCGCATATTTGCGGATCAAAGTCGTGCGTATTCCTGAGAGGATATGCCTGTGACACAGAGCCCCAACAATGCCAAGAACATCGCAAACGACGATGCGCTCTTACGTAGCGACGTTCGCAAACTTGGCGATCTCTTAGGGCAGTCGTTAGTTCGCCAAGAAGGACAAGGGCTTTTAGATCTTGTTGAATCTGTTCGCAAAGGTGGCGGAAACGAGTTATTGGAAAAACTCTCAGTTGAAGATTCTGTACAACTGGTGCGCGCATTTAGCACTTACTTTCATTTAGCAAATGTGGCAGAACAAGTTCACCGTGCACGAGTTCTTGCGCAGCAAAGAGCAGCAGGCGGATCTTGGTTAAGCCGGGCGATCGACAAGATCGAAGAGGCTTATAAAGCCCAAACTCCTGGACACGAATTCACTCACGCACAATTACAACAATGGATTAGCGAGCTAATGGTGCGCCCGGTCTTTACCGCCCACCCAACCGAAGCCGCCCGTCGTTCCATATTAAATAAATTAGGTGAGATCGCAAAGTTATTGGATCAAGATCTAAATCCGCGCCAACATGAACGCCTTGCTGAAACCGTTGATCTCTTATGGCAGACCGATGAATTGCGTTTAGATCGCCCAGAGCCTCTAGATGAAGCGATGAACGCGCTTTACTATCTAGATGATTTAGCGCGCAACACAGTCCCAGAAGTTTTAAATGATTTTGCCCGCGAGCTAAAGCGCCTTGATATTGATCTACCTGTTGGTGCACGTCCACTTACCTTCGGTACATGGATCGGTGGCGACCGTGATGGCAATCCAAATATCACCGCCCAAGTAACTGAGGATGCGGTAATTCTTCAAGTTGGCCATGCGATTCGCACAACTATTGCTGCCATGGATCAACTGCGCCAGATGTTGTCGGTTTCAACTCGTATTGCGGGCGCAACACCAGAACTTACTGCTTCGGTAGAACGCGACCTAAAAAATATTCCAGAATTTGAAGATCGCTTCTTGCGCCTTAATCAGCAAGAGCCATATCGCTTAAAGGCCACTGCAATCGTGCATCGCTTAGCTTTCACACGTAACCGCCATGCAGCTGGAACTGCTCATGTGCCCGGTCGCGATTATGCAAACTCTGCCGAGTTAATTGCAGATTTAACGCTGATGCGCGATTCTCTCTTTGCCCATCGCGGTGAATTGATCGCAACTGGCTTACTAGAGCGCACCATTCGCAGTATCGCGGCCTTCGGTCTGACACACGCAACCTTGGATATTCGCGAGCATTCTGATGCGCACCACAACTTGCTTAAGCAAGTAATGCCCGCGGGATATCTCGAGCTTTCACATAGCGATAAATTCCCACTCTTGATTAAAGAACTTGGTTCATCAGCGCCGATTAAGACAAGCGGTTTAGATGCTGTGGGACAGAAGACTTTCGATACCTTTAGAGCCATTGATGATTTGATTGAACGATTTGGTCCAGAAGTTATCGAGACGTACATCGTCTCAATGACCAAAGGCGCAGACGATTTAATTGCCTCTGCAGTAATTGGAAAAGCCGCTGGCTTGGTAGATCTAGATAAGAAAGTCGCCAAGATCGGCTTTGCTCCGTTGCTGGAAACGGTTGCTGAACTTCGCGCAGCTGGTGAAATTCTTGAGAAGTTACTCTCTGATCCAACTTATCGCTCATTGGTAAAACTACGTGGCGATGTGCAAGAAGTAATGCTCGGTTATTCAGATTCGAATAAAGATGCCGGCATCGCAACTAGCCAATGGGAGATCCACCGCGCACAACGCACCTTGCGCGATGTCGCGATGAAATATGGCGTGACGCTTCGATTGTTCCATGGTCGTGGTGGTTCAGTCGGTCGCGGTGGCGGACCAACTTATGATGCACTAGTTGCACTGCCTTGGGGATCAGTTGATGGCCAGATCAAGATGACTGAACAAGGTGAAGTAATTAGCGATAAATACGCACTGCCTGCACTTGCTCGCGAAAACGTTGAGTTAACCCTTGCTGCATCGTTAGAAGCAACGATTCTTAATCGCGGACCGCGCCAAAGCGCCGAAGATCTAGCAAAGTGGAATGACTGTATGAATCTAATTAGCGATTCATCATTTGCTCGTTATCGCACCTTAATCGATCATCCTGATCTGCCGGCATATTTCTACGCCTCAACTCCGGTTGAACAACTTGGAAATCTCTTCCTTGGCTCGCGCCCATCGCGTCGACCTGATGCAGCTGGCGGCCTAGATTCGCTACGCGCTATTCCTTGGGTATTTGGTTGGACCCAATCTCGCCAAATTGTTCCTGGTTGGTATGGCGTTGGTTCTGGCTTAAAGGCGGCTCGCGAAGCAGGAAAAACAGATGTCTTAAAGAAGATGCTCACTGATTGGCACTTCTTCCATACCTTTATCAGCAATGTGGAAATGACTTTAGCTAAGACTGATTTAGTAACTGCAAAACGTTACGTTGAAACACTGGTGCCAAAGGAACTACATCACTTCCTTGACACAATTACCGAAGAATTTGAACTGACTGTGAAAGAGATCTTGGCTTTGACTGGCAAGTCTGCTTTATTGGGCGATCAACCAATTTTGGCTCGCACTTTGCAAGTACGTGATGCTTACTTATCGCCGCTGCACCTGTTGCAGGTTAACTTGCTCCATCGCGTTCGTACCGCTGGAGATGCATCTGATGCCACGCTAATCCGCGCACTGCTGCTGACCATTAACGGCGTTGCCGCAGGCTTACGTAATACTGGCTGAGCTAGGCTAAATTAACTATTAAATTTAGATTGCGTGAAATCCAGCCCTTTTTCGATCAGCGATTCCACAACATCTGCGCCGCGATCTAAGAATTCTGCTAAATCTTTCTTCTCTTCTTTACTAAATTGCTTAAGTACAAAGTCTGCGGGATCTTGTTGGCCCATTGGGCGACCAATCCCTAAGCGCACACGGAAATATTCTGGTGAATCAAAAGCAGAGGTAAGTGATTTCAGGCCGTTGTGGCCGTTGTCGCCACCGGCGATCTTGGCGCGAATTGCTGCAAATGGAATATCTAACTCATCGTGCAGAACAATTATTTGGCTAGGTTCAACTGAATAGAAGTTAGCCAGCGCCTTTATTGGTCCGCCAGATTCGTTCATGTAGCTCTTAGATTTAGCAAGGATCACTGAAAAAGCAGCGACACCGACACCTAACTTGTAGGCGGCGATGTCGGTGCGTGACTTATGGGGACTGAGTTTTACGTTGTGGCGTTTAGCGAGCTCATCTATAACCATCTGACCAACGTTGTGGCGAGTGGCGGCATATTGTTCGCCCGGGTTACCGAGACCAACAATTATCCAAGGAGATGAACTCACAGGAGAAAGAGTAAGGCTAGTTAGTCCTTCTTCTCGGCATCAGGTGCTGGTGCCGCTGCTGCATCTGCAGCAGGTGCTACAACTGCAACTTCTTCAACCACAGTTGAACGCTCAGATAGGTGGACCACGATTGTCTTTGGATCAGAGATCAAGACAACGCCAGCAGGTAGCGCAACGTTTTCGGCGTATAGAGATTGGCCGGCCGCAAGACCTGTGAGGTCGAGAGTGAAGAATGAAGGAATTGCGGTTGCTTCAACTTCAACTTCAATTGAGTTGTGCACATGCTCAAGAATTCCATCACGATCATGTTCACCTTCTGTGTGAACAGGAACGGCAACGGTTACCTTTTCACCGCGACGAACTGCAACTAGATCGATGTGCTCAAGGATCTGCTTTAGCGGATGGCGAACAATCGCCTTTGGAAGTGTTAGCTGATCTGTTCCATCAATGTTTACTTGTAGAAGAACGTTTGATTGCTTAAGAGCAACGCCGAGTTCGCGCGCCGGCAGCGTGATGTGCTGTGGCTTTTCGCCGTGTCCGTAGATAACTGCAGGAACAAGACCTGCTACTCGTGCACGACGTGAGGCACCCTTGCCGAACTCAGTACGTGTTGTGCCGGTGATCTTGATTTCTGCCATTTTAATTGCTCCTGTTTATCTTCATTTGTTTGCATCTGGACACTTCGGTTACTGCACAAAGTCCCAGCAGGAGTTAAATCCTTACCGTCGATTACGGAGTTTTTCACCCTCGCCGGAAACTATGAGGGCGATATTAGCCTGAGTTAGCTGTGGCCGTCAAAAAGGCTAGTTACTGAGCCATCTTCAAAGACTTCGCGGATCGCACGCGCCAAAAGCGGTGCGATTGAGAGCACGGTTAGTCCATCAAAGCGCTTATCTTCATCGATCGGCAGCGAATCTGTAACTACAACTTCGGTGACCTTAGATTCCTTTAAGCGCTCAACGGCAGGTCCAGAAAAGACAGCGTGGGTTGCGGCAACTATTACCTCTTTAGCGCCAGCTGCAAATAACGCATCAACGGCCTTTGTAATTGTGCCTGCAGTGTCGATCATGTCATCGATAACAACACAAGTTTGTCCTTCGACTTCACCAACAACTTTTCCAGTTACAGATTCATTTGGAATACGTGGATCGCGGGTCTTATGGATAAAGGCAATTGGGCATCCGCCAAGTAGCTCTGACCAACGCTCGGCTACGCGCACGCGACCAGAGTCTGGTGAAACAATTGTTAAACGAGTGCGATCGACTTTGCTGCCGACATAGTTGGCAAGCATTGGGAGTGCAAATAAATGATCAACCGGACCATCAAAGAATCCTTGAATTTGTGAAGTATGTAGATCAACGACCATTAAACGATCTGCGCCAGCGGTCTTATAGAGATCAGCCATTAAACGAGCAGTGATTGGTTCGCGGCCGCGATGTTTCTTATCTTGACGGGCGTAACCATAAAACGGTGCAACAACTGTGATGCGCTTTGCTGATGCGCGCTTTAGCGCATCGATCATGATCAGTTGTTCCATGATCTGCTTATTTACCGGGGCAGTGTGGCTTTGAATAACAAAAGCATCGCAGCCGCGCACAGATTCTTCGAAGCGAACAAATATTTCGCCATTTGCAAAGTCATATGCAGATGTTGGCGTTAGTGGAATTCCTAGTTCAGCAGCGACGGCTTCAGATAATTCAGGAAATCCGCGTCCTGAGAAGAGTCGAAGTCTTTTTTCTGAGGATAAACGAATTTCGCTCAAGGAAATTAGCCCTTCTTCTCGTCGCTATGTCGCGCCGCAGCCTCGGCTGCCTCTGCAGATTTAGCAGATTGTGTACCGGATCGCTTGCGCATGACCCAACCTATTACATTTCTTTGCCTACCTCTAGCGACACCCATGGCACCGGCTGGAACATCCTCTGTAATAACAGATCCGGCGGCGGTGTAAGCCCCATCACCAATTGTAAGTGGCGCAACCAACATTGAATCGCTACCAATTCGGACGTGATCTCCGACAGTTGTGTGGTGCTTTTCTACGCCGTCATAGTTAACAAAGATTGTTGCAGCGCCGATATTGGTGCCTTCACCGATAGTTGCATCGCCTACGTAGGAAAGATGCGGAACTTTAGATCCATCTCCAACTTTGGCATTCTTCATTTCTACAAATGCGCCAGCTTTGGAATCTGTTCCGAGCACGGTGTCTTTACGCAGATATGAATAAGGACCAACGTTGGCACCTTTACCGATAGTTGCCTCAAAGCAATTTGATTCAATAATCGTGGCCCCACTTAGTACTGTGCAAGATTCCAGAACCGCGCGCGGCCCAATTACGGCGCCCGTTGCGATCGTGGTCTGACCGAGAATCGCAGTGCCTGGATAAATAGTGACATCGTTTTCGATCTTTGCGGTGGCATCGATCCAAGTGGTAGTTGGGTCAACGATGGTCACACCAGCGCGCATAAAACCTTCGTTTATTTGATCTCGCATCAGCGCTGCGCTTTCCGCTAATTGCACCCGATCATTTACGCCCAGAATTTCTACAAAATCTTCAATCAGAGCAGCGGCAATTGTTCCGCCTTCATTGCGCAGGATTTCAATAACATCAGTTAGATACAGCTCGCCTTGCGAATTATTGTCATTTAACTTGCCGATAGCAGCGCTTAATTTATGAGCGTCAAAGGCATAAACCCCAGAATTCACTTCGTAGATCGCTTTTTCGAAATCATCGGCATCGCGTTCTTCAACGATGCGAAGTAGCGAGCCATCATCTGCGCGCACGATACGTCCATACCCAGTTGGATCTGGGTGCTCTGCAGTAAGAACCGATGCAGTAAAGCCACCTGCATGGTGCAGATCAAGGAGTTGCTGCAATGAGCCACTTGTCAGAAGCGGAGTGTCGCTAGCTAAAATTAAAATTGTTCCGGCAAGTTTTAAATCTGCGAGCGCGAGCTGAGTTGCATGTCCAGTGCCGCCGCGACGTTCCTGAAAGATCGTAGTAACAGTTGGTGCAATCTCGGCAAGATGGGATTCAACTGCTTCGCGCCCTGCTCCAACAACAACGCGTACCTGCTTTGGCTTAAGCGATTGAACTGCGTGCAGCACATGCCCAACGAGCGAGCGCCCAGCGACTTCGTGCAGAACTTTGGGTGTGGAAGATTTCATACGAGTGCCTTCACCGGCGGCGAGAACAACAACCGTCTCGAGGTTTGCACTCATATGGGTAAGTCTAACTGGTGGGTTTGGCTTCGGCTCCGCCACCAGGTATCGATCCTGGACCCTGGGCTTCAAAGGCCCATGTGCTAGCCACTACACAATGGCGGAACGCATATTCTCCCTCATAAATGCGAGTGCTCGCGACCATTAACGCTTTCAGCAACACTTCGTGGGGCGATCGCGCCGCTAGCCTGTACCTCTATGAGCGCACATCGTGATGAAGTAGACCGCCTAATTGCGGCCTGGAAGCGCGAACGCCCCGATCTTGATCTAAGCCCATTTGCGGTCTTAAGTCGTATCTCGCGAATTTCGCGCAATTTAGATATCGCTCGACGTGATGCATTCGCTGATTTAGAAACTTGGGCCTTTGATGTATTAGCTGCGCTGCGTCGCGCCGGAGATCCTTACCAACTCTCCCCCGGTGAACTCATGCAGCAAACTCTGGTTACTAGCGGCACCATGACAAATCGTTTAGATCACTTAGAAGAGTTGAAATTGATAACTCGCCAACCAGATCCAAACGATGGTCGCGGTTCTCTTGTCACGTTAACTGCATCTGGAATGCGCGCAGTTGATAAAGCGCTAGAGGGTTTACTGGAACATGAACGGAATTTGTTGAAAGGGCTAAGCCGTGACGAACGAACTGCACTGGCTGATTTATTAAGCGCCCTTGCCGCACATTTGGAAGAGAGTTAAATAACTTTAGCGCCATGTACTGGGCCAAAAGCCCGTGCGACGCTGCCGACAACTCCGCTTGATGTCAGCGCAACAGCCAGATCTAAACCTTGTTCTTCATCGGCAACTAAAAATGCAACGGTTGGACCAGAGCCAGAAACTATTGCGCCAAGTGCGCCATATTCTTCGCCAACATCTAAAACTAATGTCAGCGCTGGGCGCAATGAACAGGCAGCAGATTGCAGATCATTTTGTAGCGCAAGGCCAACTGCTTTGGGATCGGCTGCCAATAATGATTGCATCAGCGCATCGCTAGTTTGTGGAGCTGCAATATCTAAACCAGCACGTAACCGATCGCACTCTTGATAAACGGCAGGTGTAGAAAGACCAACGCTAGATAACGCCAAAACCCAGTGATAAGTACCGCGCGAGAGCGCTGCCGTTAATTGATCGCCGCGTCCTTGGCCAATTGCAGTGCCTCCGGTAATCATAAAAGGCACATCGCTGCCGAGCTTTGATCCAAATTCCAACATCTCTTCGCGCGACATCTCTAATGCAAATAACTCATTTAATCCAACAATTACCGCTGCCGCATCTGCGCTACCGCCCGCCATTCCACCGGCAACCGGGATCGATTTATTAACTTCTATATGGATATCAAGTGAAAAGTCATAGTCATCAGCTATTAACTGCGCAGCCTTTACCGCCAAATTAGTGGCATCTGCCGGCACGCCATGTGTGTGGTCACCGGTGATCGCAATCGTTATTCCAGAGCCAGGTACCGATTTACTAATCGTGACATCATCATAAATCGAGATCGCTTGAAAGACAGTTACTAAATTATGAAATCCGTCTGCCTCGCGCGGGCCAACTGCCAATTGCAGATTTACTTTGGCGGGAACGCGTACCGTAACGGTTGCGTTAGATGAATTTTGCACTCTAAGACTCTAAACCCTGATGTGCGATTTTGCAGAAACCGTGGATATCTAGCGATTCACCGCGCAGCGTTGGATCAATTCCCGCGGCAATGAGGTGTGCTTCCGCAGCACCTGATCCGCCATATCTTGATGACAAGGCAGCGCGTAACATTTTGCGACGTTGTGCAAAAGCTAAATCGATAATGGTAAATACTTCTCTGCGCAGCGTTTCATCTCCAGGCGTTGCCCGGCGCGTAAATGCCACCAGCTTTGAATCAACATTGGGAGCTGGCCAGAAAATAGACCGTGAAACAGATCCAGCGCCAGTAACTTCGGCCCACCAAGCAGCTTTCACTGATGGAATTCCATACTCTTTGGTATTTGGTTTAGCAGCTAAACGATCGGCAACTTCTGCCTGCACCATAACCACACCGCTGCGCAGGGTTGGCAAAATCTCCAAGAGATGTAGAAAAACCGGAACCGAAACGTTGTAGGGCAAGTTAGCGACTAAAACTGTTGGATCTGCTGGCAAATTCTTTAATTGCAGAGCATCTTGATTTAAAACGGTTAACAAGTGCGCGCGATCGCTGTGAGCAGCTGCAGTGATAGGAAGTTGATTTGCTAAACGATTATCAATTTCAACTGCAACCACGCTAGCTGCTTCCTCCATCAGCGCCAACGTCAATGAACCAAGTCCGGGGCCGATCTCTAGCGCGATATCAGTTGCAGTAATTCCTGCGGTGCGCACGATCTTGCGACAAACGTTGGCATCAATTACAAAGTTCTGGCCTAGAGCTTTAGCTGGCTTTAAATCTAATTGCACAGCTAAGGAGCGAATTTCTGCCGCACCTAGCAAGGTCATAAGGTGGTACCTGCAGCAAATGAACCAAATATCCGCTCTGCGTTATCAGAGAGTGCCTGGGCGAGAGTTCCCACGCTCTCGTTACGTTCTTCGGCCATCGCTCGCACAATATTTGCAATCTGCGCCGGGGTATTTAACGCACCGCGGTTAGGCATCGGTGCCAAAAATGGTGAATCTGTTTCAACAAGTAATTGATCATAAGGAACTAGCTTTACCGCTTCGCGCAGATCAGGTGCGTTCTTAAAAGTTAAGGTTCCAGCAAAGGAAAGTATGTAACCGCGATCTATGCAGATCTTGGCCATGGCGACATCGCCAGAAAAGCAGTGAAAGACAGTTTTCTCAGGAGCGCCAACTTCTAGCAATATCGATAGAACATCATCATGCGAATCGCGATCATGGATAACTAGCGCTTTCTTGGTTCTCTTCGCTAATTCGATATGCCATTTAAAGGAATCTTGTTGGCGCTTACGCAACTCTGGCGGGGTGCGGAAATAATCCAGCCCAGTTTCACCAATTGCACGTACACGCGGATGCATCGCTAGCGTTTCAATTATCTTTAGATCAGCATCCATATCAGGGACAACAGGTGCTTCATTGGGGTGCAAGGCAACGGCTGCTAATACGCGATCATCGAAATGTTCGGCAGCGGCCACACACCATTTTGATTGTTCTGCCGAATAACCAACTTGCACAACTCGATCAACGCCGGCGGCTTTGGCATCATCTAATACTTGTTTAACCGCATCTGAATCAGGTGCGGCATCTGTAACAATTTCCAAATGTGCGTGGGCATCAACGGTTGGAACAGGTAAAGGTTTGGGCGCTGGCGCCAGCGGGCGATCAATATCGCGATTGTGGCGATCTGCCATAGAAAATTACTCTTTGATCTCAAGTCGTGGAAATAGAACTGGAGTCTTGGTCACGATCGTTCCTTCTGGTAACTGACCCCACGTGGCAACATTGGAAATTATTTGCGCAGAAAGTGCGCCAATTGATTTATTTGCGCCCAAACTTTCCCACAAGATTTCAGTTGTGGCCGGCATTACCGGGTGCAACAAGACAGCCAGTGCGCGCAAAGATTCCGCGGTGTTATACAAGACTTCATTGAGTTCAGCCTGATTGGCCGCATCTTTAGCCAGAATCCAAGGCTCTTTCTCGGTGACATAGCCATTTACCTTCTTACAGAAATCCATTACTGAGGTGATGCCACCTTGGAAATCAAGGGCGACCATTGCCGCATCTGCCTTAGCAACAGTGGCGGTTAGCGCATCAATTAGCCCGGCATCTGTTGCAACAGCCGGTACTTTACCTTCGCAATATTTTTCAATCATTGCCGCAAGGCGTGAAGCTAGGTTGCCGAAATCGTTAGCAAGTTCAGAGGTATAACGAGCAGACATATCTTCCCAGGAGAAAGAACCATCGCTGCCGAAGGGAATTGCGCGCAAGAAGTAATAACGGAAGGCATCGACGCCAAAGTGATCAGTTATATCCGATGGTGCAATACCCGTTAGCTTGCTCTTACTCATTTTCTCACCAGCAACTAATAACCAGCCATGTGCAAATACTTTCTTTGGAACTGCTAGCCCCGCCGCCATCAACATCGCTGGCCAAATCACGGCGTGAAAGCGCAAGATATCTTTTCCAACTAAATGCACATCTGCGGGCCATGTCTGCGCAAATTTCTTACCGCCTTCAGAATCCGGCGCATCTGTTAATCCAACTGCAGTTGCGTAGTTAAGCAAGGCATCAAACCAAACGTAGACGACTTGATCGGTATCCCACGGAACGGGAATTCCCCAATCAAATGTCGAACGCGAGATAGATAAATCTGAAACTCCACCTTCTAGGAAGGAAACGACTTCATTACGAGCGCTTTCGGGTTGGCAAGCATCAGGATTTTTGCGGTAGTGCTCGAGCAAAGGTTCAACAAAGGCGGAGAGTCTAAAGAACCAGTTATTTTCATTTACTAACTCAACTGGTTTGCTATGTATCGGGCAGAGTTTTTGGCCATCGGCATCGATTAAATCGCCAGGTAATTTAAATTCTTCACAACCAACACAGTATGGACCTTCATATTTGCCGGCGTAAATATGTCCAGCATCTTTTAACGATTGTAAAAACTTTTGAACACGCTCTGTGTGTCGCGGCTCTGTCGTGCGAATAAAGTCATCGTTTGCGATATTTAGCGCTTGCCAATTAGGTTTCCACGCATCTTTTACTAACTTATCTACCCAGGCTTGCGGTGCCACATTATTTTGTTCAGCGGTGCGCATGACCTTCTGTCCATGCTCATCTGTACCGGTTAAGAACCAGACTGATTCACCGCGTTGGCGATGCCAGCGAGTTAGAACATCGCCGGCAACAGTTGTATATGCATGGCCGATATGAGGCGCATCATTTACATAGTAAATCGGCGTTGTTAGATAGAAAGACTTCACGAGCGCATCTTATTCGCATCAACTACCGCTGCATAAACGATCCGCTTTGGCAGGTCGAATTCATCTGCAACGGTGGAAATTGCGCTTTTGCGATCCATTCCGGCAGCCTCAAATTCACGGACGCGGGCGACCATATCTGTGGCAGATTTTTCTGCCGTTCCGACTTCGGCGCCGGCGATAACTAGTGTTATCTCACCTAAAACTTCTTTGCTCTCGGCCCATTGCAAAAGCTCAGTAAGTGAACCGCGAATCGTTTCTTCATAAGTTTTTGTCATTTCGCGGCAGATCGCACCACGGCGATCGCCTCCGAAAATGGTTTTAGCATCTTGCAACGATTCAACTAGGCGATGAGGTGCTTCAAAGAAGACCATGGTGCGCTCTTCAAAGCGCAGCGCTTCAAAAGTTGCCTGTCTGGCACCAAGTGCGCGGGGGGTAAAACCTTCAAAGGTGAAGCGATCTGTTGCTAATCCAGAAAGCGCTATCGCCATTACCGGTGCACTCGGCCCAGGAATTACCTTTACCTCTAATTTTTCAGCCATCGCATCGCGCGCTAAACGAAATCCCGGATCGCTAATTGTTGGCATTCCAGCATCGGATACAACTAAAACGTTTTTACCGGCGCGCAGATATTGCAAGATCTCTTCGCTTCGTTCAGTTTCATTTCCGTCGAAGAATGAAATTACCTTGCCGGTAAATGTCACACCGATATCTGAACAAAGGCGATGAAAGCGACGTGAATCTTCGGCGGCAATTATTTCTGCGCTAGTGATCGCATCTTTTAGGCGCGGGCTAGCATCAAGGGGATTTCCCAGAGGAGTCGCCGCCATCGTTAAAGCCATAGGTACATCCTCTCAGTACGCTAAGCATGTGAAAACCCGCATCTATGTTGGCGCGATCGCCCTAGCTGCATTGGCCTTGCGTTTGCTGCACTTGGGAACACCAAAAGGATTTGTCTTTGATGAGGTTTATTACGTCGATGGCGCCCGCGATTATTTAGCACATGGCGTTGAAGTAACTGGCAAGGGCCCGGAATTTGTAGTCCATCCCCCGATTGGTAAATGGCTGATCGCACTCGGGATAAAACTCTTTGGAGATAACGAGTTCGGTTGGCGCTTTATGGGGGCTTTACTCGGCTCGCTAATGATTGTCATTATCGCCCTGATCGCTCACCGGTTATTCCGCAACTCTTTCTTAACTATTGCCGCAAGTGCGCTAATGGCGATGGATGGTTTGGCGCTCGTTCACTCGCGCACTGCCTTATTAGATATCTACTTAGCTTTCTTTATTTTGTTGGCTACTTATCTCTTCTTGATGCGTTGGCATTGGTGGGCCGGTCTGATACTCGGACTTGCGATCGCGACTAAATGGAGTGGGATTTACTATCTCGCGCTCTTTGCACTGGTTGCGCTCTATCGTGCTTTTGCCCATCACACTGGACGCGACTTAGTAAAACCAACTATAAAGACATTCCTTCAATATGCCTTTCTACCATTTTCAGTTTACTTAACTTCTTGGACTGGTTGGTTTTTATCAAACCGCGGTTGGGATCGGGATTACTCAAATAATGTAATTACATCATTTATCCACTATCACTCGCAGATGTTGGGATTTCACACCGGACTAGTTCAAAAACATGCTTACCAAGCAAATCCCTGGAGTTGGTTGGTTATGGGACGGCCAACTTCCTTCTTCTATGAAACACCGAAAAGTTGTGGCGCTAGCCATTGTTCGCAAGAAGTTTTAGCGCTGGGAACACCGTTTCTGTGGTGGATTGGCACAATCGCCTTCGCGGTAGTTATAGGTTTTTGGATTAAATCAATTGCTCAGAAACGTTATGAACCGCCCCTTAACATCATCGTCGCTGGAATCGCAGCTGGATACCTGCCTTGGTTCTTCTTTCAAAAACGTACAGTATTTTCTTTCTACGCAATCGTTTTCGAACCATTTCTAATTCTTGCAATTATCTATTGCACATATGTTGCGCTACTTCACTTCGAAAATAGCCGAAATACCTACGCTTTTATCGCTTTTATCGGCCTTGCCATATTTATCAACTTTATATATTTCTTACCGTTATTTACCGGCGATGTAATTACCTACGACTCGTGGCAGGCCCGTATGTGGCTGCCCTCGTGGGTTTAAGCGGTAAACAAATTATTCGTTTGCGGCGCGGTTCTCTTTTAAACGAGCAACTGCTTCATCGGCTAATTGCTGGTCAAAGATCTCATCTCTAGATGGTGCAGCTGCGGCAAGTGCTTCACGTTCGAGTTGTTCCTGCTCTTCACTCCACTGTCCGGGAGTTGTTAGATCAATTACCCGCTTTGGCACAATCGCCTTTGGCGCATTTACATAAGTTGGAACTGGTACTGAATTAGGTTGCCATTCGCCACGAGCGGCGGCGCTGCCTTTCGGCAAAATTGTTACGCCAGTTAGCTCACGTTCGGAAAGTGGTATCCAATGTTCAGTGCTCTGTTTTGGTGCCACAACTTCTGAAAGGTTTGTTGATGAAACGCCTGCGGTGCTGCGATGAATTTGAGTAACGCGACGTTTTTGCATACGTTCAGTGTTGCTTTGATGGCGTACCAAAGCTAAATAGAGAACGAAGGCAACTACCGGAATTCCTACAAATGAAAGAGCAAGAGTTTGCATAATTGCACCCACTATCGTCATCGCAAATGAAATTAGTATTATTGAGAAAATAATTCGTCTACGCAAAAGTTGTTGAGCAACTTTTGCTTCGCGATCTAAATCTGTGTGAATTACTCCGGTACCAGAGCTTCCACCTGGTGAATTACTGGCAACGATTCGAAGTGCGCTTTTATATCTCTCAACGCTCTTGCCAGAGAATTCATTTCTATCGTGGACCCAGCGCGGCAGGAAGTAAGCCACCCACATGCCGATGATCGAGAGATAGATAATTCCTGAAGCCATGATGAACCAAGGTTAGAGGAGCACCCTGCTTACCCTGTGGATTTAGAGGGCTAATTGACCTGAGAATTTTCTTTAACGAAACAGACATGGTCTCGCCAACTTCCATCAATATGTAAATAGCGCGGGCGTACACCCTCAAATAGATAGCCCGCTTTTTCAGCTACACGAATCGATGCCAGATTTTCCGGGCGGATATTTATTTCAATTCGGTGCAGTTTGAGAGAGTTAAAGCCAAATTCGGTAACTGCCTGGACTGCTTGAGTTGTATATCCACGGTTGGCATAGGCGCGATCAATCCAATAACCGATATGCGCACCACGCATCGCGCCATACATAACGCCTCCCATAGTTATCTGGCCAATCAGATTTTTACCTTGGCTATTTATATGCCAGATAGCCAGCGCATAAGAACGCCCTTTTCGACCTTCGCGGCGGTGCCAACTAACCATCTCGAAGAATGTGGGAAGTTTTGGTGAACCATTTTCACCTGGAACTTGTGGAAGGGTTGCCTCCCATTCACCAAGCCAATCGCGATTTTCGTTGCGAACGTTTAACCAACGTTTGCGATCACGCCAACGCAGCGGTTGCAGAACGAGTTCGCCAGTCCTTAACTTAACTGGCCAATTCTCTGACATTTACCGAATCCAACCCTTAAATATATCGGCGTTCAAGTACTACAACCGCAACATCTGAACCCACCGTGATCTTTACATCCCCTTCAGGCACTGCGATAAGAGCATTTGCATCAGAAAGTGTTGTCTGTTCATCTTGAATACTTGAACCTTCGGAGAAGAGCGGCATAACAGATTTACCATCTTCGGAAAGTACCGCACGAATATAAGAGCGATTATTACTAGTTGAGGTAATCGCTTTCTCAAGTTTGGCTTTAATAGATGGACGATGGATGGTTGCCGCGCCCAACATGGTGCGAATCATTGGGCGGATAAATAGTTCAAAGGATATGTAGGCGGCAACGGGATCTCCTGGCAATGTGACTACAGGCGTCTTATCCGGTCCGATTACGCCAAAGTTATGGCGGCCGCTCGATTCGATAGCAATATCAACTGTCGTTATCTCACCCATTGCGGACAAAGTTCTAGTGATTAAATCAAATGAATCATCTTTACGCTCTCCGCTAATAATTATTAAATCAGCGCGAACTAATTGATCTTCAATCACTGCTTGCAATTGGGCTTCATCATCAGGGATCGTGTGTACTCGATAGGCAACCGCCCCTACCTCGCGTACGGCAGTTGTCAGGAGCCAAGAATTGGTTTCATACTCTTCGCCATCTTGTAGCGCTTTACCTGGCTCAACTAAATCAGGCCCGGCGGAGAGCACGACTACGCGCGGATGTGGTCGGGTCGGCAGATGATCGCGGCCAATCGAGGCGGCTAGTCCAATTTGAGTAGAGCGAATTCGTGAACCTGATTTTAAAACCAGGCGTTCGCCAGCATAGATATCTTCGGAAAGAGTTGCACCATGCGCATCAAGTAGCGGCATTTCAAATGCATCTAATGGGCGACAGATCGCAATAAGAGAGGAGAGGAACTCATCCACGCGCATTCGGTCTGCCATAATCAGCAACAATACTTCTTGAGTAACCAAATATTGGGGATTTACGTGAGCGCATCGAGTGAGAAATCTGATCTCCGCAATCGCTATCGCTTTGAACGGCGAGAAAGATATCTAGATCACTCTTTTGCATACCTTGCGACTTCACTGGAATTTCAAAAAGCTACACATATAGCCAGTTACATCTCATATGGGGATGAACCCAGCACATCAGAGTTAAATACCGCGCTGCTAAAAAATGGAAAAACTTTATATCTGCCGCGAATTATTGGGAAAGTTCTCGAATGGGTTCAGTGGGAAGGCGATCAAGGTCAGCTAATACCCAGCAAGTTATCAAAGAATATTTTGGAGCCAAGCGGTCCTGCAATTTCCGATAAATTGGTAATTGAGTTGATAGTTGTCCCTGCGCTGCGAATTGATCGCGCTGGTTATCGATTAGGACAAGGTGGTGGTTTTTACGATCGCACGCTCTCGCAATTGAAGGCTTGGAGCGTTGGATTGATTCATCCTGATGAAATTTCTAGTGAAGATCTGCCGCGCGAAGACTTTGATATTCCCCTTAACGCGGCAGCTACACCAGATTTATTGCTTCGCTTTAAAAACTAATTAGCAGGCAGGTTTCGCGCCATCACGATTCTTTGAATCTGATTTGTGCCCTCATATATTTGCGTGAGTTTGGCATCGCGCATCATTCGTTCGACTGGGTAGTCAGAGACATATCCATAACCACCTAATACCTGCACCGCATCTTGCGTTACTTTCATAGCCACATCGCTAGCAAAGGTTTTACTTGCAGCAGAGAAGAATTTCAGGTCTTTATCGCCTCGTTCGCTGCGCGCAGCTGCGGCATAAGTTAATTGGCGGGCGGCTTCAATATTCATCGCCATATCCGCTAACATAAATTGCACACCCTGGAAATCAAAGATCTCTTTCCCAAATTGTTTACGCTCATGTGAATATTTGGCAGCAACATCTAAGGCGCCTTGGGCAATTCCTAGTGCTTGTGCGGCGATAGTGATGCGGGTGTGATCCAAGGTATCCATAGCGATTGCAAATCCAGCACCGACTTCACCGATACGGCGGTCATCGCCGACGGTTACATTATCGAAATAAACTTCGCGAGTTGGTGAACCACGAAAGCCCATCTTTTTTTCCGGCGCACCAAATGAAACTCCTGCATCAGATTTTTCAACTATGAAAGCAGTGATTCCCTTGGAGCCCTTACTTGGATCAGTCTGCGCAATAACGGTGTAGAACTCTGATACTCCGGCATTAGAAATCCATTTTTTACTTCCGTTGATTACCCAGTTATCGCCTTTGCGCTCAGCTTTAGTTTTAAGAGCAGATGCATCTGATCCTGCTTCAGATTCAGAGAGGCAATATGAAAAACCTTTTCCCTTTGCTAGCTGCGATAACCAACGTTCTTTCTGTTCTTTATTGCCACCTAAAATAAGGGGAAGCGAACCAAGTTTATTTACTGCAGGAATTAAAGATGATGATGCACATACCCGCGCTACTTCTTCGATGATTATCACAACGGCAAGAGCATCTGCGCCTTCGCCACCAAATTCTGTCGGAACGTGTGCAGCGCTTAAGCCAGACTTTAAAAGCGCATCAGCTGCTTCTTGCGGAAAGCGATGGTCTTCATCAACGGCTGCAGCATGTGGTGCGATCTCATTTTCCGCAAGAGATCGAACGCTGGCGCGTAACTCGTTATATTCAGATGGCAGCGCATACAGATCATTAGTTGTCATTTATTTCTCTCATCGTCCTTTGCCGCTAACGAAGTTAAGTAGGCATTGTATTGAGCGAGTTCATCGGGTTCACCCATCGCAGCCATACGAGTTTCATTTCGATCTATACGTTTGGTCTCCCGCTTATCATCGCGCATCCATTGAATAAAGGTTGCCACAAGCGCCAGTAAAATTGGAATCTCGCCCATGGCCCAGGCGAAAGATCCCCCGGCGTGCTGATCGGCGAGTAAGTCAAGGTTCCAAGGCGTTTGCAGGGATGCGAAATATCCCTGATCGATAACTGTCGAAGTAGAAATAAGTGCGATTGCAAAGAAGGCGTGGATACTCATCGCGGCAAAGAGAATAACGATGCGCACGATATGAGGCACTTTTCGCGGGTTGGGATCGATTCCGATAATTACATGGAAGAAGAGAATCCCAGCGAGAAGAAAGTGAACATTCATTACTAAATGTCCCAGGTGTGATTGCATCATATTTCCAAAGAGCTTGGTCATATACAGAACAAATAGTGAGCCATCAAAGAGCGCCAATATAACTACCGGATTGGTAATCAATCCCGCAGGCTTGGAATGTAGAAGTGCAATTAGCGTTCCCCGAACCCCACGTTCTTCTTGGTTGCGACCTTGCGGCAAAGTACGCAGCGCCAAAGTGATCGGTGCGCCTAAGACAATTCCGATTGGTGCGATCATGCCAAGTGCCATGTGCGCGATCATGTGATACTCAAACGAGAATTTTGCATACACGCCTAAGCCACCACTAGTTGCGTAATCAATAACGCTGATGCCTAACGCGAATGCAACAGTGCGACCAACTGGCCATTTATCGCCGCGGCGCGACAAAATAACTACACCTTTTATATACAGTGCAACTGCGGTAATCAACACCCCAATCATCAGCGCATCTGGATCATAAAGTGAAAGTACTCGCCAAATATTTGGGGAAGCCGGTGTTGTTATACCTGCGATCGCCAGTCCTGGATCCAAAATCGCACTTTCTCCTCGTGATGGAGGTTGTAAGTTAGAAAGGCGCGATCCAATTAAAACTGTTACGAGCATTATGGAAACTTCAATAAAGAGCAGGCGACTTAGGTTCTTCAAGCTTATCTGCCATTTACCTGATAAATGTTTGCGATTTAGATAGCCTAAATAAATCAATCCGGCAGTTAGCAACACTTTTAGAATCACCAATCGCGCATAGTTAGAGCTCCATGCGCTTTGAAAATTAAGTCTGGCCCAAGCATTTGCGCTGCCGCTCACAACAACTGCGATTACCGCCCAGAGCGACAAGGAACTAAAGCGCGGCAGCGCGATTGCGCGATCTGTGGCCGAGAGCACTGTTATGGAAATCAACCCGCCAACCCAGAAGGTAAGTGCAACTACATGCACTATTAGCGAACCGATGGCTAAAGAGTGTGAACCACTTGATGCAGAGTGACTTGCAAAAATTGGGGCAATCACCGCAACGATCGATAAAAGAAGAAGCGCATTTGCGGCAGCAACCGTACGGATACGTGAGACTGCAGTGCAGATAAGCAAAGCTAAAACAAGTTGTACAAACATGTACTTGCCCAGGTCGATTTGGGAGACGAATGAGCGAAGCGATGTTGGATCTAGCGCACCAGATAGCGAGGTTCCTAAAATATTAGCGAGCGTGGTCAAGATATTTAACCCTTGCCCGAATGCCCAAACAAGTGCAGTTAAGGCGGCAGAATTTCGCAAAGCTTGAGCAGATCTCGATAATTTGCCTGCGTCATCGAGAAGTAGGAAGCCCATGGCCAACAGAAAACCAACCGTTGCAAAACTTGAGGTAAGTGAAATGAACTTACCAACTGTGGTCAACGAAGAAATCAGCGGACCAGCAGAATTTAGATCTGCTGCCAGGAAAGTCATCTCTCGCTAAATATCTTTCTGGCATATAACGCAAGCGCAATCAATACAATAAATGAAGCGACAAGTAAACCAATTACAAAGAGATTGGTGCCAAAGTCACTTCCTTGAACTTTAGTTGGCGTTGTTGGTGTAACTTCTTGCGGCGTAGAAATTGTTGTTGTTGAGAAATTAAAGTTAAAAGAACCAACAAGCGGGATATCCATCTCGGAGATAATGTTGTAAGAAACCGTGTAAGCACCAGATTCAGTAATCGGCTTCATCCCAACGATGATGTCATTGCCTGCAACGGTCAAGGTTCCATCATCGACGCGACGTCCAGCCGGATCTGTAACAGTTATTTCATTTCCCATATCCATCGGTGTAATTTCTACTGAAATCGTGACCGCACTTGGTGCAACTTTTAGAGTCGAACCTGCGATAGGAGAAGTCGCAACAAGTGAATTGGCTAGCGCTGGACCGGTAGACATCACAGATATGACGATTGCGCCGATAAGTGCCGCAAAACGCTTCACTTGTTTACCTGCCTTCGCTGCGAGAGTGGTCTCAATTCGCCTCTATAGTCTCACTTCCTTAGACTGAACCACTAGCCCCCGCGGATGTGATTTAGGAAAGGAGTGAGCGCGAATGCCAACATATCAATACCAATGTTCTGCCTGCGAGCACGCCTTTGAAGCCTTTCAAAGCTTTTCCGATGAACCGCTAACCGAGTGCCCAGAATGCAAGGGCGAAGTTCGTAAAGTTTATTCAGCCGTAGGAGTTGTCTTTAAAGGTTCAGGGTTTTATAAAACTGATTCAGTTGCAAAACCAGCTAAGTCAGCCACGCCTACTAAAAGTGAATAATTAAAGATTAGCCTTCGTGATGCGGCGGTTTATCGCCTTTAATTTCAGATTCGCGGCGGTCGGCTTCGCTCTGATCTTCTCGTGAATCGCGTTCATCCTCAGTTGTTGCGGGAAAAAGTTCGCTCATGACCAACCTCACCCCCTCAATCTGCATCGCTAAATTGCCTTACTAGGGATGATCCTACATAGTTATTCTGTGTTTGAGCGCATAGGGATGCTGGTAGTACGCCGCAGTAAAGTGGTTTTAATTGGATTTACTATCGCAATTTTAGGTGCTGGCGGAATTGGCTCACTTGCCTTTAGCAAACTCGATTCCGGTGGATATTCAGATTTATCGAGTGATTCCGCAAAAGCTGCAACTTATCTCACGGAAAAATTCGGCGTCGTTGAACCGGTCGCGGTCCTAGTAATTGATTCCGGCAACAAGCCAGTCGATGATCCAGAAATTTCCCAAGCTGCGATCGCACTTGAAAAGAAGATTGCTCAAGTACCTGGGATCTCGCGAACTCTATCTTTCTGGTCGACAGGTGGAGCGCAAGGTATGAAGGCAATCGACGGTAAGGCAGCCTTCTTATTCGCATACGCAAATTTGAAGGGAACAGATTTTGATAAATTAGGAAATATCGGGGCACAGATTCAAGAAGAATTTGATGGTGTTAACGGTTCCCTAACTGTGTATGCATCCGGTTCTGGCGTTATCACGCATGCCATCAACCATAAGATTGAAAAAGATTTACTGCTTGCTGAATCAATTGCAATCCCGTTGACTTTCATATTGCTCGCCTTTGTCTTTGGCGCACTCGTTGCCTCAGCTATGCCACTGGTCGTTGGCGTAAGCGCAATTTTGGGCGCTTTCTTTATTATCTACTTGATTACGCTCTTTACCAACGTCAGCATCTTTGCGCTTAACCTAATTACCGGTTTGGGTCTTGGGCTTGGAATTGATTACGCGCTCTTGATGGTCAACCGATTCCGCGAAGAATTGCATGCTGGCAAGAGCGTTGAAGAATCAATTCTCACAACTGTAAATTCCGCTGGGAAAACTGTCTTTTATTCTGGGCTAACTGTTCTCGTCACCTTAAGTGCGCTTATATTCTTCCCTCTAGATTTCCTCAAATCATTTGGATATGCCGGTGTTAGCGTTGTCTCTCTTGCAGTACTTGGCGCCCTGATTCCGCTACCTGCGATTATGGCCTTGCTTGGCCACAGAATTGATAAAGGCGTAGTCCGAAAATCTGGAATTACACCAAAAGAAGATGGTCGCTGGGCGCACACTGCACGCAATGTTATGCGCCGTCCGATTCCAGTTGTTATCGGTTCACTTCTAATATTAGGAATATTTGCCGCACCAATTTCAAATATTGCCTTTGCCCAAGTTGATTCGAGAGTTCTGCCCAAGAGTGATCGGGCAGCTATTGGCGCTGCCAAAATACTTGAGAGATTTAATGGATTCGAAGGCAGCCCTGTTGAAGTTGTAATCCCTAATGGCGTTGGCCGTAAAAACCAAGTAGATAAATACCTTGCAGAAGTAGCAAAGGTTGATGGCATCGCCCGAGTATCCCCGATTGAAACCTACGGCAGTGATTTACGAATTCAAGTAATTCCATCTAAGGCATCGCGTTCTTTGGCCGCCGAACAGATAATCCACGACATTCGCGATATCCCAAGCCCTACGGGTACATTGATTGGCGGTGCTGCTGCCGACTTTACCGATTCACAAGATGGAATTGCTAAGACGCTTCCGTGGGCGCTGGGCTGGATAGCGCTCTGGGTAATGATTCTTATCTTTATATTTACCGGATCAATTATCTTGCCAATTAAAGCTGTCCTGCTTAACGCGCTCTCGCTACTTGCAACACTTGGGGCAATTACTTGGATATTTATCGATGGACACCTGAAATGGCTAGTTGGTGATTTCACCGTTACTGGAACGCTAGATACCGGAAGCGTAATTCTTGTGGCTGTAGTGGTCTTTGGACTTTCTATGGACTATGAAATCTTCTTACTGTCGCGCATTCGTGA
Organism: Actinobacteria bacterium IMCC26103; assembly: GCA_002284875.1. Lineage (GTDB taxonomy): Bacteria > Actinomycetota > Actinomycetes > Nanopelagicales > Nanopelagicaceae > Planktophila. Next base: position 120,822 of record CP015604.1, read on the forward strand.
AGAACATATGGCAGGTAAGAGCAATATTGAATCTGTAGCAGTTGGTCTCCAACGTTCCGCCCGCATCATTACCGCGGCAGCGCTTCTATTAGCGGTCGTCTTCGCCTCATTCATGATTAGCGGTGTCACATCAATCAAGATGTTGGGCTTTGGTGTTGCGTTAGCAGTGATCCTCGATGCAACTTTGGTTCGTGCGCTGTTAGTACCAGCTTTGATGCGTTTATTTGGAGAGCGCAACTGGTGGGCACCTAAAGTGCTCCGTCGTTTCACAATCACACATTAATTTTTTAAAGTGTCCCCGGCGGGAGTTGAACCTGCGACCTACCGCTTAGGAGGCGGTTGCTCTATCCACTGAGCTACGGGGACCTACACGAATTAACTTGGCAAAGGTTATCGCTATGGCTAACCTAGGCGTAACACGCTCAAGATCCATAGTTATCGGCGCATAAGCAGTTAGCGGCACTAAGGAGAAAACCGAGATGGCCAAGGAACTGCACTTCGATGTAGTCGTTATTGGATCTGGCTTTGGTGGTTCCGTTACAGCGCTGCGATTGCGTGAAAAGGGTTATTCCGTTGCTGTTTTAGAAGCCGGTAAAAGATTTGCCGATAAAGATTTCCCAAAAACTTCCTGGCGGGTAAATAAGTTTCTCTTTGCGCCACAATTTGGTTGTTACGGAATTCAGCGAATTCATTTTCTGCCTGATGTTCTGGTGCTTTGTGGCGCAGGTGTAGGTGGTGGATCGCTGGTCTACGCAAATACTTTGTACCAACCGGGCGATAAATATTTTCAAGATCCACAATGGGCGCAGATCACCGATTGGAAACGTGAACTCGAGCCTTGGTATGACCAAGCACGTCGCATGTTAGGCGTTGAAGAAAATCCATATTTCTCACCAAGTGATGCTGCAATGAAGATCGCAGCAGAGAAAATGGGGGTTGCCGACACTTTTAAAATGGCGCCGCTCGGAATTTACTTTGGAAAAGGTGAAGGTAAACCTGCAAGTGATCCGTATTTTGGCGGAAAAGGTCCAGATCGAGTGGGTTGCACAAATTGCGGCGAATGCATGACTGGTTGTCGTCACAACGCCAAGAACACTTTGCCGAAGAATTATTTAGGTTTGGCAGAAGGTGCCGGGGCGAAGGTTTACCCGCTGACCACTGTTACTGAATTTTTGCAACGCACTGATGGAAAGTGGGAAGTTAAAACTGTTAAAACCGATGGCTGGGATGGATCTAAGGGAGCTACCTTTATTGCAACAGAGCTCGTAGTAGCAGCCGGCACCTTTAACACCCAGAAATTACTCCATAAGATGAAACGTAAAAATTTACCGAATTTATCTGATCGATTGGGCGAGCTTTCGCGAACCAATAGTGAGGCGCTCACTGGTGCGCTAATGGATAGCCGCGAAATTGATTTTAGTCGGGGCGCGGCAATTACTTCTTCCTTCTTCCCAGATGCACATACCCACGTAGAACCAGTGAGATATGGCAAAGGCAGTAACTTTATGGGGTTGCTTCAAACCATTATGACCGATGGCTTTACGGGAAAAGAACGGCGTAAACATTGGTTGAAACAAGTAATTGCGAAACCATCACTACTGGCGCGATTAATTAATGTGCGCCACTGGAGTGAAAAGACCGTTATTGCGCTAGTAATGCAAGATGTTGACTCTTCGGTCGCAGTTAAAGGTAAACGAGGAATTTTTGGTTTCAAGTTAACTTCAAGAAATAATAGCGATACCCCTAATGCCACTTACATCCCAGCTGCCAATGAAGCGGTGCGGCATGTAGCTAATGAATACGGTGGTATTGCCGGCGGACATGTCGGTGACTTAATTAGCGCGCCATTTACCGCTCATTTCGTCGGTGGGTGTGTAATCGGTGGCGATGAGAAAACAGGTGTAATTGATGCCTATCATCGCGCCTTTAATTATCCAACGTTGCATATCGTCGATGGTTCAACCATCACAGCTAACTTAGGCGTTAACCCATCGCTAACAATTACCGCTCAAGCCGAACGCGCTATGTCTTTCTGGCCAAATAAGGGAGATGTAGATCAACGTCCCGCACAAAGTGAGCCTTACAAGTATCTTCAACCCGTGAAACCAAATAGCCCAGTCGTTCCAATCGGTGCGCATGGTGAACTGAAATACTCAACCACGGAGGCGCTATGAAAAAATGGGCTCTAGTAACTGGTGCAACTGCGGGCATCGGTGAAAGTTTTACTAGGTTACTTGCTGCTGAAGGTTTTAATTTAGTTTTAGTCGCTCGTGATGAAGTTAGATTGCACGAACGCGCGCAAGGGTTAAAAGATAAATATGGTGCTGAATCAGTAGTGATAGTCGCAGATTTAGCAACTGAATCAGGCTGTGCCAAAGTTGAAGAATATCTAGCCAATAATGAGATTGAAGTCTTAATTAATAATGCTGGCTTTGGTATTAATAAAGCTTTTACTATGAGTGACTTGGCGAAAGAAGAAGAAATATTAAAAGTTCTGGTGCGTACACCTATGCGTTTAATGCATGTAGCTCTTCCTAAGATGAAAGAGCGAAACTCTGGTGTTGTAATAAATGTTTCATCGGTAGCAAGTTTTATAGCAGGTGGGGCATACAGCGCATCTAAATCTTATTTAACTGTCTTATCTGAATCCCTTCACACCGAACTATCTGCAACAAATATAAAAGTATCAGCGCTCTGCCCCGGATTTACGCGAACTGAATTTCACCAAAGAGGGCGAATGAAGATGGCTGGGCTTCCAGAATTTATGTGGCTCAATTCCGATACTTTGGTAGCAAAAGCTTGGAAAGATGCGCTGGCGGGTAAAGCTGTTTCAATACCTGGCTGGCAATATAAATTATTAGTTGGCATTATTTCGATCGTGCCTCGCTCCGTCGTGCGCCGCCTTGGAATGAACTTACGCGTCAAGCAGAGATAATTCACACGCTTTTCACCGCTTGCATCCAACGTATGGACCTTACGGATCGCTAATATTGCTCCATAATCTATGGAGGTTTTCATGTTTCGCAAAGTTCTCGTCGTGGTCGGTACTGCAGCTCTAGTTGCTGCCTCAATTACCGCCGTTCCCGCCAGCGCAGCGACCAAGGTCAGCAATGGCGTTGCCTGCGCAAAGTCAGGTGCGACGACCAAGGTCAGCGGCTCATCTTATAAATGTGCCAAGAATCCATTGGTTAAGAATGCAAAGTTGACTTGGTTGTCAATTGACTGTCTCAATACTGCTGCTGTTTACACCAAAGCGCTTGCAAACTTGCCAAAGATTAAAGCAGCAACTGATGCAACTATTGCCAAGCTAGATGCCGATATCGCTAAACAAACGATTGAAGTTGAAAAAGCTAATAAGTTGATCCCGGAATATCAGGCAAAGATTGCAACGATCAATACTGCGCTAACAACTCTGAAGGCAGATACTGCTAACTTGGTTAAGAACAAGGCAACGATTGACAAGTATTCTGCCGCTGTCCGTAGCTATGAAGCTGCGATAAAGGCATACTCCACAGTTGGAAAGCAGGGCGAACGAAGCGAGAAAGCTAAAGCGCAAGCTCTAGCTCAATATGAGAACTCAAAGACTGATATTGACTCAACTCTCGGTATGGCTCAATTAATCTGTGCAAAGGGTTTTTAAAAATAACTAACCTATAGTTACGACTAAAGCAGTTGCCTTAATTGGTAACTGCTTTAGTGCTTTGGTAGCCGGACCAATCAAGTTTTTTCCCGCCAAGGTAAAGGTTGCTCCATGGCCATTTACACATGCCCATTCGTTACCTGATTGTTCAACGATTGCGCCTTGGTGAGTACAAGATAAATTAATTGCCGTGTAGCCATTAGCCGCAGCAGTTGTCCGGACCAGCGCAATAGATTGACCGTTAACTCCATCTACGCGGACTACGCCGCCCACTTTTTTAAGTGCGCTATTTGATTTCAACGTCACTTCTACCTTGCCATTTTTTAAGATTTTCACGCCTGTGGCTGCGATTGCTGGGGTAGCTGCTGAAGAAAGGCCTGCGCTCAGTAGCGCGACTCCACAAAGTAATGAGCGGCGAGAAATATCTTTTTCCATCTTAGGTTTCCCCTATTCATGAGCGCTATTTAAGTACTTTAACTTATGTCAGTGCGAAATTACCATATCGCCAAGTGGTCCGCATCTGGGCTGTTGATAATTCATATCCTTCTCAGAATTCTCGCCCCTGACCCCACTATTGCAAAAGATTTAATTCTCTACAACCTGATAGTTCTAGCTGCGATCATCGGTCTATTTAAGGCACCGCTCCATAATGATCCCTTGGCGGTTGCATTCTTAACTCTTGCAATAGCTTCATGGGGGATCGGCTCAATTACTTCATCTTTAAGCCAATTCTTTGATTTTAGTGGGCATGAGCAATTGGTCTCCAACATCGCTTACTCACTCTTCTATCCCTTTCTTTTCATAGCAATTCCTCGAGCCATGAGTAGAGGTAAGCGATTACAAGCCATTGAGCTATTGGATTCAGCAATTTTTGGACTGGGTTTGAGTTCAATTATCGCAGCGCTATTACTCACAAAGTTAGTTGGAGATTCCAGTCTGGGATATTTCTTCTCAGTTCTATATGCCGTGTGCGATATAGCGCTGATTGTGATTGTTCTTGCAAGCTCGGCAATCATCAGACCATCGATGCGAATAACCCTAATCATCGCTGGAGTACTTTCCTTTACCGTAACTGACTTTTATTACTTGTGGTCTCAAATTCAAGGTAGTTACAACTTTGGGCAATTCAGTGACGAGGGTTGGCTTCTAGGTTTAGTTTTACTCTCGCTATCTTGTTGGTATCGACCTAGCGATTTGGCGAGTGATACCAAGATCCATCCTGCGTTAATTGCAATTTCAATATTCATAAGTCCAACCCTCTTATCAGCGATCGCACTTCGCCCTGATTACTTTCCGACATATGTGGTGATTCCAACGATCTCTACCTTGTTATTGGCTTTTGTACGCATGACCTTAGTCATACGCCAAGCCAATAATTTAGGCGAGGAGAAAGTTTTGGCTCGCACTGATGAATTAACTGGGCTTCCAAATCGTCGCAGATTAATTGCAGAGTTATCAGCCTTTGATGGAATTGAAGGCGCCTTGTTGCTCTTAGATCTAGATGGGTTTAAACCCGTTAATGATAAATACGGACATGAAATGGGTGATCGTATTCTGCGCCAGGTCGCAGAACGTTTTAGTAGATCACTACCAAGCGGTGCAATTTTGGCGCGCTTAGGTGGCGATGAATTTGGAGTCATTGCAACAGGTAGCGCTCAGGCAACACTGGAGCTGGCTAGCGCACTAAAAGCAACGTTGAGTTATCCATTTTTGATTGATGGAAAGACAATCTCGATAAGTGTGAGTATCGGACATATTCGCAATGATGGCGATGGGGATTTATTGCAACGCGCAGATGCGGCGATGTATGAAGCAAAGCGCGCTAACGCGGAAGCTCAGGCTTATCTTCCTTAATCTCTTGCAGACGCGCCAGTGATTCAATTCTTTCAACTGCATGATCAACGATTCGTTCAACATATCCTTTGGAATACCCATCTAGATATAACCAAGGTTCATGAATCTCATCAGCTGATAAGTGAGCTAGCTCCGGAACGTATTTACGGATGTAATCTCCACTTTCATCAAAGCGTTTACCTTGTTCGATCGGATTAAATACGCGGTAATACGGGGAAGCATCTGTGCCACACCCGGCGGTCCATTGCCAGCCATGTGCATTTGATGCGACATCATAATCAACTAGATGTTTGGCAAAGAAGCGTTCACCAAGTTGCCACTCTAGATGCAGATCTTTTACTAAAAATGAGGCGACCACCATACGTGTGCGGTTATGCATCCATCCCTCGCGCACTAATTGACGCATCGCAGCGTCAACAAATGGGTAGCCAGTCTTTCCGTCACACCATGCTTGAAATTGCTTACCCGGCTTGTCATATCTCATCTGATTAAACCTAGGTGCGTAATACTCTGTATCGGTATTTGGATTATTAAAGAGCACATCGGCATAAAATTCACGCCAAGCAATCTCTTTACGGAAAGTATCATGTGCTTTGCTTTCACCGAGATTTGCAAGCAGCGTGCGGGGGTGTATCTCGCCAAACTTTAGATAAGTACTCATCTTCGATGTGCCATCAATTCCGGCAAAGTTTCGATTTTCATCATATGAATCAAGACCGCTCTTTGAAAAACTCTTAAATCTTGTAAGTGCTGCTTTCTCACCAGCTTGGATCACCTGCACATCTGCTGGCATAGGAAAATCAGGAAAAGCGCGGTATTTATCTGGTGGAGTTGGCGCACTGATCTTGCTCGGAGTTTTAGCTGGTGCGCGCCAACCGTGCGTTAACCAAGCGCGATAGAAAGGAGTGTAAACCCGATAAGGCGTGGCATCACTAGGTTTTAATACTCGACCCGGTTTAACAGCATATGGACTACCAGTTCTAATAAGTTTTATTCCGGCTGCTTCAACACGAGCATCTCGTTCTGCACCGTATCTCTCGTATTCATCAGAGATATGGACTTCGTTGACTTTATATAACTCAATTAATTCGCGCAGAACTTCAACTTGATCGCCTTCAATGATGTGTAACTTGTTACCGAGTGAATCATCTAGTGCTTGTAAAGATTGGCCCATATACGCCAAGAGTTTTTCGCCAGCTTCAGCAATTTGTGACTTATCTAAAATAAAAAGGGGAATTACTTCATCGCTAGATTCGATAGCAGCCAATAACGCAGGGTGATCACCGATTCGCAAATCTCTACGAAACCAGATGATGTTGCGGCGCGGAGCGGACATGGCGCTATTCAACCACTATGCCCTGGAGAAGGTTTATCGAAAGTGTTTGCTAGCCGTGCAACATTCCGACGGATTCATCCCAACCATCGACATCTTCTGGATTGCGTGGGCCTTTACCGACATAACGCGCAGATGGGCGGATCAAACGTCCGGTTCGCTTTTGCTCAAGGATATGCGCAGACCATCCTGCGGTACGTGCAGCGGTAAACATCGAAGTAAAGAGCGGTGCTGGTACCTGTGCGAAGTCCAAGATAATCGCGGCCCAGAATTCCACGTTTGTCTCTAAAACACGATCTGGTTGACGCTCGCGAAGTTCCTTTAGCGCTGCTTGTTCTAGCGCTTCAGCAACTGCATAACGTGGAGCATTTAGCTCTTTTGCAGTGCGGCGAAGTGTGCGGGCGCGTGGATCTTCGGCGCGATAAACGCGGTGTCCGAATCCCATCAAACGCTCTTTGCGATCTAGTAAACCTTTTACATAAGCGGTGGCATCACCAGTTTTTTCAACTTCTTCAATCATATGTAAGACACGAGATGGTGCTCCACCGTGAAGTGGGCCAGACATCGCGCCGATTGCGCCAGAAATTGCTGCGCAAACATCTGCACCAGTTGATGCGATTACACGGCCAGTAAATGTTGATGCGTTCATTCCGTGTTCTGCTGCAGATACAAAGTAAGCATCGATTGCGCGAACGTGAAGAGGATCTGGCTCTCCACGCCAACGGATCATCATGCGTTCAACAACTGTATGCGCCTTATCAACTTCTGATTGCGGAACCATTGGTTGCCATGTTCCGCGAGCGGCTTGTGCTAAATATGAAAGAACCATTACAGATGTACGAGCTAAGTTGCTGCGCGCTTCTTCATCTGAAATATCAAGTAGTGGTTTAAATCCCCAGGCCGGTGCCAACATTGCAATTGCTGATTGAATATCTACGCGCACATCACCTGAGTGAACTGGAAGCGGAAATGGTTCAGCATTTGGAAGACCTGGATTAAATAGATCGTCCACGAGCAGACCCCATACGTTGCCGAAGGTAACGCGACCTACGAGGTCATCGATATCGACGCCGCGATAGCGAAGCGCACTTCCTTCTTTATCTGGTTCTGCAATTTGTGATTCGAAGGCGATAACGCCTTCCAGGCCGGGTTTGAAATCATCTGACATGCTCCAATTCTGCACCTTCCAAGGGGGTGCTGACGACCACTGATCCAAGAATTCACTTAAAGGTGACGCAGAGGTAAAAGTGAGGTTCGATACATCTATGAGCGAACTCGATCGTGAAGCTATCCGTGCCATGCGCCGTTCGTATGGCGAAGTTGGTCTGGAGTCATTGCCCGATAATCCATTCACCGCTTTCGCTGGCTGGTTAAAAGAGGCATCTGAAAATTCATTTATCGTTGAGGCAAATGCCATGGTGCTTTCCACTCTGGGCGATAACGAACATATTTCAACGCGGACTGTTCTCTTAAAAGATATCTCTGAAGGCGGATTTACCTTCTTTACCAATTACTCATCGCGTAAAGCACAAGCAATTGAGTTAAATTCACAAGTCACACTGTTATTTCCTTGGTATGCAATGGAGCGCCAAGTTTCAATTAGCGGCTTTGCTGAAAAAATTAGCGATGCCGAATCTGCCGAATATTTCGCAACGCGCCCTTGGTCTAGCCAAATTGGTGCATGGGCAAGCGCACAATCAGCGCCACTTGCATCGCGCGAAGAGTTGGAACAACGATTTGCTGGTGCATCTGAAAAATGGCCAGAAGGCTCGGTAGTTCCAAGGCCACCGTATTGGGGCGGCTATCGCATTACACCAATCAGTATCGAATTTTGGCAGGGGCGATATTCGCGACTGCACGATCGCCTGCGCTATGAGCGGGCTAACAGCAGCGCTAAGTGGGAGATCACTCGCTACTACCCTTAGTCTTAGCCCATGAGCGCAGATATTAAGATCCCCGACAGTTTAAAACCACGTGATGGCCGTTTTGGTTGTGGTCCATCGAAGATCCGCCCCGAAGCTTTAGCTTCACTTGCTGCATCTGGATCATCAATTCTCGGAACATCCCATCGCCAAAAGCCAGTAAAGAACGTTGTGCACCGCGTGCGCGAAGGACTTAACTCGCTATTTTCACTGCCTGAAGGTTACGAAGTCGTACTTGGCAATGGTGGATCAACTGCTTTCTGGGATATCGCAACCTTCGGTTTAATTGAAAACAAATCACAACACTTAGTCTTCGGTGAATTTTCTTCAAAGTTTGCATCCGCTGCGAAAGAAGCGCCTTTTCTAGGGGAACCAACTGTTATCAAGGCAGAACCTGGTTCTCATCCAGAAGCAATCGCTGAAGCCGGCGTCGATGTCTATGCACTTACCCATAATGAAACCTCAACTGGTGTTGCTATGCCAATCAAGCGCCCGGCTGGCACCGATGGCGCACTTGTTTTAGTTGATGCAACCAGCGCCGCTGGTGGTTTAGAAGTTGATGCTAAAGAATTTGATTCTTACTACTTTGCACCGCAGAAATCATTTGCATCTGACGGTGGGCTTTGGCTGGCACTTATGAGCCCTTCGGCAATTGCGCGCGCTGAGAAAATTAAAGCTAGCGGTCGTTGGGTTCCAGCTTTCTTCGATCTTGGTATCGCAATTGAAAACTCTCGCATGGATCAGACTTACAACACACCAGCTTTGATGACTTTGATGTTACTCGCTGACCAGATTGAATGGATGAATTCAAATGGTGGACTTAAGTTTGCCGCCGGTCGCAGCGCAGAATCTTCATCCAAGTTGTATTCCTGGGCCGAGAAAACTTCCTACACAACTGCGTTCGTAACAGATCCTGCAATGCGTTCTAAAGTTGTCGGCACTATTAACTTTGATGAGTCAATTGATGCCATGGCAGTTGCCGCCGCGCTACGCGCCAATGGAATCGTAGATACCGAGCCATATCGCAAGTTAGGTAAGAATCAACTGCGCGTGGGAATGTTCCCAGCAATCGATCCAAGTGACATAGATGCGCTAACTGCATCTATCGACTTTGTCGTAGCTGCTCTTTAATCCGCGATGCCAAAAACTTTTCAACGCAACGGACAGTTCTGGCTGCTTGCGCTGCAAGTTGCGACAGTAAATTTCTTTACCGGCGGATTTGGTCCATCCCAGGCTTTATTGCGTGAGGATCAAGGAACTTCACTCGGCGTGGCAGGCCTTCACGGCACCGCCATGGGAGTGGCTGCAATTATCGCCGGTGGTCTTAATTCAAAGTTGGTTCATCGCTATGGCCGTTCCAACACAACTTGGATTGGTTTAACCGTATTTTCAATTGGAATTACCTGCTTTGTCTTTTCTCCCCCAGTGCAATTAACGCTTCTGGCGACTCTCATAGCTGGCTTTGGAATTTCGGTTGTAATTAACAATGTAAATACCGCCGGATCACATGCCTTTGCCGAGCGTTCACACACTGCGGTTGCGCAAATAAACGCAGTTGCGATCGCAGGATTTGTAACCGGCAACTTTATTATCGGAACAACTGCAAATATTGTTCGTGATCAATGGCGCCTTGGACTCTTGATCACAATTCCATTTGCTTTGGCGCTATTTATTAAGGGGCGACAGTACGAGCCAGACTCTCATATTCCAGATGAAAATGGCCCACAACGCGGAAGGCTTTCTAAAGGATTCTGGTTCTCATTTACTGGCTTCTTCATCTCAATTAGCGCTGAGTTTGCAACTTCTTTCTGGTCAGCATCACTAATTAGCGATCGCACCGATGCGAGCGCAGCGATCTCGACTCTTGCTGTAATCGCCTTTGGTACAGGCGTTGGCACAGGGCGTTGGTATGCCGGACGCGTATTAAAGAGATTCCATGCCGATGAACAATTAAAGATCGCACTTTCACTGCAATTTATCGCCTTCGGGCTCTTCTGGTCTTCTCATATCTTGGCGCTATGTCTAATCACCTTATTTTTTGTAGGACTTGGGATTTCAGTGCAATTTCCACTGTTTACTCTTCGCATGGTCGCCTTTAGTGAGGGTCGTCCTGATTTAGCGATCGGTAAGAGTTCTATTGCAGCTGGAATTGCTATCGCTTGTTCGCCTTTGCTACTTGGCATATTGGGAGATAACTTCGGAATTTCTCGCGCCTACATTATGGTCCCAGTTTTAATCGCACTTGGATTTACTATGGTTTCATTATCTCCATCCAAGCACCTCGGCGCGAATAATATTTAAATGAATTACCGCACCCGTCGCTTAGTTACCGCACTTACTTTAATTGGAATATTAGCGTTGATCATCGTAGGTGGCAGGTAATACGCCTTCCACTGAGATATCTTTCGGCAATTTAATTTTATTGTGAAAGATCGCCCAGATTGTCAAGCATGCTCCAAGTGAGATAAGCCCGCACAAAGCAATTGTTTGGCGAACTCCAAATACTTCAACCAACCAACCAATAAGCGGTGAACCAAACGGTGTTCCGCCCATAAAGATAAGTAAGTAAATGCCTGATACACGCCCGCGAATTGCTGGGTCAGAGTTAACTTGAATTAAAGAATTAGCGGTAATTAGCATGGTGAGTGCGCTAAGTCCACAAAGCGGTAACCAGAGTGAGTACCAAGTATAAGTGGGTGCAATTGATAAGAAAGTAATGGCGAGCGAGAACGCCACACCACCTCTAATAACAAATATGGTCCGGCGAAAACGTTCCAAACGGGCCGAAATTAGCGCACCTGATAGCGAACCAATTGCAACGTATGTACCTAATAGACCGTATGACGCTGGTCCTTTTCCAAATTCTTTCGTCGCCATAAGCGCGTTAAAGATCTGCATATTGAGACCAAAGGTGGCCACGAAAAAGACGACCAACATCACCACATAAAGATCTGGCCGCGCTAGTGCATATTCCAGACCTTCACGCACCGTGCCCTGGGTGACTTTCTTCTCTTGGATAAAGAACTCAGATTCACGCATCCGCAGCAGCGCCAGAATCACGAATAAGTAAGTAAAAGCATTAATTAGAAATGATGGCCCAGTATCAAAGCGTGCGATTAGAAAGCCCGATAGCGCAGGGCCAACTAAGCGCCCAGCGTTGAAATTAGCTGAGTTAAGACTTACCGCGTTTGCGATATCAGAATGGCCAACGATTTCTGAGGTGAAGGATTGGCGAATCGGCGCATCAACTGCCGAGGAAATTCCCAAAGTTAAAGCGAAGAAAAATACATGCCATACCTTCACATGACCGGCAAGAACTAATATCCCAAGTCCTAGTGAAGATAACGCACCGACAAAGTTGGTGGCAATTAATAATTTACGTTTATTTACGCGATCGGCGAGTGCGCCACCTTGCAGTGAAAAGAAAAGTACCGGTGCAAATTGAACTGCTGTTACTAAACCGAGATAAGTGCCACTGTTATTTGTAAGTTGGAGAATTAGCCAATCTTGGGCAACGCGTTGGGCCCACGTGCCGATATTTGATGCGGCATTTGCCGGAAAGAGGATTCGGTAATTGCGGTGGCGGAAGGAGCGCCAGTTACCGTCTGCTTTTACCGCCATCGCTTGTATGCTTCCTTTGTGGATTTAAACAAAAATTCTGAAATAAAGTCTGTCGTAACTCTAATCTCTTTTGGAACCGCGGCATGGGTTATTGCCGGAATTGTTTTTGCAATTACTGGATCAGATGCCAAAGTTATTTGGACATGTGTGGCAGGGGCGCTTTTAGGCGCATGGGGTATTCGTTACTCAAAGCGCCGCGCTAAGCGTAGCGGCATCTAAGTAAAGTTTTAAGCTTCTAGCTGTCCTGCAATACCGCGCAGAACACGTCCTAGACGTTCTGCTTCAGAACCAGATGGATGGCGGCCATGGCGTAAACCATTTCCGACCTTATCTAAAATCTTAATTGTGTCTTCAATCATCGCAGCTAAATCATCGTTATTAACGCGTGAGTTTTCCGCCAATGAAACTGGTGCATCAACGATATGAACAGACATCGCCTGTGGCCCTTTACGACTATCGATAATGCTAAATTCGATCTTTGTTCCAGGCTTAACTGTTGCTACGCCCTCAGGAAGTGATGTCGCGGCAAGATAAACATCTTCGCCTTCATCATTTGAGATAAAACCAAAACCTTTTTCGAGGCTAAACCATTTAACGCGGCCTGTAGGCATGGGGTGCTCCTTATAAGAATTTCGGTACTCGTGTAGCCGCAGGGGCGCGGACAGGTCTTAAGTTTATCGCAAGGCAAGGCGGGCGTGAACCCGTATTAACGCTAGTTGTTGAGCGTAGCTTCAGAGTGCGCACCGCAGCCATGGTCGACTGAGACTACGCGCGCATCATCAGGTGCGATCGCATTGGCGCAAACACCAAATGAAGAACGAAGTGAACCTGCGATTGGAATAAAGAAACCGCATGATGCGCAAGGCTTTGGTGCGTTCTGTGCCAGCGGTGTATTTGGTCCACGGTCCCCCGTGTACCAACGCTTACTTGCTTGATCGCGACCTTCGATAGAAAGCACGCGCGGACGCATTAAACCAAGATCGAAAGTTTCGGTTGCATCTAAGCCTTCATCTTGAATTAGCGCGTTAACGCCAGGAACTAAACGAGTGTCATCTAAAACGCTTGGAACAATAACGCCAGGTTGAATATCTTCCGGCAAGATGCGATCTTTATATTCGATCCAATCTGGTGCCAAAAGTGAATCTGGTCCAGGTAGAACAACGACATCGCACACTGTTGGTTCGGCATCTTTATCAACCTTGGCAACAGTTACACACCAGCGCCAGCCTTTATAGCCTTGAATATCTGCGTCAAAGAGATAACTGGCTACGCGATTTTCATCTTCGAATTCGACAGAGATGAAAGCACCGACCTGCGAAGGCTTTTCAGCCCCCGCAAGTGCGGCACTTCTTGCAATCTCTTGTGCGCCGAATTCTTTTGTCATGGATTTAGAAATCCATTCCGCCGCCGTCGCCACCCATTGGGGCAGCAGGCTTCTTCTCTGGCTTATCTGTAATAACAGCTTCAGTTGTAATGAAGAGTGCGGCAATTGATGCTGCGTTCTGCAAAGCAGAGCGAGTTACCTTTGCTGGATCGATAATTCCAGATTTAATCATGTCAACGTATTCGCCAGTTGCAGCGTTAAGTCCGAAACCAACTTCGAGATGACGTACCTTTTCTACAACGACTCCGCCTTCAAGTCCTGCGTTGATTGCGATCTGCTTGAGAGGTGCTTCGATCGAAAGTTCTACGATTTTTGCGCCAACTGCTTCTTCGCCATCTAGCTTTAACTTCTTAAATGCTTGAGTTGCTGCCTGCAAAAGTGCAACGCCACCGCCGGCAACGATGCCTTCTTCAACTGCAGCCTTTGCGTTACGTACTGCATCTTCGATGCGGTGCTTGCGCTCTTTGAGTTCTACCTCAGTTGCAGCTCCTGCCTTGATTACAGCAACGCCACCTGCGAGCTTGGCCAGACGTTCTTGCAACTTCTCGCGGTCGTAATCTGAATCTGACTTTTCGATTTCAGAGCGAATTTGTGCGACACGACCCTTGATCTGTGCGTCATCTCCGCCGCCTTCAACGATGGTGGTCTCTTCCTTGCTGATTACAACTTTGCGAGCGCGACCCAAAAGTTCTAGGCCAGCACTTTCTAGTTTTAAACCAACTTCTTCGGAGATCACTGTGGCACCTGTAAGGATGGCAATATCTTGCAACATCGCCTTGCGACGATCGCCAAAACCAGGAGCCTTAACAGCTGCCGCACGGAAAATACCGCGAATCTTATTTACAACAAGGGTTGCCAACGCTTCGCCTTCAACATCTTCGGCGATGATCGCAAGTGGCTTACCTGATTGCATAACCTTTTCTAGTACAGGAACTAGATCCTTGATATTTGCAATCTTTGAGTTAACGATCAAGATGTAAGCATCTTCTAGGACTGCTTCCATGCGATCTTGGTCAGTTACGAAATATGGAGAGATATAGCCCTTATCAAAGCGCATACCTTCAGTTAGCTCGAGTTCAAGACCAAAGGTATTTGACTCTTCAACCGTGATTACGCCTTCTTTGCCGACCTTATCCATCGCTTCAGCGATCATGTCTCCGATTGTGGAATCAGCAGCTGATATAGATGCTGTTGCTGCAATCTGTTCTTTCGAATCAACGCTCTTGGCCATAGAAGCAAGTTCTGCAACGATCGCAGCAACTGCCTTTTCAATACCGCGCTTTAGCGCCATTGGGTTTGAGCCGGCAGCAACGTTGCGCAGACCTTCGCGCACAAGTGCCTGAGCCAAAACGGTTGCAGTAGTTGTTCCATCGCCTGCGACATCATCTGTCTTCTTGGCAACTTCCTTAACTAACTCTGCGCCGATCTTTTCCCATGGATCATCTAATTCAATTTCTTTAGCGATTGAGACGCCATCGTTGGTGATTGTTGGGGCGCCCCATTTCTTTTCTAGTACGACGTTACGTCCGCGAGGCCCAAGGGTTACCTTGACTGCATCAGCGAGAACGTTCATTCCGCGTTCTAGGCCACGACGGGCTTCTTCGTTAAAGGCAATCATCTTTGCCATGTATTTACTCCTTTTAAAGTTTCGAACATTGGGGGGCGTTTTATCACTCACACCCCGAGAGTGCTAACGCCAAATCTACGGCCTTCTATTCCGAGGCGCAAAACGAGGTGGGCTAGCGAGCAGAACGAGCGAGCATGCGGGCCTGCCGGAGGCGGCGCAGGCGCTTAACGAGCATCGGAGAGGCCGTTAAGGCATCTTCACGATCAATCAGGTCGTTAAGGAGTTGGTAATAACGTGGTGCGCTTAAATCAAAGAGCTCTTTAATTGCAGACTCTTTCGCACCGGCAAAGCGCCACCAATTAGATTCGAAATCCAAGATGCGGATTTCGAGGTCGCTAAGTGAATTACTCACTTCTTGGTTATTTTCCAGCGCTGACATATGGCAAATCTTAAACCAGGCCGCGCTTAAATTGTGGGATTTAGAGCGTATCTAAAATCATTGAGATATCAGAGATCTTGGTATAGGGATTCACTATGGCAAAGCGCAAGATTGCCTCGCCTTTATCTGATGATGGCGGGATAAAACCAATTTGATCTGCTAATAATTTATCACTCCACTTTTGATAATCATCGGCCTTCCAACCGATTCGTTTAAAGGCGACGATGGAAAGTTCTGGTTTCATTACAAGTTCTAAATTGGGATGAGCGGTTATTAAATCTGCGGCGGCGTGTGAGACATTTAAAGTCTCTTCCATCGCTTGGCTATAAGCATCTGTGCCATGTGCGGCAAGTGAGAACCAGAAAGGTAAGCCGCGCACGCGACGTGTTAAGTGAATTGCAAAGTCCGATGGTGACCAAGAATCGTCATGCAATGTATCTAAATAAGATGCATGTTGGGTATGGGTCTCTTTTGCAATCTCGGGGTTGCGATAGATCAAAGCGCAAGCATCGAATGGTGCAAATAACCATTTATGCGGATCAACTATTAATGAATCAGCCTGTTCTACCCCGTTAAATTTGCCGCGCACAGATGGCGCACATAACGCCGCCAGACCATATGCGCCATCGACATGGAACCAGATATCGCGCGCATGGGTTGCAGCTCCTACAGTTTCTAAATCATCAATAATTCCCAAGTTAGTTGTGCCACCAGTTGCAACGACTGCAAAGACGCGGGTTTTCGAGGTGGCGTGCAGGTTATCGATTGCCGAGCCCACTGCAGCGCCATGAATTTTGCGATCACTGCCGGGTTCGATCTGTAATAAGTCCACATCCATAATATGAGCGGCGCTAGCGATTGATGAATGCGCTTCGGCGCTGCAGGCTATTGCCCAACGCGCAGTATCGGGATATTTCTTACGCGCATCAGCTCGTGCGGTAACTAGCGCGGAAAGATTTCCATTAGTGCCACCTTGTACAAATACTCCACCTGCAGATTGCGGCAGCCCTGCTAAATCAGCGATCCAGCGCAGCGCTTGATTTTCCGCAAATACTGCACCTGCACCTTCTTGCCACGAACCACCATAAAGTGAACTTGCACCAACTACTAAATCAAAGAGGTTGGAATATTCAGTTGGAGCAGATGGGATAAATGCCAAGTTACGGGGATGATCAGTTGAAATACATGCTTTCGCTAAGACATTTGTAAATACCGCAAGTGCTTCATGGCCACCTAGCCCTTTAGCGGTTATGGTATTGCCAACTTCATTATATAAATCTTCTGCTGTGCGCGGGCCATCAAGTGGTGGGTCATCTTTGAGGCGGTGCAAGCTATAGGCCAAGATTTCCTTGGCGAGGGCCTCAACTTCCGGTGTGAAATTATGAATTGGCATAATCAGTGCGATTAGCTTTTCGAATTAAATTACGCATCATTGTTGGAAATACAAAGGAATGAAAGGGAAGTACTGCATACCAGTACAACTGTCCGCCTAAACCGCGCGGTGAGAAACTCGCTTCTTGGCGCACAATTCGTTTGCCGCCTTGTTCGGAAATTGAAAATTCCAACCAAGCTTTACCAGGCAGAACCATTTCGGCATATAGCTTTAACCTAACGCCGCGTTCTAACTCTTCTACTCGCCAAAAATCTAAACTCTCGCCAACGTGAAGTGTCAGCGGATCGCGGCGTCCGCGACGTAAGCCGACTCCACCAAAGACGCGATCCAAAAGTCCACGCAGATACCAGAGAAAATCAGCGCCATACCAACCATTTTCTCCTCCGATACTTTCGATCGCCTGCCATAGAGCAGCAGCTGATGCATCGGTTGCGCTTTCGCGGCGATCGCGCAAGACCATTTCACCGGCCCATTCCGGATCGCTCTGGGCTTTCTGCCAAGGCGCAGTTGGATATGCCGCATCTGACCAACGCGTTACTACTTCGCGATCAGCAATTCGCGAGAGCGCTAATTTAATTGCACCTTCCACATCAATAAAGCCTTCAGGTGGTGGGGCAATTATTGAATCAATACTCTTCTTGGGATCTGCAACTACTTCACTAATTAAAGATTCAACTAGCGGTCGCGCTAAAGATGTTGGTACAGGTGTAACGAAGCCGATCCAAAGGCTAGATAACTTTGGGGTAAGTACTGGAACTTGAATAATCCAGCGTTTGCGCAGCCCAGATAACTTGGCAAATTTCTGCATCATATCCGCGTAAGAAAGCACTTCTTTGCCGCCAATATCGCAGATCTTGGAAACTGGCGTCGGCAGCGCAGCACATTTACGTAAGTAATAAAGCGCATCACGAATCGAAATCGGCTGAGTTAAATTTGAAACCCATTTTGGAGTTGTCATGATCGGCAAGCGATGCGTTAGATGGCGCAACATTTCAAAGGAGGCGGAACCTGAACCGATAATAATTCCGGCGCGCAGTTCAAGAACTGGAACCTTGCCAGAGGCTAACTGTGTTCCGGTGTTCATTCGTGAGGCTAAATGCTGGCTCCGATTTAGATCGTTGGCGATACCGCCGAGATAAATAATCTGCGAGATATTTTCCGCTTCGGCTGCTTGCGCAAAATTCTGCGCCATGGCATTTTCGACTTCATCAAAATTCTTTCCGGCATTTATCGAATGTAGTAAGTAATAAGCGGTGTGGACTCCGTGCAAAGCTCGTCGCAGATCGGCTGGGTTGTTGGCATTGCCGGCAACGATTTCAACGTCTTTGGCCCAAGGTTGTTCGCTAACTTTCTGCGCATCACGCACCAAGACTCGTACTGCACAATTATCTGAAACTAAATCGCGAACCAAACGGCCACCAACATAGCCAGATGCGCCGGTGACGAGGATTAAGCGCTGCGAGTTCATAGTTCAGAGCCTAGACTGCGGCTATGGCTTCTTCCACACGACCAAAGGTCGTAATTCTCGGGGCAGGTTTCGGTGGGCTCACCACCGCTAAAGCGCTGTCTAAAGATGCCGATGTCACCGTTGTAGATCGCCATAACTTCCAAACTTTCCTGCCGCTTCTGTATCAGGTGGCTACCGCAGGCCTTGCTGCAGACCATGTCGCGCACCCGGTCCGTGGGGCGCTGCGTAAAAGTGGTGTGAAATTTCGAATGGGCTCACCAATTTCGGTAGACCATAAAAATAGAACAGTGAAGTTAGATTCTTCTGAAACTCTAGAATTTGATCACTTGGTTGTTGCACTCGGTTCTGCCACGGCAGATTTTGGAGTCTCAGGTGTTAACGAAAATGCGCTTGGTATGAAGAGCGTTCATGAAGCAATCGGTATTCGCGCTGAAGTAATGCGCCGCTTTGAAGATCTCTGCCGCTTTGAAGATCAAACTCGACTGTCGCTAAGCGTTGTCGGTGGCGGCCCAACAGGTGTCGAGATGGCAGGTGCCTTAGCTGAATTAGTTCGCGGACCACTTGCAAATGACGAGGCCAATGCTGCCAAACATATCGATGTTTATTTGATTGAAGCTGGTCCTCGTATTCTGCCCGCGTTTAGTGAAAAACTATCTGCACGTGCTAAACGAGATTTAGAAAAGCTAGGAGTTAATGTTTTACTAAATACCGCAGTGCAAGAAGTAAAGCCCCGTCAGATTTTGATAAAGGATGGCAGCCCAATTCCATCTGAAGTAACAATTTGGGCAGCTGGCGTTAAAGGCGAACCAACTGGTGCTTTGCTTAATTTGCCTCTTGATGGAACTCGCATCAGCGTTACACAAAATTTACAGGTAAGCCACTATCCAAATATTTGGGCAATCGGTGATATCTCTGGTGCAAAGGGCGCAGATGGACGTTTCTTGCCGATGGTTGCACCTGTTGCAATGCAACAAGGTCGCTGGGTTGCTAAACAAATTATGCGCGCAGCCGGCGGAAAAGCACTTCAAGATTTCAAGTACTTAGATAAAGGTTCGATGGCAACTATTGGTCGCCACAAAGCAGTAGTTCAATTTAAAGGTATCCAGATCTCTGGCGCCATTGCTTGGTTTGCCTGGTTATGGCTGCACTTGTTCTACTTACTTGGTGGGCGCAACAAGATCGGCACGATTGCTGATTGGACTTGGAACTACCTAACTTTTGATCGCGGCAATCGCCACATTATGGATAGCATGTAATTTGATGTCGGGCTATATAAATCTGCGCGGCCAGCAAATACATTCGCAAGAATGGGAAAATAATGGCGAAGCCGTAGTTCTTCTGCACGGTGGTTTAAGTCAAACTTCGCATTGGGATTATGTTCTGGCTCCAGATCTTGAACCCGATTTTCATCTCTTTGCTTACGATCGCGCAGGTCATGGTTACACCGCAGATCAAGCAGAATCTTTTCACTTCAAATTTCAAATTCGCGAAGCTATCGCCTACCTAGAAGATGTTGTAAAAGAACCGGCTCATTTAATTGGTTGGTCAGATGGTGGAATCATCGCGATGTCGATCGCTATCGCTCGACCAGAGTTAGTTAAATCCTTAGTCCTAATAGGTGCGAATTATCATTATTCTGGCACGCTAATTCATCTCCCCTTTGTTGAGCCAAGTGAAGAAGATAAAGCCGAATATATGGAAACTTCACCAGATGCACCTCACACACAGGTGGAGAAGATAAAGAAGATGTTAAGTATTTGGGAGACTGAACCTGATATTCCGCTTAGCGATTTAGCAAAAATTCAATGTCCTACCTTGATAATTGCTGGCGATGACGATGTAATTTCACACGAGCACACCCTTGAGATGTATCGCGCCATCGAGTTAAGTCAGTTGGCCATAATGCCTGGCACATCACATATTGCGCCCAAGGAAAAACCCGCTCTATTTAGCGCTTTAGTGCAGCAGTTTTTAACGGATTTAAATTATCCGATTACTAAGATGCCGATTCGTCGAGTTAGCAATCAACCGGAAGAATAGTTCCGGTCTTCACATCATAAATCGCACCAGCCACAGTCACGCCATCGCGCAATAACGGATAAGCCCGGATACGATTGACGTCAGTTGCCAGCGCACCTTCTTGATCACGAGTTGTACGAAATTCGAGTGAGCGAGTGTCAACGCCAAATTTCTCATCGATAAGTTCGTGGATATCTGCTTCATCACCGCGCGCCATTGCGCAATCGGTGTGTGGCATCACCAAGATACGATCGACATTTAAAAGATAGGTTGCCAGCACGAGTGTGCGGATAACGTCTTCCGTTACTCGGGCTCCAGCGTTACGTAAAATCTTGGCATCGCCTGAGCGCATGCCGACCACAGACAAGGGATTGATTCGTGAATCCATGCAGGTAATGATTGCTAGACCCTTGGCGGCGCGACCGGTGAGTTCTGAGTATTTAAATGACTTTATATATTCGGCATTTGCCGCGATTAGGTCGTCAAATTCCTCGTGAGGAAACGAATAGTTCTTCATCGTTAACCTTTCGCATTGGGTTGAAACTGCGAGCCCCCCGTCAGGATTGAACTGACGACCTGCGCATTACAAGTGCGCTGCTCTACCACTGAGCTAGAGAGGCTTGCCGCCTATGTGAGGCAACGGGCGTAATTATGGCAGTTAACGCCGTAATCTAAAAATCATCAATCTCGGCAGCGTAAACAGGTAGGTTTGGCGCTATGCGATTGGGCGTTTTAGATGTGGGTTCAAACACCGTCCATCTCCAAGTCGTTGATGCGCACCCTGGTGCTCGCCCAAGCCCGGCTACCAATCAAAAAGTCGAGCTGCGACTTCACGAATATTTGAATAAAGATGGCGAAATAACCGCAGAAGGCGTTGCGCTACTTGAAGCATCAATTGAAGATGCAATTTCACATGCGAAAGAGTTTGAAACTGAAGAGATCTTGGCTTTTGCTACATCCGCAATTCGTGATGCAAAAAATGGCAAAGAAATTCTGGCCGAGATAAATCAGAAATTTGAAATAGATCTGCAAGTTCTCTCTGGTGATGATGAAGCACAGATGACTTTCTTGGCAGTACGACGCTGGCTCGGTTGGTCCAGCGGTCGTTTGCTCGTCTTAGATATCGGTGGTGGCTCACTTGAAATCGCCGTTGGTGATGACGAACGTGCCGAGGCAACTGTTTCACTTCCGCTTGGTGCATCCCGTTTAACGCGCGAATATCTAGGCTCTGATCCCCACACCTCGAAAGAGATCAAAGCTTTAGAAATTTATGTATCAGATGCGGTTAAGAGTTCAGTACCAGAAGACATCATGGATCACGTAGCCGATCATTTCGTTGCAACCAGTAAAACCTTTAGAACTCTAGCTCGCTTGGGTGAACATTGGTTTGACGATAATCCCAAGTATTTAAAGATTAACTCGCTCACAAAAATGATTCCAAAGTTGCAAGATATGTCTAATAAGGATCGTGCTGAATTGCCGGGTGTTTCACAGAGCCGGGCGCGCCAAATTGTGGCGGGTGCGATCGTGGCGCGCACTGTTATGGAAAGGCTGCACATCAGCGAACTAGAAATTTGCCCTTGGGCGCTACGCGAAGGAATTGTCCTGCGTTGGCTCGATTGGATGGAGCGTTAAGACCTTAAAGTTAATTTAAATTACCCTAAATTAAAGGCTCATCGATCCAGTCACAAGCGATTACAACACCTGCACGACAATGCAAAACAATGGCTTGAGCCGGTTCTAAATCGCGATCCATAGATTTAAAATATTTCTTTCCAACTAACTTCTTTACTACCTTCGGAAGAATTGGATTATGGCTACACACAATTGCTGGAACACCGCGATCCATTAAATCTTGAACATAATCCAGCGGTGCTTCGCGATCTTTGGCAAAACCATATTCAGATAAATCCGAAGCGAAGATCGGAGTTTTTTTGAGCGAACGCGCCATGACATCTACAGTTTCTATACAGCGCAGCGCATCTGATGTGTGAATCTCTAAATCGCCATATGGCATGTAGATCGGAAGTAAGCGCTTTGCCTGTAATTGACCGCGGTGTTCAAGTGGACGATCACCATCATCGCCATCCCAATCGGTGCGCTTTAACGCCTTGGCATGTCGCAGCAAAATAATTGGAAAGGTATCAGTGCCAAATTCCAAGAAGTAATCAACAATCGCGCGATCATCTTTATTAGTTAATTTCTCTTTAGCTTTCTTCGGCGCTAACCATTCGACTTGATCGACTTCTATCGGATCTGGATGGCCGGTCATTTCTGTGGCATGTGCTGACCAAAAACGAACTTCTTTAGGAGCGCCTTCTAATTTGTAAACAACTGTTCCGATTTCAGGTCCGAAGATCGATTCGTAACCAGTTTCTTCTTGAATTTCGCGATAGCCGGCTGAGATATGAGATTCACCGGCTTCGACTTTTCCTTTGGGCAGTGACCAATCGTCATATTTTGGGCGGTGAACAATTGCAATTTCCAGATCACCCTTGTCACTCTTGCGCCATAAAACAGCACCTGCTGCTTGGATTAAAGGTGCGGCAACTTCTTTAGCCATTAGTGCACCTTCTTATATCGCTTGATATAGACGTTCTGCAGATCTTGCAGTGGCTCACCGGAATCGTTCTTAGCCACCCGCAGCCACTTCTCTTCCGATTGGTGCCAGCTAGCGGTCTCATCACTTAGTGAGAGATCAAAGATTTCTTGGAGCGACGTTTTGTGTGCGGGACGATCAATGCGTACCAAACTTTCTACGCGGCGATCTAAATTGCGATGCATTAAATCTGAGCTACCGATCCAGTATTCGTCATCACCACCATTTACAAAGTGATAAATACGCGAATGTTCAAGAAATCTTCCGAGGATAGAACGAACGTGAATATTTTCAGATAACCCAGGAATGCCCGGCTTAAGCGAACAAATTCCGCGGATTACTAGATCAACTTTTACACCAGCTTGCGATGCTTCATAAAGAGATTCCGCAAACTCTTCATCAAGAAGTGAGTTTAATTTCATCTGGATGCCTGAGGGACGACCTGCTTTCGCGTTTGCTATCTCTAGCGCAATCTTTTCTAACAATCCGGTGCGCAGAGTGCGAGGTGCAACTAAGAGACGGGAATATGTTGAGTGTGGTGCGAAGCCAGATAATTGATTAAATAACTTGGTTAGATCTTCTGTTAAAACTGGATCTGCGCTGAGCAGACCCAAATCTTCATAGAAGCGCGCTGTCTTTGGGTTGTAGTTACCGGTTCCCATATGACAGTAAAGTCGCAAACCTTGTGCTTCATCTCGCACAACCAAAGAAATTTTGGCATGCGTCTTCAAACCCATAAGGCCGTAAACCACATGCACACCAGCGGCTTCCAGTTTGCGTGCCCAGCGCACATTTGCCTGCTCATCAAAGCGAGCCCGAATTTCAATAACGGCAAGTACTTGTTTGCCGGCCTCTGCAGCTTCTATTAACGCTTCGATAATTGGTGAGTCACCTGATGTGCGATACAAGGTTTGTTTAATCGCCAAAACATTGGGATCTTGCGCCGCATGCTGCAAGAACTGCACAACTGAAGAGGTGAAAGACTCGTATGGGTGGTGGAGCAAGATTTCGCCTTGGCGGATCGCTGCGAAAAACAGGTCAGGTTCCTCTGAATCAACTTCGCGCAACGCAGCTACTGTGCGCGATCTAAAAGCTGGATACTTGAGTTTGGGTAAATCCAAATCAGCGATCTTTGTCAGATCGGTTAGATCAAGCGGTGCCGGCAAGGATAAAACATTTGCTGGGTTTATATCGAGTTCTTCACAAAGCGTTTGTAGTAAGTGCTGGTCGATACCTTCTTCAATCTCCAAGCGAACCGGCGGCCCAAAACGTCTACGTGCTAACTCTTGCTCAAGTGAGTTAAGTAAATCTTCGGTATCTTCTTCTTCAAGTTCGATATCTTGATTACGGGTAACTCGGAATGTGTAATGATCTTGGATAAGCATTCCTGGAAAGAGCTCTTGGAGATGGATGGCAATTAGCTCTTCGAGTGGCAGAAAGCGTTTACTCTGCGGCGCTGGGCTAACTGCAATCAAGCGCGAAAGAATTGGTGGCACCTTAACTCTGGCAAAATATTCTTCGGAGCTCTTTGGATTCTTAACTATTACCGCCAAGTTAAGGGAGAGCCCTGAAATATATGGGAATGGGTGAGATGGATCTACCGCAAGCGGTGTTAGAACCGGAAAGATGCGATCGCTGAATATGCGAGAGACATGGGTGCGCTCGTCATCGCTTAGATCATCCCAATGGATAATTTCAATATCGTGGGTTTTAAGTTCGGGGGCGATCTTCTTTTTAAATAATCTGGCATGTCTTTGCGAAAGATCACGAACACGCACTGCGATCGCCTCGATTAACTCAGCTGCTGTATAGCCAGCTGAGTTAATTAAATGTGGATTGGTTTCAAGCTTTCCAAGGACTGATGCCACGCGCACCATGTAGAACTCATCTAAGTTGGAGGCAAAGATAGTTAAGAAGCGCACGCGTTCCAGCAAAGGAATTGATTCATCCTCGGCTAGTTCAAGGACGCGCTCGTTAAAGGAGAGCCAGCTGATCTCGCGATCAATCAAGTTAGCAGCATCAGGCATAGGTTCATCATCTCCTCTCTAAGTGAATTTCAAGTAATCGCTATATGGACAACGGCTAAACACGCCATTTGGTAGGCGTTGGATACTTGGCCACACGACCATCGCCAGATGATTTACCGCGTAAGCGCCGCCAAATCCAAGGCAGTGCAAATCCGAAGAACCATATTGCAGAAATTAACCGCTTTTTTAGCCACGGAGTCGGTTCTGCCGGTGGCAGCGGAACTCGCCAGCTGGGATTAAATGGATATCCCAATTTTTCTAATAAGGCTTGGGCAACACGATTGTGTCCTTCGGCATTTAAGTGCAAGCGATCGAAGGCTAGAAAACGGTTGTCGCTAAAGAATGTTTCATTATTGGCATCGACAATGATTGCGCCTACTTCAGCGCCGACTTTACGAACTATCTTGTTGAATTCACCAAAGCGGGCTGCCCAAACATCCGAGCCGCGACCAGTATTGCCAGTGCGTTCTAAAACTGTAAATAACATAAGCGTTGCACCGGTTGCGGCCGCCCGACGTACAGCCTCTGCATAAAGTGATTGCGCAACTTCGGGTTTATATCCTGGACGCAGCGCATCGTTGGCGCCAGCATGGAAGGTAAGCAAAGTTTCCGGGCCAGTCACATATTTAATTGCAACTGGTAATTGATCATCAATTACTTGTTTCAATAATTTGCCACGAACTGCCAGATTTACATAAGTAAATCCAGGTGCCTCCTTGGCCATTACATCTGCGATGCGATCGGCCCATCCCCGATATTGCCCGTTGACCATCTCATCGGACATACCTTCAGAGTAAGAATCTCCACAGACGATTAAACGTTGGTATTTCATCCCATTACTCTCTCTAAATATTTACTTGCGGCGCTGCTCGTCAACCCAGAACAAGGCAATCGATGTTGCCACGCTTGCGTTAAGTGATTCTGTTGTGGCGCGCATTGGAATTGATACAACCAAGTCGCACTTCTCGCGCACTAAACGCGATAAACCTTTACCTTCAGAACCAACAACTAACATTACATTCTCCTTGGCAACTTTCATTGCGCTCAAAGTTTCATCTGATTCGCCATCTAAACCGATAACAAAACAGCCTATTTTCTTCGCATCTTCGATGGTGCGCGCCATATTGGTTACCTGCGCAACCGGCAGACGAGCTGCCGCACCGGCGGAAGATTTCCAAGCAGATGCCGTCATTGCAGCTGCGCGACGTTCGGTCATAACAACACCGGCAGCACCAAATGCTGCCGCGCTTCGCACAATTGCGCCAAGGTTACGTGGATCTGTCACGCCATCGAGTGCCACAATTAAAATTGGGTGGTTAGCGCGTTCTGTTATCTCCTGGAAAGAAGAGTATTGATAAGGCTTAATCGCCAAGATAATTCCTTGGCTATTTGCGCTGATGCCTTCAATTTCGGCGCGGTGAACTTCGCGAATTGGCAATTGATGATGCAAAGCAAGTTGTAGTGATTCAGCAACGCGATCATCAACATCGATGCTGCGCGCCACAATCAATTCAGTTGCCGGAACGCTAGCGCGAAGTGCCTCAAGTACGGCATTACGACCTGAAACAATTTCGCCCTTTGGCTTTTCACTGCGACCCGTGCGAGTACGTGGAGCTGCTTTCTTTTCGGCAGCCTTCTTTCGTTTTGCAGCTGCGTGATACGGACGATCTTCCGCCTTTGGCGTTGGACCTTTTCCTTCTAAGCGACGCTTATTCTTTCCACCGGTTCCACCAGTTGGTCCCTTTTTAGAACTAGTTCGAGCTGCGCCACGAGGTTTTGCAGAGCCGGCCATTTACTTCTCGCTTATCTGTGAGATAGACCAACGTGGTCCTTGTGCTGTGTCTTCAATAATTATGCCAAGTGCTGCAAGTCCATCACGAATCTGATCAGATGCTGCAAAATCTTTACGATCGCGCGCTGCCGCACGTTGTGCCAACGCTAATTGGATAACACCATCGAGTGCACCATTTAAATCAGCGCCACCAGAAGTTGCAAAGGCGGGATCAAATGGATCGCAACCAAGTACTTCAAGTGCACCGCGAATTTCATTGGCAGATGAAGAAATAACTGCCTTATCACCAGAAGTGATTGCGCTATTTCCTAGGCGCAACGCCTCAGATATGCCTGCCAAAGCAGTTGGCACCGCTAAATCATCGTTCATGGCATCGCTAAAGCCTTGCGAAATAACTGGCGTTGGAGCCGTTCCCAGAATTTCAGTTACGCGAGTTAAAAAGCTTTCAATTCTGCGAAAGGCTGTTGCAGATTCAGCAAGTGCTTCGTGTGAGAACTCGAGCATCGAACGGTAATGCGCGCTGCCGAGATACCAACGTAATTCAATTCCGCGCACCGTCTTTAACAATTCGGCTACTTGCAGAGAATTTCCCAGTGACTTACTCATCTTTTCACCAGATGCGGTAACCCAAGCGTTATGCATCCAGCGCTTAGCAAATGCATATCCAGCAGATTCTGATTGGGCGATCTCGTTTTCGTGGTGCGGGAAGATCAGATCAAGTCCGCCACCATGAATATCAAATGCTTCACCAAGATATGCCTTAGCCATCGCTGAGCATTCCAAGTGCCAACCCGGACGGCCTGGACCCCACGGAGTTGGCCATGATGGATCTCCTGGCTTTGCTGCTTTCCATAGGGCAAAATCGCGTGGATCTTTCTTATTTGTCTCATCAGCATCTGCAGCCGGTTGTAGATCATCTAGCTTTTGACGAGAAAGCGTTAGATAAGAACTTAGCTTGCGCACATCTAAATAAACATCACCATTGCCCGGCGCATATGCCGCACCGCGTTCAATTAACAAAGCCATTAACTCAATCATCTGAGTTATATGCCCGGTGGCACGCGGTTCATATGTCGGTGGCTGCACATTTAAAGCAGCGTAAGCATCTGAGAATGCGCGCTCATATTTCATGGCAACTGCCCACCAAGGAGCATTTTCATGTACTGCCTTATGCAAAATCTTGTCATCGATATCGGTGACGTTGCGAATAAAGGTTACTTTGTAGCCAGATTTAGTTAACCAGCGGCGCAAAATATCGAAGTTAACGCCAGAGCGAATATGGCCAATATGAGGAGGGGCTTGCACCGTTGCTCCACATAAATAGATTCCGACTTGGCCATCCTTTAGCGGCACAAATGCCGATGTGGTTCGCGTTAGCGTGTCATATAAAGATAGCGAACTCATTGGCTAAGTCTATCTTGCAAGGGTTATTTAGAATAAATCAGCGCTGATGCAATGGCGGCTATGCCCTTGCCTTCACCGGTTAAGCCCATTCCGTCGGTTGTTGTTGCAAGTAGCGCGACTTCTGCGCCACCTAAAGCCGCAGAAAGTGCAGCAATTGCTTCAACACGACGTGAACCAATCTTGGGGCGATTGCCAATTACTTGCACTGATACATGTGAAATTTTATATCCGCTCTTGTGAACTAAAGCTAAAGTCTCTTTCAATAACGCGACACCAGATGCACCGGCATATTCAGGTTTATTTGTTCCAAAGTTGGAACCCAGATCGCCTAAACCACTTGCTGCAAATAAAGCATCACAAATTGCATGTGCTGCAACATCACCATCGGAATGTCCTTCAACGCCATCTTGATCTGGCCATAACAAACCAGCTAACCAAAGTGGGCGACCTGGTTCGAAGTGATGAGCATCAACGCCAACGCCAGTTTTAAAGTTTGGTGATTGACCTAAGAATTGCAGCGCAGTTGCTAGATCAGATGGTGTTGTAATTTTGATTGCCCGTTCTTCGCCTTCAATCACGCGAACTGGCTTGCCAAGTGATTCAACAAGTGCAGCATCATCAGTTGCTTCACCAGATTGTGCATGAGCTTGATTGATCAGGCCAAAGGTAAAACCTTGGGGAGTTTGAATCTTGCGCATTGATGTGCGATCAGGTGTTGCAGTTACTATTCCATCTGCGTTTACAACTTTTACTGTATCGGTTTGAGCAAGGCCCGGAACAACTGCTACATCTCCATTCTTTAGAGCTGCAACAACGCTCTGCGCCAAGGCAGGAGATGCCAAAGCGCGGGCAGCATCATGGATTAATACGTATTCTGCTTCGCATAAGACTTTAGATAGACCGATCCGAACGCTTTCGGATCGCGTTGCTCCACCTGTAACAACGATGATGCCATCGCCAACTAGCGTTTGAATTTGCTTTTCATATCCGGCAGGTGCGGTAACAATTATTTGATCTGCGACAGACGAGATAGATGAAACGGCATGTTCTATTAGGGTTCGATCACCTAATTGAATTAACGCTTTGGGAGTCCCCGCACCAAATCTTTCGCCACTGCCTGCAGCAGCGATGATGGCGGCGATCATGGATTAGGTGAGTTGATTAAGAAGCGAGAACCTCGTCAAGGAGAGTTGCAGCCTTTTCTTCATCTGTGCGCTCGGCAAGAGCTAGCTCAGAGATAAGGATCTGCTTCGCCTTGGCGAGCATGCGCTTTTCACCAGCAGAAAGGCCACGATCTAGATCGCGACGATAAAGATCGCGCACGACCTCGGCGACCTTGATGACATCTCCTGAGGCAAGTTTTTCTAAATTGGCCTTGTAACGACGTGACCAGTTGGTTGGTTCTTCGGTATATGGCTGGCGAAGGACGCTAAATACGCGGTCAAGACCGGCGCTATCGACAACATCGCGAACTCCGACAAGATCTACATTATCTGCAGGAACGCGGACTGTGAGATCTCCTTGTGCAACTTTCAAGACTAGGTAGGTACGCTCTTCGCCCTTGATGATGCGAGTTTCAATCGCTTCGATTAGAGCTGCTCCGTGATGGGGATAAACAACGGTTTCGCCGACCTTAAATGTCATGTGTTGCCCTTCGCTAGACAGACAATTCTACCAGCGATTTAGAGGTCAGAAAACCCCAATAAATCAGGGGTAAATGGCCCTAAATCGCGTGAGAGAATGTCCCCATGCGTCGCACCATTACAACAATTACCGCTCTATTAATTGCTACATCGCTAACTGCATGTGGTGCTGGCCAGAACGCGGCAACCCGAAATATTAAGCAAGTAACTGATGGTGTTGAAAAAATAATCACTCAAAATGGCAGTGCGATAAAAATTGTGAACCTACTTCTTGTTGCAACCGAAACTGGCGATGCTGTTGTCGTCGGAACTATTGTTAATCAGGGCGCTGCGCCAGATAAATTACTTGGTATAGCAGTTGGTGGTGGCACGGCCACAATTACTGGTGATACAACTCTAAACCAGAACGCACCTCTACGATTTGAAGGCGAAAGCGCCAACGTCAAAGCAGTATTTACTGGAGTTTCACCAGTTGCTGGTCGCCACGTAAAACTAACTCTTGGATTTGCTCGCGCCGGAATGGTTACTGCAGAAGTAATTATCCGCGACAAGCGTGATGCATACAAGAATGTGACTTCAGGAATTACTCCTGTGGCTACTTCTTCCCCTGATTCGCAACCGCTTCAATAGCAGCCTTTGCAGCATCTGGATCTAAGTACTCACCGCCTTTTTTAACCGGCTTAAAATCAGCGCCCAAGTTATATAGCAACGGAATTCCGGTCGGAATATTAAGTTCTGCAATATCTGATTCAGAAATACCATCTAGGTGCATCACAAGTGCGCGCAGTGAATTTCCGTGAGCGGTAACAAGCACGCGCTTGCCAGCTTTAAGATCAGGAATTATTGATTCTTGCCAGTAAGGCATCATGCGTGCAACCACATCTTTTAGACATTCTGTTGCTGGCAGGTCTTTGCCCAAATCTGCATAACGCGCATCGTTTGCTTGGCTATATGGGTCATTGGCCTCAATCGGTGGAGGTGGCACATCGTATGAACGGCGCCATAGCTTGAATTGTTCTTCCCCATATTTAGCTAGCGTCTCTTTCTTAACTTTTCCTTGCAGTGCGCCGTAATGGCGTTCATTTAAGCGCCAAGACCGGCGGACCGGAATCCAATGGCGATCGCAGGAATCAAGAGCTAATTGCGAAGTATGAATTGCTCGGCGCAGTAAAGATGTATGAACTACATCTGGCAACAAGTTGCGATCTAACAATAACTTTCCGCCGCGGGCTGCTTCTGCTTCACCTGCTGCAGATAAACGAACATCTACCCAACCAGTGAAAAGGTTCTTCGCATTCCATTCTGATTCACCGTGGCGCAGAAGGATTAATTCATAGTTCGACATAGCGCCTATCTTGCCATGTGTTGCGCATATCTTTAAATCAGATGCGCAAAGGCGTCGAGATTTGCTAAAGATTCACCACGATTTACCCGCCACGCCCATTCGCGGCGGATCGCATTGGCAAATCCGAGTTCCAGTAGCGGATTAAATGACGAATCCGAATATTGCAGTACCGCACCGATCAAGTGATCAATCTCGCGATCTGTTACAGCGGCAAGCGGCAAGCGGCCGACTAGGAAGATATCTCCGAGTTCATTAGTAGCAAAGGCGATGCCATACATTCCAGCGTTCTTAGCCATGCACCAAGCATGAACCGCAGCTTCATTTTCATCCGGCTTGCGAATAACAAATGCGTTAATACTGAGCGAATGATCGCCAATTATGAGTGCGCAATGAGTCTGCAATTTCTTCTCACCTGGCAAGGTAATTAAAAAAGTGTTGTTATCTTTACTTTCATATTCCAGATCATGCGAATCTAAAAATTCTTCAATCACGATCGCCGGATCTATCGCCGCCACAGCTTAACCAATCGACTTATTTACGCGGGCAGCCTCGGTTAGCACTTGATCATAAATATCTAGCGTGCCGCGGGCGGTGGCATCCCAACCGAAGTGCGATGCATGTTCGATCGCACCCATCGAAAGCAGTACGCGGCGCTGTGGCTCTTGCAGCAAACGGGCAAGAACAGATGACCAGGCACGTGGATCATGACCATCGACTAATACGCCAGAAATACCATCTGCAACAGCGGTGCGAAGTCCACCCACGGCAGTAGCAACAACTGGTGTGCCACAAGCTTGCGCTTCAAGTGCAACTAAGCCAAAACTTTCGGAATAACTTGGGACGCAAACTAAATCTGCTGCGCGGTACCAGTTAGGCAATTCCGCGCGTGGCACAGGTGGAGAAAATGAAATTACATCATCTATTCCGAGCCAACTAACCAACTCTTTTAATCGTTCTACTTCGCTGCCATTAGCCCCTGATGCGCCACCCACAATAAAGACGCGCAATTTAGGACGTAGATGTGGTGAGTGTGAAACGAGTTCGGCGGTGGCACGAATCAATAACTCGGGGCCTTTATGTGGCTGGATACGTCCGACAAAGGTAATGACATGGGCATCGCTATCGATTCCGATTACCTTGCGCGCAGCCAGACGGCCAGCACCAGGTGTGAAGTTATATAAATCAACGCCCGGAGTTACAACGTGAACAATGTCGGGGCAGGCTTCATATAGCGAAACTAGGCTGGCTGCTTCAGCATCGGTATTTGCCGTTAGCGCATTGGCTGCAGCAACAATTTGAGTCTCACCCTGCACGCGAATCATCGGTTCTGGGATTTCACCTTCGGCCAGATTTAAATTTTTAACTCGCGCCATCGTGTGCATGGTGTGCACCAGCGGCATCTTTAACTCTTTAGCAACCGGCATCGCGACTTTTCCAGATAACCAATAGTGAGAATGGATTAAGTCATATCGGCGATCACCAGATAAAGCCTTCTTAAATTCAGCACTTAACTCGCTAAAGTGCGCCGGAACTTGTTCTTTCGTCCAATGCAGATCATGGCCGGCATCTAGGTGATGGACATTTACACCAGGAGATAATTGAACAACTTCAGGTAGAGCTAAGTGATCGCGGCGCGTGAAGATATCTACTTCCACACCTTGGGCTGCCATGCGCGCGGCACTTTCGGCAACATAAATATTCATTCCACCAGCATCACCAATACCTGGTTGCTCCAGTGGGCAGGTGTGAACCATCAACATGGCCACCCTGCGTTTCATGGTTGTAATGGTACGCGCGATTAAATGGTGGCGCGAATGGTGCCAATTACACGCGGGCCGCCCATTACTTTTTCAGGCGTTAGCGCTGTATCGATACCAAAATCTTTTAAACAGGCATGAACAATGGTGCGAAATGCGCGCAGTGATCCATCGCTTACTTTAAATACAAATGAACGCCCA
The DNA here is from genome assembly GCA_002284875.1 of Actinobacteria bacterium IMCC26103. Taxonomy (GTDB): domain Bacteria; phylum Actinomycetota; class Actinomycetes; order Nanopelagicales; family Nanopelagicaceae; genus Planktophila. The sequence goes on from CP015604.1 coordinate 154,230, forward strand.
TCTGCAAGTGAGCCCACATTTACCGCTTCAGCCCCATCTTTCATAAATAACCCAGGTACTTGCTGCATCATCTCGGTGTTATGGCGACCAACTCCACCGACCATTTCCGGGAAAGCACGCGCTGCGCTCATTACGCTTTGATGTACTGGATCAGATGAAAGCGTTATTGCACGAATTGTACGAGTTAAACCAATTACTGAAATCAAGAAAAGAGGCGCACCACAACCATCGGTTGAAGTAAGTGTGATCACCTCACCAGCTAAATCTTCTAACTCTTTCTTGATTGCCAACTGCAACGGGTGGTTTGCATCTAAATAACTTTCAATCGGCCAACTATTTTTAACACAGGTTGCCAGCATCGCCGCATGTTTTCCGCTGCAGTTCATGGCAATTTGGGCCGGTTCTCTATCGCCCCAGGCGCGACGTTCTGCATCTCCTAGCGGGCGATCTGTTGCACATTGCAGAGCGCTTTCATCTAAACCAACTGATGCCAAAATCTCACGCGCGCCATCCATATGCATCGCAGCACCTGAATGGCTAGATTGCGCCAGCGCCAGCAAACGTGGCTCTAAAACCAATCCGCTACGCACCATTGCAGATGCTTGGGCGCATTTGACAGTTGAACGCGGAAAAATCTTGGTATCGATATCACCCAGTGATTTAATCAGTGCGCCATCAGCGTTTAATACTGCAAGAAATCCACGATGTTCAGATTCAACAACGCCATCGCGAACGTATTCGGCTAAGACCGCATCTTTAAACATTAATCGCTCTGTCTTTCTAGCGATGACCAGATGTGTGCTTGCAGTTCTTGTCCTTCAGCTGCCATGTCATAAGCAAAGAAGAGTTCGCCTGCAACCAAACCATATAAACGCACGCCGGCTGTAACAATCTTCGCTGACGGCGCTGAATAACCTTGATCCATTACTAGTTGAATCTTGGGACCATCAAACTGTCCCACCCAACCTTCAGCAATTCCAGTGTTATGTGCGATCACAACTTCCAGAACGTTATTTGGTTTAACTCGCCAGAAACCTGTTTCAGATCCTGCCGGGCGAATAATTTCACCATCTTTATCGATGATCCAAGAACGTGAGTAATAATTTAAAAAGGGGCGACCATCGTGGTTAAAGACAACTTCATGGGCAAATTCAAAGCTTTCAATCGTTGGGTAATCCCCGCGACCTTTGCCCCGCCAAGTGCCAACCATCCATGCCAAGGGATTTAGATCTGGATGCAAACCTTCTGGAATTGTAAAGACCACTTAGAGTCTGCCCCTTCGATATGTTCGCGCATCACGTGCCTGTGATTGGCGACGACCACGAAATCCGTAAATCAATAACGCCACACCAATAATTAGAGAGATAACTCCAAGCAGCACGGCGCTAAGGATTTCCACGCCTTAATCCTAAGGCTTTAGAGCTTAGTTACCGTCCACATGATCGCCAGCATTGCCAAAGCGACAACCAAACCTTGCGCAATCGTGGCCATTTATGCGGGAACAATCACTTGTTGCGATGCGGCCACATCTGCAACCGTTAACTGCGCATCTACTGGGGTAGTGCGCTTTACAACGGCTAGCGCAATTGGCCCTAATTCAAAATGGCGGGCAACTGTGCCGAGGAAACCAACTTGAATTTCACCATTCATAACCGGTGTACCTGGTGCAGGCATGATGACTTGGCTGCCATCTAAATGCAACATAACTAAACGCCGCGGTGGATTTCCTAAATTAAATATCTTCGCCACAGTTTCTTGGCCGCGATAACAACCCTTATTCATATGTACTGATTTATTAAGAACACCAAGTTCGTTGGGAATTGATTTGTGATCGGTATCAAAGCCAATGCGTGGGCGACCTGCGGCAACTCGTTCTGCATCAAGTGCCCAAGTTCCAACCTGCATCGCAGTTGCCCCAAAAGTTTCCTGCATCTCTTTTAATTCAGAACGCGGAACCAGCGCAAATGGTCCGCCAATTTCATTTGCTGTACCTGGTGCGCGCAAGACAACAAATTCATTTGAAGCATCGCGCACATCAACGCGCAACATAAATTTCATCTTCTGCAAATATGTAACCAAATTTTCGATATAGCCCGGATCAATTACCAACCAGCTGGTTTCGCCATCATCTACCAAATTAAATTGATATTCGACATGGCCTTGTGGATCCAAGATCAGAGCTGAACTCCATTGCCCAACGCCAAGTTCAGATAAATGTTGAGTTGTTAAATCGTGTAACCATTTCAGACGATCGGCGCCAGATACGGCGATGATGTTTAGGTGGGAGAGATCAGCCCAAGCTTTACCTTCCAGCAGAGCTTTCTGTTCTTTATTGGGTTCACCAAAATGCCAAATGGCGCCCTTGTCGACGCCATCTTCTACAAATACTGCAGTCATATTTACTTAACGCACGCAGCGCATAACCCATAAACTGCAAAGTGAGTGACATCGGTTTTAAAGCCATAATCATCGGCTAAATTTTGTACAAAGTTTGCCGCCGCATTTATTGGCGCATCTCCAACAGAGCCACAATCGCTGCAGACTAAATGTAAATGAGTGAGCTCTTCGGCTGCGTGATAAGTCGCACCGCCATGGCCCAAGTGCGTGTGCTGCACAAGGCCAACGTTTTCAAGTGTTTCTAAGTTGCGATAAACCGTTGAAAGATTGATACCAGGGTGAGTTGCACGTACCTTTTCCGCAACTTCTTCCGGTGTTGCATGACCGAGTTCGCGCACGGCAGATAAAACCAGTTCGCGCTGTGGAGTTAAGCGCAAGCCCTTATCGCGGAGTTCATGTTGGTCAGCCATGGGTTAAGCCTACCTTTAAAGTGAAATGACGAGATCGGCAGGAACGCCTTGCGCTGCGGTGATCTGCTGTTCCACGCGCACACCTGGCGCTTGAACTACGAGAGTCCAAGATCCAGGTGCGGCGAAGAAACGAAACTGTCCTTGCGAATTAGTTGGAAGCTCTGCGGTGAATTCTCCGTCGCGATCTAACAAACGGACATGTGCGCTACCGACTGGAGTGCCGTTTGGTACTCCGTCGTCCCCGTCCCTGAGTACAACACCTTGGATGATTGTTTGTGTTGTAACGTCAATGCCATCGAGTGATGGACCACCAGGAGTTGCACCGCAGGTCTTCAACTTACGCTCCTACAGCTACTGGTACACCAACGAGTGAACCGTATTCAGTCCATGACCCGTCGTAATTCTTAACGTTGGCAACGCCAAGAAGTTCATGCAGCACGAACCAAGAGAACGCAGAACGTTCTCCAATACGGCAATACGCGATGGTGTCTTTTGCAAGATCAACACCGGCACCGACGTAAAGATCTTTTAGCTCTGAATCTGTCTTAAAGGTGCCATCTTCATTGGCAGCCTTTGACCAAGGAATGTTCTTGGCAGTTGGAATATGTCCCTTGATCTGACCTTGTTCTTGTGGCAAATGTGCAGGTGCTGCGAGTTCGCCACTGAATTCGGCAGGAGAACGAACATCTACGATATTTAGCGTGCCAATTGCTGCGATAACTTCATCGCGATATGCGCGAATTGAGTTATCGCGCTCTTTAGCAACATAACGAGTTGCGGTGCGAGTTGGAACAGCAGTTACGAATGGGCGAGCATCGAGTTCCCAACGCTTGCGTCCGCCATCTAGCAATCGAACATCTTGGTGGCCATAAACCTTGAAATACCAGAAGGCATAGGTTGCAAACCAGTTGTTATTGCCGCCATACAAGATCACGGTTGAGTCATTAGAGATTCCTGATTTTGAAAGAAGCGCTTCAAACTTCTCCTTTGAGATCAGGTCGCGAATCAAGCCATCTTGTAGATCATCGCGCCAGTGGAATGTGATCGCGTTCTCGATATGGCCTTGCTCATACAAAGTGGTGTCTTCATCGACTTCCACGATTACTACCTTTGGATTATTAACGTTCTCAGCGACCCAATCGGCGCTGACTAGTGATGTTTCACGTGACATTTTCTCTCCTAATTACTTAGATATTTTGGGTTTAATAAAGGGGATAAAGCGAATTACTTAGCTGTGCGTGCGCGCAAGATGAGCAAATACATCTGGCAACCCAAGCAGAAATTAAATGCTGCATTTAAAAATGCGGCAGCAAGTGCAAAGGCGACTGCAACTGTAAAGACCCCACCGGCCCCAGTAACAGATGCAATAACCGCAACGAGTGCAAAGCCGAGTCCAACCGCCTGGGCAAACTGCGGCGGGCGAACATCTTCGAAAGTCACCGGTGACTTCAAACGTGGCTTAATTAAGGATTTAAAAATAAGTGCATACGGTGTGAACTGCGGTCCACGAAGTGCTCCGATGGCAAAGACAATTGCCTGAAAAGCAATTATCCAAACGTTAGATGTCACAAGAGCAGTTGCTAGGACAACTGTTGTGATCGCCGCAGACCATCGTGGTCCTCTGGCATCTATCGATACTGTCATTTTATTTCCTTCACTTATGGGTCGTTGAATTAGTTTTTAAGTTGCAAACTAAGCACGACACATAGCGCCAGTTAAGCGACCGTAATCAAGCACACGGCGCTTTGTGAAGTAACTGGTTTGAATGCGTTGCATGGCTAAAGAATAAAGTGGGACAAGGCAAAAGACTAATTGCAATAAATTCGCAACTGCCTGAGTTAGCTAATAGCAGCGAGCGCAGCGTGAACTTGAGCGCGCTTTGGTGTTCCCATCGCTCGGCCAACTTCAACTCCTGCTGCATTTAAGAACAAGGTCGTTGGCGTTGATAAGACATTTAATTCACGAACTAGCTCTAGATGAGATTCAGCATCGATATGGGCATATCGAACATCCGGCATCGTCTTGACCATATCTTGCAGCAGCGCCTTGGTGGCCCGGCATGGTGTGCAGAAAGCCGATGAGAACTGGACCATCGTCGCGCGCGATCCGAGTTCGGTTCCAACGATTGCTGCGGTCAGAGTTGGCCCATTTACCGTCTTCTTCTTGCGAAATTCCCCACGGGTGCGCTGAAACCAGATCCCAAAGCCAGTGGCAACGATCAGCACGATCACGAGTGGAACGAAAGTTTTCACGACGGTAGTCTAGATCCCATGGCCAAGGTGTTGTTACTTACAAATACCAATGGCGCCAGCGCGGAAGTTCTGCCATCACTCGCACTTTTACAACACACTGTAAAGATCATGCCCGCTGAAGCTAGCGTGCTAATTGATTCACCAGTTATGGATATTGTCTTTGTAGATGCTCGTCGCGAACTGCCCGCAGCTAAGAATTTAACGCGCTTACTTACCTCAACCGGTGTTGGCGCACCTGTCATTGCAATAACGACCGAAGGTGGCCTATCTGCAATGAGTGCAGACTGGGGCGTCGATGATGTAATTCTCGATACTGCAGGTCCTGCAGAAGTAGATGCACGTATCCGTATCTGCATCGGTACACATCTTGCAGCCTTAACTGCTGCCGATCCAACCGCTGGTGAAATTCGCACTGGAGATGTTGTTATCGATGAAAGTACTTACACCGCCAAAATAAAAGGTCGCTCACTTGATTTAACATTTAAAGAGTTCGAACTTCTTAAATATCTTGCCCAGCATCCAGGCCGCGTCTTTACTCGCGCACAGTTACTGCAAGAAATTTGGGGCTATGACTACTTCGGTGGAACTCGCACTGTCGATGTTCATATCCGTCGCCTACGTTCCAAGCTCGGCCCAGAATTTGAATCCATCATCGGCACAGTACGTAACGTTGGTTATCGCTTCACACTTCCAAACGGCGGTAAAGAGAGCCAAATTTCCGAGCGGGTATAACCGCAATGCGCCATATTTTAAAGATTCACAGATCACTTACCGATCCGCTGCCAACTACAAAGCGCGAATACACAATCCGCACCTTTAACCCAACACAAGATAAAGACCGCTGGCTTGCGCTAAATAATAAAATCTTTGCCAACCACCCCGATCAAGGCAATTGGGCGCTACAAGATCTTGAAAACCGCATGGCCGAAAACTGGTTTGATCCAACCGGATTCTTCCTCGCTACAAAAGGCGATGAAATAGTTGGTTTTGTTTGGACCAAGATCCATCAAGATTTTGTAAACCAGCATCCCGTAGGCGAGTTATATGTCGTCGGAGTCGATCCCGATCACGCCCACCAAGGCATTGGCCGCGCAGTATCAGTAGCTGCTATAAATTACCTCGTTGCTAAAGGGCTAAAGCAAGCGATGTTATATGTCGATGCCGATAACGAAAAAGGTTTAGCGCTCTATACAAGTTTAGGTTTTAACTAAGCCTTCTTCTTATATCCCGCAGGACACTTAGGTGAAACAGCACTGACCTTTTTTGTTACCTTGCCTTTAACGCAGGTGATGGTTAATTTCTTGACAATCGGTGCTGAAACTTTTTGTGAAAGCAGATCATCACCGGCTGCTGGAGTAGGTGTAGGAGAAGCGGCTACAGCATTAGCGTCTTGAGTTAGCTTAACTTTCAAAGTTGGTGAAGAGAAGGTGAAGCCAGCTGCACTTAAATGTAGCCAACCATTAGTTTCATTCACAACTGTCGTTGCTACAGATTGTTGTCCGCCGTCCGAAGAAGTTACGCTTACGGTTGCTGAAATTGGCGCGCTACTAAATTTATAAATACAACGGGCGACCTTAGAATCTATATATAAGTTGTACTTGCCTTGAAAAACTTTTCCATCAGCCAAGTAGTGTGGTGACGCCACTTTGTAATCTAGTGTTCCCGTTTGAACATTATAAATAGGCGGGGTTGCCGTGTAAGTCGTCGAATTCGTGGTGACAAATCCAGCTAATGTTTTTGAATTTTTGATACAACTGCTTGCCGCCTCGATATCTCGTTCTGGAAGGTTGTAGAAAATCCATTGAGTTGGATTTGCAGTCGCTGTATCTTTCAAAACACGCGCCCACATATTCAACATTTCCATCGAGTAGTCGCCGCTGGCTCCTGGGTAAGTTGACTGACCCACAGGTATACCTTGAATCCTAGATTTTTCTTGTGTAGTAAAGGAATTTGGATCCACCCAACCAGCAACAATTGGAACGCGAGTCGATTGACCCTTCATATCCACTCGGGTTCCATAACTAGTTAATTCATAATCAATTTCAGGAGAATCGATACGCCCATGCATCCAGCCATTAATCACTTTTGAGAATCTGATAACCATTCCGAACTTAATATCTTCAGGAAAAGTTTGTCGCAGAGCACAAACACCATCACCAACAATTGCGCAGACATCAAACGGTAGCTGGCTCGGATGATCAATCGCCATTGAATTAGAACCGTCGGGTCGTTGCATAATTCTTGAAATATTTGCTTTGTAGCGAGAGTCTCGAACAATATTTACTGGGTAAATTGCTGCACGGAAATCGCCACCACCCCATGGGTCTGACCCCGGTGGCTGTGCAATCCAATTCGTACCATTGCGTTTCAAAGAACCAACTCGAGAAACTATCCCAACAAAATTAGTTGTGCCTCCGCCATGATTTATGTTGGGAATTTCCCAGACCCCAGACACTGAGCCTTGCGGTAAGCCATTATCAGGATCTGCCGTAAAAGGATTCGCAACTTTCTCAGGAATTGATTCCTTATAAACTCCTTTAATGCGCGCCGGAGAGCCTGGAGCGACTGCATAAATGCTTTCGATGCAATCCACTTCAGTAGCGGATTTACATGGCGGCATAAGCGCGTAATATTTCATAAATTCGGCTGAAGAACATTTTGGGTCGTTTAGCCCACTGCAATATGAAACAACACTTGGTGACTTTCCATTAGACGCCGTGTAGCTGTAAAGGAGTGACGGCATTCGTAATGTGTCTACATTTTCTTCAAAAAGTACTCCCACTTTGTCGGGTTGAGCACCACTTTGGTTAATCGAATATTGCTCATCTATAACACCGGCTGCACTTGTAAATGATGGACTAAGTCCAGTGATTAAAATAGTCAGCGTTACAGCCAGCGCACGTTTCATTCGGCAAATATAACTTCAGTAAGGCAATTTACCTAGGGCTAACCCACCAAGTCAGCGCACATGGCGCGAAATGCCGCAGTATGAGCATCAACATCAGCTGCTGTGGTTGCCGGTGACATCAGCGCCATATTGTGAAATGGCGTCAGCAAGAAGCCATCGTTTAATAAACGCAAGTGAATATATTGCTCGAGTTCAAAGTCACCAGATTCGGCAGCTTCACGCCCAGTACGTGGTGCTTTTCCTTTGAAGATGTATTCCCCACGTGCACCTAATCGATTGCAATGCCAATCCAAATCGAATTCAGCAATCGCCGCATCAACGCCATTGCTCCAACGATCACCAAGTGCGATCATCGATTTAAAAGCATCTGCCGTTAACACTTCATTTAAGGTCGCGCGCATTGCCGCAAGTGACATGGCATTTCCAGCCAAGGTGCTGCCGATTCCACCTGTATCGATGATTTCTAGCTCCACAAGTTTCTTAATTGAATTAGCCACATCTTCAGTCATTCCAAATGTGCCAACTGGAATACCGCCAGCAATTGCCTTACCAATCGTTAAGAAATCAGGCTTAAGGCCAAGATCTAGCGTCATTCCACCAGGGCCAACCGAGATCGTATGTGTCTCATCAATGATTAAGAGTGCGCCGTATTTCTTAGCTAACTCTTGAACCGCATATAAATAGCCATCTTCAGGAAGAACAATGCCCACATTTGTCATCGCAGGTTCCATCAAGATTGCTGCCACATCACCATGCTTTAACGCAGCTTCCATGCCGGCTAAATCATTAAATTCCACAACGCGGGTTGTAACAGCCAAATCAACTGGCGCACCAAGATTGCCTTCGCGCTTAACGGTATTGCCTGCATCATCTAGCGTTGCAAAGGTTTCATCAACGCTGCCGTGATAACAGCGATCGATAACAATGATTTTGCTGCGGCCCGTAATAAGGCGGCAGTAACGAATAACGTGGCGATTTGCATCAGTTGCGGTGACTGTAAATTGCCACTTCGGCAGACCAAAGCGCGCAGCTAGCTCTTTCGATACAACAGCAGCATCCAAAGTCGGCAACATCGAAGTAATACCAATCTCTGCTTGGCGCTTGATCGCCGCAATAGTCGCATCAGGTGAATGGCCAGTCATCGAACCGGTATCGCCTAAACAAAAATCAATATAGCTATTGCCATCGATATCGGTGAACTTGGCGCCCTTTGCTTCCTTTACGAAAACTGGATGCGCACCTGGCCATTTAGCCATCCATGACATCGGAACACCTTCGTGCATCACTTTTTGTGAATCAGTAAATGCTTCACCACTTTTTTTATGGTTGGTCAAAAAGCGCTCTTCTTCTATTTTGCGAAGCGCAGCAAGGTGCGCGCGATCAATTACCTTCGACATTTACCAATCCTTTTATTCTTCAGTAAATACAAATAGAGCTTCGATGTAATGCTCGCCAGTAATTCCTAAATTCTGCGCATCAGGCGGTGCGGTCTGTGGCTCAACACAAACACCATCAGAATCTTCGTTATAGACAACCCACCATGGCGCATCAGATTCAATTGAAATACGCGCGCAATCTTCCCAAACAATGGCCGGAATGCCCTGTACTTCTGTAAAGGCATCATCCCAAGGCCCTGGAGGCTGCGGCACATATTCCCCGCTTGGTATGCCATCTTGATCGCGCTTTAACATCTTCGCAGCCTTGAACTCAATTTCTGCGCTGCCGCCACGATCTAAATCGCGTGGAAACCATGGATGCATTCCTATCCATGCCGGTAATTTGCAATCGCCTGGGTCGTATTCAAGTGACCAGCGAACCGCATCATCTAAAACTTCAATAGTTTGTTCGATAGTTGCTCCGCCATAAGGCTTTGGTAAATGCAAGAGCGAACGCCCCGGACCAATTTCTTGCCAAGAAGATGTAAAGCCATAACCATGAATTGCATGCGGTGGAATCACATTGGTTGGTAGTTGAATATCTTCACCATCTGGTCCGTGCAAAATTCCATCGCGGATGCGCCCAGCCCATGGCCCCATCGCATACCAACCATGTGTTCCAGGTTCGCCGCGATACGGAACAGTAAATTGCATATCGCGCCAAGTAATCGATGAGATACGCGCACCGTTATCTAAATCAATTGCGATTTGAAATTCTGCATCATCGATATATTGCATGGCGCCTACTTATAACTTTGCTAGCTCGTGCTTATATGGCGGTTGCGCACCTGCACGAGAACATGTAATTGCTGCAGCTGCAGCGGCACGATCAAGAACCTTCTTTAAGCCATCTCCTTGCAGAGATAAAATTCCATCTTGAATCATCGCTTCAATGATGATCGCACCGACTGTGTCACCGGCACCGACAGTGTCAGCTAAATCAATCTTCACACCATGGGCTTCTTCGCGGCTATTTTCGGTATATCCAATTGAACCGTTAACTCCGCGCGTGACAACTACCAAAGCCGCACCATCTGCCACCCATCGTTTGGCAATTTCTTCAAATGGTTGATCCGGATACAGCCAAGCTAAATCATCATCGCTGACCTTGATCACGCTTGAAATTGCGGCCCATTTCTCAACGGCTGCTTGATATCGATCGCGATCTCCCATTACAGATGGGCGAATATTTGGATCAAAGACAATCGGTGCAAATTCAGCCACCTGCAGCGCCCAGTCATAGAGAACCGATGCACCAGGCTCAACAATCGTTACCAAAGTGCCGATATGAAGCACGCTTGGCTTGTGCACTGAAGGATCCGGCAACCAATTCAAGCCAAAATCAAAAGTTGCGGTGCCATCTATTTTAAATTCATAACTAGCTTTGCGATCAGCAGCTAAAGTAACAATTGCTAAACAAGTTGGTTTATCACTGGTCAAAGCCAGATCTAATTTAACTTCATCCGTTAAAAGTTCTGCTCGCGCCTTAACACCGTAATCGTCAGTTGAAATTCCATCGATGAACTGCACATCGTGTCCAAGCCGCGCCAGCGCCTTTGCAGTATTTGCCGGTCCTCCGCCAACAACGGCTCTGCGCTCTGGTTCACCTGGCAATAAATCAATTAATACTTCACCACAAACCCAGATGCTCATGCGTTCTCTCCTTGGCGCGCCAAATATTCTGTAATTACCTCAACGCCCAATAAATGATCTTCAACTTGTGGCAGACCGCTAATTAATAAAATCCCCGCAAGTCCGTGACCTGCAACATTAAGCGCCAAGCCACCACCATGAATTGCATGGAGCTCTTCACTCAAACCGGTCTCTTTATGCCAATCAACGCCACGTTCTTCAGCAGATACACGTTCATAAATTGTTGACTTACCTGTTGCCAAAACAACGCGCGCTTTACGCGCCACCCAAGAATCGTTATCTGGCTTTGAACCAGTCATCGCAACTTTAAATACAGTCCATTCGCCCATTCGAACTTCCACAATGATCGGCAGAGCCCGTTCAGTCGCCTTTGCAAAAGCGATCTCACCAATTTCAATTGCTTGCGCCTGTGTCAGCGAGGGCAAAACCAGAGCCGTAGCTTCGCGCTCAAGGCCTGCGCTTGTGAAGCCACCCGTAGTTTCAACCATGGGCCAAGGTTAGGGGTTCATCTGATCAATTCACCAATTTTTCACCGTGCACCTCTAGGCATCCCCCTAGACCCAGATGTACCTTCTTTCCATGAAAAAAGCCCTCGCCTTGGTACTTGCCGCATCAATCTCACTAATTAGCGCTCCAGGGGCGCAAGCAGCCAATCCAAAGGCCGGTGGTGCTTGTTCAAAGCTAAATCAAAAAGTTAATTACTCAAACAAAACTTTTACCTGCATTAAAAAAGGAGCCAAGTTGGTTTGGGATGCAGGAGTTGCATCAGCCAAGCCCGAAGCAAAACCTGCAGCTTCTGCAAATGTGACCGAAGGATTCCTCTGCACTGAAGGAAGTGCGCCGGCAAAGAGTGCAAGTGGAACAACTCTGTATTGCACAAAAGGTGGCGATGGAAAGAGTTCATGGCGACCACAAGAGCAACAAAGCAGTGGTTCTGGCAGCGGATCAGGTTCCGGTGGCGGATCAGGTTCCGGTGGTGGTGGCGGTGGTGGCGGCGGTGGCGGCGGAAATAATCAGAGCGCCGGATTTAAATTAGGCCAGCTTGGTTCTTCATGTAGCAAAAATGGCGATATTGGTTGGAATGGAATCATGACCGCTATTTGTAAAAATGGAAAAGTCAGTTACGTCTTGGCAAGTGATGTTCCAAAAACTCCAACTAGCGGTTACACATCTCGACCAGATTGGTACCCAACGCTTGCCCAAATACTTGGCAGCCCAAATGGAGCTGAGCCGACTTGTTCACCATCTTCAATTAAATTCACTTCCCCTGTGCTCCCCCTTGATCAATTAGCGCCTTCCATTCCTTACGGTTTAATGGTGGGAGGTCACGTAACTCCGATTGATCACGCTTACTTAGGATCTAAACCGCTATCCAAGTCGTCATCTCAATTAACCGCAGCCGATTACATCCCTGTTACAGCCCCGGCAGATGGTGTGATAACTGAACTTTCAAATCTTGGGGCACCTAATTCTTACCGTGTTGTCATAAACCATGGATGTAATCTCTATTCGGTATACATGGTTATGAATAAGGTAACTGGGGTATTGGCATCACTTGCATCGCAAGCAAGTAGCTCGGGTTACTTGAAAACCAACGTAAAGATAAAAGCGGGAGAAGAGTTTGGGCGCCAAGGCGAGACCATGCTCGATTTCAATGTCTTCGACGGAACAACCTGGCTATCTGGTTTCCAAAATCCTCAGGCCTATCTGACTTTAGATACCTGGAAGCCATACACGGCTGACTATCTGCCATTTTTCTCAAGTGAGATAAGAAGTGCGATGGAGGCCCAACTACAAAAGACAAGTTCTCCTCGCGTTGGAAAAATCGATCACGATATCGCCGGTACCGCATCTGGCAACTGGTTCCTTGCCGGAACAAATGGTTACGCCGGCCGATTAAATAGCGATTACGAAAATGCAGCCACGATGATCGGTAGCGGCTCAGTTCCGGGGAAGAACGATTACTCATGGAGCCATCTTGCAATCGCGCCACATCAAGTCGATACAAAGGCGTGGGTCTTCTCATCTGGTTGGTGGAAAGATCCAAATGGTGATGCAGATCAAGCAGCGTTAGTAGTAGCACCTGGTCAAGTTGCGCCAGATAAACTCACCGCATCTAGTGGAATGGTTGTATACAAGCTCGCACAATTGTCTTACACCCCACCTTCCGGAGTTGCCGCAAATCCACCAGGAAGCATGGCCCCATGGCCAGTGGGTTACACCGTAATTACAGGATCAGAAAAGGGAGTAGTTGCGCTGCAAGTAAATACAGATGGAACTTTGAGTGTCGAATTAAATACTTCAATAACTTCTATCTCTGGATTTACCGCATTTACTGCAGCCAAGCGCACTTATAACCGTTAATCCCTACACTCAGCACATGATCAAAATTGTAGGGACCAATCTTGAAGTCTTTCCACTTTGCCTGGGTGGCAATGTCTTCGGCTGGAGCGCCGATGAGAGCCAATCTCAAGGGGTTTTAGATGCCTTCACAGCATCCGGCGGTAACTTCATCGACACCGCAGATGTTTACTCCGAATGGGTCGATGGCAACGTCGGCGGCGAATCCGAAACTATTATCGGCAACTGGATGAAATCACGCGGCAACCGCCATTCACTTGTGATTGCAACCAAAGTCGCCAAGCTTTCGACCCGACCTGGATTGCGCCCCGAAAATATCATCGCTGCTTGCAACGATTCATTGAAGCGTTTACAAACCGACCACATAGATCTTTATTATTCTCACCACGACGATAAAGATGTTCCAATCGCCGAAACCTTGGGCGCATATCAAACATTGATTACTGAAGGAAAGATCCGTTATATCGGTGCATCCCAACACACCGGCGCCCGTTTGCAAGAAGCGCTCGATATCGCAACAAAAGAAAACTTGCCTAAATACATCTGTTTGCAAGATCAATATAACTTGATGGAGCGCAACCCTTTTGAATCCGAACAGCAAAATGTATTAAAGAGAAATAACCTCTCAGCACTTCCTTTCTATGGTCTTGCCCGCGGATTTCTAACTGGTAAATATCGCCCTGGTGTAACAGTCGATTCAATCCGCGCTGGTGGTGTCACTGATTATCAATCCGATAAAGGTTATGCCGTAATAGAAGCGCTAGATAAAATTGCTAAAGCTCATAATTCTTCAATCTCTGCAGTTGCTCTTGCTTGGTTACGTGCCAACCCTCAGGTCAGCACACCAATTGCTTCAGCGCGTACCGTTGAACAACTGCACGAGATCATGCAGATCGTTGAACTAACTAACGATGAAGTGGCTCTGCTAAATAAAATTAGTTAGTAATTGCAGGTCCAACGCCCCAAGCTCCACCGCTATTGCGATCGATAACCCATGCCGAGTATTCGGCTAATTCGGGCTGCGCAAACCAAACCGCACCATCTTCACCTGAAACCATCAACGCCGTCGCCAGCGCATCGGTTAAACCACCATCTGGCCCCAATACCGTCGCTGACTTTGCTCCAATTGCAATCGTGCCCGTGGCCGGATCAAAGATATGCGCACCACGTTCGTATGTACCGCTAGTTGCAATCGCACCATAGTTAATCTCAAATATTCGCAAGACTTCTTGGCGGTTATCAGGATTTACAACACCGATCTTCCATGGCCAAACCACGCCCTTTTCATTTATCCCACCGCGCAGCGTTAAATCCCCCGCTGCATTTACCTGAATATGTTCACAACCAGCGTCCAGCAAAATCTGCGCCACCCGATCTGCCGCCCAACCTTTTACATAACCCGATGGATCAAAGCCACCAGCAACTGCCCACGGATCAAATGCGCCATCAGTTAAATCGCGCGCAATCGCACACAAACCCCAAACCTCTTCAACATCGGCGGGGCAATCATCAATCGAAATTTCCCCACGGCGCAGCTTTGATACAAACGAGCCATCTTTATAGGTTGAGAAATCCTCATCAACGCCATAAACAAATTGCTTAACGCCTTCAACGGCCGCATCCATCGCAGCTTCCGACAGCGCCGAAGATCCCACATCTAAAAAGAGAACGGTGCCCCAAACGTGTATTTCATATCGTTTGCGAACCACGAAGCTAACTTACATCCCCGCCTTTGCCAGCGCGCTGACCAACGATGTGTACCAACCGTATGAAGTAAAAGATGCACCAGATGCGCCATTGATACGTGCTGATTGCGCCTGCAAAGTCTGTTGGCGCAAGATCGGAACCGCCATCTGTGTCCAGCGATCATTACGTCCAGTAGGTGCCTGAACTGCCTGCGCATCAGTTATCTTGCCATTTTCCACTGTGATCTTTACCTGCACAAAGCCATAACGCACATTTACAGAATCACCGATAAAAGTCCCTGAAGCTGACTTAGTAACAGGTGTTGCAGATGCTTTTGTCTGCGTCGGAGTTGGTGTTGCCGATGGTGTCTGCGCAACCGGTGTCTGTGATTGCGTTGAATTAACTGCTGCGGCTTTCGTTGCCGCAGAACTCTTGGTTGAACTCTTCTTTGTTGGCTTTGCTGCCGCGCTCTTCGTCGCAGCAGCTGTTGCAGTTGCAGATGGCGTAACGCTCTGTGTTGCAGCTGGAGTCGAAGCAGGTGCGGCCGGTGTAGAAGATGTTCCAGGCAACGCCATTGGCGAACTTTGTGTAGAAGTAAATTGCGGAGGAGTCACGGCCAAGACAGCGCCCAGCCCACCGACGGTGCCGGTTGCAATCAATAACGCGCGTTTCATATCCGTACCTTCCCTCACCTATCTGTGAAAACTCTTAACGCTGCCCCAACTTGGGCTGCGACTTATTCGCTATGGAAGGCAAATGCCTCATCATGGAACCGATTCTTCGGCACACCAAGGTCATCTGCAGCAGCCTTCACCGATTCAACCAGCGGCCCAGGGCCACAGATATAGATATCTGAATCAGAAAAGCGCGGAATCAGCGCCTTTAACGATTTCGCATCCATCGGATGTTCTTTACGCGAACCAATTAAATAATGCACCTGGATCGATCCATTTGAATGGTATTCCAAGTAATCAAGTTCATCCTTTAAAACCAAATCTTCTTTGCGCGATACGCGATAGATAACATCCATCTTCACGCCATTTTTAAACTCATCCATCAACGCGCGAATCGGGGTAATTCCCACACCGCCACCAATCATCACCACATGCGGCATCGTTGCCCGCCCTGCCGTAAAGGCGCCATATGGGCCTTCCACAAAGACGCGCACACCAGACTTTAAAAAGGCCAGCGACCTTGAATGATCACCTAAATCTTTAACGGTGATACGCAAGAAATGCGCAGTAGGGGCTGCAGATAAAGAATAAGGATGTGACATTAAGAAATGTCCCTTAGCCGCAAAGCGCCAACCAAAGAATTGTCCGCCTTCTGCCGCAAGTTCAGTTAGCTTGCGCCCCTTCATCACAACCGAGATGACACCCGGTCCTTCCACCACAACTTTATCCACCCGCAAGTTATGCCGCAGCGAGCGCCCCAGCGGAATACCAATTCGCCACCAGATAATTGCAAAGGCCATCGCAACATATAGAAAAGTCCAATACGCACGATTTAACGGATGGTCGATAAACATCTGTCCGTTAATTACTTGGTGCATAAAAGATGCCGCAACTGCAATGTATGTATAAACATGGATGATCCACCATGTTTCATAACTCATCTTGGCGCGCGCCTTCTTATATGAGGTAACACCTGCCATCACCATCAAAACAAACCCAGCTAGCGCCCACCACATCCATTCGAAATTACCGAGCATCCGCCACAATTCCACAGCCAACGCCACATGGTCTTGCCCAGCAAAACTCAAAATAATAAACATCACATGAAAACCAATTAGATAAAGGCTCCATGGCCCAAGCTTGCGATGCCAAGTAACCAAACGATCATGGCCCACACCACGTTCCACCCAAGGAATTCGCGCCACCAAGAAAATACCAACGATTGCAAAGTAAGTACCGGTCAGCGCAGCCAATCGCGATATCGATGCAACCAAGGCATAAACAGATGTCAGATCGCTATGGCGCATCGTCGTTGCCTGCAACGCCAGCGTCAGTCCCAAACCAATACCCAACATCCACGCCGCCCAATCAGTGCCGGCCGATGAATATTTGCGAAAGGTCGCAGGCGTTTTCATAGCCAAAGCCTGCCCTATCTATCTGTGAGTTATCTGAGCCGCGACAGAGAGCCAACCGCGAAAGAACGACAGGTGCCCCGATAGACTTGCGCCCATGCGCGTTTTCATCACCGGTGGCGCCGGTTTTATCGGCTCTCACCTCTGTGATGCCCTGCTTAAAGATGGCCACAAGGTTTCAATCCTGGACAACATATCCACAGGTTCTAGAGCCAATATCGCCCACATAAAAGATGAAATCGAAATCCACCAAGGCGATATCCGAGACGCCGCCTTAGTCGAAAAAATAATGGCCCCAGCCGACCTAGTTCTTCACATGGCCGCAGCCTTGGGCGTTAACACAATCCTAGAAAACCCAATCGAATCAGTATCGACAAACTTCACGGGCTCTGAAGTCGTACTAAATGCCGCAACCAAATTAAACAAGCGCATCATCATCGCCAGCACATCCGAAATTTATGGCAAGAACCCCAACCAACCACTTAACGAAGAATCAGATCGCGTAGTCGGTGCCCCACAAAAGATCCGCTGGACTTACTCCGATGCCAAAGCGCTTGAAGAAGCCATCGCCCATGCACTATTTCTAACCAAACAACTTAAAGTCACCACCGTGCGCCTCTTTAACACCGTCGGCCCACGTCAAACCGGTCGCTACGGAATGGTCGTCCCACGCTTTATCCAATCTGCAATCAAAAACGAACCCATCACAATCTATGGCGATGGCACCCAATCCCGAGTTTTCTGCCACGTACAAGATGCAGTCAAGGCAATCTTGACCATTGCCAAAACAGACTCCACAATCGGTCAGGTCTATAACATCGGCGGCGTTGGCGAAACTACTATCAAGCAGCTAGCCGACAAGATCATTGAGCGCACAAAATCAACTTCAACGATTACCTACACCCCATACGAAGACGCATACCCGTCAACCTTTGAAGATATGCAACGCCGCGTGCCAGATATAACCAAGATAAAAAACAGCATCGGATGGGCGCCAGCGAACACGCTAGATAATATTATTGATGATGTTGCTCTAGAAATGAAGAAGTAAGTAAAGGATTAGAGGAGATGCGAAATGGCTAAGCAAATCAAAAATAGGAAGCCAGCTGCTCAGGCCAACAAATCTGCTATAAAAATTAACCGTTATCTAATCGCATTTCCGGTTATCGCTTTTCTTATAAAACTAATAATTATCTTTAACGTTCAAGCCGGTGGCTGGCTAGGCGCGGATGGCGAGAATTACTTAAAAGGCGTAGATGGCCTGCTTAACCAAGGTTTCTTTTCAACTGAAGAGAAATTGACTTATTGGCCTGCTGGCTATCCATTGCTAATTTGGCCATTTGCCGCAATTTCGATTACAAAATTCCTTTATATGCTCAGCATCATTCAATCGTTATTTTTTGCATATTCCACTTACTTCTTAACTAACACAATCAGTAAAACAAAGGTTGCATACCTAGCCTTCACTGCTTCTTTCTTGATCAGCTTTAACCCAACCCTGTCTTTGGGAAGCCTTACCGTGGGTTATGAAACTCCCGTTGCATCGTGCTTGATGATGGCACTGGCGATTGCAATTAGTTGTCTGACCGATGATTCAGATGCCAAATTTGGCAGCAAGCAAATCATTTATATCGGTCTTTGGTTCGGCTTGGCCAGCTTCTTACAACCAAGATTTATACTTGTCGCAGCAATATTTATCATTGTCTGTGCTCTTTATACCGTTGGCCGCAATTACCAAATTAGATTGGCTGCTATCGGTGTAATTGCATTAATGCTCCTGCCATCTGTATTGATCTTCAGAAACGCTGAAGCGGTCGGTAAGGCCACAATCTCAACAAACCTTGGGGTCACAATGAATCTTGGGGTGGGTGAGGAAACCCTTGGTGGCTATAACCGAATCGGTCCAGCAATCAAATGTGAACCAAAATCACCTGGGGCAACGGTTACAGATAATGAAGTCGTTATCTGCGTCTTGAAATGGTATGCAACTCATCCCATCAAGACTATAAAACTAGCATTTAACAAATCTTTATACTTCTGGTCACCGTGGTCTGGTCCTGTGGCTGAAGGCACAACCGCCAGAAACCCATGGTTAAAGATTTCACCAGTTCAGAATATGCAGAAGACAACAACTGCGGTAAACCTTATTCAAGGTGGTGTCGGTAAGACTATTTCTTATGGATGGCTACTTGGACAACTCGCACTGCTTGTTTATGGCTTCTTGAGCCTTAAGAAACGTGGTGGCCTTGGTAAGAAAATTGCGATCCTTGCAGCAACCCCAGTTGTCTTGGCTTGGTTAATCACTATCGGAACAATCGGAGATCACAGATTTAGAATTCCAATTATGTCGCTCAGTCTCTTACTCCAAGTCGCCGGAATATTAGCTATTCGCGAAAAAACTACTAAAGCCCTATAGCTCCATCGACTTTACCTGTCGTATCAAATACATACGGTGCAGATTTAAGAACCGCACTCTTATCCATCGCTGAGTGCAGCGTAACTACGATTGCAATTTCAGAGCCCCCGAGTGCACTTGATTCTTGACCGTGCCAATTTTTTACAATCGGATCGTGCCAAGAAGTGATTGCTCCTTGGGAATTTAACTCATCAATCACTAATTCAGCAGGAGTTTCTCGCACATCAGCAACATCTGGCTTGTAGGAAACTCCAATAACTTGTACACGTTTACCCTTGAGAGTGCCACCATTATCGGCGGCAACCCGCTCAACAATGTATTTAGGCATCTCAAGGTTTACCTCATTGGCGCGCTGGATGAAGGTAGCCGGAACACCCATTTCTGCGGCGACGTGGGCCAAATAACTTGGGTCAACCGGGATGCAATGTCCGCCCACACCGGCACTTGGGCTAAATTTCATAAAGCCATAAGGCTTAGTGTTCGCCGCATCTAAAGTTTCGTGAACTGAAATACCGAGTGCATGAGCGATCTCAGCAAATTCATTAACGAGTGCGATATTGACCTGACGGAAAGTATTTTCAAATAACTTAGCCGCTTCAGCAACTTCAGGTGAAGAAACTTCAACTAAATTGTCGCAAAATGTCGAATAAAAAGATCTAGTCCGATCCGAGGCTTGTTTAGTTAATCCGGCAAATAACCGTGGTGTGTTCTTTTGATTCCAGTCCACTCGGCCCGGATCAACGCGCTCTGGCGAGATCGCATATAGATGTTCAATTTTTGCTGCGGAGTACTTTTCGACTCCTGGCTTTATATAGTGGCGCAAAGTACCCGGAAATGATGTTGATTCATTAATAATTAAAGCCGGTTTTTTAAGTGAAGAGCCAATTGTCTTGCAAGCAGATTCAATGAATGATAAATCTGGCTTTCTATCCTTCGTCAAAGGAGTTGGTACAGCAATAACCACAATTTCAGCTTCGGAAATATCACTGGCATTTGTGGTTGCCCTGTAATTTCCCGCAGCAATAGCAGAAGCTAGATCCTTCGAGTCAACGCCTTCTATATGAGAAATTCCCTGATTTAGACGAGACACATTTTCAGAGTTATTATCAAAACCAATAACTTGGTGGTGTTTGGAAGCAAAGGCCGAAATTGTCAGCCCAACGTAGCCCTGCCCGATTATTGCTACCTTCATTGTTTAGGCACATCAAAAATATTTGGGTTACGCGAATCAAGTCTCAATAGATTCTCTTTTGCAAGCGCTTTATCTTCAGGCGTTGCCTTCTGAACGTAATAAAGCATCTTCCAAGCATCAAAGAAGTCAGGATTGAACTCGACACCAATCTTGGCGTACTTGTACGAAAGGTCATAGAGTTTGTTAGCTTCAAGAAGCTGGGATGCACTGGCATAGCGATATGAATTTTGTGGATTTAAATAACTAGGTACTAAAGACTTTTCAATTTCAGCAACATTTCCCGAACCAAGGGCTGCCTTCCACTTTGAATCAGAGCTATATGGTGGAACTGCCACCAATAGCCCGACAAGAGCTCCAATTATCCCCGTCATAAATGGTGAAATACCCACGCTTTGCTTTGCTTTAGCCCGATTTTTACCACCACTAGATTTGTTCTCTCGAGTTTCTTCATCTGTAGACGAGCGCGTAAAGCGTTCGTATGCAATCAAGGTTCCACCAAGCAGCCAGCCCCAGATGGCAAGACCGATTTGATTGATACTGATTATTGACTGGACCTGGTAACAAACCCAGGCAACAGCTAAACCAATAAATGTGAAGTTAAATTCTTTGCTACGTAAAGTCACTTTGATTATTGCAATTACTACAAGAATTAGAATCGCTAAATAGGCAATCAGCATAGGCCAGCCACCATAGGCGAGTTGGTCCATAACAACATTGTGTGACGCATTTGAAATAGTGTTGGGTCCTGGATTAATCAGCGCGTGGTCATTGCGAAGTCTGCGATACCAATCACCGTAGGTATCCATTCCCACACCGGAGAAGGGGAATTTAGCCGCCATGTTCCAGCCAGCGTGCCAATACTCACCACGTAAAGAAACTGAGTTCTTATAAATTAATTGAGTAAGGGGACCTTTTTGCAGCGCACCCATTACCGATACAAGGCCTAAAACAGCTACTAACGCTGAATACACAGCAGGAATTAAAGTTGATTTAAACCTTGCGCGAAGGAAGTAGAAGCCCACTATCGCCATGCCGCCGGCGGTAACAACTATTCCTTGAATCGCATGCGAGGACTTAATTTCATAAAATGTAATGAGCAATATAACTGAAGATATAGATCTAATTAATATAGATACCTTGGGTTGCACTAAATACGCAAAGAGCACGCTTGCAAAGATTCCTAGAAATGCACCCACAAAATTTGGGTTACCAAATGTTCCTAGGATATTGCCGTATGGATTTGTCCAACCAATAAAATCACCAAATGTGACAACCCAGAGCGAATAAATGCAATTGATAAGACCTGCAGCCAGCAATCCATAACTAATTTTTAGGAAACTTAACTTATTTGATAGCCCTAAGGTTGCTACAAAAAGTAATGCCAGCAATAAATACGTTACTAACCCTGAATTTCGTCCATAAGCACCATAAATAAGCTGTGTTAAAGGAGCTTCGCTCTGAACAACTGAATTTAAAACTGTCGCAAGGAAGATAATTAAGGCGACTAATGCGCCTTTGTGCTCTAACCAAATACGCTTGGCGCCAAATGAAATCGCAATGGCAACACCTGCGCCAGCAACTGCTCCGAGAGCTAAGAGCTTGGTGACATTTACAGGATCAGTTACGGTTCCCCAAGCGACAAGGATCGTGACAAAAGCCGAACCAACCATTAACAAATTCGCTAACGTTTTTTCCGAAGCCGTATTCAACATAATCCCATCTTACTTTCACCGCTTCATAATTTGAGCCACAAACTTGCCCCTCAAAGCCGAAACCCGGCCCCCTCATAAGAGGGAACCGGGTTTCGGTTCTAGATCTTTAGAAGATCAGGGCTAATTAAGCCTTTACCTTCTTCTGGATCTTAACTACGAGGTTAGTCAAAGCAGTGATCTGTGCACGAAGTGCTGAGATCAAGCTTGTGACCTGTGCTGATAGCTCTGCAACTGCATCTACGGCCTCTTGTGCCATAGCTGTTGCTGCTTCTGCTGCTTCTGCTGCAGAAAGTGCTGCATCAGTTGCATCATTTGCTGCTGCTGTTGCTTCTTCTGCTGCAGCTTGTGCTGCACCTGAGTCAGGTGTTGAAGTTGTTACAGAAATTGTGCGTGCAACAGCTGACTTAGCTGTTGTAGCCATTGTTCCTGTTGTGTACTTGAACACGAATGTTCCAGAGTATGCAGGCATGTATACCTTGTAAGTTACAACGCCATCAACTGTTCCAAGACCACCGTTTGGTGTTGTTGTACCTGTGATAGTTGCAGATGATGAACCAAGGGCTACTGGAGCCACGATTCCACCTGTTGCAAATACTGTGTAAGTATCTGGAGCAAGGATCAAACCAGCTGCATCAACAGGTTTTACTGTGATTACTGCTAGTTCGCCTGGGAGGTATGAAGCTTTGTCGAATGTAACAAGCACATCGTCAAGCTTGGTTGCGCCGCCACCTACGCGGATTGATACTGAGTTTGCATCTACACCAGTAGTTGCAGCAGCAGATGACTTAGTTCCAACTGTGACTGATGCAGTTCCTGCAGCAACACCAGTAACAGTTACGTAGTAACCCTTATCTGTTGTGTCGTAAGCAACTGTCTGAGATGTGTAAGCACCTGAGATTGTTGCTGTAGCTGAAGAAGTTACATACATAGTTGTGATGTTTGAAACTGATACACCGGCTGCATCTTCAACCTTGACAAGAATTGTATTTGCAGTCGCTGCTGCAGTTCCAATTACGCCAATAGCTGCTGTTGCAGTTGCCTTTGTAGCTGTTCCGAAGAATGTAAGTGTCTCAGTTGCGAGAACTACACCTAGTGCTGACTGGATTTCAATAGTTGAAACTCCTGAAGATCCATCGCCGAATACTGCAACAACGTTATTGCCGCGTACAGTGATTGCACGTCCACGTGCATCTGCTGTTCCGCCACCTGCTGTTGCTGCGTATGTGTTAGTTAGTGCACCAGAACCAAGAAGTCCAGGACCTGACTTAACAATAGCTGTATAAGATTCACCAGTTGTTGTAACTCCTGCTGCATTCTTCAAGGTTACCTTGATGTACGCAACTTGGTTAGATGCTGATGAGATAGCAGCTGTTGCAGCAGTTTGTGCAGTCTTTGAGGCTGTGACTGTTGCATCTGTTGTGTTTGTTGTATCTCCAGAAGTAGTGATGATAGATGTTGCAGAAGTTGCAACAGTATCTGTCAAAGGATCTGCAGTAACGGTAACTGTCAAAGTTACGTTAGCTGAGTTCTTGACTCCACCACCATTTGTTACAGCTGGTGCCAAAGTGAGAACATATGTTCCTGCCTTAACTCCTGCTGCTTCAGAACCTGTAGCTGCTACCAAGTTGACCTTGAACTTTGCAGTTACGTACTTTGTATCAGCTGATGGGCTGACATAAGCAACCTGGTTCAACTTGTCGCCAACGAGGCCAGCTGCTGCAGTGATGCGGCTTGTGCTCACGAAAGCGTTTGAAGTTTCAGCAAGTGTCAACTGTGGAACAGCTGTGCTTCCTGCTGGTGCTGAAGTTACATAAGCTGTAACTGTCATTGAGTCTGTTGTTGTTTCAGCGTAGAAAGCAACTGTCGCAGTCTGAGCTGTCGATGTTTCGCTATCTTTCATTGAAGCTGTAGCAGCTGAGAGAGTTAGTGTGTCTGCTGAAGTTGCAGCCGTTGAAGGCACAACTGACATAACACCAAAGCCCAACGCAGCAACAGTTACAAGCGCTATGCGCTTGAAAGTTGTCTTTGTAGACATTTGTTTCCTTTCGATAGTCGAACCACGGACGATCCGTAGGTCGGCTCGGAGTGAACTAGTCACTCCTTCTCGATACATCGCACGTGCTGATGTATCAAATTCCCCGCCGTGTATCCGGACGCGACGGAGAAATCTATTTAGGTGAAATTTCACGTGCTTCACCGTTATGCCTTACCTTCAGTCACAAGTACTGACTGAGATAAAATTTGTGTCTTGCCTGAATTGAGAACAAGTCGAGTTGTTATCGACTTGATAGGACCTGTTAGGTCGAAGCCGCGGCTTCCCACGGGGATAAAGAACTCTGAAGTTGGGGTTGAGACTACGAGAATTCTAACGGTCACAAGGTACTGCCCGTTGGACATCCGCTCAAAATCGGCCGTTGTGGCGCCGAGGTTAAGTGGGGTCCAGCTTCCTGCAACACCGACTGATACTCCGCTTACGGAGTATGTGGTGCCGTTGCCATCCACTGTGATGTTCTGAGAGATCATCACATTTGGGCCACCTACCGCGGTGATGGCCTGGGTGTTCAACTCTGTTCCGGCTTCAGTGGCCGTTGGCGTATTTCGGTTCACACGCAATGTGCCTGGTGTGCCGTTATCGGTCGCAACAGTAAAACCTGTTGGGATCCCGTCTTTATCTAGACCTGGGAATGAAAGCTTGGCTGATTTGATTGCAACGCCTGAGACCATGGTGTTGGACTTCTTAGCTGGCATTGAGATAGATGGTGTTGGGGTGCTTGCCTCAACTGGTGCAACTGCCTCTGATGATCCGGCAACTGCGCCGGATGCAATCTCAGATGGAGCGGTTGGGTTGATCGTCACGCCTTCGCGGCCAGTCATTGAGTTAAAGCCTAAGAAAGCAGTGATAACCAATAGTAATGAGAGCGCAACTTTGGAAGATTTCTGGGCAAGCTCTGCTGCCTTCTTATAAGTAGTAGAAAGCATGTCCAGTGCTGTTAGGCCACGCTCTTCGTCGATAACGAGTTCTGACAAGACGCGGCGAAGGGAAGTACGAGCGCGAGAAACAGTGTGGCGCACTGCAGATTCCTTGATGCCAAGTTCTGCTGCGATCTCCTCTGTTGAGCGGCCTTCCATTTCCCACATAACAAGCGCTGCGCGCTCAGCAGGTGAAAGAAGTGCAAGTGCTTGACGAATGATTGCTGCATCTTCTGCAGCAGAGATTGCCTGTGAATGATCGCCATCTACCTGCCAGGCAGCTTCAACTTCAGCCTGGGCATCGTCGATAACCACAAGGTTAGGACGGCGGCCTTCAAGGCGGAACAAGTCGATGCAGAGGTTTTCGATGGTGCGGTGTAGATAAGAAAGAGCATGATCATTTGATTCAAGCTCTGGGGCTGCGAGCATGAACTTAATCAACGCATCTTGGGTGATTTCTTCAGCTTTAGCGGAATCCTTTAGGACGCGGTTTGCGTGGGCAAGAAGCTCTGAACGGTGCTCTGTGTAGAAAGCACCGAGCTCTGCGACGGTCCACACACGGGGACCTGCAGAAGCTGCAGACTTCTTAAATGCCACTTTGGGACTTCCTTTTTAACCGGTTTTGTATTTCAGCGACACCCGTCGGTGCCTCTATAGCCTTCTACGAATCCTAGCCCTAGATGTAGCGGGGAAGGGACAAAACGGACATTTCGAACTAATTCTTAAATGATATTCCTATGAATTTTCGGGTATCAAAAACTATTGCAGGTTGATTAAGGAACCGGGTTGAGGCTTCACCCCAAGCAGGAGAAGCGTCTACATCGTCTGATAGCAATATGCCACCAGGAGCCAAGAGATTCCAAGCCAAAGAGTATTCAAATGACTGCCATGTTTGCCCATGATTTGAATCATGCAGCCAAATGTCGCATGGACCAATCAAATTCGCTTCTTTTTTTAGCTGATGTTGAATTCTTCGATTCGGTTCAAGCTTATGGAATTTCCAATTGCCTTTCCCAGTGTAAACATTTCGTGAAGACTCGAGAATATCAAATGAGTGAAGGGTCCCATTGGTGCGTTCGAGAGCTCTCATAATTACACGAGTGGTAATGCCATTTGCGACACCAGTTTCAACCACCGTTTTGAATCCGTTCAGCAGAATTAATGCGTATAACAGAACGCACAGATTTGATTCTGCGTTCCAATGCTCAGCGGCCACATTGTTTTTATTAGATGATGATTCTTCATCCCAAACCTGCCTACCTTCGAGAACTAACATCTTTATTTGTTCCTCGGAATACATAGTGCGTAGGTACGTATACCCGTCTACGAAAATCTTATTTAGTGACTTTCCAAGCCAGCCGACACTGACTCCTTTGGAAAATCCCTGAACCAGCAAACCCAATCGTGCCAACACTACTTTTGCGAGTTTCATAGTCCACCAATCTCAGAATTGTCTAAATATAATTTCAAGGGTACCCTTATCCCATCGACGCACCGCGCATCGATGAACTTCCCCCCAAAGTGAGCCCAATGGCCACTTACTTGCGAGTCTTATCACTGCCCTGGCCCATTCGAGGCCATACCCGAGACGCGCTTGTCGTCTCGATTGGTATGCATTTCTATGTCTCTACAGCCACGTACAACCGCGCCCGGAAAAGCCCGCAGAGAAGCATCTGCTAAAGCTGGCAAGCCCCGCGCGAAGAAGCCATCTGCTTCAACGCCCATTTCAAAGCCTCGCCACACCAGCGCTGAAAAATCAGCACGCAAAGGCGCTGCTGCAAAGCCATTTAAAGCAGCTTCAGCAAAGTCAGCAAGCAAGCCTTCAACAAAACGTTATTCAGATGTCGACACGTCAACTCTTTCAAAGAAAGAAGTTCGTTTAAACGATCGTTCCAAAATGCGTGCCAAGCGTTATCAAGAGAAAACGGCATCTAAGCCACGAGAGGTAATAGAACAAGTTGTAAAGCCAGAATCTCGCGCCAAGAAATTCGTTTCAGATCGCAACGAGCGCACTGCTCGTCCAGAATTCAAGAAACCAGATACACGTCCAACAACACGGCGCGATGCCGCTAAAGAACGCGTTGCTCGCACAGATGACGGCCGTCCAAACTTTATTCCTGGCAAGCGAGAGAAATACAAGCCAGGTGCACCGTCTAAGCAAACTTTTGCAAAGCACAAATCAGCACCAGATGTAACCGCTTCTAACTTTCGTGCTGAGCGTCCAATAAAACCTGTTCGTGATCGTCGCAACGATTCACTTGCATATGCTCGTGATGATCGCAAAGCACATAAGACCCACAACAATGCAGCAGTTGATTTTGGTGCAGACGATAACTACATCTCAGCAAACTTGGCTGATGCCAATTTAATTGATGCAACTCCACTTTCTGAAGTAACAACTACTTTCCGTGACCTTGGTATCGCACCAGCTCTTGCTAATGCGCTGAATGCCCAAGGCATTACACATCCATTCCCAATCCAAATCGCGACCGTTCCAGATGCAATCGCAGGCCATGACATCCTTGGCCGCGGACAAACCGGATCAGGTAAAACACTTGCTTTTGGCCTTGCTCTGCTGACAAATATCAGCGGCAAAGCGGCAAAGCCTCATAAGCCATTGGCATTAGTTCTCACACCGACTCGCGAACTGGCACAACAAATTGATGAAGTTCTAACACCACTGGCTCGAGCAATCGGTCACGATTCCGTTGTTATCGCAGGTGGAATGCCTTACGCAAAGCAGATCACTGCGATGCGCAAAGCAACTGCAATCCTTGTTGCAACACCAGGACGTTTGATCGACTTGCTCAATAAAGGTGAAGTTCAACTCGATGATCTAGAAATCACAGTTCTTGATGAAGCAGATCAAATGGCTGATATGGGATTTTTACCAGTCGTTAAAGAGATTCTTGACCAAGCAAAGCCAAATGGTCAAAGACTTCTGTTCTCTGCAACCCTCGATCGCGGTGTTGATGCTTTGGTTCGCCAATACTTGAACAACCCGAAGACTCACTCTCTCCAAAATGACCGCGCATCCGTTTCAACAATGGAGCACTACGTTCTGGTTATGCACCCTGGTGACAAAGATGACATCACCAATCAGATTGCAGCACGTAATGGAAAAACAATTCTCTTTGTTAAAACACAGCGCGGTGCGGATCGACTAGCTGACAAACTTGCACATGCTGGTGTTCCAGTTGGCGCACTTCACGGTGGAAAGTCACAGGCTGTTCGTACTAGAACACTCGCGCTGTTCAAACAACTTCCGAATGCGGCTCTGGTAGCAACGGATGTTGCGGCACGTGGAATCCACGTAGATGGAATTTCTCTTGTTGTTCACGTGGATGCTCCGACAGATCACAAAGATTATTTGCACCGTTCAGGCAGAACAGCTCGTGCGGGCGAAGCCGGTGCTGTAGTTACTCTTGCAACAACCAAACAGCAAAAATCTGTTGGTGGTCTAACTTCACGTGCTGGAGTTACACCGAAATTTGTTGGGGTAAAACCACTAGATCAAGATCTGATGCGAATTACGGGGGCACAAGAGCCTTCTGGTATTCCATACGTTACGCCAGTGGTTGAAAACAAGGGGCCAAACCGTGGATCTAGAAAGCCACGTCCCAATTCAGATCAGCGGCGCCGACGCCCAAGATAGAATCCTCAAATGAGGTCATTGTGCGCTGGGAAGTAGCTAAGCGATTCGACCAATCTATTTCACCGATAAGAAGTGAATTAAAGTCGATTGCTTTGGTTGGTGGTTCTGAAAACGATTCAGAGATAAAACAATTTTTGAATACTGATGCTTCAGTAACATTCCTCGGTGTTGAGCCAGTAAAAAATTTCAATTTCCGGTATTTCGATTTGAATCAAAAAAATGTTAGTGAAGAACAGTATGACTTGGTGATTTGCTCGCAAGTTTTAGAACATATTTGGGATCTTAAGGTTGGTCTAGAGAATTTAGCCAACTTAACCAAACCTAATGGCCATTTATGGATTAATTGCCCCTTCAGCAACCATTCACATGGATCTCCGGAGTATTTTTCTGCCGGTTATGCTCCTGCGATAATCCTAAATTTGACTAGCCTGTTAAAATTGGAAAAATTTTGGCATGTCAGATTGGCTCATGGCGGCAATACTTTTTTACTCACACAATTCAATATTGGCCTACCGAAGATATATATCTGCGCCCTTGGAAAATCCCAATTTCCAAATACTTCATTTCACAAATTTTTTGGAGAATTTTAGCAATGGCGAAAAACTCTGAGGTCACAGAAAACGAACGTTCAGCAACCGAAACAATTGTGTTCCTGAAGAAAAATGAATAAAAGTTTTTTACTAGTGGGCACTGTCTCCAATGTACAGAAAGGCTTAATCTCAGATTTGAGCAGGATAGAAAGAGCTATTGGACAACTAGGCGACCTAGAAATCTTCCTAGTTGAATCTGACTCCACAGATGCAACATTGACGACACTTGAAAACCTAAGTCTTGAGACGCCAGGATTTGGTTTTAAATCTTTTGGCAATCTGAAAGCCAAATACCCTAAACGAACAGAACGAATAAGATTCTGCAGAAATGCGTATGTTGATTATATTCAGACTAACTTACAACAGCGAAAATGGGACTACGTCATTGTTGCCGACCTAGACGGTATGAATTCCGCAATCACGGAAAAGCGGATAGTTAAATCATTAAAGAGAGAAAATGAATGGGACGTTTGTTTTGCAAATCAAACTCTGGGATATTACGACCTATATGCATTGCGAGCAGACAATTGGGTGGAGCAAGATTGTTTTGAAGAACTAAAAGAATTGCAACAAGTGAATGTCCTTCGCAAGAAGTATAGGAATCCTTTTTTAGATTTTCTCTCTGCTTTCTTACATTTTGATAGGATGCGAAGAAAAGTCATCTATAAGCGAATGAAAAGGTTAAAAGGAGACTTAATTCCAGTTAAATCAGCTTTTGGTGGTTTCGGCATATACAAACCAGCAATATTCGAAAAAATAAATTACTCCAAGAGCGATTTAGGGGGAATATCCGACTGTGAACACTTAGACCTGCACCATAAATGTTTACAATATGGATTCAGATTAGTTATTGACCCAAGACTAATCAACAATCATATAAATGTTTACAATTTAAACAAGTTTACAATCGTAAGGTTTTTAAGAGAATATCGGAAATATCGTTCTCGAATATCCAATTGACCTATAACTTGATGGCTTGTAATTTTTCATGGGGTACTGCGAAAACATTTTCATATCTTCTATTGGGATCAAAATCAACTTTCGCTCCATCTTCAATCACTATAAAATCATAGTTTTCTAAACTCTCCCAGAAGCGCTTTTTCTTTGAATTTTGACTTGTTGGGGGGTTATTCTCAAAAAGAATTACCGGACGAAATGAATTTACTAAACCGCTGGCCCCCTCAATCACTTCGTCCTCAAATCCTTCCGCATCCATTTTAATCAAAATAGTTCGAAAGCTAGTTATTTTTTCTGGAGTGAAAACACTTGCGATTGCCTGATCGAGAGAGATTATTGGAGCAAGAACAGAATTATTTTCAATTAAACCGGGGCTCCAGTCACGATTAACTGAAGTAGCGCCCAAGTTTCCAGGTGGAGAGTAAAGTTGAACATATTCTATGTTTTTCCTTGAATTGCCTAGCGCAAATGGAAAAAGGCAGAATTTTATGGGTGAATTCAATGAAAGATTGTGCGTTAGTTGAGCTAAAGCATAAGGATTTGGTTCAAAAGCTATTGTTTCGTATCCCAAGGCTGCTATTGGAATCGAAGTTAAACCGGTGTTAGCTCCAATATCAATGTAGAGGGTTTCGTTTGCTTCGTACTGTTTAATGAAATTTAAAGATGAATCATCCCACTTTTTGTTAAGTGCTGTTCGGTATCCAATAATGTCATTAATATCTACGGATGCCGATATTCCTGAATCCAACTTTATGGTTTTAAAGGTTTGGTTACGACCGATTTTTGCGTAGTTTCGTATCGAATTAGGGTCAAATAAAGTTCTTATACCTTCACTTGGAATCGTTTTTGCAATTCTAAGTCGTAATCTAGGATTCAATTTTGCAATTGTTGGGGATGTTAATCTAAGCAGTTTCCTAAAGTTTTCTGTTTTCAAAGTTAGAGGCCCATGAGTTTGGCCTGCTGATCAAAATCAGGTATTTGCTTTCGGACTTCGTCAAAAGTTCCCACAGCTGCAACTCGACCATTTTCCATGTATATGACTCGGTCGACTTCTCGAACGGTGGACAGTCGGTGGGCGATCATAACTACAGTCGTGTTACCCCTAAGTGCTTGAATTGACTCAGAAATGCTTGCTTCTGTAGCGCCATCTAGCGCACTCGTTGCCTCATCGAGAATTAAAAGCCTCGGAAGGGTAAATAAAGCTCTTGCAATTCCAAGGCGCTGGCGTTGACCACCACTGATTGAGGTGCCGCGGTCGCCAACTTTTGTTTCAATTCCATTTTTAAGCGTGGAAACGAATTCACTCAATTGCGCAATTTCCAGCGCCTTTTTAATTAAATCAACATGACTTTCGTCGGCAGGATATCCCATTGTGACATTTCCTGAAATTGTTGTATTTGTGATCACTACATCCTGTGGAACGTATGACAAGGCGCCCGGCCAATTCCGAACCGCCTCAATAGGGGTCATTCCAGAAATTGAAACTTCCCCGGAGGACGGAGTCAAAACACCAAGTATCAAATCTACAAGAGTCGTCTTGCCCGCGCCGGACGAGCCAACAATCGCTACAACAGAACCAGTTGTTATCTCAAGATTTACGTTATCAACAGCCGGATTTTCATTTCCTGGATAGGTAAATGACACTTCATGTAACTTTATTTCTGGTTCGAATCCTGAATGATCCGTTTGTACTGTATCTAATACTTTTTCAATTGACTCTTCGCTGCCCAACACTTCAATTAATTCCAAAGTTGGTCCAGCGGTGCCAACGCTTGATTTAATTTGCAGTAATCCTGCCTGAACCCGAAGAACTGCAGGACCAATTCTGGTGCTTGCCGCCAAGAAGATAGCTAGCACTGCAATTGCGTGTGGAGCTGTTTGGGTAGAAAATTGGATTGCCGAAATAAGTAACGCACCAAATACAATTGTCATTTCCATAACATATTTTGAGATATTCTGGCGAAACGTGTTTTCAGCCATGATGTTAGATAATTCAAGGCGAAGTTTTCCAAATTGATTAGAATAAAAGTATCTTCGATTTCTGACTACAAGCTCCCGGTAAGAACTCAAAACCTCCATGAGTTTCTCTGAGCTTTCAATGCTAAGTTCCGCTTGCCTATTTCCAAGTAAGCGAACACGGACATGCATTACTTTATATAGTAAAAATCCAATTAGCGAGAAAATGAAAAGCGTGGAGAAAGCTATGGTTGTGTCAACAACAAACAGTCCAGTAGTTAGGATAATCAATAGCGAAATATCCGATATTAAATATATTAGAGTGCCAAGAACGCCAACGGTGATAGTACTCACGCCATTCGTGAGGGCGTAGATCGTTTGTTGCGTTGATCTTTCCTGAATTCTTAATAATGATTGGCCAAGTAGTTTTGAGATCAAGATGGAAGAAAGCTGTGCACTTCGCCTACTCAAGAAATACAATGTGCGCCTGGTGAAGTAGAGGGAAACTAGGGTCTTTAATATCAAGGTAGAGGCTGCAATGAGACCAAGAATTGCTACTTGATTCTGAAGCGGTAGATTTTCAATTTTGAGAAACTCTAATACCTGGCCGACGCGGTCTCCACGATTTGAATTTGCAACTCCGGTGATTGCAAGCGAACCTAAAAGCCCGACTAGGAGAACACCAGCTAGATCCAAAAGGCTAAGACAAATCTGAATTATGGCTACTGCAATAATCAAAT
The DNA here is from genome assembly GCA_002284875.1 of Actinobacteria bacterium IMCC26103. Lineage (GTDB taxonomy): Bacteria > Actinomycetota > Actinomycetes > Nanopelagicales > Nanopelagicaceae > Planktophila. The sequence goes on from CP015604.1 coordinate 187,607, forward strand.
ACCTCTCACGTTTTGTCAAAACGCGTAAAGAGCGCATAACCGTTGAGGATGAGAGACGATTTCTTCGTGCTCGAAGGAAACTACTAACCATAATTTCCTATTCTATACTTTTAAACAGCCGAACTATGCTGATTCAGCCAACAACAGCCAAGAATCAATAAGAGTATCTAGAAATCCTGAATTTAAAGCGAATTGAATTGAATAGGCGTCATCGTTCGGTTCTGCATCCAGCGCATTATCAATTTCCTGCGATAAGGACTGTGGGGAGATAGATGCTTCAACTATTGTTATCGAGTTTTCGCCAAACAATTCTCTCGCGTCTCGCGCACCGTTTGAATCTAAGGAAATGACTGGAACCCCAGCAATAACAGATTCTCGGAGACCAAGTCCGTGCGATTCAGATGGAGCAAGGGAGAAATATATATCCAGATTGTTAAGGCTTCTCCATAGAGCCGGCTGTTCCAGATTGCCGAGGAAGGTAACTCTATTGGACCCTAGGAGTTTCTGGAGCTCTGATTTCAAACGAGGTTCCTCTGAACCATGCCCAGCTACTACTACGCTGAAGTCGTCGCGGCAAGAATCTAATTTTCTAATGAAATCTATAAAATTCTCGGTTCCGCGATCTTTATGTAAACGTCCAAAAAATCCAATTTGAATAAGATCGCGATGCTTGGAAAAACTTTTTTCGCTTCGATACTCAAGATTGATTGGAATCGGAATCACAAAAACATTTTGGCTTGGATTTTTTAATCGAACGTAATTGGCAATTTTGATTGAAACCGCTCTGACTTGATCGGCTCGACGGAATGCATAATTGTGTATTTTTGTTCGGATAAACTTTTTTACCCAATTTTTTTCCCAATTTTTGTCCGCGATGTCGGCATGGACCTGAACTTGAATTTTTGTTTCATCACGGTTAATTTTGGAGAAAATCCTACCTAACAGAAAGCTTTCCCAGGGGTCTCCACAAACAAGTACGGCAATTTTTAGATTTTCTTGTTTCATTATCCTAAGACTTTTTAGAAGAAACCCAATCATATTTATTTTTGATGACTTAACTTCAAAGAAAGAAACATTCCCAGAAACTTCTTTTTTGAATTTTCTGCCTTTAGAGATAACAATAAGCCGTAATGGTTTTGCGCTAGAAACTTCATATAGCTTCTTAGCATAAGTCTCATGGCGCAACCGGCTATCTGTTTTTTGAGAGTTAATATTCCCTTTAAAATCAAGAATTAAAACGGAAGAGGTATTCATTACAAAGAAAGGAGCTTTTCAGTGATTGCAAACTGTTTTTCTTCATTAAAATCTTTCTGAATGCGTTGTTTAACATTAGTTGAATATAACTGATATTTCTGTTCGTTTTTGAAAAGTTCCTCGATTTCAATTATGCGGGATTGCCAATTCTCAATTTTAAGCACTACTCCGTCTTCGCCATTGCGAATAACACTCGTATTCGAAGGTATATCTGAAACTATTGCAGGCAAACCAAAAGACATCGCTTCCAAGAGAGAGAAGGATAAGCCTTCATATTCCGACATAATGATAAACACTTTACTTTGCCTGAGAAGGGTTTCTATTTGAGATTTGTTCTTCTCGCCAAGGAATGTGACTTCGCAATTTTTAGCCTTTGCATAGGATTTTAATTCTTTTTCTTCTGGTCCAGTGCCTACAATCGCGAGACTCATACCAATTTCATTCGCGATATCTATATGTATTTTGATGTTTTTCCAAGATACCAGCCTAGAGATACATATTAGGTCATATCGATACTGCGGTTTTTCTGTAACTTCTTTTATATTAGTACCGTTTGCAAGGAATGTAATCAGTTTTTTGACTTTCCAACTTTTTATTAGACTGCACAATTCTAAACTCGGAGCTGTTACTCCAGTGAATCTGTTCAATGAGAATGCAATTAACTTTCTCTGAGCTCTAACTTTAAGCGGTTGTCTAGACAAGTTAAAATCTACAATATTCAATTTTGTGGATCCAATATTTCTGCTTCGCTCCCAGACTGGATCCCCGACAATTTTTGCAAGTGCGTGTCTCTTTCTTAGTACAAGAGATATTCCGACTTCTTCGTGAAGTCCATTTGCAAATACTTTAAAGTCTTTTGAAATGAAGGCAATAAAAGTAATAACGAGAATCATTCTTAATGGTTTTGGCAATTTCCTTTGGATCCGGATTATTTGAAATTCATCACTTAGTTGTTTTTTTGTATCGTTAGCTAAAGTTAAAATTCGGACCTCATGACCCTTTTTCTTTAGGTATCTGGCTAAATTTGGGATGTAAGTAGCAGGCCCCCCGATATCAGGTGGAAAAATTCCTGTAACTAGTAGAATTTTCATGTAGAAGAGGTTGCCCATTTTCTCAGGTTGTCTTTAGAGACCTCATCACGAGCCCATTTTAACGTTTTAAAGATTCCTTCTTCCAGTTTAGTTTCCGGTTTTTCGCCTATAAGTTCAATAAGGTAAGCGGGATTACTCATCGTTCTAACTGCATCTTCCTTCATACCCGGCTTTTCCTCTACTTCTAGCTTTTTTCCTGCTAAATCGCTAATGACTTGAGTCAAGTAATTCATTGATAGAGGTCGGCCGCCGCCGACATTTACAAAATCGCAGAATCCTGATTCCCTATTGGAGAGCTCCAATAGCAATTCTTGAACGGCCGAACTCACATCATCTATAAATGTAAAATCCCTTTCTATTTCACCATTTCCAAACAATTGAAACGGTGTTCCTGCGTAAAGGTTGGCAATCATACGAAAATAAGCCATATCGGGTCTTCCCCATGGCCCGTACACCGTAAAAAATCTCAATCCTCGAACACGTACATCAGAATTATTAAACATGATCGGAGCCACTAGTTCATTGAATCTTTTCGTAGATCCGTAATAACTAGTTGGATGCAACGATTCCTCCGATTCTGAGTATGGAAGTGAAGCGGCATTTCCATAGACACTTGAAGAACTTGCATATATGAAATTTTTTACTCCGTTGTCAATGCTAGCTCTAGCAATATTTGTGTATCCGGTAACGTTGCTTTGAATATATTTGCCAAAGTCATCCATATGCAAACGCACGCCGGCCTGGGCCGCCAAGTTGATAACAGATTCCGGTTTAAACTTTTCAACAACTTTGATTATTTCATCGTAATTCGAAATATCGGTATTTTTGAAAATTACTCCGTTTTTTTCCAAAAAATGTCTAACTCTTGCTTTCTTGAGGTCGACAGAATAGTAGTCAGAGAAGCTATCAACGCCCAGAACTTCATGGCCAGCCTTCTGAAGTGATGACGAGACAGCAGAACCTATAAATCCAGCAGCTCCAGTGACTAGGACGCGCATAGTTTCCTCAAATCTTTTTCAGAACGGGCATTCGCTATTATATCGATATGGACGTTGAAAATGATAATAGTTACACAGCAAAGACGAATCTACTCATATTCAACTACGCAACAGATGAGAAGGATCAAGTTTTCGCTCATCAAATTGAGGTCGTTCGACAACTGTCAATCAAATTCAGAAAAGTTTATGTAATTACAGCCAGTAGAGGTTTTGGGTCGCTTCCATCGAACGTCACATGTATCGAGTCAAAATGGGTCCAAGGAAAGCATTTTTCGAATTCGACACGGCTTATAAAAAATTTCTTAGGTGTGGTACTCAGAGATAAAAACATCGTCGTTTTTTCGCACATGACTGAGGTCCAATCAGCTTTGGTTTCTCCTCTGACGAAATTTCTAAGAATGAAACATATAGTTTGGTATGCGCATGCTTCTCGTTCGCTGGCGATGAATTTAAATAAGTTTATGTTGAATTCAATTGTCACATCAACCGTTGGTTCATGTCCATATACTGGGAATAAAGTAAAGATCCTGGGTCAAGCAATTGATGAAAAAAAGTTTAAGTTTACGATTCACAAGATTGGTTCACCGTACAACTTTGTCCATATTGGTAGAACCGATCCATCTAAAGACATTAACAAATTAATGAGATTCGTAGAGGATGTTAACTCGATGGGATACGAGTCAACTTTCACAATTGTTGGAAGACCTTCAAATCCTAAATTTAATTTTTACATAGAGGATTTATACAACCTTCGTAAAGGCTTCAAGGAGCCTTTACGAGTAGTTTTTCGTGAGCCCATGGAGAGAAATTCTGTTCCTGATTTTCTCGAGTCTTTCAGTATCTTTATACATGCTTTCATAGGATCACTTGATAAAACACTAGTTGAGGCAACCTTATGCGGAATTCCAGTTTTATCAATTAATCATGAGTATCGTAGTATTTTTGGTTGTTGGTCCAATACTGCAAATAGTTCGTTAGAGGACGAATTTCTTGCGTTGATTGGGCTTAGTCCCGAGGAATTGGCTCTTGAACTAAAGCGACGACGTAAAATTGCTGAAGAACAGCACTCGTTGTCTGGTTGGATTGAAAAAATTCTAACAATACTAACTAATTGAATGATTTAATCATGGTCCGATGTGGGATTATTACCTTATGCGAATTTTACTCACCGGAGCTGCGGGATTTCTAGGATCCCATCTAACTAGAAAGCTTTTAGATAACGGGCACTCGGTTATCGGGCTCGATGATTTATCAACAGGAAATCTTGGTAATTTGGAATTTGCCTCTTCGAATTCGGATTTTACTTTCGTAGAACATGACATCAGGGAACCATTTTTTACACCGGTTGATGGAATTCTCAATTTTGCCTGCCCCGCTTCACCAAAACATTATCAATCTGACCCTGTTCGAACCATCGAGACCAATTTCTTGGGCATTATTAATATGCTTCATTTAGCAAAACAAACGGGTGCAAGACTCTTACAGGCCTCTACTAGCGAAGTTTATGGCGACCCGATTGAATCCCCTCAAAGGGAAAGTTATTGGGGAAATGTGAATCCAATCGGCATTCGTTCGTGCTACGACGAAGGTAAAAGGGCTGCGGAAACTCTGTGCTTCGATTACAAGCGACAGTACGGTTTGGACACTCGGGTAAATCGTATATTCAATACCTACGGGCCTAATATGTCGCAGGATGACGGACGAGTTGTAAGCAACTTTATTGTTCAAGCGTTGCAGAATAAACCCATAACCATTTATGGGGATGGACTGCAAACGCGATCTTTTTGTTATGTTTCCGACTTGGTGGATGCGATATACCTTACTTTCATGTACCCCAACCCGCTCAGTTATCCAATCAATATTGGGAACCCACGAGAATTTACAATGTTGCAGCTCGCTGAGGAAGTTATCGGCATTTCAAACTCTAAATCTATTCTCAAATTTGAGGATTTACCTGAAGATGATCCGAAACAAAGATGTCCGGATATTTCACAAGCCAGAGAACTTCTTGGATGGGAACCCAAGGTCTTTCTAAGGGAGGGCATCGAAAAAACAACCCAATACTTTAGTAACAATTTGAATCGATGAAAGTCACTCACTTAATAACGACGATATGTCGAGGTGGTGCCGAAACCCAACTTCTTACGCTAGCTCGAGAACAGGTCAGATTAGGCCATGAGGTAACCGTATATTTTCTAAAGGGTGATCCTGAGCTAGAAAAAGAGTTTCTAGACTCGGGCGTGCGTGTTGAGAACGCGTTGGTTTCAAAGACTTTTCTTCAGCAAATTCTTGTATTTAGAAATGAAATGCGCCGATCCAATTCAATAATACATGCTCACCTACCGAAGTCTGAACTGATAGCAAGTATCGCAAGATCAAGTAATAAGTTAATTATTTCGAGGCATAACTCAGAACCATTTTTCCCAGGAGCTCCAACTTTCATATCCAGATTTCTTTCCAAGTTTGTTTCGTTGCGATCTAATGGATGCATTTCTATTTCAAATGCTGTTAAAAATTATCTGATATCAAATAAAGAATTGGTTTCTTCAAAAAAGCATTGGGTTGTGGAATACGGTTTCAATCCAAGTGCGAAAATCCATGAGCGAAAAGATATCCCAAAATCTTCCGTGATTACTTTCGGAACTGTTTCTAGGTTGGTCCCTCAAAAAGATTTGACAACGCTTTTAACAGGATTTGAGAAATTTACGAGTAAAAAACCATCGAATCTGTTGATTGTCGGGAAAGGCCCTGAAAAAATAAATCTTCGAACACTTTCCGAGCACCTAAACATTGATCAACATGTTAGATGGTTAGATCAGACCAGTGATGTTTATGAAACCATGTCGCAAATGGATGTATTTTGCTTAACCAGTAAATATGAAGGATTTGGGCTAGTGCTTTTAGAGGCCATGCAATCTGAGCTTCCAATAATTGCAGCAAATAACTCAGCGATTTCGGAGGTCTTGGGAGATAGTTATCCATATCTATTCACTACTTCTGATACTGCTAATCTTTTAGAGAAGATGGAACTGCTTACATCTGAACTGCATCGAAAAGATGCTATCGCCTATTTGCAAGAAAGACTCAAGAAGTTCTCACCATTCGTAATGGCTACAAAAATGGATGCCATTTATATGGAATGTCTTAACCAGATTCCTCAAAACAAATCTCTTTAACCAAGTTAGCTAAATATGATTGACGCATTTGACTTTGGTACAGAGCGTGACCGTTGGAGCCGATTTCTCTCACTAAATCTCGGTTTTTCTCAAGTAACAATAGACTTTGCACCAAATCTTGTGGTCTAGAGGAATCACAAAAAAACATTTCATTTTGAGAAATGCACATATCCTGCAACGGAACTGTTCTAGGAGTTAAGTAACATCTTGCGAAGTAAAGACTTTCAAACGCTTTATGCGGGATAGTACGCCCAAGCCTTTCATTCTCCGAGAACTGACCAAGGCATAGGTCGCTACGCCGATAGAAGTCTGCCATTTCGTTACTGTTTAAAAAATAAGAAACTATTTTAGTATTTTTTGAATATTTGTAGTTCGAAAGATTTCTATTTGTTACTATAAGGAAGTCAATCGGTTCTTTTTCAAGCATTAAAGTTGCAGCGAGAATGTTTTCAATACCTGCTTCTTCATTAATCTTTCCTCGAAAAAGAACTTGGAGCCTTGCTTTTTTATTAGTGTTCAGGTGGGTTTCGGTGCTTTGAAAATTTATTTCATTTAGGCCTGTATACACAAATCTGAGTTTCTTTGGCGACATTAGAAATTTTCTTGAAATATATCTCACTTCTTGTTCACTCTCCAAAATTATTATTTTTGCCGAATGAAAGGAGATGAAATCAATAATAAAGTTTTTTAATACTTTTAATTTTCTTAGCTTTAATCTATTAGGGCTGATAGCGGCCTCGGAGAGAGCCCACCCGGCGTCTAGAATTATTTCTTTTCCTAGTACTACTCGTGCCAGTAGCGTAATTTTGTGTGATGGAGACATTACAAGGATTACTTTGTCCTTTAAATTTGTAGATTTTCGTAGCCGCCAAAGATCAAGAATCGCTGAAAACAACGTGCTTCGAATAGACACGTAAGCTGATACTTCTTCACCTAGTCCGTCAAAATAAACGCCTGAACGGGAATAGTCGGACTGCAAATATGATAAGAAAACTATTGATTTATTTATTCCATCCATAAAACAGCCGTTCTTAGAACTCAATAGACTTGATGAATGGTTTAATTGAACCATGCAAGTAGTAATTTTAGCGGGCGGCTTAGGTACTCGACTATCTGAAGAAACTGATTTTATTCCAAAACCTATGGTTAAAATTGGACCAGAGCCGATTTTGGTTCATCTGATGCGCTATTTTGCAAGTTTTGGGCACTCGAAATTTGTAATCGCGGCTGGCTATAAGCACGAAGTGATTTCTGATTATTTCCAAGATTTTGACGAATCTTGGGATATAAAGATTGTGAACACCGGTCTTGGGGCAAGCACGGGTGGCCGAATCCTGTTGCTGGAAGAACACCTTGAAGAAAATTTTATGCTGACTTACGGTGATGGGCTCGGCGATGTCGATTTGCCTAAATTAGAAGCAGCCTTTAATGAACGCAAATACATTGCTTTGGTTACTGCCGTGAGACCTCCCGCTCGTTTTGGTTCCCTGCGCGTTGAAGCAGATTTGGTGACTTCATTCAATGAAAAGAATCCTCAGGATGAAGGTTGGATCAACGGAGGTTTCTTTATCTGCAACAAGAGTGTTTTGAAGTACATTACTGACCTCGAGGAGCCTTTTGAGGGTAAACCGATTTCTGGGCTGGTCAAAGACAGGATGCTTGGAGTGCATCAACATACTGGATGGTGGCATCCAATGGATACGCTCAGAGACAAGCGTCAATTAGAGGAGATTTGGGAGTCCGGAAGTATTCCTTGGGTGAGGCTCGCATGAATGAACTTCACATTCCCAAGGAACAAATACTGGCATCTAAAAGTTGCTCAAGCTGTCTAAGCTCGAATCTTTTCTTAGGAATAGACCTAGGCGAGCTTCCAATTTCGAATGAACTGAAATCAATTAGTGGGCAATCGACGGAATTTTTTCCACTTCAATTGTTTATCTGTGAGAATTGTTCACTTGGGCAAGCCCCCTCAAATATTTTGCCTGACAGGCTTTTTTCTGACTACAGGTATTTATCCTCAGTCAGTTCAACGTTTGTGGCTCATGCACATGACTTCTGCCAGGAAGTTATTAAAAAGGACTTTATCAAACCGGGAGAGTTAGTATTAGAGATAGCTTGTAATGATGGCTACTTACTTAAGAATTTTTTGGGTTCAAACTTTAAAATATTAGGTGTCGAGCCAGCCAAGAACGTAAGTAAAATTGCAGAATTCATTGGAATTCCTGTAATAAATGAGTTCTTTGGCGCAAAGTTAGCGAGAGAAATCTTGTCTAAGTACGGCTACCCCAAATTGATTATTGCTAACAACGTTCTCGCACACGTTCCTGATATACGAGATTTCATGGAGGGCCTTTCAATTTTGTCTGGTCCGGCCACGAAAATAAGTATTGAAAATCCTTCAATTCTTAACATTTTAAGAGATAACCAATTTGACACGATTTACCATGAACATTTCTCATACTTATCATGTACATCTGTTGATTACCTTGCAAAAGAATTTGGATTAGTTTTATTCGATTTAGATTCAATTGATATTCATGGGGGTTCAAACCGTTATTGGTTAGCACGAGAAATCTCAGAAATAAGTCAAGGTTTGATAAACGAGTTAGCAAGTGAGTCTTCAGCGGGTGTTTCCAAGAAGGAATCTTGGTACGTTGCTGAATCTAGAAAGGATGACACACTAATCAAATTTGCAAACTGGTTGCAAGAGTGTCGTCTCAATAACGAAACGGTCATCGGATATGGCGCCGCAGCAAAAGCCAGCACTCTGTTAAACGCTGCTGGCGTAGACAAAACCCTTCTATCTATGATTTGTGACTTGGGCTCTGAAAAAGTTGGCCGATTCATGCCTTCTGAGGACTTTGAGATAATCGATTTTTCTTCATTAATTGCGAAAAACCCAGAAAACATAATTGTTTTCCCTTGGAATATAGCCGATGAAATTTCAAGCCAGATTTCAAAGTCTCTTCCTGATGCGAAAATTTGGATTGCCATCCCTGAGCTCAAAAGGATTAGATAAATGAGAGTTGATATATCCGCTTTTTCGGAAATTACTATCTTTAACAATCCGGTTTACAATGATAACCGTGGCCAACTGACAAAATTTGAACTGCCGATTTTAGGTAAAAGTTTCGATTCAATACTTGTCTCTAAAAACTTATTAGCCGGCACGGTGCGTGGCCTGCATTTTCAAACACCCCCTTTCGGAGAAGTAAAACTAGTTACTTGTTTAAGGGGCAAAATAATCGATTATGTGCTCGATATTCGAGTAGATTCACCTAATTTTGGAAGCTGGTCTCAAATCTTATTGGACGATACCAACCAGCAGAGTGTTCTCATCCCAATTGGATTTGCTCACGGTTTTCAGTCGTTAGAGCCAAATACAGAAGTCCTCTATACCGTTTCTGGCGACTTTAGTCCGGACCATTCGATAACACTTAATGTTAACGATCCAGATATCGCATTAGATTTTCCTATGGCTATTTCTTCTATAGCTGACAAGGATCTAATGGGTATCAGTTTGTTCGAGTTGCGCAAGATGCGGATTAACTGGAAATGAAAGTTCTGTTAATCGGCGGCCGCGGATTTATTGGCCGAGAAATACTCTTACAAATAAAACAATTAGGATGGGAAGTTACGGAGTTTAATAGGAGTGAAACAAACCCTCTTGGTTACATGAATAAACTTGCCGTAACTGAACTTTTTGCCAATTGTAGTTTTGATTGCGTTATTTCTACAGCATGGAATACAGCTCACTCTACATACAGAGATTCGAGTGAAAATTTCCAACATCAAGCAGCGACGGAATATCTAGCATCGGAAGCCAAGCATTATTCTGTTCCAATCTTTGTGGCTCTCGGAAGTGCTGCGGAGTATGGTGATGATAATTTAGCCGCTACTTCTCTATCGTCGATACTTAAGCCTGTCGATAACTATTCCAGTGCAAAGATATCGACCTTTCTTTCGCTGACCAAAATTTTCGAATCAACGGGTACATTGTTGATCTGGCATCGGATTTTTCAGCCCTATGGTCATGGTCAAGACATGAATAGATTCTTACCGACTTTGATTTCGAAGGTGTCTTCAGGCTCCAAAATCGAGATAAAGAATCCAATGCATATTTATGATTGGATTAATGTTATTGATGTTGCAAAAGCAGTCTTATATTCCATAAAAAACAAGATTGGTGGCGCCATTGACGTCGGAACTGGGATAGGTACAAGTAACGAACAACTAGCGAGTGTGGTTTCGAGTGAATTTGGAGTCAAGTATCTTGAATCACAGGCGTCTACAGATTCACAGGTAAAGGGATTGGTTATGAATTCAAATACGCATCTGTTGAACCACGGTTGGGTTCCCGAATTCGCACTTGAATCCGGGATTAAGGATTTGGTTAACAAACAATTATGATGGCGGGAAGTACTTTGAAATTCAGTAGAATCCGATTCCCTTGGAAGTTAAGGATTCATTGCTGGGGCGGTCTTGGATCTCAGCTTTTTGCTTGGGCTTTTGCTGAGGAACTTTTGAATTCTGGATTTGCAAGGAAAATTACATTAGTTTTACATAGTTCGGGGGTAACTCAACGCAATTCTGAGATAACCCACTTATCTGGCAGGATTCAGATAAAAATTCTTCAAGACTTTTCTGCTTCCACTCGGACTACCGATTCTGTGCGTTCAAATAGTAGCAGTCCAAGATTTCGTGGAAGATTAATCTCATTTTTGAGTCGATTGCAGATCATAATTTTTTCAGAGGATTTTCAGTCGATAAAACCTTGGACAATTCAACTCCGAAGCCATTACTCTCATCGAGCTTTAAGCAATGAAACGCTACAAATTGTGAAAACAACACTAAAGAATTTCTCGACTGTTGACAATATTGATACATCTAAAAGTGCCAAAACTGCAATTCACTATCGTCTTGGCGATTTACTCACGCTTGAGAATAAAACTTTTGTTTCAGCTGATCGAGTTGTTTCGGCCTTGGAAAAGATAAGGGGGTTGGAGGTACGGGAAATTAAGAATGTTGATGTCTTTTCAGATTCTCCCGAAGTTGCCGTTGATAAGTTGTCAAAGCAAAATAGCTCTTTTCAATACAATTCTGTTGACTGCCCATCGTGGGATGTTCTAGTTAATCTCTTGAACTATCCTTATTTTATTGCTACAAATTCCAAGATAGGTATATGGGTTACTTTGCTTAGGCAGCTCGAGGATTCGACGCGGGTAACATTGGTGCCAAAGGAGCTTCAACCTACTTTTTCGTTCATACTTTTGAAAGAATCCAAAAAAAGTCAAATTATTTATTATTAAAGTAAATTGAAATTGCTTATTTCATTTTGCATGTACTCTATCGTTGAAATCTGATCACTCTTTTTATACCAGTTAACAGTACTCATTACACTAGATTCAAAATCGTATTTCTCTCGCCAATTTAATTCGTTTCTTGCTTTTGAGGAATCAATTAGCAATAGTTTAGACTCTTCTGGAAGATTTACCTCACTTTTTTTCCAAATCAGACTCGGGTTAGTTTGTTTAATAACAAAATCAGTAAGCTCTGAAACAGTTCTGCAAACTTCATCGTCAGGTCCGAAATTCCAAATATCAGGTTTTTGGTTCTCGATTAAACTATTAACGGCAAATATGTAACCGTTCAAACAATCCAGGACGTTCTGCCATGGCCTAACTGACTCTGGATGGCGCAATGAAGGGTTAAGTCCTTTTGAGATGTCATCAATTAGATTTGGGATAATTCGATTATCTGAGTAGTCACCACCTCCGATAACATTACCTGCTCTTGCGATTCCAATGGGCTGAGTTGAAACAGATTTCTGCCATGATTGAGTGAGAATGTCAGCCATGGCTTTTGACGCACTATATGGATCATCTCCACCAAGTTCATCTGACTCTTTATACCTCTTTAGTGTTCCCAAATTTTTGTAAACTTTATCGGTCGTAACAACGAGTAAAGCCTTAAGATTATTTGATTTTCGTGCGGCTTCAAGAATATTCAGTGTGCCATTAACATTAATTTCAAATGTTTCAAAAGGTTTTTCGTACGAAGTGAGCACTAACGATTGCGCTGCCATATGGATGATTACATCTGGATTGCAATTCAATACAGCCTTTTGCAAGGGTCCTAGATCACGAATATCTTGCCGATAGTCAAATTCCAATAGTTTTGATAACTCACCCATATTAAATAGGGATTTTTTTTCTGGGTCGAGTGCCAGGCCGGAAACTTCGTGTCCTAGACTCTTTAATAACACTATTAGCCACGCACCTTTAAAGCCTGTATGGCCTGTGACTAAAAAATGCATGCCCACCTCTTAAATTTGAATAAATCGCTTGATACTACTCTAAGATTTAAGCATGAGACTCAGCACTCGCATTTTGATCAAATTGCGCCTTATGGCGCCTAAATTCTATTTTGGGCAACAATTATCCGAATTTTGTCTTGATCATATTAAACCCCATGTGTACTTCGATAAGTGGGCGATTCAGCCGTTCAATGGCCAAGCGCGACGAATGGCTGTTATTTGGGAGATTGCTCGAACGTTTAAACCGACTGTTGGGGTAGAAACGGGAACGTTTATGGGTTCGTCGACACCATACTTGGCTACCATGGTGGAAAAAGAGATGTACACGATTGAAATCGACAAGCCAACTTTCGATCTAGCTACCGAGAGATTCGAGAAGAATGGCCACCAAAAGAATATAAATTTAATTCTTGGCGATTCTGTACTTCAGATTGAAACAATTCTTGATGGTTTAAACCCAAATGAAGATAGGGTTTTGGCATATCTTGATGCTCATTGGTATGACGCGATTCCAACAACGGAAGAGATAGAAGCGCTGATTAATTGGGGTGGCTCCTGGATTGCTGTAATAGATGACTTTAAGATTGATTCAGATTCGGGCTATAGATTTGATTCTTATGGTGAAGTTGAAATTGGAAAAGATGTTTTGCCTTCTAATAGAGATTTAAGGCTTTTTGTTCCAAGTATCTCTTCAGAATACGAAACCGGGCGACGAAAAGGAACAGGCTACGTCTGCATGAAATCGGATGCAAAGGTCCTTGAGTCGATTTCGGATTTGACTGAATATAGACTGTGAAAAAGAGATCAAACTTCTTAATCTTCGGAGAAGATCCAATTTTTCTTCTTCGTGGCGGAATCGGAAATCAATTATTCATTTACTCTGCTGCCATCCGTCTTGGGCAGATTCACGCATTCACTCCGGTGTTTCAGACCTTAGGTATTGATCATAAGGAGTGCATATCTGAGCTTGGAATTCCCGGTAATTTCATGTCAACTAAGAATTCATGGCTCTATTCTCTAGATAGAAGAACGAATCAGTTTTTGTCGAAGCGAAGAGTTATAGATTTCTCGGACTTAGCAACAATCCATATGAAGAACTTAACAATAGGTAAAAAAACTTACGTTTCTGGATATTTTCAGACAGCTGATTTTGCAGTTGATCTGAAAAATAGTGGCTTCTTTGATGACTATATTTCAAAAGAACCTACAATTTTATTGAAGCGCGAATATGAAGAAATTCGAGATTTGAATAGCACGATAATTCACCTTAGGTTTGGGGACTATTTGAAGGCTTCCTCGACTCTGGGTAACCTAACGGTTGATTACTACAACCAAATTTTTGATTCTGATCCCGAAATCGGCGAAAATCCAGTTTATTTAATGACTGATGATCCCTCTTCAGCAAAGTTGTTTGTGCGAGATTTTCCAAAATTAAACCTCATCTTTCTTGATAAATTTAAAGATGTGAAAGCCATTGAACAGATTAAGTTATTTGGTGCAGCAAACCGAATAATCTGTGCCAATTCGACGTACTCATGGTGGGGTGCATTTCTTTCTAACAGGGCGAAGAAAATTTGGGTACCAAATCCATGGTTTAAGGATCCAAAACTCGCGGCTCATGCCGATGGAATATATCCTCCTACCTTTGTCCAATTTCCTTCGTTCTGGAAATGATTTATTAATAAACTCCAAGATTCAGAATATCGGGATTCGAGTATTTCCCACCATTGATTAGCAAAGCACTTGCAGAGCCATTAGCTATTGAGCAAGTTATTGAACGGCATTCCGAGAGTAAGTAGATTTCTGCTAAATAGCCTAGCGCTTCTATTGTTTGTTTCGATTGACTGTGGCGATTTGAGAGAAATTTTTCTATAGTTTTTTTCTCTCTAAATTCCTTGTATGCGATTAAGGAGTAGGTTGAATTCAAACGTTTTCGCGCTTCATTATCTTCTGTGGAAATAAATAACCGAGAGTAACTCTCTTTATCCAGCTTAGATTCCAATCTAGATAACAACATTGATAAACTTGGCTGCTTAGCATGACCTTTGGGTTTAGTAGCTACATAGTCAGTTCCACGATAGAAGACGCCCATAGTGTTTGACTCCCATTCAAGGAAGTCTTTTATTCGGTCAATAAATTTTTGCGTTTGCTCATTTATCCTGATGTTTTCGCTATAAAGCTGGCTATAACGCATAAGTAATTCATTATCCATCACAAATCCCAATCCGAGATCTGCTAATGGACTATCTGGTTGAATTCGATCCCCTTTGGAAAGCGTCAAATATTTGTACTGTGCTATGTCACTAATTTTGACCTCTGAAACGGGCTTGAAAAAATATTCCCACGAGTTCTTGCTGCCATTGAAAGGTTTCTTTTGAGAATAAGAAGTCCAATAATTTTGCATGTCAACGATTGGAGTCATATCCAAATTTTTTGCGTACTCGATTCCTTGAAGAACATGGTTTACGTTAGAGAATAAACCGCCTCCTGGTGGACGCCTTCTAATTAAATAAATGTGGGTTGTTTGAGAACCACTATCGTTAACAACGGATCGTTCGGCAAACTCGCGCTCCCTCTTCGCTTTAAATCTTTTAGCTGCCGTCACCCAAAGACTTTGGGGTATGAACTGTTTTACTTTGTACTTTAAGAAAGCAACTAACCATATTTTCCTCATGGGAAGTAAACCTCATCTCGATCTCCCTATTCTATCTAGTTTGCACTATAGAATGTGTCTGTGGTCTCCGCGATTCTGTTACTGGCATATAACCGTTGGGATCTCGTTGAGAGGCGTTTATTCGAGTTAGCTGAATCCAGAGTTAAACCTACCGATGTGGTTCTGTCGGTCGATGGTTCTGTCGATCCAGAGTTCAACCGAATGAGAGAGGCACACGTTTATCGACTCAAGAACTTAGATTTGCCTTTTGAGTTTGAAGTGATTCTGAGGCCTATCAATCTTGGCTGCAGTAGTCACATAATTACTGCTGTAACTGAGACGCTCAATCGATATGAGAGCGTAATAGTCATTGAGGATGACGTAAGCGTGTCTCCATTTTTTCTTGAATCAATGAATGAAACTTTTGATCTCATTGGACGCCATGATGATGTGGGAACTATCGGAGGTTTTTCAACTTTCCATAAGAGATGTCATTTTCCATTGTTTTTTAAAGGCAATTATTGGCGCAAAACCAGCTATTTCTCAGCCTGGGGTTGGGGTACAACCAGAGAATTTTGGAGATCCTTCATTAGAGTTAGTGAAATAGATGACTTAAATGAATACCTCTCTCGATCTTCGACTTGGAGCAACTTCTCGCGTAGAAAGAAAGCCATTTGGCTGCGGAGGTTTAATCGGGGTGTCTGGGACTTTAATGTCCAGCTCACTCTCTTTAGGAATGATAAATTCAATCTTTTGCCGGCTCTTCGAATCATTGATAACGAGGGATTTTCTGACGAAAGGTCTACTCATACAAAACATAGACGCCCTAGAAATCTCTTTGGTGAAGGGAAGTCTAATGAAATCCCAAAAAAGATTGAAGAATTTAGATATTCACCTTTAAGAAAAATATTTTGGGGGTTTGTAGACTCTAATTTATGGGCAGCGGATGGATTATTTAATACTCGTGGAAGGGAAGCTGGAGTTAGAACCATGATCCGAAAGATGTTTAATCACTTTAAATTTTAGTTTCTTAGAATGTTTCTGATTCTAATTAACCTAGAATCCCCTGCGGTAGTATTTGGCTCAATAACTTTACTAAAAAATTGACTAATAGGTACAGAGCAAATTTGATTAACTCGTTCCGATTTCACTTTTCCATTGAACATCCACCTTGGTTTTTTTCCTTTTGTGTGAACACTTCGAGTGTCATCAAAACCTTCGTTGTTGGTTAACGTGAATATTGGCGAGAGGTTGGTCATTTCATTTTTGAAACACATATATTGGAACTGTATATCCCAAGTATGGTAAGGAGTGCGCTGAATTTTAACAAATCTAGATAACCACAAGAACTGTTGCCACTTATTCAATTCATTCCAAGTTGAAGAATTCTTTAGGTCACTATTTAGATCCATTTCGGAAATATTTAAAACGTAGTTCTCCCAGGCTTCTCTAGTGCAAAGCCATCCCCAACAATTAAAGTAAGGAGTAATTCGCCATCGGTTCTTAAAGCGTAGAAATTTATTTCTTTTTACAGGAGAGAATGCTGAAACGATTCCGTTGATCCCAATTTCGTCTAGTATTCTTCTCCCGCGCTTCATATTTTCAAGAAAATTCTCGGAAATTTCAATGTCATCTTCTAAGACTATTACCTCGTGATAATCCCTCAAGACTTTCGATATTTCACCAGTTAAATGTTTTGAAAGTCCAAGATTGTCTTCGTGCAAAGTAATAGATACTTGGCATTGATTTATACATATTTCGCGTATTTCATTGAGTGTATTTTGCATTTCTTCTCGAAGCTCAGGGCACCCATCGACTGAGATAATTAGGTTTTTAACATTTTCCCGAATTAACTCTTGGACTCTCTTTTTTAGTAATTCCGGTCGATTAAACCCAATCAACAAAACTGGTATATCTCTATTCATCACTAAACAATTCTAGTGTAAACTCAGTGCATGCGTGATAGGTTCATTAGAAATCTTATCGCTTCTTTTAGAAATCGCTATTCGCTTCGAATACTGCGTAAATTAATGTCATTAAAAACCGATTCTTACGTCGTCAATCGTATTTATAACTTTTATGATCCTAACAACCTCCGACGTCATTCAAAGGTTTCACGTCGAAGCATCGTGGTCCGCTCGACAGGTAAATATGGCGAACGGGTTGAGTTAGATCTAAACGAACATATTGACTATAGATTTTTTTTCTTGGGCTATTTTGATGATGTCCCAAAATCCTTAGTTAATCGTATTGGTAAAGCTAATGAAGTTTTTTTTATAGACGTTGGAGCGAATGTGGGGCTGGTATCAATCGCTATCGCTTGCGAGGGTTACCAGACATTGGCTATCGAGCCGTTACCGTTCAACATTAAAAAGTTCCGAAATAGTTTGAAACTTAATCCTAAATTAGACTTGGAAATCATCGAATCTGCGGTTGGCTCTCACAGTAAAGTTTCTGATAATGAGTTCATTGAGATTTTTACTCCTCCTGGAAATTCCGGTGCAAGTAGCTCTTCAAAAGCTTGGAATCCTAGTTTGCAACCTTCTGATGTAAGTCTAGTGAGATTGGATTCACTAGACAATCTATGTTTACATATTTTGGATTCTTCATCATTCACTGATTTAGTTATTAAGATTGATGTTGAAGGTATGGAATTGGATGTTATTGCTGGTGCCAGTGAAATACTTCAGAAATATAGACCACAAATATTAATCGAATGGAAACCCGGTCAAAATGCATTAATCAAATTCCATGAATTATCAAATATGCTCCAGGTCCATGAATACCGATTGTCTTCGCAAATCTCCCCAAATGAGTTAATTCCAAATTACAGCTTCGATCCTTATTTAATATATGAAAATCTCTTGTTGATACCGAATGAACTGCCTTAGCCATCCCAATGATTAATTCTAGTTTTGATACCAATTTTTCTTAATAGGGTAATCATCAAACTTAAATTTGAAAGCGAGCCTATATAGATTTTTCGCCGTGGTGATAGCTTTCTTCTTATGATCTGTTCAGTTAGATATAGAAATGTGTTGGCGAATATGTAACGCGTATTGAATTTTACACTGATGTCGGAATCTTTTGATTGTAGTAGTAGGGCATCTCTGCGGCGTTCATCAATTAGAAGTCTGTAAATGTCTAATGGGCTATACGTTTTATGATCGTCGAGTCGATCGATATAAGTTTGATCGATCGTTACTTTTCCCTGGCGATATTGTCTGTGTTCAACTTTGACATCTCCCAAGTAAAGTCTTCTTCCAGTCTGATTGGCGACGTTGGAGATCCAAAAATCAATACCGTTATCTCGTAAATGGGGAGTAAAAATATAACCGAAGACATCAACCCATTTTCTGTGAACCATTCCTATGGTTGCATATTTTTGAGGGTACGAAGTTGCCATGTCATTTACGTGCACAACTCCGAGTTTTGATGAAAAACTCTTAATTCCGTTCCTAAGCTCTTCATCCCAACCGTGAGTCAAGAAAATTACGTCGTCTCCCGACCAAAAAAAATATTCGCCAGAAGCAGCTGTGATTAATGTGTTGTACATAGATGAAAGCCACATGCGCGGCCCTCTTACTATCTTCACATTTTCAGAAAATTGTATTTGTCTACACGAATCGTCATCCAGGTCAATATAGAGGCAAAACTCGATAAGTTGTGGTTTCGATGCCATCTTGAGCGCCGAATCCATCATGGCTGCTAATTGATCTGGCCTATTCCTTGTCGGGCATAGAATACTTATTCGTTCAGGTTCGGTCTTAATAACTCCTACATTCTTTGAGGAACTCATGGATTTGGCTTCCAAACCACAACTGAGTAACCATCTACAAAAAACGAGCCAACAAAGCTGCGGAAATATTGGTCTATTTCTAGCCTTCCCTCTTTAGACAATTTTTCAATATGCAGGTAGAGACCATTTAGGTAATTTCTCTTGTTGAAATATTTTATTGATAGCGAATCTAGATTGTTATTCTTATCTAAAGGTTCCCACATGGGTTCTATATGAATGACTATTTTGGGCTTTTGGTAGAGTAAATACTCGATAAATTTAGTGAATTCTGTTCCAGTCTGCTCGAGTGAAGCCACCGTTAAAACAATTGAGTCGTCTTTTATACTTAATGCTTCATCCGGATTAAAATAGTCAAATTTTGCTGAATGCAGCTTGTTATCTTTAGTTTCTTTAGCGATCAAATTAATTATTTTCTGAGAAGATTCAACCCAATCGAGGCCGTAGAGTTCTAAATTATTATTAAATTCACGGATTTTGACTAAGTTATTACCTGTACCGCACCCGAACTCATAGAGATTTTTCATTTCGCTTGAATACTTCTCCACCAATGATTGTATTAACAAAGAGAGTAACCCTGACTCCATTAAGGCTGACTTGGGTTTTATGAATTGCTGCTTCCATCTAATTAGTGGATACTTTCCGAAGTATTTTGGGGCAATCGAAGCCAAGTCTTTCGAGTCTGAAAATTCAATTAGGTTTTGTCCCCAGCCATTTTCCCAGGATTCTTTTCGGTGGCTCCCAGATACTACTAAATCTTTCGCAAGCGTTCTTTCGATTTCACTTATCGCTTCTAGGTGTTCTTCTGTTGTCAAATCTTCAAATTTTAAATCTATTAAATTAAATCGTCTTATGAAATCCTCAGTCGCCGTGAAATTCCATAATTTCTGAAGTTCTTCTAAAGTGATTGATTGAGACATAAAGTTACTTCCTGATACTTGGATAGTTGCCGTTGAACCACTCAACAGTCTCTTTCACTCCATCGGATAATTTTGTAAAACTAAAGTTTGGTAAACGTTCAAGAAGAGCTTCATTGCTTGATGGTTTCCTAAACTGTCCATCCGGTTTAGTTTTGTCGAAATTTATTTCGCCTGAAAAGTCCATCTCACGCACTACGCATTCGACTAAATCTCTAATTGAAGTCTCGGTACCCGAAGTGAGGATTAAGGGTTCAGAATCAGAATAATTGTTTAACATCCATAGGGTAATTTTTGCCACATCTTTCGAGAAAACAAACTCTCTGAGTGGTTTTCCGCTTCCCCAAACCGTTAAGTTTGTTTTTTCTTTCTTGGCAAGATAGGTCTTGTGTATCAAGGCTGGGACAACGTGACCCTCTATAAGATTAAAATTGTCGCGAGGTCCAAATATGTTCGTTGGAATAGCGACGACATAATCGAGTCCCCATTGAGCTCTGTATGCTCGACTTTGGACCTCAAGCATTCTTTTTGCATATGCGTACCCAAAGTTTGAAGGATGAGGTTGGCCCAAATGCAAGGTTTCCGGGGTTAGTGGGTACGGTCCTTCATTTGGGAATACACAAGTAGACATAAAAGAGACTAATTTACTTACATTTGTTTTTCTCGCCGCTTCAAGAGTATTTATATTTATTTGAAGATTATCCCTAAAATACTCTCCCGAATGCATGAGATTCCCACCGATTCCACCCACGAGCGCTGCGAGGTGAATGACTTTCTCCGGTTTTATTCTGTTAAACAACGACTCAGTTTCCTGATAATTCGTTAAGTCGGCATCTTTCCGAGTCGCAAAATACACATTTTCGCTAATCAGCTCTCTAAGGGCGGAACCAACGAGTCCATCAGATCCCGTCACTAATATTGTCATATAACGAGTCTACCTGAATTCAGAAGTTTTGAACTTATTTTTGTGCATTTATCCAAGTAATGGTTTTAGAGAGTCCGTCATCAATATTTGTAAGGTTCGCAGTAGGCGAAATTTTATTAATCTTCGTCAAATCTAGCCAGACATCATTTGGGGCGCTACCTAGAAAAGTTTGTGAGGTGGGAGGTATTTCTAGCTTTGCACTTGTAATTAAGGAAACTTTAGCCGCTAATTCTGCGATTGAGAGTCTTGAAGTTCCTCCGACATTATAGATTGGTTCGCTCCCTTTTTTAATTATAGCAAGCATCATTTCAATCGCATCGAGAACGTAGCAATATGTCCGCATGGCAGATCCGCTGTCTTTTAAGGTAATTTTTTTTCTCTCTACGGCCATCTTTATGAAGTCGTATAAAACCCTAGAGTCACTTTCTTTTATACCGGGGCCGTAAGCTAGAGCGAGCCTCGCGGAAAAGCCGACTATCTTTTTTTCAGAATACTTTAGATTGGCAACGATTGTTTCGCCCAATCTTTTGCCCTCGATATATGGAGCTCTCTCATGATCGGTATTAGTAGTTCCAACTTGATCTTCGCGAAACGGTGGCTCACTTAGTCCTGAATAAATTTCTGAAGTACTGACAAACAGAAATCTTCCTGAATTGTTTAATTTTTCAGTCAACTTCTGAGTGACTATGGAATTTAGCTCCATAGTTTTCGTTCTATTTTCCAAAAACTTACCTGGTTGCCCATACCCCGAAGCATGGATAATCAAGTCGAAATTGGGGAAGGATTCGAGTAGCTCTAAATCTGTTAGGTCTCCTTTAAGGACAACCGTATTTTCACTTATGGGTACGGTGAAAAAACCTGAAAGTGAAGATGCATACAACTTAATTTGTCCATTTTTAAATAAATCCAATTTTTGAAAAAACGTCACAAAATAACTGCCTAATAATCCACTTGCTCCAGTTACTAGAATAGTTTTCTGGTTGAAATACTCTTCATTCTCCTTAGTGATCAGGCTTTCAACGTCTAGTTCAATTTGATTCATTGTTTATAATTTCTGTAATTCGGTGCTTTAGACTTTCTGAATCGAGCTTTAAATACTCGAGCTGCTGGCGGTAACTTCCATATTTTCTGATGAATTTCTTCGGCACACCTATCTGATGGATTGAGTACCCCTTTGATGCAAATGTTCCAACTGTGCTTTGAAGAAGTTGACCTGAATAATACGGCTCAATCAGGATTACGGTTTTGGAGTCATTTCTAACGTCAATCTTTATTTCATGTTCTGAATCGAAGCTGTTTACGTAATGCACTTCAATATCTAGGTGTGGTGCGATTTCCAATAGTTCATCTAGGATAGGACCTACCGCAATAACAATTGCATCACTTCCGTCCTGAATTTTTTTAGCTGCACCAAATTGCAATTGAAAGGGCTCTCGGTTTTTACTTTCCGAGAGTCTGAAGTAGTTTAAAAAGCCATTATTCCATTCTGCGCGATACATACTGGCAAACTCATCCGGGTGACCTGGTATGTAAATCCGGGATCCAGGTATGTTTGATATTAAGTTGACATCAGCTGGACAGTGATGGGTACACCCAAGAGCCGCATAATCAAATGAAGCACCTACGCTTACGAGGTTCCCAGGTAATGATTGGTAACCAAAATCGACCTTAATCTGCTCGTAAGCGCGTTCAACTATAAATGGAGCGATTGTATGTACTGTCGGTATTACTCCTTCGGAAGAAAAACCTGCGGCCATGCTTATCATGCTTTGTTCTAGGATCCCAATATTAAATACTCGATCAGGATAACTTGAAAGTGCGTTCCTAAATCCGAAAACTCCGATATCTCCTAAGAACAACGAAGATTGCCTGTTTTCTTCCAACACCGAGCTAGCAACTTCAACAAAGGTTTTTCTCATATTAAGTCAATCTTTAATTCATTTACCTGATCAGATTTG
Organism: Actinobacteria bacterium IMCC26103; assembly: GCA_002284875.1. Taxonomy (GTDB): domain Bacteria; phylum Actinomycetota; class Actinomycetes; order Nanopelagicales; family Nanopelagicaceae; genus Planktophila. The sequence goes on from CP015604.1 coordinate 210,691, forward strand.
GGACTTAAATGGTGCCAAGCAGGATTGTTTTCCATCGCTTTCAATCCAAATCCTTTAATTGTGTAACCGAGGATTGCAGTGAGCGTGTTTGATTTAGACATTTCAAGCGCTTCATCAATCTGTCTTAAATCATTACCATCTACTTCAACACATTGATATCCGAAAGCTTCGAATTTCGCCTTCACATCACCAAGTGCCAGAGCGCGGTCACTTGAATGATTTAAGTCTACTAGAACGACAAGTTCATGAACATTATGATGAGATGCCAAGAGCAGGCTTTCCCAAATAGTTCCTTCATTCATTTCTCCATCGCCTATAAGGCAATATACCTTTTTCCCATCCTTAGAGACCCTGCTTGCCATCGCTTTTCCGAGTGCGAAAGGCAACCCGTGTCCTAGCGATCCGGTCGATGCACAGACTCCTGGAATTTTATTGGAATCTGGATGTCCACCATAATCACTATCGAAGTTCGCAAAATTAACTTTCCATTCCCCTCCAATAAATTTTGCCTCTTCCAAAACTGCATAGAGTGCTAATGATGCGTGTCCTTTGGATAGCACAAAGTCGAATTTAACTTTATTGTCAATATTCCAATTGCCACAATAGATTGAGTAGATCATTTCCAGAACAGAAAATGCACTCGGTATATGTCCCTCTTGTGAGACGGCTGAAGCTTCAAGAATGTCTCCACGCATTCGTTTTAGAATGTCTCTTGAGTCTTGAAGATTACTGGTCATTCAGTGATTGTAGCCAATTATTTGAAGAATCCACAGAAAGCGCTGCGCAGGCAATTCAAAATGCTTTTCGTACCTGTGGAATCATTTACTATAACTTCATGGGACATGTGATTATCGCCGTTGAGAACCTTCGAATCGGTGGTTACCAAAGATTGGCTCTGGACCAGGCTTACCACCTGTCTGATATTTCATATCCTTGTACATTACTTTTGTTGAATCCCGAAGTACCTGACTTGAAAACTTTTGCAGATACTGAAAATGACTTAATTCGTTCAAAGAGACTTGTTATATCCAGATTAGATGGACGAAGAATCAAAGATTTTTTTGCAATAAGAAAGTTGCTGGACGCCGATGATTCGAAGGTTCTTGTAATCTCCCATTCAATGCGCTCAACTGTTCTCTTTGCACTTGCGCGAATTGGAATTAAAAAAAGGGTTGTAATCAATACAACTATTCATCAGTTACCGTCATTGTCCAAATCAATTCAGCGACTTAAAAGATTTATCTACGCTCAGTTTGGTGAAAATCTTTTTGGATACTCTGATGCTGTTATAAAAGATTGGAATGCGCGATATTCTATTTTTGGTAAACGAATATCTCTGCTCCGCAATGGAATATACGAAGGCAGACTAAATACAACCTCTGGGAGTATTGGAGAGGGAAAACCGCGACTTATTTTCCTCGGACGAAATACTTCATGGAAAGGTATCGAAACTTACTTTGATCTATTCAATTTGCCAGTGTTTTCTAACCACCTTGGGTTAATGATGATTGCGAGTGCTTCAGAAAACATTCGGTATGCTGCTGAAAAAGTCGGTGCCAATCGCGTTGAAATTATTGAAGGAGCAAATCTTCAGAAATTCATTCCCCGAAAAGGAGACTTGCATGTATATCCATCTCAATACGGTATCCGAGCAAAGTTCACGGAACCAATTTCACTCAATTGTTTGGAGATGGCGCTTTTGGGTACGCCGAGTCTCGTAACTGAATCGAATGAAAATACTTGGCCGGAAATTTATGAGAAGGGATTTTTTATCGGGGTTTCTTGGGAAAATAGAATCAATTTAGGTGCGGTGCTGACAGAGAAAACTTTGAGTCATGTATCAGACAGCCAAGGTCATATTAGACACTTGGTTTCTATATCAAATAATGTGAATGCGCACCTAAGCTATTTGGATTAACTTTGATTTTCGCTAAAAGAATTCCTTGATTGCCGCTAGGCAGAATTTAACTAATTTTTTGTTAGGAAGTTTTGTTTTCTTGGCGCCCCAAGTTGATCCTTGTACAGACTCGCCTCTGCGAGGAATATTAGTCAGGCTAAAGTTAAAGACTTGTTGGCCCTCATTTCGAGCAATAATGGATACTGCAAGATTTGGAACCATCGAATTATTATCAATTTTACTGAGGAATCTTTGCAACGTTCCCCTCTCGTAAATTCTACAGGGGGTATTTGCATCAGCAATTCTCTTTCCAGTTTTAATCAGGACCAAAAGTCTTGTAAAAAGCGAGATAACTTTCCTAAACCACGGGTCTTGACGATATACCCTTTGTCCTTCGCCGTAATTGTTATTTGAATGGTTAAATTTTTTAAAAAAATTAAACATTTCTTTTCCAAGAAACTGACCGTCTCCATCGACTGTCAGTATGTATTCAGAGTTATTCAATATTCCATAATTCATGGCTTCCAACGTTGTGCGACCGTGGCCTAGATTCGCCACGTTTTTATGGAGAATTAGGTCGTTTGTTTGCGCTTTCATCTCTTGTAAAACTTTCCACGTATCATCTGTTGAACAGTCATCTACAATTAGAATCGTTGTTTGAATGCCACTAAATTCATTCTTTATTTCCGAAACAAATTCTCTTATGCCTTCAGATTCATTGAAAACCGGCATAACAATCGTTAGTTGTTTCTTCATTATTGACCCGTAGTCGCGAGACGAAGTTCGTTCTCATAAAGCGATAGTGCGCTTGCAATTGCCATGTGCATATCAAGGTACTGATATGTTCCGAGCCTTCCACCAAAATATACATTTTTTAATTGTGCGGCTTCTTCCCGGTACTTGTTTAGTTTTGCTCTATCTTCACTTGTATTTATTGGGTAATACGGATCATCTGTCTTACCGGCAAACCTGCTGAATTCCTTCATAATTACTGTTTTCCCAGCTGTGTACGATCTTTCAGGATGAAGGTGCTTAAACTCGTGTATCCGAGTGTATTCTGGAATTTCATCGCAATAATTTACGACAGAGTTTCCTTGGTAGTCATCTACTTCCACAACTTCTGTTTCAAAATCGAGGGTTCTCCATCCTAAAACACCATACTTATATCCGAAGTATCTGTCGATCGGTCCCGTGTAGATGACCAGTTGATTTTTTCCTATTTGACTCTGAATATCAAAGAAATCCGTATTCAATTGAATGCTGATTTTTTCATCGGTTACCATTTTTTCTTGCCATTTCTGGTATCCATCCATTGGGAGTCCTTGATACTTATCGCTAAAGTAGCGACCATCGAGGTTTGTCCGTATTGGCAATCTGCTAATGATTTCGGCTGGCAAATCTCTCGGGTTGGTCTGCCATTGCTTCTCTGTATAGTTTTTAATGAATCGGTTATAAGCGATTTCACCAACTAGTGAGATTGCCTTACTTTCAAAATTATTTAGTTCATCTTTGGGGAAACTTGCCAATAATTGCGCGGCCTGCTCCACCGTAGTTATTCCTGGGTACAACTGACTCAATGTCTGAAGATTTACTGGAAGGCTAAAAACCTCTCCTCTTGATATTGCAAAAACCCGGTGTTGGTAATTATTGAATTCAGTAAACTTAGAAACATATTTCCAAACTTTTTCATTATTGGTGTGGAATAGGTGACTACCATAAGTGTGTACCTCGACTTGAGAAGAAGCTTCAATATAAGAGTGCGCGTTACCACCAATGTGATCTCTCGAATCTACGATTGCAACTCGCTTTTGGCTCTCAGAAGCTAGTCTCTCTGCGACGGTTAGGCCAAAAAAACCAGCTCCCACAACAATGACGTCGGCTTCGCGAATCCATTCCACCAAGGGTGTTTTGGATAATCGCACGCGCTTAGGTTAGCAAAATTCGAATATAAACGCTATAACTGACTATGGACGTGTTAGGGCTTTCAATACTGAAATCCAATATTACGGGTAAATCGGTTAATAGAATTATAACTGGATTTGTTGTACTTGGTATTTTTCTTCGGTGCTCTCTGGCTTTTACTTCGACTAATTTTGATTTCGAAAGTTATAAAATTACCTCCGATTTGATTCTTGCAGGAGAACCTCCCTGGCGAGGGCAAAGGTATAACTACGGAATATCTTGGTCGCTTATCTTGAGTATTCTGCGTTTGCTTTCATTCGAGAATGACTTAATATTTCGAATATTAATCGTCGGGGTACTAACAGCTGCGGATTTAATGATCGCGCTGATTTTAAAAAAATGGTTCGGGGCAAAAACAGCTTGTATTTTCTTTATAAATCCAATATCTATCATGGTGACGGGTCATTACAATCAGTTTGATAATTTATCGATAGCCGCCGCTCTCTGGGCGATGAATTATCTAATCAAATATTTAGATTCAAATGTTCGCACTGATTTGGCTAAAAGTATTTTACTTTTTTCACTTTCTCTGACTATAAAACATAATCTAGCGTTGTTTCTGATTTGGTTCGTTTTTCTGAAGTGCAATAAGAGAGTTAGAGCGGCTCTAATAGGGATACCGGCCTTTATCTTCCTTGCACATTTTGTTCCTTTTATGCTTATTTCAAAGTTTGATAGAGAAAGTGTTTTGAGCGCTGTATTCAAGTATTGGTCTTCAAACAACGCACCATTTTGGAAATTTTGGTTTTGGGATAAAGATTTTGCAGAGAGTCTAGGTTCACATACCGCTTGGCATCATGGTAGATTGTGGAATATATTGATGATTCTCTCAGTTTCAGTCGTGGGATATTTAGTTCGAAGACTTGATTTACGTTTATTGATTCCGATTTATACCTTGGCGTTAATCACATTCTCTTCAGCAATTACCTCACAATTTTTGGCAATTGCTGCCGTAGGAGCTGCAGTATTTTTCAACATTGGGTTCCTTGGATTCTTTATGTTCGAGACAGTTTGCCTATTCGCGGATCCTGCAGGATTGGATATCCATTTTCTTCAGGACTTTCTTAGCATCCGAGGCTGGAATTCTTGGAATACTGCTCCGACATTAATAGTCGTTGCTGTTGTTATTCATTTCTGGAAAAGGAGATTTATTTCTTTATCAAATTTTTCCTGCAAGTGATGAAAAGGGAATCTACTAGAGGTGGCTTCGTTTTCCATGTATTTTCAATCGCGGCGGGAACTATCACCCACATGGGTACGTTTTCAACTGGTAGCACCTGCTGGTTCCCGCTTAATCAACAGCTGCGATAGAGAGTGGCACCAAGGGTAAGCGTAGTCTCAAGAGCTATGTTGCTAACTGGAGGTCATCAAAATCCTACGTCTCTTGAAATGTGCTTAGCGATTGTCTCCACCAAAAATTTCCTGATGCGAAAAGCTTGACTAGATATTTCAGAGTTCCACATTAAATATAACTTAAATCTATTACGGAAGTGGTAGATACACTTTTCCAATCTTATTCAATGATAAAAATCAATCAGTTGCTTTGCACATTTAGTTTGTCTACTATCCGTTTCGAAACATCTATATCAAATGGAGAATTGTAAACAAGACTGTATGATAGTTTTTCAAGTATTAAATGTAATTCTGATCGTCTGTCTCGATTCAATAGATTAACGAAAAAACTTTTTGAAGACTTCACTTCCGATCTTGATCTTTTCAATTTGCTAGTACTTGGCCCAACAGACATTTGAGGGCATATCTCGTAAATCGGGCGATTTTTCTTGGCGCTTAATAGAAGGATTACAAGTGCTTTTTCTTTTTCTTGACTATTGAGTATTTCTACACCTGAAAAAGAAGAGTTATTCAAATCGTTCAACGTTACTCTCTTCGCCATCCATTCGGGGTAAGTCCCCCCGAAAACTAATGACTTAAAGCCTGCAGCAGCCGTTTCAAGAGCGATAGTTCCAGAGTAAGTGAAGACAATCCTTTTCTCTTTTAGTATCTGGGCTGTTGAGGGTACATCATTAAAACATGTTGGTTTAATTCCGAACGTTTGAGCTAGCCGGTCGATAATCTCAATTTCGTCTGGATACTGAGTTGAGCTTGGATGAATTTTTATTTTCCAATTCTCTTGCTCTTTACCAATTTTTTCGAACATTTTTTTAGTCCATATAAAGTAGTCATCTGATTCCAGTATGAAATTTTCTTTTTTATTGGGAAGTTCACGAGAGGCGTCACGAATGCAATGAAGCATTAGTACTTTAGCATCATGTGCCACGCCGTTTTGAGATTTCTGTTTATAAGCCTTAATTGCTTCCCGATCTGATTTCAATTTTCCTTGCTGACGATCAGAAAAATACTGTTTTGCTAGTTTTACTAATTCATTTTTGGCGCTGATGTTTAAGTTATCATATTCAATGCAAAGTTCATCAACAGTTTTTGTCTGAGAGGGATATCTTTCCGAAGAACTAACATCCAGAAGTTGACCATGTGGGTTTAGAATGAATACCCGTTTATTTCGCCGTTTAGCATAAAAATGAATAGTTCGATTAAATGTGTATGCCAGATCAGGCAGAAAAAAAACTTCAAACTCTTCAACAATCTGTCGCGCATGCTCATGTGATTGCCTTATTCTTGCCATAACTTCTGAAGTGTATGGTGATATTTCAAAATACTCATCTGAATTACACCTCCTACGGTAGTCATCAGCCATGCCTCGCCATATTTCATAACCGTATCCAAGCTCAATCAGGCCACTAATCTTTTCCTCGTAACTGTAACTTTTCACATCTTCTTGAATTTCCATTCTTGCCTGCGGATCAATTATTTTTACGTCACTAGAAAATTTAGAAGTGGAGTCTAGTAGTACTGCGAAAATCGTATGTAAAGTTCTGCAGTCATTGGTACTGTACGGTAGAAAGACAATTCTCTTCTTGCGAATTTCAGGGTGCTCGTTTCGATTAATATTTCGACAAGCGAGTTTCACGGTCATCCGGCTCAAAAATAGAGCCGCTTTCCAATTTAATCTAAAAAATATTTCGTTAATCGTCACCATACAGATCTTCCACCATCTACTGGAAGGGCCACCCCTGTAACAAAATCAGACATATCACTAAGTAAGAACTGTATAGACGAATTCAAATCTTTCGTTGTCGCTAATCTGCCCATAGGCGTCCTTTCAACCAATCTCCTTCGGAAATTTTCTGAGAAATCTGTGTCCACTGGGCCAGGACAAATACAATTTACTCGTATTCCTTTAGGCCCAAAGTACGTCGATAGGTACTTCGTCAGACCAATTAATCCAAACTTCTCGAAACTGTAACTTGGGGGCTTTAAACTACATTGAGCTTTGTGCATTTCTGGTGAGCCATTGCAATTGCAATAAATCCTTTGATCCGGACTAATTAATGAGAGGTCGCTCCCGACTAGGACGACTGAACTGTACTCTGAGAGTAGATCTTCGAGCTCGGAAACCAGATTTAAAGTCCCCGAGTAAGTTAAAGAAATTGATTCCAAGTCCTTACTAAAATTGAAATCACTCAAGCGGGTGTTATTCCCGAGAGAATCTATCGTAGGATTGATCGCTGCAAGATTTACTATTCCTGTAACATTGTCAGTTTTTGACTTTATCTCAGATAGTGCCTGCTTTACTTGAGCTTTATCAGTTATATCGCATTCAAACTTGTTTTCGCCAGGTTTATTATTCAAGTCTAGTTGATAAACGGTTGCACCTTGATTTTCTAGGCTTTGGACCAAGGATTCACCGAGCATCCCTTTCGAACCTGCAACAACAATATGTTTCTTATTTAATATTTTTAGTTTTCTATCCATGGTTTTTCCTCATATTGCTTGCCGCTTGGATAAAGCCATCCACTTTGATCGCATCTGCAATACCGGCGGCTTTTATTTCTTCAGAACTAAGCGTATTTAAAAGTTGATGAAGCATTTCCTTAAATTGATCGTCTCTACTTGTTTCTGCGAAATTGAATGACTTTACGCCTCTTGACTTATCAATAATGTCTAATTTTTGTTTCAGCCAATCCCATTTCATTCTTCCACCTTTGAACATTAACTCACCACCCCGTTGTGACGGCCATCCTATGAAATCGAAATCCAGTTGTGCGGTTAATTTACTTCTTTCCTTGGATTCACAAGTAACCCTTTGAAAATCTGGAGTTGAAATTTGTAGATCGCTCTTCTTAGATTCTCTGTATTCAACTATCTTCATCTCGCCAAACAGACACATAACAATGTCTATATCGTGAGAAAAGCAGCTTAACGGATCTCCTTGCTGATCGACATTACCCATGTGACTAGTTCTGTAATCCTCATATGGATGCATAGACTCTAAATTCTCACTAAACCAAGATTTATAGGAATATATGTCCTCTGGATTGATTAAAGCTATTTCAAATTTCAACTTTTGCAGTAATTTTGAATATCTTGACTGAAAAGACATAAATATATCGTTTTGTCGTGATTCAAAAATGTCGCTATTGTTATGGTGGATTTGTTCGCTTGAATTCATTCCCGATAATGGTTTTTCAATCAGTATTTTTCTTGAATTGGTAAAATTGCAAACATCAATCAAATCTTGTTTGTGCAAATGAATTGGACTCGCAATAATCGATAAATCCAATGATTTTGGTAGTTCATTGAGGTTCGAAACTTCAATAATTCCATAAATAATTGTGGGATCTGCTAAAGAAGAAGACTGCAAAGTTGAGTCAATCAACTCAATTCTTTTACGTCGCCTTATTGTATAAAGTCTCAAATCATCGCCATACGTATCACGAAGCAATCTTGCGTATCTCTGGCCGATGGAACCAAGTCCATAAATGAATACATTGTAAGTCACTTATGACCCGTACCTTTCCTCGTCAATCTGATTGAATTTTCTTTCGGATATTGAATTGTCAAGCCTAATAAAATCTTCCACGTAATCAATATCAACATTACTCTCTTGTGGGCTATGTATTGCCGTAATTTTGTACTTGTGTTCGGGGCATTTACTCATGTAATAACATGGCCGAATTATGTCAACGTAGCCGTCTTGCCAATATGTTTGCGGTAGAATCTGTCTAGGGTTATTGAACAAATCCTCCTCTAAGGTTCCCAATACTGGCTCCATTACCTTGTCTTCCGAAACATTCCACATTTTGTATGGTGTCTCTGTGGAAGGTTTAACTGATCTTGCAAAACAAGAGTTTTTGGTTTCCACAAACTCTTCGATGGCTCCATCCAAAAAAGCTGCATTACGATGCGGGTTAGTTGGACGAAGAAAAACAAGAATCTTGGGTTTAGCGCCTCGATTTTTCAACATCCAATCAAAAAAGTGCTCAATTACAGGTCCATCCTTAGTTAAATCTTGGGCGAGTGAAACGGGCCTTAAGAATGGCACCTCGGCACCAAAATGCCGGGATACTTCCGCTATTTCGGCATCCTCTGTGCTTACGTTTACGCATTTAATTAAATTGCATTCGAGCGCGGTTTTAATGGTGTGCGCCAATAGAGGTTTGCCCATTAAACTTTGTAAGTTTTTTCTTGCTATCGATTTTGAGCCCCCTCGCGCCGGGATGAGGCTAACAATTTCCTCTACTGCCATTTCTTATCCAAGCAAATTAGGTCTGAAACTTCTCTAATCACTCCGTTTCCACCTTTGCTATTTAAGAGATACTTTGCAACCTTTTTTATCTCTGAATTCGCGTCCTTGGGACAGGCGGTATAAGTTAAAATTTTCATAATTGCCAAATCATTAATTTCATCACCGATGTAAAAAATTTCGTCGGAGGAAATCCTTTTTTTGGTTTGTAGGTTTGTTACGAACTCAAGCTTATCAAGTACATTAGTGTAAGCAGTAATATTCAATTTCTTTGCTCGGTGTTTTACCGAATTGTTCGCTTCCGATGAAAGAATAATCACATCTATCCCGTTCTTCTTAAGCAATTTAACACCTATGCCGTCAAGACGGCTACAAGTTACCGATTCGAATCCTTGTTCCGAAATTTCAACTTTTCCATCAGTCATTACTCCATCAAAATCCGAGATTACAAGACTGATTTTAGAGAAATCTGCCCTTGCCTTAAATAAATTGAGCTTTTTCATAAAATTCCGATAGTTTGTTTTTTTCCCCGATTATTGCTCGGTCTTGATCGCTAAAGTTGAATCTTTCCGTCATTACGTTGTCTAGAAAACTTTCGCATTTTTTCGATATATTTTCATCGTTTAATTCAACGATTTGCTTTTCTAATTTTAGATTACTCATATAGGTTTTCATTCTATTTTGAGTTGAGATCACCAATGTAGGTATACGCATTCCTAGTGAAGGGCTCAAGGAGTGTACGCGCATGGCGATAACAGCGCGAGCTCCGTGATAATGATTGTAGATCTGCATGTGATCTTCGAATCCCGGCATTGATAAAACTCTTACTTTTTTGTGCAAAACTCCAACCTTTAGTCTCTTACAAACCATCAGGATCATTTCATAATCCTCAAAAGAATGTGGAACAAATACTATTTTTTCATTTATATTTTCAGCGAAAATCTCACAACAGCCCACTAGCGTTTGAATTATTCGTTCTAGTTTTTTGGGGTCTTTGTATCGGTTGACGCTATCTTCATAATTTACGCTTATAAACAGATCTTTTCCTAAATCATTAAATCTAGGTGAACAGACGAAGAAACCCGGATCAGGGCATTCCGGCATGTTCTCCATTTCTTCGCCCAGTAGGTTCTCTAGCCACGCTTTAGTTCCATCATTTCTTAATCCAATTAGGCAATCATCTCTTGAATTTAGATAACTCAAAGTTTGTAATAACTGATCCTTGTTTGGATAGATGCCGTCACTCCAGAATCTATAGGATAATCCGTGTGCAATTATCGGTACTCTAATTTTGTCCAAATCTTGGGCTGTGAAATTCAGCCTAGAGCCGCCTTTTTTATGATCCTCCCTCCCGTTGAATGTCACAGCACCTGGGATCAGTAATAGCTCGCTCTCGTTAACTTTCTGATAGAAATCATCTCGAAATATGCTGTCCGCGAATGTTACTTGGTCCCAAGAATAGAAACTAGGAGAGATTTTATTTTTGGGATTTACTATTGAAATGGAGTTCAATGTTCCGGTAACGAGTGCGCCATTTCCAACATTAGGGCTTTGAATATTAGCAAGAACTAGCGCTTCTATTTTTCTCATTACTTAAAGTCATCTACTCGTCGTAGCTTTCTCATGTTTTCAACTTCAATATCTAAAATTCGTTTTTCGGGACTACCATCAAGATCGCTGCATTCGTTTATATATGAAATCAATTTTCTTGATCCAGATAACTCTAAACTCGCCGACTGATCCGATCCCCACATCGATCGATCTAGAGTGATGTGTCTTTCAACTACGCAGGCTCCATATTTAGCTACTGCAATTACGCTCGGTAAGACTCCAACTTCATGTCCGGAATATCCAGCGTTTAGATTGAAGGTCTTTCTTAGCGTCTCAATCACAGCCAGATTCAGGTCGGCATTTTTTGCTGGGTACGTAGAAACGCAATGTAAAAGGATAATCTTGTCGTGGCCGATAGTCTCAATAGCACGCCTAATTTGATCAAGTGTGCTCATTCCGGTAGAAAGAAACACGGGCTTTCCGGTAGATCCTATGGCTTTCAGCAAACTCGCGTCAGTCAGACAAGCACTCGCTACTTTATGTGCGATTACGTTTAAACGTTCTAAAAAATCAACACTTGGGACATCCCATGGTGACGCAAACCAGTCGATGTCATTTGACTTGCAATAATCGGAAATAATCTTGTATTGAGATTCGTCAAACTCAAGACCGTATTTAAGATCACCGTTAGTTTTTCCGAAAACACTCTCTCGAGGCTTACTCAAATCCTCTGCTGTATAAACTATATCCACCGTACGTTTCTGAAATTTTACAGCGTTATATCCAGCGTCTAACGCCTGGTCGATTAATCGGAGAGCATTTTCTAGTGAACCGTTGTGGTTTATTCCAATTTCCGCAATTGTATAAACTTTTTCATTCTGACCACAGGTAGAACTTCCAACTTGGATATTTAACATTTAAGAATTTTACCTTTCTTCGACAAGATTTTCAATCTCCTGGCAAAAGAAGTGCATTAAATTCACATGGATCTCTTGAATTCTTGATGTATTTCTGACATTCGGAGAAATTAGAATATCTGGGGGAAATTTAAAGTTAGCAACGGCGCTTTCTGATGTGAACGCAACACTTGGAATATTCTCGATTTTAGCCACTTCAATTAACCGATTAATGTTTTCTGATCTTCCGCTTGTCGTAAAGACTAGTAGCATCCCACATAGTTTCGAATAAGCGGAAAATTCACGGGCAAATTGGTCAGAAAATTCATAGTCATTCGCCCACGCTGTTGATACGGCAGAATTTACTCCAAGAGTTAGAACAGGGAATGCTCGATGCTGGCGCGTAAAGAAATTTACTAATTCACCGCTTAAATGTTGGGCATCAGACATTGAACCGCCGTTGCCTGCTACTATGATCAATTTGTTATTTTGGATTACTTCAACGGCTAATTCAATGGCCCTATGCATCTCAGTAGCAATATTTACGGCCTTGGCTGCAGCCAGATTTTCAATGGTTTGGTCAAGATACTCAGACAACTCCATGTTTTTACTTTAACAGTCTACTCAACAAACCAAGGGTTATAAAGTAGTGTTTTCACATGATAAAACATGATTATTTACATCAATTTGAGGAAAATGGCCTTTTTAGGGTTGACGGTTTGCTTACAAACACAGAAGTTGAAACTTTAAGAATTTTGGTTGACGAGCTCATGACAGGGAAAAAATCGCTTGCCGGTATGTTTTTCCAACGTGATCCAAATTCATCTGATTATCAAGATGTAACTTTTGATCAAACTGTATTTAGTGGACCTTCACTGAATTACAGAAAGATAAAGGATTTAGAGTACATCCCCGAGTTTTTGGCTGCTGTACAGAATAAACAAATTAAATCAATTTCTAATTTACTTATTGGCGAAGAAGTTTCCGCGATGCGTACGATGGTCGTAAATAAGCCTTCTCGGTCCAAAACACCTTTGCCATGGCACCAGGACATCTCTGCGAGTTGGCCGATGTCGATGCCACCTATCCTAACCGTATGGATTGCCTTGGATGAGGTTGATGAAGAGAATGGCTGTGTCGAGTGGTTGTCTGGTAGCCATAAACTTGGTGAAATTGACGGTGGACACTTAACGTCTGAATCAAGCATGACGGATCTATTATCCAAACACGAGGTAATAAAAGGAGTATTAAAACCAGGTGATGCAATTGTGTTTGATAACGGAGTTATTCATAGGTCCAATCCAAATTTATCTGGCAGGCGCAGGAGAGGTTTGACCATTTGTCTAATGCATGCTGAGACTTTCAATACCAAAACTAATACCTTTTATCCAAAAATTTTCGGATTAGATGCGTTGACTCCCCAGGAAGTAAGCACCTTAGCTCATGTACCACTTAATCGACCGATTGATTATGGAGAGTAATTCTTTAGGTGGTTTTGCTTAATCCAGGACCACTGAACCGTTTGGAGTGCTCAAGTGAACGGAAACTATTCCGGTTTCGCCATCTTGGGTTGATGGGTCTACCCAATCAATTTCAACTTTATCGAGTCCATTGAGGATTTCAGTCTTGAACCAAGAATCAGAAAGCTGATCTTTGTCTGCAATAACAATTTTTTCGATCTTTGAAACAGTTAAACCATCCTTTGAAGGATGATCTTCGGTTAGCCACTGGATGAAGAATGGAAGTTCGCGCGATTCTTCAATTTCCTTAACACCAATTTGCTTCCACTTAAGATCGGTTCCATCTGGACGTGTGCGGTGACCATCCACTGCTTTGCGACCAAACTTTTCTTCGATTGGTGAAATATCTTCAGTGCTAAATACCCAAGTAAGCCATCCGCCGCCTTCCTGTGCTTTCTTTGAAACGGCTTTGCCCCAAGGAGTTTGTTCTGTCGCTGGGTGATCTAGCGGACAAACAACTTCTATGTATTTTCCATCGAGAAGTGGCGCTGTGAAGTTACGTGTACCAAAACGTGGGTGGATACCGCCATCAACAAATGTTGTTCCAAGGCGTGAACCTAGGCGTTGCACGGTGTCGGCTAATTGATCATGGGAAGTTACATATGAGACATGGTCTAAGCGCATGGAGTTATTTTGCACCATAAAAAGGGGTGCTCTTTACCAAATATTGAGCGGTATTAAAGCTGGCAGGAAAGGTTTTTCTTCGGACTCTTGCCCTGCAATAAGTAGATATCGACTGCGTTGTCGACACAGGCGCTGCCGCGACCTTGGCCGGTGTGGCCATCGGCATCTAGTGAGATGAGTTTGGATGAGGTGAAGATTTTATTGAGACCCACGGCCCAGTCATATGGCGTTGCTGGGTCGCGGGTGGTGCCGATGACGATGATTGGTGCAGTTTTGATTGAAGTTATCTTGTTTGTGGTGCGGGTGAGTTTGTCTTTAGTTGGTGGGGTTAAATATTTGCAGGCGATATTTGTGTAGGCAAGGTATGGGCCAAAGATTGGGGCGACGTCGCTAAATCTTTGGGCATCTGATTTTGTCTTTTCGATGCTACGGGTGTCGGGCCAATCAAGGCAATCGATGATGGCACCGGAATCTAGTTCGTTAGATGAATATGTGCCATCTGATGAACGACCGGTGTATTGATCGGCAAGATCTAAGAAGGTATCGCCATGGCCTTGTTGGCCTTCAAGGAATGCTGTGCGCAATTTGGGCCAGCCATCGACATCGTCATATAGGGCAGATGCAGTGCCGAGAACGATTAGGGATTCTGTTGCAACGCGGTCATCGTTTTCTACCTTTGTTTTTCTAGGTAGAGGACTGGCTGCTGCGTTTTGAAAGAGTGTGATGATCTTTGATGTGGCCTCTTGTTTATTTTTTGGTAACGGACAGTCTTCTTGTTTTGCACAATCTGTTAAGAATGCATCTAGCGCATCATCAAAGCCTTTAGCTTGTGAAAGGTTTTGTTCCAGGATTGAAATATTTGGATCTAACGCACCATCTAGAACCATGCGGCCGACTTTGTCGGGAAAGAATTGTGCGTAAAGGGTGCCAAGGTATGTGCCGTATGACTTGCCAAAGTAATTGATTTTCTTATCACCAAGGGCTGCGCGCAGGATGTCCATGTCGCGGGCGGCCTCCGCTGTTGAGTAATGGTTTAAATATGGGTTTGCACTTTGGCATTTATCGATGAAATCTTTGGAATCAGCTAGTGCTTTTTCAAGTTCTGCTTCGGTATCGGGTTTGGCATCGGATGCGTAGCTGGCATCGGATTCTTTATTGTCGAGACATTTAATGGGGGCGCTGCGGTCGACGCCGCGTGGGTCAAAGCCCACGATGTCGTATCTGTCGAGAACATCTGGATCAAAGACGTATTCGGCGTTATAGGCGTAGTCAACGCCAGAGCCACCGGGACCACCGGGGTTAACGATTAGAGAGCCGATGCGCTTGCCTTGATCTTGAGCTTTATAGCGCAGGACTGCGATTTTAAATGTTCCAACTTTTAAATCTGCGTAATCTACTGGGACAAGCAAATCGGTGCATTCAAATGTTTCATAACAGGTGGCCCAATCAAGTTTCTGATTTTCATAGGCAGCTAAATCAGAGAGTGGTTTTTCAATGGCGACTTTTGAGGCACAGCCAGATGTCACCAGTGCAAATGAGATTGCGATGGCGGTTAATAGTTTGTTGTTTTTTAGCACTAGGCCAGCCGGCACATCAGAGCTTCGATGGTCAGTAATGGTGCTGCGTTGTGGCTCAAATTGACCCTGGCTTCCATGATGGCGTTGATCTTCTTTACCGTCGCATGTGGTGGGGTTTTATGCGCATAAGCACTTATTTCATCGAGAATATCGATATTGATAATTGAATCTGTGGCGCCTGATTGCACCAGCATCACATCGCGATAGAAAGTTGCGATATCAAGCAGTGCTCCATCCAATCCATCGCGCACGGCGCGGGTGGCCCGTGATTTCTGATCTTTCTCTAACTCTTTAATTGCCTTGGCACCACCTGTTGCCATGCCGCGACCGGTTGCGCCTTTGCCATAGGCCTCAGCGAGCGCCGCAGTTTCTGCTTCATCTCGCGCATCGGTTGCGGTATTTGCCTCTTGCGTTGCTAGATCGACCATGGTTTGTGCTGCCGTAAAGGCTGCGGCGATGGAATTTAATTGCAGTGGAAGCTTCATAACTTGGGCGCGGTTGCTGCGCACGTGTTCGTTGGTGGCGATGTAACGGGCGCGACCGATGTGCCCTTGAGAAACGCGGGCGGCGAAATCGGCCATGGCAGGTGTTATGCCATCGCGCTTTTCGAGAACTTCGGTGACATCGTGTGTTGATGGGGTGCGCAGTTGCAGGTGGCGACAGCGCGAGCGAATGGTGGGCAAGATGTCGTGCAAAGTTGGGGCGCAGAGTAACCAGACGGTGCGAGCGCCAGGTTCTTCGATAGCTTTAAGAAGTGCGTTGGCGGCAGATTCAGTCATGCGGTCGGCATCTTCCATCACGACTACGCGCCAGCCACCCATGGATGGGGCCCAAGATGTGCGGGTTAAAAGCTCGCGGATTTCATCGATCTTGATGGAAAGGCCCTCGGTGCGAATGATTTCAACATCGGGATGTCCCGAGGTTTGGGCGCTGCGACAGGCCTGACAGGTGCCACAGCCGCCCGTAGGGCATACAAGGGCGGCGGCAAAGGCAACTGCGGCAGATGATCGACCAGAGCCAGGTGGACCAGTGAAGATCCACGCGTGCGTCATCTCTTGAGATTCTTCCCCGCTTTGGGCAGCCTTTACTGCGCCCTGCAGAATTTCGGTGATGTGGCGCTGGCCAACTAATTCATCAAAGACTGTTGCGGTCATTTCTTCTTAGTACTTTTCTTAACCGGCTTCTTGATTGATTTCTTTAAAGACTTCTTTGGTTTCTTAACTTCATGCGAAATGGTAGGCAATAACGCGATGCGGTTGGTGATCTCGTGGTGGATTGCTTCAATGGATTGTGTGCCATCGACGACTAAATATCGTTCTGGATCAATGCGGGCGATCTGTAAGAACTCTTGGCGCACGCGTTCGTGGAAGGCAAGTGGTTCTGCTTCTAAGCGATCACGGTTTTTTAAACGGCCGATACCGATTTCAGCTGGCAAGTCGATAACGATAGTTAAGGTTGGAAAAAGTGATTCGGTTGCCCAACGCGAAATACGCGCGACTTCGCCAGGAGATAAGATGCGACCTGCACCCTGATAGGCAATTGATGAATCAAAGTAACGGTCGGTAATTACAACATCGCCATTTGCTAGCGCCGGACGAATAACTGAGTAAACATGGTGGGCGCGATCTGCGGCATAAAGCAAAGCTTCGGCGCGCGGACTGATTTCGCCGGTTTCATGTCCGAGCAAAATCTTGCGCAGGCCTTGTCCTAAATCCGTGCCGCCTGGTTCGCGCGATAGAACAACGCTTTCTCCGCGATCTTCTAACCATTTCTTAAGTAACTTTGATTGTGTTGATTTGCCGGTGCCTTCGCCGCCTTCGAATGCGATGAAGGTTCCTTTACTTGGAGCACCGGTGATGCCACCGAGTTCGCCTTTTAGGGCATTTGCAATATCTGACCACAGTGAAACATTGGGGCGATCTTTCATCTGGTGATATGAAATCGAACCGATGATCGCTGCGATAAAGCCTGCGATCAGAATCGTGGCTTGTGCGCCGTTGAAGTTAATGCTGCCATTTTCAAAGTTATATGTGTGAACGCCGAAGGCTGCGGCGGCTGCTGGTGCGATCGCAAGGACGGCGACCAAGGTGATGCGGATCAGTGATTGCACGAAGGCAAAGGTGCGCCCGCGCACCTCATCTTGGACTTCCATCCCCAGCATCGTGAAGCCGGTAACCCAGGTAACGCCGCTGAAAATACCCAAGATGATTACGGTGAAAACGGCCATAACTAGGTTTGGAATAAGGGCGAGAAGAATTAAAAAGATACCGGCGGTAGTAAGTGATGCACCAAATAAACGACGGCGCGAAAATTGTGCAAATATCTTTGGGCCAAATGCAATACCGATGGCAAGACCGGTAAAGACTGCGCCGAATAGAACACCATATGCGGCATCTCCGCCACCGAGATCGCCTACAAATGTGCGGGCCAGGCCAATAACGGCACCTGCTGCAAAGAAAGCACCGATCATTCCAACAACAAGTCCGCGCACTATTTTGGTCTGGCTAACTGCTTTCCAACCATCGTGCAGCGATTTTAGGACGCCTTCATCTTTAGCTTTCTTAGCAGCAGCTCCCTTGGGAATTTCTTTAAGTCCCCAGATAGTAAAAGCTGCAAAGGCAAAGCTTGCTGCATTTACATATAGTGCAATATCAATTGAGTCACCAATGGTAAATGGAAAGAGTGATTCAATGGCGTTGGCAAATAAGGTAAGGAATGAGAATAAAAGCGCAGCGATTGGTGCTGTGCCATAAGCCGCCAATAAGGAAACTTGATTGGCGCTTTCTAACTTCTCTTTGCCAACTAGATTTGGAACGGTGGCCTCTTTTGCGGGCGACCAAAAGAGAGTTAAACATTCGACCAAGATCATCGCGGTGTATAGCCAGAAATATGTGTGCACAATCGGGATAGATATATAAAGTGCGGTGCGCAAGATATCGGCGCTGACCATTAACTTGCGGCGATCTAAGCGATCGGCAATAACGCCGGCGATAGGTCCTAAGAAAACCGCTGGCAATAAACGCGCGATAAAGACACCGGCGATCGCAAAGTTTGCAGTTGCATAAGATCCGCCGGAAAGTTGTTGCGCAAGCGCCGTCGTTGCAAGCAACCCCAGCCAATCGCCCAAAGATGAGAAGACCATCGAGTTCCAGAGCTTACGAAAAGCGGGGATCGCCAGAACGCTGCGGGTTTCATCCTGCGCCGGGGCGGCAGGGGTCGGCAGGCTTGCGGGCATGGGTTGAGTCTATCGGGAGCGCCAGACGGACCTAAAGGCCCTCTTTTCATAGAGAATTCCAAGAGGGAAACCCAAGGCGAGCCATCAATGAGTGCCTACTCTTAACTATGCAAAAAGCGCGCCGCGGGAGAATTTTTCTCTTTGCCTTATTCGCGGTCTCACTGCGCGTTCTTACTGGTGCTCCTGAAGCCCAAGTAAATTTCACATCTTTGCTATCTGATAATGCGATCGCAAATGAAGCGGTAATTCATTATGCGCCAATCAATGACCATGCGGCGATTGTTAACTCTGAAAAAGCAGATTCGATTCCAGAAAAACATAGAACTTATGCAACCTATAAGAAATACACGACGCCTGATAAGTCACTTTCCTTAACACCTGAAGTAAGCCAACTAGGTGAAAGTGCGCAAAGTTTATATACAACATATCTAGATAGAAACCTTTCTCGAACCATTCTCGATCTACGTTCGACCTCGCCTCCCGTGGTTCTGAGCGTTTCTTCACATACAGGTGCATTACAGACCTATTCAAATAATTTTAGGGAGATAAAACTTGGAACATCAACAATCGATAACGGTACTAGGGGGCTCGGCAGCGTCTAGCTTTAGCGACGCCCATCAGAAATCGTGGCCATATTTATTAAAAGCCGAACTTCCTGAATCCATACTTTTCAAAATTGAGACACGTCCTAGTTTAACTTTTGTCCGGGCGTTAAATGAACTCATAGATTTCCCAAACGAAGATCTCTTGATCCTGCATTTTGGGACATCTATAGGTTGGCCGGTTTCACTCGTTGGAATAGGGCACAAGTTGGGAATTGATTTCACATCCGAGGTTGCCTTTCACCAAGCCGCGCACAAGAGCTCGGGGCTAATGAATCGGCTGCGCAAGAGATCGCGGGCGCGCTTTAGAAATACCGTGAAATATCTGCTTTTCTTCCTGGGCCTATATAAATCACGCGTTAGCCGGCGCGAAATAGCCGATCAGATAGATACCGTGGTTCATCTGGCGGCCAAGCAGAGCAAGCGCATTATCTGGGTGCAACATCAGGCGCTGCAGAACCGCAGGATTTATCTAGAAAAGCGCAGCTATGCCAAGTATTACAAGGAGATTTTGAGTGCTTTGGAGAAACATATATCTCCAACATTTGCTCTGGTAACGCTGCCAGATGACTTCTTAATCCCAGAGAATTACCTTTTAGATTGCGTGCACTTGAGCGAGAAGGGCCATCGCCGCTTAGCAGATTTACTTAAAGTAACTTTTAAGGAGTTTTAAAAGAGGCTGCGGATACTTTCTTCCAGGCTGTATTTGGATTTAAAGCCCATCTCTTTTGCAGCAAGTGAAACATCTGCACATAAGAATGCTGGGTCTCCGGCACGACGTGGGGCTTCTATTACCTCGGTATCTGCCTTATTTGTGGCATCTAATACAAGTTTAATGATCTCGCGAACTGATGCGCCGCGCCCTGTGCCGACATTGATGATTGGTGGAATTGGACTTGTTGCATTTGCTGCAACCAAGTGCGCTGCAGCAATATCGCGCACATCCACATAATCGCGCACGCATGTGCCATCTTGAGTTGGGTAATCAATTCCGAAGATAACAGGCGCTTGGCCGTTATTTAACTTACCTAAAACGATTGGTACTAAATTCTCAACTGAGTTATCTAGCAACTCTTGGGCTGCGGTCCCGACAACGTTGAAGAAGCGAAGTGATGTTCCGGAATAACCGGGCGTATTAATAAATTCAGTAACTTTACTTTCCGCATCTAACTTGGTTGAGCCATACGGAGAAATCGGTGCCAGCGGACCATTTTCTTTACATGGCTCCATTGTGTCGGGGCTGCCGTAAACCGCGGCAGTTGATGAGAATAAGAATTTCTTAATTCCATATTTTTGAGCAAGCTCTAATAATTTGGTAGTTGCGGTGTAGTTAACTTCCTTGTACTCATCAGGTTTTTCAACTGATTCGCCAACGGCCTTCAGTGCTGCGGTGTGGACGATGCCGGTGAAGTTATGGCTGCTTAAAACATTTTCAACTGCGGTGTAATCGCGGATATCTACAACTTCCAGCAGGATCTCTTGGTTGTGTTTCTTGCGTAAGTAATTAACGCGCGGTTCAAGTCCTTGGTAGAGCGAATCCAGCAGAACAACGTCTTTGCCATCTTGGATAAATAAGTCGGCAATGTGTGTGCCGATATAGCCCGCACCACCTGTGATTAGCCAAGTCTCGCGGTTCATGTACTGAGTCTAACCGTGGCTGCTTGAGAGTAAGAGCAGGGCTAAAGCGCTAAAAATAGGCTGCAAATTAAATGTTACACATTTGCATCGATGTATAACAATGCCGATATACTTCCAGCGTGGCTTCTAAGAATAATGAGATTCATCAACAGAACCGAGTCGGTATCCGTGAACTTCGCCTTGATACCTCGAAAATTCTCTCTCGCGTCGTTGAAGGAGAAGAGTTCTTGGTTACAGATCGTGGCGAACCGATAGCCCAGTTGATTCCTATAAATAAAGATGTTGATGACTTCTTTAACAAGTTGGTTGAAGCTGGAGAAATTATCCCTGCACAGAACCCTAACCATCGCTTCAAGGCGCCGGTTATCACACATAACGATAAGAAGTCGCTCTCTGAAAAGTTAATAGAAGAACGTGGCACTTATCTGTGAAAAATATTTATATAGATTCATCGGCGATCCTTAAACTGATTGTGCAAGAGAAAGAATCTGATGCAGTTCGGTCAATCACTCGTGCACGTTTCATTACATCTGAAATTTCGCGCGTTGAAATTATTAGAGCAGTTCTGCGCCATGAACCCAAAGCTCTAAAAACTGCTGAGAGTGTCTTGAAGAATATAAATATATTAACTATCGATTCTGCGACTTTAACTCAGGCAGAGCGGTTGCCGGAGCGAATCAATATCCGCGGCCTCGACGCGATTCATCTCGCATCGGCTGGAAAATTTGGCCTTCGAATAACTGCACTTCTTACCTACGATAAACAAATGGCTAAGGCTGCAAGAGAGTTAGGTTTTGAAGTTCTGGCACCGACTGAGGTTGAGAGCGAAGATTAACTCTTCGCTTTGCCGGTTGCTTTCTTAGCTGCCTTCTTCTTGGTTGCAGCTTTTTTAACAGTGTTCTTGGTCAACGTTGGCGCAGCATCACCTGGCTTAGCTTTGGCTGCCTTCTTCTTTGATTTCTTAGGAGAAGGACCATTTTCGGCTTCCCATGCACGACGTCCAGCAAGTAGCTCAAGTGCACGCTCAATTGTTAGCGCTTCCAGGGTGTCACCGCGGCGCAGCGTCGCATTGGTTTCGCCATCGGTGACATACATGCCAAAGCGGCCATCTTTAACGATAACTTCTTTCTCGGTTGCTGGATCTTTACCGAGTTCTTTAAGTGGAGGCTTGGCAACACCACGGCGGCGCTCTTTTGGCTTTGAGTAAATCTCTAGCGCTTCATCTAATGAAAGTGAGAAGAGTTGATCTTCGCTGGTTAGTGTGCGCGAATCAAGGCCGGCTTTTAGATACGGACCATAGCGTCCGTTTTGAATAGTTATATCTTCGCCAGCCGAGTTTGTGCCAAGAATGCGGGGAAGTGATAGAAGTTTTAGCGCGTCATCGATTGTGATGGTATCTAGCGTCATCGTTGATAAAAGGGAAGCGGTCTTTGGTTTTGGCGCATCTTTCTTCTTGCGCTTCTTCTTTGGTTCGCCCTTGTCATCTAACTCAACTGGTTCTGGTGGAAATACTTCGGTGATGTATGGACCAAAGCGACCAGACTTTGCAATAACTTCCAAACCGGTTTGTGGATCTGTACCCAGTTCACGTTCGCCAGAAGGTGCGGCCAATAATTCAATTGCTTTGGCAAGAGTTAACTCATCTGGTGCCAACTCTTCTGGAATATTGGCAAGCTTGCGATCTTGATCTGGAATATTTTCTTGTAAGTAAGCGCCATAGCGACCAACGCGGATTTCAATGGTGTCAGATAAGTTCATGGTGTTTGTGGCACGAGCGTCGATGCCACCGAGGTCTAGAGATAGTTCGTTAAGCCCTGGCTGACCATCGACGCCGTAATAGAAATCGCGCAACCAATCAACGCGGCCGGCTTCGCCCGCTGCAATCTTGTCGAGATCTTCTTCCATTGATGCGGTGAAGTCGTAATCAACTAACTTCGTAAAGTGAGTCTCTAATAGGCCTGTTACAGAGAAAGCCAAGAAAGTTGGCACCAGTGCGCGCCCGCGTTTATAAACATAACCGCGGTCTTGAATTGTTTGAATAATTGATGCAAATGTTGAAGGGCGGCCAATACCCAGTTCTTCTAACTTTTTAACAAGTGTTGGTTCGGTGTAACGGGCAGGTGGCTTGGTGTCGTGGCCTTCGCAGTTATATTCACTGACCTTTATTGATTGGCCAACTGACATTGCTGGTAATCGTTTATCGGTTGCTTCTTCATCGACTTTAGCGTTTTCATCTACGATGTCATCGTATGCTGCAAGAAATCCTGGAAAGGTAATAACGCTGCCGTTGGCACGGAAGATTGTGGCTTTTCTATCTGTTGTGGTCGCATCAAAGTCAACGCGCATCTGCATCTTCTTGGCATCAGCCATTTGCGATGCAACGGTGCGCTTCCAGATTAAATCGTAGAGTGCGAATTCATCACGGGATAGTTCTGGTGCTAATTCGCCCGGTGTCTTAAATGTGTCACCTGCGGGGCGAATTGCTTCGTGAGCTTCTTGGGCGTTCTTAGATTTACCTTGGTAAACACGTGGCGCATCTGCGACATGGTCTGCGCCGTAAAGTGATTTTGCGGCAGCGCGTGCTGCATTGATGGCTTGTGCCGAAAGATTGATTGAATCGGTACGCATATAGGTGATGTAACCGTTTTCGTACAAACGTTGGGCAACGCGCATAGTGATCTGAGCGCCCCAACCTAAGCGAGAGCCGGCATCTTGTTGCATGGTTGATGTTGTAAAAGGTGGCTTAGGACGTTCGGTGCGTGGAGATTCCTCCATCGATTTAACAGTTAGCGCAGTTGATTTAAGTGAATCAACAAGTGCGTGCGCTGACTTTTCATCAAGTAACAAGATATTTTCTAGCGATTTTTCTTTGACTGCGCCATCGGCCCCAAAGTCACTAGTTGAAGCCACTTTCTTGCCTTCTACCGAAAGCAGGCGTGCGGTGAAGCCGAGTTCGCATGTGGCATTTAGATCCCACCAAGATGATGAGATAAAGGCCATGCGTTCACGCTCTTTTTCAACGATTAACTTGGTAGCAACTGATTGCACGCGACCTGCAGAAATGCGTGGCATTACTTTCTTCCACAGCACAGGAGATAAACGGTAGCCAAAGAGTCGATCTAGAACGCGACGGGTTTCTTGCGCATCAATTAAGTTGTAATCAAGATCCCGAGTATTAACAACGGCTGCCTGGATTGCTTCCTTGGTAATTTCGTTAAAGACCATTCGCTTGATTGGGATCTTGGGTTCAAGGACTTCAACTAAGTGCCAAGCGATTGCTTCGCCTTCACGGTCTTCATCTGTTGCCAGTAATAACTCATCGGCGCCTTTCATCAACTCTTTAAGTTCAGCAACTTTTGCTTTCTTATCGGGGTTGATGACATATAAAGGTGCGAAATCATTTTCGATATCAACGCCTTCTTTAGACCAGGCAAGTTTCTTAACATCTTTAGGAATATCGGCTGCGCGCTGCGGCAAATCGCGGATATGACCGACGCTAGCCTCGACGATGAAACCATCGCCGAGGTAGTCGCCAATCTTGCGCGCTTTTGCTGGTGATTCAACGATCACCAGTTTCTTAAGCTCTCCTAGTTGCTTTTTGTCTGGCATTATTTCCTAAGATCGGGGAAGTTATTTCTTAGTACTCGATAGAAGTTGCTTGGCGACGGCTGCGAATTAACGCACCGATGATAAGCAGAACTGCAGCGAGTGAGATAAACATTGATGTGACCTGTTGGGTTGGAAGTGCGAAACTTACAATCGCAGGTGTAATCAAGAGGCCAACCAAGTTCATAACCTTAATAAGTGGGTTGATTGCAGGGCCGGCGGTGTCCTTAAATGGATCTCCGACAGTGTCGCCAACGATGGTTGCAGCGTGTGCATCTGAGCCTTTTCCGCCGTAATTGCCATCTTCAACCATCTTCTTCGCGTTATCCCAAGCGCCACCTGAGTTAGATAGGAAGACAGCCATAAGTGTTCCGGTGCCGATTGCACCTGCAAGGTATGCACCTAGTGCGCCAACGCCAAGGCCGAAGCCGACTGCGATTGGTGCCATAACTGCAAGCAAGCCTGGTGTTGCCAGTTCGCGTAATGAATCACGAGTACAGATATCTACAACGCGACCGTATTCAGGCTTTTCAGTGCCCTTCATAATTCCTGGGTGCAGTTTGAATTGATTACGTACTTCCATAACAACTGCGCCTGCTGCGCGAGATACCGCGTTAATTGCAAGACCTGAGAAGAGGAATACAACTGCGGCGCCGATAATTAGACCAACTAAGTTACGTGGATCTGCAACATCGAGAACACCTTGGAACTGAAGTGCAACATCTTTGCCTTCACCAACAGCCTTGATTACGGCCTCTTTGATCGCATCGGTAAATGCACCGAACAAGGCTGTTGCAGCAAGTACGGCAGTTGCAATTGCAATTCCTTTAGTGATCGCCTTGGTTGTGTTACCAACTGCATCAAGGGAGGTAAGAATTGCGGCGCCTTCGCCCTTAACATCGCCTGACATTTCAGCAATGCCTTGTGCGTTATCAGAAATCGGCCCGAAGGTATCCATGGCAACGATTACGCCAACAGTTGTTAGCAAACCAGTTCCGGCGATTGCGATTGCAAAGAGGGATAAGGTAATTGATCCACCGCCGAGTAAAAATGCGCCGAATACTGATGCTGCAATTAAGAGCGCTGAGTAAACCGCTGATTCAAAACCAACTGAGATACCAGCCAAAAGCACTGTGGCAGCACCTGTCTGTGATGAAGCTGCGACATCGTTTACCGGGCGTTTGCCAACTTCAGTAAAGAAGCCAGTTAATACCTGGATTGCGGCAGCTAGTGCGATACCGATTAATACTGCGCCAAAGGCAAGTATGCGTGGGTTGATATTGCCGGCATCTGCAAGGACCTTAGGTGAGAAGTTTGTTAGTTGATCAAACTTCGCAGGGAGGTATGTAAATGTGGCAAGGCCAGTCAAACCGGCTGAGATAACTGCAGATAGGAAGAATGAACGGTTAATTGCGCTCATCGCTGACTTATCTGTAGAACGCATCTTGGTTAGGAAGATACCTATAACGGCGGTCAAGATTCCGATTGCGGGAACGATAAGTGGGTAGATCAAACCTTCGTTACCGAAAGCAGCTTTACCTAGAATCAAAGCTGCAACAAGTGTTACGGCATATGACTCGAACAAGTCTGCGGCCATACCAGCACAGTCACCGACGTTATCGCCGACGTTATCGGCAATTGTTGCTGGGTTACGTGGATCATCTTCTGGAATACCTTTTTCAACTTTACCAACAAGGTCTGCTCCGACATCTGCAGCCTTAGTAAAGATTCCGCCACCGACGCGCATAAACATCGCAAGCATCGCAGCACCAAAACCAAATCCTTCAAGAACGGTTGGGGCATTTTCGCGGAAGATAACAACTGCACCGGCTGCACCGATTAGGCCCAGACCAACTGTTGTCATACCAACGACGCCACCAGTACGGAAGGCGATTTGAACTGCCTTCTGCGCACTCTTCTGGCGAGCAGCTTCAGCAACGCGCACATTTGCGCGAACTGCTAGCCACATACCGTTGTAACCAACGAGTGCGGAAAAGCCTGCACCCATAAGGAAGAAGAGCGAGCGCCCGATACGTATTGCTGTTGTATCAGCAGGTAGTGCAAACAGTAGAAAGAAAACAATTCCCACGAAATATGAAAGTGTGCGGAACTGGCGGGCAAGGTATGCCGCGGCTCCTTCTTGAACTGCTTCTGCGATCTCGCGCATCTTGTCGGTGCCATCGCTGGCTGCCAAGACTTGGGCGCGTAATACCCAGGCGATCGCCAGAGCGAGTAATGAAATCGCTAGGACCACATAGGTGATATTTAGGTTTGTGCCGGTTACTTGCACATTGGACAGGGCGGCAGATGCTCGCATTGGTTCTCCTCCGTTGGAGAGTCAGGGCGTCCTTTCGATGCGGACGCGAAGATGGCGAGAGTTTACGCATAGTTGGCCGTCAAACACCAAAATTAGATGCATATACCACTTATATGTAAAACTTTTACGCTCGGGGAGGCCATCGAGGTCGGCTAACCTTGTGGGCAATGAATACTTCTGTGAACCTCTTTGATGCCCATTCCGTGATCTCAACCCTTGGGTTGGTCGGGATCTTGGCGATCATCTTTATGGAGACAGGGCTCTTGATCGGGCTCTTCTTCCCCGGTGACTCGTTGCTCTTTCTATCAGGCGTAGGCGCATCTGGGGCCGCGGCGAAAATTTTTGATGGCGTTCACATTGATATTACGGCTTTGCTGATCGGCGCACCGTTGGTTGCGATCGTTGGTTCTCAGACCGGTTATCTAATTGGCGCAAAATTTGGCGTAAAGCTCTTTGATCGCCCAGATGGTCGAATCTTTAACCAGAAGAAGGTTAAAGCCACGCAAAAGTGGCTTAATAAATATGGCACAGGTAAAGCCTTGGTATTGGCTCGTTTCATTCCCTTTGTTCGCACACTGATTAATCCGATGTGCGGAATCGTTGGCGTGCCAGCGAAGAAGTTCTTCTTCTGGAATTGCGTTGGCGCGATTTTGTGGACCGAAGGCGTAATCATCGCTGGTTACTATTTAGGTGAAAAGTTAGAAGGCAGTGTCGATAAGTATTTACTACCAGTTGTTGCAGTTATTGTCTTGGTTAGTGTTATGCCAGTTGCAATTGAGATTTTGCGTGAATGGCGCACCAAACGCCACTTAAGTTAAGAGTTATAAACCTAGATCAGCTAGCTGGAACGCTGCGCGGTATTCGTAACCTGCATCAATAATCGCTTGCTGTGCCCCGCGTTCCACAATGACTGCAACGCCAACCACAATCGCACCAGCCTCAATGAGAGCTTCAACGGCAGTTAATACTGAGCCACCAGTAGTAGAAGTATCTTCAACTGCTAAGACGCGTTTGCCAACAACATCTGGTCCTTCGATGCGGCGCTGCAGGCCGTGCGCTTTTTCGGCTTTGCGAACTACAAAAGAATCAATCGCTTTTCCATTGCGCGCCGCTACATGCATCATCGCTGTTGCAACAGGGTCGGCGCCCAAAGTTAATCCACCGACGGCTTCGTAATCTAAATCTTTAGTTAGTTCCAACATGACTTCACCAACCAGAGGCGCTGCAATGTGATCCAAGGTCACGCGGCGCAGGTCAACGTAGTAATCGGCTTCTTTGCCAGAAGAAAGAATGACTTTGCCGTGTACAACAGCCTTATTTACGATCTCGCTCTTTAACTTATCGCGTGCGCTCATGGGGGCGAGCCTACACTGATTATTTATCTTCTTTGTAGATGATTACTTCACTCTTGCGCCGTGTAGCTAGTGATTTTGGTGGGTTCTCTTTAATCAGCGCATCTACTTCGATTCGCAACTGTGCAACCTCGATCGCCATATTCGCCATCGCAGATTCAAGTTCAATAATTCTTTTAATACCAGCGTGGTTAATTCCTTCACCGACTAAACGACCAACCATGCGCAACGATGCGATATCGCGCAGCGAATAACGACGGTTGCGACCTACGGTGCGATTTGGCGAAACTAAACCTAAGCGATCGTATTGGCGCAGAGTTTGCGGATGTAGTCCCGAAAGTTCTGCCGCAACTGAAATTACATAAAGTCCGGCATCATCATCTGGAGTTTGGTTATCTTCTGGTTCGTTACTCATAGCTCTGCCTTACTTTTTAGCTCGCTACGTACATCTAACTCTGCAGTGGCTTCGGCGTATTTCTTTAATGCATCGGTTGCTGCTTCATCTAACTTTGCTGGGACCTGTACTTCAACAGTTACAAGCAAATCTCCAGTTGTTGAACCTTTTGTAATACCACGACCCTTAACGCGCAGAGTGCGACCGTTAGATGTGCCAGGCGATAAGCGAAGGGTTACTTCATCGCCTGTAAGAGTTGGAACTTTTATATCTGCGCCAAGGGCGGCTTCAGTAAATGTAACCGGCACAGTCAAAGTGATGTTCTCGCCTTTGCGCGAAAAGATTGGGTGCGGTTTAACGTGCAACATAATAAATAGATCACCCGGGCCAGCATCGCCAAAAGAGCCTTTACCTTTGACGCGAATCTTGGCACCGTCATTTACACCGGCTGGAACGCGCGCTGAAATATTTTGTGATGGTCCGCCATCTGCAGATAAACGCAGCTCTAAAGTGGTGCCAAAGGCTGCTTCTTTAAAGGTAATAGTTGCTTCAGTTTGTAGATCTTGTCCCTTACGTGGACCACGACGACCGCCGCCACCAAATAAATTAGCGAAGATATCTTGTGGGTTACCGCCGCCGAAGATGTCGTTGAAGTCTCCACCTTGAAAGTTCTGCCCGCCTTGTGGTGCGCGCATGCCACCGCGTTCAAACATGTCGCGCGCTTGATCGTATTCGGCGCGTTTTTTTCCATCAGACAAGATGTCATATGCCTCAGAGACAGCTTTGAACTTCTCTTCCATTGCGGCATCGCCTTTAGTTTTATCGGGGTGAAGTTCGCGCGCTAAAGAACGGTATTTCTTCTTAATCTCATCGCCACTGGCAGATTTGCCAATGCCCAAGATTTTGTAGAAATCCTTTTCGTAAAGGTCTTTAGCGGCCATGGAAAGTAGTTACTCCGCAGGTGTTTCGGCTGGATCAGTTACAGCAACACGAGCCGGACGCAAGATACGTTCTTTATATTTATATCCTGGTTGCAGAATTTTTGTTGCAGTTGGCACAGTTACATCAGCACCTGAATCATGCATCAACGCTTCGTGAATTTGGGGATCAAATTCATCACCTGCGGTGCCGTACTTTTCCAAACCTAAACGAGTTGTAATTGCGGTGATTTGATCTGAAACAGATTTAAATCCGCCGGTTACTTCACCGTGTTCGGTAGCGCGATCGATATCGTCCAAAGTTGCAAGTAGCTCCGTTAAAACTGCGCCGATTGCTAATTCGTGCGCAAGTGCGCGATCGCGTTCAACGCGTTTACGGTAATTGGCATATTCAGCCTGAAGTCGTTGTAAATCAGCGGTGAGAGCCGCCACCGGATCAGTCTCCTGAACCGAGGCAGCCTCAACGACATCTTCAACAGATTCAACAACTTCTTCAGTTGTTTGATCAGTCATTAATTTGAGCCCTCATCAACAACTTCAGCATCTTCGACGCCATCTTCAGATGGTGCGCCTTCTCCTGCTGCCGCCCCTGCTGCTGCATACATCGCAGCACCAAGTGCTTGGCTAAGAGTTGCTACCTTTTCGGTATTTGCTTTGATTGCTTCGAAGTTAGCGCCACCGAGATCGGTCTTAAGTTCAGCAAGTGCTGCTTCAACTTCGGCCTTCTTCTCAGCTGCTTCACCTTCAGAAAGTTTCTCTGCATTATCTGCAATGAACTTTTCAGTCTGGTAGACAAGTGAATCTCCGTTGTTGCGGATTTCTGCTTCCTCTTTACGCTGCTTATCTTCTGCAGCATGTGATTCAGCATCTGCCATCATGCGATCGATCTCTTCTTTAGAAAGTGAAGATCCACCACTGATTGTGACTGATTGTTCTTTGCCGGTTGCAAGATCTTTTGCGCCAACGTGAACGATTCCGTTTGCATCAATGTCGAAGGTAACTTCAACTTGTGGAACACCGCGTGGTGCTGGTGCGATTCCGGTTAGTTCGAACATGCCTAGCTTCTTGTTGTAAGCAGCCATTTCACGTTCGCCCTGGTAAACCTGGATCTGCACGGCAGGCTGATTGTCATCAGCTGTTGTAAAGATTTCGCTGCGCTTTGTTGGGATCGTTGTGTTGCGCTCGATCATCTTGGTCATAACTCCACCCTTGGTTTCGATACCAAGTGTCAGTGGAGTTACATCGAGAAGCAGAATGTCTTTGACTTCACCCTTTAGAACACCTGCTTGAAGCGATGCGCCAACGGCGACTACTTCATCAGGGTTTACGCCCTTATTTGGCTCTTTTCCGCCGGTTAAGTCGCGGACCAAATCAACTACTGCTGGCATACGAGTTGACCCACCAACCAGTACAACGCTCTTGATATTGCCAATTGCGATTCCAGAATCTTTTAGAACTTGCTGGAAAGGCTTCTTGCAACGCTCTAGCAGTGGAGCAGTAAGTGTTTGGAATTGTGCGCGAGTCAAAGTCTCATCAAGGAACAATGGATTCTTCTCGGCATCAACGGTGATGTATGGCAAGTTAATTGATGCTTGCTGTGATGATGAGAGTTCGATCTTCGCTTTTTCAGCGGCTTCACGGATACGTTGCATCGCCATCTTGTCTTTAGTTAAATCAATTCCGTTCTTTGAACCGAAAGTTTGAACTAAGTGATCGACAAGTGCTTGATCCCAGTCATCTCCACCAAGGTGGTTATCTCCGGCAGTTGCTTTAACTTCAACAACACCATCACCGATTTCCAAAAGGGAGACGTCAAATGTTCCACCACCTAAGTCGAATACAAGAATGGTTTGTTCGGTATCTGCTTTATCAAGACCGTAGGCGAGCGCTGCTGCAGTTGGTTCGTTGATAATGCGAAGTACATTAAGGCCTGCGATTTCGCCAGCTTCTTTTGTTGCTTGACGTTCTGCATCAGAGAAGTACGCAGGAACGGTGATAACTGCGTCCGTTACTGTTTCACCAAGATATGCCTCAGCATCGCGCTTTAGCTTTTGCAGAATACGTGCAGAAATTTCTTGTGGTGTGTACTTCTTGCCATCGATATCGGCGGTCCAGTTGGTACCCATGTGGCGCTTAACGGAACGGATTGTGCGTTCAACGTTTGTTACTGATTGGCGCTTGGCGACTTCACCGACGAGAACTTCGCCATTTTTAGCGAAGGCAACGATCGATGGGGTTGTGCGAGCGCCTTCTGCGTTGGCGATAACCGTTGGCTCTCCACCTTCGAGTACCGATACGCAGCTATTTGTAGTTCCGAGGTCGATTCCGACTGCTCTAGCCATTTGTATTGCTCCTTTTTCATTCTTAGCTCATCTCAAGCCCGGTTTGGGGTTGAGGCTGGTCTAACCTGAGTCGATCTTACTCGAAAGAGTGAGTCGGAGCGACTCAAGTTTGGGCCATCCCGTATAACTCCCTGCCTTGCCCAGATATTCCCGCCCCGCCTCGGTAACCTCGCGTTATGCGTATCGCTCTGGCCTCACTCTCGTATGCGATCACCGTCTTCGCCCTCGTTCTATTAACAGTGCGCGTGCGACAGCTGATTGGGATTTATCGCAAGGGCCAACCTGATCCAACTCGTAGCGATAATCCGGGTGCGCGTTTAAAGAATATGTTGAAAGAAGTTTTGGGCCACACCAAGATGCTCAACTTCACAGCAACCGGAGTTGCGCACTGGTTTGTAATGATTGGTTTCGGTGCGCTCTTCGGAACTTTGGTTACAGCTTTCGGACAAGTTTTAAATCCCGAATTCGCGTTGCCGGTTATTGGCCATTGGGTTGTTTACGAACTCTTTGCTGAATTTATCGCGCTTGCAACCGGTGTTGGAATCGTTACCTTGATTGGGATTCGCCAAGTTACAAGATTCCGTATGTTAAATCGTTTTGCAGGCTCTGGGATGTGGAAGGCGTATTACATAGAAGCCACAATCTTGGCGATTGTTTTCTGTGTGACTGCGCTGCGCGGACTAGAAGGCGCACTTGCAGGTGAAACAAATTGGAACTGGCATTACGCACTTTCTTGGCCAGCAGTCCTTGCCTTCCAAGGCATGAGCGTTGCGGCAATTGAAAACGCAATTGTTTGGGTAGCTACTGCCAAAATTGTTATATCAATGGCTTGGTTTATTGTAATTGCAAGTAATTTAACAATGGGAATTGCTTGGCACCGCTTCTTGGCTTTCTTCAATATTTTCTATAAGCGCAATAGCGATGGCAGTAATTCACTTGGCGCACTTCCTGAAATGCTTTCTAAAGGCAAACCGATTAACTTTGAAGATCCTGCTGAAGATGATGTCTTTGGACTCGGTAATCGCCAAGATATTTCTTGGAAGGGTCTACTGGATATGACCAGTTGTACCGAGTGTGGACGGTGCCAATCGCAATGTCCGGCTTGGCACACAGATAAACCACTTTCACCAAAGCTTTTGATTATGGCGATGCGCGATCACGCCATGGCTAAAGTTGTTGAAACCGAAGCAATAGTGGGCGAAAGTGGCCCTATTTCACTTGATGTTCTCTGGTCTTGCACGATGTGTGGTGCATGTGTGAATGAGTGTCCGGTTGATATCGAACACGTTGATCACATTGTAAATATGCGTCGTTTTCAGGTATTAGTTGAATCAGAATTTCCATCTGAACTCGGTGGCACATTCCGTAATTTAGAAAAAGCCGGCAACCCATGGGGTGCTAATAAACAAGATCGTGAAGGCTGGATCGCCGAATGTGATTTTCCAGTCCGCGTAGTTGAAGGTGTATTGCCAGATGAAGTTGAATATTTATTCTGGGTTGGTTGCGCAGGTGCGTATGAAGAACGCGCCAAGAAAACAACAAAGGCTGTTGCCGAACTTCTCTACATGGCCGGGGTTAACTTCGCAGTATTAGGTAAGCGCGAGACTTGTACGGGAGATCCAGCACGCAGATCAGGGAATGAATTCCTGTATCAAATTCTTTCACGTGAAAACATCGAAACTTTTAATGAAGTATTTGCGGGTCGTCCGAAAGGTAAGAAAAAAGTTGTAGTTACCTGTCCGCATTGCTTTACAACCATCGGTCGTGATTATGCACAAAGTGGTTTTGAACTTGAGATGCTGCACCATACGCAGCTGCTTAATACTTTAATTAAAGAAAAACGTTTAAAGCCAAGCCCACATAAGAGTGAGAAGAAGTTGACCTATCACGATCCTTGTTACTTGGGCCGGCACAATCAGATCTATGCACCACCGCGCGAACTTCTTGAAGCATCTGGTTGCGATATAACTGAGATGCCACGTAATCAAGAGCGATCATTTTGTTGCGGTGGTGGTGGTGGGCGTATGTGGATGGAAGAAAAAATTGGAACGCGCATTAATTTAAATCGCGTTGATGAAGCTATTTCAACTGGCGCGCAAGAAGTTGCAGTGGCTTGTCCGTTCTGCCGTGTGATGGTTGGTGACGGCATGGTCGCCCGCGAAAGCGATGTTGAGGTTTTGGATGTTGCACAAATTCTCCTGCGCAGTGTTAAACAAGAATAAGGAATTGGAAGCGCAAGGACTGTAAAAGGCTATTCCCCAGTCCTTAGCGACAATTCCTTATTCTGTAGTTATCCACAGAGTTCGTGCACAGGTGTGGACTAATTACACGCGTGTAATTCGCAGCAAAACCGCAGTTGTTAAGTACCCGCCGATGAGGCCACCTAGGTGGGCTCGCCAGTCGATTCCGCCCAGAATGAAGCCCAGCGCGAAGTTAAGTCCGACGATTACATAGATATCGCGTGCGCCTTGGTTAAGACGCTTACCTAGCGCGATAAAGGCGCCGAATAAACCGAAAATCGCACCGGATGCTCCGACTGAAACATGTGGGGCGCTATTTAAATAAATTGAGGCAAGGGATCCTGTTAAAAGTGAGATAAAGAAAATTACAAGAAAGCGAGTTTTGCCAAGAGCTGCCTCAATTGGATTGCCTAAAACTAAAAGTGAGAACATGTTAAAGAATAGATGCGTTAGCCCGCCGTGAACTAGGGCGACTGTAAAGAGGCGCCAGTATTCACCGGAATCTACGAGTGGGCCATAGAGCGCAGCTTTTTCATAGAAAGTTGGATAGACCAGATTTAATAGATAGGCAGCGCTAATAACTGTAATTAATGAGAGCGTTGCAGAACGCTTCATTTGATACATATTTTTATATTAATACGAATTAAGAGATGGTGACGCTATTGATTACAACTGGTGTAACAGGCACATCTTGGGCACCTGTTGGTGTTGAACCGATCTTTTCTACAACAGCCTGAGAAGCAGCGTCTTTAACTGCTCCGAAGATGGTGTGCTTGCGGTTTAACCAAGTTGTTGGTGCAACGGTGATAAAGAATTGTGAACCATTTGTTCCTGGTCCTGAGTTAGCCATTGCAAGAATGTATGGCGCATCAAATTGCAGCTCTCCGTGGAATTCATCAGCGAATTGGTAACCAGGTCCACCGAAACCTTTTCCAAGTGGATCTCCACCTTGGATCATAAAACCAGAAAT
Organism: Actinobacteria bacterium IMCC26103; assembly: GCA_002284875.1. Taxonomy (GTDB): domain Bacteria; phylum Actinomycetota; class Actinomycetes; order Nanopelagicales; family Nanopelagicaceae; genus Planktophila. The sequence continues at coordinate 245,954 of CP015604.1, forward strand.
GACGCGGTGAAAAATTGTTCCGTCGTATAACTTGGCAGTTGTCTTCTTGCCATCGCGTGGATCGGTCCACTCCTTTGCACCAGTTGCGAGTTCAACAAAGTTAGCAACTGTCTTTGGTGCATGGTTTGGATAGAGCTCGATAACGATGTCGCCGAGTGAAGTGTGGAGAGTTGCTTGTGATGACATGTTGTTAGCCAATCGTTAAGTGGATGATTTACAAAATAGTTAGAGAAGTGGAGACCAGGGGAATCGAACCCCTAACCCCCGCCTTGCAAAGGCGGTGCTCTACCAATTGAGCTAGGTCCCCGTGTTAGAACGGGTGGGCCCAGGTGGACTTGAACCACCGACCTCTTCCTTATCAGGGAAGCGCTCTAACCAGGCTGAGCTATGGGCCCGCAAGAAAGATCGCTCTTTAATGCAGAAGCGCTAGGTTACTTGAACTTCTCCAAGAGACCAAAACGCACGCCTTAGCGCAGAAGGCGAAAGCGTAGCGTTATTTGGCCGAAATCTCATCTTCCTGGTTCTGTGTAACAGAGACCAGAACGACGCCTTCATCAAGGTTTACCAAGCGAACACCCATTGAATCGCGTCCGGTCTGGCGAACCTCAGCAGCTGGTGTGCGCATTACGGTGCCGGCAGAAGTAATTGCAAGAATTTCATCGCTGTCGGCGAGAACAAGTGCGCTGACAAGTGAACCGCGTGAATTCTCATCAATTTTTGCAGCTTTGATTCCGATACCGCCACGACCTTGCAAACGATATTCATCTAAAGGAGTTTTCTTTCCGTAGCCACCATCGGTTGCAGTTAATACAAATGAGTTTGCAGATTTTGAATCAATGCGCGCCATGGTTAGTAACTCATCACCTGCACGGAACTTCATTCCGATTACACCACTTGTGGAACGGCCCATTGGGCGAAGTGATTCCTCATCGGCTGCAAAACGCAAAGACATCGCTTTTTTGGAAACGAGTAATAGTTCATCGCCCTTATTTATAAGAGCTGCAGATACAACTTCATCACCAGGTTTTAGTGAGATCGCAATCAAACCACCGGTGCGTGGTGAATCGTATTCAATAAGTGGTGTCTTCTTAACTAATCCAGTCTTAGTTGCAAGAACTAGATAAGGAGATGCGTTGTAATCTTTAAATGACAAGACTTGGGCGATCGTCTCATCTGATTTAAAAGCCATTAAGTTTGCAACATGTTGTCCGCGCGCATCACGACCGGCATCTGGTAGCTCGTGAACTTTGGCGCGGTAGACGCGGCCTTGGTTGGTAAAGAACAATAACCAGTCATGTGTGCTGGCTACAAAGAAGTGATCGACCACATCATCTTGTTTTAGCGCTGCACCTTTTACGCCGCGGCCGCCGCGTCGCTGTGATTTATAGAGATCGGCGTTGGTGCGTTTGGCATACCCGGTGCGGGTAATTGTGACTACTGCATCTTGATCTGGAATTAAATCTTCAGCAGAGAAATCACCTTCGCTGGCCACGATCTGGGTGCGGCGTTCATCGCCATATTTAGCGGTTAGCTCTGTTAGTTCAGAAATGATTATTTGGCGCTGCTTTGCTTCACTGGCCAAGATCTCATTTAGCTCGACGATATCTGCCATCAGGCCGTTGTATTCGTCGTTAATCTTCTGGCGTTCAAGTGCTGCTATACGACGAAGCTGCATATCCAAAATTGCATTTGCTTGAACTTCATCAACATCTAATAACTTCATTAAACCGGTGCGCGCTTCTTCAGGTGTTGTAGATGCGCGGATTAAAGCAATAACTGCATCAAGGGCATCTAGTGCCTTTAGATAACCCTGCAAGATATGGGCGCGTTTTTCTTTTTCAGCTAAGCGATATTTAGTACGGCGAATAATTACTTCGACTTGGTGCTGGATATAGAACTTAATAAATTCATCAAGGCGCAAGGTGCGTGGTACACCATCGACCAGCGCCAACATATTTGCACCGAAGGTATCTTGCAATTGGGTCTGCTTATAAAGGTTATTTAGGACAACCTTTGGAATTGTAGATGATTGCAGAACAATTACTAAACGTTGGCCCAGACGTTCGTTTCCTTCATCGCGCACATCGGCGATGCCTTTGATCTTGCCATCTTTAACGAGTTCAGCAATTTTCAACGCTAAGTTATCTGGGTTTACTTGATAGGGAAGTTCGCTAACGACTAAACAGGTGCGCTTATTAATCTCTTCAACTTGTACGACTGCGCGCATTGTGACCGAACCGCGGCCGGTGCGATAAGCCTCTTCAATGCCGGTGCGTCCAACAATTAAAGCCTTGGTTGGGAAATCTGGACCTTTTACAATCTTAAGTAATTCATTTAGTAATTCTTCTGGCTTTAGATCTGGGTTATTAAGTGAGTAAATAACGCCCTCGGTAATTTCGCGCAGGTTATGTGGCGGAATATTTGTAGCCATACCGACTGCGATACCGGCTGAACCATTTACTAATAAGTTTGGGAATCGACTTGGTAGAACATCTGGTTCTTGCGAGCGGCCGTCATAGTTTGGTGAGAAGTTGACGGTATCTTCATCAATATCGCGCATCATCTCCATCGCGATCGGCGACAGGCGCGCTTCGGTATAACGCATCGCAGCTGCGGGATCGTTGCCTGGAGAGCCAAAGTTTCCGTTGCCATCTACCAATGGATAACGCAGTGACCAGTGCTGGGCTAAGCGAACAACGGTGTCATAGATCGCAGTGTCACCGTGTGGGTGGTAATTACCCATGACGTCACCGACGATGCGTGAAGATTTGTAGTACCCCTTATCTGGGCGATAACCGGCGTCATACATCGCATATAAAACGCGGCGGTGAACTGGCTTTAAACCATCGCGTACATCAGGCAATGCGCGACCGACAATGACTGACATCGCATAATCAAGATAAGAACGCGCCATTTCGACTTGTAAGTCGACGGTTTCTACGCGGTCAAAATCATCACCTGGGTTAACCATGCCGGTGCGATCTATTGGTGTTTTATCTTCAGCCATTTAAATATCCAAAAATCTAACGTCTTTAGCGTTGCGTTGAATAAATGCGCGGCGCTGTTCTACATCTTCACCCATTAATACCGAGAACAGATCATCTGCTGCAGCAGCATCATCGAGGGTTACTTGAATTAATACGCGGTGTTCTGGATCCATTGTTGTATCCCATAGTTCTTTGGCGGGCATTTCACCTAGACCTTTAAAGCGTTGGATACCGTCATCTTTAGGTAAACGCTTTCCGGCTTCCAAGCCAATCTTGATCATGCCATCGCGTTCGCGATCAGAGAATGCGTATTGCACTTCATCTTTGCCGCCCCATTTAATTTTATAAAGTGGTGGTTGTGCAAGGTAAACAAAACCATTTTCAATAAGCGGACGCATAAAGCGGAATAATAAAGTGAGCAGCAATGTACGGATATGTTGTCCGTCGACATCCGCATCGGCCATCAAGATAATCTTGTGATATCTAAGTTTTTCAATATCGAAATCTTCGTGGACACCGGTACCAAGTGCGGTAATTAAAGCTTGTACTTCGTTGTTTTGTAGCACGCGATCAATACGCGCTTTCTCAACGTTAAGAATCTTTCCGCGGATCGGTAATACTGCTTGGTTACGTGAATCGCGTCCACCCTTTGTGGAACCACCAGCTGAATCACCTTCAACAATATAGAGCTCACACTTTGCTGGATCAGTCCATTGGCAATCGGCTAACTTGCCAGGCATACCGCGACCTTCTAATAAACCTTTACGGTTACGTGATAAATCACGGGCTTTGCGTGCTGCAACACGGGCTGCAGCAGCATCGATGCTCTTGCGGACAATGTCTTTGCCTTCTTGTGGGTTCTTCTCAAACCATTGCGTTAAAAATTCATTAACTGACTTTTGCGTAAAAGATTTAGCTTCGGTATTGCCGAGTTTGGTCTTTGTCTGGCCTTCAAATTGTGGCTCAGCTAATTTGATAGAAACAATCGCGGTTAAACCTTCGCGAACATCATCGCCAGTTAAGCGATCTTCTTTCTTGCGGATGAAACCTGCTTCTTCGCCAAATTTATTTACAACAGATGTAAGTGCTGTACGGAAACCTTCTTCGTGGGTTCCACCTTCATGGGTGTGGATGGTGTTAGCAAAGGTGTAAACAGATTCTGAGAAGCCGGCGTTCCATTGCATAGCAACTTCAAGAGATAGTTTAGATTTTTTATCTTCAGCTTCTAAAAAGATAATTGATTTATGGGTTTCACCACGTGTGGAATTTAGGTGTTTCACAAAGTCTGAAATACCACCGTCGTATTTGTAGTTCACTTTGAGTGGTTCGCCCTTTTCATCGACGTGGCCAGGGCGCAAATCGGTAAGAGTTAAACGCAGGCCTTTATTAAGAAATGCCATTTCGCGAAAACGGGTAGATAAAATTTCAAAAGAGAAATCGGTAGTTTCAAAGATTTCCTCTGATGGCCAGAATTGAACTGTGGTTCCAGTTTTATCTGACGCGGCGCCTTTTTTAACTGGAGCAGTTGGCACACCTAATTTATATTCTTGGCTCCAGAAGAAACCGTCGCGTTGTACAAGAACAGATAAGTCGGTTGACAGTGCGTTAACTACAGAGATACCAACGCCGTGCAGACCACCAGAGACTGAGTAACCACCATCGCCGAACTTTCCGCCGGCGTGTAAAACAGTTAGAACAACTTCAAGGGCCGGTTTCTTTTCAACTGGGTGGATATCAACCGGGATACCACGGCCGTTATCGACGCATTGCAGCGATCCGTCTTCCATCAAAGTTACATTTATTTCATCGCAATAACCGGCGAGCGCTTCATCGACAGAGTTATCGACTACTTCATAGACCAAGTGGTGCAGGCCGCGTTCTCCAGTTGAGCCGATATACATTCCGGGGCGTTTGCGGACAGCATCAAGGCCTTCGAGGACGGTGATCGAACTGGCGTCATACCCGCCGGATTGCTTCGTCACTAAAGCTCCTTTTAAAACTGGTTCTGGCCTTAAAACACGCCTAGAAGGGGAATTCCTTCACTGAGCCTGGTAATCCTATCGGTAAATGAAAAGCCTGCTAGCCATAAAAAGCCATAGGTGCACCAAATGCGCCATTTTCTGAGCGTGGGTGAGGGTTCCTAGTGGGTGAAGGGTATTTTCGCCCGTTTAGCCGTAAGTATCGCGCGGACCGCGCTCGTTCTTAATTGTGCGCAGCCCTCGCTTCCAGGAAGGTGCTTGCGGCCCGATAAAACTCAATGAGGTAACACCTGCGCCGGGTGTGGAGCTTTGGACTGTATTTAATAAATCTTGTCCTACTGCAGTTAATTGTGTTGCCCAAGCAGTTGATGAACATTGAATTAAAAGTGCACCATCTAGCAATGAAAGTGGTGTTGTGTGGGATGCAATGGAGGAGCCAACAATTTCTTTCCAAGATGAAAACAAAGTGCCTTCGGCAATACCTAGATGCCAATCGCGTTGGTTGATTAGATCTGACATAACCTCAGAAATTAGTGTGGGATCTCCTGGGGTATTGGTGCGCTCTTGCACCGGTTTAGATTTTTTTATAAATCCAGTTTTATAACTGCGAAATAAATCTAAGGCAAGGTCGCGCTTACTCATCGTTTGCCCTTTCTTTTGAAACTTTACCTGGTGTTACATAATATTTAGTAGATAATAATTCGGCGGGTAGATCACTTTCAACTGCTGCGGTGATAAATGTTTGCTCCGCCATTTGGGTAACTGAAGTCAATTGTTGGCGACGGGCGGTATCGAGTTCTGCAAAAATATCATCAAGGATTAAAATTGGTTCAGCGCCTTCTGATTTTAATAAGTTATAAGAACCGATCCGCAGAGAGATCGCCATAGACCAAGATTCGCCGTGGCTGGCATAACCTTTTGCCGGAAACTCCCCGAGTTGTAGATGTAGATCATCACGGTGCGGACCAATCAGTGATGCCCCTCGCTCTATCTCTTGGCGGGCTACCTCTAGGTGTCTTGTGGTGAGTAGTTGTGAATTTACCGCAGCGTCTGTAGTTAAACCATCGGTGCTGGATTTATAAGAGATGGAAGCGGGTTTAACCTCATTTAGATTTGCGTAATTCGCAGCAACATATGGGTTTAGCGCCTCAACTAAAGCTACGCGTTCAGCGCTTAATTGTGCACCTAAGTTAATTAACTGTTCTGTCCAAGGTTCCAGTGCGTTTTCTGGTGCGCGGGTTTTAAGCAAAGCATTTCTCTGTTTAACAACCCGTTCGTAATCAGAGATAACTCCGGCAAGGCGGGGGCTGCGGGTAATGATTAATTTATCGAGGAAATCACGACGGTGGGTGGGTTCCCCACGTACTAAATCAAGATCTTCCGGCGAAAAGTAAATTACTTGCAAGGCGCCCAATATTTCGCGTTGTGATTTTGTGGGGTTTTGATTTAACCGCGCCCGGTTTGCTTTGCTGGCATTTATTTCTAAATCAACTTGCAATGTGCGGCTGTCGCGTTCTATCTCAGCGCGGATGATTGCTTGATCGCTACCTAAATTTAATAAAGGTAAATTTTGAGAAACGCGGTGGGATGAAAGATATGCCAGGTAGATCAAACTCTCGGCGATATTTGTTTTACCGGAGCCGTTATTGCCGATAAAAGTTGTGGGGCCAGGGCCAAACTCTAGCTCGAGGTTCTTGTATGAGCGGAAGTTGGTTAGCGCTAATTTGGTAACGCGCACAAATTGCTCGCTAAGATGCGTAACGCATTGGCATTAACAAGTAACGATAATTTTCAATTACTTTGCCATCGCGATCTGATTTGCCGCTCAGGATTGCTGGTTTATTAGAACCAGTAAATGAGATCTGCACGAAAGCGGTGCCAACTGCTTGTAGCCCATCTGCTAAAAAGACCGGGTTAAATGCGATCGAGATTGGCTCGCCATTTAATAAAATTTCAATAGCTTCGGTGGCTTGGGCTTCCTCGCCCGCACCTGCTTCTAGTGAAACTGAGTTATTTGCAAATTCCAAGCGTAGTGGGACGGTCTTATCTGTAACGAGTGCAACACGGCGGACTGAATCTAAAAATGGTGCAACTTCAACTATCGCAGTTGTTGTTACATCTTGTGGCAGCAAATGGCGGTATGGGGGGAAGGTGCCATCTAACATGCGCGATGTCATTGATTTACCTTCGCCGGAAAAACCTGCGAGGCGATCATTACTGGTAGTTGGTGCGAATGAGAGTGAAACGGTTTTAGATCCAGTTAAAGATTTTGCGGCATCGGCAATTGTGCGCCCGCGCAAAAGTGCAGTTGTTGAAACACCTGGCGCGGTTGGCTGCCAAGTAAATTCACGGACCGCTAAACGGTATCTATCGGTGGCAGCCAGCGTGACAGTATCTTCGTTAATTTCAACATGAACACCGGTAAGGGTAGGTAGTGAATCATCGCGGCCAGCAGCAATTGCTACTTGGGCTACCGCGGTTGCAAATAGATCGCTGGCAACCGTGCCGGTTGTTTCTGGAAGCTCAGGCAAACTTGGGTACTCTGAAATTGAAAGTGTTGGAAGAGTAAATTTTGCAGCACCTGATGTAACTAAAACGCGTGAGCCATCTAATGCGATGGTGATTGGTTTATTTGGAAGCGAGCGTGAAATCTCGGCTAATAATTTTCCAGGAACTAAAACTTTTCCAGGTTGTGAAATATCTGCTTTAAAGAAAGCTTTACTTGAAGTTTCTAAATCAGATCCAGAGAGAGTTACTTCATCGCCGGTTGCATCAATAACAATTCCAAGAAGTTCTGTTTTTATAGGCCGGGTTGAAAGGCTGCGGGATACCCAGTTGACGCCATCTGTAAGCGCGCCTTGCTCGACTGTAAACTTCACGTGGTAGCCCTCATTTTCTTTAGTTGAAAGTCTTTCATAATGGTTGGGAGATTAGATAGCCCAAAGTTATTTGAGTGAAGAAATGGGCTTAAAGCTGTGGGGTTCGCTGGGGAGCGGGTTTTCTTTATATATAGGTAGTAGTAGTAACCAACCACTATTACTGTGGATAAAGGTAGAAATCCCTGCTCAAACCCTATATTTAAAAAGGAGAGAGTGTGGATAAACTGTTGAAAAATGTGTGTAACGCCCAACCAAACCACCCCTTCCTAAACTCAATATTTAAAAAGCTAACTTTTTAAAGATATTAACCACAGATTTAACGCTGTAATCCACAGTTATCCACACCTTCTCCACATCTGGGGGTAAGGTTCCTAAATCGGACATTTAACTGAAATCAACCTCTGTTCTGAGATTTAATCCGGTTGGTTAACTCCGTTACCTGGTTATAGATCGACCGGCGCTCTGCCATTAATTGGCGGATCTTCCGGTCGGCATGCATAACAGTTGTGTGATCGCGCCCGCCAAATGTTTGGCCGATCTTCGGCAAGGAAAGTTCGGTTAGCTCGCGGCATAAATACATAGCGATCTGGCGGGCATTTACCAAAACCCGCGAACGCGATGTGCCACATAGATCATCCAAGGTAAGGCTGAAATAAACCGCAGTCTGGGCCATGATCGTTGCAGCCGTTATTTCAGGGCCTGCGCCGGTTGGAATCAAATCCTTTAAAACAATTTCTGCAAGACCGAGATCAACGCTCTGTCGGTTAAGGCTTGCGAATGCAGTTACACGAATTAACGCACCTTCTAGCTCGCGAATATTTGTGGAAATTTTACTAGCGATATATTCAAGAACATCATCTGGCGCATTTAATTTATCTTGCGCAGCTTTCTTCCGCAGAATCGCAATACGGGTTTCAAGTTCCGGTGGTTGAATATCTGTAATTAAACCCCACTCGAAACGTGAGCGCAGACGATCTTCCAAAGTTGTTAACTGTTTTGGCGGGCGATCTGATGAGATAACAATTTGTTTATTAGCGTTATATAAAGTGTTAAAGGTATGGAAGAACTCTTCTTGGGTACGTTCTTTATTTTCTAAGAATTGAATATCATCAACTAACAAAACATCGAGGTCGCGATAACGACGTTGGAAGGCAGATGCCTTATCGTCACGAATCGAGTTAATAAAGTCATTTGTGAACTCTTCAGAAGATACATAACGAACTCGCACACTGCCGTAAAGCTCTTTCGCATATGCGCCAATCGCGTGTAATAAGTGGGTTTTACCAAGGCCGGATTCGCCGTAAATAAATAGCGGGTTATATGCCTTAGCTGGCGCTTCAGCGACAGCGACAGCTGCTGCGTGAGCAAAACGATTTGATGCACCTATAACAAAAGTCTCAAAAATATAACGCGGATTTAATTGTGAAGGTTCATCGCTCTTACGTGCACCAACATCAGCTCCTTCGCGTCCTGTGCCTGGGCGAGCTGGTATTGGTTCGACAACAATTGTCGGAGCCGGGTGATCGGCTAACTCTAAAGATTCATCAACCATCACAGCGATATTTGTCTTATCGCCAAGTTCGCGAGTTAGGACTTCATTAACAACAATTCGCAGGCGAGATTCAAGAACATCTTTTGCAAATACATTTGGGGCGGCAACTAGTAAATTTGTTATGCCGCCATCGCTTTGAATTAATCCAAGTGGCTTAGTCATCGTTAAAAATGCGCGATGTTGAGGCTCACCTAGGGATACATGTTCAATTACCCGGTCCCAAAGGTCGGCGAGTTCAATCTCGACAACTGCCATTTTGACCCCCTTTGGGCTATCCACAATGTTATCCACAGGCTGTGGTCTAAAGTAGGGCTTTAGCATTCATTTAGAGCCACTTTGACGGATGCCTGTGGACAGAGGTGAAAAGTAGGGCTCTTTCCCAAGAAAAGCAAGCGGTTATCCACAACCCTCAACCTAGCCTCCAGTTTGACCCGCCTCTATCCACACCTCTACCGTTACATCCTTGCTTCCCCCGTATTTATGAAGAGTTCAAAGAAGTCGGCTCAACCGCGAGCTAGGTCAGCAAAAACCTAACCCGGTGAAAACCTGCTCTACCAATGTAAGTTTTAGAAGGAGTCACCATGACAAAGCGCACCTACCAACCTAATACTCGTCGTCGCGCCAAGAAGCATGGCTTCCGCGCACGCATGGCAACTCGCGCAGGACGTGCAGTACTTGCAGCACGTCGCGCTAAAGGCCGCACTCGTCTCTCTGCGTAATTAATAGAGCCGCACCGGAAACGCCTCGTGCTGCCTAAAAACGCACGTTTGACCATAAGCGCCGATTTCGCTCGAGCAACAAAGAGTGGAACCCGCGTTACTACAGAGAACTTTGTTGGATACCTGTACATCTCGCCTGTAACAAATAACGATCACCCAAAATGCGGCCTAATTGTTAATAAAGGCGTTGGGGGATCAGTTGCTCGCCACACATTGGCGCGAAAAGTTCGCCATGCAGTTGCGCCACAACTTAAAAAACTTCCTAACGGCTCACTTTTAGTAATCCGCGCCTTAGCAAAAAATAAGGTTGATACAACCGGAGTTGAAGTTGAGAGGCTTGTTAATAAATTGTTAGAGCGCTCATCACGTGCGGCGGTTAAATAATGCGCAGAATTTTAGTAGCGGTTATCAACTTCTATCAAAAATGGATTTCTCCAGCTTTTCCAGCGCGCTGTAAGTACTACCCATCATGTTCTTCATATGCCGCATCGGCCATTTCAAATTACGGGCTGCGCGGAGTTGGTATGTCACTTTGGCGTTTAGTTCGCTGTAATCCATGGTCACATGGCGGTGTTGATTACGCAGTAAAGCCGGTAAAAAACCTTGGGAATACCTTTAAAACTAACCAAAAAACCAGTGTAGGAGTTAACTAATGGGCGCTATTTTAAATCCACTTTACAACCTGGTCTCTGGCGTAATCATTCTGTTTCACAAGTTATTTACTCCGGTTTTCGGCAAAGACAGTGGTGTCACATGGTCTTTATCGATTGTTGGTCTTGTAATTTTAATTCGTATAATCTTAATCCCACTCTTTGTAAAACAAATCAAGAGCCAGCGCGCACTAACTGCGTTGCAACCACAAATGAAGGCGATCCAAGCAAAATATAAAGATGATCGCCAAAAGCAATCAGAAGAGATGATGAAGCTCTACAAAGAGCATAAGACAAACCCACTTGCTTCATGTTTTCCAATTATTGCCCAAGCCCCAATCTTCTTCGCACTCTTCACAGTTTTAAATGGGATTGCGGCAAAGAATGATCAAGGAATATCAGCGCCAATTGCCCGCGGTTTTCTAAAGGGTGAATATCTAGATAGCGCAGCCCAGGCAACATTCTTTGGTGCAAAAATCTCGCAGAGCTTCCTTGGATCAACTGACACAACAGTAAAAATAGTCACTGTAATTCTTATCTTTATTATGTCGGCCACAACCTTTACAACCCAACGTCAGTTGATGGTTAAAGGAATGCCAAAGATGGATTCAAGTAACAATATGATGTTGCAACAACAGAAGATCATGTTGTATTTATTCCCACTAATTTTTGCAATCTCTGGTGTAAACTTTCCAGTCGGTGTTTTAATTTACTGGTCGACTACAAACTTTTGGACATGGGGACAACAGTTCTATGTCATTAAACGAAACCCAACACCGGGTTCTCCTGCTTATGAAGAACTCCAGAAAAAGCTGGCCCACAAAAGAAAAGAAGATAACCGCGATCAAAGCGGAACCGTTATTGACCCAACCAACCCAGAGTTTGGCCAGAACAGCCAAGAGGGCGATGTGAAGGGTCAAAGAAAACAACCAAAGAAGAAAAAGAAGCGATAATTCAGACATTTACCATCAATAACGTATAAATCACCTAAGTTTCCAAATGAAGGAGCAATAAGATGAGCGATGAGACAACAGAAGTAATAGATATAGAAGTAGAGGCTGAAGCCACTACCGGAACCAAGAAGGCGCCGAAGACGATCGCCCGTTTGGAAGAGGAGGGCGATATTGCCGCCGATTACCTCGAAGGTTTGCTCGATATTGCAGACCTTGATGGCGATATCGATATCGACGTTGAAAATGACCGCGCCAGCCTCGCCATCGTCGGCGGAAAGCTGCGCCACCTAGTCGGCCAAGAAGGTGAAGTCCTAGATGCAATCCAGGAGCTAACTCGCCTTGCCGTTCAAACATCTACCGGAGATCGCAGCCGGCTAATGCTCGATATCGATGGATTCCGCGCCGGTCGCCGCAAGGAGCTAACCGCTCTAGCCGAGAAGATGGCCGAGCAAGCCAAGACGACTGGATCCTCAATCAAACTAGATCCAATGAACGCCTTTGAGCGCAAGATTATCCACGACACGATCCAGACTTTGGGCCTTACATCAGAATCTGATGGCGAAGACCCAAATCGCTTCGTAGTTATCTACCCCGCGTAAAGGGCCTAGATGGAAAATCTCCAGCCGGAGTCTGTTTCACGTGAAACCCTTATAACCAAGTACTTTCCTGGCCAAGAAGGGTCTATCCGCGCATTTACCGAGCTCTTAGTCACCGCAGGCATTGAACGAGGCCTAATTGGCCCGCGTGAAGGCGAACGGATCTGGGATCGCCACATCTTTAACTGCCTGCCGATTATCCAATTACTCCCACAAGGGGCATCCCTCTTCGATATTGGCTCAGGTGCTGGCCTGCCCGGGATCGTGATCGCCCTAGCCCGCCCTGATTTAAAGGTAACCCTGATTGAGCCGCTTGAGCGCCGAGTTGAATTTCTAAAGGAGGCCGTCGCTACCGCTCCAGATCTACCCTTCCCAATCGAGGTAATTCGAGGACGAGCCCAAGATATTAAGAAGACGGCAGATTTTGTAACCGCTCGCGCCGTGGCCCCTTTGGAGAAGTTGAAGAAGATGAGCTGGCATATGGTTAAAACTGGAGGGTCCCTGCTTGCAATGAAGGGGGAGTCTGCGGCCACTGAGATGGCTGGGGTCAAAGGGGCCGAGCTCCACGAGATCAAACTCGAGGGAATTGAGCTTGGAAGAATAATCTCAATACGTAAAGGTGCTTAGATAAGCGCGTGGCTGATTCACGTGAAACAAATCTAGATAATTCGGGAAACTCCGGAAACTCCGACAATAAGGTCGTTGGAGTTCGCCGCCTAAAAGAGGCGATGGCCAAGCCGGCCTCAACCCGAATCTTTACGGTGGCCAACCAGAAGGGTGGGGTCGGTAAAACCACCACGACTGTAAATATCGCAGCAGCCCTATCTATGGGGGGTCTACGAGTTCTTGTAATTGATCTTGATCCACAGGGCAATGCAAGTACCGCACTCGGTGTTCCGCACCGTGATATCGCCGGCATCTATGACGTTTTGATGGGCGATAGCCCAATCACATCTGTAATTCAGAAAGTTTCAGGTTTTCCATCCCTTGATTGCATCCCATCAAATTCATCTCTTGCAAATGCGGAAGTTAATTTAGTTTCAATGGTGGCGCGCGAACTTAGGTTAAAAGAAGCGTTAGTTGAAATCTCACCAAATTACGATTACATATTTATCGATTGCCCACCATCGCTTGGTTTACTAACAATTAATGCACTTGCTGCAGCGCGCGAACTTTTAATTCCAATTCAAACTGAGTATTACGCACTAGAAGGCCTGTCACAACTACTTGAAACTTATGGCATTGTGAAGAAGCGGTTAAACGCTGATTTAGATTTATCAACCATTGTTTTAACTATGTTTGATGGTCGTACACGTTTATCAAATGATGTCGCAGCAAATGTTCGTGCGCACTTTCCAAAAGAGCTAATTGATATTCCGATTCCACGTGCAGTGCGCGTATCAGAAGCGCCTTCATATAACCAAACGGTGATGACTTATGACCCGCTATCACCGGGTGCAATTGCCTATATGCAGGTAGCGCGCGAAATTGCAGAACGCGGTAAACCAAAGGATGAAATTAAATTTGATTCTAATGTTGTAAATATTAATTACAAACGCGATGGAGAAATTGCATGAGTCAAAAGCGCGGCGGGCTCGGAACTAATTTAGATTCTCTTATCCCAACTTCATTAACAGTTGCTGGAAATGAAGTTGCACAACAAAATGAAGTCTCTATCGATTCGATTTCTCCCAACCCACGCCAACCTCGCACCGCCTTTGATGAAACAGCGCTAAACGAGTTAATTGCTTCAATAAAAGAGATTGGTATTTTGCAACCACCGGTTGTTCGCCAGACATCACCTGGTAAATATGAATTAGTAATGGGCGAGCGTCGCTTTCGCGCCGCCAAAGCTGCCGGCTTAAAAAGTATCCCGGTAATTATTCGTCAGACTCCAGATAATGAGCTATTGCGTGAGGCGTTAATTGAAAATATCCACCGCAGCCAATTAAACCCACTTGAAGAAGGCGCGGCCTATGCGCAACTGTTAAATGACTTTAATTGCACACATGATGAGCTAGCGACAAAACTTGGTAGATCTCGCCCGCTAATTTCCAACACGATGCGCTTGCTTAACTTGCCACCGACTGTGCAACGCAAAGTTGCCGCTGGAGTTATTTCAGCTGGCCATGCACGTGCGCTCCTTGGGTTAAATGATGAGGCAGAGATCGAGAAATTAGCTAACCAAATTGTCGCTGAAGGTTTAAGCGTTAGAGCAACCGAAGAAGCTGTTGCAATCCATTCACCAAAGAAGAAGTCAGGTTCTGGTAAATCTAATAAATCTGGCAAAGGATCAGCCAGTGGTGAGACTTTGGCTGCCGAAGAGTTACTTAGTGATTACCTTGATACACGCGTTAGCGTGCAAGGAGTAAGCGGTAAAGGAAAGATTGTGATCGAATTTTCTGGGCGCGAGGACTTACAGCGCATAGTTGATTTAATTGAAGGTAAATAAAGTTATTTAAGCGCGGTACCGCGGCGCGACATCTCTTGCTTAACAATTCCACCTAAAGCTTTAACGCCTTCACGGATGCGCTCTGGAGTTGGGTGGCAGTAAGACAGACGCATCGACCAAGAGCCAAAACCGTCGGCATAGAAAGCAGTACCAGGAACATATGCGACCTTGGCAACGATCGCCTTTGGCATCATCGCTTTGGTATCAATTTCTGCTGGCAAGTTAACCCAAACATAGAAACCACCGCCTGGCTTTGTCCAAGTAGCTTCCTTAGGAAAATACTCTTCCAGTGATTCCAGCATCGCATCGCGACGCACCTTATATAGTTCGCAAAATGATGCAATCTGATCGCGCCATGGTTGATCAGCTAGATAGCTAGCGATAGTTAGCTGGGTAAAGTTTGAAGGACAGAGAATTGAAGATTCAGATGCGATTACCAACTTATCTTTCAAAGATTGTGGAACTAAGGCCCAACCAATACGTAATCCGGAAGCGATAGTTTTAGAGAAAGAACCCAAGTAAATAACATTTTCAGAATCTTCCGCGCGCATCGCATTTGGCGACGGGCGATCAAATCCCAAAAGACCATAAGGGTTATCTTCAACAACGAAGATGCTTTCTTCGCGGCAGATCGCCAAAATTTCAGTTCGGCGATCAGCTGGCAACAATACTCCAGTTGGGTTCTGGTAATTTGGAATCAGATATAAGAATTTAATTTTCCGGCCGGCAGCGCGCATAGATTTAATTGCGTTACGTAGCGCATCTGGAACCAGGCCGTTCATATCCATCTCAACGTGGACAACAGATGCTTCATATTGTCTAAATGTTCCAAGGGCTCCAACATATGAAGGAGCTTCTACTAATACAACATCACCTGGATCAATAAAAATGCGCGATATTAAATCAAGTGCTTGCTGTGATCCAGTTGTAACAACAATGTCATCAGGGTTGGCGCGGATACCTTCTAGCGCCATAACATCACAAATTTGTTCGCGCAGCTTTGGATGGCCCTGTCCGCTGCCGTACTGCAACGCTTCTGCGCCATTAGTTAAAATTAAATCTTTTACAACACCCGCCATCATCTCCATAGGTAAGGCTGAAAGATTTGGCATTCCACCAGCTAGCGAAACAATCTCGGGACGCGAAGCAACAGCGAAAAGTGAGCGAATTTCTGAAGGCAACATTCCGGCGGCGCGAGTTGCAAAGCGCTCCTCGAGATGTTGCGGAGCACCCGTTTGAAAGCGGACTGATACTTCAGACATAAGAAGTAGTCTCCCACATGCTCACATATAGGTGCGAACTGATAAAAATTAGCGGCGAATTCCCGCAGATCTCAGGTCAGATAATCGCAACGTGCCCGTTTTTGCATCATCTTCAGCCGATAAGTAAAGGCGTTGAATTGCGATGATAAAAGCTTCAGCCAAAGTGTCGCGAAAATCCGGACGCGCCAAGCGAGCAGCATCACCTTCATTTGAAAGATATCCCAGATCCACGCGAACAGCTGGGGCTTGGGTCAACCGAAGTAAATCCCAAGCTTTGGCATGGGTGCGACAATTTAAAAGATCGGTACGCGCACAAATTTCTCGCTGGACCAAAGATGCAAATCTTTCACCAACAATTGAGTGAACTCCATGCGCATCGGCACCATAGAAATAAGTAGCAACACCATGAGCGGCTGAATTCTTATTGGTATCTGTGTGGAGTGAAATTACCAGATCTGCACTGTTCTTATTAGCAAAAGAGATAATCTCATTTTCACTTAATACATTTCTCGGTCCACGAGTAAGAAAGACGCTAGCGCCTAGTGCTAATAAACGACCTTCCAAACGTTGGGCAATGTCATAAACGATTTCAGCTTCTAGATCTCCAAAAGCTGGATCTATAACGATTACTTTATTGGCAAGTGCTGGTCCGCGATTTCTTTGTGCGGCGCTCTCGCGCATTTGTGTTGGTGCACCGCCAGAGACAATCTTTGTTAAACGAATCAAAGCGATAATTGTTGCCGGCCCACACTTGCCATCAACTTTTATACCAACTGATTTTTGAAACTCTTTGACTGCAGATTCTGTGCGCTCACCAAAAATTCCATCTACGCGACCTGCGTTAAATCCCATCTCAGTTAAACGCGCCTGCAGCGCCGCTACATCATCACCATGCATCATCGGAGATGGCTGCAGATTAAGTGAGCGATCACCTAACTTCCAGCGCGCTTCTTCCAGCGCGCGCAGAGTTGAGTCATTTAATTGACCTGTGACATGGAGCCCGCGCTCTTGTTGAAAAGAACGGATCTCATCAGGAGATAGTTCTTTCATAATGAATCTAAATCAACGAGTTGATTAGATGAACGCTTCTAGCTCTTTTAATAGAGCTGGCTTTGGCTTAGCGCCGATAATGGTCTTTACAACTTCACCGTTTACATAAACATTTAACATCGGAATTGATGTCACGCCGTATTTGATAGCGATCGCTGACTCTTCATCGGTATTTAACTTCACGATAGTGAGTTTTTCGCCGTGCTCGTTTGAGATCTCATCCAAGATTGGTCCGACTGCGCGGCATGGGCCACACCATTCAGCCCAAAAATCAACAAGAACTGGCTTACTGCTCTTGAGAACAACTTCATCGAAGTTAGCTGCTGTGACTTTTCCTGCGCTCATCTTTACTCCCTTTATAGATCTAACCTTGGTAATTCTCCTGGAAATTTATATTTGAAGCGTACTAGTGAGAAAGGAACTTTTCAGCATCAAGGGCTGCCTGGCACCCTGAGCCTGCGGCGGTGATCGCTTGGCGATAGGTGAAATCAACAAGGTCGCCACAAGCAAATACACCCTTGATATTGGTGCGCGTTGATCGACCATCTACTGAAACATAACCTTCTTCATTGAGGGTTACCTGAGATTTAACAAGTTCGCTACGCGGAATGTGCCCGATCGCCACAAATAAACCGGTGAAATCGCGCTTTGATTCTTCGCCAGTGACTGTATTGCGAAGTTGCAGCGCTTCAACTTTTTCGGCTCCGAGAACATCAATGACTTCAGTGTTCCATAACATTTCAATCTTTGGATTAGATAGCGCGCGCTCGGCCATAATTTTAGAAGCGCGTAGCGAATCACGACGGTGGATCAAAACAACCTTAGATGCAAACTTTGTTAAGAATGTCGCTTCTTCAACTGCTGAATCGCCACCACCAACGACTGCAATAACTTGATCACGAAAGAAGAAACCATCACAAGTTGCACACCATGAAACACCGCGACCAGATAGGCGCTTCTCGTTAGTTAAACCAATCTCTTTATAAGCCGATCCCATTGCCAAGATAACCGCCTTAGCTTGCACGGTATTTCCAGAGCCATCTTTAAGAATTTTAATTTCGCCAGAGAGATCCATCTCAACAACGTCATCTGTAATTAACTCGGCGCCAAAACGCTTAGCTTGCTTGCGCATACTATCCATCAAATCTGGACCCATTACGCCATCGACAAAACCAGGAAAATTTTCAACTTCGGTGGTGTTCATCAGCGCACCACCTGCGGTGACAGAGCCTTCGTAAATAACTGGGTTTAACTGCGCGCGAGCAGCATAGATAGCCGCGGTGTATCCAGCGGGGCCAGAACCGACAATTACAAGATCTCTTACCATGTGCTCAGCGTATCCATTTCTACTTATCTTTTACGAGCGGACTTACCTTTACTCAAAAGTGAGATTGCGAACTCTTTAAGCGTTGCTATCTCAGTGATCTTTAGCGCGTGGGCTATAAATAAGAAACCAGCGCCACCACCTAAAAGGACAAAAGCTAATCTAAGAACGCCAATCAACGGCTTGGCATCATCGTTATTCCAGCCTAGGAAAAATGCAAGTGCGAAGAAAGGGAGCATCGCGGTAAATGAAGCTAAATAAAGTCGCAGGTGCTGACCAAGGAAATGCGAATACTCGAACTTACCAACATGTTTTCCAAGTAAAGAGATGGTTACGACTAGGCCGATGATGTAGCTAACCGCAAAGGCAACACCCAGGCCAATTGTTACATGTTCACTTTTAATGGTAGCTAAGAAAACGTAAGACAGGGCTGATGAAATAATATTGATAATAAGAATAGATATAACCTGTGTTTTAGTATCTTCAAATGCGTTAAACCCACGGATCAAAATAAGATTTATTGAAAATGCGACTAAACCTAAACTCAGCGCTGATAGAACATATCCAATATAACGTGAGTCTTGTAGCGAAATTCCGAAGTAGAGAACCTCTGTCATTAAAGAACCAAAGAGTAATAACGCAACAGAACTTGGGACGGTAACTACGCCACACATTCGGATTGCGCGAATTAACTGCCTCTTAACTTCTACAACATTTTTCTCAATCGCTAATTTAGATAGATGAGGCAGGAGCGCAGTAACGATAGAGATAGTTACAATCGAATAAGGAAGCAACATAATGTAGTAAGCGCTGGTAAATGGTGTGAAGCCCACGCCAGTTTTAATCCCAGCCTGTGCGCTGCGAACAGCTGCGCTAGTGGCCACATTTACCGTGATCAAGTAACCAATTTGTGAGATAAGTACATAAACCAAGGTCCATCCGGCAAGCGAAAATGATTTACCAAGACCGGTAACGCCAAAGATGGGGCGCAATCGAATCCCAGAACGTTTAACAACTGGAATCAATATTAAAGCCTGCACCACAATGCCAAGAGTTGTTCCCCAACCCAAGAGCTGAATCTGGCCATCTGAAATATTTCCAACAGATAACTCTTTCTGCATCACCAAAATTCCAGCAAAGACCACGATTACCACCAAGTTATTGGCAATTGGTGCCCACATAAGAGGAGCAAATGAGCCACGAGCATTGGCTACTTGGCCCAACATTGTAAATAACCCTAAGAAGAAGATCTGTGGCAGACAGTAACGAGTAAAGGCAACTGCGATCTCAAACTCTTTCTCAAATCCAGTTGTTGCAAAATCAGGTGCATATAAGCGAACTAACGCCGGCGCAAAGATAACTCCAACCAAGACAAGCAGTAAGAGAATTCCAGAGATCGTAGTTACTAAGCGCGAGGCGAAACCGTGGCCACCATCCTCATCAGAGAACGATCTGACTAATTGCGGAACAAAGATTGCGGTAAGTGCGCCACCAACTAATAAGTTATATAAAATATTTGGTATGGTGTTTGCCACGTTGTAAGAGTCAGCCAATAATGCTGTGCCAAGAACTGCTACCGCCAATATCGCACGAAAGAATCCAGTAATACGCGAAAGAATTGTTCCGATGGCCATAATCCCAGAGGCGCGGAATAAATCATTGTTTTTCATTGCGCCCCTTTCTAATCCTGCGAATAGTCTGGGTCAGAGCCGCAATAAATAGAAGGATCGCCGCGCCAATAGTGAACCAAGTTACCTTGGAATCAAAAAGGGTGATGTTGATGGCTAGTTTTGCAGATGGACCGATGAAGTCACCATCTTTATTTGTTATCTGTGCAATTACTGTTGTGGCACCTGGAGCAATTACTGTGAAAGGCAGCGCAAGCTGGGTGCGCGAATTTGCCGGTATTTGCAGAGCGACAATATTTGTAACTTGCACACGCGAGTTAAGTGGAGTTAATTTTATATTTACTTCAACCGGAACGCTAAAACCATTTATAACGGTAACCGGAACCTTTCCGGTCTCTGATGCAATTTGATACTTGCCACTTGTAACTCGCAACTTACTCAGAGTTTTAGCAACGCCTTCGCTTGCGTTATAAGAGAAAAACTCACGATCATTCTTATCTAAAGATGGAGACAGCAATATCGCAAGTTTGGCGCGTTGGGCAGCGACTTCTGCGGCGTTAACAACAGAAGATAAGGCAGTTAGCGCTTGGCGATTCTGGGTATATTTCTTACGCAGTAATGGACTAAGCCGTGAAGTGCCAGTACTCCAACTGGCGCCGCTTTCTGTTGAAATCTTTCGGTTTAAATTAAAAGCAACGCGCTCGGCGCCGTATGTTAAATAAAGCCGTAGTTCGCTGGGTGCAGAACGTTTAGCCAAATCGATATCGGGATTACCGTAAGGAAGTGCGATTACTTGATCACCGGAAGTAACTAGCAATAAGCGAGATAGCCATTCTTTTGCAACCAGTTCCCCGGTTGGTGCTTTATCGCTTGCTAATTTATATCCATCGGCCATATCGGCAACTTCATCTAAAAGTTCGCCATCGATAATCCAAGTGCGCGAGCCAACCCTTTTCTGTTCTAAAGCCTTACCTAAACGGCCAGAAGATAAGAGATCTGTAGCTAATTCATCATTTCGAAATGTTCCGTCGAAGAGTTGATGAGGTTTACTAATTAGATGAATGACAGTGCCATCAGCGCTGGCTGCCGGTAGAGATCCAAATAAAAGAAAGGTAACAAAGAGGAGAAAAGATGATTTCTTCATTTCGCATCCAATTCGACAGATGCTTCCGTACGAGCAATCAACTTCTTCTCATCAGGATAAGCTAAACGTTCTACGATTTCAGAGAGCGGAAACCAGCCGACCTCATCTACTTCACTCTCTTGTGGGGCGAGCGTGCCACCGGTTTCGCGGAATAGATAATGATGAACAGTTTTATGAATTCGCTTACCGCCGGCCATAAACCAGAAATCAATTACACCTAAAGCTCTTTCGATACTCGATTCAATTCCGGTCTCTTCCGCAACTTCACGTAGCGCTGCTTGTTCGGGTGTTTCACCTTCTTCAATATGTCCTTTGGGAAGTGACCATAAAATTCTTCGACCAGATACATCTTTATGATCGATACGCCCGATTAACAAGCCATTCTTTCCGCTGTGATCGATGACTAATCCGCCAGCGGAGACCTCATCAACGCGTTTGGCATAACTCTTGGCAGGTGGTCTTGGTCGTTTGGCAGCGCCTTCTTTAGGCACAGCAGCGCCAGGGGTAGTTGCATCTTTCGTAAGTGGGGCGCGATGTGCGGGGCGTTTACGCCTGCGCTTCTTCTTCGTACCTTCGCTGCCCGCACCAGGTGCCGGGGTCATGGAGCAAGGGTACTGCTCTAACCTTACCTATTGTGACGAGTGCATTAGGAGCCGCAGGAGAAGTCGCGATCGCATCTCTCATAAAACGGGCGCCACTTGCTAGTTCGCTGGCTCAAAGCTTTGCCGCCCAGGGATTTAAGTTGGCTTTAGTTGGCGGGCCAGTGCGCGATGCGTTACTTGGTCGACTTGGAAACGATTTAGATTTCACAACTAACGCTAAACCCGAAGAAACAAAAAAGATTCTCCAAGGTTGGGCAGAAAATATTTGGGAGACTGGAATTGAATACGGAACAGTTGCCGGAAAACGCGGCGACACAACTGTTGAAGTAACAACCTATCGCAGCGAAAGTTACGATCTCGAAAGCCGTAAACCAGAAGTTGTTTATGGAGAAAATATAATTGGCGATTTATCGCGTCGCGATTTCACAGTTAATGCGATGGCGCTGGAGTTAACAACTGCAACTCCTGAATTTATAGATCCATTTAATGGTCTAGCAGATTTAGCTAAGAAGATACTTCGCACGCCAACTACAGCCGAGAACTCTTTCTCCGATGATCCGCTGCGAATGATGCGCGCTGCGCGATTTGCTAGCCAACTTGGCTTTGAAATTGCACCAGATGTTTTGCAAGCAATGAAAGATATGTCGGGCAGAATTTCTATAATCTCAGCGGAACGAATTCGTGATGAATTCACCAAATTACTTATGTCATCCCGCCCACGAATCGGAATAACTCTTTTAGTAGAAACTGGCCTTGCCGAGATAGTTCTTCCCGAAATTCCAAAGTTGCGCTTGGAAATTGATGAACACCATCACCACAAAGATGTTTACGAACATTCCATAACGGTCTTAGAGCAAGCGATCGCGCATGAAGAACGACTTGGCGGAGCTAATCTGATCATCCGTTTAGCTGCGCTATTGCACGATATTGGTAAACCAAAGACGCGCAGCCTTATTGCCGGTGGCGGGGTTTCATTTCATCATCACGAGATAGTCGGTGCGCGCCTAGCAAAAGCTCGCTTAAAAGCGCTGCGCTTTGATGGCGACACTATTAATCAAGTTGAAACACTTGTTGCGCTACATCTACGTTTTCATGGCTATGGCGATGGTGAATGGACTGATTCAGCTGTGCGCAGATATGTGCGCGATGCTGGTGATTTACTTACACATTTACACGTTCTAACTCGGGCTGATTGCACAACACGTAACGTTAAGAAGGCCGAACGCTTAGCCAAGGTTTACGACAGCCTAGAAGCGCGCATTGCCAAGTTAATGGAACAGGAAGAGCTATCTAAAATTCGTCCTGATTTAGATGGCGCTCAGGTAATGGCGCTACTTAAAATCAAACCATCTGCTGCAGTTGGTAAAGCTTTAGATTTTCTACTGGAACTACGTTTAGAAAATGGTCCACTTGGTGAAGAACGTGCTACCCAAGAATTACTTGATTGGTGGAGCAAAGAAAACCCGGCCGCGAAGTAAACGCAGTCCAGCGGTTAAATAAACCAAAGCAACAACTAAAGGAACCACAAAGCTATCTCCAGTATTCGGTAACAAAAGAGCGGCAATAACAGCGCCAGAGACAATCGCACCATTTACAACAACGTCGTAGACAGAGAAGACTCGACCACGATAAATATCATCAATCTTTGATTGCACTAACGCATCGTTAGTTACCTTCAAGCTCTGTCCAAACAGTGCGGTAATAATTGCAGCTAGCGCCAAAGTTGTCGGGGTTCTTACAAAGACGATAAATAGCGGCCCGCTGGCGCTTGCAACCAATGAAAGCCGCATCCATCGATGCCGGCCAATTTTTCGAACCCCGTAAGGTGCGATAACTGCGCCGACGACAAAACCACATGCCGCCAGTGAGAGTGTGAAACTTAAACCCGCAAGCCCGGCTTCGCTATCTGCTGGATCGTTAAAGGTATTTCGCTCCAGTAAAAGTGCAATTAAAGTCAGAGCAGTTATTCCGCCGCGATGAACCGCAACTGCTGCGATACCGCGGGCGGCATCGATATGTTGACGCAAGAATTTAACGCCTTCGCGCATCTCTATTAAACCTTGTGAAAAACTAGCGCTCTTAATCTCGTGATCAAGCGGACCAATTTCTCGCTTCTTAAGAGTTGATGCAAAGAAAGCAGCCAGTAAATATCCAGCAGCACCGGCCAAAATTATGTATCCGTCTGCATGATCTGCGGTTGCAACGCCATTTATCAAGCGCCGCAGCCCCAGCCCAATTCCACCACCTAATACAACCCAAACAGATCCACCGGTGACTGCAAGCGCATTAGCGCTAATTAGAGATTTACTCTCAATCATCAACGGGATACCAGCAGATAAACCGGCGAGAATTAATCGGTTAACTCCGAAGGCAATTAATATAAAGACAGTTAACTCAACACCGGTGCGCCCTTGAAATATCAAAAGAGCAACCAGACATAAAGTTGCGGCGCGAACTAGATTCGAATAAGCGATCGCGCGTTGGCGAGAAATGCGATCTAAAATCGTGCCAACAAAAGGACCAATAATGGAATATGGGAGAAGAACTACGGCAAAGGCAAGTGCTGCATTTAAAGCATTTGCTTGGCGTTCTGGAGAGAAGAGCACAAAGGAAGCCAGCGCGCTCTGAAATATCCCATCGGTCATCTGTCCAGTCCAGCGAACACGTAACAACCGCGAAAATTTACGATCTGTTAAGAGTTGCCAAACGTTCATAGTTAAAGGGTAGTCGCGCGAAGTAGCCAGAAGGGGTTTATCCTTGGCTTATTATGAAATCTAAGCGAGCGTTCATCGATTATTCACTCGATAAGCGCGCCACTTTGCTCGCCCTCTTCCGTGGGGTTGTAGATGCTTGTGATGCCGACCCTTACTTAATGCGCGCCGCCAAATACCACGGGGAAAAAGCTACGCGGAAATGTCCAGTTTGCAAGAAAGATTCACTTGTTGAATTGCGTTACACATTTGGTGATCAGTTAGGTCAATTCTCAGGTCGTATTAAGACTGAGATCGAATTACTTGAAATGGAGAAAGAGTTCGGTGAATTCGCGGTTTATATCGTCGAAGTCTGCCGCGAATGTTCTTGGAACCATTTATGCGCCTCATACCTATTGGGTGATGGTTCTGAACGAAAGCCACCCCGTCGGGTACGCACCTTGGAAGATGATGATTGGGTTAAAGGGTAGCCTTTAGAAATGATCCGCAGAAAGCTCATTCGCGCCGCTATTTTCTTAGCCGGCTTTGGCTTCATCGCGGGCTCAACGCTCTTTGCCTTTGCTTGGTTCACGGTTTCAATTCCAGATCCAAATGCTTATGTAAATAGCCAATCGACAATTATTCAATATTCAAATGGTTCAGAAATTGGTCGTATAGGTTCCCAAAACCGACAAATTTTGCCACTAGCAAAAATTCCTTTAAATTTACGTAACGCAGTAATGGCGGCAGAAGATCGCAACTTCTATTCCAATAAAGCATTTAGCGTTACAGGTATCGCTCGCGCATTGCTCAATAACTTAAAGTCAGGTTCGCTAAATGGCGAAGGTGGATCAACTATCACCCAGCAATACGCCAAAACCGCTTTTCTTTCACCAAGCCGAACGATCCAAAGAAAGATAAAAGAGTTAGTGATCTCATTAAAGTTAGAGAACTCACTCTCAAAAGATCAAATCCTAGAAAATTATCTAAATACTATTTACTTTGGCCGGGGCTCATATGGTGTGCAAACTGCGGCGCAACAATATTTTAACCGTAACGCTAACCAACTATCACTTTCACAAGCGGCGGTGATTGCAAGTATCTTGCGCTCACCTGGTTATTACGATCCATCTCTTTCCAAAGAAAATGAGCAACGCTTACAAGGAAGATTCCAATATGTAATTAGCGGAATGCTTGATAAAAAATGGATCACTAAAGAAGATGCAGCGAACGCTAAATTTCCCACAGTTATTCCACGCACCAAACTCGGCCAACTAAGCGGTCCGAAGGGACACATAGTCGCTGCTGTCCAGAAAGAGATGGGCAAACTTGGTTTTAGTGAAGATCAACTTCTTGTCGGTGGTCTAGTAATTAAAACAACTTTAGATCAACGTGCACAGCAAGCAGCTGTCGATGCAGTTACAAAGTTATATCCAAAGAAGGCTCCAGATAATTTACGTATTGGTTTAGCAGCAATTCGCCCAGGCACTGGTGAAATTATTGCGATGTATGGCGGCGTAGATTATTTAAATCGTCAATTAAATGATGCTACTCAGTCAATTGCGTTGGCTGGCTCTACATTTAAGCCCTTTGCCATCGTTGCTGCGTTAGAGGCGGGCATTCCACTTACATCCATGTGGAACGGTGACTCACCACAAGTATTTGATGATTTAGGCAAACCATATGAAGTTTCTAATTATGGGGATGAAGGTTGGGGTCAGATTAATTTACTTGAGGCCACAAAGCACTCCGTTAACACTGTCTTTGTCCCGCTTGGCCAGAAAGCCGGACTAGATAAAGTTGTAGATGTTGCTCGACGCGCCGGTATTCCAGAGTCAGTTGCCATGGTTCCAGCTCCTTCAGTTGTGCTCGGCGTTGCTAGCCCACATGTAATCGATGTTGCAAACGCCTATGCCACATTTGCAGCGCAAGGTATTTACTCAAAGCCATATCTAATTGCTTCAGTAACTGGACCAAATAAAGGTTTGCTATATGAAGGCCAAACCCAAACTCAAGAAGTATTTAGCAAAGAGGTAATGGCTGATTTAACTTATGCTCTTAAAGGCGTTGTTAATGGTGGAACCGGTTCTGCCGCTCTTGCTTTAGGTCGTCCAGCAGCCGGCAAGACTGGTACGAGCCAATCAAATGCATCTGCTTGGTTTAGCGCTTACACGCCACAACTTGCTGCATCTGTCGCTTTGTTCCGCGATAGCGCTTCAGAATCTTTAAATGGAATTGGTGGGTTAACTTCCGTAACTGGTGGAACCTTCCCAGCACGAATTTGGACCGCATTTATGAAGGGCGCCCTTAAGGGCGAACCAATCATGAGTTTCCCGGCGCCTTCAAATATCGGTGGCTTAGATCCAGTTGTCATGACAAGCGGCGGTCATCAAGTAATGAAGGCAAAGTAAACTTTGCAGAGTAGAGCCAGAGCAATTGTTGCTCTTGCAATTCTTACCTCACTAATTAGCTTTGCAAAATTTAGCCATTGCGAAAGTTCTGGTTGGGCTACTCCTGATCAATATATCCACGCCTGTTATTCAGATATCCCTGCCTTATATGGCGAAAGAGGCCTATCAAAGGGTGAATGGGCATATTCAAACGGTGCAGAATCAGTTGAGTATCCGGTTGTAACAGGTGCTGTTATGTGGGCGCTGGCTTATATAACCCCAGATGGTAATGACGCGGTTAGAAATTATTTCAATATTAATATATTTTTTATCGCGCTATTACTTATTTTGACAGCGCTTATTATCTATAAGCTTCGCCCCGAGTTTTCCTACCTTTATCCATTGGCACCTGCCGGCATTGCATCTCTCTATATCAACTGGGATCTCTGGGCGATTATCTCAATGGTCGGGGCAATTTATTGGTTTGACCGAAAGAAATTAGATCTAAGCGCATTGGCACTTGGAATTTCAATTTCTACAAAATTTATGCCGATCTTTCTATTATTTCCAATTGCTTTTATCTTGCTACGGCGCAACCAATTAAAGGGTGCGCTTAGATATTTATTAATTTCTGCAGCAACTTTTACTGCAATCAACTTACCGGTTTACCTAACTACCCCCGAAGGCTGGTTAAGGTTTTATCAATTAAATCTTTCGCGTGGCTCTGATTGGGGCTCTCTCTGGTATGCACTTACTGCACTCGGTGTTAATTTAGCAAACCTGAATTACCTTTCAATTTTAATTTTATTAGCCGGCTTTGCAGCGATCGCAATCTATATTCTCGAACTTCGCAATATTCCATCACTTGCATCTTTAAGTTTTATAGTTATCGCAACGGTGATGTGTGCCAGCAAGGTTTACTCACCACAATATGTTTTATGGTTAATTCCACTTGCAGTCATTGCACTTACCGATAAACGTGATTTGCATGCCTTTTGGATCTGGCAAGGTGGCGAAATTATTTATCACATCGCAATCTGGCAACATTTAGCGACAGTTACTGGTGCAAAGTTTGGTCTGCCCGTCTATGGTTATGCGATCGCAACTTTGGTACGAATGGCAACCACGATTTACCTGATCGCCATATTGGTCCGCCGCGGGCTCAAAGGAGGCGCTCAGAGCGGGCTTTCCCACAGATCCCTGCGGGAATTTCTCTTTGAAAGCGCCGACAAGTACCCTTAACCCTTCAGCACCAAACGCCCTAAAGGGTGCCAAAGGCTGAAAGCACTAACCCTCCTGTCACGGAAATGCCGTGGCCGTCTTAGTCCAGAGGAGGTCGGGTTAACGCATGCGTCACTATGAATTAATGGTCATTCTTGATCCAGAACTTGAAGAACGTACAGTCACACCAAGCCTTGAGACATATCTCAAGATCATCAAAGATAGCGGTGGCACCGTAAATAAGCTTGACCTTTGGGGCAAGCGCCGTATGTCATTTGAAATCCTGAAAAAGGGCGAAGGTATCTACGCAGTTGTTGATATGAACTGCGAACCAGCCGCAATCAAAGAGTTGGATCGTCAACTTAATTTGAATGAATCGGTATTGCGCACAAAGGTTATACGTCCCGAATAATCCACAGTTAGGGAGCGTTGCTCCTTAAATGTCATTCGTTGACGATAATTTATAGCAAGGACTCCACCAGTAGATAAGTCTCAGAGAACTGAGAGATAAAGAGGTAGAAAAATGGCAGCAGGAGATACAACAATCACAATGATCGGCAACCTAGTTGACGATCCCGAGCTTCGATTCACACCATCAGGTGCGGCCGTTGCGAAATTTCGCGTTGCCTCAACACCTCGTTATCTAGATAAGACAACAAACGAATGGAAAGATGGCGAGAGCCTCTTCCTTCAATGTCAGATCTGGCGTCAAGCTGCTGAGAACGTTGCAGAATCGCTAACCAAAGGAATGCGCGTCATTCTCTCTGGTCGCCTAAAGCAGCGTTCATATGAAACTAAAGAAGGTGAAAAGCGCACTGTATTTGAGGTAGAAGTTGATGAAGTTGGTCCATCACTACGTAACGCAACTGCAAAAGTGACTCGTGCACAACGCGCAGGCGGAACAAGTGGCGGATTCTCTGCACCAGCTGCAACCGGCGGAGAATCTTTTAACGAAGATCCTTGGGCTGCTGCTTCAACTACCAGTGCAGGCGGCGGATGGGCAACCACCACCTCCGAAGAACCACCTTTTTAAGCCTTATTCCACTAACCATCCATTCCTAGCTAATAACTAGGGCCCACTTAAAAGGAGCACCACAATGGGAGCAAGAAATAACCGGAACCTCAAGGAACCGAAGAACAAGGGCGCAAAAGCTGCTGCCCTAAATAAGAAGTTCAAGAAGAAGCCTTGCAGCTTCTGTCGCGACAAGGTGACATATATCGATTACAAAGATATCGCCACCCTTCGCAAGTACATCTCAGATCGCGGCAAGATCCGCGCTCGTCGCGTCACTGGCGCATGCACACAACACCAACGCTCGGTTGCAACAGCTGTTAAGAACAGCCGCGAAGTTGCACTCTTGCCTTACACATCGACAGCTCGCTAAAGGGGAATGACAAAATGAAACTCATCCTTACTCGCGAAGTTGCAAAGGTCGGTTCAGCCGGCGATGTAGTAACTGTCAAAGATGGCTACGCACGCAACTTCTTGTTGCCACGTGGCGTTGCAATTGCATGGTCACTCGGTGGCGAAAAGCAGATCGAAGGAATCCGTCGCGCTCGCGCTGCACGTGAAGTCCGCGATCTGGATCACGCTAAAGAGCTAAAGGCCTCACTAGAAAAGACTGCGGTTACCATCAACGTAAAAGCTGGCACCGCCGGCCGTCTCTTCGGTTCTGTCACAGATAAAGACATCGCAGCAGCAATCAAGGCAGCAGCTGGTGTTGATATCGATCGTCACAGCATTAAGACTGCTGGACATATCAAGAAGGCTGGAGATCACTCAGTAAAGGTTGCACTGGCACATTCAGTTGTTGCAACAGTTACAGTTACAGTGGTTGCAGCTAAGTAAATATTAAATGTAAAACCCCGGCCGCTAACGCGGCCGGGGTTTTTATTTGCACCAAAGGTTAAAATCTCACCAAATGAGAAGTTAGAAATTACTTTCATACACAGGGGTTAGGTATAAACACCCCCCGCCTGACCTGCACTTTCCGCTAAAAGTGCTACCTCTCTCAAAGTTACCCACACCTCGCGCACAGGGATTTACACAGGAAAAAGCGGTTATCCACCTAGTTGTACACAGCCTTATCCCCAACTGCCTTCGCATTTGTCAGCCCTAAGTGGGAGGTTTCACCCGTGAGCATCGCCGAACTACCCAATAGCTCCTCGCGAGCCAACTCTTCTTACAACAACGTTGGGGCTGAATTCGAGCGCACACCACCGCAAGATTTAATCGCCGAACAATCTGTTCTTGGCGGAATGTTGTTATCGAAAGATGCAATTGCAGATGTAATTGAAATATTGCGCGAACGCGATTTCTATCGCCCAGCACACGAACTTATCTACGATGCAGTTCTTGATCTCTATGGACGCGGCGAACCGGCTGATGCTGTCACTGTTTCTGCTGAACTTACAAAGCGCGGAGATATTGCACGCGCTGGCGGCGCACCTTACCTACACACATTAATTTCATCGGTACCAACTGCAGCCAATGCAAGTTACTACGCAAAGATTGTGCGCGAACACGCGATTATGCGCCGATTGGTTGAAGCCGGTACAAAGATTGTGCAACTTGGCTATAACGTTGAAGGCGAAGTCGATGACGCAGTCGATCAAGCACAAGCTGAAGTTTATGCAGTCACCGAACGCCGCAGCTCAGAAGATTATGTACAACTTGCAACTTTGCTTCCACAAGCACTTGATGAGATCGAAGCGATTCAAAAAGGTACTGGTATTGAAGGCGTTAAAACTGGTTTCCGCGATTTAGATTTACTTACACATGGTTTGCATCCCGGCAATATGATTATCTTGGCTGCGCGTCCTGCAGTTGGTAAATCAACTCTCGGTTTAGATATCGCGCGCCATGCATCTATTCACGATGGAAAGACTTCAGTTATCTTCTCACTAGAAATGTCGCGCTCTGAAATCACAATGCGTATGTTGTCTGCTGAAGCCCGCGTTGGTTTAAATAACATCCGTTCTGGCCAGCTAAGCGATGAAGAATGGTCGAAGCTCGCACGTCGTATGGGTGAAATCTCCGCCGCACCTTTATTTATCGATGATTCACCAAACCTTTCTATGATGGAGATCCGCGCTAAAGCCCGCCGCTTAAAGCAGCGTCACGACCTCAAATTAATCGTTATCGATTACCTACAGTTGATGACTAGCGGCAAGCGCGTAGAAAACCGCCAACAAGAAGTCTCTGAGTTCTCCCGCCACCTAAAACTTATGGCGAAAGAGCTCGATGTTCCGGTTATCGCGATCTCACAGCTAAACCGTTCGCCTGAACAACGATCTGATAAGAAACCAATGCTCTCAGACCTTCGCGAATCAGGATCGATTGAACAAGATGCTGACGTTGTTATCTTGCTACACCGTGATGATATGTATGACTCACAGAACCGATCCGGTGAGGCAGATCTAATTGTTGCTAAGCACCGTAACGGTCAAACAAAAACTATTACCGTTGCAGCACAACTTCACTTTGCACGTTTTGCAGATATGGCGCCAAATGCTGGTTCCGGTCGCGACTTTACTGCTCCGCAAGATCCTGAAGCTGGAGCCTGGAACGAGTAAAAATTATTTCGCGTTTGCCTTTGCGCGATCTGCAATATAGATACCGATTAAAACAATTACACCACCGACTAACTGGATCGCACTCCATGATTGCGATAACCAGATCCATGCAAATGCTCCGGCTAATACCGGCTCTAACATCCCGATAACGCTAGATGTTGAAGCACTTAATCGGCGAATACCGCCAACTACAAAGAGATACGGAACCATCGTTCCAAAGACAATGATGTATGCGATCAATAACCAACCAGGTGCGCTGTAATCGCTAAAGCGCCCTTGCAGATTTATGCTCGTAGTAAAAATTTGTGTTGGAAAATTCCAGATCGGCAGAACTATCGACCAGAAGAGACCGGCAATTCCCATGCCCCAAACCACCATCGCTTGCGCTGAGCGCTTTGTACCTTGTGATTGGCTCATAAGGAAGTAAACCGCCAGAGCCAGAGCCGCACCAAGTGCGCCCAAGGTTCCAAATAAATCGAAGGTAAAACCCTCCCAAACTTTGGCAACGAAAATTAAGCCAAGCAATGAGAGAGCGATAGCAACCCACATATCGTTTGCGACTGCGCCCTTACGGACAAATTTGATCCAGAGAACAATCCAAATTGGAGCGGTAAATTCGATGATTAATACCAAACTAAGCGGAACCCCTTGGGCGATACCGATGAAATAACCAAGTTGCACCATGGCATAGCCAAAAACGCCATAGAAAATCAAGGTCGGGATTTCGCGACGCTCGGCCTTTAACGATTTCCGGTCTTGAATAAAGGTAATAATAAAAAGTAAGAAGAAGGTACCAATGGCACGGACCTGAGCTAGACGGAAAGTTGTCATATGGTCCAAGACCAAAGTAACGATCACGCCGTTTAACGAGAAGAAGATCGCACCTATAACCAGATAGAGCTCACCGCGGTGCTTACTTAGCATTGGCCGAGCCTATCTGAATTTAAGAAAACTGCAGTTAGAAAGCGCTTTCTGAGATATCCATAATTGAATTATCGGTGCCTTCGATGATCTTGCGATCGGCGGTCAGGTGCGGCAGATAATTTGTCACAAAGAACTTAGCGGCTGCGATCTTGCCAATATAGAAATCTTTATCTTTTGCCGAAGCGCCATCAAGGCGGCTTACTGCAATATCGGCCTGGCGTAGCAATAACCAAGTTGTGATGATGTCACCAACGGCCATTAATACGCGCGAGGTATTTAAACCAACTTTATAAATCTCAGGTGCATCTTCTTGTGATGCCATCGCATGACCAACTAGTACGCCAACCATGCCATTTAGATCACCGAGGGCTTTAAGCAGAGCATCTTTCTCTTCCTTATGCGCGCCACCTGATTCAGCAAAGGTTTGAATCTCTTTGCCAAGTAAACCAAGTGCCTTGCCGCCATCTTTTACAACTTTGCGGAAGAAGAAATCAAGTCCTTGAATTGCAGTTGTACCTTCATACAAGGTATCGATTTTGGCATCGCGCACATATTGTTCAAGTGGCCAATCTTGGGTAAAGCCTGCACCACCGAAAGTTTGTAGCGATTCTGTACCAAGCAAGGTCCAAGATTTTTCAGAGCCATAACCTTTAACAACCGGCAGCAATAAATCATTAAGTGCTTCCATCGCCTTGGCTTTATCTGCATCTCCGGCGGCTTTAGCGAGCTCGATTTGATCTTGAATAGATGCGGTGTAGAGAACTAGTGCGCGCATACCTTCTGAATAAGACTTTTGCACCATCAGTGAACGACGCACATCTGGGTGGTGAATGATCGTGACACGCGGGCTAGCTTTATCGTTCATTACCTTTATATCCCCGCCTTGGACGCGCACCTTGGCATAGGAAAGAGCTTGCTGATAACCGGCAGATAAAGTTGCAATTGCTTTTGTGCCAACCATCATGCGCGCAAATTCAATAACTTTAAACATCTGCGCAATACCTTCGTGCACATCGCCAAGTAAGTAACCAACAGCTGGTTCTTTCTCGCCAAGGTTTACCTCGCAAGTAGCCGAAACGTTAAGGCCCATCT
This sequence comes from Actinobacteria bacterium IMCC26103, assembly GCA_002284875.1. GTDB lineage: Bacteria > Actinomycetota > Actinomycetes > Nanopelagicales > Nanopelagicaceae > Planktophila. The sequence continues at coordinate 279,624 of CP015604.1, forward strand.
TGCTCTCCAGCGATGTAACGTAAACGCCGTTGCGCTTTCCGAGATCGCCAGTCTTTTGATCAAACATAAACTTCGGAATTAAAAATAGGGAGAGGCCCTTAGTTCCTGGTCCGCCACCTTCGCGCCGAGCTAGAACAAAGTGCATTACATTTTCGTAAAAGTCAGCATCACCTGAAGTGATGTAACGCTTTGTGCCAGTGATATGCCATGTGCCATCTGCTTGCTGCACAGCCTTTGAGCGACCTGCGCCAACATCAGAGCCTGCATCTGGTTCGGTTAATTGCATAGTTGCGCCCCAATGGCGATCGACCATTAACTTAGCCATTTGTTTCTGTTCTGGTGTGCCAAGCATGTATGCGACATGTGCAAAGGCATAACCTGATGCGTATATGTGAATCGCGGGATTTGAACCAAGGACCATCTCGGCAATTGCCCAACGAACAGCTGCTGGAACTTTTGTTCCGCCTAAATCAACTGGCGCATCAAGGCGCCACCATTCACCATCTATATATGACTTATAAGATTTCTTAAAACTCTCCGGCAAAGTTACATTGCCGGTTGATTTATCAAGAATTGCGCCAACACGATCGCCTTCCACGAATGAAGCAGCAAGGTCGTTCTCGGTTAAGCGCTTCATCTCCTCCAACATCCCCATCGCAGTTTCGCGATCGAGCTCGCTAAAGATGGAAGTTCCTAAAACCTTCTCGGTGCCGAGCAGATCAAAGAGGCAGAATTCGATATCGCGCAGATTGGCGGTGTAATGGCTCATGGGCAAATAATGCTACCCGCCAGTAACTTAAGCAAGCCCCTACGCTCAATTCGCCTGACTTTCCCGATCGGTCAGATAGGCTCACGCCGTGCTACTCAGTGATCGCGATATCCGCTCCGAAATTAACGCCGGCCGCGTCGCAGTTGAGCCATTTGAAGAGGCGATGATCCAGCCATCATCTGTTGATGTGCGCCTGGATAAATTCTTCCGCGTCTTTGAGAACCATAAATATTCAGTAATTGATCCATCGATCGAACAATCCGAACTTACTCGCGAGGTAGTCGCCGAAGATGGCGAAGCATTTATCTTGCACCCTGGTGAATTCGTTCTAGCTAGTACCTACGAAATTATTACCTTGCCGGATGACATCGCAGGGCGTCTAGAAGGTAAATCATCCCTTGGTCGCTTGGGACTTTTAACTCACTCAACTGCAGGTTTTATCGATCCTGGTTTTTCTGGACATATAACCCTGGAACTTTCCAACGTTGCTAACTTGCCAGTTAAATTATTTCCTGGGATGAAGATTGGTCAGCTCTGCTTGATCAAACTTTCATCTCCTGCCGAGCATCCATATGGCTCAGCTATTTATGCATCTCGCTACCAAGGTCAGCGTGGGCCAACCCCCAGCCGTTCCTTTATGAATTTCCACCAGAGTAAGATCAAGTAACTCGCAAAGGAATACAACCTTTGCTTAAGGGGTTGAAGTAACTATGGAAATCATTATCGCGCTCGCCGTAGTCGGCCTACTCGTACTTTTCTTTATCGCCCAATACAACCGCTTGATCCGCCTGAACATCAGCGTTGACGAATCATTTGCACAGATCGAAGTTCAGCTTAAGCGCCGCTCTGATTTAATCCCAAACTTAGTTGAGACCGTTAAAGGTTATGCCAAGCACGAACAAGGCACCTTTGACGCAGTCGTAACCGCGCGCGCTAAGGCAACTACTGCAACAACGGTTGCTGATGTTGCTGCCGCCGACGGTATGTTGACCCAAGCGCTACGTGGCTTACTTGCAGTTGCTGAGGCGTATCCAGATCTCAAAGCATCTTCTAACTTTTTATCACTGCAAGAAGAGCTTTCAACTACTGAAAATAAAGTTGCCTTTTCTCGCCAGTTCTATAACGACAATGTACGCAATTTAAACACTGCCGTTAAAACCATCCCCACCAGCTTCTTCGCCGGTTTTGCCAAGGTCTCAGAACGTGAATTCTATGAAGTGGAAGATCCACAATCACGTAATGCACCAAAGGTTACTTTCTAAAACCTAATGGCAACACACGATTTTCGCGCGCAGCAAAGCGCTAATAAAGGTAAGACCTATTTCCTGCTGGGATCAATGGGTTTACTCACCGGCCTGGTTGCATATGCTGCGCTAACTTACTTTGGCGCTGGCACATCAACGTTTATGGTGCCACTTGCCGTTGGTATATCTCTAATCGGCGTCTGGGGTTCTTATTACGGCTCAGATAAATTGGTAATCACGATGACTGGTGCCAAGTTAATTCAGCGCGAAGATAATCCAGAGCTATTTAATGTAATTGAGGAAGTTGTAATTGCTAGCGGATTGCCGATGCCAAAAGTTGCCATCGTTGTTGACACGGCACCAAATGCATTTGCAACTGGTCGCGACCCAGAACATGCACTAATTGCCTTTACGACTCGCATCCTGGAAGTTATGGATCGTGATGAACTACAAGGTGTAATCGCGCACGAGATGTCACATGTTGCCAATCGCGATACTTTAGTTTCGGCAGTTGCTGCCACAACTGCTGGTGCAATTGCGATATTGAGTGATTTCCTAATGCGCATGATGTGGTTTGGGGGAGGGCGCCGTGATCGCGATAGTAACGCAAATCCAGTCGCCCTTGTTCTATCTCTTGTCGTTTTAATCTTGGCACCAATTGCTGCAACGCTACTTAAGAGCGCGATCTCTCGCCGGCGCGAATCTCTAGCTGATGCAACTGCAGTCTCATTTACTCGCAATCCTGCAGGCTTGCGCAAAGCGCTAGAAGTATTAGCTGCTGATTCAACTGTTGTGAAACAGAAATCAAATGCCGTTGCCCATATCTGGATTGAATCTCCACTTGATGGAAAAGCAGTTTCAAAGATGTTCTCTACTCATCCGCCGATTGAAGAGCGTATTGCGACGCTTCGCGCGATGGAGTCGCTAGGTAATTAAGTGCTAAGTGGAAAGAAGAGCGTGAACGCTGCGCCTTTGCCGATTTCTGATTCAACGCTTACTTGACCGGCATGCGCGCGCATAACAGCATCAACGATTGATAAACCAAGTCCAGTGCCTTCACCATCTTGGCGAACACGAGAACTATCGGCGCGATAGAAACGTTCAAAGATTCGCTCCTGGTCCTCTTTAGATAGACCAGGTCCATTATCTGCGATGCGAATACGCACGCCATCTTCGCTTTGGGCGATCGATACATCAATTGTTGTACCTGATGGTGTGTGAGTACGCGCATTAGCGAGCAAGTTAGCTACAACTTGGTGAATACGATCGTTATCGCCTAGCGCGTAGATTTCCTCAGTAGGCTTATCGAAATTAACTTTATGGTTTGGACCTGCCGCACGAGCAGATGCAACAGCATCTGCAACTAACTTACTTAAGTTAACTGGCTCTGCTTTCATCTCACGCGATTGATCTAGGCGAGCCAGTAAAAGCAAATCTTCAACGAGTGAACCCATCCGCTTTGATTCGCCTTCAATACGTCCGATTAGCTCTTTAGTATTTTCAACGCCGGTAACTGCACCTTGGCGATGTAGTTCTGCAAAACCGCGAATTGCAGTAATTGGGGTACGAAGTTCGTGAGATGCGTCTGCAACAAAGCGACGTAACTTGCTTTCGCTTTCCACGCGGGCTGCAAAAGATTCTTCAATTCGCCCCAACATTGTATTTAAAGTATTTACCAAACGTCCGACTTCAGTGTTTGGTTTTACATCAGGTAAACGAGCTGTCAAATCACCAGCTGCGATTCTTTCCGCGGTTGCTTCAACCGTTGCCAATGGGCGCAAACCAACTTTAATTACTTTACGAGATGCAAAAGCGATTAAGAAAATCATCGCTAGCCCAATAAGAATAAATAAACCTTGTAGGCGCTGCAGAGTGCTATCGATATATTCAAAAGTTTGGGCGACCACAAAAGTGCCAAGTCCAGACGGCAGCGCACGCGCGATAACGCGAAAATCTGATCCAGGGGCCTCGATAGTGAAAGGTCTATCCCCATGTTTGCTTGCAGTTACTCCCTTTAAATAACTACTAATTTCAGTGCTATTTAAATCGCCGCCGAGTTGGCCAAGTACAACACCATCAGAACCAATTAAAGTGACTGAAGTTGAAGTTGGGACTCGCTGTAAAGGCGCGGGGGCTACAGGCGCTGCTTTCTGAACCTCGCCTTCTTGATTTCTCTCATTTTCTCCTTCAATCGCTTCGTGTGCGATACCGGCGCGATCTACCCGCGGCAAGGAACCACCAGAAACACTTGTTAACTCAGCATCCATCTGCTGCGTTAAGTAAGAACGAAGTAGAGATTGTGCAGCGATATCTGATGCAACGAAGCCCATTGAAGAAAGGAGCACAACGCCTAAAGTTAGGCGATTAAGTAAACTCCAACTGGAAAACGGGCTCTTCATTTACTTTGCGGCTGGCAATCTCAATCGATAACCAACTCCGCGTACGGTGTGAATAAGCGGTGGATCAAAAGAATCTATCTTTTTGCGCAAGTAAGAGATATAAGTTTCAACAATTCCGGCATCGCCGCGGAAATCGTATTGCCATACGTGATCAAGTATTTGGGATTTAGAGACAACCCGATCGGCATTAATCAGTAAGTAACGTAGCAATTGGAATTCTGTCGGAGATGTTTCAAGCAATATTCCAGCGCGATGGACTTCGTGAGTTGCCTCATTTAACTCAAGATCAGCAAAACGAATCTTCTCATCATCGGTATCAATTTCTGTAACGCCGATTCGGCGCAGCAAGGCTCGTAAACGTGCAACCAACTCTTCCAAACTAAATGGTTTAGTCATGTAATCATCGCCACCGATAGTTAAGCCGGCGACCTTATCTTCCATGCCATCTTTAGCGGTTAAAAATAGAACACCGATATTTAAACCTTCGCTACGCAGCTGGCGACAAACTTCAAAGCCATCGATATCTGGCAACATCACATCTAGAACAACGGCTTGTGGTTTAAATTCTTCGGCAATAGTTAGCGCCTCTGATCCTGAGGCTGCGGTGCGAACATCAAAGCCGACAAAGCGAAGACTGGTAGCAATAAGGTCGCTGATACTTTTCTCATCGTCGACTACGAGGATGCGGTGAGAGCTCTTACTTTCGATATTTGCCATAGGTTGAGAATGCTCCCATGACCTGAGAGAACGCTGAGAATGAAGTAAGTATTACCGCATTCTGTTAGGCGATGACGCTTCGCTTATCTCCATTTAGTCGCGAGGCTAAATCCAACCCCCACGAAGCTAAAGCCGATAATCATGTTCCAAGCACCGATACCTGGGATCGGGAAGCGAGTCTGGCTTACGTAGAAGATGACGATCCAGAAGAGGCCGATCAAGAAATTAGCGACCATTACAGGTGCTAACCAGCTTGGGCTCTCGAGCGGGCCATGTGGCTCGGCATCATGGATTATCGCTTCGTGAGTGTGTTGTTCTTGGACCTTTTTACGCAATTTCGACTTTGGCATGGCTAAAGGTTACAGGCTAAATCCAATACTGGAAACAGCGAAGTCCGCTCACCTGCCAGAATTAGGCCATGGCCCGCATTCTCGTGATTGATAACTACGACTCATTCGTCTTTAACTTGGTGCAGTACTTAGGCCAACTTGGCGCCGAGTGCACCGTTAAACGCAACGATGAAGTCACAGCGGAAGAAGCTAGTAACTTTGATGGAGTCCTAATTTCTCCAGGGCCCGGAACTCCAGAGGCGGCCGGCGTAAGTATTGAGATGATCAAATATTGCGCCGAAAATAAGATTCCACTATTTGGAGTTTGTTTAGGACATCAAGCAATTGGTGTGGCTTTCGGAGCAACTGTTTCTCGCGCCCCAGAGTTATTGCATGGCAAGACTTCGCAGGTAATCCACGAAGGTAAAGGTGTACTAATAAATTTACCTTCGCCATTTACAGCAACTCGTTATCACTCACTTGCTGTCGAACGCGACACCGTTAGTGATGAACTTGAAATTACCGGTGAAACTGAATCTGGTGTTGTGATGTCACTGCGTCACAAGAGTCTGCCAATTGAAGGCGTGCAATTTCATCCCGAATCAGTCTTAACTGAACATGGACATTTAATGTTGGCTAACTGGTTAACTCAATGCGGCGATAAAAGTGCGCTTGCTAAATCCGTTGGTTTATCACCGGTTGTTGGACGCAGCTCTTAAATTACGGAGCTTTATTAATTGTAATCGTTACCGGCTTACCAATAGTTTGTGTTGTACCAGGATCAGGCGCTTGGCGAATCACAACGCCCACGCTTTGCGCGGAATCGTAATCGTTAAATTCGCGCACCAAGAAACCTGCTTGAATTAACAGAGTTTTAGCTTGAATTGCTTCTACCCCAATTAAATTCGGAACAGCAACTTCACCGCTGGCAATTGTTAACACAACGCCTGAACCTGCAGTAATTTTTGAGCCAGGTTCAGGCAGAACACTCAAGACAGTTCCTTGCACTTCATCCGAAGGTGCAGCTTCAGTTTTCGAGATAACTAAACCAGCTGCAGCAAGTGCTGTGCGGGCATCAATTAGTGATATGCCAACCAAGCCATCAGGAACTATTGCATCGCCTGGACCATCAGAGATAGTTAAGGTAACGGCAGATCCCTTTTTTACTTGCGTAGTCGCAAGTGGGATTTGGCTAGCAACGCGATCACGCGGAATTCGAGGATCATGTGCGCGTTGAATGGTTACGGTGTAACCAGTTAAAAGCGCGCGTGCATTGGCTTCAGATAGGCCAACTACATTAGGAACTTCATTTCCCAGCGACGGAGTTGAACCTCCGCTTAAGGAAAGACCAACAATGGCTGCAGCGCCTGCAGCTAAAACCGCTAAACCTGTAAACAATGCAGTCCGTCGGCTTACCAGAGGTGTACGAGCAATTTTGGTAGAAATATTTTGACCGCTGCGAATCTTATTTATATCTTCAAACATCGCACGTGCTGATACATATCTATCTTCTGGTTTCTTAGCCAGGGCGACGGTTAATAAAACTTCTACACTTTCTGGTAGATCCGGTTGTAATTGTCGCGCTGGAGTCAGAGCACCTGATACATGTTGGTAGGCAATTGAAACCGGAGTCTCACCGGTATATGGCGGACGACCAGTTAGAAGTTCATATAACAAGCAACCGGTTGAGTAAATATCAGTCGGCGCATCTGCAATTTCTCCGAGTGCTTGTTCAGGAGATAAATATTGCGCAGTACCGACAACATTCCAGGTACTAGTTAAAGTCGCACCTAAGTCATCCATGGCACGGGCTATACCAAAATCCATCACCTTTACATCGCCTTTATCGGTGATCATCACGTTGGCGGGTTTGATATCGCGGTGCACAATTCCACGCTGGTGCGAATATTCCAGGGCGGCGAGAATTCCGGCGCCGATTTCAAGGGCGCGATCAAGCGGTAAACGTTCGCCATTGTGAATGAGCTCGCGCAAGGTATGTCCTGAAACTAACTCCATAACAATATACGGCGCAGGTTCTTCGCCTGAGTCATAAACGGCAACGATTCCGGGGTGGTTAAGTCCTGCTGCAGCCTTTGCTTCTTTTCTAAAACGGGATACGAAAGTTGGGTCTTTTGCTAAATCACTTCGCAGAATCTTTACCGCAACTTCGCGCGATAAACGTTGATCTTGTGCGATATAGACATCAGCCATTCCGCCAGTGCCAATCATTTCGCCTAGCTGATAGCGGCCGCCTAAAACTTTATTCATCATGCTTTAGCCGCTCCTAACTTTTCAACTACGCTGGTATTTGATTCGACTAGATCTGCCAGAATCACGGTAACGTTATCAGGTGCACCATTTATATATGTGGCATCGATTAAGGCATCAACTGCAACAGCTGCATCCTTTCCTTTAATCAAAGATTTAATTTCCTTATCGCTCAAAACGCCAGTCAATCCGTCACTGCATACCAAGTAGCGGTCCTTAATTTTTCCTTCGAAGATATGAAGTGATGGCTCTAGGCTGCCTTCGCCCATTAGCGCTTGGGTAAGCATTGATCTTTGGGGATGCACCTGTGCTTCAGATTCGGAGATGACCCCGTTATTCAATAATTCTTGTAGAACAGTGTGATCTGCGCTGAGTTGCACTAAATCATTTCCGCGCAGGCGATAGGCCCGAGAATCACCAACGTGGAGCAATGAGATTTCTGAACCGCTGATAAACAGGGCAGTAAGAGTGGTTCCCATGCCTGCCAACTGCGGTTCATCGCTTGCTACAGCGTGGATTTGTCCATCGATGGTGTGAAGTGAATTCAGAAACAAATCACTAGCTGACTCGCTATCGATATCTGGATTTAAAAAAGTCGGTGCAATTTCTGAAAGGGTATTGATAGCAACTGATGATGCGACTTCGCCACCGGCGTGCCCACCCATGCCATCTGCAACTGCAATTAACTGTGAACCAGTAAGGGCCGAGTCTTCATTGCCGTTACGGATTAAACCGACAGCCGAACGCGCAGCGCATTGAAAGTAAAGCGGGTTCATAACGCGTAGCCTAATGGTGTTAATCTCAAACTATGAAGATCTACGCTCACCGCGGGGCATCTCATGACTATCCCGAGATGACCATGGCTGCATATGAAAACGCGGTCAAGCAAGGTGCCGATGGTTTCGAATGCGATCTACGACTAACTAAAGATGGCATCGCTGTCTTATGGCATGACGCGGATTTAAAGCGGTGTGCAGATAGCGATGCAGTAGTCGCAGATAGTAATTATCTCCAGTTAAAAGGTATTTATCCGCAGATACTTACCCTTGATCAATTCCTTGATTTTGCAATAGTTGAGAAGAAATCTCTTCTACTTGAAACGAAACATCCAGTGCCATCTCGCACCGCAATCGAAGATAAAGTAGTAGAAAAGATTCATTTAGAAGCAAAGCGAATCGAAAAAGCTGGAATTTCGGTAAATATTATGTCGTTCTCTTGGTTTGCCATTGAACGAGTAAAAGCGTTAGATAAAAATATTGAAACTACTTTTTTACTGCACGATCAGACACCATGGTTTAGCGCGAGATATTCATCGGCCCAATCATTGGGCCCAGGAATATCACTGCTGCGAAAGAGACCAGCGCTAGCAAAGCGAATAAAAGAGTCGGGCCGCAAATTAAATGTCTGGACTGTCAATGAACCAAATGACATATTGCTATGCCAGCACTTGGGAGTTGATAATTTAATAACCAATCGCCCCGGGTTTGCGCGGGAGATCCTGCGTAAATAGTTAAAGCCCTAATTCAATAAAGGTTTATTAGTGATCGGCGCACTCTGTTAAACAGGTATCCTTAACCAGTGAGCGCATCAGAAAGCCAGAGATTTGCCTATTTAGGTCCGGTTGGGACCTTCACTGAGGCTGCGCTAAAGAAGATAACTTGCGATTCAGATATCTTAATTCCATATGCAAATGTGACGGCGGCCCTTAATGCAGTCCGCTCTGGCGATGCCCAATTTGCACTTGTTCCAATCGAAAATTCGGTAGAAGGCGTGGTTGCGCGCACGCTAGATGAACTCGCAACTGGTGATCCGTTAACAATTGCCGGAGAAGTAACCCTGCCAGTTTCATTTGCACTAATGGCCAAACCTGGCACAACAAATATTGTACGAATCGGCACGCACCCACACGCCGAATCACAATGCCGGGCATATATCGCCAAGAACTATCCCCATGCAGAGATTGTTCCGACCAACTCAACTTCAGCTGCTGCTGAATTAGTAGGTAAAGGCGAACTCGATGCGGCGATCGCATCAACTGCTGCTGCCACACATTTTGGTTTAGAAATTCTCGCCGAAAATATCGGTGATAACACCGAGGCGGTTACACGATTCATCTCTGCCCAAAAACCAGGCTGGATTCCAGAGCCGACCGGCCACGACCGAACATCAATGGCGATCTTCATTGATATCGACCATGCGGGTGCGTTGCTGGAAATATTGCAGGTCTTTGCAAAAAATAGCGTTAACCTGACATTTATTCAGAGTCGTCCCACAGGTCGCGAGTTAGGTCACTACCATTTCATTATTGATGTAGAAGGCCATATCAACGATCCCGCAGTCGGCGATAGCGTCGCAGAGCTAAGGGAAATTTGTGACGACATCAGATTCTTAGGTTCTTATCCCAGAGAGGTGCAATAACGATGATCGATATTAAGTTTTTGCGCGAGAACCCTGATGCTGTGCGCGCTTCGCAAAAAGGTCGCGGTGAAGATGTTGCGATAGTTGATCAAGTCTTAGCAAGCGATGAAATTCGCCGCGTGGCACTTGCGAATTTCGAAACTTTGCGCGCAGAACAGAACGCTCTCTCTAAATCAGTTGGTTCAGCAAAAGGCGATGAAAAGGCTGCTTTATTAGAAAATTCCAAAGCTTTAGCGGAAAAAGTTAAGGCTGCAGATAGCAAGCGAGCAGAGGCTGAAACCCAAGCCAACGCACTTGTCATGCAACTTTCTAATCTTTTAGATCCAGAAGCTCCGATCGGTGGCGAAGCAGATTTCGTAACTATCGAACACGTTGGCACTCCACGCGACTTTGCCAAGGATGGTTTTGAAGCAAAAGATCACGTTGAACTCGGTAAGTTGCTTGGAGCAATTGATACCGAACGCGGTGCAAAGGTTTCTGGTTCACGTTCTTACTACTTAACTGGCGTCGGTGCGATGCTGGAATTCGCCCTAGTTAACTATGCGATTCAAAGCGCACTAAAGGCAGGCTTTACTCCAGTTATTCCGCCAGTTTTAGTTAAGCCCGCTGCAATGGAAGGCACCGGTTTTCTGGGACAGGCTGCCGAAAATGTTTATCACCTTGAAAAAGATGACGCCTACTTAGTAGGGACAAGCGAAGTTCCACTTGCTGCATTCCATATGGATGAAGTGCTTCCAGCGGATAAATTGCCGATGCGTTACGCCGGATATTCAACTTGTTTCCGCCGCGAAGCAGGCACTTACGGAAAAGATACCCGCGGAATCATACGTGTTCACCAATTCGATAAAGTTGAAATGTTCTCATTCTGTAAACCAGAAGAAGCAAAGGCAGAACATCAACGTCTGTTGCAGTGGGAGAAAGATTTCCTTAATGCGATGGAAATACCATTTCGCGTAATTGATGTGGCATCAGGCGATCTTGGATCAAGTGCCACCCGTAAATTTGATATCGAAGCTTGGATCCCCACCCAAAATGAATATCGCGAGGTAACAAGCACTTCTAATTGCACCGAGTTCCAAGCCCGCCGCTTAAATATTCGCTATAAAGATGCTGACGGGACCAAGTCGGTTGCCACTTTAAATGGCACCTTAGTTGCGATTCCACGCATGATCGTTGCGATATTGGAAAACCACCAGAATCCAGATGGCACAGTTAACGTCCCAGCCGCACTACAACCATTCCTTGGAATGAAGCGATTTGAGCTTGTGTGAGTGAACGTCGCCCCAAATTAATTGCAACTGATTTAGATGGCACGATCGTCCCCCATAACGAAGGTATTTCACACCGCACAATCGCCGCATTTACCAAAGCTCGTGATTTAGGTATCGAAATCTTCTTTGTTACCGGTCGTCCACCTCGCTGGATGGACGATGTGCGCGAAGCCTTTGATTTTGGAACTGCTATATGTTGTAACGGTGGGCTTCTCTATGACATGCACAACGATAAAGTCTTAGAACAATGGATGATTCAACCTACTGAATTACAAAAAGCGGTAGATATTCTGCGCAAAACTATTCCCAACGTTTCTTTCGCAGTTGAATCTAATGATCACTTCCATCGCGAGAAGGCTTATATTCCGCGATGGGATATCGGGATGGATAACGTTGGCGTAGACACAATTGATTCAGTTACAAATCGTCCCGCACTTAAATTATTAGCGCGCCTTTCGCAAGAAGAGATCTCGGCCGACGAAATGTTGGCGCTAGCAACACCTGCTTTGCTAGGTGTTGTAAACGTTACGCATTCTGCAAATAACGATTCGCTCCTTGAAATCTCTGCGTTAGGTGTTTCAAAAGGTGAAACTTTAGCGATGATGGCATCGCGTATTGGAATTACTGCAGAAGATTGCGTTGCATTTGGTGACAACCCAAATGACTTTTCTATGTTGCAATGGGCGCATCGCTCATATGCGATGATCGATGGCCATCATGCAGGTCCAGCAAATGCGAAAGATGTAGCTCCGCCTCATAATCAAGATGGCGTCGCTATAGTGATTGAAAAACTCCTCGAACTTCCGCAGTAATACCGTCGATTTTTAATGCTTACGATCTTCGGGTAATCTCTCCCACGGAGGGCTCGCATAGCGGCCGAGTGCACCGGTCTTGAAAACCGGCAAACGAAAGTTTCGTGGGTTCAAATCCCACGCCCTCCGCCATTTTTTACTCCTGCTGTGGCTGACTTCATAGCCTCGGTGCGGGGTTACGCCTAGCCTCTTTTACCAATCAAGCGCACACTTCTCCTAGGAAATCTTTAAAACCAAAGGGGAAGCAATGTCCGGAGTCTTTTCTCCAACCCGCGCCAAAATTAAAGAGCGCACGCTTCGCACAGATAAGTGGTGGCTAGAACCTGCAATTACCTTCGCTGTTTTATTTAGCTTCATTATTTATGCAACCTTCCGCGCATTTGAAGGCGCTAACTACTTCACCGAACCACTGATCTCCCCTTTCTATTCACCATGTCTTTCACAGGCTTGCGTTGCTGGCTCAACTATTTTCGGTTGGACTCCAGTAAGCGCTGAAATTTTTAACTTCGCACTTTCTCCTGCGCTGATTATTTTGATCTTCCCACTTGGTTTCCGAATGACTTGTTATTACTACCGCAAGGCTTACTACCGCGCGTTCTGGTTATCACCACCTGCTTGTGCAGTTGCCGAACCACACACCAAATACACCGGTGAAACTCGCGCTCCACTTATTTTGCAGAATGCACACCGCTGGTTCTTCTATGCAGGATTAGTCTTTAACGTATTCCTTACTTATGACGCAGTAATTTCATTTAAGAACTCTGAAGGCCAGTGGGGACATGCCAGCGTTGGTTCGCTTGTCTTGTTAGTTAGCTCAACACTTCTCTGGTTCTACTCACTTTCATGTCACACCTGTCGCCATACAGTCGGTGGACGTCTAAAGCATTTCTCAGCTCATCCAATTCGCTACAAGCTTTGGACTTTAGTTTCAGTTCTAAATCATAAGCATCAGCAATTTGCTTGGTACTCACTTGCTGGCGTTGCTTTTGCCGATATCTACGTTCGCCAAGTTGCAACTGGCGCCTGGACCAATTTCTACTTCTTCTAAAGGATGCCAATAGATATGACTACTGAAAAAATAGCGCTCGAGCGTCACAAGTATGACGTTCTTGTAATTGGTGCCGGCGGTGCGGGTTTACGCGCAGCTGTTGAAGCGCGCGAATCAGGCCTGCGCGTAGCGATCATCTGTAAATCGCTATTCGGCAAGGCCCACACAGTTATGGCCGAAGGTGGCGCAGCTGCCTCAATGGGTAACGCAAATTCCAACGATAATTGGATGGTTCACTTTCGCGACACGATGCGCGGTGGAAAGTTCCTAAACCATTTCCGTATGGCAGAGCTACACGCCAAAGAATCTCCAGATCGCATCTGGGAATTGGAAATGTGGGGCGCGCTCTTTGATCGCACCAAAGAAGGAAAGATCAGCCAACGTAACTTCGGCGGACACGAATATCCACGCCTTGCACACGTTGGTGACCGCACTGGTCTAGAACTTATTCGTACGATGCAACAGAAGATCGTTGCTCTGCAGCAGGCCGATAAGCGCGAACACGGTGATTACGAATCACACATTAAAGTTTTCGCAGAACTTACTATTACTGAAATTCTTAAAGAGAACGGCAATATCGCAGGCGCATATGGTTACTGGCGCGAATCCGGATCAGAAGTTCTCTTTGAAGCACCTGCGGTAATTATCGCAACTGGTGGAGTCGGTAAAACTTTTAAAATTACCTCTAACTCTTGGGAAGGAACTGGCGATGGCCATGCACTTGCTTTGAAAGCTGGAGCAAACCTGGTTGATATGGAATTTTTACAGTTCCACCCAACCGGTATGGTCTGGCCACCATCTGTGCGCGGAATCTTAGTTACAGAATCAGTACGTGGTGAAGGTGGAATCCTTACCAATATCAATGGCGAACGCTTTATGTTTAAGTACATCCCAGATGTATTTAAAGATAAGTATGCAGATAATGAAGCCGAAGCCGATCGTTGGTATGAAGATCAAGATAACAACCGCCGCCCACCAGAACTTTTGCCGCGCGATGAAGTTGCGCGCGCAATTAACACTGAAGTTAAAGCAGGCCGCGGCACCGAACACGGTGGCGTATTCCTAGATGTTTCCAAGCGTATTTCTGCTGAAATTATTAAGAAGCGCCTGCCATCTATGTGGCACCAGTTCTACGAATTAGCGGGCGTTGACATCACCAAAGAGGCGATGGAAGTTGGCCCAACTTGTCACTATGTAATGGGTGGCGTTGAAGTAGAGCCAGATACTGCAGCTGCAGTTGGTGTGCCTGGCTTATTTGCAGCCGGTGAAGTCGCTGGCGGAATGCACGGATCAAACCGCCTTGGTGGAAATTCACTCTCTGATCTCTTGGTCTTTGGTCGTCGTGCTGGAATGGGCGCTGCCGCTTACGTTAAGCAGAACAGCAGCGCATCCGTATCGGATGCAACAGTTGCTGCAGCTGCTGCTCGCATCGAAGCGCCTTTTGCGCGCACAGGTGGCGAGAACTCTTACTCACTTCACGCAGAATTGCAGGAAGTTACGCATAACCTGGTCGGAATTATTCGTACCGGTGCTGAATTAAAAGAAGCGATTGAAAAGATCGCCGAAATTAGAAAGCGCAGCGCCAACGTTGTCGTCTCTGGTGGCCGTAAATTCAATCCAGGATTCCACTTGGCATTTGACCTCGACAATATGTTGTTAGTCGCCGAAAGCACTGCAAAGTCAGCGATCGCTCGCGAAGAATCACGCGGCGGACATACACGCGATGATTTCCCAGGCATGAATTCCACTTGGCGTCAGAGCAATCACATTGCATCCTTTGATGGCAATCAAGTTAATGTGCGCAAGCAATCGCTGCCATTTATGCCGAAAGAGCTCTTTGATCTCTTTGAAGTCGATGAACTTAAGAAGTACATGACACCGGAAGAAATTGCGAAAGGCGGAACCAACTAATGGCGCGCAAATTAAATCTTCGCATTTGGCGAGGCGACGCAACTGATGGTGGCCTTAAAGATGTTCAAGTAGATGTCAACGAGGGCGAAGTTGTCCTTGATGTAATTCACCGCGTACAAGCAACCCAGATGGGCGATCTCGCAGTTCGTTGGAACTGTAAGGCTGGCAAATGTGGATCTTGTTCAATGGAGATCAACGGCAAGCCACGCCTGGCATGTATGACACAAGTTGCTTCTTTTGGCGAAGATGAAACTATTACCGTCACACCACTTCGTGCATTTCCAGTCATTAAAGATCTCGTTACCGATGTCTCTTTTAACTATAAGAAAGCGATGGAGATCCCAGCATACGAACCACCTAAGGAGCTACAGCCAGGTGAAGCACGTATGCAGCAGGTTGACGTGGAACGTTCACAAGAATTCCGTAAATGTATCGAGTGCTTCCTATGTCAGAACACTTGCCACGTAATCCGCGATCACGAAGAGAACAAAAAATCATTCGCAGGTCCGCGTTTCTTTATCCGCATCGCAGAACTAGATATGCATCCGCTTGATATGTTGAAAAATCGCAAACGTACTGCGCAAGAAGAGCATGGCCTTGGAATGTGTAACATCACCAAGTGTTGTACTGAGGTCTGCCCAGAGCACATCAAGATAACCGACAACGCGATCATCCCGATGAAAGAACGCGTAGTTGATATTAAATACGATCCAGCTCGCATGTTTGCCGGTCTCTTAAAGAGAGAAAAGCGCAACTAAAGATGAAGCCACTACCGCTGGTTGCGTTGGGTGGCATCGCAGGATCGCTATTGCGCTGGCAGCTTATAGAAGCTCTGCCATCACTTTCACTTGGCGTCTTTATCGTTAATCAACTCGGTGTTTTGATCGCCGGAATTGTTGCCTATCGAATATCTGCAACTCCATCACAGAAACTATTCTGGATAACAGGCTTTGCCGGAGGCTTTACTACCCTCTCCTCTTTTGCATTTATCTTGCAAGGTTCAAATTTAATTAGCGGCTTTGGTTATGCCTTCACTTCTCTTCTCATTAGCTTGCTTATATTGAATTTAGTTAGAGGTAAGAGCCGCGCATGAGACTCATCTACTTCATATTAGGCGCCGGAGTAGGCGCCCCGCTGCGCTATTTGATAGATAAATTCTTTCGGGCTAAATATAAATTCCCAGTTGGCATCCTGATTGTAAATACTGTTGGCTCGTTTGTTTTAGGTATAACCCAGTTAAATTTCTTTGTAATGGGCTTCTGTGGCGCCTTTACAACTTGGTCAGCTTTTATGCTCGATGTAGATCAGAATTTACAAAACCGCAAGCAAGTAACGTTAAATATTATTTTAACTTTTGCACTATCAATTGCTGCGATTACAGCAGGTTTAGCGGTTAATTAAGTATTGCTGCCATCCAAGCTTCGATGGCATCTGGATGGCGCGGAATATCTTCACTCAAATTCCGGCAACCATCTGCGGTAACGATGACATCGTCTTCGATACGGATACCAATTCCGCGATATTCCGGTGCAAATAGTTCGTCGTCTGGTTGGATATAAAGACCAGGTTCAACAGTCAAAATCATTCCTTCACACAAAATACCTTGGCGATACATATCTTGACGGGCATGCTCACAATCATGGACATCCAGACCTAAGTGATGGCTTACGCCATGCAGCGTCCAACGGCGATGCAGACCAACTTCAGGCTTCATAGATTCTTCCGCGCTGACAGTGAGAACTCCCATGTCAGCTAAACCTTGTGCCAATACACGTTGAGCGGCGCGGTTAATCTCTAAGAATTGAACTCCAGGTTTTACCGCCGCAAAGCCTGCTAATTGCGCCTCATAAACCAACATATATAAAGCGCGCTGTGCCGGAGAAAACTTTCCATTTACCGGCAACGTGCGAGTTATATCTGCGGTGTAATAAGAATCCATCTCAACGCCAGCATCAAGCAGCAAGAGCTCACCATTGCGAACGGCGCCATCATTGCGAATCCAGTGCAAGACACATGCATGTGAACCAGCAGCAGCGATCGTTGTATATCCAATGTCATTGCCTTCTAGGCGCGCGCGTCCAAAGAATGCGCCTTCCACAATTCGTTCGCCACGAGGATGTTCTGCCGCAGCAGGCATTGCAGCTATTACATCGCTAAAGCCACGTCCGGTTGCATCGACGGCTGCCTGCATTTGGCCAACCTCATACTCATCTTTCACCAAACGTTGTTCTGATGTGAAGGTGAGAAATTCAGTCTCACGCGCATTCTTTGAAATCAGCTTATCCATCAACGTATCTTCACCACGCACCAATAAAGTCTCTTTGCTAAAACGAAGTAAATCTTCGATCTTATCCACATCGCGAGTTGGAATTTGATAAACCGCATTTGCCTCTTCCAGCGTGAAGTGACGGCCGACCCAAAGTTCGCCATATTTACGATCGGTATAAAATCCATCACTGTCACGTGTTGAACGTGGGTGCAGGTAAAGATACGAGTCATGCCCACCCGATTCATTTGGTTCCATTACTAGAACTGAATCCGGAACTGCATCTGATCCTTGAACGCCACTGTAGTACGCAAATGCACTGTGTGGACGAAATGCATATTCCGTATCGTTAGAACGAGTCTTAAAATTGCCAGAAGGAATCACAAGGCGAATATTTGGAAAAGCCGCAGATAAAACTTGGCGACGAGAGAATGCATAAGTTACGACTTCAAGCGGTTGCAAACCTTCGAGATCAGAAGGCGCCCAACCGGTGCGCATAAATTCTGCATATGCTGCAGGAGGTGCAACATCGTATGAGCGCAAATTCTTTAATGCCGGGGTTTCAACCTTCTCATTCATATCGCCAAGAGTACAGAAGATGTAATGAGTTAGTAACTCTCCGCAAATGGTATTGACCTTCATCTATTTACGCATAGAGTTAAGGCACTATGCCGATGAGCACGCGAGAAATTGCTGATTTAGCGCGAGAAATCCGTATTCAAATTCTTCACACCATTAAAGGCGCTGGCATGGGCCATATTGGTGGAGATTTCTCAGTTACCGATATTTTGGCAACACTTTTTGGTGCGGTTCTAAATGTTGATCCAAAAGAGCCAAATAAAGCCGACCGCGATCGTTTAATCCTTAGTAAAGGCCATGCCGCTGTCGCACTCTATTCAACTTTAGCTATGCGCGGCTTCTTTCCTATTGAAGAGTTGAAAACTTTTGCAAAACCACTAAGTAAATTAAATGGCCACCCTAATCGCAATAAAGTTCCGGGCGTTGAATCAAATACCGGCCCACTTGGCCATGGATTTCCAATCGCCGTTGGCACCGCTATTGGTGCGCAATTGGCAAATAACGGTAGCCGTTCATTTGTAATTATGGGAGATGGCGAACTTCAAGAGGGAAGCAACTGGGAAGCTGCAATGTTTGCCGGTCATCGCAAACTTACCAATTTGATTGCGGTCATAGATCGCAATGGTTTTCAACAAGGTAGCCCAACTTCGAAGACAAATGAGTTAGATCCACTGGATAAGAAATTTGAAGCATTTGGCTGGGAAGTCTGCGTAGTAGATGGCCACGATTATGTAGCCCTACTTAAAGCCTTCACCGATCCACAGACCAAGCCACGCGCAGTAATTGCGCAGACTACCAAAGGCAAAGGCGTTGATTTTATGGAAGGTAAAGCAGAATGGCACCATAAAGTTCCATCTGCAGAGCAATACACCGAAGCGCTATCCCAATTAGGAAAACCATGAGCGCAGAAAAATTAGAAGAGTTTGATAACCGGATTATCTTTGCGAAGACTCTCATCGCTTTAGCAAATGAAGATCCTAAAATTGTTGTTGTCTGCAACGATTCAGTGGGCTCAAGTAACCTAACTGAATTTCGTGATCTCTTTCCAGATCGTTTAATTGATGTTGGTATTGCAGAACAAAATATGGTCGGTGTTGCCGCAGGCTTAGCAAACTCTGGATTTACCCCCTTTGTGTGTGCTGCGGCCCCGTTTTTAACTGGCCGGGCACTAGAACAGATAAAAGCTGACGTTGTTTACACGCATACAAATGTAAAGCTCTGCGGAATGAGCCCTGGCATTTCCTATGGTGAACTCGGTCCGACACATCATTCGATCGAAGATATTGCATGGATGCGCGCCCTTGATTCTCTGCCAATTGTTTTGCCGGCAGATGAAGCGCAAACCGAAAGCGCAGTTCGTTGGGCGGCAAAAATGGCCGGCCCAGTGTTTATGCGCATTGGTCGCTTCAAAGTTCCATCAGTATCGCAAGGGCAAAGCCCAGCATTTATACCAAATAAAGCAATGCGCATTATCGATGGAGAGGATATTTCGATCATTGCAACTGGAACTCTGGTTTCACGAGCAATCACAGCAGCAGGTCAACTAAAGGCTGAAGGAATATCTGCGCGCGTGATAAATCTTTCTACAGTTTCGCCACTCGATACTAAAGAAATTTTGGCAGCGGCAAAAGAAACCAAGGCGATCATTACCGCTGAAGAAGCTGTTACTAGAGGTGGAGCAGGCGGTGCGATTGCAGAATTTGTTGTGCAAAACCATCCGACCCCAATGAAATTGATGGGAATTGATTCCTTTGCCCCAACAGGATCTGCTTCATATTTATTGGAACACTTTGGACTTACTGCCGATGCAATTGCCGCTGCGGCGCGAGAACTTTTGAAAAATGGCAGATAACGCTCCAATTATTTTGGCTATCGATCAAGGTAGCGGTTCCACCAAAGCACTTGCCATTGATCTAAGCGGACGCGTTCTAGCTCAAGCTGAAGTAAAAATCAAAACAACTTATCCGCAAACAGGTTGGGTAGAACAAAACCCCGAAGAAATTTGGTCTTCGGTTGTATCGGCAAGTAAAGAAATAACAAAAGCTCATAAAATTTCTGCAGTCGGCTTAAGCATCCAACGCGAATCTGTGCTTTTTTGGGATCGAAATACAGGTAAAGCGCTCAGCAATGTCATCACTTGGCAAGATCGCAGGGCTTCAGATTTAGTGGAAAAACAGTTGAAATACGCTGCTCAAGTTAAGGCCATCAGTGGCCTAGAACTAGACCCGATGTTTTCAGCTCTTAAGGCGCAATGGCTATTTGAAAATAAAGACTTTGCTAGCACCGACATCTGTATCGGGACAATAGATTCTTGGATTGCCTTCAAACTAGGTGCCGGACATATCGTTGAATCAGGTAGTGCTAGCCGCACCCAGTTGTTGGATCTACAAACGGGCCAATGGAGCCCAGAACTACTTGAAATATTTGGCATCGATAAATCTCAATTGCCACAGGTATGTGCATCTGATGAAAAACATATCTGCACCAATATGCAAGAACTTGGTTTAACCAATGATGTACCACTGTCTGGAATTATGGGCGATTCGCATGCTGCGTTATTTGCCCACCAAGGTTGGAGAACGGGAAATTTTAAAGCAACCTTTGGTACCGGAACATCTCTTATGGGCCTTACTGAAACTAAGCCGCAGACAATTGCATGGCAGATCAATGGAAAGATAACGCGAGCTGCCGAAGCCAATATCCTTTCAACCGGTTCCACGCTAGTTTGGTTGGCAGAATTACTCGGTACAACACCTGATGAATTAGCGAAATTGGCACCTGAATCAACCCAGCAGATAGAGATTGTTCCTGCATTTAATGGGCTAGGCGCACCTTGGTGGGATCGGCAAGCAACTGGAATTATTGCAGGGCTCACCCGAGGCAGCAGACGTGCAGATCTTGCAGCTGCCGCGCTTAGATCTACCGCAGCACAGATCAACGACGTTTTAGAAGACTTTGCCAAATCAGATATCGAAATTGACTCACTCTTCGCTGATGGCGGCGGAGCGCGTAACAAGTTTCTAATGCAGATGCTCGCAGATCTAAGCGGCAAGATAATTAAATCTTCACAACTACTTGAACTTTCTGCTTTCGGCGCGGCAATGGCGGCGGCAATTGGTGCAGGCCTTGCAACAATTGCAGATATCGAAAAGATAGAACTTAAATACGATGAATATCTGCCACGCCTTTCTGGCGAAGAGCGTGAAAAAGCTCTAAAAACATGGCGAAAAGCTCTGATTGCCTCTCGCATGAAAGGCGAATAAAAGCCTATTCACGGGCGGCAATAACTCCTAAGATTTCAATTACAAAGAAGAGAAAAGGTGCGAATATGGGAAAACTAACTTACGGCGCAGGAATCTGGGCATTTGGACAGTTTGTGGATCGCTATGCCGGAGATGGTTATGGTCCAACTCGCACTAGCCAACAGATGATCGAAGATGCTGCCAAAGTTCCTGGCCTTAAGCACCTCGATATAAATGTTCCGTTTGATATTCCAGAACGAACCGCTGTTGAGATTAAAAAGATGCTTGACGACAACGGACTTATCTGCCGCGCAACAACGCCTCACATTTACATGCGCGAATATGTAAAGGGTTCTTTCACCAACCCAGATACCAAGCTTCGATCACAAACGAAAGATCGAGTTCGCGAAGCGATCGCCGCCGCCGAAATCCTTGGCGCAACTTACGTTAAATTCTGGCCGGGTCAAGATGGTTTTGATTTCCCATTGCAAGCTAATTACTTACAAATCTGGGATTACACTATTAACGGTATTCGCGACCTTGCAAATGAAAACCCAAAGGTGCAATTTGCCATTGAATACAAATGTAAAGAACCACGCGTTCGCATGACGCTCGCAACTGCTGCAAAAACACTTCTTGCAATTAGTGAAATGAAAGTTAATAACGTTGGAATTGTGATGGACTTTGGTCACTCATTAATGGCGCAAGAGACTCCAGCGGAATCACTACTTCTTATCCATCGCCACGGCAAATTAGTTAGCGCTGAGCTAAACGATAATTGGCGCGGTTGGGATGATGACCTACCGGTTGCATCAGTGCACTTATTTGAAACCATTGAATATATGCTCGCACTGCGCAGCATTAACTGGTCTGATCCAATCCTGCTTGATCAATTCCCGTTCCGCGAAGACCCAGTGCGTGCACTTACTCGAAGCATTGAAATCATTACTTATTTGGAAGAAGTCTGTGATCGAGTAGATATCAACGCCCTTAATCAGGCGCAGAATTCACAGGATGCCCTTGCTGCCCAAGCCGTAATTTGGGACGCAATAATGCAGGAGAAGCGTTTCACTCGGTAGACAACTACCTGTAAACTCATTCCTGTACTTGGAGACGTCGCATAGCCCGGTCGAGTGCGCCTCACTGCTAACGAGGTAAGGTTTAATCGCCTTCAGGAGTTCAAATCTCCTCGTCTCCGCTCAGATTGAACTTTACGCGGAACCAATCACAACTTTATGGCGTTGCGTGGCTTGGACATCTCCGCTCAGTTTTTCAAATGTAAGTTACTTAGTTAGCTCACGCAATCCAGCAACTAGACGATTTACATCGTCGATGGTGCTGTAAGGAGCCAAACCAGCGCGCACAGCGCCTTTATCTTCGAGTCCTAAGGCGCGGGAAGTTTCTAGTGCGTAGAAGTTTCCGGCAGGTGCGTTTACATTTAGCGTCGCTAAGTGTTTATAAACCGCAGCACCTTCGAAACCTTTAAGGTTGAAAAACAGTGTCGGAGTTCGCTTTTTAGCGTGCCCGTACAAGGTGATGCCAGGCAGTTTTGCTATTTCACTTTCCATATATTCAAAGAGAGTATCTTCGTATTTTTCAAGTTCAGTCATGGAGTGAACAAGTCTTTGGCGTCTGCTGCCAATGCCGCCCGGAATTAAATCCGCAAGGTAATCAATTGTGGCGATACACCCAGCCATCAATTCATACGGCAGAGTTCCAAATTCAAAGCGTTCAGGCACATTATTTGTTGCGGGCAACAATTTGTCGTTATTTAAAGTCTTAAGCAGTTCAGGATCTGCAGCGATTGCTGCGCAGTGTGGCCCAAATATTTTATAGAAAGCTAAACCAAAGAAATCTGCGCCCATTGCTTTCATATCAATTGAAGTATGCGGAGATAAATGAACGCCATCAACATAAAGCAAAGCGCTTGTCTTATGTACTTCCTTAGATATTTCCTGAATATTTGGTCTAGTTCCTAAAGCATTTCCGGCGCCAGTTACTGCAACTAATCGCGTCTTATCGTTTAGGTGTTCGGTGATCTTTGAAGTCGGTAAGTCACCGGTTGCGGGATCAAATTTCGCCCAGCGCACAACCGCACCAACTGCTTCTGCGGCTTGCACCCACGGGCGAACATTTGAATCATGATCAAGAGTTGTGACGATGATTTCATCGCCCGGCTTCCAGTTCTTGGCTAAAGTTCTGGAGAAGTCGTAGGTAATTTGAGTCCAGCTACGACCATATACAACGCCCAATGGATCTGCATTTACAAAATCAGCCACTGCTTGGCGAAAGCCAAGAACAATCTCTTCAGCATTTTTCTCAGAAAGCGTTGTGGTGCTGCGATTTGAAATTGGCTTAGTTATCGCTGTAGCTATCGCCTGTCCGACTTGTGTTGGAACCTGACTCCCACCTGGTCCATCAAAGAAAGCTAATCCAGATTTTAAAGCAGGAAAATCAGCGCGTATTTTCTCAACATCGAAGGTCATAGCGCATATTAAAGCAGTGCTCGAATGAGGATTCAATAGAGTGAATAACGCAATGGATACCTCTAAGTGCGTTACACAAAAACATAGATTATTAGTTCATTATTGGCAGATACCTAGGTATATTGGCGTTATTGCCAAAGTTTAAGGTTAAAAGAGAGGTTTACGATGAGCGGAGCAAGAACTGCGATTGTAACTGGTGGAGCATCTGGAATTGGTGCTGCTTGCGTACGTAGGTTTTTGAAAGACGGAATTTCCGTCGTTGCACTCGACCTAAATGAAGATCTGCTCAAGAAGATGCAAAGTGATTTAAACAATCCGAATCTGCACATAGTTGTCGGAGATGTTTGTGATGAAATTATCCGCGGTAAAGCAATAGATCTAGCGGTAAGTAAAGGTGAATCTTTAGATATTCTGGTTAACAATGCCGCTATTTTTCTATTATCTGGAATTGATGCGACTCGCGAACAATGGCAGCGGACTTTTGAAGTAAATCTCTTAGCTGGTGCTAATTTAGTAAGCCAATCACTTCCTCAATTGCGCAAGAGCGCTAATCCGGCGATCGTAAACATTGCCAGCATCTCTTCGCATCGCGCTCAAGCAGGTCGTTGGACATATAACGCAATGAAGGGCGCCCTTCTTGAATTAACCAAGTGTCAAGCGCTAGATCTTTCGGTAGATCGAATTCGGGTTAATTCGGTAAGCCCGGGATGGATTTGGACAGAAACTCTTGATGAAGCTGCAAATAACGACCGTAAAAAATGGGAACCAATTTGGGGCCGCTATTCAATGTTAAATCGTTGCGGTGAACCAGATGAAGTTGCAGCAGCAGTTGCTTGGCTATCTAGCCCTGATTCCAGTTTTGTTACCGGCACAGATTTAGCGGTAGATGGTGGTTATTTGGCGCTAAGTCCAGAAGTTGGCGACACTCTAGATCTGCAAAGAGGTTAGCCCTTTGAAATGCATCGATTCACATATGCATTTATGGGATTTGCAGGCGGGAACTTACCCATGGCTTACCGATCCAGAAGTTGAAGAGCTACCTTTTGCGAGCATAAAAAATTTGGCGCTTGATTACCTTTTATCTGATTACCTTCACGATACCGCCAAAGTCGAACTTGCCGGCTTAGTTCATGTCGAAGCTGCCTGGGATCCAAGAAACCCACTTGGCGAAAGTAAGTGGCTGGCAAAAACTTTAGCTGAGTTTAAAAAGCCATACTCAATAATCGCTGCAGGCAATCTACTGAAAGCAGATTTTCCAGATCTGCTAGCTGCCCATCGCCAAGCTAGTGATCGCGTTGTTGGAGTAAGGCAGATTCTTAATTACCACGATGATCCAAAGTACACATTTACAGATAGCCCTGAGATTATCTTTGATAAGACTTGGCGAAAAAACTTTGCCCACCTAGGCGATCAGGCAATGATTTTCGATCTTCAAATCTTTCCAGAGCAGGCAAGAGATGTTGCAGCGCTGGCTGCAGAGTTTTCCCAAACTAAAATAGTTATTAACCATTTCATCATGCCGCTTAAATGGGATCGTGATGGAATTTCCGATTGGAAAGCTGAGTTAGCAAAACTCTCCAAGCATGAAAACATTGCAGTTAAATTAAGTGGTCTCTATATGTATCACCGAAATTGGCCAAGGGATGCGATGAATACCTTGATAGATACCGCACTTGAACTATTTACTCCAGCACGTGTGATGTGGGGAAGTAACTTTCCAGTCGATCGCCAATTCGTTTCTCTAGAAAAACTAGTAAACGACTTTGAATCCAGCTTGGCTCGCCATGATTCAGCGACTCGCGAGGCCGTGATGTGGAAGAGCGCAAATAGTTGGTATGGATTAGGAGTTAACTAACTTCCATCCCTGCCTCCGCTCAGATTGAAGTAGAACGACCTTTTCGCCGTTAAACTAATCCAATGTCCACATATAAAGTAGCGATCGTTGGCGCAGGCCCGGCTGGCTACTTTGCGGCGCAGGCACTGCAGAATTTGCAGACCGATGATCTGCAATTCTCTATCGACATGATCGAACGTTTGCCAACCCCTTGGGGTTTGGTGCGCAGTGGAGTTGCTCCAGATCATCCCAAGATCAAAACTGTTTCAAAGGTTTTTGAGAAGGTGGCAACGGCCGGAAACTTCCGGTTATTTGGTGGCGTTGAGTTGGGTACAGATATCTCAATTGAACAGTTAAAAGAGATGTATGACGCTGTTGTAATAGCAACAGGATCTGCCTTAGGAAAGAAGTTAGGAATTCCTGGCGAAGATTTACCGGGATCATTATCTGCGGCCGAATTTGTGCCTTGGTATAACGCTCATCCTGATTTTCACGATATCGATATTTCACTAGATTGCGATACTGCAGTTGTAATCGGTGCCGGCAACGTTGCGATGGATGTGGCGCGCATGTTGACTCTTGAACCAAGTGAGCTAGATCCAACGGATACTGCAGATCATGCAATTTCAGCATTTAAAAAATCTTCTATCCGTGAAGTAATTATCAGCGCTCGACGCGGACCAGAACACGCGGCATTTACTTCCCCTGAATTACGCGAGCTTCCAAAACTAGAACACACCAACGTTTTAATTAGCCAGGCAGATATTGCAGCAGCCATTGTGCGTGCAGGAGAAGAAATCGAGAAAGATACCAAGAGCAATTTAGATGCGATGCTTTTAATCTCTGAAAAAGAAGCGACAAACCACGATCGCACAATGAAATTCCAGTTCCTGGCTACGCCAGTTGAAATTAAAGGCAGCGGCAAGGTGGAAGAAGTTGTCTTTCAAAAAACTGGCAGTGATGAAAAATTCTCCATTAAATGTGGGCTGGTAATAACTGCAATTGGATATGAAGCAGCCTGCATCGCTGGCCTACCATACGAGCGTGGAAAGGTTTTAAATCGCGATGGCCACGTAAGCGAAAACCTTTATGTCGTTGGCTGGGCTAAGCGCGGACCATCGGGCGTGATTGGCACTAATAAATCAGATGCTTCAGATGTAATAAAGTTATTAGTTTCAAGTCTAAAGCCAGCGAAAAATAACGGTGATGTAAGCGATTTACTAGCTGATAAAAAATTTGTTTCGCAATCACATTGGGAGGCAATTAATGCTGCAGAAGTTGCAGCCGGTGAACCGCTCGGAAAACCACGCAAGAAGGCAGTTTTGCGCGAAGAATTACTAGGTTTGGGCGGCCTTTGAAAAGCCTGTACTATTCGCAGACGGGTGTTAACCTGTAATACAAGTAAATAGGCGTGCGTAGCTCAACGGATAGAGCATCTGACTACGGATCAGAAGGTTAGGGGTTCGAATCCCTTCGCGCGCACGAGATGAGCCTTTCGGTGCCTTTCACACCGGAAGGCTTTTCTTTTTATTGCCCTCAAAACGAGATACCTTTGCCACATGAGCAAAGTCTTTTTATTCGTAGAAGTAAATGTAAAGCCTGGCCAATTCGATGAGTTCGTTTCAAAACTCAAGAGCCATATTGCATTAATTCGCACTGAAGATGGATGCGAATTTATTGAAATCTATCGCGATACCCAGAAACCAGATGTTGTAAATGTCTGGGAGATCTGGAGCGATCGTCTATCTTGGGATGCCCATATGGTTAATGCAAATAGCAAAGCGTGGCAGGCGATTGGTCCGAATTATGTATTTGGCGAAACGATCACAGTTATGGATGCGCTGTAAAGATAAATGTCAGATACAACGCAGGCACATTGGCATAAGCCACATGAAGGCGAGCATCGCCTAGCTGTCTCGCTAGTTGTTGTATTGGTAATAATCTTGCAATTCTTACTTCCTAAGCATCTCTCGCTGGGTATCCAAAACTATATTTGTGGATTAGAGGCTCTACTTCTAATAGCCCTAATTGCGCTAACTCCAAGGCGTATCGGGAAACACCACGCTCGGACCAGAAATTTAAGTATCGCCCTTACAAGCATCATGACGATTTCAAATATCTCATCTGCAGTTAAGTTAATTGATGGATTAGTACAAGGCACTATTAAAGATGCCAATATGTTGTTGTTATCTGGCGGGTCAATTTGGATGGCAAATATTGTGATCTTTAGCTTGTGGTTCTGGGAGCTCGATCGCGGCGGCCCAGGATCGCGCGCCGAAGCTCGCAAACCCGTGCCTGACTTTCTCTTTCCACAGATGAGTTCTCCGGAATATCGCGAAAAAGGTTGGCACCCAACATTCTTTGACTACCTGTATATCTCTGTAACAAATGCCAGCGCATTTAGCCCAACCGATACCGCACCGCTTAGCCGATGGGCAAAGATATTGATGATGGTGCAATCTTTAACTTCGCTGGTTACGGTAGGTCTAGTGATCGCCCGAGCAGTAAATATCTTGAAGTAAAACTTAATCTGGTCAGATTTACCGCTATGTTCTAGTATTGCGCCATGACATACCAACTTAGAGATATCAAAGGTTCTGTAGTAGTAATCACTGGCGCAACCACCGGAATCGGTGCCGCAGCAGCCAAGCAACTCGTTGAATTAGGTTGCAAGGTTGTATTAAATGCTCGCAATGAAGCCAAGCTTCAGGAAATGGTCGCATCCCTTGGTGCAGATAACGCAACTTATTTGGCTGGCGATTCATCTATCCCTGATGTTGCTCGCGCCGTTGCGAAGAAGGCCATCGATACCTTCGGAACAATTGATTGCGTTGTGCCAAATGCTGGTATTGGTATGTATGGATCAGTCTTGGATTACAGCGATGACGAAGTAAATCGCATGATGCGTACCAATTATGAAGCTAGCGTGCATATTGTTCGCGCAACCTTGCCAACGATGCTCGCTAAAAAAGCTGGCGATATCATCATGGTTTCATCTGTTGCAGGCTTTCGTGGTGGTGGAGATGAATCAATCTATGCTGGTACAAAGCATGCCCAAGTTGGTTTTGCAGGCGGCCTAGATCGCGAACTTCGCGAAAAGGGTGTGCGCGTTGCACTTGTCTGCCCAGCAGGCACAGATACACAGTTTGCAATTGAAGCCGGACGCACAGCAGGTGAGCCAAAGTTGGCTAGCTACCTACGTCCAGATGATGTTGCTTTCCAGATCGTACAAATCATGCGTCAACCGCTAACGGTGCGCACACATATTTGGACGCTCTGGTCTATGCAGCAACAGTCTTAATCGCCGCCAACTTACTTAAGAGAAGCAACGCCCATTTCGCAGGCAATTGATGAGGCAAGTCCATCATTTGCTGTTGCCAGATCTGGGTGACGCACACCTGTCTTAATTGAACCAACCCATGCGGTTAGTTCATTTATATAGGCCTGCTCAAAGCGCCCCATCCAGTTTTCATAAAGCTTGCCATGGGTGCGTGGCGGCAGATTGAAATCGTAAGAAATAGATAGCCCACCGAGGTTATCTATTTCTAACGAACCATTTTCCATTAACGCTTCCATGCGGACTTCATAACCGTAGGTGCTGTTAGCTGCGATATCTACAGTCATCAATACACCTGATTCAGTGTGTGCCAAAACGGTAAGTGGATCTTGTAATTGATCATTGGCATATTTGCTGCGCTTCATTGCAACTGTAGACATTGAAACAAATTCTTCGCCTAACAACCAGCGAGCGATATCGACTTCGTGAACTGCAACGTTTGTTAGTAGCATCGCAGTAGTTGCAGTTGGAGAGCTAACGTTTCGCGAGATACAACGCAGGTGCAATACCTTGCCGTATTTTCCGGATTGGATCTCTTTCTTAAGTTCGATATAGCTGGGATCAAAGCGGCGCATAAAGCCGAGGGTGATATTTAAACCAGATGCATTGGCAAGCTCTGCAACTTTTCTGGCATCAGCAGACTTTGGTGCAAGTGGCTTTTCGCAAAGCGTGTGCTTGCCAGCGTTTATCGCCAGAGTTAAATGTTCTGGGTGCAGGCCATCAGGTGAGCAGATGATTACTGCATCAACGTTTGCATCGCTAACAAGTGCTTCGACAGATGCATGTTGGCTAATTGCTACACCCGATTTGGCGCTGAGCTCTTTTGCCAAAGAATCCATACGTGGGCCATCTAGATCAAAGAGCGCGGTGACGGTTGCGCCGTTTACGTGTTCAGTTAGATAACGCGCATGTCCTGCGCCCATGATTCCGACACCGATGATTCCTACGCGTAGATCAGACACTTTTACTCCCTGTTAGTTTGTGGTCTATAACTTGGCTAAAGCTGGTGCAACAACGTTATGCAGGTAATCAACTGACTGTTTCATACCGGTTATCGGTCCTTCACCAAGTCCAGGCATCGCACCTGTAATGGCAACATCTTGTTCGATGACATACCAACCCTGATAACCGGCGGCTTCTAGCGCGAGGATCGTTTCAAGAATTGGGACATCGCCTTGTCCAAGGGGAGTAAATAAACCTTTCTGCACACCCTCCATAATGCTTTGCTGGCGAGCAAGCACAGGCGGAACTGATTTCATATTTACATCTTTTAAGTGCACATGGCCAACGCGGCTGGCATATTTCTTGGCAAACTCAACGGTATTTTGTCCACCGATTGTCATATGGCCGGTATCTAAACACCACATCACATCAGAGTTATCAACCACCATATCAATATCTTTTTTAGTCTCAACGACAGTCTGTAAATGTGGATGCACTACTTGAACCAGGCCGTGATCTTTACAGATCTGATCAACTTGGGCGAGCATCTTAAAGAACTGGGTAACTTCATCGTTACTTAACTCTTCAGGATTTGCCCAATCCCATGTTTGTACTGGGCAAGAGACAAAGTGGGTTGCACCAATTTCTTGAAACTTCTTACTTGATTTCAGTGCCATATCAATCGTGGCTTTTTCTTGTGACTTATCGTGCAAGACAACTGGTGTGAAACCACCGATCATCGACATCTTAAATTCAGCTAATTGATCTTTTAGCTCTGCAGAATCATCAGAGAAGAAACCAGGTGCGCCAAGTTCAGTTGCCGGCAGACCAAGACTTGTCATTTCAGATAAGACTCGCTTAGTTGGCAACATCGCACCCCAACCCGGTACTTCGCAGATTCCCCAAGAGATAGGAGCGGATGCGATACGTTGCAAAAATGCGGTGGCCATTGGCTGATCATAACTTGCACGGTAAGGTCTGAACATGACTATGGATATAGGCGGATCCTTCCGCCACGAATTAACTGGCAGTTTCTCGCAAGGATCTGACTCAAATCCGACCGTTGCAATGGTGGAGGCCTCTTTTAAGGCCAATAACCTGCACTATCGCTACGTCAATTGTGAAGTTAACCCAGACCAGTTGGAAGCAGCCGTTGCGGGCGCAAAAGCCATGAATTGGAAGGGTTTTAACTGCTCCATCCCTCACAAGGTAGAAGTAATTAAATATTTGGATGGTCTAGGGGAATCAGCGGCTCTAATCGGCGCCGTAAATTGCGCAGTCAATCGCGATGGCAAATTAATCGGTGAAAATACCGACGGCAAAGGATTTTTAAAATCTTTTCTAGAGTTAACTCCGGCAAAGGATAAGACAATTGTTCTACTCGGCGCCGGCGGTGCTGCACGCGCCATCGCAGTAGAATTAGCGCTAGCTGGTGCTACAAAGTTCTATGTCGTAAATCGCTCACGCGCTCGCGGGGAAGAGTTAACTGCGTTGCTTAACGAGAAGACTTCCGCATCAGCCGAATTCGTGGTATGGAATAAGACATATGAAATTCCGCAAGATGCCGAAGTTGTAATTAACTCAACTTCCATGGGAATGGTTAATACAGAAGGAAAACAAGATATTAACTTTGACTCAATTCGCCCCGGAATGTTGGCAGCCGATGTAATCGTAAATCCGCCACAAACTTACTTCTTAACTGAAGCTGGCAAGCGTGGCGCGACGACCTTACAAGGTTTAGGGATGGTTGTTAACCAAGCAGTTATCGGGATTAAGTATTGGACTGGCGCAGAAGTAGACGCTAAAGATCTAAATGACGAGCTATTGCGCGTTTTAGGACTTGCTTAAACTTTAGCTAGATCAGATTCGGCAACTACGCGCAGCGCCTGTGCTGCAATAGTTAGCGCTGGGTTCATCGCCGCAGATGATGGGAAGAATCCACCATCAATTAAGTAAAGATTGTGATGATCGTGGCTGCGACAGTAGCCATCTACGACGCTGGTGCGCGGATCCTTACCTGCCACAGTTGTGCCGCATTGGTGCGAGTTCATTGAGATATCAAAAGGTTGTCTAAAGGTTGCTTGATAGCCGGCTTTGCGTAGAACTTTCTTAGCCCGGCGCAGTAGCTCCATATGAGTCTTCATTCCTACAGCGTTTCGGGCCAGCTTAATAGCCCCATTTTCAGCGATAGTTACGCGGTTTTCTGGGTGGGGCAGATCTTCGCTCATAACCACAAATTCGACGCTGTGATCTGAAATCAAGTTAAGCAATGGCAGCGGCACTAACTTGGCAAATGATTTCATCATGATGCCTTGTACTTTGCCGATTAACTGAACTGCGCCAAGTGGATAACCCTTGCCACCATCTAAGTACCAGTCCGTAAATGAGAGCGTCTTCTGAAAAGTCACATCGTTCTTACGGCGCATATCAACGGCTGCAATATGGCTGTTGTTATGCATCATAAAGTTACGGCCAACTTGATCAGATGAATTGGCAACTCCTGATCGCAGCAATAGCGCAGCAGTATTTACAGAACCTGCTGAAATAACAAATTTCTTTCCATAAATCTCTAACTGCTCGCCGTTGCGTGTCGCCTCTAAATGGCTTACCGATTTTCCATCGCTAGTTAGGACAATTCGATTTACCTGCACAGATGTCATAAGGGTCACGTGACCGGTCGTGATCGCAGGGTTTAAAGCATTAACTTCAGCATCGCTTTTTGCATCAATTTTACAAACAAAGCCGTCGCAAGTTTTGCAGCGAATACATTTTCCACCTGGCCCTAAATCAATTCCCATGGAATTTGAATGCGGCTTAACACCGGCTTTGCTTAATCTTTTTCCAAGTTCTTCAACATATGGCTCGTGCTTCATTGCAGGATATGGAAATGGCTTCGTGCGATCGTTGCCGTAAATGTTTTGAGCATCGCCGTGTACTCGGTATAGCTCTTCAGCTTTGTAGTAATAAGGATCTAAATCATCATAGGTAAATGGCCAAGCCGGTGAGATACCTTCTTGATGCCTGATTACTCCAAAGTCATATCGGCTAAAGCGGGGCAGCGATGCGCCGTAGACCTTGCTATTTCCGCCGACGAAGTAATGAACGCCTGGAACAAACTCTCTATCTTTCTCATCCAGCCATTTCTCATTGGGCTTGTAGCGAGTCTTCATAAAGATTTCAGAAGGCGACCAATTCTCGGGCTCACGCGGCATTCGCTCGCCACGCTCTAAAACAAGTGTTTTAACGCCCTTTTGCGCAAGTGCATAGGCAGTTGTAGCACCACCTATCCCAGAACCAACAATGACCACATCCGATTCAATACGAACCGAAGTGGCCATTGTTTTACTTCTATTTTTAGAGATTAGCGAACTGGCTTAAGTGCTTGGTCTTTCATATCGACTGTCATAGCACCCGTCATGATTGCAACCACATCGTTCATGCTGTGTGTCTTTGGAGTTACAACTGCAGCGCGCTTTCCGAGGCGTTGTACCTGGATGCGATCTGCAACTTCAAAGACCTGGGGCATATTGTGTGAAATCAAGATAACTGGCATACCGCGATCGCGAAGTGATTCAATCAACTTTAGTACCTGACGTGATTCACGAACACCAAGGGCTGCAGTTGGCTCATCCAGAATAATCAACTTCTGACCGAAAGCAGCGGCGCGTGCAACAGCAACTGCTTGGCGCTGTCCACCAGATAATGTTTCAACTGCCTGTGAGATATTTTGGATTGTTCCGATACCAAGGGCAGAGATATGTTCCTTCGCACCTTTACGCATTCCAGAGCCATCTAGCATGCGCAAGACAGATCCAAGTGGGCCTTTCTTACGAATCTCGCGACCGAGGTAAAGGTTTGAGGCGATATCAAGTGCTGGGGCAACAGCGAGTGTCTGGTACACAGTTTCAATACCGGCATGGCGGCCATCTTGCGGACGCTTAAATGACACTTGTGCACCATCGAGAATGATCTGACCTTCATCAGGAATTTCAGCCCCTGACAGACATTTAATTAGAGTTGATTTACCAGCTCCGTTATCGCCGACTACTGCGAGAACTTCGCCAGGAAATAGCTCGAGATCTGCGCCATCTAGCGCGACAACGCGACCGTAGTTCTTGGTTACTCCAACTGCTTGCAGGATAGGGGCTTTACTCATTTGCGTGCCTTTCTGATCCACTGGTCAACTGAGACCGCGAAGATAATTAGAAGTCCGATTGCAAGGAGCTGGTAGTAAAGATCTACTCCAGCAAGAGTTAGGCCGTTACGGAAAACACCCACGATGATCGCTCCGATTAGTGAACCGAAGATTGTGCCGCGACCACCGAAGAGTGAGGTACCGCCGATAACCACCGCAGTGATGGAATCTAAGTTCAGGTCGCTGCCAGTATTCGGGCTGGCCACGGTCACGCGTCCGATCACGATCCAAGCAGAGAGTGCGAAGATCAAACCTGCAACCATGTAAACACCCATTAATACTCGGTTAACTGAGATACCTGCAAGACGGGCAGCGTCGATATCATCGCCAACTGCGTAAACGTGGCGGCCCCAACCGGTGTAGCGAAGTACGAACGCCAAAAATGAGTACATCGCAATCACGAATACGACACCTGTTGTAATTCGGAAAGGTCCGATATTTACATAGTGGCCAAGAGTTAAGAGGAATGGATCCATCTCAATTGATGGAACAGTTCCCTTTGTTAGCGTAAGGGTTAGCGCGAGGAATACGTTATAAGTTCCCAAGGTAACGATAAATGGTGGCAACTTAATTTTTGTAACCAAGAAGCCGTTAATTGCCCCGCCGAGCATTCCAACTGCGAGCCCAATTGGGAAGGCTAGCCAGATTGACCAGCCAGCAGGGTGGCCTTCACCTGGAGTTCCTTGAACCAACTTCGCCATAGTCATAGATGCAAAGACTGCAATTGCCCCGCATGAAAGATCGATACCGGCAGTCAGAATAATGAGAGTTTGTCCGGCGGCTACAGCACCAACAATTGCAACTTGCTGCAAGATAAGTGAAAAGTTAGATGGTGTTAAGAAGTTTTCATTGAAAAAGCTAAAGGTGATTGAGGCAAAGAGAAGTACGAAGGCTGAGCTAAGCCATGGGTATTTATGGAGAGTCGCCTGGATTTTCTGGCTTAGTGATGCGCGATCTTGAAACTCCGCCGCTGCATCGTATGTGGCCGTATCTTGACTCACTTGTGGTCCTTTCGAAACTTTATTGGAATTCTAACTTACTTTAATTGTAGATTAAATAACATCACTACTTTGGTGATTGTGTTAAAGAGGGCGACTGCCGAAGCAGCCGCCCTCTTTAAACACTCTTCTTTAGTTATTTACTAAAGAGCTGGGATTAACCCCAAGCGTTTGCTAGACCGTATTCAGTTGTCTCTGATGGGACACCCTCTTGTGGGTCATCAGTGATCAACTTGACACCTGTGTTGAAGAAGTCAAGGCCCTCTGAATTAGATGGCTTTGTACCATTCTTCACGATGTCGTAGATAGCTTGAACACCAAGGTCAGCCATCAATAGTGGGTACTGCTGTGAAGTCGCGTTGATGCAACCTGACTTAACAGCGCCGATACCGGCTCCACCACCGTCAACAGAAACCATTGCATCGATCTTGACGCCTGCAGCCTTAGCAGCAGCACAAGCTCCGATAGCAGTTGGTTCGTTGATTGTGTAAACAACGTTGATCTTCTTGTTCTTAGCAAGAAGCTTCTCGAGACCGGTTCGTCCACCGTCTTCGTTAGCTCCAGTTGCTACGTTTCCAACGATCTCGTAGTCGCCACCTGAGTACTTGCCAGTCTTGGCTTCGTCTCCCATGACCTTAGGATCCTTAACATCGATTCCCATACCATCTAGGAAGCCGTTGTCGCGGCAGTAGTCAACAGACACAATACGATCATCGAAGATGTCGAGAAGTGCGATTGTTGCTTTCTTGCCAGCAAGCTTCTTAGCTGTCCACTGACCGATTAGACGACCAGCTTCGCAGTTATCTGTTGCGAATGTGATGTCAACAATGTCGGCAGGATCTGGTGGTGTATCTAGGGCAATTACGAATAGACCTGCATCGCGGGCCTTAGTGATTGCTGCGTTAACTTCTGTTGATACTGGAACAATCAAAATACCAGCGTGCTTTGCAGATACAGCGTTTTCGATCGCTGCGATCTGACCTGCGTAATCTGATTCATCCTTACCAGATGAAACAGTTAGCTCTACGCCAAGTGACTCTGCCTTAGCAGTAGCACCCTTGATCATTGCAACGAAGAATGGGTTTGACTGATCTTTGGTAATTAGTGAAACAGCAACTTTGTCGCCGCTTCCACTATCGCTCTTTGAACATGCAGAGAGCACAAGCATTGACGCTGCGGCTACAGCAACAATTGCTGCAGTGCGGCGTGAGAAAAGCTTTGCCATATGTATTTCCTCCTATAGGTGGGTCAATCGCTGCCGATACTACATAGGGACGACCCTCAATAAAAGGGTTTTTAGGCGAAAATTGGATCGTTA
This sequence comes from Actinobacteria bacterium IMCC26103, assembly GCA_002284875.1. GTDB lineage: Bacteria > Actinomycetota > Actinomycetes > Nanopelagicales > Nanopelagicaceae > Planktophila. The sequence goes on from CP015604.1 coordinate 316,007, forward strand.
CCCAACCGTTACTCGGTGCAGAAAGAGCGTTATTTTGCGGCTTTAGCCCCGTATCAGGGCGATCTCAAAGGGGGCCAGGGTCAATGGGAAATCGGCCGAAATGGGAGTTGTCTCAGCATATGACCACCAGTCCATGATTTGGCTGGCGCGGTCACATTCATCGCCGCGCAAACTCTGAATGGATTTATAGCCGGCCAAGACCTTGGCGGTGATTTCAAGGGACCAAGGGCGGAGGGAAGCCACAAGAATTCTTTTCGTCTCTCTATTTTCAAATGCTACCCACGAATTATCAAGTGAAGTCGCAATTGTTATTTGATGGGAGTGATGTGCGCCAAGGGCCGAAAGCGCATGAAATGTTGGAGAAAACTTTGTAGCACCGTTTTGCGAATAAATAACTCCGGATTGACCAAATAGTTCGTGCCAACTTCCAGAGAATGCACCGGCGCTCGCAAGCGCAAAGATGGAACCAAGTGTCCAAGCTGCGCCTTCTATAGTTCTAATACGAGATGCCGCATCTAAATTTGCAAAATTAATTCGCTCATCTCGCGAATGCCCAGTCTCAGGATTCCCACGAGTTGAAAAGGTAATCGGTGAGATAAAAACCTGTGGAGCTAAATACTTTTGTGCAAACTCAATTGACTCACGCTGGGTGTATAAAGTTTTAAAGATAGTTTCGGTATCTGCCGAATGCACCGTTGGCACCATCGAATATGAAACCGAGCTTCCAAATTCATATTTATTGCGGTGTAGATCAACTAGGTAAGCATCACTTCCTGGAATGAAAGAGCTAAGCGATTCATTCTTTGGTAGGTCAGTTGCTTCAACAATTTCGCGGCCTTCGCGCTGAATTAATATCCGCGAACCGGCAGGAACTCTTTGGCTTAACTTTGTAACTTCAGCTTGCAATGCAGCGCCGCCTTTAGATGAGAGCAGAGCCGCCTCCAAGATAAGCCCGCTAGATGAAGTAGTCGCAATCTTCTGGGCGGTAAGTGACTCCTCATTTACTCGCAAATGATCGATATCGAGTAAAACCATTGCTTTTTCCAGGTCATCGGGGGATAACAAAGGCTCGGTATTAAATTGCAGACCGATACTTGGCAGAGCTTCAATCTCGCGCACCACGATCTTTGCTGGGTCTGTAGCAGCACCACTTGGCGCGCCAACTTCAAATTTAATACTTTGCTTCCAGATGCTGCCCGCACTTGTTACAAATGGACGCGGTTCGCTTAACGACCCGCTATAGATTTTATAAGTGTTATCAGTCCAGTTACGTTGATCTTCCGCTTCTAGAACTTTTCCAGTTGAAGTTGCCTTAATAAAGCGTTGGTCGGGTGCCACAAAGTGCATCTCATTTGCTGCAGGAAATAAACCTTGGGTGACTCCATCTATTACGCGCTGCGGTGAAATATCTTGCAGAAGCTTATAAGTATTTCCAGAAGAGTTAACTGTTGATCCCATCCAGTCGCCGCTATGGAGACATAGACAAATTCCCCAACGATTAACTGAATATTCGGCTAAACCTTTTAATTGATAGTCAACTGAAAAAGTATTATCTGTTGTGAGTGTAATTATGGTTTGTGCCTCTAGCGCACCAACAAAAGTATCTGAAATCGTAACTATGCAATCCGCGCCATTTATTTTTACATCTTCTGTGTGGCTATCCGCAACAAGAGTTGACCAATCCCACGGTCTAATCGCGGTGTAGAGCAGATCAATTAGCTGGGTACCTTTATAAGTGATGTTTCGCGCTGCAGCTTCTGCTAAGTCTAAAGTGAAATCTCCATGTTCTACCCGCGATGTATCGGGCCAGTGATTTGTACTCACCGCGCAGTCATTCCGCCATCGACTGCGTAAGAAGCGCCAGTTGCAAATGATGAATCAGTCGATACCAACCAATTAACTATTCCGATCAAATCACGCGGATCTCCCATACGACCAAGTGGTGTGCGGCGAATTAAATCTGGACCTTTTTCAGGATCATCCCAAATCTTCTTAATAAGAGGTGTTGACATAGTTCCGGGAACAACCACGTTAGAGCGCACACCATCTTCTTTATAATCGGCGGCGATTATGCGAGATAGGCCCATCATCCCTGCCTTGGATGCTCCGTATGCGGTGTAGCCAGCGCCTTCCATAGTTATCCCAGTAGGCGAGCCGATTAGAACAACTGAGCCGCGGCCGGATTTAACTAAAAATGGCATCGCGTATTTAACAGATAGAAATGCGCCAGTGAGATTGATATCAATCGTGCGCCGCCACGTATCTAATGTGACCTCGCCAATTTTCGAATCACTGCCGACTAATTGCACACCAGCTGCAACGATTATGGCATCTAGCTTTTCGATCTTTTTAAAAGCTTCCTTGACCGAATTTTCATCGCTTAAATCAACGCTAATAAATTTAAAGCTTTCATCTGCAGGTTTAACAAAATCTAGGTTGTAGACCGTTGCCCCATCTTCTAGCAAGCCTGTTGCTAAAGCAGAACCAATCCCACCAGAACCGCCGGTAATAGCAACGTGATATCCGCTTAGCTTCATACTTTCAATCCTAGCGATTTACGTAAGAAGGAAACACTTTCTGTAGCCCAACTATCTTCCAACGCCACTGTCTCTGCGTAACTTTCTTGGCGCGGGGTCCATATTTCAATTACTGCAGTGATATCGCGCTTAGTTCCTCCAACAGATTCGATAACTGCAGCAACATCTAAGCGACCCTGCCCAAGTGCGGTGCCACGCACCGTAAATCCCATCTGACCATTTGTGCGAACGATTTCAAAATCCTTCAAATGCACATTAATTGCCCGTGGGGCTAACGCTGGAATAACGGTGTTAGGCGCTTCTACCGCTCCTAAAGAATTAACAGTGTCTAAGCAGATACCAACCCAATCAGCGCCAACGCGATCGATAATCTCGTTAAATTGTGCGCAAGTTAAGCGATCATGATTTTCGATTGCTAATTTAATATTTGCTGCCTTAAATTTTGCGCCAAATGGTTTTAAGAGATCGCAAATCTCAGCCATATCTGGTTCGTGGCCCTTGCTATCAATTACTACGCGCAATAGTGGTGATCCCAATATTTGTGCGATTTTTAAGAAGCGCTCAATATTTTTGGCTTTAATACCGCGCGTGCCAACTTCTAGAGCTATCGAATAACTATCGGCAGCTGCCTTTAATTTGTACAGCTCATCATCAGCTAAATGCCCAATAGGTAAGTTATCGGCGATTTGCAGCACATCAGCGCCAAGGACTCGCGCCCGTTCCAATAATTCAAATGCGTTCATAACCACCGGGTGATCGGCTTCGATTCCGCCGATCGCCCAAGGAAAGGTAAAGCTAGAAACGCCTAGTTTCATCTTGGGATTTACTTATCTCCACCGGTGATTTGTTTAACGCTAGCGAGCACATTCTCTGGCTCAAAGATTGAAGCCCAATCATCACGGAAGAGTGAACCTTGCGCGTTCTTTAGCGCCATCAAAGCGCCATCAGACAACTTCCAATTTAGCTCTTCAAATAAGAGCGCGATGCTGATCTGAAGGTGTCCCATACAGAAATCTTTTGCAGCAGCCTCTGGTACTCCGAGATCAATAACTTTCTGCAGACCTTGGGTAATTACTTCTACACAACCATTAATTAGGGTTTCGCTAAGCGCGGGCTCTAGCAGCGCCATTTGCTGCACGGTGATGCGGTGGCTGGCGCTAATTGGCGCAAACATTTCAGTGGCAATGGTTTCAACTAAATCTGCTTCTTCTTCGGTGCCCCATGCGATAGCGAAAACAAGTGCTTGAGTCGCAAGTCCGCCGCCCCAATAATCGCGGCGCGCAGCAGGATCAGTCTCACCCAACAAACTAAATACTGGTGGATGCGTTGGATGGCAGACGAAACAACTTATATCCTTGCGCTTTTTTACACGGCTAGCCGCAATAGCAGCCGGATCTAAAAAGAGAATCTTTGTTCCAGGATCTAGCTTTGGGACTACTTCATCTGAAATTTGTCGAACTAAAGCATCTGGAGTTGTGAAAATTACAACATCGGTGCCTTTCAGGGCATCATCTAGATCCATAACTTCTAAACCAGCTTCGCGAATGCGCGCTTGTCCGGCTTCAGATTTTTCAACGAAACGAAGTTGGTACTTCTTGGTTTCAAGAAGTGGTTTGGTAATTCGATTACCCATCTTCCCGCCGGCGCCCAAAATCGTTACAACAGTCATCAGTTCTCCTATGAATTATGGTTTGCCTACTTTTTCAACTCTAGCAGCAGGAATATCCTCTGCGGTAGGCTCCTCAGGTGCCAGATTCAGCTACTAAAGACTTTGCTAATAAATATGTAATTGGCGTTGATTACGGAACTCTTTCCGGTCGCGCACTTCTGGTTCGAGTCTCTGATGGCGCCGAAATTGCAACTTCAGTTTATGAATATCCACACGCAGTAATTGAAGAAACGCTGCCAACATCAGGTGCCAAACTTCCACCTGATTGGGCGCTGCAAGTTCCAGCAGATTATGTTGATGTTCTCAAAGTTACCGTTCCTGCAGCCTTAAAAGAATCTGGGATTGATCCAGCATCGGTTATCGGAATAACTACAGATTTCACCGCCTGCACAGTTTTGCCCGTTAAAGCAGATGGCACACCACTTTGCGAACTACCGGAATTTTCTAAGAACCCACATGCCTTTGTGAAACTATGGAAGCACCATTCCGCGCAACCACATGCGGATCGAATTACTGATCTTGCGCACTCACGAAAGGAGCCATGGATTTCGCGTTACGGAGGGAAAATTTCATCGGAATGGGAATTTGCTAAAGCGCTGCAAGTTCTGGAAGATGCCCCTGAAATTTATCAAGCGATGGATAAATGGGTGGAAGCAGCTGACTGGATTATCTGGCAGCTCTGCGGAAAATATGTGCGAAATATTTGTACCGCTGGATATAAAGGTATTTATCAAGATGGAAAGTATCCAAGTAAGGAATACCTAGCCGCGCTTAATCCTAAATTTGAAAACTTCATCTCTGAAAAGCTAGAACATGAAATTGGTCAGCTAGGCGCAGTTGCCGGAACTTTAAGCGCAGAAGCAGCAGCTTGGACTGGACTAAACGAAGGTATTGCAGTTGCAGTTGGAAACGTTGATGCGCACGTAACTTCAGCTGCTGCAAATGCAGTTAACCCAGGACAGATGGTTGCCATCATGGGTACATCTACTTGCCATGTAATGGTTTCGGAGAAATTTGCTGAAGTACCTGGCATGTGTGGAGTCGTCGATGGCGGAATTATCGATGGCGCACTTGGCTATGAAGCAGGCCAATCAGGCGTTGGCGATATCTTCGGCTGGTTTGCTAATAATTACACACCCGCTGAATACACCGCAGCAGCCGCAGCTAAAGGCGTAGATATACATACCTATCTATCTGATTTAGCTAGCGCGCAACCAGTTGGCGCACATGGTTTAGTCGCACTCGATTGGCAGAGCGGCAACCGATCTACCTTGGTAGATCACCAGTTATCAGGGCTGATCATGGGCCTAACGCTTTCCACTAAACCTGAGGAAATTTACCGAGCCATCGTTGAATCAACTGCCTATGGTGCACGCAAGATCGTGCAGACCTTTAATGAATCTGGTGTACCGGTAAAAGAGTTCATCGCTGCCGGTGGGCTAATCAAAAATAGATTTGTAATGCAGATCTATGCAGATGTATTGGATATGCCGATCACAATTATTAAATCAGCCCAAGGTCCCGCACTTGGTTCTGCGATTCACGCAGCCGTTGCTGCCGGTGCCTATAAGGATGTACAGACTGCTTCAGCGGCGATGGGTGGAGTTGCGCCAGAGCGCTACCAACCAATTGCCGCTAACGTTGCGGTCTATAACGATCTCTATACGCACTACAACAATCTTTATGAAAGCTTTGGGCACAATGGTGCAATGCATTCACTGCGCGCGATCCGCGATCGCGCCCTTACAGGATCGGCAAAATAATGGGTGAAAAGAAAAATTTACAAAGCAAAGTCTGCAAATTAAATATTGACCTGCAGCGATATGGGCTAGTTGCATGGACTGCCGGCAACGTTTCTGAACGTATGGCTGATGGAAAAAGTTTTATGATCAAACCAAGTGGCGTTAGCTATGAAGATTTAGTTCCATCTCAGATGATTATCTGTGATCTTGATGGAAAAGTTCTCGAAGGTGAACTCTCCCCTTCTAGCGACACTTTTACCCATGCCTATATCTACCGCCATATGCCAGAAGTCGGCGGCGTCGTTCATACACATTCAAATTACGCAGCAGCTTGGAGCGCAATACATAGCGCCATTCCTTGCGCGCTAACTGCGATGGCTGATGAATTCGGTGGCGAAATTCCACTTGGCCCATTTGCGCTTATTGGTAATGATGAAATCGGTAAAGGTGTGGTTCAAACCCTTACGGGACACCGATCTTCAGCGGTAATCATGAAAAATCACGGAGTTTTCGCAATCGGTAAAGATGCCACCGCCGCAGTTAAATCTGCGGTTATGTGCGAAGACGTTGCAAAGACAACTTGGATCGCAAAGACGCTGGGTAATCTGCAATTACTTGATCAAGCCAGCATCGATAAGTTGTATGACCGCTATCAAAATATCTATGGGCAACGCGGTAATTAAGCGTAATTATTAACCAATTTTAATTGCAGTAGTGATTGTGGGAAGATTTGCCAATGGCTAATGATGAACGTTTAACCCTCTCTGTCGACTGTGGCGGGCTCTTCTTAAAGAGCTGTGTTCTCGACGAGTCAGGAACGATGCACTCGAAGCCCGGTCGCGTGGAAACACCATATCCGCTTTCACCACAAAGATTTATGGATACGATTAAAGAGATTTCAGATTCACTTCCAACGACATATCGCGCAACCATCGGTATGCCCGGAATGATTCGCCACGGTGTAGTTATCTCAACTCCGCATTACATGACTAAGAGCGGGCCACGCACACGTATTGATCCAGAACTCCAAGAACAATGGAGCGGATTTGATATGCAGAACGCGCTATCTAAAAAATTAGAAATGCCAACGCGCGTATTAAATGATGCTGAAGTACATGGCGCAGGAATTATTTCAGGTTCTGGCTATGAAGTAGTTATTACTCTTGGCACCGGGCTTGGTTTTGCAATCTTTTATGGTGGCTCTCTTTCACCACATATTGAATTTTCACACGCACCTGTGCGTCGTGCGACAACTTATGACACTTGGATTGGCGAACACGAGCGCCGCCGCCTAGGAAATGCTTTCTGGTCACGTCGCATTCGGGCCATGGTTGATGAACTTCGCCCGGTATTTATGTGGGATCGCCTCTATATCGGTGGCGGAAATGCTCGTTGTATCCGTCAAGCAGATTTAGATCGCATGGGCGATGAAGTTGTAATCGTTCCCAACGCGGCTGGTGTTGCAGGTGGCGTGCGCGCTTGGACTTTAGAGCAATACAAGTAGTAGTTAAGTAACCTTTAATTTAAAGGCGCCTGCTGCGATTCCCGCAAACTCTGCAGCCCCTGTCGCCCCAGCCTCTGTTGCATCTGAAACTCGGTAACTTCCAAACTGTTTCTCTTTGGCGTAAGCAATAACTGGATTCTTAATCCAGCCACCTGCAATTACAACGTTCTGTGCTTTACCGGTGTATTTTTCAATTAGCGAGATCATCTGCGCTGAGTCATCTACTAAATGTTCAACAGTTGCGCGAAATAGCGCAGCAGGTGAAACGGCGTCATCTAAGTTGGTAACAGATAGTCCATGGTAATCATTTACAACGCGCATCGCACTTGCGTTTGGATCAATGGCAAGTGCTGCCTTACCAAGTGCGATCTTCTCTTCGCGTGTAGATACTCCGACTAGCGAACAGGCGCGCTCCAGAGTTAACCCGGTTGGCAGCGCGCCAAGCAAGGTGTAGTGATCTGCAATTACCGAACAACTCAAACCAACATTGGCCGCCGCTAATTCGGCGATTGCATCGCGTGTTAAGGGAGCTTTAAAAGTTCGAAGTAACGCTTCTGCAGTTCCCATTGAATCAAAAAGTGAGCCTTCATTTATCGCGCCGCAGTAATACGCAGCAGTGAAATGGTCGTGGCCGGCAATTGTTATTACTGCGCCTCTTAAAACTTCAGGTGCTTGGTTATTTACAACTCCGATTGGTTCACCGGCGACTACAAGGCGGGCCAAGAAGTCTTTTCCGCCACCAACTAAAGCAATCGCTTCTTCCCATGGTTTGCGGGCTTCGACATCAAAGAAACCAGTGCGACTGACTAACGAAAGTTCATTAACTGGTTCGGCACCTAAACAGTAAGCCACCCATTCAGGCGCTGATAGAAAGTACTTTGCCTTCTTAGATTCTGGATAATTTTTATTTAGCCAGAGCGTTTTGGAAATTGTTACGATCTCATTTAACAAAGCGCCAGCACGTGCACGGAATTCAAAATCACCTAACTCTTTAATAATTGGCTCAGTTATTCCACGTGGATCATGCCAAGCTAAACCTGGAGATAGCGGTTTACCCGCCGCATCCATCAAGACGCCAGTTTCGCTAAATCCCGTAAAACCAATCGCTCGAACTTTCCCGCCAGCTAATTCAGCAGCCTTGGCAGCAACTGCGATGACGGTTTTAGCAAGCAGCAACATATCTATCTCGCTGAAATTCTTCTCATGTTTCCATGGAGTTGGTTCGGCGTATTCTGAAATAACTTTCAAATTTAAATCAGTTGCGACCGCTTTAAGGCGTGATGTCCCAATATCTACGCCGATCAATATCTCTTGCGACATTTATTCGGCGACTCGCGCCAAATCTGCCAGTGGTGGGCGGCAGATAACTGCGTTGGCTCCAGAGAGTGAATATGCGCCGGCGGAGAATGGGATTACGACTGCGTCGCCTTTAGCAATCGTCATAGTTGGCGCATTTGCAAAGGAGATTTCTCCATCCCCATCTAGAACTAACACAATCGCAAAACCTGCAGGTAGATCACCAGAACCAGGTGCTAAATGAGCCCGGAAATAGCCATCTGATTTCAGCGGCAGAATTGAACGTAAGGCGCCTCCAGAGAAAACATTATTGGTTATCAGAGAATCAAATTCTGCATCCGTGAGTGGATCAAGTTTTAAGGCATCAGTAACAGTTTCAAAACCTAGCCCGAGATGGCCATCTTTTATGCCATCTACTGCAAACCCTTCCCATTCCAAGAGCGCTGATAAATCAGTTGGCTCTTGTAGCTCAAGCACAAATATTCCAGCATCAATTGCATGAGCAACTCCAGCAGGAACAAGCACAGCATCGCCAACTTTTACTTCCTTGCGGCGCAAAGATGCGAGCAGCGCTGCAGAGTCTTGGGCGCGAACTAATTTAAGAAGATCTCCCTTGTTCTGCTTAGATGCAAAACCCAAGCCAACACCTGAACCAGCAGGTGCTTCCAAGATAATCCAGGCTTCAGTTTTACCGTGATCTAAACCTAAATGAGTTTTCGCAAAGGCTTTATTAGGATGATAGTGAACCGGTAAGCGTTGATCTGGATCTAGCAACTTAACCAAAATTTCAGTAGATAAACCAAAGTTTTTAACGTGATCTGCGCCGAGCCATCCATCTGCATCTGCCTTAATTGCATCACGTAACAACGTTCCGTCTGCCAAGTGTGATAAACCTTGCTCGGCTTCACCGAAGCGAGTTGTTACTGAACCAATCCACTCTTCTGGACGCATTGGCCCACCTGGCCCATGACGCAGCGCACCAATACGATTTCCACCGCGATAGAAGTGATCAAATTGATTAGATGGAAGTTTGGCGGGGGTAGTTGAACTCTGTGACATGGTTCTAGACTACTTGTAGGATTAAGAAAATTACCAGCGAAAATGGAGTTACCTAAATGTCTGATGTATCTATTCGCTTAAAGCGCCTCTTTAATAATGGCCGCTGCTTCGATATCGCAGTAGACCATGGCTTCTTTGGCGAAGGAACTTTCCTAGCTGGTATCGAGGATATGAAGGCAGCTGTAGATACTTTGATCAATGCAGCCCCTGATGCCATTCAATTAACCCTAGGTCAAGCTAAGTTATTACAGAGCCACCCAAACCCCCATAAACCATCGCTTGTTTTGCGAACTGATGTAGCAAATGTTTATGGAAAAGTAATTCCAGATCACCTTTTTAGTATTTTGCTGGAAGAACCTGTTTTGCAGGCAGTGCGCCTTGATGCTGCGATTGTTGTTGTAAACCTTCTAGATTTGCCAGGTCGTCCTGAACTTCGTGATGCATGTATCCGCAACATCATGACGCTTAAGGCGCAATGTGAATATTATGGAATGCCACTTATGGTCGAACCTTTAGTTATGAAAGATTCTTCCGCTGGCGGATACACATCTGATGGTGAACTTGAAAAAGTTGTTCCATTGGTTCGCCAAGCAATTGAATTAGGCGCCGATGTAATTAAGGCAGATCCAACAGATAATGCAGCTGATTATCATCACGTAATTCAAACCGCTGGTTCTGTACCAGTCCTTGTACGCGGTGGCGGACGCGTCTCTGATGAAGAGTTACTAAATCGCACCGCAGAAGTTTTAAAGCAAGGCGCCGCCGGAATTGTTTATGGTCGCAACATCATCGCCCATCCAAAACCAGCAAAGATGACCCAGGCTTTGATGGCGATGTTGCACAACGGAACATCTGCAGCTGATGCGCTAAAGATTGTTAGCGCTTGAGATGTCACAGCAAAAGCTAGTTAAACTCGGCATCATCGGCGGAGGGCTGATGGGCCGAGAACTACTGGCGTTGGTTGGCCGATGGGATGCGCTCTTAGAACACCCGGTTCGACCAGTAATTACCGCAATCGCTGATACCTCAGATGCAGTTCGTGAATTCTTCACAAACGCGGGCGTAACCGAGTCATATAGCGACTATAAAGAGTTGTTGGCTAGTGCAGATGTTGATGTGGTTTATATCGCCGTTCCTCATAATCTGCACGAAGAAATTTATATCGCCACAATCAACGCCGGTAAAGATTTCTTAGGCGAAAAGCCATTTGGGATTGATCTTGCCGCGGCTGAGAAAATTGCAGCAGCCTTGGATGGTAAATCTAACTTTGTCCGCGTATCTAGCGAACTACCTTTCTATCCAGGTGCACAAGCTGCGGTGCGAGAAGTGCAATCCGGAAACCTTGGCGAAATAGTAGAAGTTCGCTCGGGACTTCTGCACTCATCCGATATCGACCGCAAGAAGAAAATAAATTGGAAACGGCAACGTAAATTCTGTGGTGATATCGGCGTATTGGGCGATCTCGGAATGCATGCCGCGCATATTCCGCTGCGCCTTGGTTATAAACCAAGAAAAATTTTTGCAATTTTGGATGACATCGTTACCCAACGTGAAAATGCCGGCGGCGAACAAGTGCCTTGCGATACTTTCGATAACGCAGTACTTGCGATGCGCGCGAAGAACCCGGGTAACGATCGCGAATTTCCTATGTTCTGGGAGATGAAGAGAATCGCACCAGGTGAAAGCAACACCTTCTTTTTCAGCGCAATCGGTATGACCGGGGGAGTTCGTTTCAGCACAAAGAACCCAGCGGTTTATCACACCTTTGCGTTACGAAATGGTGAACAAGTCTGGTCAGAGATTCAACCTGGCCACGTTACTAATTGGCCGGTAATCACCGGACATATCTTTGAATTTGGCTTTCCAGATGCGCTCTTGCAGATGTGGGCGGCATATTTTGCAGAACGTGAAGGAAAGCTGGGAGATCGCTTCGCCTGTGCATCTGTTGCAGAAGTCATTGATTCCCATAAGGCTTTTGCAGCAGCGATGAAATCTCACGAGACTCACGCAGAAATTTTACTTTAAATGAAAGATCTAGCTGGAACAAATATCGCGGTCATCGGTAGCACGATGATGGATTTAACTGTCTACGCCGATATCTTGCCTGCAGCTGGTGAGACTAGATTCGGCGATAGCTTCACAACTGGTTTCGGTGGCAAAGGCGCTAATCAAGCGGTGATGGCCGCGCGAACTGGTGCGAAGGTAACGATGATTACCGGTATCGGAAGAGATGGATTCGGCGATGAAAGTTTGCAGAATTTCAAAGATTGTCAGATGGATACAACTTCAGTTCTACGTCTTGAAACCCACACCGGTGTTGCCCATATCTGGGTAGATGGCCAAGGTCAGAACCGTATTTCAATTGTTCCCGGCGCTAATTTTGCTTTAACTCCGCAAGATGCAAACGATGAAGTAGGTAAGTTGAAAAATGTAAGTGTTTTGATTGCGCAATGTGAGATCCCTCAAGAAGTTACGCTGGCAGCTTTTCGCACCGCACAAGACCTGGGCATCACAACGATTCTAAATCCAGCACCATATCAACCCCTCACTGATGACTTACTTAAATTAACTGATTGGTTAATCCCCAATGAGATTGAATTTGCAGAATTAGATCATTCTCATCGCGCGCCGGATTCAGATGAAATAATTGCTTCACTTCGCTCCAAAGGCAGAACCATTGTGACGCTCGGCAGTGAGGGCGCAGCGTTAGTCACGCTAGATGGAAAAGTTAAAAGATTTAGCGCAAAGAAAGTTAGCGCAGTAGATACAACCGGGGCCGGAGATTGTTTTATCGGTGCATTTGCGGCAGCTCTGGCATCAGGTGCCAGCGAAGATAGCGCTGTGCAATTTGGAATTGATTGTGCGACCAAGAGCGTTATGCGAAAAGGTGCACAATCTTCTTACCCAAAGTTAGATGAGATGGATTTCAGCCTGATCGTAAAATAACACTGCTGTATGGCACAGCATCGCCAGTATGAATGATTCCTAAAGCTTGACCGACTTTAACTTTGAAGTCCTCGTGGGGAATAACAGTTGTCTTTAATCCACCATGATGCTTTTTATAATCTGCAACGGTGGCAGCATCAACTTTAGCTTCAAATTCTGCGGCTAAATACATGCCGGTTAAATCCAAGTGCGGCAAGATCGCATCAAGAACCTGGCAGACCGTCGGAGTTCCCATAATGAGTGCAAGATCAATAGTTTCCACGTTGGGATAAGTCGGAAACGGTCCATCAACAATTGCGATCGTATTTACATGGCGAAAGCGCGCCAAGAGAGATGCCAGGTCCCCATTGATAATTCCATTTTTTATCATGAATTTATAATTCCCTAGTAATCGCCTTCGCACAAGCGCTAAACTTGAAAAATGCCTGAAGAGCTAGCCAACCAAGCAGCCGCACTTGCCCGAATCCAAGAACATCTGGAGAAAGCCACCGAACGTGTATTAATTGGAATTATCGGCAAACCTGGCGCCGGTAAGTCGACTCTCTCGAAATTTCTATTGAGCAAGCTACCAAAAGAATTTGTCACAGTGGTGCCAATGGATGGATATCACTTGAGTAATAAGGTATTAAAAGAGCTAAAGCGCGCCGATCGTAAAGGCGCCCCCGATACCTTTGATGTGGCGGGGTTTGTATCGCTAGTAAAACGTATCCGCTCTGAACAGACCAATAATATTTATTATCCAATTTTCGATCGTGCGATCGAAGAATCCATTGCCGCTCAAGGCGTCGTTACCTCAGCAACCAAGGTTGTAATCATTGAGGGAAATTATTTACTGCATGATGAAGGTGGCTGGGAAGTCGTAAACGATCTTCTTGATGAGAGCTGGATGGTCGATGTCGATGACGATAAACGAATCTCTCGCTTGATCTCGCGCCATATTGCTTATGGCAAAGAGCCCGAAGCGGCAAAAGCTTGGGCGAAAGGCACTGACGAAGCCAATGCACAACTAATCGAACGCGGACGTTACCGCGCCGATTTCGTTGTTGCTATTGATTAACTACGCAGAGCTACAGCAAAGGAGCGGAAATCTTCGACCAAAATGTCGATCTCTTTCTGTCCATGTGCCAAACTAATCAACCACTGCTCATCAAGGCCCGGAGGGGTAATAATTCCGCGATTTAATGACCAGAGCCAGGAAAGTTCTGCAACTGCAAAGTCTGTTGCCTTGTAATCACGATAGTTGCGAACTGGGTTTGTAGACCAAGTAATACAGCCTTTAACTCCAAAGCCAACGGTATGTGCTGGAAGTTGGTACTCGTCGATTATTTCAGAGATTCGTTCCAGTGCTTGTTGGTTTAGCGCTTCAGCAGCAGCAAGAGTTTCGGCATTACAAATTTTATCTACAGCGCGAACACCAGCCATCGCTAATGGATTTCCGTTAAATGTACCGAAGTGGGCCATTTTACCGTTTGTCACATAATCCATGTACTTCTGTTTGCCACCAAAGGCTGCCAGAGTTAATCCACCACCAATTGACTTAGCCAAAGTAATTAAATCTGGCTGCACGCCAAGTCTTTGTGCGGCGCCTTGATGTCCGGCAGTTAAACCAGTTTTAACCTCATCAAAAATTAAAATGATTCCGTATTGATCGCAAAGTTCACGAACGCGTTCTAAGTAACCAGCATCTGGCAGAACAATTCCGATATTTTCTAGAACTGGCTCAACTATGAAGCACGCGATAGTTGAAGAGTGCTTTTCAAAGATCGCCTCTAGCGATTCAGGATTGTTATAAGGAACTACAAATACATTTCCAGTTACTAAATTTGAATCAGTTACTGGAGTTGGAAAGTCCGCATCTCCTGCAGATTCAACCTTGGGCTTTGATGAGACAACAAATGGATCATAGCTTCCGTGATATCCGCCCTCGACCTTAACTATGTCGCTCTTGCCACTTGCAGACCTGGCAACTCGAACCGCATACATCGTTGACTCAGTGCCTGAGTTTGTAAATCGCACCTGATCTATTCTAAAACGACGGCAGATTCGTTCTGCGGCATCGGTTGAAATTGGAGATGGGGTAACAAAGAGCATTCCTGTGTCGAGAGCGGCTTTAGCCTCTTCTACGACAACTGGATTTAAGTGGCCAGCGAGCATTGCGCCAAAGCCCATAGATAGATCTAGCAATTGGCGACCATCAACATCGGTCATCCACGCGCCTTTAGCGGAGACGATCGAGATTGGATATGGATCCCAGTGCTGGAAGCTAGAGGTAACTCCAAGGGGGAGCGACTTCATAGAGCGTGCGCTCTCGGTGGCTGAGCCCTTAGTGTTTTTGGTAAATAGTTGCCATTCTGAGGCTAGTAAAGAAGCTACTTTCTCAGGCGATATCGGCGTGGATGTTGCTGGTAGTGATCTAAAACTTTCCGCATGATGCGATTGTGTAATCATTTTAAAGCTGTACGGCAAAGGTTTCTGATTTAGAAACTCGTTTGAGAAGTACTCTCCCCGTCATTTTCATTCTTTCGAATGTGTCGTAAGTATCTCCGAAGTTAAAAAAAGTTGCAACCCCTACCCCTTTTTATGCGAGAAGTTCGGGCGTGTCTCATAAACTTCCGTTCGTTATGGAAAAACCAACAATAATTCTTGCAACAAGTAATGGCGTAGGTATGGGCCATTTAGCCCGGGCATCGGCAATTGCGCACGCGTTAAAAGAGTATGCAAATCCCATCATTGTTTCAATGGCCGGTGGAATTGCGGAAGTTCCAGAATTTATGGGGATACGTTGCGAATATATTCCAGGGCGCGATCGCTTGTGGATGTCACGCGAAAAATGGGACGCGTATCTTCGCGATCGTTTATTGGCTCTGGTGGATGAAACTGGCGCACGCGTACTTTCCTTTGACGGAGTTGTTCCTTATCCAGGGGTAATTGCTGCAAAGTTTGGCCATCCAGAACTCTCCTTAGTTTGGGTGCGTCGCGGTTTATGGCAGAAAAAACCGCAGCGCTTTGTTTTAGGTTTGCAATCAAAGATGATGGATCACATAGTTGAACCTGGTGATATCGCTCGAGCGTATGATTTTGGTCCAACTGCAAAACGAGGAGATGCAACTCTGACATCACCCGTTTCGCTATTTCAAAAAAGCGATGCCTTTTCTCGTGATGAAGCCCGTCAGTTATTAGGACTTGACCTAAATCGACCAGCAGTTCTGGTTCAACTTGGCACTGGCGATAGCGATGTTAACGAGAAGATGACCGCTGCTTTATCTGGCCTACTTGGCTGGAAAGATCTTCAAGTAATTCTCACCAAGCAACCGTTAGATAAAGACGGCAACTCACTTGCTCCGGCGGGTTTAGATATTCGCGTGGTGCGCTACTTCCCACTGGCTCGCGTACTGCGCGCCTTTGACGCTGCTATATGTGCAACCGGCTACAACGGGGTACATGAACTTTTGCCCGCTCAGGTGCCGACCGTGTTTGTCTCAAACATCCGCGGCACCGATGACCAAGAAGCACGCGCGAAATGGTGTAACGATTTTGGATTTGCAATACGCGCCGATCAAGCAGATCTAGCAGATATCACCGCCAAGGTGCGTTCGTTACAAGATCCACAATTACGTATGAAGTTAAGTGAGAAATGTAGTGAACTTCCGAACCCAACGGGTGGTGTTGAAATTGCAAAGATTCTTTACGAGCTTGCGATAGCAAAAGAACCAATTAGGCCTTCCCGAATTACCTATTTACGTTTAACTATTCAAGAACATATCAACCGCGGGATGCGACATGTGGTTTATATGGGACTTCGCCGGCTAGTTCTTATTTATCGCACAATACGCCCGCATAAAATTGAACAAGTAACGCGTCAGGCGCCGCCAATCTGGGGCGATCAACAGACCGCAAAAGAAATACATAGCCTTATAAAAGGTGAGCAACGCTTTGAACATTTGATTTCGGGCGCATCTGAAAAATACAAGGTTCGCCGTGCAGAAATTGCGAAAGCGGCGTATGGTGATCTGACAGAGGCGATCGAGAGAACATGAATTTCAGAACTTGGATGAAAAAGACAAAGGCTGGGCACTTTCTGTGGCGCATCATAATTGGAGTAGCTGGTGGTTCAGTTACAGTTATAGGTGCCATAGCTCTAGTTGGCCCCGGCCCTGGAATATTAATTGTGCTTGCTGGACTTGGAATTTTGGCTTCTGAATTTGCTTGGGCTGCGCGAGTAATGGTTCACACCAGAACTTATGCGCAAAAAGCCGCCGATCAAGTTGGTATGCCAAAGTGGGCACAACTTGCACTTATCGCAGCCGCCGCCGTTATATCTATCTTCGTGATCTTATATTTATATAAAACTGGCAAGATCTAATTAAAACTGGGAACGTATATCCCAAAGATCTTTAAAGACTGGATTAAATAAAGTACTCGCTAAGTATTTAACTCCATCAGAGCCACCGGTACCTGCTTTTTGCCCAATAGTGCGTTCTACCATTTTCACATGGCGATACCGCCATTCTTGCAATCCTTCATCGATATCCATTAACCGTTCACAAACCATCGCAGATTCGGGATCTTCACGGTGCACGGCAAGTAGCGCAACGATTACACGTGGATCGGATTGATAGTGCGTTGCTTTATCTCGGTTTAATATTTCATCAGGGATTTTATGACCACGTTTGGCAAGGTAAGCAAGCGTTGAGTCCCAAATCGAATTACGAGATGAGATCTCTTTTATCTCGGCCTGTACCGCAGGTGGTAGATGAGATGCCATTTTTGAATCGCGTCGCCCCAATAAAGCTTCTACTTTTCTAAATTGAGCAGATTGGAAACCACTGGATGAAGATAGATATCCGCGGAAAGCGTTAAATTGCAGTGGTGTCATAGTTTCTAAAATATCTACCTGTGTGACACAAACTTTAAGTATGGTGCGAATTCTCCCCAGTATGGCCAAAGAACGATGGGTATCACCTGATTCGAGCGCTTTAGCCGCTTCATTAAATTCATGTATTAATTGCTTAAACCAGAGCTCATAACTTTGATGGATGATGATAAAAAGCATCTCATCGTGTTCTGGGCCATCAGATAGCGGGGTTTGTAGCGAAAGCAACTTGTCAATTGCTAAATATGAATTGTAAGTAAGTGCAGAATCGAATTCGCCGTTGCTCAAGTGACTCTCGAATCAGTTGTTTTAATCTTCTCGTATTGACGTGTTGCGACTAGATCGCGAATGCGCGCAAATCCATCCCATACTTCCACATAAGAAGTTGGAAGCGGTGCAATTGCAAGACGAATTGAATTGGGGGTTCGGTAGTCAGGAATAACATCAGCAAATTCGCGCAGCGCTACACAGATTCGTGCAGCTTCCGGATGGCCGATTGAAATATGTCCGCCGCGTTCTTGTGGATTGCGCGATGTTAGTAAAGTAAATCCAAGTTCTGCCAGCCATGCATCGTAGAGTTGAATCATCATCTCAGTGCCAATGGCGGCCTTTTCTGAGATTGCACCAATGCCGGCTTCTTCGATCATCGTAAATGCGCTCTTAATGCAACGCAATCCAATAAGTGAAGGGCTAGCGATTTGGAAGCCACGTATACCTGGTGCGCGTTCAAAGTCAGCGCCCATTGCAAATTGTTCACCTTGCGAGAACCAACCTTGTATCGGAACTTGAAGTTCTGCTTGCACCCTCTTATTTACATATAACCAAGCTGGTGCACCAGGTCCAGAATTACCATATTTATAGGTGCAGCCAACTGCGATATCAACACCATTTTTATCAAAATCCATCTCGATCGCACCAACTGCGTGGCTGGCATCCCACAACATAAACGCGCCATGTTTACGAACTAAATCGGTAAGTGACTTAATATCATTTCGCGCACCAGAGCGATATTGAATTACCTCTAAAGTAACTAGCGCCACATCATCGTTTAAATATGGTGCCAGAATTTCCGGTGTTATTCGTTCATGCTCGGCCGAACCGGCAGATTCGTTATCAATAATTACAAGCTTTAATCCAAACTGCTTGGCGATACCATCGAGGATGTAACGATCTGTTGGAAAATTAGCGGCATCAGTAATAATGGTTTTCCGACCTGGCCGGGCATGAATTGCAGCGAGTGCTAGTTGATAGAAATTAACTGAAGTCGTGTCGCAAGCCAATACTTGTCCCGCGGCTGCGCCGAGTGTGGCGCGACCAATTAAATCCCCAGTTGGTTGAGCTTCATCTACCCAATGTCCCCATCCGGTTACAACTTCAGGACCCCACTCATCTGTCATAAATGAGTTGACGGCAGAAATTGTCGAAAGTGGCAGCCGTCCTAGCGAATTGCCATCTAAATAACAGATATTCGAATCGCCGATCACAAATTGAGAACGGAAACGAGCCAGCGGATCGCGAGCATCTAGATCAAGTGCAAACTGTCGGTCAGTGGCCTTCATAGTTGAAAGGTACGCTCTCCCATCGTGGCGCGCAATCTTGTCAATATCGAAGAGGTCAGTAAGGCCTTTGATATTAGAGCGCTGCTCGAAAGAGTTTCCTTAGGAGTTTCTGAAGGCGATCGCATCGGAATCGTTGGGCGTAATGGATCAGGCAAAAGTACTTTAATGAAAGTTATTGCATCCGTTGAAAGCCCAGATCAAGGCAGAGTAACTAAAGCAAATTCAGTGAAAATCGGCTTGCTATCACAGGTAGATAAAGCTGACCCAAATTCAACTGTAGGCGATGTCGTAATTGGCGACAAAGCAAAACATGAATGGGCTAGCGATTCCGGAATTAGAGAAGTATTTACCGGACTCTTTGGTGGATTTGATGATCACTTATTTGAAAGAAAATTCGCTACTTTATCTGGTGGAGAAAAACGTAGAGTCGGTTTAGCAAAGCTATTAATTGATGAACTTGATTTAATTCTTCTCGATGAACCAACTAACCATTTAGATGTCGAAGGTGTGGCATGGCTGGCTAACCACCTAAATAACCGTAAATCCCTAGCCGTTCTTGTTATTACACACGATCGCTGGTTTCTTGATGCTGTTACCGATAGAACATGGGAAGTAGTCGGTGGAAAAGTTGAAGAGTATGACGGAGGATATTCCGCATTCGTATTAGCTAAAGCAGAGCGTGCACGACAAGCCAACGCAATGGATGCCAGACGCAATAACTTGATTCGCAAAGAACTTGCTTGGTTGCGCCGCGGCGCTCCCGCACGAACAACAAAACCTAAGTTCCGCGTTGATGCAGCCAATGTTTTAATTGCAGAAGAGCCGGCTCCTCGCGACCAAGGCGAGTTACTGCGCTTTGCACGCAATCGTTTAGGTAACACTGTCTATGAAGCTCACCATTTACAGATTCGCGCTGGAGATAAAGAGTTAATTGATGATTTGTATTGGAACGTTGGCCCCGGAGATCGCATCGGAATAGTTGGAATTAATGGATCTGGCAAGACGACGCTAATGCGCACCCTGGCTGGACAGGTACAGCCATTTGGCGGAAAGCTAACCACGGGAGTAACGGTAAAAGCAGCCTTTCTAACCCAACATTTAGATGAGTTAAACCCGCAATGGCGTGTACTTGAAGCAGTAGAAAAAGTGGCAGCCCATATCGAATTAGGTAATGGAAAATCTCTATCGGCTTCGCAATTATGCGAACGGCTGGGTTTTGATAAAGATTCACAGTGGACACCAGTGGGCGACTTATCCGGCGGTGAAAAGCGCCGCTTGCAATTGACCCGTCTCTTGATGGACTCGCCAAATGTTCTTTTACTTGATGAGCCAACCAATGATTTTGATATTGAAACCTTAACCGAGTTAGAAGATTTGCTCGACAGTTTTGGTGGAACTTTAATTGCCATCTCACACGATAGATATTTTCTCGAGCGCGTCTGCGATAAGTTTGTTGGTCTGTTAGGAAATAAATCACTACGGGATTTACCGCGAGGGGTTGATCAGTATCTTGAACAACGCGCAGATTCCATACAAAGTGCGAATGTGGATACAAAGGTAAAGAGCGTTTCTTCAGCATCAGAGCAACGCCAGTTAAAGAAGGATTTAGCGCGACTTGAGAGACAGATTGAGAAAGCAAAAGCTCGTATAACTGAACTCGAGCAATCGCAGGCAGATGCCGCTTTTGATCCGGCAGAGCTCACGCGCGTAAGCCAAGAACTTGAATCGCAACGAGCCGAACTAAACTCTCGCGAGGAAGAATGGCTAGAAGTCACGCTACTGCTCGAGCCATGAGTTAAAATATTTCTATGAATAAAATTACACACGCTGTCGAGGTAATTCTTTTCCGTAGCCGATTTCTACTGGCCCCGCTTTATATGGGCCTTGTAGGAGCACTAATTCTCTTGGCTTATCGATTCGTTGTGGAGTTCTGGCACTTAGCGGAGAAGACGGCTGATGTAACAGCGAGTGAATTTACGCTCTCTTTGCTAGCCCTATTAGATCTAACTCTTTTGGCGAATCTGATTTTGATGGTGATCTTTGCCGGATATGAAAACTTTGTATCACGTATTGATGTTGCAACTACTTCAAAGGATCGCCCACATTGGATGGGAACTATTGATTTCAGTGGTCTAAAAATTAAACTTATCGGATCACTAGTTGCGATTTCGGTAATTGAACTGCTTAAAGATTTTATTGAGCTCTCCGGACAAGATCATGTTGGCGGCGGTACAAAGTGGCGAATCGTCATCCATCTGACTTTCGTTGTCTCTGGTGTTCTCTTTGCCCTCATGGATTGGATCGCTGATAAGCGTGAATTCCAGGGCACTCATTCTTAATGGTTAAGAGCAATCAAAGGTTAGATTTTCTTGCCGCAATCTCAGGTTTAATGATCGCCTTTCAGGCGCGCGCTAATGGAGAACTCTCACATCGCATGGGAAATCCGATAGAGGCGGCTCTTGTTTCATTTGGATCCGGCTTACTAATTATCTCTGTCATTTCATTTTTTAACCCTGCAATCAAAAAAGGAATGAAGAATTTACGTACTGCTATTTCAAAAAATGAGATTCCGGTCTGGACTCTCTTCGCCGGAATGCTTGGCGGCAGTTTTGTTGCAGTACAAACCCAGATAGTTCCAGTAATCGGTGTTGCGATTTACTCAGTTGCCTCAATTGCCGGGCAGACCGCTGCATCCCTAATTGTCGATCGCATTGGCCTAACTGGTGGCGGAAAGAAACACATAACCGCCAAACGAGTAACAGCAGCGGGCGTAACGGTTTTAGCGGTCTTGGTCTCTGTTCTTGATCGAATTGATGCACAGAATTTATCTCTCTGGGCGGTCTTATTTGGATGTGTTGCGGGTGCGATTGTTGGCGTACAGCGTGCGCTTAACGGACAAATAAATGAAAGCACCCACCAGAGTTTTGCTACTTCGCTACTTAACTTCATTATGGGAACAACCTTTTTAGTAATATTTTTAGCGATTGGGATGTTAATAAATCGAGCAGATGTTGTAGCGCTGCCTGCAGGATCGTGGTGGATGTATACCGGTGGAACAATCGGAGTTATCTATATCGCCTTTACATCAACCATCGTGCAACATCTTGGGGTTCTAACTTTTACCTTAATAAGCGTTGGTGGCCAACTCGTTGGATCGCTTCTCATTGATCTTTATTCGCCAACTGCTGGCGTACATGTAAGTGCCTACTTAGTAAGCGGAATAGTTATGACTTATATCGGGGTTGTCGTGGGTGGCGTCGGTAATTTACCAAAGCTGAAATTAGCGAAGCGGCAATAAAGAAAGTAGCTATCGCATAAGAAGAGCTCTTAACCCAAGGCAGAGTCGCGGCATAGAAACCAGCCAAGGTAATTCCGACTCCCCATAAAAGCGCACCTAATGCGTTTGCTGATAGAAACTTGTAGTAATTCATCTTGGCAGCACCAGCAATCGGCGGGACGAAAGTGCGAATCCATGGGAAGAAGCGAGCCGCGACAACTGCCCACCACCCAGTTTTATCGTAAAAATCTTCAGCGTTACTGATCATGCGCTTCACGCGTGGAGATTTTTTCTTATCTAAATAAGGTCGGCCAACGACGCGACCAATAACAAATCCGACTTGATCTCCAAAGAATGCGGCCAAGAAGATCGCCGAAACTAAAATAACGATATTGATATTGCCATGCGCTGCGGCCACCAAACCAGCGCTAAATAAAACTGAATCTCCGGGTAAAAAGAATCCAAATAAGAGTCCAGTTTCGATAAACACAATCGCTGCGACTACGAGATAGAAGATAAATGGGGCAAGTGAAGATAATTGAGCATCGAAAGATGCAGCGAGCTCCATTTAAACGCTCTTTTTTACCGCGGCGGCGACCTTTGAAACCACTTGAGAGTCAAAGACGCTTGGGACGATAAATGAGGCATTTAATTGCGAGGAAGAAACGCAAGATGCGATCGCCTCTGCTGCAGCAATTAATAGTTCATCGGTGATTTTATGAGCGTTGGCATCTAACAGCCCACGAAAGATTCCGGGGAAGGCCAGCACATTGTTAATTTGATTTGGTTGATCACTGCGACCGGTTGCAACAACAGTTGCATATTTACGGGCAATTACCGGATCGATCTCTGGATCTGGGTTAGCAAGGGCAAACACAATTGAACCCTTTGCCATAGATGCGACATCGCTTTCCTTTAAGACATTGGGTGCACTTACTCCGATGAAAACATCTGCACCCTTCATGGCATCGGAGATATTTCCCGTGAAACCTGGAGTTACACAACCATCGATATCGAAAGCGACAATTTTTTCTGCACCGCTCTTGGCTAAAAGTCTAGAGATTGCAGTTCCAGCAGCGCCTGCTCCGCTCATAACGATAGTTATCTCGCCCATCTTTTTATTTACTAATTTAAGCGAGTTAGTTAAAGCTGCCAACACAACAATTGCAGTACCGTGTTGATCATCATGAAATACGGGAATATCCAATAAATCTCGTAAACGTTCTTCTATTTCAAAGCAACGAGGTGCAGATATATCTTCTAAGTTAATGCCTCCATAAACGGGTGCTATTAATTGCACAGTGCGGACAATTTCATCAACATCCTGGGTATCTAAACAAACTGGCCAGGCATCTACATCAGCAAAACGTTTGAAGAGCGCTGCCTTACCTTCCATAACAGGAAGCGCCGCAGCGGGTCCGATATTTCCTAAACCAAGTACTGCAGAGCCATCTGTAACTACAGCAACGGTATTGCGCTTCATAGTTAGGCGACGCACATCAGATGGATCGTCAACAATGGCCTGACAGATGCGAGCTACGCCAGGGGTGTATGCACGAGAGAGATCATCTCTTGTCTTTAAAGGCACTTTTGATTGAACTTCTAATTTGCCGCCCAGGTGCAATAAGAAAGTACGATCACTTACTTTTCGAACAGTCAGGCCAGTATGTGCAGTTAATGCGGCATTAATTTCTTGTGCATGATGGGCATCTAAAGTGTCGCAAGTAACGTCGATTACAACTTTTTCCAAGAGAGATTCAACTACATCGAGCGCAGTTATCGTTGCACCCGCACCTGTAATTACAGAAGTGATTAAGGCAACTGGCTGAAGTTCTGGTGCGCCTTCAACACGAATAGTTATTCCGTAGCCTGGAGAAGTTGAGGCCACTTAAACAACACCGTATAAACGATCGCCTGCATCGCCTAGTCCGGGAACGATGTAGCCATGATCGTTGAGCTTTTCATCCAAGGCGCCAGTTACAAGTTTGATAGGCACACCTGAATTTGCAAATGCATCTTCTAAAACTTTAATTCCTTCAGGAGCTGCGAGAATGCAAATTGCGGTGATGTCATCGGCGCCACGTTCGATTAAAAAGTTAATAGCCGCAACCAATGTGCCGCCAGTTGCCAACATTGGGTCGAGCACGAAACATTGACGCCCCGCTAAATTTTCTGGCAAGCGATTGGCGTAAGTGCTTGCTTTAAGTGTCTTCTCATCGCGGACCATTCCGAGGAAACCAACTTCAGCCGTTGGTATCAATCGAGTCATGCCCTCCAACATTCCAAGTCCGGCACGCAAGATTGGAACAACAACTGGCCGCGGATCAGAGAGTTTTAGCCCGACCGTTGTAGTCACCGGAGTCTTAATCGAAACTTTTTCAGTACGGACATCGCGGGTTGCTTCGTAGGCGAGCAAAGTTACAAGTTCTTCAACAAGGTGGCGAAATGTCGGGGAGTCGGTTTCTTCATCGCGTAGAACGGTCAATTTATGTGTAATCAGCGGGTGGTTGGCGACATGAACTTTCATGGCTCCTACCTTACAGGGCTTTCTATCTCGTCCAATGAGTGGGAATATGTCCGATGTGACGGATGCAATGGTGAACGAGGTAGATATCGCAGTTGCCGCATGGCACGAGGATGGCCGTTGGAATTTGGCGCTATTACCTGATGCACATGATTTACCACATATTATTGATCGCTTAAAGTCACAGCAAACCAACGGTGGTGCGATTGCGTTGTTGGCAATCGATGAAGAATTCTTTATGGTGATTCGCGTTTTAGGATCACATATCAGCATGTTTCTCAGCGATGTAACTTGTGCAATGGATTATGAAGTTGCAGCTGATTTATTAGAACTTTGTGATTTAGATTCTCCAGAAGAAGATGAAGAACCGTTGCCAGTCGGACACTTAGATATTTTGGCTGACCTGGGAATAAACCAAATGGAACTTTCAACTCTCTGTGATGACGCCGAACTTTTTCCAGATGAACAATTAGAAGCAATCGCAAGCCGTCTGGGATTTGCTGAACAATTTGCTGAGCTATTGGAGCTATAAGAATTTCTATTCAAAGTCCAGAATCGCTAATGGACAAGGCGATTGCGTTAGCCGAAAAAGCGATTGCAACCGGTGATGTTCCAGTTGGTGCAATCATTGTAAATTGCGATGGCGAATTAATTGGCAGTGGTGCAAACGAACGCGAAGCTAATAACGATCCAACCGCACACGCAGAAATAGTTGCGATTCGTAACGCAACGAGTTATCTACAAAATTCAAGGCTAGATGGTTGCACCTTGGTCGTAACTTTAGAGCCATGCGCAATGTGTGCCGGTGCTATCGCCCAATCCCGAATTTCAAATTTAATCTTCGGCGCTTGGGATGAAAAAGCGGGCGCAGTAGGCTCGATTTGGGATGTAATTAGAGATCCCCGAGCGCTCTATAAAATCAACGTGACATCTGGCATACGCGAGAAAGAGTGTGCGAAGCTATTAACGCAATTCTTTGAAGGACAGCGCTGATTTAGACGAGCAATTGGTAAGACGGATTTAAAATAGTTAATACGCCTTCTTCTTCGCCAACCATTCCTTCTGCACGAATTTGTGCTCCAACTTCCAGGCCAGCGATTTCACGGCGGCCCAGGAAGTGCAGAGTTACACCTCCGGTTTGATCCCAAACTTCAACCTGCAGAAGTGGAGCTGATCCCTTAGCTGCGCTCTTTATTGCAGTTACTTGCCCTTGCACCTGTGCGCGCATACGCCAAGTAATTTCTCCGATTGGCGTTAAGTCTTCGGCGTAATGGCTAATTGGCTCAACTGGCTTGATTACCTCTGCAACCTTTTTAAATTCTGCCGCCTTAGCTGTCGATGAAGCTTTAGCTTTTGGTTGCGGATGAATAGTCAGCTGTGATCCTGAGGTAATGCGATCGACGTCAAATGGAACGATCGTTGCGACAACACGTTGTAATTGTGAGATCGGGGCTGCAATTTCTTCCGCAGTCTGATCATGCAAAAGGCGTCCCAAGAAACCTGAATATGCTCGTCGTGGAAGCAGCAGAGTTAATTCGACATCACTTTTTTCGGTCATACGAATTGCATAATCAACAGCCGCGTTCGCTAAACGGCGATCAGGGCAATCTATTAATTCGAGTGTCACATCATCTAGAGCATCTGAGGCCGCCCAAGCGTCTCTGATATCTTCGGCGCGACGATCATCGATTACAAAGTGAACTGCGCTCAAATTACGGGGCTTTAGGCTGCGGGCATATCTAATTGCGCCTACGGTTGCGATATCAACGTTATCTACCAAGACAGTTACGTTGTGGCGCGCGATAGTTGTGGCGCGCTCTTGCTCTTGTCGAACTAAGAGGGCTTCTTGTTCACGGGTGTATTGACGACGCAAACGTAAGAAAGTCATTACCAGAATTGGTGCAGTAACAAGAACCAACCAAGCGCCTTCTGTAAATTTAACAACTGAGAAGATAATTACAATTGCTAATGAAACTGAACCGGCGATCGCATTTATAATTACTCGCGCCCGCCAACCCTTTGGCTTAGTTCGTAGCGAATGCTTGGTCATCCCAAAACCAGCCAAGGTAAATCCAGTAAATACACCGAGTGCGTAAAAAGCAACTAAGTGTTCAACAGAACCAGCCGTGATAATCACTAAGAGAAGTCCGCCACCGGCAAGAAGTAAAATACCGTTCGAGAAAGCTAAACGGTGGCCACGCTTAGTCAGCTGACGAGGTAAATAACCATCGGTTGCAACGAAGTTACAGAGCAGTGGAAAAGCGCTATATGTGGTGTTCGCACCAGCAAAGAGAATAAGCATTGTCGCTAGCTGCACCAAGATAAACATAGCGCTGCCGAATGTGCCTTCACCGACTGCAGCTTTTGCAATCTGCGAGATAACCGTTGGTGTACCGGATTCGTACGGCATTGCATGTATGTGATGGGCAAAGTAAGAAACACCAAGAACTAAAGTGCCGAGGATGCAGCTCATAACAACCAGGGTGCGCTTGGCATTTACATGCTCTGGTGTCTTGAAAAGGGCAACACCATCAGAAATCGCTTCTAAACCAGTTAGCGATGAACCACCATTTGCAAATGCACGAAGCAAGATAAATATGGCAGCGCCAGTTAACAGCCCTTGCTCTTGGCCAATATGAACTGCGCCAGGTAGATCAGTAGCAAGAGTTGGCAGCGTGCCTTGCGATAAACGCCAAAGCCCCATACCAAAGACAATCATCATGCAACCTACGAAGAAATAAGTTGGGAAGGCAAATGCCTTTCCTGCTTCTTTGACGCCACGTAAGTTGCCGTAAGTTAGAAGTGCGATAACTGCAAAGATCATGGGCATCTTCCAAGATGCGATTGATGGGAAAGTTGAAATGATTGCGGCAACACCTGCTGCAGATTGAATTGCAACAGTTACGATGTAATCGAGCATCAAAGCAACGGCAGCAATCTGTGCAACAACTGGTCCAAAATTATCGCGCGCAACAATGTAGGCGCCACCGGTCTTTGTATAGACATCAATCACGTTTCGATATGACAGTGTGATCAAAACTAAAATCGCTAAAACAACTGCCGTCATCGGCATTAATATTGCAAAAGCGGCAAGACCAAATGCTGGCAAAAGTGCGATCAAGATTTGTTCGCTGCCATAAGCAGAAGATGAAATACAGTCTGAGGAGAGAATTCCTAAGGCATACCGCTTTGATAAACGTTGATGGCCCAGCGAGTGACGGTTTAGCGCTCCACCCAGAAAAGCGCGCTTGATTTTGTAGCTAAGCGGATCCTTAAGGTGAGCATGATCCTGAAGTGCAACAGGCTGTGGCGCACCATCTGTCCATGACTTTGGCACACAAACTCCTTCAGTTACCGCGACTGGCGCGTCTAATTACCTCTTCAGTATGCTCATCTTATGCGCACTAAGTTATATATAGATGGTCAATGGGTCGATGGAAACGGGACTTTGGATGTAATTGATCCAAGCGACGGCTCGATAATCGCAAAAGTTGCTACCGCCGGAGATGCCCAAATTGAAGCCGCGCTAGCTGCCGCCGACCGCGCCGCGCCCGCCTGGGCAAAGACCGCGCCCCGCGTTCGCGCGGAAATGTTACGTAAAGCATTTGAGTTAATGATCCAAGAGGCAGATTATCTAGCTGAACTAATTTCTAAAGAAAACGGTAAAGCGATCACCGATGCAAAAGGTGAAGTTGCCTACGCCGCCGAATTTTTCCGTTGGTTCTCTGAAGAAGCCGTTCGCATCGCCGGCGATTTCCGAATGTCGCCCAGTGGTGACAAGCGAATTCTTGTAACCCATCAACCTGTTGGGCTATCGCTCTTAATTACCCCTTGG
Source organism: Actinobacteria bacterium IMCC26103 (assembly GCA_002284875.1). Classification (GTDB taxonomy): domain Bacteria; phylum Actinomycetota; class Actinomycetes; order Nanopelagicales; family Nanopelagicaceae; genus Planktophila. Next base: position 344,828 of record CP015604.1, read on the forward strand.
AATTTTCCTGCGGGTATGGCAACTCGCAAGATCGGCCCTGCTATTGCTGCCGGCTGCACCATGATTTTAAAACCAGCAGGTGAAACACCACTTACTGCGCTCGCCATCGTCGATATCTTAGATCGCGCCGGAGTTCCAAAGGGCGTCGTTAATTTAATTTTGCCAACCCCAACCGCACCTGCAATGGCAAAAATGTTGCACGACAAGCGAGTTAAAAATCTTTCATTCACCGGTTCAACTGAAGTCGGCCGCATTATCTTGAAAGAAGCCGCCGACAATGTGATTCGCTGTTCAATGGAGCTCGGTGGAAACGCACCATTTGTTGTTATGGATGATGCCAATATTGATGAAGCAGTTAAAGGTTTAATGCTCGCCAAGATGCGTAACGGTGGCGCTGCTTGCACCGCTGCAAATCGTGTTTATGTACAACGCGCGGTTGCACAAGAGTTCATGGAAAAGTTTGCAGCAGCTATGGGCGCATTTGTTATGGGCCGTGGTCGCGATGCTGGCGTACAACTTGGTGCCAGCGTTTCAGTTAAAGAGCGCAATAAAATTGCCGAACTTGTAGATAACTCAATCAAGGCTGGCGCCAAGGTATTAACCGGGGGCAAGACCCCAGATGGACCAGGTGCCTTCTATCCAGCAACAGTTTTAGAGGTAGATAAAGCAGCGGAAATTCTCAACCATGAAGTATTCGGTCCAGTTGCTCCGGTTGTTGTATTTGATACCGATGCCGAGGCAATCGAATTATCCAACAGTACCGATTTTGGACTAATTAGTTATGTTTACTCAGAAAACTTAAAGCGCGCGATTCAGATCTCTGAAGCAATCGAATCAGGAATGGTTGCGATCAATCGTGGAATGATTTCAGATCCGGCTGCGCCATTCGGTGGCGTTAAGCAATCAGGCTTAGGCCGCGAAGGTGGCTTCGATGGAATCCACGAATTCCTCGAGACTAAATACATTGGCGTCGAGATTTAATTATTTGCAGAAGGTTCCTCAGAGTTCGACTTCGTAGGAAGCCATAAGACGCGCTAATTGATTTTTTATACATTCGATCTGCCAATTCTCGTCACCACCTAAAGCACTCCAGGAGTTCCGAAACCTTTCAGAACCATCTAAATTCTCAGTTTCGATTTGAAATCCAGGGTTGTGCGATGATCCGTTTTTGCTCAGCAAATATCGTTTAGCGCTAAATTCAATTTGAGAAGAACCTTCCTGGAGCATTTTTAAGGCCAGATTATCCAAAAAAGTTTCTTGACTCTCCAAAATTTCGCGAGCGAGCAGCACAACAACGGCCTCTCTATCGAAATTTTGGGATGCTTCCATTTCCTAAGTGTCTCATTTTTGGATGCGCATGTGAAGCCCTATTTAAGTGCCGCAATGTATTTCAATTGTTTTCGGAGAACGAGTCCGACCCGCGTAGTTCCATTTGCCGTTAATTAGCGCCTTGGCATAAGCAACTCCATAAAACTTTGTCCGTTTAAAATTTTTGCAGTCTACGAGAGTGTCATAATTTCTTACAACCGTACCTTGAGAAGAAGATTTACCGGGATCTGTAACAGAACTGTTGAGCATAGGATTGCCAAATTTTTCCACTTTGTAGATGTTGACCGTAAGCGAAACTCGCTCTTGTACGACATTACAAATTGACCTGGCTTTGACAATCACGGCACGTCTACTGCCAAGTTTAAGTTCATGTCTAGAAATGTGAGCATTATCAATTTCGATTCTGCAAATTGCTTTTTAATTTCTGGCTGCGGGCTTGCCGCAGTTGCCAGAGGCATAAAAAGAATCGGTGTTAAACAGCAGACACTCATTAAGATGCGCTTGATTGCTTTCTTTCTTAAATATTTCATCCGAGAAATATCTAAGATTTGAAGTTTCAGCCTAGAAAGTTATCCACAGAGCGAGCGGAGGATGAGGGATTTATCCGCTTCAGCCTGGGTAATTCCCCCTTTTTTAGGTAAACGGGTCATAAAAGGCACGTTACCTATTCTCGTCTTGTTCCGCAATACTCTTTAGATAGAAGGTAGAACTGCAGGCTTTTAATCCGTGGGTCGTCGGTGAGCCCGACAGGGCCCATTTGTATCTGAGCGTGAAAATAGCGGTTTTGAAATTCTTTTGCCAATCAATTCCTTTATCCGTCACTCTCCAAATCGCCAAGAGGACAGCCTCCGGCTTATAGGGCGACTCGTCTTTGTATGTTGCATTAATGCTATATAGCATATATGCTACTTCCTATGAGTCGCAATCCAGAAGAACCGGTCTATAACCGTATTGAAGAAGTCCGTGCTGCCTTAGGCCTAACCAGGCAAGATCTTGCCGATAAGGCTGGCGTGCACTACCAAACTATTGGCTACCTAGAACGTGAGGAATACAGCCCCTCACTAGTTCTAGCTATCCGTATAGCTAAGTCACTTAACCAAGAGGTATCAGAGCTCTTTTCACTCACCCCATTCAAGAAAGGAAAGTAAAAATGTCGAAGAAGAACAAGTTTTATTGGTTTGAGGGCGTTACTGAAAAAGAAGTCAAGTCATTACTGACCGATGAGAACTCAAAATTCGGATGGCTTAGACCTCAGCGCAATCGCAGAGTCCTAGTTGGGCTGATGGTCGTGGGCCTTATTGCAGTGTCGATGGGAAGTTACTGGCCCACTTTGAAAACGAATATGAACTTATCTGACGGAACTGCGGTAGTGATTTACAGCGTTACAGCGATCTTCGTTATTTTTGCTGTTCTAGTTGGCTATTTGTTCCTCCGCATAAGCGTTAGAGGTATAGGAGATGCACCTAACGAACTTCTTGATGAGCGCCAAATTAAGGTGCGAGATACTTCATTCCGATATGCCTACTACGCAATGGGTTATTTAGTTCTAGGGCTTTTGCTATTGATGCTATTCGGACCTGAGCTGAAGATGTTCCAACCAGAAGGTAATGATGGAAGCTATTTAGTAATTGCTACCCTCTTTGCTTTTTCATCTATGCCATCAATGGTCTTGGCCTGGCGAGAGCGAGATATCTGATCTGCTTATAGGTTCTGGCGGAGGATGAGGGATTTATCCTCTTCAGCCTGGGTAATTCCCCGTTTTTTTTGGTAAACGGGTCATAAAAGGTAACTCAGTAACTATTTACCTAGATCGAATTGAAGCTGATTGGAATCTCTTAATCGTTTTAAAGACCAGTTGTTAGTGAGTTCGTCAAACAAGACTGTTCCCAGTCCCTTTCCTCTTTCCTTTTGCACTTCACCGTTGGAAACTATTACATAACGGACGGAATCTTCGTGAATAAACCCACTAATTCCAATAACGGTGGCAGAACTATGACGGATCGCATTTGAAATCCCTTCCTGGATCAAAGTAACCGCAATCGGAAATGTCGATGATTCCACCACATCATTTTCAAAACTCAAGTTAATTTCAGCAATTCCTTCCCAAGCGGCGGCTATGGCTTCCAACTTGGAGAGAGAGTCCACCAATAATTCTCTTGAAACGCTGTGGTGATCTTGATTCAACAACTTTGCTGCTCGAAACAATGCCTTCCTACCCATAGCGACGTCACCGGTTTCTGCAGCCTCGATTAGTAGATGGCTACACGCAGTTAAACCAGATTGAATCTCACCATGCAAGTAATTTGCCATAAAGGAATAATCTTCAGTTGAAGCAAAATTCTGTGGACCAGACTTTATTTCTGAATCAATGATTACTCCAAGTCGAGCCAGTATTCCTTCTCTATTCCTATTCAAGACTTCCGAGAAGTTATAAGAGCCTAATGCCGCGAAATAGAGGGCCAAAAGGAACAGGTGCACAAATATGGGAGAGAAAAATTCATCAGAAAAGTTCAAGTTATTTGGCAATAATTCCGAGAAGATAATTGGAGTGAGAAACCCCCCAATGATGATGATTGTATTGGCGGCTTTTCGAAGAATGTATTTTCTATCATGAAGCGTTTCAATTGCATAATAGATTATTAAATTAGGTAGAAGATAAATTGCACATTGAGCAAGAGCAAAAGAAATTCCAAAGGTGAATTGAATACCTAAAAATAGATACATAGTTGAAATCAAGGCAATTGGCACAACATGGAGCTTCTCGCTCAGTAACGACATTTGCAGTGCATTTTTGGAGGAAAGCCTATTAATATTTCTAGTGTCTTTCCGATCTAAACTTCTTGTCATTGGGCGAATCTCTGAATGGATTAGAGCCTTAATCTTTGCCGATTCCTGGAGATAGTCCATTACACCATCTGACTTTGTAAGAAGTTTTGTCATTTCTCTTTCAAAGGAGGTAGAGAGGTATTTGAGGCGCTTAAGCACCTGATCAATTTCTGCAGCAGTCCTTACCAAAGATTCATCACTATGGAGATTTCTTTGCTTAATTTGTAGGGCAGTTGTCAATAATCGGGAATACTCTTTTTGAAATGAATGTCTGGTTACGTAAAAAGAGGTGATGGTCATAAACCAGACAGGAGTCGCCAATGTTGAATTTAGAATCTTGTACCAATTTGTGAAGAGCATCTCCATTCGAAAGGTTGCAACTAACCCACAAATAAAGATTCCACGGAGCGTACCCAGTATGAAAAGAGAAAAGATTTCAAAAGCTCTGGATTCTAATCTTGATGCCAGATTCCTTAAGATGATCAGGAAAGGCGCAAGAGATATGTGTGAAAGCAATCCAACAAGAATCCAAGCTGTAAGTGTTCTGAAATTCGGAGTTTCATGATCTGCCGATAGAACCGCAACAATTGTTGAAATAGGGGCGGTAATTGCAAATGTCCGCCAACTTAAGAAAGATAAATTTGAAATTTAGGTTCCCTGACCCTTATTGTCAAAGTACGCACGGACGATTTTTACTCTTTGATGGGTATCCGCAGTTTTTTCGATACCAAGATGCCGCATGATTCTCGAGATACTTTGCTCTATCGCCTGCTCTGATACATCACGTTTTCTAGCAATTTCTTTTGTGCTCATTCCTTCAGAGATATCTTTCAATATTTCTACTTGGTTAAGCGACATTCCACCGAGTGGGCTGCTCCTTATCCACGGGACAGAACGTTTTTGCGTGGGTTTGATAAGCGCAAGAGAGACTTGTTCTGCGATGGATGCCGTAGATCCCATATCTAATTTATTTAAATAAATTGCCCCTTCAGGCAAATTCGGAACTGCTTGACCTATAAGGCGAGGATCTTTATATGTTGTTAAGAAGACCAAGCCAATAGTCGGATTATTCTTGCGCATTGCGACTGCAACATCGATTCCTGTCGGTCCAAGCCCTAAATCGAAATCGAGGATTGCAACATCAGGATTGTGTAATTGTTGGGCTTTCATTGCTTCAACCGCAGTGGCAACTCGAGCTTTAACATCGAACCCCTGCAGTACTAGTGCATCACCAAGTACTGCTCGCGTAAAGGAATCATCTTCAATAAGGATAATTTTGCCTTTACTCATATGACCATAATGGCAGAAATTCAATCGCTCAATAAGGGTTTGAAAAATATTTAATCAAACCTTGGTTAAGCCAAGTTAAGTACCTTGGCAAAACCAAGTACATAAGTGTGTTTATGGGGAAAAGAGTTGAGTCTATAACCATGAGAATTTTACAAATGAGAAGCCTTCGTTCCAGAAAGACTTTAATTAGTTTAAGTCTTTTACTTGCATTTGCTGCACTTCCATCGGTTGCATCGGATCTAAACTCCACGGCAAGTAAGTATTTGTTGTGCGTAGACCTTAAAAGTAAAAATGTGACTCACCCGTCAAGTAAAAAATGTCCCAAAACTTCTAAAGAGCTTCTTATTAATAGCCAAGCAGCGCAAGGTCCAATTGGCCTAACTGGAGCAGCCGGGCTCAATGGCCGAAACGGCATCGATGGGAAAACGCTTTGGAATGGAACCTTGGATCCTCAAGATTTATTAGGTGCACCTGGTGATGTGTATATAAATACTGCAACAAAATATTTATTTGGACCAAAAACTTTAGAAAATACTTGGCCAATCGGATTTTCAATCGTTGGTCCAGCTGGCTCGCAAGGCATTCAAGGTATACCTGGTTTTCCAGGAGCCAATGGTGCAAACGGAGGACAGGGAGCTTCTGGTGCAACGGGTGCCACAGGTGCAAAAGGTGATGCGGGAGATTCCGGAAGCTCTCTTTCATGTGCTCTCGGCGGTAAATGTCAGATTGGATCTACTGGTCCTGGTGGCGGTGTTGTTTATTACTATTCAGAAGCGGGATTCACAATGACAGGTGCTCCGTGTGGAAGCTCCTGTCATTATCTCGAAGTTGCAAATTTAAATTGGCGTGGTGTTTATGAAGTTTTTCGTGACGGCCCAGACATTAAGTGGGCAAAAACAGATACAACGAAGGTTGCAGGCGCTCAAGGTGTAGCAATTGGAACAGGTTTTGCGAACTCCGAAGCAATTGTCACCCAACAAGGTGCGTGCACAAGCATGGCAAGTTGTGACTTTGCGGCTGGGCTTGCAAGACTATATACCGGCGGTAGTAAAAATGATTGGTTCCTGCCTTCGTTGTATGAATTGAAACTTATCTTTGCGAATGTTTCTGATCAAATGTACGTCACCGGCCGAATTTGGTGGAGTTCTTCTCAAGATGATCAAACAGCGACAAATGCGTACGGTCTATGGACTGGAAATAACTTGTACGCATTAACTCCGGTGGCGTACCAAAAAGTTGACACCCTTTTGGAACTTAGGCCCATAAGGGCCTTCTAAGCTTCTCAAATCTGGCGGAGGATGAGGGATTTGAACCCTCGAAAGGTTGCCCTTTACACGCTTTCCAAGCGTGCGCACTCGGCCGCTATGCGAATCCTCCTGGCGGGATCGCTCCCGACTGGCTAAGGGTAACGGGGTAATAACTATGATTACGCCAGATCCCTCACGCGGCATTACCGCGCTGAACTCCCCCAGGGTAGGAATACAGCAAGGGTAGGCGCGCTCTAATGGGTGCGTGGGGGGTCCCTTAAGATTGTGAAGAATTTAAAGCGCAGAAGAGAGGAGTGAATATGTCACTCGCGTTGTATCGCAAGTATCGACCATCTGTATTTGCAGATGTGATCGGACAAGAACATGTGACTGTTCCACTCTCGAACGCACTCACTTCTGGCAAGACACATCACGCATATCTATTTAGCGGACCACGTGGTTGCGGAAAAACTTCTAGCGCTCGCATCATGGCGCGCTCGCTTAACTGCGAACAAGGTCCAACCCCAACTCCTTGCGGCCTTTGCCAATCATGTAAGGATTTAGTTGCAAATGGTCCAGGATCACTTGATGTTATTGAATTAGATGCGGCGACCCACGGTTTAGTCGATGATGCGCGCGATCTGCGCGATAAAGCATTCTTTGCACCAGTCCAAAGCCGTTACAAGATTTACATCATCGATGAAGCCCATCAGCTCGGACCAGGAGCCGCCAATGCGCTCTTGAAAGTTGTGGAAGAGCCACCTCCCCACGTTATTTTTATCTTTGCAACAACCGAACCAGAAAAGTTGATTTCAACTATTCGTTCACGTACTCACCACTATCCATTCCGCTTAGTTCCGCCTGGAATCTTGGCCGAACACCTTGAAAAGATTTGCAAAGAAGAAGGCGCAACTGTTGCTAAAGGCGTTATTCCTTTAGTTGTGCGCGCAAGCGGGGGATCAGTTCGTGATGCCCTTTCCGTCCTAGGCCAGCTATTAGCCGGTGCTGGTCCCGACGGGGTTAGCTACGAAATTGCAATTCAATTGCTTGGCTTCACCGATGGTGCGCTACTAGATGATGCTGTTGATGCACTCGCCGCACGTGATGGCGCAACGTTATTTAAAACCGTTGATCGCGTAATCGAATCAGGCCACGATCCACGTCGCTTTGCAAGTGATTTCCTTGAACGCCTGCGCGATCTGATGATCGTTGATGCACTCGCTTCAACTAACGCTAATTCTATTTTGCGCGAACTACCTGATGATCAGTTAGAACGTATGCGCACCCAAGCAACCAACATCGGCGCCGCAAACTTATCTCGTTGCGCAGATGTTGCTGCTGAAGGTTTAACTCAAATGCGCGGTGCAACTGCGCCACGTTTAATTCTCGAACTCATCTGCGGCCGTATGTTATTGCCAGGTGGCGATAACACCGAAGCAGGAATGCTCTCCCGAATCGAACGCCTAGAGCGCGTCGAAAATATTTCAACACCGGCACCAGTTGCTGCACCAACCCCAGCTGTCGCGAAATCCAAAGTTGCTGCACCTGTACCAGCAGAGACTTCAAAAGAAACTGTTGGCGGAGGCGACTCTAAAGAAGCTTTTCCCGAGTCGCCAAGCCAAGCAGTTTCTGTGAAGTCAGAAAAAGTTCCCGAGTCGACGAGCCAACCTGCTTCGGAGAAAAACAAAGTTATGGATATCGCTGGTTTGCGCCGCTTGTGGCCAGATGTAATCGAAAACGTGAAGAAGCGCCGTCGCCTAACCTGGTCCTTACTTTCAGCCTCAGCCCAAATCGTCGCGATTGACGAGAAGCTAATAACAATAGGCATTGTTAACGCCGGCGCCCGAGATTCATTTGTTCGCTCTGAATCAGATGAAATTCTGCGCCAAGCTTTTATCGAAATAGTCGGCATTGATCGCAAGATCGAAGTCGTTGTGGATGCTTCTATTGATACAACATCAACTCCTGAAGCGCGCGCGGTTCGTAAAGATGAAGCGCCATCAGATAAGAACTTGTTATCGGGTGCAGCACTGCTTGCTGCTGAACTTGGCGCAACTGTGATCAACGAAAAGAATAAGAGTTAATGAGCGCTGGCATGTATGAAGGTGCGATCCAAGATCTCATCGATGCGCTAGGTCGCTTGCCTGGTATTGGACCAAAGAGCGCACAAAGAATTGCATTTCATATTTTGCAGAGCGATGGCGATGCGGCACTTGCTTTGATCGATGCAATTCGTACAGTAAAAGAACGCGTTCGCTTCTGCGATCAATGTGGCAACGTTTCCGAAGAGGCTGAATGCCGCATCTGTCGCGATCCACGCCGCGATCCATCAGCAATTTGCGTTGTTGAAGAGAGTAAAGATGTCATCGCAATCGAGCGCACCCGCGAATTCCGTGGCAAGTATCACGTCTTAGGTGGTGCGATTAGTCCGATCGATGGAATTGGCCCTGATCAATTGCGCATTCGCGAGTTAATGGTTCGTTTATCTGATTCAAATATCACCGAAGTTATCTTGGCGACCGATCCCAACCTCGAGGGCGAAGCAACTGCTACTTATCTAGCTCGCTTGATTAAACCGCTCGGGATAAAGACTTCTCGATTGGCCAGCGGCCTGCCGGTTGGTGGCGACTTGGAATATGCAGATGAAGTAACGCTCGGCCGCGCCTTTGAGGGCCGCCGTAACGTAGAAGGCTAACCGTCTCACTATTTGAACGGATGCCTGTCTCATTAATTGAGATTTGCTGAAATTAGGTAGCCCTAAAATAGATATTGCTTCACTATTAACCCATGGGACTGATCGTTCAGAAATATGGCGGATCCTCCGTCGCCGATGCCGAGGGCATGAAGCGCGTGGCTGCCCGCATCGTGGCAGCGAAGAAAGATGGCAACCAGGTCGTTGTCGTCGTTAGCGCAATGGGCGATACAACCGATGAATTGATCGATTTAGCTAACGCCGTTACCCCAATTCCGGGCGGACGCGAACTTGATATGTTGCTAACTGCCGGAGAACGAATTTCTATGGCGCTACTTGCCATGGCGATTTCAAATTTAGGACATGAAGCGCGATCCTTTACTGGTTCGCAAGCCGGAGTTATTACAGATTCGGCTCATGGTCGCGCGCGCATCATCGATGTAACGCCAGGGCGAATTCAAGAAGCGCTCGATGACGGTGCGATTGCAATCGTTGCTGGCTTTCAAGGAATTTCGCAAGATACAAAAGACATTACAACACTCGGTCGCGGTGGATCCGACACAACTGCAGTTGCACTTGCAGCCGCCCTTGATGCCGATGTCTGTGAAATTTACACCGATGTTGATGGCGTCTTTAGCGCGGATCCTCGCGTTGTTCCAAGTGCGCGCAAATTAAAGACTGTTACTTATGAAGAGATGTTAGAGCTAGCTGCAGCTGGTGCGAAAGTTCTGCACTTGCGCTGCGTTGAATATGCACGTCGATACAACTTACCAATTCACGTACGTTCATCATTTTCACCAAACGAAGGAACCTGGGTGGTTGAAAACCATCCTGAAGGAGGAAACATGGAGCAAGCAATCATCTCGGGAATCGCACACGATAAGACCGAGGCAAAGATAACGATTGTTGGCGTTCCCGACCGCACAGGTATTGCAGCGCGCATTTTCCAAGCAATCGCTGATGCCGATATTAATATCGACATGATTGTGCAGAACGTATCTGCTGCTGCAACTGGACTAACTGATATCTCTTTTACTGTTCCAAAAGCAGAAGGTGCTAATGCCACAGCGATTTTGCAACGTATTCAAGGCGAAGTTGGCTTTGCCTCAATTCAATACGATGATTCCATCGGCAAACTCTCATTAGTTGGCGCAGGAATGCGCTCACATCCGGGCGTAACCGCAACCTTCTTTGCTGCGATGGCTGAGGCTGGACTCAATATTGAAATGATTTCAACATCTGAAATCCGAATTTCTATTATCTGTCGCGAAAGTGACCTAGAAAAGGGCGTTCGCGCGGCACATACCGCATTCGGTCTGGATGCTGATCAAGTAGAAGCAGTTGTTTATGGAGGATCGGGACGATGACTAAGAAAAAAGCCAGGGTTGTTAAGAAGACAAAGAGCGAGAAGAAGTTACCTTCGCTTGCTGTAGTCGGTGCAACCGGCGCAGTCGGAACGGTGATGCTAGATATTTTAAGCAAACGTAAAAATGTTTATGGTGAGATTCGTTTAATTGCTTCTGCACGCAGCGCTGGCAAGAAGTTAACTTGTCGCGGTGAAGAGCTAACCGTTGTCGCGCTTTCTCCCGAAGCATTTGATGGGATCGATATCGCTATGTTCGATGTTCCAGATGAGATCTCTGCTGAATGGGCACCAATCGCTGCCAAACGTGGCGCAGTTGTTGTAGATAACTCTGGTGCTTTCCGCATGGATAAGAAAGTTCCATTAGTTGTCCCGGAAGTAAACCCTAAAGAAATCAAAAATCGTCCTAAGGGAATTATCTCTAATCCAAACTGCACAACACTGTCCATGATCGTTGCTATGGGAGCTCTTAATAAGAAATTTGGTCTAAAGGAACTTGTTGTCTCTTCTTACCAAGCAGCATCAGGTGCGGGCCAACTAGGTATTGATGCACTTCACGATCAGATTTCAAAAGTTGCCGGAAAGAACCTTGGTTCAGTAGCTAAAGATCTTCGCGACGTAATCAAGGATTTGGGACCATTTCCTGCACCACTTGCCATGAACGTTGTCCCATGGGCTGGTTCTCTGAAAGAGGCTGGTTATTCATCTGAAGAACTAAAGGTTCGTAATGAATCACGCAAGATTCTTGGCATGCCAAAACTTAAGGTCGCAGTTACATGTGTGCGCGTTCCGGTAATCACAACTCATTCACTTACCGTGCATGCAACTTTCTCTAAAGTTGTTACTCGCAAGGAGGCGCAATCTGCACTTAATAAAGCAGAAGGCGTATTGCTTTATGACAATCCAGAGAAGAAGGAATTTCCAACTCCGGCAGATGTTGTAGGAACTGATCCAACTTGGGTCGGTCGCGTACGTCAGTCGTTGGATAACCCTAAATCAATCGATTTATTTGTCTGCGGCGATAATCTGCGCAAAGGTGCAGCGCTAAATACGGCACAAATCGCAGAACTCATTGCTGCTGAATTCACTCGCTAATTCAGTAACGCCTCGCCTGTAGACTCATCGCATGTCCGTTGTTGTCGCAGGTTCCACAGGTCTTGCTGGTTCGGCGATAGTTCGCGCTTATGAAAAAGCTGGCGAAAAAGTAATCGGTATCAACCGCAACGTCTGCGATCTCCTAGATCGCGATGCCACCATCGCATTTATCAAGAAAGCCAAACCTGTAATAGTCGTAGATGCCGCGGCGAAAGTTGGCGGTATTGGCGCCAATAATGCATTTCCAGTTGAGTTCTTAGCCGATAACGTGCGAATTCAAAGTAATTTGATGGAGGCTGCGCACGCCGCTGATGTTGAGAAATTTATATTTCTTGGATCAAGTTGTATTTACCCACGTGATTGCGCGCAACCAATTAAAGAAGAGTATCTATTAACTGGACCGCTGGAAGAGACTAATTCGGCTTACGCAATCGCCAAGATTGCAGGAATCGAATTAATTAAATCTTTCCGCAAAGAATATGGCCGCAAGTGGATTTCACTCATGCCGACAAATCTTTATGGACCCCGCGATAACTTTGAACTTCAAGGTTCGCACGTTCTGCCGGCATTTATTCGTCGCTTCGTTGAAGCACATGCCGAAGGTCGCGCCAAAGAAACGTTGTGGGGCACTGGCTCTCCAATGCGCGAATTTTTACATGTGGATGATTTAGCATCCGCAGTTGTTCTAGCTGGTCAAAAATATGATTCAGCACAGCACTTGAATATCGGTAGCGGGGAAGATTTAACTATTAAAGCCCTTGCTGAACTTGTGGCCGAGCTTGCCGGTTTTATTGGCGAAATTGCCTGGGATTCATCAAAACCCGACGGAACACCACGCAAGGTTCTTGATGTTACAAAGGTTAAATCGCTAGGTTGGGAGCCTGCGATCTCACTACGAGACGGAATCGCTACAACCATCGAGTGGTATCTCGATGCAACTGCAAAGGGAGTAAGTCGACGATGAGTAGAAAAGTTGCTTTCATCACTGGTGTAACCGGCCAAGATGGTTCATACCTTGCAGAATTTTTGCTCGCTAAGGGCTACGAAGTACACGGACTTATCCGCCGCTCATCAACATTTAACACTTCTCGCATCGATCACATTTATGAAGATCCACACGCTAAAAACCCAAAGCTTTTCTTGCACTACGGCGATCTCATCGATGGCGTTGGACTTACCAATTTAATTCGCGAAATCAAACCCACTGAGGTTTATAACCTAGGCGCACAATCACACGTTCAGGTTTCTTTCACTATGCCGCAATACACCGGTCAGGTAGATGCCGTCGGTGCAGTTGGACTTCTTGAAGCTATCCGCTCAGCAGATATCGATACTCGCTTCTATCAAGCATCAACTTCTGAGCTTTACGGCTCAACTCCACCACCTCAAAACGAAGTTTCAATGTTCCGTCCACAATCACCGTATGCAGCAGCAAAGTTGATGGCTTACTGGTGCACAGTTAACTATCGCGATGGTTACGGAATGCACGCCACAAACGGAATTTTGTTTAACCACGAATCACCACGACGTGGCGAAACCTTCGTAACACGTAAGATCACTCGCGCAGTAGCTGCCATCAAGGCCGGCAAGCAGGACAAGGTATTTCTTGGAAATCTCACCGCTGTGCGCGACTGGGGTTATGCCAAAGAATATGTTGAATCTATGTGGTTGATGTTGCAGCAAGATAAGCCTTCAGATTACGTAGTTGCGACAGGTGTTGGAGCAACAGTTAAAGACTTTGCTGAAGCAGCCTTTGCACGCGCCGGTTTAAATTGGCAAGACCATGTTGAGACCGATAAGAAATACATCCGCCCAACGGAAGTTGATGCGCTTATTGGTGATCCAACTAAGGTGGAAAAAGCTTTAGGCTGGAAAGCTAAAACTCATTGGAAAGAGTTAGCCGAACTTATGGTTGACGCTGATATTGCGAATTTGAAGTGAGCGTTACCAAACTTACTTCTGGCGGACTTGCTACGCGAATTCTGGCAAAAGGACTTGTTCCCATTCCAGCTGACACATGTAGATAAGGCTCGTCTCCAAATTTAGTTAACCCCCGCGCACGCCAAGTTGGTAAGTCACAATTTGTCGTTAGCGCGCGTGAACCACCAGGCAGTGGCAGACGAACTTGTCCGCCGTGCGTGTGTCCCGCAAAGATGGCATCTAAGCCATCGCTCGCCATACCTTCTAAAATTCTTAAATATGGTGCGTGAGTTACGCCAATTGCGATATCGCAAGGTCCAGGTTTACCTGCGACAAGTGAGTAATTATCAAATTCCAGATGAGCATCATCGGTGCCGCGTGATTCGATTGTTGTGTCATTGATTTTAATTGTGGCGCGGAAGTGATTTAGATTTTTCCAGCCGCGTGCTTGCAGACCTTTATCTAAATCTGGCCAAGGTAGATCATCGCCATGGATGCGTTTCCCGTGGCCTGGAAGTAAATATTTCAGTGGATTCTTCGGCTTTGGTGCGTAATAATCATTTGATCCAAAGACAAATAAGCCAGGAAGATTTAATAATTGATCAAGTGCGTCAAGGGCAACTGGAACCGCCTGCATATGTGCTAGAAAATCACCGGTCGAGATAACTAAATCAGGTGCCAAGTCGATAAAGGATTTAATATCTGCGATCTCTGTCTTACGGCCAGGGGTCAGATGTAGATCGGAAAAGTGCAGTACCCGAATCGGAGCGTGGCCAGTGGGCAGAATGGGTACTTCAGCCTGGCGAATTTGATAAGTCATTACGTGAGAAGATACACCCGAACAGTTCAGGGAATTGGAGCAACAAACAAGTGGGACTCAAAGAGACACTTAAGAGCGACCTCACCGAGGCGATTCGTAGCAGCAACAAGGTCGTATCGGGCACTATCCGCATGGTGCTGACTGCAATCACCAACGAAGAAGTTTCCGGAAAAGAAGCGCGCGTGCTATCTGATGACGAAATCATCACCGTGCTATCGCGAGAAGCCAAGAAGCGCCGCGAAGCAGCCGAAGAATTTGCTAAAGCTAATCGTCCAGATAAATCAGCCGAAGAAAAGGCCGAGGGTGAAGTAATTGCTAAATACCTGCCTGCGCAATTATCTGAAGATGATGTTAAGAAAATGATTGCAGCAGCCATCGCATCTACCGGTGCTGCTGGCCCTGCCGATATGGGCAAAGTTATGGGAGCTATAAAGGGCCAGATCGCGGGCAAAGCCGATGGTTCACTTGTTTCATCACTTGTTAAAGCAGCGCTAGCCGGAGGAAATTAATGAAATTTGAATATGCAACAGTTCCACTTCTCTCACATGCCACAAAGCAGATCCTTGATACTTGGGGTTCTGATGGTTGGGAACTCGTTACCGTTATTCCAGCACCAGGCGGCGAACAACTCGTTGCTTACATGAAGCGAGAGGTTAAATAACCATGTCAGTCGATGTCCGCGCGAAGCTTGCTGAAAAAGGATTGACTCTGCCAGTTGCTGCTAAACCAGTTGCTGCTTATGTTCCAGCAACAAAGACTGGAAAAATTGTTTTTACTGCGGGACAACTTCCTTTAGTTGATGGTGCAATGGCCGATACCGGCAAAGTTGGAGCTGAAATTACACAAGAGCGCGCTAAGGAACTTGCCGAAATCTGTGCCCTTAACTGTTTAGCTGCAGTTGAACTTGTTGCACCAGTTGATTCGATTATCAAAGTCGTTCGCGTGGTTTGCTATGTAAATGGTGCGCCCGGATTTATTAGCCAACCATTTGTTGCAAATGGTGTATCAGAACTCTTTATGCATATCTGGGGCGATGCTGGGATTGCGGCACGCAGCGCCATCGGAGTTGCAGAACTTCCTTTGAATTCACCGGTGGAGATCGAACTCACCGTTGAAGTTGCTTAATTAAAGGGCTTTAGCGCGAACGTTTGCTTAGGCGTTCTAGATCAGTAATTAATACTGAACGTCCATCTAGCCTGAGCCATCCGCGTCCTGCGAAATCGGCTAGAGCTTTATTTACTGTTTCGCGAGATGCGCCGACTAATTGGGCGAGCTCTTCTTGAGTTAAATCGTGATTTACCAAGAGACCTTCCGGCGTTGTCTTACCGAAGCGATCACCGAGATCGATTAGCGCTTTAGCAACGCGCCCTGGAACATCAGAGAAGACTAGATCTCCAACTGCTTCATTTGTGCGACGCAAACGCTGTGACAAACGAGTAAGAAGTTGTAATGAAACTTCTGGGTTCTGCTTGAGCCATGGAATCACTTTTTCATGGCTAAGGGAAAGCAATTTCGCATCGGTAACTGCAGTTGCAGTTGAGGTACGTGGACCTGGATCAAAGAGGGATAGCTCGCCGAACATCTCGCCTGGTCCAAGGATAGAAAGCAAGTTTTCGCGACCATCTCCACTTGAGGTACCCAGCTTTAACTTGCCATCGACAATTACATATAAGTGCTCGCCATCATCGCCTTCTTTGAAGAGGATAGAACCCTTGGCGATCTTCACCGTATCCATGGAAGCGCGCAGCGAAAGGGCGGCAGCTTCATCCAGGGCGGTAAAGAGCGGGGCTCTTCGTACGACTTCTTCTTCTTGAGGCACATCAGTACTTTACTCTTATGACCCCTGATCGCGAAACTCGAAAAAGCGCTCGGTCTATCTATCGGATACTGAGCAAGCGATATCCGAATGTTCGCTGTGAATTAGATTTCTCCAATCCACTCGAACTGACTATCGCAACGGTCCTTTCTGCGCAGTGCACCGATAAAAGGGTTAATCAAGTCACGCCAGCGTTATTTAAAAAGTATAAAAATGTTCGCGCGTATGCCAAGGCGCCGCTGGTCGATATCGAAGAATTAATTTATACAGCTGGATTTTTCCGCGCCAAAGCGCGTCATATAAAAGGGCTAGCAGTTAAAATTATTGAAGATTTCGAAGGAGAAGTACCGCAGACGCTAGAAGAGCTAATTACCTTGCCGGGCGTTGGTCGCAAAACTGCCAATGTAGTTCTGGGCCATGCCTTCGATATTCCGGGAATTACCGTGGATACACATTTTGGCCGCTTAGCTCGCAGATTTGAGTGGAGTAATTCGCAAGATCCCGTAAAAGTTGAATTTGAAGTGGGAGAGTTAATACCTCAAAAGGAATGGACCAACTTGTCGCAGCGAATGATTTGGCACGGCAGACGAATCTGCCATTCGCGTAAACCTGCGTGTGGTGCTTGTCCTGTTGCAAAAATTTGTCCGTCAGTTGGAATTGGTGAAATGGATAAAGCCAAAGCCTTGCTACTGGTTAAAAGTGATGCAGACTTCCGATGAAGCGTGCCCTGCTTGTAGTTACTGCGCTTTTGTTAACCGGTTGTGCAAATACTGAGCCCGCCGCCCAAAAAGGTGAAGTTATTTCCTGTAGTTCTGTTACAAGAGATAAAACTGTTATAGATGGAATCTCGGTTGAATGTGTCGATGGCACAACGGGGGCAGTAATTCAATCGCTGCGCGGCCCAATGGTTTTAAATGTCTGGGGCTCATGGTGCACCAGTTGTTTAGCTGAAATGCCAGAATTTGTTAGTTTTTACAGCAAAGCCAAAGGCAAAGTGCAATTAGTTGGCGTTGCCGTTGAAGAGGCAGCACCAGCAAATTCCCAAAGGTTTATCGAGAAACATGGCATGACTTGGCCCAATTTTTATGATCGTGATAATAAAACCCGTGGATATTTCGGAATGGGCGTGCCGGTTACTTGGTTTATTGATGCTGCGGGCCAAGTTAAATATAAGAAGATTGGCATAGTTAAATCTGAAGCAGAGCTAATTGCCTTGACTGACAAATATCTAGGAGTAAAAATCTGATGTTGGTGGATGCGGTAATCGCGATCGCAATTTTGGTTTCGGCTGTAATTGGCTATAAGAACGGCTTCTTACGAACCATCTTTAAATTTATTGGCTACATCGCTGGAGGCGTTCTCGGAATCTACTTTTCACTTAAGTTTTCGCATGATTGGTCGCTAGATATAAAACGGATTGGTTTTGTAATTATTTCGATCATTTTAGGTGGAATAATTGGATCGTTCACCGGTGGCTTACTTGCCAAAGGGTTAAAAGCGACCGTGGTTCGTGGACCGCTGGCGCTATTGGATTCACTTGCTGGTGCCGCCCTTGATGTCATCCGCACTGTCATTGTGCTTTATTTGATCGCAGCCGTTCTGCTCTGGTCTCCTTGGGAATCAGTGCAAAGCCAAGTTGCCAAGAGCCAAATATTGTTAAACGTTCAGCCTTACATCCCTCATTTAATTACCCAAGCCAACGACTGGGTAAAGGCAGAGTTCCTTAATCTTCATCTTTAGCGCTATTTAAACCTTCTGAAATTAACTTCATAACATTTGGATCGGCTAACGTTGTGGCATCGCCGACGGCGCGATTTTCGGCAACATCCTTTAATAAACGTCGCATAATCTTGCCGCTTCGAGTCTTCGGAAGTTCGGCCACGACCATAATCTGACGTGGGCGTGCGATCGCACCAATTTCCTTAGTCACATGAGCACGTAGTTCTTTTACTAATTCTTCACCACCTGCACTGGGAACGCCGCCGCGCAAGATAACGAAGGCGACAATTCCTTGCCCGGTCATCTCATCTGCAGCTCCCACAACAGCTGCTTCGGCAACTGCTGCATGTGAAACCAACGCTGATTCGACTTCAGTTGTAGAAATACGGTGGCCAGATACGTTCATTACATCATCAACGCGACCCATCAACCAGATTGCGCCATCGTTATCTAACTTTGCACCATCGCCAGCAAAGTAAATTCCCTTAAAGCGTGACCAGTATGTTTCTTTATAACGTTCATCTTCGCCCCAAACCCCGCGCAACATCGATGGCCATGGTTGATCCAAGATTAAGAAACCACCATGTCCGTTTGGAACTGCTGCACCTTTATCGTCAACAACTTTTGCGCTGATACCAGGGATAGTTCTCATCGCAGATCCTGGTTTGGTTGCAGTGACACCAGGCAAAGGTGAAATCATGATGGCACCAGTTTCAGTTTGCCACCAAGTATCAACTATCGGGCAATTATTATTTCCAATTACTTCGCGGTACCACATCCAGGCTTCTGGGTTAATTGGTTCACCAACCGATCCGAGTAAACGCAGTGAAGATAGATTATGCGCATTAGGAAATTCATCGCCCCATTTCATCCAGGTGCGAATCAAAGTTGGTGCCGTGTACAAAATTGTTACGCCATATTTAGCGATAATTTCAAAGATACGTCCCTTGTTTGGCGTATCAGGCGTTCCCTCATACATAACTTGGGTTGCGCCATTAATTAGTGGGCCATAAACGACATAAGAGTGGCCGGTAATCCAACCTACATCTGCGGTGCACCAATAAATATCTGATTCGGGTTTGATATCAAAGACCACCCGATGGGTATAGGCGGCTTGCGTTAAATATCCGCCAGTGGTGTGGAAAATGCCCTTGGGCTTGGCAGTCGTTCCGGATGTGTAGAGAATAAAGAGCGGGTGCTCACTTTCGAAGAATTCTGGCGTGTGTGACTTACTTTGGCGGCCCACAATTTCATGCCACCAAATATCACGATCTGAGTTCCATGCAGTCTCTTGGCCCGTGCGCTTTACAACTAATACCTTGGCCACATTGTGTGAACCTTTTAGCGCTTCATCGACAGCTGGTTTAAGCGCAAAAGCAGATCCTTTACGGAAACCACCATCTGCAGTAATTACCAACTTTGCATCGGCATCTTGGATACGAGATAAGAGCGCATCCGCCGAAAATCCGCCGAAGACAACCGAGTGCACGGCACCGATACGTGCGCATGCAAGCATCGCAACCGCCGCTTCTGGAATCATCGGCATATAAATTGCAATACGATCGCCCGCGACAATTCCGAGTTCAGTTAAAGCATGGGCTGCTTGCGAAACATCTTCCAACATCTGCGAATAAGTAATTGTGCGAGTATCGCCAGGTTCACCTTCGAAGTGAAAAGCGATTCGTTCGCCACGCCCTGCTGCTACATGGCGATCTAGAGCATTGACAGATGCGTTGATCTTTCCGCCGATAAACCATTTTGCATATGGCGGATTCCATTCCAGAACTTGGTTCCAAGGTTTATCCCAAGTTAGCTCGCGCGCTTGTACTTCCCAGAAAGCTAGACGATCTTTATCAGCGTGTGCGTACAAATCAGGTTTGGCATTGGCTTGCGCGGCAAAGGAAGGGCTCGGTGGAAAGAGGCGGCTCTCCTGAGAGAGGTTTTCAATCGAATCGCCAACTTTTTCTGAACTCATAACTCAGCAGATTACCCGTGATTATCAACAGGGGGAAGGTTTTTCGACTGTGATCGCCAAGATAAGAGAGATGATCCATGCCGTTGCAACACAACCCAGAGATAAACCAGAGATAAAAAGAAAGGAAAAAATGCTCACCTCGTTTCTCGCACTCTTTCTCAAATTGATCACTAGCCCCGCTTTGCTGGCCGGCCTGATCGCCTTCCTGCAGAAGTCACTTCATCCCTAAGTCGGGCTGGATCGGATGAAAAATCGCCATTTCCTACGCGTGAAGGGAATGGCGATTTTTCATACGCCTGCGAAGGTGGTTGGATAGGGCGTAAGCCTGAATTCGGCCCAATGAAGCGCTCGGTCAGGGATTACACCCGAGATATTTTGGAGTCATCATGGCCATTGCAACCCCAGAAATTTATGCCGAAATGTTGGATCGCGCTAAAGCTGGCGCATTCGCATATCCGGCAATTAACGTTTCATCATCATCGACCCTGATCGCAGCCCTTCGTGGTTTCGCCGAAGCTGAATCAGATGGAATCATCCAATTCTCTTGGGGCGGTGCTGAATACGCATCCGGCTCAACTGTTAAGAACATGGTTGATGGCGCAGTGGCGCTCGCCGAGTTCGCACATGTTGTTGCTAAGAATTACAACGTAAATATTGCAATCCACACAGATCACTGCCCAGCGGAAAAGCTAGATGGCTACATGCGCCCACTTCTTGAAATTGGCGCACATCGCATCAAGAACGGCCAAGCACCATTGTTTAACTCACATATGTGGGATGGCTCAGCCGTTGATATGACTGAGAATATGAAGATTGCAGATGAACTTCTAACCAAGTCAGTTGCAGCTCGCACAATTCTTGAAATTGAAATCGGCGTTGTCGGTGGCGAAGAAGATGGCGTTGAGGCAAAACACGATGCCAAGCTTTACTCAACTCCCGAAGATGCTTTGATGACAATTGAAACACTTGGCCTCGGAGAACGCGGTCGCTATATGGTTGCTGCAACTTTCGGTAACGTGCATGGTGTTTACAAGCCAGGCAATGTTGTCTTGCAACCAAAGATTTTGCAGACTCTGCAAGATGCAGTTGTTGCCAAGAAGGGCCTTGCCGCAGGCAGCAAGCCAATGGACTTGGTTTTCCATGGCGGTTCAGGCTCACTTCTTTCAGAAATTCGCGATTCACTTGATTACGGCGTAATTAAGATGAATATCGATACCGATACACAGTATGCATTTACTCGTCCAGTTGTTGATCACATGTTCAAGAACTACGACGGTGTATTAAAGATCGATGGCGAAGTCGGAAATAAGAAGGCTTACGATCCACGTGCGTGGGGTAAGGCTGCTGAAGCAGGTATGGCAGCACGTGTTGCCCATGCTTGCGCAGATCTTCGTTCTACCGGCACATCACTCAAGAAGTAACTTCCCACTCATACCAATCTCTGGAGAGGTTTTGCTATGCCAGCGTTAGTTTTGCTTGGAGCTCAATGGGGCGACGAAGGCAAGGGTAAAGCCACAGATATTCTCGGTGACCGCGTTGATTACGTTGTCCGTTATCAGGGCGGCAATAACGCGGGCCACACCGTCGTCATCGGTGATCAAAAGTACGCACTTCACTTACTGCCATCTGGAATTTTAAGTCCCAACGTAATTCCAGTAATCGGTAATGGTGTGGTTATTGATCCAGGTGTATTGCTCGAAGAAATTCGCGGCTTAACCGAACGCGGTATTGATTGTTCAAAGTTGGTCATCTCAACTAATGCGCACTTGATAACTCCTTATCACCGCACTATCGATAAAGTTTCAGAGCGCTTCCTTGGTAAATCAAAGATCGGAACAACGGGTCGCGGTATTGGTCCGGCATACGCTGACAAGATCAACCGCATTGGTATCCGTGTGCAAGATTTATTTGATCCTTCAATCCTGCGCCAAAAGATCGAAGGCGCACTGCGCGATAAGAACCAAGTACTAATCAAGGTCTTTAACCGCAAAAACATTGAAGTTGATGAAGTATTAAATGAATACTTGGCCTACGCCGAAATCTTGCGTCCCTATGTTGCAGATACAGTTTTATTACTTGATCAGGCGTTAAAAGCTGGCAAGCGCGTATTGCTAGAAGGTTCGCAAGGCACGCTGCTCGACGTTGATCACGGCACATATCCATTTGTAACTTCTTCAAACCCAACTGCCGGCGGTGCTTGCACAGGTTCTGGAATCGGCCCAACCAAGATCGACCGTGTAATCGGAATTGTTAAGGCTTACACAACTCGTGTTGGATCTGGTCCATTCCCAACCGAACTCTTTGATGAAGATGGCGAAAAGTTACGCACTATCGGCGGTGAAATCGGTGTAACTACTGGTCGAGCTCGTCGTTGTGGTTGGTATGACGCACCGATTGCGCGTTATGCAGTTCGTGTAAATGGACTTACTGATTTCTTCTTAACCAAGCTAGATGTCTTAACTGGTTGGAAAGAGATTCCCGTCTGTGTTGCTTATGAAATTGATGGCCAGCGCGTAGAAGAACTTCCAGCATCGCAATCTGATTTCCACCATGCAAAGCCAATTTACGAAAACTTGCCAGGTTGGACCGAAGATATTTCAAACGCGCGAAAGATCAGCGATCTGCCGAAGAACGCACAGGATTACATCTCATTCTTAGAAAAGATCTCTGGTGCTCCAATGAGCGCCATCGGTGTCGGGCCTGGGCGCGACCAAACAATTGTCGTAAAGGATTTCATCTAAACCATGAAAATCCTCCTAGTCGGAAGCGGTGGTCGTGAACACGCACTTGCACTAGGACTACAGGCAGATCCAGCTTGCACCGAGCTGCATTGCGCGCCAGGAAATCCGGGTACTGCGCAGGTTGCTATTAATCACGCAATTTCCGTAACTGATAATGCAGCAATAGTTTCACTTGCTAAGAAGTTGCAAGTTGATTTAGTTGTGATCGGCCCAGAAGCTCCTTTAGTAAATGGCGTTGCTGACTTACTTCGCGCCGCCGGAATCGCTACATTCGGCCCGTCAAAAGCTGCGGCGCAACTGGAGGGCTCAAAGCACTTTGCCAAAGGCGTTATGCGCGATGCCGGTGTACCAACAGCGCGCAGTTATACCTGCGAAAACCAAGAAGAGATAGAGAAAGCACTCGATGCTTTCGGTGCGCCATATGTAGTTAAAGATGATGGACTAGCTGCTGGTAAAGGCGTTGTCGTAACCAAAGATCGCGGGATCGCCTTGGAACATGCGCTGGCGTGCAAGCGTGTAGTTATTGAAGAATTTCTAAATGGACCAGAGATTTCTCTTTTTGGAATTTCAGATGGGCGCAATATTTTGCCAATGCAACCAGCACAGGATTTTAAGCGCGCCTACGATTTAGATAAAGGTCCAAACACTGGCGGTATGGGCGCTTACTCACCATTGCCATGGGCACCTGATGAAATTATGGATGAGACTTATGAAAAAGTATTGGCGCCAGTTATCGCCGAAATGGCAGCGCGCGGAACTCCGTTTATTGGTCTTCTCTACGCTGGCCTTGCACTTACCGATCACGGGCTACGGGTAATTGAATTCAATGCGCGCTTTGGGGATCCTGAAACTCAAGTTTTAATTCCCCGCTTGAAGACGCCACTTGCAACACTTCTGTACAAAGCGGCAACCGATTCGCTAGATGATGTTGCCTTGGATTGGCGCGAAGAAAGTGCGGTTACGGTTGTTCTTGCCGCATCGGGTTATCCAGATTCGCCGCAGGTAAATGGCGCGATCTCCAAGATTCCCAATATCGCTGATACCAAAATATTTCACGCGGGTACTACACAAAGTGGCGATGCGCTAATTTCATCTGGCGGTCGCGTGATGACAGTTACTGGAATCGGTTCAGATTTAACGCAAGCCCGCGACCGTGCATATCGCGCCATCTCACAGATTGAACTATCCGGATCTTTCTATCGCAGCGATATCGCGCTAAATGCGTCGGTCGCCGAGAAGGGCAATTAAATGGGGGAGAATAAGCCAGTGAGCGTCCTTGCTGATCGTTATGCATCCAAGGCAATGCGCGCCATCTTCGCACCAGAAGAGAAAATCATCGCCGAACGCCGTTTATGGCTGGCAGTAGCCCGCGCTCAAAACAAGCTGGGCCATGCAATTGCTGATTCAGTAATTGCAGATTATGAAAAAGTTTTAAATAAGGTAGACCTGGCATCCATCGATGAGCGCGAAAAAATTACCCGCCACGATGTGAAAGCCCGAATCGAAGAGTTCAACGCACTAGCCGGACATGAAGCAATTCACGCCGGAATGACGAGCCGTGACCTAACCGAGAATATTGAAGCCCTACAAATCAAAAACGGTTTAGAGATCGTCCACGGCAAAGTTGTTGCAGTATTGACGCAACTTGGCGAAAAAGCTGCACAATATTCTGACCAAGCAATTGCTGGACGTTCCCACAACGTTCCGGCACAGATAACAACTTTAGGTAAGCGCTTTGCATCAGCTGCCGAAGAGTTACTTTTTGCCTACGAGCGCTTAGTTTCGCTACAAGATCGTTATCCAATGCGCGGCATCAAAGGCCCAGTAGGCACCGCACAAGATTCAATCGATTTACTTGGATCATCTAAATCACACCAAGCTTTAGAAGCAGAGATTGCCAATGATCTTGGCTTTAATCGCGTATTAGATTCAACGGGTCAGATTTATCCGCGTTCATTTGATTACGATGTTGTAACCACCTTGGTGCAATTAGCAGCTAGCCCAGCATCGCTTGCAACTTCAATTCGCTTGATGGCGGGCGCCGAACTCGTGACTGAAGGATTTAAAGCCGGCCAAGTTGGATCTTCGGCCATGCCACATAAGATGAATACGCGTTCATGCGAGCGAATCAATGGTTTAAGCGTTATTTTGCGCGGTTATGCATCTATGGTCTCTGAACTTGCTGGTGATCAATGGAATGAAGGCGACGTTTCCTGCAGCGTTGTACGCCGCGTCGCCCTGCCAGATGCTTTCTATGCCATAGATGGTTTGCTCGAAACAACTTTGACGGTATTAAACGAATTCGGTGCATTTCCTGCGGTGATTCAAGCTGAATTAGATCGCTATCTACCATTTCTTGCCACAACCAAGATTTTGATGGCATCTGTTAAAGCCGGTGTTGGCCGCGAAGTTGCCCACGAAGTAATAAAAGAACATGCAGTAAAAGCAGCGTTATTAATGCGTGAGGGCAAAGCCAACACTTTGCTTGATTCACTTGCTGCCGATACGCGCCTACCGCTTGATCGCGCAGCACTAGATGCGTTAATTAGCCAGCCAATTGAATTTACTGGCGATGCTCGCCAACAAATAGCTCGAGTTGTTAGTCGCATCGACGCGATTACATCCGCGCACCCTGCCGCAGCG
Source organism: Actinobacteria bacterium IMCC26103 (assembly GCA_002284875.1). GTDB lineage: Bacteria > Actinomycetota > Actinomycetes > Nanopelagicales > Nanopelagicaceae > Planktophila. Next base: position 370,304 of record CP015604.1, read on the forward strand.
CAGTACAAACCACATTCCATCAGGTGAGCGGCTTCGGTTTGGCTGGCCCACCGCCAGCACCAGCTATAAAAGGTTGGCAGCATCTTCGAACCGGAAAAGTTCGTGATCTTTACACCAATTCTAAAAATGAAATTTTATTAGTCGCCTCAGATCGCATTTCTGCCTTTGATTGGGTACTTCCAACTGAGATTCCAAATAAAGGCGCGATCCTGACGCAGCTATCGCTATTTTGGTTTGAACTTTTAGAAGATATCGTTGCGAACCACATAATTAGGGATGATGTACCAAGTCAAGTGTCAGAACGGGCGGTGATTGTTAAACCACTAGATATGTTTGCGATCGAATGTGTAGCTCGTGGATATCTAACCGGCAGCGGGCTTTTAGAATATAAAACTAGCCAAGCAGTCTGCGGCAACTCGCTGCCAGCAGGTTTAGTTGACGGTTCACAGCTACCCGAAACGCTCTTCACACCAGCGACCAAAGTTGAAATTGGCGATCACGATATAAATATTGATTTTGCAGATGCAGCCAAAATTGTTGGTGCTGCCGATGCCGAAGAACTTCGTGATCTAACTATCAAGCTCTATGACACCGCATCCGAATTCGCGACTAGTCGCGGCATCATTCTGGCTGATACTAAATTTGAATTTGGACGCGATAGCAAGGGCGTTATTACCTTGGGGGATGAGGCGCTAACGCCTGATTCTTCACGTTTTTGGGAAGCTGCCTCGTGGAAGCCAGGTAGCGTGCCAGCCTCATTTGATAAACAATTTGTAAGGGATTTCCTTACTTCAAGTGGCTGGGATAAGAAGAGCCCACCACCAGAATTGCCTGCAGAGATAATCGAAAAGACTGCAGCGCGATATGAAGAAGCATATTTTCGTATCACCGGTATGAAGTTTTAAGAGACTAGGGAGCAGCAAATGGCAAAGATCGTGGTTGATGTGATGTTAAAGCCTGAAATTCTCGATCCACAAGGCGTTGCTGTCTCATCTGCACTGCCGCGACTCGGTTTTAACTTTGCCAAGAGCGTGCGCCAAGGCAAACGCTTTGAGATTGAAGTAGAAGGCGATGCAACACCGGCACAACTGGCTGAAGTTGAAAAAGCTGCCGAAAAACTCTTGGCCAATCCCGTAATCGAAACTTTTACAGTAAGAGTTGAGAAGTAAATGAAAGTTGGCGTAGTAACTTTTCCAGGCACGTTAGATGATCGTGATGCTGCGCGCGCTGCTACCCATGCCGGAACAACTGCAGTCTCTCTCTGGCACAACGATGCCGATCTAAAAGGCGTCGATGCAGTTATCTTGCCCGGTGGATTCTCTTATGGTGATTATCTGCGCTGTGGCGCGATTTCCCGCTTTGCACCTGTTATGGAAAAAGTTATTGATGCAGCAAATGGCGGAATGCCGCTGCTTGGGATCTGTAACGGTTTCCAAGTTCTATGTGAAGCTCATTTACTGCCCGGAGCGCTAACTCGCAATCACGAACTACATTTTCTCTGTCGCGATCAACAGCTTGAGATAACAAATAACCAAACAGCCTGGACTAGCGCTTTTACAGTTGGTCAGAAGATCGTTATCCCACTTAAAAACGGCGAAGGCTCTTTCCAATGTGATGATGCGACTTTGGCGATGCTGGAAGGTGAAGGCCGCGTAATCGCGCGCTACGTTGGCGATAACCCCAATGGTTCACGCAATAAAATCGCTGGAATCACCAATGAACGTGGCAATGTAGTCGGTTTGATGCCCCACCCAGAACACGCGATCGATACTTTGACTGGCCCAACTGCCGATGGTTTAGCTTTCTTTACATCGGTGCTGACTGCGATGGTGAAGTAATGGCTTTAGATACCGTCGCAATAGCTAAAACTAATCCCGATACAAAGCAACCATTTGCCGAACTTGGGTTAAAAGCTGATGAATATGCGCGTATTAAAGAGATTTTAGGACGCCGCCCCACATCTTCAGAGTTAGCGATGTATTCGGTCATGTGGTCAGAACACTGTTCTTATAAATCTTCGAAAGTACATTTAAAACAATTTGGGGATAAGGCAGTTAAAACTGATGCGCTATTGGTTGGTATCGGTGAAAACGCTGGCGTTGTCGATGTTGGTCAAGGCTATGCAGTAACTTTTAAAATTGAATCACATAACCACCCATCTTTTGTTGAGCCTTATCAAGGAGCAGCAACAGGTGTTGGCGGAATTGTTCGTGATATTTTGACGATGGGTGCTCGTCCAATTGCGATTATGGATCCACTTCGTTTTGGTCCGGCAGATGCTCCCGACACTCGTCGCGTCTTACCCGGAATAATCGCAGGCGTTGGTGGTTATGGTAACTGCTTAGGTCTTCCAAATATCGGTGGCGAAGTTGTCTTTGATGAGACATATATTGGCAACCCGTTGGTAAATGCACTCTGTGTGGGCGTGATGAAACATAGCGATATCAAACTCGCTAAAGCCGCTGGCGCCGGAAACCTAGTCGTTCTATATGGTGCAAAAACGGGTGGTGATGGCATCGGTGGCGTCTCAGTTTTGGCATCTGAAACATTTGATGCAACTGGTCCTGCTAAGCGCCCTGCTGTGCAAGTGGGAGATCCCTTTGTTGAAAAAGTTTTAATCGAATGCTCACTTGAAATTTTTGCTGAAGATCTAGTTGTTGGTATCCAAGACCTTGGCGGGGCAGGCTTATCTTGCGCAACCAGCGAACTAGCCTCCGGGGGTAGCGGGGGAATGAAGGTCGAACTAGATCGAGTTCCGTTGCGCGATGCCACCTTGTCACCAGAAGAGATTTTGATGTCTGAATCACAAGAGCGTATGTGTGCAATCGTTGAACCCAAGCATATTGATCGCTTCTTAGAAATCTGTAAGAAATGGGATGTAACGGTAACCGTTATTGGTGAAGTAACCGATGGTGAAAGATTAGAAATTACTTGGCACGGTGAGCTAATTGTCGATGTACCACCTCGTACCGTGGCCCACGATGGTCCGGTATATAACCGCCCATTAGGAAAACCTGACTATATAGATCGCGTTAACGCCGAAATTATTAACGTGCCTCGTCCTGAGACTGCAGATCAAATTAAAGATACCGTTCTTAAATTAGCTGCTACCCCAAATCTGGCAGATAAATCTTGGGTGACATCACAATATGATCGCTATGTTCAAGGAAATACCATTCAATCCCAACCTGATGATTCTGGAATGGTTCGCATCGATGAAAAGACAAACTTGGGTGTGGCCATTGCAACTGATGCCAACGCTAACTGGTCATATTTAAATCCTTATGAAGGAGCAAAGCTTGCGCTTGCGGAGGCTGCGCGCAATATTGCAACCGCGGGCGCAAAACCACTAGCCGTTACAAACTGCCTTAACTTTGGATCCCCCGAAGATCCTGGTGTGATGTGGCAATTTGCGGAATCTGTGCGCGGACTTGCCGATGGTTGTTTCGAAATGGGTCTGCCAGTAACAGGTGGCAACGTCTCTTTCTACAATCAAACTGGATCTGTTGCTATCTTGCCAACGCCAGTTATTGGCGTGCTCGGGGTTATCAATGATGTGCGCACCAGAACACCGATGAGTTTTGATCGTGCTGGCTTGGAACTATTTTTACTTGGCGATACCGAAGATGATCTCGCCGGCAGCGAATGGGCTTATATGCACGGCCAACGTGGTGGAAAGGCGCCGATCGCTGATTTGCAGCGCGAAATGCGCTTAATTGACCTGCTTGTGGCGGGCCGAACTTCACAGATATTTACTGCAGCACATGATCTAAGCCAAGGCGGATTAAGTGCAACCTTAACTGAGATGGTGCTGCGCCATAACGTTGGTGCAAATATCGCTATTGAAAATGTGGGAACTACTTTAATTTCTGAATCACCAGGCCGAGTGGTTGTTGCAGTAGAGCCAACAAAAGCTGCTGCGCTTTTGGCTTTGGCGGCTAAGCAGCAAATAACAATTACCAAAATCGGCGCAACTGGTGGCGATAGTCTAGTAATAAATGGTGCAGATATTTCACTAAGTGAACTTCGCAAAGCCCATACCGAAACCTTCGAAAAGTTATTTGGATAAATATGCGCGATCCTGAAGTTCTCGAAGCTGTGAAGCAGACCCTTGCTGCACTTGTAGAACGCTCGCCTGGTCGAGCCATCGAAGTTCGCATCCCACCATATGCAGCTGTCCAATGTGGTGACGGTCCAACACACACCCGTGGAACTCCGGCAAATGTGATTGAGATGAACGCAGATACTTGGTTGGCTCTTGCCTTTGGCGATCGCACATGGGCAGATGCGATGTCAGCGGGGTTAATTAAGGCATCGGGTGCGCGTGCTGATTTAACGCAACTTTTGCCGATTAGGATTAAGCCATGACGCGCCGCCCAGATGGTTTGCTCAACCACAACGTCTTAGATGACGATAAAGCCCCGCAAGATGCATGTGGTGTCTTTGGAGTTTGGGCACCCGGCGAAGAAGTTGCGAAGTTAACTTTTTATGGTCTCTACGCCTTGCAACATCGTGGCCAAGAATCTGCAGGTATTGCCGCAAGCGACGGTGAGCGAATTATAATTTACAAAGATATGGGCTTAGTTTCGCAAGTCTTTACCGAAACTGATTTAGCAAGTTTGACTGGTGATTTAGCGATCGGACACTGTCGCTACAGCACCACAGGTTCCAGTACTTGGGTCAATGCTCAACCAACGCTGCGACCCACTAAATACGGCACTTTGGCGCTGGCTCACAATGGAAATTTAACTAATACCGGCGATCTGGCTGAGATGGTGCAGAAACTTGAAGCCGATTCTGCAAAGAACGGTCGCGGTGCAACAACTGATACTGAAATCATGACCGCGCTAATTGGTCTGCAAGATGAGAAGAACGTTGAAGCTAGCGCGATCGCAGTATTGCCAAAGCTAGAAGGTGCATTCTCACTCGTCTTTATGGATGAGAAAACTTTATATGCTGCGCGCGATCGCCATGGTGTTCGTCCATTAGTAATTGGCAAACTAGATCGCGGCTGGGTTGTGGCTTCTGAAACAGCTGCGCTAGATATTGTCGGAGCCGCATTTGTGCGCGAAGTCGAACCTGGAGAATTTTTAGCGATTAATGAAGATGGAATTCGATCGCAGATGTGGGCAAAGCCAGATCCCAAAGGCTGCCTCTTTGAATATGTTTACTTAGCACGACCAGATACAACAATTGCTGGACAAGGCGTTCATGCAACGCGCGTACGAATTGGAAAGCGTTTAGCGATTGAAGCACCGGTCGAAGCAGATTTGGTAATTCCAGTTCCTGAATCCGGGACACCAGCGGCGATTGGTTTCGCTCAACAATCTGGAATTCCATATGGACTTGGGTTAGTTAAGAATTCTTATGTTGGTCGAACCTTTATTCAGCCTTCACAAACTATACGTCAGCTCGGAATTCGTTTAAAGCTAAATCCACTCCGTGAAATTATTGAAGGAAAGCGAATCGTTGTTATTGATGACTCGATTGTGCGCGGTAATACCCAGCGTGCGATTGTGCGGATGCTCCGGGAAGCAGGTGCCTACGAGATCCACGTTCGTATCTCCAGCCCACCAGTTGAATGGCCATGTTTTTACGGTATTGACTTTGCATCGCGTGCAGAACTAATTGCTAGTGGTTTAGAGATTGAAGAGATTCGCCGTTCTATTGGTGCAGATTCTTTGAGTTACGTCTCGCTAGAAGGGCTAATTCAAGCCACGACAATTACCGAAGAAAAGCTCTGTACCGCTTGTTTTACTGGTAAATATCCCATCTCGGTTCCAACCGATATGTCTGAAGGCAAGATGCGCCTTGAGATCACTGAAACCGTTAAAGACCATGAGCACATATAAAGATTCAGGCGTCGATATCGATGCCGGAGATCGCGCCGTTGAATTGATGAAATCATCAATTGCTAAGGCAACTCGCCCAGAAGTCATGGGTGAAATCGGTGGTTTTGCTGGACTATTTGATGCCAGTGCGCTGAAGAAATTTAATAAGCCGCTACTTGCTACATCAACTGATGGCGTTGGCACCAAAACCGAGATTGCCCGCCAGATGGGAATCTACGACACGATTGGCGAAGATTTAGTTGCCATGGTCGTTGATGATCTAGTTGTTTGTGGTGCCGAACCTTTATTTATGACTGATTACATCGCGGTTGGAAAAGTAATTCCCGAACGTATCGCTGAAATCGTCAAGGGAATTGCGCGCGGTTGCGAAAAAGCTAACACCGCTTTAATTGGTGGAGAAACTGCAGAACATCCCGGTTTACTAAAAGAAGATGAATTTGATATTGCAGGAGCCGCGACCGGTGCAGTAGATGCCGATAAACAATTAGGTTCTCATCGCGTCAAAGCCGGCGATGCAATCATCGCAATGCCAGCAAGTGGCTTCCATGCAAATGGATATTCACTTATCCGCCACATTTTGGCTACGCAAAAGTTAGATCTTCAGAAGCGGTACGAGGGATTTAATAAATCACTTGGCGAAATTCTTTTAACTCCAACTGAGATTTACACCTTGGATTGTTTGGCTTTGATTAAGTCACAGGCAGAAAATATCCGAACTTTTTCACACATCACCGGTGGCGGATTAGCCGATAACACTGCCCGCGTTATTCCAGATGGTTTAATCGCAAAATATGACCGCACCAGTTGGGCGCTCCCCCTAGAGATGAAATTTATGGCCGATGTGGCAAAGGTTCCCCAACCAGATATGGAGCGGACCTGGAATTGTGGAATCGGCATGGTCGCCATCGTCGATCCTGATATTGCAGACTTGGTGATCAAATCGCTGGCGGCGCGGGGGATGAAGGCATGGGTAGCAGGCTCAATTCACGCTCAAAGTGGCCCAGGAGCCGCTGCTTTGGAAGGTAACTACCTGACGCGATAACCTACGCGCCTTGAGGAAAATAACGCTGGTAAGGAGGTCGCCCAATGGGTCGCGGCCGTGCAAAAGCTAAGCAAACAAAAGTAGCAAGAGATCTCAAGTACAACTCTCAGGAGATGGATCTAGATCGCCTTGCTAAAGAACTCCATGGCGAAGATGCTTCAAATAAATCTCGCGATGATGAAGATCCATTCGCTGAGGGTAATTACATCCCGCGTGCCTAATTTCTCACGTGTAAGTTAATTGCCGTGAGACCAACTCCATACGTCGCATCTCTGCGGATCTACGAACCACTTTCTGCTTTCGAACCCGCAGATCGTTTGCGTTGGCAAGGTTTAACTGCAGATGAAGGATCAAAGCGCACCGAACAAGAGCTAGCGCTGCGCCGTTTAGTTTTCCCTGAACCACCGGCTGGTCGTCCCGATGGTGTGCACATTTTAGATCTAGATGGAGTTCGTTATATCTCACCTTGGTCAACAGCAACTCGATGTTGGGCAGCCCTTGATGATTTCAAAGAAACTCTGCCATCATCAGTTACCCCGTTTTTTATTCCGCAATCTTTAGAAGATGTAATTACTGCAGGCGTTGATTTGATGGAAGATCGTGTTCCACATATCTTGACTGAAAATTGGGTTATTCCACCACGGTGGTTCTCGCTATTTATGGCAGAAGATCGCGTGCGCGGCGAAGATGAAGATGGGCTCTTCTGTATTCTGCGCACCACAATTGCTGATGCCAAAGCACGTACTGAAGTTGCACACCAAACAGTCCGTAGCGCATTTGGTGAAGGATCAGTCGAAGCCGAAATCGAACACTTACTTGAATGGCTCGATATGTTTCACAATAAATCACTCGTCGAACTCGATTACGGTGGCTTAGCAAATTACTTAGACCACGGACTGCGCTTAGCCGGTGAAGAAGGCTTGGAGGCAGATACATCTGTAGAAGATGTATTGCTTTCGCTATCTGGACTTGCCGCAGGCGATGGCGAGATGGCTGGTAAAGGCTACGAGCGCCTAGTTTCGCGTTGGCGCATCGTTCAAGGCTTTGAATCTGCGATTTAGCGTTAATTAATTCTTTGTAAGTATTGCTATTTACGCTCACTTTGGCGGATACTTCCGACACTCGTTACAAATCGGACATCTCAAAAAGGCAAGAGGAGAAGAGTTATGAACCGTCTGCCAGATGCAGAAATCTTGCTCACTCCTCGCGAAGTCGCTGAGCTATTTGGCGTTGATCCCAAGACCGTTACTCGATGGGCAAAGGCCGGCAAGTTAACTTCGATTCGCACACTTGGTGGACACCGCAGATTCCGCAAATCTGAAGTAGATGACCTGCGTAACAACTACTTTAAGAGCGAGACCAAGTAAATAGTTTATGGAATTTTCAGTACTGCAATTTATTTTACTTGGCGCGCTCACATTCGCCTTTGTCGGTGCGCTCACACCCCTGATGCGCAAACTTGCGTTAAAGATTGGCGCAGTTGATGTGCCAAATCTGGCTCGTAAAGTTCAGAAAGAACCGGTTCCATATTTAGGCGGAGTTGCAATTGCTATCGGCGTGGTTTGCGCCTCATACGGCTCTCTTCTAGCAACTGATTTCACAATGGAGACATTTCGTTTAGCTAGCTTTGTATTGGTTCCAGCAATTGCGATTTCGGCGATGGGTTTGGTCGATGATTTACGTGGCCTAGAACCTTGGCCGCGTTTAATTGCGCAAACAGCAACCGGCGTAATAGTTGCGGTAATTCTGACTTCCACCGACACAATGGGTGTTGCATTCAACAATACCTTTCTTAACTATGCAGTCTCTGTCTTATGGATAGTTGGGGTCTGTAATTCAATTAACTTCTTTGATAATTTAGATGGTGGTGCTGCCGGTACGGTTGCAGTAATTTCAATCTTCCTCTTCTTTATTGCCTACGATCGCCAGCAAGTATTGGTCAGCGCTCTGGCGATTGTTACAGCAGGTGCAACAGCAGGCTTTTTAATGTGGAACCGCGCCCCAGCCAAGATCTACATGGGAGATGCCGGAGCGCTCTTTCTGGGCATCATCATCTCGGTATTAACTATTCGCCTAAGCCCAGGCGTTGTTCCTCAAGTAAAATCCTTTGCTATTCCTTTGGCGCTAATGGCGGTGCCGATTCTTGATACAACAGTTGCCGTCACATCCCGTATTTATCGCGGTATTTCACCCTTTCAAGGCGGCAGTGACCATCTCTCGCACCGCTTGATGCGCGTTGGATTAACTAGACGATTAACTGCATTTACTTTATGGGGCTTAGCCGCCTTCTATGGTGGACTGGCGTTAGCGATCTATATCTGGCCAGATACTGCTGGATATCAATTAATGGCAATTGGTGGCGCTGCATGGCTCTTTAAATTGGTCTACTTCTTACGAATTCCATCTGAGGGGTAGACTGCTGACATGGCTAACAACGATGATGTAAAAGCGAGAATGCTCGCTGCCCTTGAAGCGAAAAAAGGCAAGAAGGGTGCACCTGGAACACAGAACCATGCCGAAGGTGGTTCCAAGATTCGCGGTGGCCAACGCAGTGGTGGTGCACCACAAGTACAGCGCAAAGCAGGGCCTTCAGGTTCAGGATCTGCTGGTTAATTTCTAAAGTAAAAAACTCTCCAAGCAAAGCTTGAAGAGTTAATTGGTGAACCTAAATTGATGTAAAAACTAGATTTAAAAGTTTTTAAAAGTTGTGGCTCGGGACAGGATCGAACTGTCGACCTCACGATTTTCAGTCGCGCGCTCGTACCAACTGAGCTACCGAGCCATTATTAAATTTTTAAATCATTAAAAAAGAAGAGAGTGTGTGGACACTCTCTTCTCGTCCAATGAGTTCAGATGTCTTACGACATTGAACACGCGACCCGGACGGGACTTGAACCCGCGACCTCCGCCGTGACAGGGCGGCGCGCTAACCAACTGCGCTACCGGGCCTTAAAGAATGAAAACATAAGTGGCTCTTATGTCACCTTAAAGCCGATTTGCCAGATAAATCTAGCCTTGCGTGCCCCCAACGGGATTCGAACCCGTGTTACCGCCGTGAAAGGGCGATGTCCTAGGCCCCTAGACGATGGGGACGTTTGAGGCTCGCAAATCGTACCCGTTATAGGGGTGCAGACCAAAATCGGTTAAATGCCTGCCCAGATATCGCAGTAATAAACGATATTTTACAGAAGTGCCCACTGAATTGTGATTGAGACTGTCACATCTTGCTGTCCAAGATCAACAACAGTTGCCGAAGAATCAGCAGATTTTGCCATCGCCATCATTGGTGGATAGTTCACTGGAGATGAGTTTTCAACCAAGTAATTAACTCGACCCAACTTTGTGCCAAGTAACTTTGCATAAGAATTCGCCTTTGCCTTTGCGTTTTTAACTGCATTGGCACGCGCAGATTCAGTTGCATTGGATGAATCGAGAACAAAAGGAGTAACTCCTTGGATCTGTAAATCATCGCCACCGGCTGCAACTACAGCGTCAACAACGGCCCCAGCATTTTCCGCATTTTTAATAGTTACAAGAAAACTTTGTGAACCACGGTAGCCAACTAAGACCGAACCTTTATCTTGGGTGTAGTTATATTCTGGATAAACGGTGATGCTGGCAGTTGCTATATCACCTTTAGTAATTCCGCTCTTTGTTAACGCAGCACGAACCGCAGCGGCGACAGTTGATGTCTTGGCAAGTGCATCCTTATTTGATCCTGTTACGACAGAAACATTCGCATTCAAACGTACCGCATCCGGGGTCACCTTCACTGAACCTTCCGAGTTAACAGTGACATATCGTGTAGCAGGAGTTGCTGCGCTAGCAGGCGGCGAAAGCGCCGCAGCTCCCATCAGAGTTAATGCGGTGGCTAAGGCGGCGATCTTACGGAAACGAGTTGTAGTCATGTCTTAAGTATCCCCTATTTACTTATGAGTGGCTGCGGAGGACCTTAGAGAATTATGTGATTTAGAGGGTGCGATATAAGTCAGCGTGATCTTTAAGCATGCGGTCCAATGAGAAGTATTGCTCTGCACGGGCTTTACCCGTTTCGCCCATTATCTTGCGCAGTTGCGGATCGCGTACCAATTTCTCAACAGCATTGGCCATATCAGCAGGGTTGGTTGGGGTTAGATACCCATTACTTTCATTGATGACGATATCTGAAATAGATCCAACATTTGTCGCAACAATCGGCAAACTAGCTTGTGCTGCCTGAATCAAAGTAAGTGGAATACCTTCATTATCCGAGGTAAGAATTGCAATATCGCTTGCGGCAAATATCTGATCGATGTCACTGCGCCAGCCAAAGAAAGTTATCTTCAATTGCTCCTTTTGTGAGCGCTCTTTTGAACTTTCAAAGAGCTCGCCTTCACCAGCGACCAAGAAATGCACATCTAGCCCACGTTGTTTACATTCCTTCGCCACATCCAATAAACGATCAGGGCGCTTGATCTGGGTTAGGCGTCCCACAAAAGTTATATAGAGAGTTTGCGAGCTAATCCCCAGCGCGCTCTGTGCTGCTGCTTTGGCAAAAGTCTTTGGTGCCGGCAACCCAGGAAAGAAGACGCGATACTTATTTGTACTGCCGATACCTGCAGCAATCAAGTCATCTCTGACCTTGCTACCGATTGCGATCAATACGCTGGTGCGAGCAGCCAAAATCTTCTCAATTAAAATTACAATTTTAGTGGTTAGGCCGTTGAAGTAACCGTGTAGTAAGTGCCCATGGAAAGTGTGGATTCGAACTGCACCTCGGCCGGCGAACAAGGAAGCCAAGCGGCCTAATACTCCAGCTTTAGCGGTGTGAGTATGAATCAAATCAGGTTTGTATTTCCGGATGAGCGAAACCAAACCAAAGAAAGCTTTTAGATCTGCGAGCAAAGATACAGAACGACCCAATCCTGCAATACGAGTGGCCTTAATATCTTTTGCAACAGTATCTAAGTAATCGGCTTCATTCTCATCGCAAAAACCGGTAACTAAAATCTGCTCAAATGCTGACTTATCCAGCCCGCGCATTAACTCGGCCACAATTACAGCAGGTCCGCCCACATTCATGCGGGCGATGATCTGCATTACCTTTACCTGCGTGGCCATGTGGTTATCTTCTCGCAAAAAGGCGCGATAATTGCGCACATGACTAGTGGTGAATTCGTCTCTAATTGCACCGCTGATGCGCTCTCATCTGCCGCCCAATTACTCAAGGCTGGTGGTTTAGTCACACTCCCAACCGAGACCGTTTATGGTCTAGGAGCAGATGCGACTAATCAAGCAGCAGTCTCACGAATCTATAAAGTAAAAGGACGTCCTGCCGATCATCCGCTAATCGTGCATATCTATTCCATGCAATCACTCGGTGAATGGGCTGATGAAATCCCTAGTTATGCAATTTCGCTAGCTCGTGATTTTTGGCCGGGGCCGATGACTTTGGTCTTAAAGCGATCGATGCTCGCAGAAGACTTTGTAACTGGCGGCCAGCCGACGGTTGGACTTCGGGTGCCTGATCACGTTGTAGCGCTCGCCTTATTATCGGCATTTGAAAAGATCGGCGGAAAAGGAATTGCTGCGCCAAGTGCCAATCGCTTTGGACATGTCTCGCCAACGACTGCGCAAGCAGTGCAAGAAGAACTCGGCGAATACTTGGACTCAACAGATTTAATTCTCGACGGCGGACCATCAAGTGTTGGCGTTGAATCAACAATTATCGATTGCACATCAGGTGCGCCACGAATTTTACGTCCCGGTGCAATCACTGGTGAAATGATTGAAACTTCGACGGGGTTAAAAGTTTCTACTACCGTAAGCGATATTCGAGTAAGCGGTTCACTTGAAAATCATTATTCACCTGCAGCAACCGTCTCCTTAAATCGGATACCTGAATCAGGTGAAGGCTTTATCGCTCTTTCAGAAGAGCAAACGCCGAATGGCGTGATTCGTTTAGCGTCACCAAATTCGGTTGAAGAGTTTGCACGATTGATGTACTCGGCACTTCGTGATGCAGATGCCAAAGGAGTTAAATCCGTTGTGGTGATCGAACCAATTGGCGATGGATTGGCTCTGGCAATCCGCGACCGCTTAATGCGAGCGTCAAAAGGGCGATGAATCTCCGCTAAGATACGGCAGGTGTTCGGCGCATAATTAGCTGAATTACAGTGGGGCCTTTAGCTCAGTCGGTAGAGCAACGGACTTTTAATCCGTGGGTCGTCGGTTCGAGCCCGACAGGGCCCACTTGTGCAGGTAAGGCGCTATTCGGGGCGAGGAATACGTGGGATATCACCACGCATAATGCGCCGGAACATATAAATTGAAACCGCAGCAAAGAATGGCCACTCGAAGGTGTAAACCCAGGCGCGCCAGTGGCCTTCTTTAGCGCGACCAAATTCGTACCAACCAACTAGCAAGCAAAGCGGAATTACCGTGCAGAGAGTTCCGATAAGGAAATACTTTTGTTTCTGCGTGAGTTCAATAGCTTCTTTAATTATCTCTGGATTGGCATCATCTCGCACCCATTGTGGCGCTTCAAACTCTTCTTCGTTAGACACCTGAGGCTCGCCGTTCTGCCGCAATTTCCACATCGACTTCAAGAGATTTGCGTTCTTCTGACTTAATCCAATGATAAACAGCCAGTGCGATCCAGATAGCATCAATGATCATGGCGCCGGACCACATTAGCGATCCACCTCTGCGCTGGTCATCAAGGGTGTACATATCTTCATATAAAGAACTGCGGGATACATATATAAAGAAGCCCGTTAGCGTTTCAGGGACCATCATTAAGAATAAGGAAATTACAGAAAGTGCCTGCGAAAGTCTGCGCTTTTCATACTTTCGGTCAAGTAAATTAAAGTAAAAGAGGTATGGCAAAGCAATATAAAGAGGTAGTTCTAGATAGGTATGCGCCCAAGGATTATCCATTATGAATTTATGTGGCGTAGGTAAATGCACACCAATCATTAGCGCTGCATAAAGGAACCAACTCAATACCGGATGCGTAAATAACTTAAATATTCGATTTTTAGGAGAGAAAGTATTAGGCGTGCCAATTACCAATAGCGGACCGCTAATCATCATTAAAGTTATATGTTGAATCATATGAAGGGAGAAGTAATCCATAGCTCGCGCACCGATAGGGGTAATGACCACAGCGAAGATTGTGGCTATTCCTGAGAGAAAACTGAGACTCTGCTTTTTAGTCACATTCGCGTTGCGTAAATAGAGAAAAATTAAGAATACGAGCGGGAGAGTAATTTCTGGGGCGATTTGCCACGATGACCACACGCTTAATTGATGGTTATGCATCTCCATAATTAATTGAGAGTAGACCTGAATTAAAAAAATAAAAAGAGAAATACTCAGCAAACTCTATTTAATTGCAAAACTTCGGCGTACCCTGCTGTGAACGCGATCACATGACAGTGACCCTCCGTCGATTAGCAATAAACGTGAGAGGCAATAAATGGAACGGAAAGTTTTTGGTGCGCTTGGGACTGTAATTATTGGAATAGCTGTAATCGCTGGCATAGGAACATATGTAGCAGCAGCTAAAAACGATCCGGGTATCACGCAAGCAACCCCAGCTGGTTCATTTACTGCCGAAGATGGAAAGAGTTATCCGCAAGTTAAATTGAATTTAAATGTTTATCCAAATAGTGGTTTTGGTGGACACCATGGTGCAGGCGGCGGTGCTCATCCAGATTGGGTTAGTTATGCACTCGGTGGCCCAAACGGTGAAATATTAGCTGATGCAAAATCGGGAACTAATTTTCAAGTTCCTCCTCACACAGCGGTAACTATTACGGTTTACCAGTATGACTCTGGTGAAACTCTAAATAACGATTTCTTTGCCTATGTTCGTGGAACCGTTGGTGGAACTGCAAAGTTTGTTAAGAGCTATGACACAAAAGCTAAAGCAAATGCATCTCCAGAAACTGTTATAACTAATATCCCAGCCGACATGGTTGGGCATACTTTCACTCTCCACGGTATGTCAGATGGCAAAGATCAACTATTTGTCAGCGTTCCGCTGATGATGTCTATCGATGAAGAGGTTGGAGCCGCTGAAGAAGGTGCCACTGAGAGTGGATATGTTCAGAATCCAACCAAAACCACCTTTACCTTTATTACTGGTGATGAAGGCGAATATGTTTGGAACTGCGAATTCCCATGTGGTGACGGCACAATCGCAAGATTTGGTAATGCAATGTCTGCAATGGGTTACATGTCCGGCCACTTTATTGTGAAGGCATAAGGAGAAAATGATGAGCGATCTTCGTAGCCCAGAGCAAGATTACTTCAAAGGTAAGTGGTGGAAGCGTAAAGATGTCAAACAAGTCATAGTCCTATGGATTGTTTTCACCGCAATGATTGGATACTTCTCAAGTAAATTCCAAGTAATTGCGATGGGTAATCCTGCTTCCGAAACTATGGAAAATGTAATTAATTTGATTACCTTATTTACCTGGGCATCTTCACCAGTCGCAGGTTTTGTGGCAGCTCTTGCAATTCAAGCGCTATCTCAGCGGCGCCATCATGGTGATAATCCACCACCAGAGGCTGAACACAGCATAAGTGACTCTCCACGTGCAACAGCAACATGGCTAGTTATATCTGCCTTGCTCTGTTTATTCGCATTGATTGTTGGATTGATTGCACTGCAGAAGGATGATCAAGCCCTATTAGATCGAAATGCGATTCATGTAAACGTCACAGGACAGCAGTGGGCTTGGAATTATGACTATCCAGGCAGTACTGGCGTCAGATCAAATGTTTTGCATTTACCGGTTGATCAACCGGTGGTATTTCATGTAACAAGCAAAGACGTTAAGCACTCATTCTGGGTTGTGCAAATGGGAGTAAAGATCGATGCAAATCCAGGTTACGTGACACAAACGGCCGTTACTCCCAATAAAATTGGGACCTTCGATATCAGATGCGCTGAACTCTGCGGACTTTTGCATGCATATATGCAAAATAAAGTTATCGTAGAAAGTAAAGCTGATTATGAAAAATGGCTAGCTAGCCAACCGGATACTGGACATACAACATGGACTCCGGAAGGAGCTATCGAATAATGACTACTTTCGCAACCAAGAACGAGAAGAAAGCACTGATTGAAAGGTTAAATGTTTTTACTGCATTTGCTCTTGGCACAATCGCAGCAATTGTTGTATGGCGACTTTCGCTAGCTTTCTTGCCTGCTGATTCTGAATCGGCGCCACTATTTACCCGCGAAGATAAAATCACGCTTCTTTCAATGATCGCGTGGTTCATCGGCTTCATGACTGGAATTGGCGCACTTATCGCTCCATTTAGATGGGTACAAGGAAAAGATTTGACCCATGAAGAAAATATGTTTTATGCCGGAAAAGATTTGGGCATCAAACGATATTTCAGATATACAACAGACCACAAAGTCGTTGGAATCCAGTACCTAGTTATAACTATGGTTATTTTCGGTATTGGCGGAATTCTTGCCATGCTTATTAGAACAAATCTAGGTACTCCAGAAGGTGGTTGGATTCATCCGCAGGCATATAACTCGATTGTTGGTACACACGGAATCATCATGATTGTTGGAACAATCATCATGGTCACCGGACCATTTGGTAACTACATAATGCCGATCATGATCGGTGCTCGAGATATGGCATTCCCTCGCCTTAACGCACTTAGCTTTTGGCTAATCGTCGCAGCAGCTATTCCACTTATCTGGGCGCAATTTATTGGTGGAATCTCAACAGGTTGGTCGGCGTACAACCCACTAGCTGGTCAAGCTCCGCTGGGCATGAATGGTTACATAATGTTTATCTGTATCTTTGCAATTTCAACAATGGTTGCTGGTGCAAATATCACAACCACTGTCGTACGCATGCGTGCGCGAGGTATGACCTGGAACCGTACGCCGATCTTTATCTATGGCGTCGTGGCATCAGTTGCGCTTGCACTTCCGGCATTCCCAGTATTTTTCTTATCCCAAGTTATGTCCGGTATGGATAGAGCGCTCGGAACTTCCTTCTACAACACAGCGCTCGGCGGCAGCGGTTGGCTCTATGAAAATCTTTTCTGGATCATGGGCCATCCTGAAGTTTATGTAATTTTGATTCCCGCAGTTGCAGCTCTAATGGAGATGGCTCCAGTGTTTACGCGACGTCCACTCTTTAGTTTTAACGTTGCAGTAATGGGTATCGCTGGAATTTCTGGCCTTTCAGTACTTGTTTGGGCACACCATATGTATATGAGTGGATGGGCTCCATTGCTAAGCGCACCATTTATGTTGACTACCGAATTGATTTCCATTCCAACCGGAATGCTCTTCTTAGTTCTAGTTGGAACCCTGTGGCGCGGCAGACTTTGGATGACCGTTCCTACGCTTTCAATCTTTGCGCTGCTATGGAATTTCATGATCGGCGGAATTACTGGAATTTATCTATCTGATGTTCCAGCAGATGCCTTCTTACACGGCTCAATGTTTGTGACAGCACATTTCCATTACACGTTAATGGGTGCAGGACTTACGGGAGCTATCGCCGCCTTAATTTATTGGTTCCCAAAGATGACCGGAAAGATGATTAATAAGCGTCTATCTTGGATCGCTTTTTGGCTTACTCAAATCGGTTTCAACGTGGCATTTATGGGCATGTTCTTCGTGGGCTTACAAGGTCAGCCTCGTCGCGTAGAAGCTTATGCTGAGATTTTTAACAAGGGTAACCTGATCACGACAATAGGTGCCTACACAATCATGATCGGAATGCTGATACTTCTGTATGCAGTAATTGATTCATGGCGCAGTGGAGTTAACGCTCCAATGAATCCATGGCAAGCCAAGACTCTGGAATGGACTGTTGCTAATCCTGTTCCTCTAGAAAATTTTGAGGTGTTACCAATTGTTACATCGGATGCGTATGGATATGGAAAGGCTAAATCATGAGTTTAGATACACATGCAAACCCTCATCACGAACACCCTGATGTAGTCGGTAGCCGTAACCGCTTAGGAGTAATTCTCATTCTGGTCGCAGATATCGCTTTTGCGCTCAGCGTTCTCTTCGTCTTCTTCTACCTAAAAGGTCAGAATGTAAACGATATGTGGTTACCAAAAGCAACAGAAGATACTCCGGCGATTGTTCCACTTTCCAGTATGAGTTCTTGGAATGTGACAGCGATTGCTGCCTTCGGATTAATTGCTCACCAATTCGGTTTGCGCGGGGTTCGTGCGGCTAATCAAACCCAGTTAAAACTCGGTGGTTTAGTTGCACTTATCGCAGCAGTAGTAGCAACTGTCTATCAAAATATGCAGATCGCAAATGCGCCTTTCACTTTTTACTCTGGCGCATACGCATCTTGTTATTACTTGATAACGATTCTAAATATGGTGCACTTAATTCTGACCGTATTTATCGCACTCGGTAACTGGAACCGCTCCAGACTTGGAATCTATGCGCACGATCATTGGCATGTAGATATCGTCAATGTCTGGTGGGTATGGATGACTGTGTCATCATTGCTGGGTGCATTCGCCCTCTCCTTCGCCTAAAAATAGCTGGGTAGTTCCTTATCTAGCCCTGGGCGCTGTTTGGGGATGCTCCTTTATCTTCATCAAGCTTGGCCTTGATTTCCTAACGCCATTTGGAGTCGCCTTCGGTCGATGTGCTCTAGGTGCAATGACGTTATTGGCTTGGGCGAAATATAAGAAAATTTCACTTCCAAAATCAGGAAAGTTATGGGCCCATCTCTGGGTGGTATCACTCATGCTCAATGTAATTCCGGGCGTACTTTTTGCACTCGCCGAAACCGAAGTAACTTCAATCTTGGCTGGAATCATTAACGCAGTAACACCCCTAATGACTCTGATCGCAATCATGGTCGTCACCCGCGATGAGAAGCCAAAGTTTTATCAAGTTCTTGGTATTGGTATCGGTTTTATTGGCGTATTAACCGTGCTTGGCGCATGGCAAGGCCTTGGCGACAATCCGCTGTGGGCGATTCTCGTGTTACTAGCGGCAGTAACTTGTTATGGATTTTCCTTTCCGTACTCCCGTCGCTTTGTTATCCCACATAAGTTGCCATCAGAATCAATTGCGGCTGCCCAAGTTACAACGGGTGCGCTAACTCTCCTCCCATTCTTCTTATTCGATGGGATAGCAAGAGATGAATATCGACCAGGTCCCGTGTTAGCAATGTTGGCGTTGGGAATTTTTGGTAGCGGCTTTGCCTATATCTGGAACTTTAAGATTATGGCGATCGCAGGAAGTGCAATAGCAAGTAGCGTTACTTATATAACTCCAATAGTTGCGGTAATTGTTGGAGTTGTATTTCTGCAGGAGAGCCTATTTTGGTATGAACCTGTTGGTGCGTTAATCGTTTTATTAGGCGCAGCTATTGGACAAAATCGAATAAAGCTAAGTAAGAACTAATCGATCTTCCAACCTTCGTTAATAGGACCTAAATCAACTCCCGCCGCAGCATGATTGCTAACTTCACCACGTTCAAGCTGCGCCGCATGAGCGGTGTTATGCCAACGCTCTTCGATCTTGCCAAAGCGCCAGAGCAATAAAGCTACGCTCCAAACTACGGCGAATGCCCCAACTATGAAGTACCCGGCGCTATTTAGATTAAATGCAAGTGCAAAATCCCAGAAACCACCTGAAAGATTTAACTGATTGGCTAGTACTTGGCAGATTTCCAGGCCACCAACATAGAGCGCCACCGCAACTGATAATCCAGTAATAATGATGTTGTAGTAAACCTTACGGACTGGTTTAGAAAATGCCCAACCATAGGCAAAGTTCATAAATGAACCATCGATTGTGTCTAGCAAACTCATTCCACCAGCGAAGAATAGCGGTAGCGAAATAATTGCCCACCACGGCAGGCCTGCAATTACTGATGAACCAGCCAAAACCAATAAACCAATTTCAGTTGCAGTATCAAAGCCAAGCCCGAAGAGAATTCCAAGCGGGTACATCTTCCAGCTCTTATCGATACGACGGGCGATTGGGCCGAAGAAACGCATCAATAATCCACGAGAGTTTAAATGTTTTTCTAACTCTTCTTCGTTATATAAACCTTTGCGCATTTTTAGAAATACGCCAACTATAGAAACCAAGATCATCAAGTTAAGGATGGCAATTAACATTAAGAAAGTGCCAGAAACTGTCGTTCCGACAAGTCCGGTGTAATGGTGCAGGGTTGAATCTTCATCTTTTAGTTGCGAGCCAAGGGCTTTAATTCCAAAGTTCAAGAGAATTGCTAAAGCGGCAACAACTGATGAATGTCCGAGTGAGAAGAAGAAGCCAACTGCCAAAGGACGCTGTCCTTCAGACATTAACTTTCGCGTTGTGTTATCGATTGCGCTGATGTGATCGGCATCGAAGGCATGGCGCATTCCTAAGGTGTATGCCAGCGCTGCAGTGCCCCAACCGAATAAAGTTCCATCGGCTAGCTCGTAATTTCCGTTAGTTGCTTGCCACATCAATAAGGCGCCAGCGATATGTAAGAAGGCGATAAAGCCGAACATCGCCGCCATCCGGCGCCACTCATCCCGTGTTAGGCGCTCGCGCAGGGGAATGCGAGGTGCTTCCTTAACAATCGTGTTCATTGGGCTCCTGATGGGGGTAGGCCTAGATGCAAATGACTTGCAAGAAGGCAAGGGTAAGCCAGGCTAGTTGAGCCTGTCCACTTGAAATCGGCCACCTATCCTTTACTTACTCATGATTCGAATCCTGCTATCACTCTTACTCGGTTTAGGTTTGATTACCGCTCCTGCAGCAAAGGCCGATAGTTGTTCCAGCTTAAGAAGCGGTTGGGTCGCAGATGAAAATAGCAAAGCAGGAAGTAAGCAATGGAATCAGGATGTGCCATTTCGCCTGAGTGCAGATTTCTCACGTCGCAAAAGCGCTAATCGGATCGAAGGGTATTTCAACGCAACTTCACTGCGTTGTGGTCAAGCAGCAATGCTTACCTTAATAGGCGCGCCAAAGGCAACGGCAACTATCTACCGAACTGGTTACTACCAGGGAATCGGCGCTCGCCAAGTTGAGAAATTTTCGATTTCCGGTGGTTGGAACTTTAAAGCAACAAGTAAATACTTGCCAGGGATTTATCTAATAAAGCTCTCAGCCCCACAACGATTATCAAGTTTTGTACCAATAACTATTAGCGCCCCAAATTCAAAGAGTGACCTCACGTTGATTTCATCAGTCTTGACTTGGCAGTCTTATAACCAGTGGGGTGGTTACTCACTCTATAAAGGTCCAGATGGAAAGCGCGAAACGCGTGCGGACTCAGTCTCCTTTTTACGACCATACGATGGTGATGGTTCGGGGCAATATCAATATATGGAGATGCCACTTGTGAAGAGGGCAGAAAAACTTGGTTTAAGTATTAACTATGCAACTGATCTTGATTTAGATAAAGATCCCAATTTGTTACAAAATACAGGTTCGATTCTCTTAGGCGGCCACAGCGAATACTGGACAACAAAAATGCGCGATGCTGTGGAAGCAGCCGTTGACCGCGGAGTTAACTTAATTGTCCTTGGCGGAAATACTGCATATAACCGGATAGATATAAATGGCTCTGAGATATCGAATATAAAAGAGTGGCGCACTCTCGGTCGCCCGGAAATCGATTTAATTGGTTCGCAGTATTTGGCGCTCGGATTTCATCGTGACATGGTGATTGAAACTCAGATGTGGCCCTTTGATGTACTTGCAAAAGATTCAGTAATAAAGGGCGTTGTTGGGTATGAAGCCGATTCACCTATTACTTTCCAAGGCCCACCAGTTGAGACCATTGCTCGTTCCTCAATTGCACCAAATGAAAAGACCGTTCCGGCTATGGCCACCTATTACACCCGCCCATCAGGGGCCGGAATCCTCAATATGGCTACCAATGGCTGGGTTTGTGCGATGGAGAACAAGTGCCCTTGGGGCCATCGCTTCGACCGTGCGACTCAGCTGCAAATAACTCGCGTCAGCGACAATGTTTTACGGGCAACCTCACGCGGGCCACTTGGAAAATGGCGCACGGCGTTTACACAAAATAACGCACCTTCCTAAAAATTTGGGAGTAGTGTCACCGTAATTCACCGTAAGGTTCGCCAGTACAACGAAAAACAACGGGGGTATCGATGAGCGAAGATGAAGGCCAAGACGAGCTCGTATCAGAGGAAATGCTCTGGGATCGAATACCAGAAGTTCACGGTGCCGATCGCGCAAATACTTATTACGAACTCTCCGCTCGAATCTTTGCTCGCGGTCAATATGATGAAGCGTTAGCACTTGCCGAAACTGCGCGCGATATTTTCTCTGAACTTGGTGCAACAGAATCTAGCGAAGGCCTAGCCCAGGCTTACTCTGCAATTGGTTATAACTTAAATCAATTAAAGCGGATGGATGAAGCAGCTACTGCGATGAGCAAAGCGGTTGAAATATTGCGTGCAAGTAAATCACCGCTCTCGCTTGAACTTGCCTGCACGCTAGGTGAGTGGTGGTATGCCTCAAAGAATTTTGAAAAAGTTGTGGAAATCATGGATGAGTGCGCACAAGAACATCTTGTCGATGGAAACCAAATCGGGGCAGCAAATGATTTACACCTTTTGGGTTGCGCATATCGTGAACTCAAGAATTACGATCTTGCGATATCCACTTTTAAGGAAGCGCGCCTGATCTTTAAGACCGAGAAGGAAGTTATTCAGGTTGCGCGCTGCGATCAAAAAATCGCTTCTTGCTATGTAGAAATTGGTGAAGGCGAGAAAGCGCTAGAAGCTGCGCGTAAAGCGATCGATGTATTTGAAACCGGCCATGACCACCGCCGCGAAACTTTTGCCCTATTCGAATATGGCAAAGCCGAAGTTTTAATAGGCAAATTAGATGATGGGCTAGCCACATTAGATGGCGTATTGCAGATCATCTCTGAAGATGAGCCAAAAGACTTTGAGTTAATCCTCGATATTGAAACCCGGATGTCAACGGTTTTACGTAGCCTGGGGCGCATGGATGAAGCCAATGAAATTGATCGTCGATTAATTGCAGTTCGCGAGGCTATGGAAGATGTTCCAGCGCCGACCGATCTTGGTGATTAAGCTCTATTTTTTAAATGCATTGCGGCCAGAGTTACTGCACCTGCAAATGCGCCTAGCGCTGCAATGATTAACGGAATCTGAAAAGCGCCCTTACTCCATGCAAGTCCGCCCCAAAGTCCAGCACCTAAAACTGCAAAACTCATACAAGCTTGATAAACACCTTGTGCTCGACCGCGGTTATCAACTTCGCTAATTTTTGCGACCCAAGCCTTGCCGACTCCATCAGTAAGAGCGGGAAAGAATCCATAAATTGCAATCGCGATGATTGCAACGCTATGACTTTGACTTGAGCCCAGTAAGTAATAGGCAATGGCAAAAGCACTTAATCCAAAGGCATAAACAATTTTGGGGGAGAATTTATCTGTTACATATCCAGCTGGGTAAGCGGCTATGACGGTCACTGCGCTAAATAACATATATGCCAGAACTACGCCCTGCGTAGAAAATCCAATGTCATGCAAGCGCAGTAATAAAAGCGCATCTGGAATATTGGTCAATTGGATCAAAGTTAAGAGCGCGATCGTACGCTTTAAAGGGCGCGATAACGGCTCTCGCTCTGCGCGTACAACCTTGCGAATTTCTTTTGAAGGTTTAACAAAAGTCTCGCGCACAAAGAGAGTCAAAATCGCAGAGATAATGGCTGGAATAAGTGCCCAAGCTGCAACGGCGCGAACATCTCCGTTAAGAAGGGCTAACCCAATTAGCGCTAGCCCTGGTCCAATTACCGCACCAATATTGTCACCGGTGCGATGAAAACCAAAAGCTTTACCTAAATCTTTACCGTCGACTGAATCTGAAATAAGTGCATCGCGTGGTGCACTTCGCATACCTTTACCGATGCGATCTGTGATTCGTCCAAGGAAAACCAACGGCCAAGCAGTTGCAACGACAATAAAGGCTTTACCTATGCCAGCAAGTGAGTAACCGCCAACTACAAACTTCTTTCTGCCAAAGCGATCGCTGGCACCGCCGGTAAGTAATTTAGTAAACCCTGCCGCAGCTTCAGCGCATCCTTCGATCAAACCAAGGGCAACCGGCGCAGCGCCAATCACTCCTGTTAAAAGAATTGGAAGCAATGGATAGAGAAGTTCACTTGCTGCGTCCTGAGCTAAAGAAACAAAGGTTAGGATTATTAGGTTACGAGTTAGCCAACGCTTCATCATTTGGGAAGGTGCTGCAGCGCCCAGTGATACATCGCTATTGCCCCGGCAGCAGATGCGTTCATAGATCGAGTCGAACCGTACTGTTGAATTTCATATAAAACTTCACACACCGCAATTCCTTCATCAGACATTCCAGCGCCTTCCTGTCCAAATAGAAGTACGCAAGATTCTGGAAGTTGCGAACCTTCTAGTTGTTTAGAAGATGGAACGTTATCTATTCCAATAATCGGCAAGTTATTTTCTTTGCACCAACTGGAAAAGTCAGCGATTGTTGAATGATGTATGACCTTGAGGTACTTGTCGGTGACCATCGCACCGCGCTTATTCCAATCACGTTTTCCAACGATATGAACCGCTGAGACGTTAAAGGCGTTTGCAGTACGAACTACAGATCCAATATTTAAATCATGTTGCCAGTTTTCAATTGCAATATGTAATTTATGGCGTTTGGTATCTAGATCAGCAACAATTGCGTCAACAGACCAATATCGATAATGGTCTAGAACATTTCGGCGATCGCCATTTTCAAGTAATTCTGGGTCATATTGCGCCCCGGTTGGCCAAGGTTTCTCATGAGGTCCGACTCCGACTACGGGAAAGAATTCTCCTGGTCCGATCGTGGCAGGTGTATTCATTTCCATATGCGCACTCTAAACTTATTAGAGATTAAACGCTAGAAAGGGCTAAATTCTATGAAAGCTTTGTATCTCGCCCGTCATTTCACCAACGCGTGTAGCTACTAAATTAAATGAAGGAATTGCTGGGGTTTAACGCTGCCATAGTTGCGGCAAGCCTTTTCCTTGCCACCAGTGCATCTGCATTTGATCCTGTTTCGGCAGCTGGAGTTTTTGCCCGCTTGGCAGCGGCGCCAGAGCTGAGCAATCCTTCAGTGTCACTAATTGATGTGAGCACAGGTGCCGTTGTGTTTGAATCCAATGCTTATTCACAACGAAGACCGGCATCTACAATGAAATTGTTATCAGCGGCTGCGACGTTAAAGTATCTAGATCCACAAAAAGTTTTTGCTACGTCAGTTTCCCTTGGACCTATTCCAGATTCATTAGTAATTAATGGAGACTTTGATCCATGGATTTCAATGGATAATCGAGTTGCAGTGAAGATGCACCGCACCTCATTCCCTCGCCTAGCATTTAATAGTTTAAGCGCTGCTAAGAAGAACTCAGGTGGATCAGTTAAAAAATTAAAGATTTATTACAATGATTTATATTCCAACGAAGTGGCAACCTTTAAAGCTTTTTATAGAAAACGTGGAGTCGCAGCTACCTTTGTCAAGGTTACTGAAGAAAAGGCGCTGACAATAGCTGGTGAGCAAGTTGTTTATTCTATTTCTCCTTCAGTAAAAGAGATTATGGATTATTTCCTAACTTGGAGCGATAACTTACTTGCCGAAAGAATGGCTCGATTGGCGGCTAAATCGTCAGGAAATGAATTTAACGATAATGGTGTGGCAATTGCCTTTGCAACCTTACTGATTGAGATGGGCATCGATCCTTCAAAGATCATCGTTAAAGATGCCAGCGGGATTTCTAAAGAAAATAAAGTAACTGCCAACGTCATGGCGCAACTTTTATACAAGATTCATTCCGATCCAGTTTTAGCCAAACTAATAGATGGGCTACCAGTGGGTGGCGAAACTGGGACTTTGCGGAGACGATATGTCGAAACTGCTCCAGATGCCGTTGGATTGGTAAAGGCTAAGACTGGCACTTTAACTGGGACGGTAAGCCTGGCGGGATATGTGCAATCCGGTGATCGCGAATACGCATTTGTAGTGATCGCTGACAAGATCAAACGGACTAACGCTGCCAGTGATCGAGCCCGCAAAACTTTAGATCGTTACTTAGCCAAGATTGCTGCGCCGCTAATGGCACCAATTATTGATACAGCCACTGCAGTTACTGATTTGCAAACACCTTAATAGATCCACCGTAACAAGCAACCCAAGTCCGAGAAGTAGATGAATCGTAAGTAACTCCAATTGGTTCAGGACAGACTTTGATATTTTGAATCACCTTCATATCCGAAGTACGAACTTTGGAGAGCGTTCCACTGCCGAAGTTAACAACGAAGAGCGCTGAACCATCTGAAGAGATCGCTAAGCTGCGCGCAGATTTTCCGGTGGCCACAGTCTTTATTGCCTTATTCGTTTGCAGATCCCAAGCGATTACTTTTCCTGAAATGTTAAGAGTTGCATAGAGTTTTGTGTCATCGGCGGATAGTGAGATCGCGCGAGGGTTGGAACCAATTGGAATATAGGAAACGGTAAAGTCTTCGAGATTTATTCGGTGAATTCTATTTCCGCCCATTTCGGCGACATATGCGTACTTGCTATCACTAGAAATGGCGATACCTCGTGGATATCGACCGATCTTTATAGATTTAATAGTCTTCTGAGTTTCCACTGAAATTACCGTCACGGTATATGAGCACCAGTTTGAGACCAGTATGTATTTATTATCAGGGGTTACCTTTACAACTTTCGGAACAGCGCCAACTGGATAAAGCGCATCAATGGCATTTGTCTCTAAATCAATCCGGGATAAGAAACTGGTATCAAAACCCGATGCAGGGGAGCAGGTGTCGTGCCCCTCCTTATTAAATCCTTTGCCATACATAGCGTAATTAGTGAAATATAAGTATTTTCCGTCAGGTGAGTATGCACCTTCGACTGGTGCACCTTTGTAGTCACCTGAATATTTAGAGAGTCCAAATTTGGAGAGTTGTACAGAATCAGCAACCGTCGCCTTTAACTCCATTGTTACTGCATCATAAATTGTTACGCTGTGGCGGTACATCATGTTATGGGCGCTAACTAAGCCGGTATTAGATGCTTGTACCGATTTAGGAGAAATTGCTCCCGAAATAGTTTTAAGAAGAGTTAACTTGGTTTCATCTGTTGTAGCACTTGCTGATGTTGTAAAAAGTGGGGCCAGTAAGGAGAGCGCAAATAGAAAACTCACTCTCTTTAACTTCATAGAGAGTGAGTTTACCTACGAAATTTAGTCGTCGTCGCCTTCGCGTTCTTCATGTTCGCCACGACCATCATGCTTACCGCGACCTTCACTTTCATCATCTCCACCTCCGCTTGGTAGAGCTGCAATCTTTGGTTGCTTTGGTGCAACTGGGTTCGCTTTTGAAGTAACAGGTTTCGTGGCAACAGTTGATGCCTGAGGGGTTACTTGAACCGCAGCAGGTGAAGAGTTACTTTGTATTGGAGCCACCTGTTCAGTCGCGCTTGCTGGCGCTTCATCACTTATTTGAGCAGCAATCGCTCCTATGCCCACAATTGCAAGGGCGACAGAAGCAATCAAAGCCGGAATAAGCCGAGTCGACTTCTTTATGGTTGGAACAGAATCTGCGTCTGCAAGTTCCATCCATTCAGGCTTTTGTGGAGGTGTCATTTTGGCCCCTTTCGTTAAGTGAAAAGTAAGGCATGAGCCTTAGAAGAGCCTGAGAACACCAGGCGACAATGCTGAGTAATCTGTACTAGTGCAAGAGCAAATGAGCGTATCCCTCAGGACCAGAGCGATTTCTTATCTAGAACTGATGAAGTTAAGGGTCGTTGAGTTACTGCTTGTCACCACTTTGCCGGCAATGGTGTTAGCTCAGCAAGGGCTACCTTCACTTAAATTAACTATTGCAACTTTAATTGGTGGAACTCTCGCAGCCGGAAGCGCCAATGCTTTCAATATGGTTATTGAAGCTGATTCAGATAAGTTGATGAAACGTACCGCTAAGCGCCCACTTGCTGCTGGTGTAATAAGCGAGACTGAAGCAACAATTTTTGCAACAATTATTGGTTTGCTTTCAATCGCGCTATTTCAAATATTTACAACTCCGCTTGCGACTCTTTTATCTTTCATTGCGATCGCTTTTTATGTAATTATTTATACGATCGCATTAAAGAAGCGAACCCCGCAAAATATTGTTTGGGGAGGTGCTGCTGGTTGTATGCCTGCACTAATTGGTTGGGCGGCTGTGACTAACTCATTATCAATAACTGCTTGGTCATTTTTCTTAGTTATATTCTTCTGGACCCCACCGCACTTCTGGGCACTTGCAATTAAATATAAAGATGATTACGCAGCAGCAAATATTCCTATGCTGCCCGTTGTTGCTTCAAAAAGTCACTTACTCCGCCAAATGTGGGTTTATACAATTGCAATGATTGCCTCATCGGTCGCGCTAATTTTCAATGCTGAACTTCAGAACTGGGCGATGTTAATTACAGTTCTCTTAGGTCTTGTCTTTGCCGTTCAGCTACGCGACTTAGATGAAAAATCTGATGATTACGAGAAGGCAGCTGGAAGGATTTTCCAATGGTCTATCTCTTACTTAAGTCTATTTTCGGTAGTGCTTGTGGTGGCTCAGCTCTTAAAGGCTTGAGTTAAATCCTTAATCAGATCATCTACATGTTCTAGCCCCACAGATAAGCGCAATACCGATGGAGTAATGCCCATCTCTGCCTGAACGTCTGGAGATAAACGGCGATGTGTCGTAGATGATGGGTGGGTAATTAGAGATTTGCTATCGCCTAAGTTGTTTGAAATATCGATTATCCGAAGAGCATCCATGAATTTAAAGGCATCTTTTTGAGAACCAGCAAATTCAATACCGATAGTGGTTCCACCGGCGCTCATCTGTTTCTGCACAGTTGTATAGTCAGGATGAGATTTAAGTCCAGGATATTTAACAGATTTAATCTCTTTACGAGTCTCAAAGAATTCGGCAATTGCTTGCGCGTTCTGGCACATCCGTTGGACACGCATCTCCATTGTTTCAAGAGATTTTAAAAGTACCCAAGCGTTAAATGGACTAAGTGATGGTCCGGTGTGACGGTTAAAGGGAATTAGATATTCATGAATATATGAGAACGATCCTAAGACGGCTCCGGCAAGCACTCGGCCTTGGCCATCGATATGTTTTGTGGCTGAGTACATAACAACATCTGCACCTAATTGCAGAGGCTTTTGTAATATGGGAGAAGCCATTACGTTATCGACGATTACCGTTGCTCCTGCTTTATGGGCAAGGTCACTGACCATTCGGATATCAACAATCTCCATAAGTGGATTACTTGGTGATTCGATAAAGACAACTTTGGTTGGCTTAGCTAAAGCTGCCGCCCAGACTGTTGGATCATTTCCTTTAACTAAATCAACGCTTACGCCCCATTTTGGCAGGATTTCGGTTAGCACTACATGGCATGAGCTAAACATGGCAGCAGATGCGACTATGTGATCGCCTGAACTAACTAGGCATGCGACAGATGCGAACATCGCTGACATTCCCGAACCAGTTGCTACGCAATATTCGGCGCCTTCAATTGCAGCTAAACGTTTTTCAAACATTTGAACCGTTGGATTGTGGAAGCGGCTATATAAGTAATGATCAGTTTCGTCCGCGAATGAATCGAAGGCTTCTTGCGCCGATGAATATGTAAAGCCGCTATTTAAATAGAGCGCTTCAGAGGTTTCACCAAATCCAGAGCGAGCAAGACCTGCGCGCACAGCATCAGTTTGTGGATTTACATCCCAATCCGGCACTGGTCTCTGATTGCGTGGCTGATAGCCCCAAGTCTCTTTACTCACACCGATAATTCTAAGGTGCAATTGCTATATTCAATACATGTCTAATCTAGCCATCTCAGTTAAAGATCTGAGTAAGAAGTACGGATCCAGCCTCGCCGTTTCCCATACCAATTTTGAAGTTCCGCTCGGCACTATCTGTGGCTTTGTGGGTCCCAATGGCGCAGGCAAGACCACAACGATCCGCATGCTGCTTGGGCTTATCTCTCCAACTGGCGGTGATGCCCAAATACTTGGAGAACCAATTACATCTCCGGATAAGTATCTAGCAAGCGTTGGCGCGATGATTGAAGGACCAGCTTTCTATCCCGCACTCTCTGGCGCCGAGAACTTGCGAGTTTTGGCAACGCTTGGTGGATTTGCGCAAGAGCGAGTAGATCAATTACTTGAACAAGTTGGCTTAGCCGATCGCGGTGGTTCCAAGTACAAAACTTATTCGCTGGGCATGAAACAACGTTTAGGAATTGCCGCTGCCCTTCTACCAAACCCAAAGTTACTGATTTTAGATGAACCTACCAACGGTTTAGATCCTGAAGGAATTCAAGAGATTCGTCAATTACTGCGTTCACTTGCAGATAAAGGCACCACAGTCTTTGTTTCTTCGCATTTATTATCTGAGCTCGAACTAATAAGCGAATACTTGGTTATGTTACGAAAAGGTGAAGTCGTATTCGCCGGACCGATTCAAGATCTCTTCGATCAGCAACAACCATTTATGATTGTCAAAACTCAGAATGAGCAAGATTTAGCGAAGATAGTTGTAATTGCGCAAAGCGCAGGACATAAAGCGCATCTACGCGATGGAAGCGCGCATATCGAAGGTCCAGCGGAATGGGCAGGCACTCTAAATAAATTGGCATTTGATAGTGGAATTCTTATCACCCAACTTTCACCACAGATGCCAAATCTAGAAGAAACTTTCTTTGAGCTGACGGGAAATCAGAAATGATTCGCAGCATCGCCCGAATTTTCTTCGCCGAATGGCGGAAATTGCGCCGCCCAACTTTGCTACTCGGAACCCTTGGCGCCGTTGCTTTCTTTAGCATCTTGGTGTCCTCAGTGCTCTTCTTAATGATCGATTCTCCCCAAGGAAATGGTGATCGCGGTGTCCGCATTACGCGCGAGATGCTCTCTCTTTCAAGTGGTGCAACCCAATCATTTTCAAGCATCGGCGGACTTCTTGGCATAGTTGCGCTCTGTGTATTTGCGGCTCAAACAGCGCAAGAGTACTCACTAGGTACTTTGCGAAATCTTCTGGTCCGTCAACCTGGCCGCATCCGGATCCTGGTCGGCAAATTGGCTTCGATGAAAGTTTTTGCAATAGTAATGACTTTAGTTAGCGCCGTAATTTCTATCGCAGTTTCATATGCGCTGGCTGGCGGCAAGAATGTAGATACAGCGCTCTGGTTTAACGGCGATGGCCGTCTGGAAATCGCAAAAACACTTCTAAATGTTTATATCTCAATTTTGGGATTTGGCATTGTCGGAATGGTTTTGGGAATAGTTCTGCGATCTCCAATCAGTTCGATTTCACTTGGCGTTCTTTGGCTGCTAATTATCGAAAATATTGTTGGTGCGCTTAAATCCAGTACCTTAAATTGGTTGCCTGGAAATCAACTATCGACTATCGCAACTGGTGGCAGCCAAAGCGTTTCATATTCCCATGCTCTATCTCTATCAGCTATTTATGTGAGCGTTGCTTTAGTGATTGCAACGGTTCTCTTTACCAAGAGAGATGTATCCAACTAGCGACACTTGACGCAAACTCCGAAGTTAATCAGCGAACTGATTTATTCTGAGGGCTTACTTGTTGGGGGTTTTGTGTCGCATCGCAGTAAAGCCGCAGCGCTAGCCATAATTTTTGGGCTAACGCTTACGACTACCCCTGCAATCGCTGCAACCCCTAAACCGACTTTGGCGCAGATCGAAGCGGCTAAGAAAGCTGAGTTGGCTAAAAAAGCTGCAGCCGATGCCGCCGCCAAGAAATTAGCCGCAGCAAATCAAACTCTGCGGACCTTAACTGCCAAGGCAAATGCGGCACAAGCTTTATACCTAAAAGCAAAGCAAGAGCTCGCAGTTGCAACTGCAGCCGCAATTGCTGCAGCAGCGCACGCCCAAGAAACGCAACAAGCTGTTACAGAAGCGCATCGCGTAATCGGAAAGATGGCAGCGAGTGCCTATATTTTGGGAGGTTCGCTTACTGAGATCGAACCTTTGCTCAGTGCAAATGGACCTCAAGATTTAATTGATCAAATTACTACTTTAGATAAATTGGGAACGCAGAACACAATGGCTCTTGAGCGCTACAAAGCTGCAGAGGTAATTGCTCGTGAGGCAAAAGCCAAAGCAGATACAGCGAAGATTGTTCAGGAAAAAGCGACTGCCAAAGTTGCTGCTGCCAAGAAGGTTGCCGATGATGCTAGAACGTTGCAACAAAAAGAAGTTGATAAGTTGCAAGCGATCCAGGATAAGTTAGCGCGTGAATTAGCCAGTGCGAAGCGGGTTCGAATTACCCTCGAGCAACAACGCGCATTGGCCTTGCTTGAAGAGAGCTTGGCAAATACTGCGGCGAATACCGCAGGACAGAAGAAAATTTGGCCAGACATTGGATTTAAGGGACGCTCCACAATTCGCACAAGTGAGGCACAACGCGCGGTTGCGGTGGCATTTGCGAAGAAGCAAGTTTTAGCGCGCAAGCCATATATCTGGGGAACGCAAGGTCCTAACTCTTTCGATTGTTCTGGCCTGGTATATGCCGCATATAGATCTGCCGGTTTAAATTGGCCAGATTGGGATCGCCTTAACTCAGCGCTTTACGCTGGTTACACAAAACATGTCTCGCTCAATGAGCTCGTTCCTGGCGATCTGCTCTTTTATTCATATAAAGGCACCATCTCTTCAATCCACCACATCACCATCTATGCAGGTGACGGGATGATGTGGGAGGCCAACTCCAAAGGTAAAGGCTTGCTTTACTCCAATATCTATAGTGTTAACGGGCTTATGCCATTCGGCGGTCGGGTCTAGAGTTATCCCATGTCTTCGGCGCTGCTAGAACTACGAAATGCAGTCCGACCTTTCTTAGAGAATCTAACCGCCGGTGATTGCGCACTTGTTGCAGTTTCTGGCGGCGCAGATTCGCTAGCCCTGGCATGTGCGCTAATCAAGGAAGCACCTGAACTCGCCATCACATTAATTGCGGTAACAGTTGATCACCAATTGCAATCTGGATCTAATGAGCAAGCGAAGAAAGTACAAACGCAACTAAAAGCGCTGGGATATCAAGAAGTAATCATTGAAAAAGTTTCAGTTGTCGAAAAATCAGGGTTAGAAGCAGATGCGCGTTCTGCCCGATATACAGCACTAGATTCCATCGCACATGCTTATGGCGCAACTCAAATTTTCTTAGGACATACCCGAGATGACCAAGCTGAAACTGTTTTACTCGGATTAGCGCGCGGCTCTGGAACTCGTTCTTTATCAGGAATGGCAACAGTCAATGGAAAATATGTTCGTCCGTTTTTACAGTTAACTCGCGCGCAAACTGTCGCCGCCTGCCAAGAAGCAGATCTACAACCGTGGAGCGACCCACATAATTTAAATGAGAAATTTTCGCGCGTGCGAGTTCGCAACAAAGTAATGCCGGTAATGGAAGAAGAAATTGGCCCGGGCATCGCTGCCGCTTTGGCGCGAAGTGCTGCGATTTTGCGCGATGATGCCGATGCGCTAGATGAGATGGCGCAGGCAGTTATTTCACGCGTTGATTTGAGTGATCTAGATTGCGCCGCCTTGGCCGAGCTACCGCGAGCGATCCGCTCACGCATCCTCCGGGCCGCCATTTACGTGGCAGGAGCCCCCAGTGGCTCGCTGAGCGCAGATCACCTCGCCGCAGTTGAGGCGCTGGTCACTTCTTGGCGCGGCCAAGGAGAGGTGAGCCTGCCAGGTGGTGTGAAGGTTGCTCGGATTTCGGGCAGACTTTCGCTCTTAGCCCGTCCATAAATCTCCCCTCGAGATTTGAAATTGAAGGAGTCCCTAAGTGGATCTAGCTGCTGTCGGCACGGATGTAGAACGCGTAATCGTTACTGAAGAGCAAATAAAGTCAAAGGTTGCCGAACTCGCAGCACGCGTTGATGCAGATTACAAAGATCGCGACTTACTTCTTGTTGGTGTGCTTAAAGGTGCGATCATGGCGATGGCAGATTTAACTCGCGCAATGCAACGTCATATTGATATGGATTGGATGGCGGTTTCGTCATACGGATCCGGAACCAAGTCAAGTGGAGTTGTTCGCATTCTTAAAGATTTAGATCGCGATATCACCGGCCGCAATATCTTGATTGTCGAAGAT
This sequence comes from Actinobacteria bacterium IMCC26103, assembly GCA_002284875.1. Lineage (GTDB taxonomy): Bacteria > Actinomycetota > Actinomycetes > Nanopelagicales > Nanopelagicaceae > Planktophila. Next base: position 404,404 of record CP015604.1, read on the forward strand.
ATCGTCGATTCAGGGTTAACTCTCTCTTGGTTGCGCGCCAACTTAATGTCGCGGGGCGCAGCAAGTGTCGAAATTTTGGCAATCCTTCGCAAGCCTGCGGCGGCGAAGGTTGAAGTTGAATGTAAATATGTTGGCTTTGAAATTCCACCTGACTTCGTTGTTGGTTATGGGTTAGATTTCAACGAGAAGTACCGCAATCTCTCATTCGTCGGCGTGCTGGCTAAGCACATTTATTCATAAGTACGAACTAAATATTATGGAGAAGAAGAATTTGCTAAAAAAACCATCCAAGAATAAAGCTTCGGGTAAGAAAGCTGCTAAGAAAGTTCCAGCTACTCGTGCTGGCCGAATCTTACGAGGACCACTCTTCTGGATAGTTGTAGCAATTCTTGGCGTATCGATTTTCGGTCAGGTCTCCAGCGTTGGAAATCGCTACACCGAGATCGGCACTTCTCAAGCACTCGATGCAATTGCACAATCTAAAGTCGAATCTGCTCTTGTAATTGATAAATCTCAGAAGCTGCAATTAATTCTCAAGCCGGGCAATTTAATCAATGGATCCAGCAAAGTTGAAGCTTCATACGTTATTCGCCAAGAGCCCACAATTGTCGATGCTTTAACTGGCAATCCACCAGCAAAGGGTTGGAATGTAAGCGTTCCTTCGCAATCGCTATTTGTCTCATTCCTATTTTCTATAGCCCCAATTCTTTTAATCGGGTTCCTGTTCTTCTTCTTAATGAGCAACGCCCAAGGTGGCAATAAGGTCTTCTCTTTTGGTAAATCACGCGCGAAACTGCAAGATAACGATGTCCCGCAAAATACTTTTGCAGATGTGGCTGGTGCAGATGAAGCAATAGCTGAGCTAGAAGAGATAAAAGATTTCTTAGCTAATCCCGCGAAGTACGCACTACTTGGTGCGAAGATTCCTAAGGGAGTTTTGTTATACGGTCCTCCCGGAACAGGTAAGACTTTATTAGCGCGCGCAGTTGCTGGCGAGGCAAAAGTTCCTTTCTATTCGATCTCAGGTTCTGACTTTGTAGAAATGTTTGTCGGCGTAGGCGCTGCTCGAGTGCGAGATTTATTTGCGCAAGCAAAAGCAAATGCTCCAGCCATTGTCTTTGTCGATGAAATCGATGCCGTCGGTCGCCAACGTGGAGCCGGCATGGGCGGTGGCCACGATGAACGTGAACAGACTTTAAATCAACTACTAGTTGAAATGGATGGCTTCGAAACTGGTGGACAAGTAATTCTGATTGCCGCCACCAACCGTCCTGACGTTTTAGATCCGGCGCTCTTGCGCCCGGGCCGCTTTGATCGCCAAATTGCGGTTGACCGTCCTGATCTAAAGGGTCGCGAAGAAATTCTTAAAGTACATGCGAAGACAAAACCACTTTCTGATGAAGTTGAACTTCGCAATTACGCACGTCGGACACCAGGATTTACCGGCGCCGATCTTGCAAATGTATTAAATGAAGCGGCTTTACTGGCTGCTCGTGAAGGCAAGAAAGCCATCTCTAACTTGCAAATTGATGAAGCTATTGACCGCGTTATGGCTGGCCCACAACGTAAATCACGGATTATGTCTGATGATGAGCGCCGCGTTACCGCTTATCACGAAGCCGGCCATGCACTTGTTGCGCATGCACTTCCACACACAGATCCAGTACACAAGATCACGATCATGCCGCGCGGTCGCGCACTTGGTTACACAATGGTTCTGCCAGAAGATGACAAGTACTCAACAACTCGCAATCAATTGCTAGATCAATTGGCGTATTCACTCGGCGGTCGCGCTGCTGAAGAATTAATCTTCCATGATCCATCTACCGGTGCATCTAATGACATTGAAAAAGCAACTGCGCTAGCTCGTTCCATGGTTACGCAATATGGAATGACCGAAGCAATTGGTGCAATTAAGTTAGGCACAGATGCTTCCGAACCATTTATGGGTCGCGATTATGGACATCAAAGAGATTACTCTGAAAACGTGGCAGCAAAAGTTGATGCAGAAATTCGTAAACTAATTGAGAACGCTCATCAAGAAGCCTTTGATATATTGGTAGAAAATCGTGCCACGTTAGATGCAATGGTGCTGCAGCTGCTTGAGAAGGAGACTCTCAATAAAGAAGAGATAGCTGTGATATTTAATAAAGTTAACTCTTGGCCACGACGTCCAGCATGGACTGGCTCAGCAACTCGTATTCCATCTTCGCAACCACCAGTTGCTGTTCCGGAAAGAGTAATCACTGATAATGCTGCAGAGAAAAAACCATCTCGCGTAAAGAAGAGCGCGAAGAGAGAAAGCAACTAAGCGTGAGCGATGTAACGCCGATTTCTATGGGTCCAGAAGGCGGACGAGCCCAACACCCATACGATGAAGCCCGCGCCACCGCTGCGGTTCGCGAACTTTTGCACGCACTAGGTGAAGATCCAGATCGTGAAGGCCTGCAAGAGACTCCAGCGCGTGTAGCGCGGGCGCTTAAAGAGAATTTTGAAGGACTTTGGAAATCACCAGAAGATGTTCTGACAACTACCTTTGATATTGGACATGAAGAGCTAGTAATTATCCGCGATATCGAAGTCTTTTCACATTGTGAACACCACCTAACTCCCTTTCACGGAGTTGCGCACGTTGGTTATATCCCACGCGGAAAGATAACTGGACTATCTAAAGTTGCACGTTTAGTAGATTTATTTGCACGACGTCCGCAAGTACAGGAACGCTTAACCACACAAATTGCTGATGCGATGGTAAAGATTCTCGATCCGATGGGCGTTATTGTGATTATCGATTGTGAGCATTTATGTATGTCGATGCGCGGAGTTCGCAAGTCACAGGCCCGTACAACAACTAGCGCCGTTCGTGGTGTATTACGTGATCCTGCCACTCGCGCAGAAGCAATCAGCCTAATTACCAAAAGTTAAATTCTGATAGTTGGCAACTCTATGAAGATAATGGGAATCCTGAATGTCACACCAGATTCCTTTGCCGATGGTGGAAAGCACAACACATACGAAAAAGCAGTTGCCCGCGGATTGGAAATGATCGTCGAAGGCGTTGACATCGTTGATATCGGTGGTGAATCCACCCGCCCGGGTGCTGATCGCGTAACAGCGCTAGAGGAACAAAGGCGTGTTATCCCTGTAATCGAAAAATTGGCACAAACTGGAATTCCAATCAGCATTGACACAATGCGTGCGCAGACTGCTGAACTCGCAATTACTGCAGGAGCCAACATCGTTAACGATGTAAGCGGAGGATTAGCCGATGGACTTATGCACGAGGTCGTTGCGGAAATGGGCTGCCCTTATATTTTGATGCACTGGCGCGGGCACTCTAAAGATATGAATAACCGCGCTTTTTATGGCGATGTCGTAAAAGATGTAATAGCTGAGTTAAATATTCAAATAGCTGCCGCGCTGCGCAGTGGAATCGCCAAGAACAATCTAATAATTGATCCTGGGCTAGGTTTTGCAAAAGATGCTGCGCAAAATTGGGAGATCCTAAACCGGATAGATGAAATTACCGATCTCGGATTCCCAGTATTAATCGGGGGATCGCGCAAGCGCTTCCTGGGTGGTGACACTCCGGATGAACGGGAAGCGGCGACAATTGCGTTAACCGAGACCCTGCTTGCGAAAAATATTTGGGCAGTTAGAGTTCATAGCGTGAGCCCACATAAGAAATTAGTTTTAGCAAATGGCTGATCTAATTGAAATAAAAGGAATTAAATCCTTTGGCTTTCACGGAGTATTTGAATCTGAAAATATTAAAGGACAAGATTTCTTCGTAGATGTTTTACTTGAATTAGATCTCACTCGTGCCAGCGTCACCGATGATGTAACTGACACAGTTAATTATGCAGAAATCACCGATTTGGTTGTGGAGGAAATTACCGGCGAACGTGTGGCGTTAATTGAAAAGTTAGCGGGCCGGATAGCCACCCGAATTAAAGTTGTTTTTCCTCAAGTTGCAACTGTGTCTGTTACGGTGCATAAGCCACAAGCGCCAGTTAGCGCGCAAGTAAAAGATATTTCAGTAACAATTACCCGATGAAAGCGGTAATCGCGCTAGGCGCCAATATTGGTAACCCGAGAGAACAGATGGATCTAGCGGTTGCGATGCTCCGTGAGGCTACTGATTTCAAGTTAGTTTCTGAGTACTTTTCCACCAAACCAGTTAGCGATATTGCTCAACCGGATTACTTAAATGCAGTGTGCATCGTCGAAAGCGAGCTACCTGCCACAGATTTACTGGCTTTATTGCAAGGAATTGAGAAAGCGCTGGGTAGAGAACGCATTGAAAAATGGGGACCGCGGACAATCGATTTAGATCTCATCCAATATGGATCAATGCTTAGTGCAGCCGATGAATTACAACTTCCTCATCCACGCGCACATGAGCGCCGATTTGTTATAGAACCATGGCACTCCATTGAACCCGATGCGATCTTGCTAACCCAGGGCAAGATTTCAGAGATTTTGGAGCAATTGCCGTAAGGCTCTAAACTTAGAACCATCACCGCCCGGTACCTGAAAGGACTGGAGCCCGATATGAAGATAGTTACCAGCGCATCTGAATTAGATGAGGGCTGCACTTTTATTCCCACAATGGGAGCGCTTCATGCTGGCCACGCTTCGTTATTTCAATTGGCCAAGCGAAAGAGCGACTTTGTAGTTGCAAGTATCTTTGTAAATCCAATGCAATTTGAAAATTCAATAGATTTAGATTTGTATCCCCGCACACCAGATCAAGATATCGAGCTTGCTGCTGCATCGGGGGTTACGCATTTATGGTTACCAACCCAGAGTGAAATTTATCCAGAGAATTTTCCGAAAGTAAGCGCTGGCCCAATCGGCGAGAACTTTGAAGGTGCAAATCGCATTGGACATTTCGATGGAGTAGTCACTGTTGTATCGCGCCTCTTTCAATTGGTGCGTCCGGCTCGAGCTATTTTTGGTGAGAAAGATTTCCAGCAGTTGGCGCTGATAAAAGAACTCGCCCAACGTAGCTTTAAAGAGATTGAGATTCTGGCCGCTCCAACGATTAGAGAAAGCGATGGGCTAGCTCTCTCGTCCAGAAACGTTAGGTTGAGCCAAAGCGATCGCACCACAGCAGTTGTTATGTATCGGGCGCTGCTGGCAGCTAAAGAAGGTAAAGATATTGCTTCGTCACTTTCTGCGATGCATAGGGTATTTAAAGAAATACCAGCCTTCAAATTAGATTATGCGCAAATTATCGATGAAGATAACTTTGCAATTGCGACAGATTCCACCCCAAACCAGCGTGCGATTATCGCTGGCTGGCTTAATGGGGTGCGTTTGATCGACAATATGCAGATGAGCCCAGCCCTTATTAGTGCAGGTGCGCGATGAAGTTACTTGCACCAGAACCTGGATGGACCGCTACCGCCGATGTGATTGTGGTTGGCTCAGGAATTGCTGGACTTACGACTGCGCTACAGGCGCGTACTTATGGACTCTCTGTTCTAATAGTTACCAAATCAAAAGTTAATGAAGGCTCTACTAAATGGGCGCAAGGTGGAATAGCGGCAGCGCTTGGTCCGGGCGATACACCAGATCAACATTTAAAAGATACTTTGGTAGCAGGTGCTGATCTATGTGATGTCGAAGCGGTACGCGTGCTTGTAACCGAAGGTCCTGAAGCAGTTCGTAAATTAATCGAACGCGGCGCGATCTTTGATACCGAAGATTCTGGCGAAATTTCGCTGACTCGTGAAGGCGGACATTTACGCAATCGCATCCTGCATGCAGGTGGTGATGCAACTGGCGCTGAAGTATCGCGCGCGCTTTTGGCAGCTGTTCACGATGACCCAGAGATCGAAGTAGTAGAAGATGCACTTGTATTAGATGCGCTCAAGGATTCTAATGGCGCAGTTTGCGGAGTGACCCTGCATGTGATCGGTGCCGGAAGTCGTGATGGCGTTGGCCGTGCGCTTGGTAAAGCAGTTGTCTTAGCAACCGGTGGACTAGGACAGGTATTTGCACAGACCACAAATCCTTCGGTTTCAACTGGTGATGGAGTTGCACTTGCGCTGCGTGCTGGTGCGAAAGTTGCCGATGTAGAATTTATTCAATTCCATCCCACAGTTTTATGGCTCGGCGATAATACGCAAGGACAACAACCACTTATTAGCGAAGCCGTTCGTGGCGAAGGCGCATATTTACTGGACGATGCCGGTGATCGCTTCATGTTAAACGAACACGAATTAGCCGAATTGGCACCGCGCGATGTCGTTGCGATTGCGTCGATGCGCCGAATGAATAAGACAGGTGCGCACCACGTGTGGCTGGATGTGCGCCATTTAACTGGATTTGAAAGCCGCTTCCCAACTATTTACGCCTCTTGTCTGGCCCATGGAATTAATCCGAGTAAAGATTTAATTCCTGTTGCACCTGCTTCACACTATGCATCTGGTGGAGTCCGTGTTGATTTAAATGGTCGTACTAGCGTCAAAGGGCTATATGCATGCGGCGAAACCGCCTGTTCTGGTGTGCATGGCGCCAATCGATTAGCTTCCAACTCGCTCTTGGAAGGTTTGGTATTTAGCGCACGAATTGCGGCAGATATCGCGGCAAATTTACCTGCACAATCAGAGCCAGTAGCAGATGCTTCTAAAGCAATTCTCTTAGACCCAGCAACGCGCCGTGAACTACAGCTGAGTATGAGTCGTGGTGCAGGTGTATTGCGTTCCTCAGATTCGCTTTTGCAAACCAGCGCTGACTTAACTCGTATCCAAGATCGAACTAGCAAAAACCCTTGCGTTGAAGCTTGGGAGACAACTAACTTATTTCAATTAGCAGAGGCGATTCTTAAGGCTGCGCTGATTAGACAAGAAACGCGCGGATCACACTGGCGCGAAGATTTTCCAAATACCGAAAGCAATTGGCGCAAAAGAATTGTTCAAGAGTTAGATCGCAATGGGAACTGGGCCACTAGCTATCAAGGGGTAGGTACAAAGTGACTGAGCAAGAGCTAATTAAAGCCGCGCTAGCAGAAGACCTTGCTGGGGGAGTAGATATAACTTCGCAAGCAACCATTGCAGCCGATGCGACATCGGTTGCAGATTTAGTGGCCCGCATGGATGGCGTAATTGCTGGAATCAATATCGCCCATGCCGTTTTGGCTGAAGTTGGTCTAACCGATGTGACGCTCTTTAAGAAAGATGGAGATCAGGTAAAAGCTGGTGACGTACTAATCACGGTCCGCGGAAATACTCGCGCGATCTTGCTAGCCGAACGCACCGCACTTAACTTCTTTGGCCACTTAAGTGGAATCGCTACCTTGACGAGTAAATGGGTGGCAGAAGTTTCTGGAACAAAATGTCAGGTCCGTGATACTCGTAAAACCACGCCTGGTATGCGAAACTTTGAAAAATATGCAGTTCGTATGGGCGGCGGCACCAACCATCGAATGAACTTAAGCGATGCCGCACTAATTAAAGATAATCACATCGCTGCTGCTGGTGGAGTTGTTGCAGCTTTTGCACAGGTCCGCACCGCCTATCCAAAAGCTGAAATTGAGATCGAAGTGGATAACTTGGCGCAATTAAAAGAGGTATTACCGCAGCGGCCTGATTTAGTTCTGTTGGACAACATGTCTCCAGAATTATGTGCGCAAGCAGTGGCGCTGGCAAAGGGCACTTGTAAGTTAGAAGCATCAGGTGGAATCTCAATCGCCAATGCGCGTGCGTATGCCCAATCAGGCGTGGATTACATCGCAATCGGAGCGCTAACACATTCGGCGCCAGTCTTTGATATCGGCCTAGATCTGAGAGCGGAGTAGCTATGTTATTAACAGTTGACGTGGGAAATACAAATACCGTTTTAGGTATTTTCCAAGGCGAAGAATTAGTTCGCTCATGGCGAGTTAAGACTGATCCACGCACAACAGCAGATGAGTTGTGGCTGCAATATCACGCTCTAGTAACCGGCTATGAAATTACTGGGCTCTCTATCTGTTCTACAGTTCCAGCGACTTTGCGCGAATTGCGCACCATGATCGCAACTTATTTTGCAGATGTGCCAACTACTATCGTTGAGCCTGGTACCAAAACTGGTGTGCCACTTTTAGTTGATAATCCGAAAGAAATTGGCGCCGATCGCATCGTCAACACTCTGGCAGCACATACTCTTTATGGTGGCCCAGCGATTGTCGTGGATTTTGGAACCTCAACAAATTTAGATGTTGTCTCACCGAAAGGTGAATTTCTAGGTGGCGCACTTGCACCAGGAATTGAAATTTCAGTTGATGCCCTTGCTGCGCGCGCAGCACAATTGCGTAAAGTTGAACTTATCCGCCCCAAGAATGTAATTGGCAAGAACACAGTTGAGGCTCTGCAATCTGGAACTATCTTTGGTTTTGCCGGACAAGTAGATGGTTTAGTCGATCGCATTGTTGCCGAATTGGCGTTGAGCTATGACGGCGCCCCAACAGTTATTGCAACTGGTGGACTGGCACCGCTGATAATTGGCGTTGCCGAAACTATTGATGAGCATGAGCCTGATCTCACCTTGATTGGCCTGCGCCTTATCCACGAGAGAAATATCTAATAGGTAGACTCTCGCCATTATGAGTGAAGAAGAGCAGCCCGTAGCCTCAGTAGAAGATGATCTACCTGAGCAACTGCGTATCCGACGCGAAAAACGCGCTGGGCTGATCGATCGCGGAGTTGAGCCATATCCAGTCTCTGTTGCACGAACATCAACGCTGGCAGAAATTCGCGCTAAATATGCAACTCTGGAAACTGACTCAACAACTGGTGATATTCAAAGCCTTACGGGTCGAGTAATTTTTAAGCGCGATACTGGAAAACTCTGCTTTGCAACTTTGCGTGAAGGCGATGGCACTGAACTACAAGCGATGCTCTCACTCGATAAAGTCGGCGAAGAAACGCTAAATTCTTGGAAGAGTGATATTGACCTCGGCGATATCGTCAGCGTTACTGGAGAAATTATTACCTCCAAGCGCGGAGAACTTTCTATTCTGGCTAATAGCTATGCGATAGCTGCTAAATCACTTCGCCCGTTGCCAAATGATCACAAGCCAATGTCTGAGGAAACGCGCGTGCGTATGCGTTATGTAGATTTAATTGTCCGCGAAGAAGCGCGTACTAATGCGCGCCTGCGCCCAGCTGTAATGCGTTCACTGCGCGAGACTTTCCAAAAAGAGAACTTTGTTGAAGTCGAAACTCCGATGCTTCAGGTTATGCACGGAGGCGCAGCAGCTCGCCCATTTAAATCTTTCAGTAATGCCTACGATATGGATCTCTACCTGCGCATCGCACCTGAACTATTTTTAAAGAGATGCGTTGTCGGTGGAATTGAACGTGTCTTTGAGATCAACCGAAACTTCCGCAATGAAGGCGCTGATTCTTCTCACTCACCAGAGTTTGCGATGATCGAGAGTTATCAGGCATATGGTGATTGGCGTTCCATCGCTGATTTAACTCGTACCCTCGTGCAAAATGCAGCGATGGCAATTGCCGGCTCACATGTGGTTACACATCACGATGGTCGTCAAGCAGATCTCGGTGGCAAGTGGCGCGAGATTTCACTTTACGACGCAATCTCAGAAGGCGTTGGCGAGAAGGTAACTGCGCTTACTTCACTCGATGATTTAAAGAAGATTGCAAGTAAATTAGGCATGAAGATCGATCCTAAGTGGATCACTGGCAAGCTGGCAGAAGAGATCTTTGAGCATGTTGCTAAGGATCAATTGATTGCACCAACTTTTGTGATGGGCTTCCCGGTTGATACATCTCCGCTAGTTCGTGCTCATCGCGAACTTCCGGGCGTTGCTGAAAAATGGGATTTATATGTCGATGGCTTTGAACTTGCTACTGGATATTCCGAATTAATTGATCCAGTAATCCAGCGTGAGCGTTTAGTTGAACAAGCAACGCTTGGCGCAAAAGGTGATTTAGAAGCGATGCAGGTAGATGAAGATTTCTTGCGAGCTATGGAATTTGCTATGCCACCTACTGGTGGAATGGGAATGGGCGTGGATCGTTTGCTTATGGCGCTAACTGGTTTAGGAATTCGCGAAACAATCTTGTTCCCGTTGGTAAAACCTGAAATCGAATAATTATGATCTTTATTCGTCCAGCGCGCACGGCTGATGTTAAAGCCATCCGCCAACTAGTTGATTCATATGCAGCACCTGGCCAGATGTTAACTAAAGAAACTGTAACGCTTTACGAAAGCGTGCAAGAATTTACAGTTGCAGAAGTAGATGGAAAAGTTGTCGGCTGTGGTGCGTTGCACGTACTTTGGGATGATTTAGCTGAAGTTCGTACAGTTGCAGTTGAGAAAACTTTTCACAAACAAGGTATTGGCCATCAAATTCTAGAAAAAATTATTGAAAGAGCGCGCGAAGTCGGAGTCGATAGAATTTTCTGTCTAACATTTCAAACGCAATTCTTCGGCCGCCATGGTTTTATTGAGATTGAAGGAACCCCGGTTGCACCAGAGGTTTATCAAGAGCTCCTTCGTTCCTACGATGCCGGTGTGGCCGAGTTCTTGGATCTGGAAGCAGCTAAGCCCAATACCTTGGGCAACACGCGGATGCTGCTAACTCTTTAGGCCCTAGCGCTAGATTTTTTAGGGAATATTGCCCCCAAATCTGGGGTTCTAGTGGGTGCAAGCGGTCCACCTCGCGCCTTCCCTACGCTGGGTTATAGGCTTGTCACAGTTACCAATAAAAGGAGTCCTGCCGATGTTTGAGCGCTTTACCGATCGAGCCCGACGAGTAGTTGTCTTGGCTCAAGAAGAAGCACGCATGCTCAACCACAATTACATCGGCACCGAACATATTCTGCTCGGCTTGATCCACGAAGGCGAAGGCGTTGCCGCTAAAGGTCTGGAAGCGCTCGGTATTTCACTCGAAGGCGTGCGCGCCCAGGTAGAAGAAATCATCGGTCAAGGTCAGCAAGCACCGAGCGGACATATTCCATTTACTCCGCGCGCCAAGAAAGTTCTTGAACTATCTCTTCGCGAAGCTCTGCAATTAGGACATAACTACATCGGCACCGAACATATCTTGCTCGGACTAATTCGTGAAGGCGAAGGCGTTGCCGCACAAGTACTTGTAAAACTCGGCGCTGATTTAAATCGAGTCCGCCAACAGGTAATTCAACTTTTATCTGGCTACCAAGGTAAAGAAGCCGCTACATCAGGACCTGCCGAGGGAACACCATCTACTTCGCTTGTCTTGGATCAATTTGGCCGCAACTTAACCCAAGCAGCACGCGAAGGAAAACTTGATCCAGTAATCGGTCGCGAAACTGAAATCGAACGCGTTATGCAAGTTCTTTCACGTCGCACCAAAAATAACCCAGTCTTAATTGGCGAACCAGGCGTTGGTAAAACGGCTGTAGTTGAAGGTTTGGCGCAAGCGATCTTCAAAAACGATGTGCCAGAGACTTTGAAAGATAAGCAGCTTTATTCACTAGATCTCGGCGCACTCGTTGCCGGTAGCCGCTACCGCGGAGATTTTGAAGAACGCCTCAAGAAAGTCTTAAAAGAGATCAAAACTCGCGGCGATATTATTTTGTTTATCGATGAAATCCACACTCTTGTGGGTGCTGGAGCTGCAGAAGGCGCAATTGATGCAGCAAGCATCCTTAAGCCAATGCTTGCTCGTGGTGAACTACAGACAATCGGTGCAACTACTTTGGATGAATACCGCAAGCATGTTGAAAAAGATGCTGCGCTAGAACGTCGCTTCCAACCAATTCAAGTAAAAGAGCCATCAGTTGCTCACACCATTGAGATTCTTAAGGGTCTTCGCGATCGTTATGAAACCCACCACCGCGTATCAATCACCGATGGCGCACTTGCAGCTGCTGCAAATATGGCAGATCGCTATGTCTCTGATCGTTTCTTGCCAGATAAGGCAATTGACCTAATTGATGAAGCTGGATCACGTCTGCGCATTAAGCGTATGACTGCACCTGCTGAACTCCGTGAATTCGATGAAAAAATTGCGGATGCTCGAAAGGCGAAAGAATCTGCAATTGATGGCCAAGACTTTGAAGGTGCTGCGGCGCTGCGCGATAAAGAGAAGACTCTTATTGCAGAAAAAGTGGAAGCTGAAAAGAATTGGAAGGCAACTGATCTCGACAAAGTTACTGAAGTTGATGAAGAGCTAATCGCTCAAGTTCTATCTGCTTCAACTGGTATCCCAGTATTTAAATTAACTGAGGAAGAGACCGCACGTCTGCTGCGTATGGAAGATGAACTCCACCGCCGTGTGATTGGCCAAGATCAAGCGATTAAAGCTTTATCACAAGCAATTCGCCGTACTCGTGCAGGGTTAAAAGATCCAAAACGTCCTGGTGGTTCATTTATCTTCGCTGGTCCTTCAGGTGTTGGTAAGACAGAACTTTCACGCACTCTTGCCTCATTCCTATTTGGTGACGAGACTGCACTTATCCAATTAGATATGTCTGAATACTCAGAGCGCCACACAGCATCTCGTTTATTCGGTGCACCTCCCGGATATGTCGGTTATGACGAAGGTGGACAGCTAACTGAAAAGGTTCGCCGCCGTCCATTCTCAGTTGTCTTATTCGATGAGATCGAAAAGGCTCACCCAGATATCTTTAACTCGCTTCTTCAGGTTTTAGAAGATGGCCGCTTAACAGATGCGCAAGGTCGCACCGTTGACTTTAAGAACACGGTAATCATCATGACTACCAACCTCGGTACACGCGATATTTCAAAGAGCCTCGGACTTGGCTTTGCCAATATTGATGATGATCTAACTAATTACGATCGCATGAAGGGCAAGGTTCAAGATGAACTCAAGAACCATTTCCGCCCCGAGTTCCTTAACCGTATCGATGATGTAATCGTCTTCCATCAATTGACGAAGGATCAGATTATTCAAATTGTTGATCTCATGATCGCTAATTTAGATGATCGTCTAAAGGCAAAAGATATGGGAATCGAACTTACTCAAGCCGCTAAAGATCTATTGGCAGCTCGTGGTTACGACCCACTTCTTGGCGCTCGTCCACTGCGACGCACAATTCAACGCGAGATCGAAGATTCACTTTCTGAGCGAATCCTCTTCGGTGAACTCAAGGCTGGCGAAATTATCGTCGTAGATGTCGAAGGTGATGGCGCAGAAGCTAAATTCACATTCACTGGCGCCACAAAATCTACGATGCCAGATTCACCTGAAGATCTAGCTGCAGCAACTAACTAAGGAATCTTCTTTCCCGGATTTAAAATTGAATTCGGGTCAAATACCTTCTTAACTGCGCGCTGGAGTTCAACTACAGTTGTTGAGATCTCATTGGCTACAAAGCCTGCCTTAATCGAACCAATTCCGTGTTCACCGCTTGCGGTGCCACCAAGTGATTGCGCGATTTCGACGATATCGCTAAATGCTTTCTGGGCGCGTTCTGCTGCAGCCAAATCACCATGGTCGTGAACGATCGTTGGGTGCATATTTCCATCACCAGCATGGCCGAATATGCCAATCACCAGATTTCTTTCTTTACTTAACGCTTCAACTTTTGTGACAAATTCGGCGATCTTTGTAATCGGTAGCGCAACATCATCTAGCAACGTAGCGCCCATACGTTCTAGCGCTGGATATGCCAACTTACGAACTCGAATTAAATCTGCGGCATCTGCTGGATCATCTGAATAAACACCATCAATTAAATCAAAGCCCTTGCAGGTATTTAACGCTGCTTCACACAGTGAATGGTTCTCATCTAATTGCATCAATAGAACGCTGCCGGCAACTTCAAAGCCAAGGGGATGCCATGCTTCAACTGCTTTCAAAGTTGTTTGGTCAACAATTTCTAGCATTGATGGGCGATATTGCAATAAGGCCGCAGCAGCACTTGCCGCCTTTGTAATATTTGGGAAGGTTGCAATCAGAGTCGCCGGGGCAGCCGGACGAACTACTAAATTTAAAGTTAGCTCGGTGATAATGCCTAAAGTTCCTTCGGAGCCAACAAAGAGATGAAGTAAGTTATAGGTAGTAACTGATTTCTTAGTGGCGCTACCGAGTTCAATAATTTCACCGCTAGCCAATACAACCTGCATCGCGCGCACATGTGCTGCAGTCACTCCATATTTAACACAACACATACCGCCAGCATTAGTTGCCGCATTGCCACCAAGGGATGACCAATCTCGGCTCGCTGGATCTGGCAGATAAGCCATTCCAACTTCCTTAGCCGCGGTATCTAGATCAAGGTTAATTACACCTGCCTGAACGCGAGCGATTTGATTTACAGTATCTATCTCTAAAATCTGGTTCATCTTTTCAAGAGAGATAACTAGCGAATCTGACGTGGCATTGGCACCACCAGATAATCCACTGCCAGCTCCACGCGTTACAACTGGAATCTTATTTTCATTGGCATATTTCAACGCAATGGAAATTTCACTTGCGCTGCGCGCCAGTAAGACAGCAAACGGGGGAGCGCTAGTTGCAAAGGGTGCTTGATCGCGCGAATAAGAGATGGTGATATCTAAATCAGAGATTAGTGAGCAATCTGGGCCCAGCAGTTTAGAAAGCGCTGCGAGATGGCTCATGCGCGCAACTTTATCGCCTTTTCAAAAGAGAGTTATTCTCCGGTGATTTTGACTCTTTGTAGCGCCTGATCGAGGCGAGATACTTCAAAGATCTCCATGCCATCGATCTTTACATCGCTGCCTGCTGGCACAAGTGCCCGCTTAAAACCTAAGCGATAAGCCTCCGCTAATCGGCGCGAGACCCCGCTTACCTTTCGGATCTCACCAGCTAAACCAACTTCACCGATTGCAACAAGATCTGCGGGAAGTGCTAACGCCTTTGCTGCAGATGCCACAGCAAGTGCCAGTGCTAAATCTGCAGCAGGTTCGGACATCTTCATACCGCCGACCGTTGCCGCATAAACATCGCGACCGCCAACGCGCACATTTGCACGAAGTTCGAGAACTGCAAGCGTCATTGAAGTACGTGCAGAATCTAATCCGCTGGTAACGCGTCGAGCATTTCCAAAATCATTTTCGCGCCCTTGGCTAACCAGAGCTTGAATTTCGGCAAGTAATGGGCGACGGCCTTCGAGCGTCACAGTTACACATGTACCCGGGACTGGTTCGGCATGGCGCGAAGTAAATAAACCAGTTGGGTCTAGCACGCTCTCGATTCCGGTATCACTTAGATCAAAGCAACCGACTTCATCGGATGCACCAAAACGATTTTTAATGGCGCGGATTAAACGCAGACGGGAATGGCGTTCGCCTTCAAATTGCAAGACAACGTCAACTATATGTTCGAGTAAGCGTGGACCTGCGATAGAGCCATCTTTAGTGACGTGGCCGACCAGTAACAAAGTGATATCGCGATCTTTACAGATTCGAATTAGCGCACCTGCAACTTCGCGAACTTGAGTGACGCCTCCAGGTGAGCCATCTGCGGCTGAAGAACCAATTGTCTGCACGCTATCGATAATTAAAAGTTCAGGTTTAACTGAATCGATATGAGCGATGACAGCTCCGAGATCGGTCTCAGATGCTAAAAATAATTTGGGATCTACGGCGTTAATTCTTTCGGCGCGAAGTCGAACTTGTGATGCTGATTCTTCACCGCTGATGTACAACGCAGGAATTCCTTTAGCGGCAGTTTGCGCGGCAACAGATAAGAGGAGAGTTGATTTACCAACGCCTGGTTCGCCCGCCAGCAATATTGCTGCCCCTGGTACTAACCCTCCGCCAAGTACGCGATCTAGTTCGGATACACCTGTTGGGCGAGCACGCGCCGAAGATAGATCAACATCTCCGATAGGTATTGCAGCATGGGTAACTTTGCCGGGAACAAGTGAGAGTTTCTTAGGCGCAGCAATTTCTTCAACGCTGCCCCAGGCTTGGCATTCACCGCAGCGACCAACCCATTTTTGTGAGGTCCAGCCGCATTCTGCGCAACGGAATGGATCCTTCTCAACCTTAGCCATAAGCCTTAGCCTAGAGGAAGGTACTGACTACTTCCCAGCGGCAACTGATGCTGGGTGTTGAATAACAAATAGCGGCAGTGAACGAGCCTTAGCATCGTTAATTCCCTTAACGCGCTTATCGCAATGCTCAGCAAGAACAGCGTATGCCGCCTCACCCATCAAAGCTTGTAGTTCAGTGCGGTTAGAGATGTAAACCGGTTCGCTACCAACATGAGCATCAGTATTGCTAGTGCAGTACCAATCAAAATCATCTCCGCCATCGCCCCATGCAAGTCTTTCGTACTCACCAATTACAGTTACAGAATATTCGCGCTCGCCGACTTCGCGAGTTTCAAAACTGCGGCGAAGCGGAAGCTGCCAGCAAACATCTGGCTTGGTATCAACAAAGTGGCGATTTTCTTTCTGTGCCAAGTGATGAAGTACGCAACCAAATGAACCAGTAAATCCTGGAGCTTCATAACCTTTACGATTTAAGAAGATACAACCATCATCTATCGTACGAGTCTTACGTTCTTTATCTTCATCTAAATCTGAAATACGTAGTTGACCATTTGGCTTCTTAGGACGGGCTTGTTCAAAGAATTGCCACATCTCGGGAGTTAAATCTGCAGCTGCTTTACGCACGCGTTCTTCATCATCTTCATCCGAATACATTGCACCTTCTGTGCAACAGCCAGCATTTGGTCGATCTTCAAAGACGCCTTTGCAGCCGTCGCCATAAATACAGGTCCAATATGAAGTCAGCCAAGTAAGGTCACATTTAAAGATTTCTTCCTCATCATTGGGGTCGGTAAATTCCACCCAATCGCGTGCGAAACCTGGCTTTATTTCTGACATAGTCGCAGAGCCTACGCGTACTCTTTCGCTATGGCTAATTCAGAAAAACAGGTCGCCGTCATCGGTGCCGGGGTAATGGGCGAAGCCCTTATCTCTGCCTTGATTACTTATGGAATTTCACCTAGTGCGATCACTATCTCTGAAAAGCGCGCCGAACGAGCAGCTGAGTTAGCTGCTAATTACAAAGTAGCAAACGCACCATTAAGTGAAAACGTTGCCAAATGCGATCTCATTTTATTGGTGGTAAAGCCGCAAGATATGGCTAACGTATTAGAGGAGATAAAGGCTGATATCCGTACCGGATGCCTGATTATCTCCTTCGTCGCCGGCAAGCAGATTCGTTATATCGCCGATGTAATTGGTACTAGCGCCAATCCGGTAATTCGCGTTATGCCAAATACACCAACTTTGGTGGGCGCCGGAATGTCAGCGATCTCTTGTTGCGGACTTGTAACTGATGAACAACGCTCCTTTGCACTCGGCTTCCTCGGTGCAGTCGGCAAGGTAATTGAAGTCGCTGAAGATCTACAAGATGCGGTGACGGCAACTAGCGGATCGGGTCCGGCCTACTTCTTCAGATTTGTGGAAGCGATGGTCGATGGCGCAATTGCGCTGGGGCTTTCTAAAGAAGACGCAACAACTCTGACGATACAAACCATTGTTGGCGCTGCCAAGTTGCTTGATCAATCTGGAGATACACCGACTACTTTGCGCGAGAAGGTAACTAGTCCAAATGGCACTACCTTTGCCGCCTTAAACTCTTTTAACGACTCTGACATCTCAGGCGTTGTCGCCAAAGCGATGAAGGCAGCCCGTGATCGCTCGCAAGAACTGGCTTAATAAGACTTTATTTTCCGCAGCTGTCTTTGCGGTTGCGTTAGCGCCATCGGCTGGTGCCGCGCCTAAAGCAGTTGCAATTAAGCAAATGGTGCAGATAACGCAAGATGCGACCGCTGAGGCAATGGTTGTCACAAGTAAATACATCATTACTTATGCCAACATCGTTGGGCAGAGCGCAGATATAAAGATACGAGCAATTGATTTCACGGGAGCGCAAATATGGGAGAAAACAATTGATTCTGGCTGGGATGAGGTTGCCACCGCTATAACTGTTGATGCCCAAGGATCAATCTGGCTAGCTGGAAATAGCGCTGCTGCACAAAGTGCTGAAACTACAACGGCAGTAACTGGAGCGTTAAACCCCGATTCAATTGCTATTGAGAGCACTACCGCCTTACGTCCAGATATGAAAATTATTGCCCTTTGGCAATTATCAAGTACTGGTGATCTATTAGCACAGGTAAATTCAACAACGTTGCAACCAGCTCTCGTGGATGCGATATCTGCAAATGCCACCGGAACTTCAGTGCTGCTGGCTAGAGATTCCGGCCAATCATTGGTATCAGTTAAAGCAGGTTCATTTAGCAAAGAGTTAACATTAGGAACAGCGAAGAGTAAGTTTAAAACTGCGCTACGCGGATCAGATGGTTCAACTTATCTTTTTGGATCAAGTAGCGAAACACTTGGGGGAAAGAAGTTAGCTGGCAAAGTCGATGGCATATTGCTGAAAGTATCCAAGACCGGAACGATTATAAGCGTTGTCCGAAGTTCGGCGCCAAAAGCCATTCGTGATTGGCAGAGCGCGACTACATCGCTATTTCTTACTGGCGTCGTTAAAAGCGGTAACACAATTGAAACAGCAGTTACAAAATTTACATCTGCCTTTGCTCCAACTTGGACTGCCCGGTTTGCATCAACTGGGCTAAGTTTGGCATCACCTGGTGCAAGCGGTTCGGTCTTTGCAATATTTGAGCCAACCTCCTTACTTAAAGGCATTTCTGGTTTCAAGGTAAGTAAAGGGCAATCAGTTGTTCTGCAATTTGATAGCAAAGGCGTGATCAGCGGTGCATTTACTAGCGCTCAATTGAACGCACCAATCGCAGCCGGATATTCAAATGATGGCGGTATGATAGTTTTAACTGCAACAGGTGTGATTCTGCGAGGCGCAGTACGCTAATTTAGGTAGCGCGCAGTAAAAGTAATTGGTTATTTATTCCAGAGACTAGGTAACGAATTTTATTTAAGACAATCCATGCTGAATCAAAGCCATCTGGATTCTGTTCTTTGGTGACTAGCGAAAGAGTGTTCTTTGCTATATCTACTGCGCAGAGCCTTTCCTGGCAGTTGAAAATGGTGGTCTGCCCATCGCTACTCAGGAATTTGCCAGGGGTTCCATATCCGTTTGTCGGTAAGGTTTTAAACTCGGTTGGAGCGGATAAGTAAGTCCATCTAATTTGTTCAGCTTTCGGCAAAGTTAGCGTCGATGAGGTTAACCAAGTAGCCAGAATTCCACGCGCACCCTTTTGCAGAGCCACGTCATATCCGACAACTGCAATTGGTCCACCTGATGAATCAAGAGTTGAATATCGCCACGCTGTTGGGCTTAAACCATTTCTTTGGGCTACGCGGATCGCACCTGATGTTGCTTCTTTGCGCGTATTGATTGTGAGAACTGAGTCGTAGAGCAAAATCGTATCTTTGCCATCAAATAGAGCATCTAAATGAAAACCAACATCACCAGTAGTTCGACCATCTGTCTTGCGATCGCCATCGACTAGTTCATAGCTCCATTCAGTTATACCCTTTGCTTTTACGGCGCCTAGCAAAATGCCTTGTGATTCATCACGGTAGAAGACCTGCACGCCTGCTGCGCTTACAGAGCATGCGTTAGAGATACTGACATCGCTAGCGGAGCGAACTCGAATCGGATCTTCATAGCCATTTACCGCCGGACCATTGCCATCTACGACTTCATATTTAAAGGTCTTTCCATCATATGTGGCATAACGCAGGTCTTTATCAACAGAATCGGCATAGAAAATATGTAAAGTCTGAGCTTTACCATATCCGCTGACGCAAGCAGAAACTTCGCCGGTGATCGCATTTCTGGTACGCCCGGCAGAACCACCTCGTCCATCAACAGTTAACTTGTTCCAGACTTTTCCGTTCCAGAGCGCAACCTTTAAGGCACCGTTATTTGCATCTTGATAAATAACTGCCGGGTTTGTATTAAAGGTCACGGAAGTTAAATTCTTAGCATCAGCTGCCGGATCTATGACGCTTGTCTTCCACCCTGCTTGTGGAGTGATTGCATTTGTAGTTACCGCATCAGATGTTCCTAATGAATTGGAAGCGGTAACTGTAAAGGTGTAAGAAGTACCGTTCTTTAAGCCGGGCATAACTGCTGGGCTATTGGTGAAACTCTTCTCTGCTCCAGTTTTAACGTTCTTCACGGTATAACTGGTGATTTGGGCGGCGCGAGCATTTGCCGGTGGATCAAATTTAACGATTGCACCTGAATCAGAGAGCAAGGCTTCTGCATTTCGCACAGTTTGTGGAATACCTACAGCGATACCGACGGGTGGCTTAGTTCGCAGATCTTGCATCATCGCAAGCAGAAGCGGTCCGGGCTCATGGAAAATTTCACCCGCATCTAAATTTGGGGACATAACAGCGTCACGCCCTGCTTTGGAGAATGTTGCTTCATCTAAGTGGCTAATCGAAGATCCATCCTCATAAACCTTGGGCGTATATAGAAGTGGTTTAACTCCACCATTTGCAGCAATTCCTTGCACACCTGACCAGACCAACTTAGATGTAAGTGCTTCGCCTAGTTCAAGTGATGGTGAAGGCAAGTCCGAAAGCCTGCGCCCGTCG
Organism: Actinobacteria bacterium IMCC26103; assembly: GCA_002284875.1. Lineage (GTDB taxonomy): Bacteria > Actinomycetota > Actinomycetes > Nanopelagicales > Nanopelagicaceae > Planktophila. Next base: position 424,941 of record CP015604.1, read on the forward strand.
CCAGTCTGAACATAGGCATCGTATGGAGTTGGCTGATCAATTGAGCCATAGCCGAAGAAGTTGTCGTAGCTATCGGTAGATAGAAAACCTAAACCATGCGCCATCTCGTGAAGAATTACCGACTGTAGATCGTATTCAGATTTACTCGGCCCAACCCCATTGCCGCGATACCAGTTAGCTAGTGAATTAACAGTAATTACCATTTCCGGGCTATCTCCATCTAAATCTTTACCAGCTAAAGCATTTGCCAATGCAGATGGATACCAAAGGCTTGGATCTGGTGCACCTGAAAAATTAGCAAAGTAACTTCCGGGACGCGCGCTTCCTAAGATACTGAATGAAGAAGATCTACCCCATGTTGCATCAATATAAATTGGAACCTTAGAGTCAAAGTTTTCAGCCCAAGTATCTATTGCAGCTTGGACTTGTATCTTGGTCCATTCCGGAAAATTATTATATTTAACAATAAATTTTGCTTTCTTTTCCAGATGAGCAACTTTTGGCGTTGCAGTTTGCTTTGCTGATGTGGCAGGACCTGCGTAAACGCTGCCCCATTGCGTTGCGGGGCGAATCCGAACGACTGATTGCGCAGATGCGGGCGCAACTAAACCTGTGAGAAATATCGCGAAGGCGGTAGATATGGCGCTAATTCGCGTCAGAGATCTCAGATTTTTCCTCGCCATAGCGCCTAACGCTATCAGGGTGCGAGAATGTCTCCATGTCCTCAAGTCGCAATAGTTCGGATCTGAGTCAGGTAATTGCTCGAATGAAATCTGAGCGACCTGCTGTTCTTAACTTCTCATCGGTTACTGCGCGACCTGAACCAACTCTGGAAGAGGCCCGTAGCGAATTAGCTGATGCAATCGGACAATTGGCTCACACGATTTTCTCAAAGAAGTATGGTCCATTAGTCGGCACAGTTACAAAGACAACTGCAGAGACTCTTTTGAAAAATGGCGAAGAGAATTTATATCGCGCCAAAGGCGATGCCACCTTAATTATTCAAGAGCTAGTCGATCGCGCTTTTACCTCAAAACCAGCTAAGAAAAAATGAGTAACTTAATAACTATTTACTCGCGCCATAACTGTCATCTATGTGAAGTGGCTGAATCAACTCTTAGTGAGTTAAAAGCGGAGTTAGATTTTGAAATCGCAGTTACATATATCGACGGTGATGCAGGACTAGAGAAGCTATACGGACATGAAGTTCCGGTTATTCATATTGATGGAATTCACCACGACTTTTTTAAAGTCGATCCAGTTAGATTTAGATCTTGCCTTGAAAGACATCGTCAGCATCAATAATTCGATATGAGTAACCTTGTTCAGCCAGGAAGCGTTGACGATTCTGGGCAAAATCTTGATCGATAGTGTCACGCGAGACTACTGAATAAAACTTCGCACCGCGTCCATCAGCCTTTGGTCGAACGATGCGGCCCAATCGCTGAGCTTCTTCTTGGCGCGAACCAAAGGCACCAGATACTTGAATTGCAATCGTGGCTTCGGGCAAATCGATGGAGAAGTTAGCAACCTTTGAAACAACTAAACAGGTAATTTCACCGGTACGGAAAGCGGCGAATAACCTTTCGCGTTCTTTGATTGGCGTCTCACCTTTAATTACTGGCACACCTAAAGTCTCAGATAAGTCATCTAATTGATCTATATATTGCCCAATAACCAAGATTTGCTCGCCTGCGTGTAGCCCGACTAACTCTTCGACAACATCGCGTTTAGTTCGGGTGGTTGCGCAGTAGCGATAGCGCTCTTCTGGTTCTGCGGTGGCATAAGAAAGACGTTCTGCTTCAGTTAAATTCACGCGAACTTCAATACATTCTGCAGGTGCGATATATCCCTGGGCTTCAATCTCTTTCCAAGGAACATCAAAGCGCTTTGGACCGATCAGTGAAAATACTTCACCTTCCATGCCATCTTCGCGGACTAGCGTTGCAGTCAAACCTAAGCGGCGGCGCGATTGAATATCGGCGGTAAAGCGAAAGATTGGTGCTGGCAATAGATGGACTTCATCATAAATAATCAAACCCCAGTCGTGGGTATCAAATAAATCTAGGTGCGAATAAACACCATTCTTCTTCTTAGTCATAACTTGATAAGTCGCAATTGTTACTGGCCGAATCTCTTTCTTGGCACCTGAATATTCACCGATCTCATCTTCATTTAAAGTTGTTCGGCGAAGTAATTCATCACGCCATTGGCGCGCGGCCACAGTATTGGTGACCAAAATTAAAGTTGTAGCTTTGGCGTGCGCCATCGCAGCGGCTCCGACAATTGTTTTTCCCGCACCACAGGGCAGAACAACAACGCCTGAGCCACCATGCCAGAAACCTTCTGCGGCAAGCTCTTGATAGGGACGAATCTTCCAGTCATTCTGCTTCAAGTTAATTTCATGGGCTTGCCCATCTACATAACCTGCAAAATCCTCTGCCGGCCAACCCAGACGCAATAACGATTGTTTAATCGCACCGCGTTGGCTGGGATGCACGGCGATAGTTTCTGGATCAATACGCACACCAAGTAGTGGAGCAATCTTCTTGGCACGAATTACTTCTTCCAAGACACCGACATCGGTTGTGATCAAAATCAGGCCATGAACAGGATCGGCTTCTAAACGCAGCCGGCCATAGCGCGACATGGTTTCGGCAACATCGACAAGCAATGAATGTGGAACGGCATAACGCGAATATTTAATTAAAGTATCGATTACGAGCTCTGCATCATGTCCTGCAGCGCGGGCATTCCATAAACCAAGGTTGGTTAAGCGGTAGGTATGGATGTGTTCGGGAGAGCGTTCTAGCTCAGCAAAAGGTGCGATCGCGCGGCGACATTCCGTCGACATCGGATGGTCAATATCTAAAAGAAGCGTCTTATCGCTCTGAACAATTAGCGGGCCTTCACTCATTTCAGTAAATCCTTAATAAATGCATGTAGCAGGGAGCTGCGATCTTCAATTGATTTCAAACTCAACCATTCACTAGGTGCGTGTGCACCGCCACCGATTGCACCCAAACCGTCGAGAACTTGCGCGCCAGCTGCTGCCGCAAAGTTGCCATCGCTTGCGCCACCGACTTCGGCGCAACCAAGGGGCGCCATACCAATAGATTTTGCAACTTCTTCAATCTTTTCATAGAGCGCTTTGGTAGAAGAAGGTTGTAGTGGTGGACGATTTAACCCACCTGTTACCTCTAAACGCGCACCAGTAATAGTTGCCTTTAAGGATTTGATCGCAGAATCAATGCGCTCGAGTTCAGCTTGGGCAAAAGATCGCGCATCAATTTCAAGTACCGCCAGATCTGGAACAGTATTTGCACTATTGCCTGATTTTAATAAAGTTGGAACAACTGTTGTGCCGTGTTCTCTATTTTCAAGTGCTGATAACTGCAAAATAATATGTGCGATCTCAACGGTTGCGTTAACGCCTTTGTCTGGTTCTAGCCCAGCATGGGCTGCTAGCCCATGTACCGAAATCTTGTACATAGCGGTTCCCTTGCGACCCGTCTTAACTTTGCCGTCAAGGGATGCTTCTAAAACCAATACCGCTTTGGCAGCAGAAGATAGATCCATAATTAATTTACGTGATGCAAAAGAACCAGTCTCTTCATCCGTTGTGGCAACTAGTGCAACGCGATCGGCCACATCTTCAATATCTTTGAGCGCATATAGCGCCTGCACAAAGCCCGCCTTCATATCGAAGACGCCCGGCCCACGGACTACATCGCCCTTTACTTCCCATAACGGTTGATATGAACCAAGTGGCCAAACAGTATCTAGATGCGCAAGCAAGAGAATTTCTGGTTGGCTTGCGCCCCACCAAAATACGGGGCGGCCTTCAATCTCTTTAATTTGTGCAGGTGTTCCGAGAATGCGCGTTGCGATATCGCTAGCTAAGCGAACTACGTTCTGGCAGGCGGCAAGATCTTCACTTGGCGATTCACATCGCACCAAAGCTTCAATCGCAGCCAACATAGGGTCAAGTCTGCCGTACTTGGTCTCATTCGCGCTTGTCATATCGCCGCCACTCCAGTTATGCGGGCAATTCTAAAGGTTTGTACCTCACCGGTCGCGTGATCTCGCGCGATGAGCGAACCAGCGGAGAGTTTTAAGGGATCGATAATGCGATGTGAAACCAGGCCATTGTTATCGGCATATCCAATAGAAAGTGATGTGGCAGGTTGGTTCTGAAGATAGTTAACTAAGATATCTAAAGTTTCATTGGCTGTTGTTCGCGGCAATGAACCAAGCGCATTAGCCGCAATATTGCGCAGCGTACTTTGGCGATGGCTAGATTTTTCACCTGTACGAAGTGCGCGCAGTGCACCTTCTAATTGCAATTCATCAGGACGATCGAATTCACCAATTATTCGCGGTGGACGCGCCTTTGATTTCGCGCGCTGGATTCGGGGACCGCTGAGGAGTGCACCCTGTGAATCTTCACCCGCAGGTAAGTAACCAAAGCTTCGTAATGTCGCCATCGCATCTGCAGCATCGTGCTGGCAGATTAGAACTTCAGGTGCTATTTGGCGCAACGATAAAATATCTAAGCGCTTATCGTTAATAATTTGGGCGATCAGCGCTGAGTCTTCACAACGGATAAAGGCTGAGGTATTTCCAACTCGTAACTTGCCATGTTTCTTAGCAACATCGGCAATTAAATATTCCAGCGGTTGCGGCATTGGAGTCTTCGATGTCTTCTTTAAGAAGGCTTTGATCTCATCTCCGGTGCGGCCATGATCTAATCCACGGCGAATCGTGGCTTCACTAAAGCGATAAACGGTTGCACCGCCACGACTTTCGATTTCCGCCAGAATCGCTAACTCTTGAGCAATTTCATGTTCCAGCGGGCCAGGTGCAATTGCAGTGTGATCGCTCTGAATAAGTATGTGATCAACTGGCTTTGGTAAGTCTTGGTCAATTACATCTAAATCTTCTCCAGCTAATAGCGCAGTTGCATACTTTGAAATTGCACCTTGGCCAGTAAGTCCAAGCCATTCTGCTTCACGCAACGTCCAAAGCACGTAATCACTAGGTATTCCACCGCTGCGCTTTGCCGGAGTGCTCCATTGGGCAAGTGCAAGTAAAGAGGCAAATTGCGGCGCCGTTCCTTCACTTTCCTGAAGCAAGCGCAGCGTCAATTTACGAAGCGGAGCAGCAGCCACGCGATCTAATTCTGGTCCAAGTGGTGCAACGTTCTTTGACTCTTCTTTACCGACCAATCCACTTACGCGGGAAGTAATTAGCCAAGGCGCGACAAGTGATTGCCAGCGTGCCGACGGCGCCTGAGTTAACCAGATATCGAATTGGCTAGTTGGAAGAATTCGATCATCGGGATCGATAGTTAAGAGCCCTGCCAAGTAGCTAAGTTCTGCAACAAATGCTGCGCAATTGGCATCGACACCAAGATGCGTGGAGATAATCTTTAAGTCGCGTACGCCTAAACCACCAGAGCGCAACGCATCAGCTGGTTCTTGCGCCCAGAAATTTAATATCTCTTCGGTCCATCGTAAGAAAGTTGAGATGTTAGCAATCGCTGCTAATTGAACGCTTTTGCTATCTCGCTTATCGCCAACAAGTACCGGTGCCTTTGTGAATAACTCTTTATGGATCTTTCCACCACGTAAGTAAATAGCAACTTCGCGCGGCATCAAGACGGTATGCGAATTTGCTACAACTACAAAGTCATTTTCTAATAACCAAGCAACTCCAGCACCTGGTTTCTTTACATCCGCGATAGTCCCACGTGGTGGCCCCCAAACCATGGCATCAAGTGCTTTCTTTGCAGCCGGTGGTGCCTCATCTAATTTCTTTAAATTTAACTTCGCCATTGATTGTGGACCAAGACCGGCGCAATCGTTTCCAAGTACTTCGCGCACTGTAGTTGGAAGGTAAAGTCCATCTTTTCCTGTGTAGATAAGTCCGCGTTCAATCAAACCTGGGAGTACAAAGATCGCAGCTTTATCTGTTAGCGATGCGATGTTCTTCTCAGTAAATGGTTCGGCAGATACCGCGCAAGCTTCGAGAACTTGATATTGCCAAGCAGTTAACGCATCGATGGCACGTGCCAGGCTGGGGGCAGATGTTGCACGAACGGCAAGAGATGCAATATCTGGCGGTACTGGCGTTACTAGATCCGGGCGATGTGAAAAGAGCGAAATTAGGGCAGCGTCATCCAGTGTACGTAAGTAATCTGCAAAGGAGCGCGTTTCCATAACTTGCCTACATTACTGGCAAGTGAGGTTCTAGCGCGAATTGGCTATTTAACTCAGCGAGACTTACGGCGCGGAGTAAGTCTGGTCCCGATCCAGGCAACGCGCGAGACCATCGGCCCAAGTAAACGATTTAGAAAACGCATCCGGCGAAAATCGTGAATCGGCCAACGTTCTTTGAGCGCGCGGATGCGCAGCTTTGCGTCAGGATTAATCGCAGATGGATTCCCAACGGTAAGCAATAACGGTAAATCATTGTGGCTATCTGAGTAACCAAAACAATTTTCTAAATCGAAACCATGTTCTTTTGCGAGATCTTCTATCGCAGTTGCTTTCTCACGCCCGTGTAATAGCGGACCATTCATAGCACCGGTGTAGTGACCATCTTTGATCGCAGCCTTGCTACCAAGTGCACCGGTAAAACCCAAACGTTCAGCGATTAAAGTTGCCATATCTTCCGGTGCTGCAGTTACTAACCAAACTTCAACCCCATCATTTAGATGTCGTTGCGCAATTTCAATTGTGCCTTCCCAAAGTGCCGGAGAGACATACTCGTCATAAATTTCTTGGGCAACTTCCTTGATGTCAGAAACATTATGTCCGCCAATGAAATCTTGAGCTGATTTTTGAAAACGATTTATCTCATCTTGCTTCTCGGTACCCGTTAATCGAAATCTCAGATTGGCAAGGACGAATCTGGAGATATCTGATTTAGTAAAAAAGCCACGTTGGTACATGCCCCGGCCGAGAAAGTAGATAGTTGAGCCCCGCACCAAGGTGTTATCGACATCGAAGAAAGCCGCTCGCCGCGGTGTGAGTGACATGTCACTACCTTATAGATTAAGCGCGATATTGCCCCACCATAAGACGCTTTATGCTTAGCGCTATGAGTTCAACAGTCCACGTAGCGCGCCACGGTGAAGTCGAGAATCCACAGAAAATTCTCTATGGACGCCAGCCTGGATGGCGTTTATCTAACCGTGGGCAAGAGATGGCACAAGTTCTTGGTGAATGGTCAAAGTCAATTGATTTAGGCGCGCTCCATGTTTCACCATTGCAACGTGCGCAAGAGACAGCAGCGCCCATTGCAAAAGCTCATGGCATTGAAATTACAACCGATGATCGTTTGATTGAAGCTGGAAATATTTTTGAGGGTAAGAGTTTTGAACCTGGTAGCGGAATTTTAAAGCACCCAACTGCCTGGCGCCATTTATATAACCCTTGGAAGCCATCATGGGGCGAACCATACGAAGATCAGATAAATAGAATGTTTGCAGCAATTTTTGCAGCCCATAAGGCAGCTAATGGAAAGGATGCAATTGTTGTGTCACATCAACTACCAATTTGGATTACGCGTAGTGCAATTGAAGGCCGTTCGATGTTGCACGATCCCCGCAAACGCGAATGCACTTTGGCCTCTGTGACAAGTATCCATTTTGATGACGATGGCGTTATCTCTGGGCTCTCTTACTCTGAGCCAGCCGCACATTTACTACCGCCGAAGAAGTAATTAAATCAATGCGTAAGCCAACTTCCTTAATTGCGCTAACTATCTTCTCTTTAATTTCATTAACTGGATGTGGAGGTGGAACTTCTACGCCAGAAGAGAGCTTTATTGAAGGTAGCGGCGCAGTAACTTTTATTGAAATTGTTAAAAGAAATCCGGCTCCGTCTTTATCAGGAATGACCCTTACCGGGAAGACTTTTACCTTTAACCCTAGTCAGGTGGCAGTTGTAAATGTTTGGGCATCGTGGTGCTCTCCATGTCGTGCCGAAATTCCAACGCTAATTGAATTATCAAAACAGTATCCAGATGTGCAATTTATGGGGATATTAACTCGCGATAATCCGGCGACCGCCGAAGCTTTCTCGCGCCGGCTAGCCATGCCATATCCAACATTTATCGATGATTCACTTCTGATTGGCTTTAAAGGTACTTTGCCCGCCAACGCAATTCCTTCAACGGTGTTAATTGATAAGCGTGGGAACGTTGCTGCGCGTATATCTGGTGAAGTAACGCTGACCGCGCTGAGTAAACTGATTCGAAAGCTGGAAGCAGAATGACCAGTTTCTTCGTTGATCAACTCTTTAGTGGATTTCTATTAGCCGCATTCCCAATTGCAATTCTGGCAGGGTTAATTTCTTTTATATCGCCTTGTGTATTGCCTTTGGTACCGGGTTATCTATCTTTTGCCGCGGGTTACTCAAATGCGAAGGGTCGCGTATTTCTAGGTTCCATTCTCTTTGTGCTTGGCTTTAGCGTTCTCTTTATCTCATATGGCGCTTTCTTCGGTGGAATCGGTTCACAAATTAACGCCCATGAAGAGTTAATCACCAGAGTACTTGGAGTGATCACGATCTTCATGGGGCTTATCTTCATGGGGCGCTTTCCAATGGCGCCAACTTTCTCTCCAAAAATTTCTACTAATGGTGGGTTAATCGGTGCACCGCTATTAGGTTTCCTTTTTGGTATTGGCTGGACACCTTGTATTGGGCCTGCGTTAGCAACCGTACAAACTCTTGCTTTTCAGGAATCTAGCGCTGCACGTGGTGCGATTTTATCCTTTGGTTACTGCATCGGATTAGGCGCACCTTTTATTGCATCGGGTCTTTACTTAGATAAATCTGCGCGGCTGCGTAAATTCTTAACTAAGCGCGGAGACTTAATCACCAAAATTGGTGGCGCACTCCTAATACTTATTGGCATCGCACAGTTATTGGGAATCTGGACTGATTTAATGGCATCGCTGCGATCGCTTATCTCTGACTTTGCGCCGGTGATCTGATGAGTACAGAACCAGTACTTCCTGAATTAGATGCCACTGGCTTAGCGCGCTTTATGTGGCGCCAATTAACCAGCATGCGCACCGCGCTAATTTTATTAATTATGTTAGGCGTGGCCGCAGTACCTGGATCACTAATTCCACAGCGAACTCAAAATCCAATGGCGGTACGCCAATACTTTATAGATAGCCCCGAATTAGCCCGTTGGATCGAACGATTCTCCGGCTTTGCTGTTTACTCATCGCCTTGGTTTAGCGCTATCTATATCTTGCTCTTTATCTCACTAATTGGCTGCGTTCTGCCGCGCACCTTTGAGCACTTCAAGGCGATGCGCGCGCTACCACCGCTTACCCCTCGCAACTTATCGCGCATGGAATCTTTCCAAGAATTTAAAGGAACTGGGCAAGAGCTTACAGATGCACAATCATGGTTTAAGAAAGCACGTTTTCGGGTTCGCGTTGAAGGCAACAATATCTCGGCCGAAAAAGGTTATTTACGCGAGACCGGAAATTTACTCTTCCACTTGTCGCTAATTCTTATTTTGATTGGGGTAAGCGTCGGCTCGCTCTTTGGAATGCGCGGCGAGGCGATCGTTAGTAAAGGAGAACGCTTTATTAGCGTGCCAACTTCTTATGACACTTTATCTTTCGGCAAACTAGTGCACGAAGATTCGCTACAACCTTTTATTATTGAGGTAATTGATTTTAATGCTAAATATGATGCCTTAACAAATGCCCCACAGGATTACACCGCAACGGTTCGTGTAACTAATCCAGGTGAGAAAACCTCCACCATCAAATTACTTAAAGTTAATAGCCCACTTACCTTTGGAAATACCCGCGTTTATTTGCAAGCAAATGGATATTCACCGATCGTCACCGTGCGCGATTCAACCGGCCAAGTCGCGCTGCAAGGTCCAGTTCCTTTCTTGCCACAAGATGGGAATTTACGTTCGATTGGTTCAATCAAAGTTCCAGATGCCGACCCTCAGATTGGTTTTGTAGCCAGCTTCTTGCCGACTTTTGCACGAGATGCCAAACAAGGAGGCATCTCAGTATTTCCAGAAGCGCTCGACCCTAAATTACTTTTCTCCATCTGGGAAGGCGACCTTGGCTTAGATACAGGTGCGCCGCAATCTGTTTATCGCATAGATACATCAAAGATGAAGCGGATCGGACTTAGCTCGCTAAAGCCAGGTGAGACATTTTCATATCCACAAGGGTCAATAACTTTTGAGACGTTTGTACCTTGGGTAAATCTTCAGATCGTTGATGATCCTGGTAAGAGCTACGCCTTATACGGTGCTATTGCTGCAATTTTGGGCTTACTTGCCTCACTCTTTGGCAGAAGGCGCCGCATATGGATAAGGATCACATCATCTGGAGTTGTAGAAGTTGCGGGGCTGGCTAAGAATGGGGCTCCGGGGCTGGACGCAGAAATCGAAAACTTTGTTAAATACTTGAGAAGAGAGATATAAATGCAGACTACATGGGCTTATATCTCTAACTACTTTGTTTACTCTGCCATGGGCGTATTCGCGTTATCTTTCTTTGCCCATGCCTTTGAAACTGCTTGGGCGGTAAGAGCACCTGAACAGAGTGAAGCCACCACAGGAAGCGTTTTAGCGAAGACTCTGGATTACACACGTACCGAACGCGCTGCACGAATTGCAACTGCGATGATGGTTTTAGGATTTTTACTTTTGCTGGCTGGCGTAATTGCGCGCGGTATATCTGCAAAGCATGTGCCGTGGGGAAATATGTATGAGTTCTCAATTACAGGAGCTCTAGCATTCACAGGCGCTTACTTAATTGCACTACGCAAACATGATCTACGTTGGCTCGGTCTATTTGTGTCTATCTCAGTTTTGCTTACTCTCGGAACTGCAATCACATTGCTCTATCGCAACAGCGCACCGTTAGTACCTGCACTTAAATCGACTTGGTTGGTAATCCACGTTGTGGCCGCAATTATTTCAGGCGGAGTTTTCTTACTAGCAAATGTCATTGCAGCTTCTTACCTTTACTTAGAATCTATGGAATCTAAAGGTGGGCGCAAACTCTGGGCGAAGCGTTTACCTGATTTAGAAACGCTAGATCAACTTTCTTATCGCCTAGTTGCCTTCGTATTTCCACTTTGGACCTTTGCAGTTATCGCCGGCGCTATTTGGGCCGAAAGTGCATGGGGCAGATATTGGGGTTGGGATCCAAAAGAGACTTGGGCATTTATTACCTGGGTTGCCTATGCCGCTTACTTACATGCGCGCGTAACAATTGGTTGGCGCGGCAAGCGGGCAGCATGGTTATGTTTATTTGCGGGATCTACATTCTTATTTAACTACGTATATGTAAATGTCTGGGGAACCGGCAAGCACACTTATAGCGGCCTTTAATATTTAATTAAAGTTTACGTAGAAAATCTGGATCATCATCTGGCGGCAAGATACGGCGCTTAGGGCCGCGTGGACCTTTTGGACCACGGCTGCGACCGATGATCAGGTAAGCGATCGAACCTAAAGATGAGATAAAGAGAATTACTAAAAGCCAACCCCATTTAGGCAGCTTATTAATTTGAGAGTCATCGCGCATTGCGCAATCGATAAAGGCATACAAAGTCAGGGCAAGTGAAGCTAAAACAAGGAAGGCTTCTAACTTAATCATGAGATAAGTCTAGCCAACATTAGAGAAGTAAGCCGAGCGCATATAGCAGCGCAAATACCAACTGTAACTTTCCAGTTCTAGCCAAGAATGGGATGAGATCCGCACCCGAGATACCGCTGGCAACCCCGCGGGCTAACTTCCAAGTCATAGGTGCGGCTAGCAGAGTTAAGGCAGCTGCAGGCTTGAAAGTTAGTAGCGCAAAGAGATGAGCAGAGATCAAGAGCGCGATATAGAGACGGCGCGCACCTTTATCGCCCAAACGAACCGCCAAGGTTTTCTTGCCGACAACTTCATCTTGAGCACGATCGCGTAAATTATTGATCGCCAGAATTGCACAAGCGAGTGAGCCCATAGGAATTGCAATAATAAATATCTGCAGATTCAACTCTTCAACCTGCACGTAGTAACTACCAACAGTTGCAACAACTCCAAAGAATAGGAAGACAGAAATCTCTCCGAGCCCCACATACCCATATGGCTTTGCCCCTCCGGTGTATCCCCAAGCAGCGTTAATGGCACCAGCACCAACCAAAATAACCCACCAAGATGTTGCAGCTGCCAGAGTCAGCCCAACGAGTGCTGCCAAGAGAAAAGAAATTAAGGCAGCGTTACGAACTGATTTTGGCGAAGCCAAACCTGAAGCAGTTAGTCGCACTGGGCCAATACGCGAATCATCTGTGCCACGAATTCCATCGGAGTAATCGTTGGCATAGTTGACGCCAATTTGTAATGAAAGACTTACTAATAGCGCCGCTAGTGCCCGAATAGGTGACCAGTTGCTTCCGGCATATGCAGTTGCCACCAATACCGGTGCGATCGCAGCCGGCAAGGTGCGAGGGCGAGCACCAACAATCCATTTATTCATAGATTTACTTGCCTTCCCTTTTCGCAATTGCTGCTAATTCTTGGCGATTAACTTTATCTAAGGCGATTCGGGGTAGTCTATCCAGGTAAATAATTCCTTTTATCTTTGCAGCTGCTGAGATTTGTTTAGATAAAATCTCGTTGATCGCTGCCGAATCCGGTTTGACGCTTCCAGCAATTGCCAGGTGTAATGCCTGACCCCATTGTGGATCTGCGATAGCAAAGGCAGCACATTCAATCTCTGGAAAGACTTGATGAATAATTGCTTCAATTTTAAGCAATGAAATATTTTCTCCGCCAGTAACAATAACATCATCGGCGCGACCAATAATTTTTAACTTTCCGTTAATAATTTCTCCGAGATCTGACGTTAAGAAGTACCCATTTTTAAATTTAGAACCCCAACCAGACGGATCATTTAAATATGTGGAGGCGAGCATTTCGCTAGAAATTTTAATTAACCCGTTACCATCAATCGCAAATGATGTGCCACCAATTGCTAAACCGCCATAAATGCAACCACCGCAAGTTTCAGTCATTCCATAACTTTCGACGATATTTATGCCAGCGGTACGCGCTTGATCGGCTAATTTGCTGTCAAGTGCTGCTCCACCTATAAGGACAGCTTTTGCCGAACATAAGTGTTCTCGTAAATGGCTATCACCATTCAGGGCACGGAAGAGTTGAGTCGGCACAACCGCCGTGAAATCTGCATATGGATAAGCGCCTGTTATTTGTCGACCATCGATCGCAGTTGTTCCGAGTTCCAAGCTGCGCATTAATACATTTATGCCGGCGATATGAGTTAGCGGCAATAAGAGCGACCAGGTTTGGCCAGCTTTGGCACCAAAGAAATTATTTGTAGCTCTGGAACTGGCCAACAGCGCCGCTGCAGAAAGTCCTACTTCTTTTGCATCCCCCGTAGATCCGCTAGTGGATACAACAAGTGATATCTCGGCAGGTACGGTCTTGACGGATATTGGGCTCGGCGTCAGCGCTGGGCCGTCACCTTTGATGGCTTTATCTAGGTGCGCGCGCAATTGCGCGAGGGTCCATGTGGGATCGATCGCGCGAATCTCTCGTTGTGACGACATCTCCATTGCCCCCGTAGGCTATCGCTCGTAATCGTCGATGGAGGAATCGTGAGCAAGCCGATCAAGCGTGAATTTGGCAACCGTGCCATCCCTGCCTGGGCAACTGGTGCAGGTGGAGAGAAATTTACGGATATTACCTATCAAGTTGGTGACGGCATGGCCAAGATTGCAATCAATCGCCCAGAAATACGTAACGCGTTTCGTCCGCAAACGATTATTGAATTGCAAGAAGCATTCTCGCTAGCGCGCGATAACTCTGATGTCGGAGTAATTATCTTCACCGGTACCGGAGAAGAAGCCTTCTGTTCTGGAGGAGACATCAGCGTGCGAGGTGATGATGGATATCTCGGTGAAGATCCCTTGGCGCAAAAAGGTATTGGCCGCTTAAATGTTTTAGATCTGCAAATCCAAATTCGTCGCACACCTAAGCCAGTTGTTGCGATGGTGGCCGGTTGGGCAATTGGTGGCGGACATGTTCTGCACGTTGTTTGCGATTTAACAATTGCGGCAGAAAATGCCAAGTTTGGTCAGACCGGTCCAATGGTTGGTTCATTCGATGGTGGTTATGGTTCAGGTTTATTAGCTGCAAGCGTTGGACAAAAGAAAGCGCGCGAGATCTGGTTTATGACTCGGCAATACGATGCGCAAGAAGCGCTCGCCATGGGACTTGTTAATACCGTTGTTCCACTTAAAGAACTTGAAGCCGAAACTGTTTCTTGGTGCCGCGAGATGTTGCGCAATTCTCCGTTAGCACTTCGCTTATTGAAATCTTCCATGAACGCAGCCGATGATGGCCTGGCCGGTATTCAACAACTTGCTGGCGATGCCACCTTGCTCTTTTACTTAAGCGAAGAAGGCCAAGAAGGTCGTGATGCTTACAAAGAAAAGCGCGCACCAGATTTTGGAAAGTTCCCAAAGCGTCCTTAACTTTGGCTAAATAAATATGTCGCTTGAACTCTTCTCCACGATGCGCGTGGTTGCGCTGCCGACTAAGACCAATTTCCGGGGCATCAATACTCGCGAAGTTGCGCTTTTTAAAGGTGATGCTGGTTGGGGAGAATTTTCACCATTCGTTGAATACCAACCAAGTGAATGCGTGCCTTGGTTACTTTCGGCAATTGAGTCGGCAACTAAGCCATGGCCGGAACTTCACCGCAGCAAAGTAAAGGTAAATGGAACTATTCCAGCTTTAAATGCGCCAAGTGATCTCGAAAGAATTATTGAAACATTTCCGGGTGTAAATACTTTTAAGGTAAAAGTAGGCGAAAACTTAAGTGAAGATATTGCTCGCCTTGCCAAAGTTAAATCACTCCGACCAAACGCTAAATTGCGTATCGATGTAAACGGCAGTTGGAGCGTTGCAACTGCAATTACCAACTTGCGCGCGATCTACGAAAATATTGGAGCCATTGAATACGTGGAGCAACCCTGCCAGAGCGTAGAAGAGCTGCGTGAACTTAAGGCAAAGTTAAAAGTTAATATTCCAATCGCGGGCGATGAAGTCTTAAGAAAATCAGGAGATCCATTTAAAGTTGATTTAAGCGATGCTGTAGATATCTTGGCGCTAAAAGTGCAACCACTTGGTGGAATTGCTCGTGCTCATAAATTGGCACAGCATCATAAATTACCGATCGTCGTTTCAAGCGCGCTGGAAAGTGCTGTGGGAATTTCCCACGGTCTAGCTTTGGCTACGTCGTTTAAGGAAATTGACTTTGATTGCGGACTTGCCACAGGATCTCTACTTTCAGCAAACGTTGGCTCTTTGCCGATCGTTAACGGAGAAATTGAAGTAAAGCGGATTGAGCCAATCTTTGAAGATTTAGAAGTTTCGCCAGAACGATACAAATGGTGGCAAGATCGCCTCATGAAGACTTGGGAGCTGATTGCATGAACCAAGCCACCCAACTTGCTCGCGTAATCATTCGCCAAATCCTGGAAGCCGGAATTACTGACGCAGTTATATCTCCGGGTTCTCGCAACGCACCTTTGTCTCTGGCGCTAGTTGCGGCACAAAAGCGCGGCTTAATTAAATTACATATACGTATCGATGAAAGAACCGCTGCCTTTTATGCCCTGGGTTTAGCTAAGGCCAGTAATCGCCCCGTGCCCGTAATTTGCACCAGCGGTACCGCAGTGGCGAATTACCACCCAGCAGTTCTTGAGGCATCGCACTCCAATATTCCGCTCTTTGTAATTACCGCAGATCGTCCCGCCGAACTTCGCCGCACCGGCGCCAATCAAACAACCGAACAAGCCAGAATCTTTGGAAGAGCAGTCTGCTACTTTGCTGATGTTTCAGGTGCTGCTTATCCGCTGGAGCTTCCGCTGAATGCTTTGCAGACTGGACCAGTTCATCTAAATGTGCAATTTGAAGAGCCACTCCTGGGTGACAATGACGATTCTTGGTTGGAAGGTTTAGAGGTAAATCCACCAAAGATATTTGATCGCAAAAAAGCTGGAACTCTTGCGACAAAATCTACTCGTGGCTTATTGGTAATTGGCCACGATCGCGGCGGCCTGGAAGTTTCGGCAGTCAACAATTTCATTGAATCACTCGGCTGGCCCGTAATCAGTGAGGATCCACTTACTTTCCTACAAGCAAGTGCTCACGCTAGTTTATTTCTTACTTCAACACCGATTGCCAAAGATTTAACTCCCGATACCGTGATAGTTATCGGACGCACAACACTTTCAAGATCTGTTAACTCACTCATTAAGTCTGCGCGATTTACTTTTGTAATCGATCCCCGCATCGCAACCGTAGATTCAGACCGTATGGCTGATAAGAAATTTATAGATTTACCTGAACTCTATGTTGCGCCCGCTGATCCCGAATGGGCTACGAAGTGGGAGAAATATTCTGAGCGGACTTCAAAAGTTGTAAAAGAAATCTCTAATTGGTCAGAGCCACTTATTGCCCGCGAGATCGCCGCAAACCTCCCCGAAGACATAGCTCTTTTTATTTCATCATCTCGCCCGATCAGAGATCTCGAAGCATTCGCATCTGCGCGAACCGGTATACGAACCTATGCCAATCGCGGTCTGGCCGGAATTGATGGAAATATTTCGACGGCAACGGGTATTGCTACGCACAATGGCTGCGCGATTGCAGTCATAGGCGATTTAGCTTTCTTGCATGACTTAACCGGTCTCATTCACCAAGATCTTGTAAACCTGAAAATCTTTGTTGTAAATAACGATGGTGGCGGAATATTCTCAACTCTTCCGCAGCGTGGGGTGGATGGATTTGAAGAAGTATTTGGAACACCACATGGGCTAGATCCTGCAGCTATTGCAGCAGCGATGGGTATTACCTCAAAACGAATAGCAAACGCATCTGATTTGGTCTCCGAAGTGAAGGCCAAAGTCGAGGGCTTAAGTGTTGTCGTACTTGATGTGCCTAATCGTGAAGTAAATGCCGATTTAATCAAAGGTATTTACGCAAAGATGAATTCCATCTAAATATTCAAGCCAAGGCGCTACGCATTGGAGCAAATTTTGCGCTGCTTTCAGTTAGCTCTTTCTCAGGGTTAGAACCGGCCACAATTCCACAACCGGCATAGATTTGAATCTCATTTCCCGTAATTTGACCGCAGCGCAGCGCGATGCCTAACTCTCCATCGCCGCGGGCATCGAGCCAACCAACCGGGCCTGCATATCGCCCACGCGACATTCCTTCAATCCGCTTAATTAAATCTGCGGCAATATTTGTTGGTGTTCCACACACTGCAGCAGATGGGTGTAATTTTTCAAGAACTGAAAATGCATCAATGCTCTTTTTACTTTCAATTAGCGCACCAGTTACGTCAGTTGCTAAATGCATAACGTTTGCTAAGTGTAATACAAAAGGAGATTCGGGAACGTTTGTTGAAGAGCAGAATGGTTCAAGCGCCTCGGCAACTGAGCGAACTGCATATTCATGTTCTTCTAAGTCTTTAGAAGAACGTGCCAAGGAAGCGGCTAGCGCCAAATCTTTTTCGTCATCGCCAGTCTTGCTGATTGTTCCGGCTAAAACGCGTGAAGTAACCATGCCGCGAGAAAGGCGCAGAAGTAGCTCTGGAGTAGCACCGACTAAACCAGCAACTGCAAAGATCCAAGTTGAGGGATATTCAGCGCTTAAGTTACGTAATATTTTGCGCGCATCAATTGGGCGATGCGAGTAAACTTTTAAATCACGGGCGAGAACAACTTTTTCAAGCTTGGTATCTTCAATCTCTTTAATCGCTTGCGCCACGCGTATTTGCCATTCCGCTGGGCTTAACGAGCCATCGCCCCAGTTGAATTCAGCATCTGCAAGCAATGGTTTTTCTTCTAAAAGTTTCGGTTGGGATTGATCGCCGATCCATGTAATCCATGAGCTGCCATTGCGCATGCCAACGGCGATTTGGGGGATAACTAATACCGAATCTTCTTCAGGATCGAATGAGAACGAGGTGAAGAGAATTGGACCGGTGCCACTGGCATGAACGGAATCGGCGATTGCGAATTTTTCTAATTGTTGGTGCCACCAAGTACGCGCATCGGCAAAGCGCTTGGCACCTTTTACAACGGTAGTTGCATACGTGCCCCAACCAACTAACCCATCGCCACCGCGTACCCAACTTAGAGGTGCGTTATCTGGCAATAGCTCTAAAAGTGGAAGGTGTTCGCCCAGGCGCGCAGAAGTTACAGGAATAAGGGAAGGCATGGAAATTACTTTAGCGAGTTAGCTTCTGTGAAATCTTCCGCCAGATTAATGGAAGTGAAGTTGCGGTAATTGCAATCTTTATAAATTCACCGAAGATAAAGGGAGTAAGTCCGGCGCTAATTGTTTGCGCCCAAGTTAAATCAAGGGATGAGTGCAACCAAGTTAGTCCGAAAGCAAAGACAAGCGCGCTTCCTAAAATTAACGCAGGAAAAGATGTTTTAAATTTCTGATCTGCTTTGCGATCGGCGAGCGCGCCCAATACAAAAGTGGCGATCAGCATTCCAATTAGGTATCCACCAGTTGCACCGGTTAAACGAGCTAAGCCATGAGCAGTTGCACCAGTTGATGGAGCAAATACAGGAGCACCTGCGATTCCGGCTAATAGATATGTAGCAAAGGTTGCAAAACCAAAACGTGCACCGTATGTAGTGCCGATTAAATAAACCGCCAGGGTTTGTCCTGTTACTGGAACTGGAGATCCTGGAACAGGTATGGCTATTTGAGCCAAAGCAGCGATAAATAAGGTGCCGCCGACGATGAAGCCGGCGTGGGTTAGGGCGCTGCTGCGTGGAAATACCGTTGCGCGAAGTGATCCAGTGGCGATCGACATTTACATCCCCTTTATGCCTTTGAGTTGTGAGTGAGCCTACTATTGAGAGAGACTTGGCCCATGTCGCGCGCAAATATGGATAAGAACCCCGATGAAGTCGCCGCAATGTTCGATGGGGTGGCCAAGAGATACGACCTGGTCAACGATTTGCTTAGTCTGGGTCAGACCAAGGCTTGGCGCCGGGCAACGACTGCGATTATTGCCCCAAAGCCTGGCATGAAGATTCTGGATCTAGCCGCCGGAACTGGCGCAAGCTCTGCTCCGCTGGCCGCCGCCGGCGCAGATGTGATTCCAGCTGACTTCTCAGAAGGAATGCTCGCCGCCGGCCGCAAGGCCCGCCCCCATCTGCCCTTTACCTTTGCTGATGCCTTAAATTTGCCCTTTGGCGATTGCGAATTCGACGTCGTGACCATTTCCTTCGGTCTCAGAAATACCTCAGATACTGATAAAGCCTTGCGGGAAGCCCTTCGGGTCACCAAAAACGGTGGCCGGATCGTTATTGCCGAGTTTTCCAGCCCCGTTTGGCGCCCATTCCGCATTATCTACACCAATTACTTGATGCGCGCTCTGCCCGCGATTGCGAAGAAGACCTCATCTAACCCAGATGCCTATATTTACTTGGCCGAATCGATCAGGGCTTGGCCAGATCAAAAGGCGCTCGCTTCCAAGATCGCAGATGCCGGCTGGACCCAGATCGGTTGGCGAAACCTAACCTTTGGAGTTGTTGCAGTTCACATGGCCGTCAAGGCGTAACGGTCACGACCACCCCCGTGCCCGCCTTAGGATTTCGCCTGTGAGCGCAAATCCATATGTTCCAATTCTGGCGATTGCCGCAGTTGGCTTTGGGTTCGCCGTTTTTTCAATCTTGGCCGCAGCGTTAACGGGTCCCGCCCGCTACAACCGCGCAAAGCTCGAAGCCTATGAATGCGGAATCGAACCTTCACCACAAGCTGCACAAGGTGGACGTTTTCCAGTCAAATACTTTTTAACTGCGATGCTCTTTATTATCTTCGATATTGAAATCGTTTTCCTTTATCCATGGGCTGTCACCTTCGATCAACTCGGATTATTTGGTCTGGTTGAAATGGCGATCTTCATCTCAACTGTTTTCGTTGCATATGCATATGTCTGGCGCCGTGGAGGTCTCGAATGGGATTAGAAGAGAAGTTACCTAGCGGAATCGTTCTCACATCAGTTGAGAAACTTGCAGGTTATATGCGTAAAAACTCTTTGTGGCCGGCAACTTTTGGTTTGGCATGTTGTGCGATCGAGATGATGGCTGCAGGTGCGGGTCGTTATGATCTTGCACGTTTTGGAATGGAAGTTTTCCGCGCATCCCCACGTCAAGCAGATTTAATGATCGTTGCCGGTCGCGTTTCAAACAAGATGGCTCCTGTGCTTCGCCAGATTTACGATCAAATGGCTGCGCCAAAGTGGGTTATCGCAATGGGCGCATGTGCTTCATCTGGCGGAATGTTTAATAATTACGCAATCGTGCAAGGCGTAGATCACGTTGTTCCTGTTGATATTTACTTACCTGGTTGCCCTCCGCGTCCAGAAATGTTGATGGATGCAATCCTTAAATTGCACGATCAGATTTACGACGAAAAACTTGGACCTAACCGCGAAAAAGTTATTAAAGAAGTAGAACTTGCAGCAATGAATGCAACTCCAACTCACCAGTTAAAGGGGTTGCTGGCTTAAATGTCTCAAGATAAGCCTAAAGATCAACAAGGCATGTTTGGCGCTGCCGGCACGGGGGATACCTCCGGTTACGGTGGACTTGTACGCGCTACCGCAGCGGCGGGCTCATCACAACGCCCATTCGGTGGTTACTTTGATCAGGTAGCTGATGATCTAGAACGTGCTTATCCCGATTTTGCCGATGCCATCGAACGCGTCGTTGTTGATCGCGGTGAGCTAACCCTGCACATTAAGCGCGAGCGTTTAGTTGAAGTCGCACTTATCTTGCGCGATAAATTGAAATTTGAAATGTCGATGGGCGTCTCTGGTGTGCATTATCCAGATGATAAAAACCGTGAATTGCACGCGGTTTATCACTTGTTATCTGTCACAAATAACCAACGTATTCGTTTGGAAGTTTCGGTACCAGATATCGATCCACACATTCCTTCATTGGTTGAAGTCTGGGGCGGATCAAACTGGAACGAGCGCGAAACTTTCGACATGTTCGGAATTATCTTTGATGGTCATCCCGGACTTACTCGCATCTTGATGCCAGATGATTGGCAAGGACATCCCCAACGTAAGGATTACGCACTTGGCGGAATCGGTGTGGAATACAAGGGCGCAGTTACACCACCTCCATCGGATCGGAGGTCTTACAAGTGAGCACGTACGCAGATCCATATGCATCTTCACGCGAGACCACTGAAGGTACTGTCTTTTCAGTAACCGGTGGCGATTGGGATTCACTCGTAACTGAAATTGGTCAAGCGAAAGAAGAACGCGTTGTTGTAAATATGGGGCCACAGCACCCATCAACTCACGGTGTGCTTCGTTTAGTTCTAGAACTCGAAGGCGAAACTGTTACCGAAGTTCGTTGCGGTATTGGTTACTTGCACACAGGTATTGAAAAGAATATTGAATTTCGTAACTGGACTCAGGCCACCACATTTGTAACCCGCATGGATTACTTGGCTCCGTTATTTAACGAAGCCGCATACTGCTTAGGCGTTGAGAAGTTGCTTGGCATCACCAACGATGTTCCAGAAAAAGCCAACGTTATCCGCGTCATGATGATGGAGTTCAACCGCATTTCATCTCACATGGTTGCCCTCGGTACTGGCGCGCTTGAACTAGGCGCACTGTCGCCGATGATCTTCTGCTTCCGCGAACGTGAAAAAGTTCTCGATATCTTCGAATTTATCTCAGGCCTACGTATGAATATGGCCTATATCCGCCCAGGTGGAGTCGCTCAAGATTTACCAGCAGGTGCAGTCGAGAAGATTCTGGCAACAGTTAAAGACCTTCGCCATAGCTTTAAAGATAACGAGAAGTTGCTCGTTGGAAATAGCATCTGGATGAAGCGCACCGAGGGAATTGGTTACTTAGATCTTGCTGGTGCAACAACTCTTGGAGTTACAGGTCCAGTAATCCGTGCAACTGGTTTGCCACTTGATCTTCGCAAGATTCAGCCTTACTCAGGTTACGAAAATTACAACTTCGATGTTGTAACTGCCGATACCTGCGATGTTTACGGTCGCTTCTTAATTCGTATCAACGAACTAGAACAATCACTTCGCATCATCGAGCAATGTGCTGAAAAACTTAAATCACTTGAAGGCGCACCTGTAATGGTCGCTGATAAGAAGATCGCATGGCCAGCACAGCTTGCAATTGGTGCAGACGGAATGGGTAACTCGCTTAACCACATCCGCGAAATCATGGGCACATCAATGGAGTCATTGATCCACCACTTCAAACTTGTCACCGAAGGTTTCCGCGTTCCGGCAGGTCAGGTTTACTCAGCGATCGAATCACCACGTGGTGAACTCGGTGCACACGTTGTCTCTGACGGTGGCACACGTCCATATCGCGTGCACTTTCGCGAACCATCATTTAATAACCTGCAATCAACATCTGCGATGTGTGAAGGTTCAATGGTCGCCGACATTATCGGCGCAGTTGCCTCAATCGATCCTGTGATGGGAGGCGTTGACCGCTAATGGCTTACACACCTGATCAATTACAAGTTATGGATGCGATCATCAAGCGCTATCCCCGCAACCGTTCTGCGATCATGCCTTTGCTGCATTACGTGCAATCAATTGCTGGCTATGTGACCAATGAAGGCATTGAATTAATTGCCAAGTTACTGACTCTAGAAACTGCAGAAGTGTCAGCGGTTGCAACTTTCTATACCCAATACAAGCGCAAGCCGGTCGGTGAATATCACGTCGGTGTATGTACCAATACCTTGTGTGCGGTCATGGGCGGAGATGCCATATTTGCAGCCCTGAAAGACCATCTGGGCGTGGAAAATGATGGCGTAACTGCCGATGGAAAAGTTTCACTAGAACATATCGAATGTAACGCCGCTTGCGATTACGCACCTGTCGTTATGGCGAACTGGGAATTTTACGACAACCAAGATATTTCATCTGCAAAAGAGCTAGTTGATTCAATGCGCAAAGGAACTCCAAAGCCACCAACTCGTGGTCCTAATTCACTTGTCACTTGGAAAGAAGCTTCTGCAGTATTGGCCGGAATTAATGACGGTAAAGCAAATGAAGGAACACAAGCTGGTACACCGACTCTGCTTGGTTTAAAACTTTCGAAAGAGGGCAAGTAATGACAAAACTAGCTCCCGTACTTTCAGCGCATTGGGATGAGAAAGATTCATTCACGATTGCGGCATACACACGTCACGGTGGATATAAAGCATCGGCTAAAGCACTTGCGATGGATCCAGATGCGGTTATTCAACTTGTTAAAGATTCCGGACTTCGCGGTCGCGGTGGCGCAGGTTTCCCAACCGGAATGAAGTGGGGCTTTATTCCACAAGGAGACGAAAAAGATCATTACCTAGTCGTTAACGCGGATGAATCAGAGCCAGGTACTTGTAAAGATACGCCGCTGCTGATGGCTAATCCGCATGTACTTATTGAAGGTTGCATCATCGCTTGCCATGCAATTCGCGCAAAGCATGCATTTATTTATATTCGCGGCGAAGTAACTCACGTCGTGCGCCGTTTAAATCAAGCGATTGAAGATGCTTATAAGGCCGGTCACCTTGGTAAAGGAATCGACGTAGTACTTCACGTCGGTGCCGGCGCTTACATCTGCGGTGAAGAAACTGCGCTGCTTGATTCACTCGAAGGTTTCCGTGGTCAACCACGTCTTCGTCCACCATTCCCAGCGATCGCTGGTTTGTATGCGCGTCCAACAGTTGTAAATAACGTCGAATCAATCGCATCAGTTCCAGCGATTGTTGCAAATGGTGCCGAGTGGTACCAAGGCATGGGTACTGAAAAATCAAAGGGAACCACCCTTTATTCACTCTCTGGCCACGTTACAAACCCTGGTCAATTTGAAGCACCGCTTGGAATCACCTTGCGCGAAATTCTTGAACTATCTGGCGGAGTTCGCGCCGGTCACAAATTAAAGTTCTGGACACCTGGTGGATCATCAACGCCGCTATTTACTGATGAACATCTAGATGTCCCACTTGATTACGAAGGTGTATCAGCAGCTGGCTCAATGCTTGGCACCAAGGCGTTACAAATCTTTGATGAAACAACTTGCGTAGTTCGTGCAGTGCTTCGTTGGACTGAATTTTATAAGCACGAATCTTGCGGCAAATGCACACCATGTCGCGAAGGCACTTGGTGGTTGGTACAGATTCTGCGCGATCTCGAAAACGGGGTTGGCACCGAAGCTGATCTAGCGAAGTTGCTTGATCTCTGTGACAACATCATGGGCCGATCATTCTGCGCACTCGGTGACGGAGCAACAAGCCCAATTACATCTTCAATCAAATATTTCCGCGACGAATACATTGCT
The DNA here is from genome assembly GCA_002284875.1 of Actinobacteria bacterium IMCC26103. GTDB lineage: Bacteria > Actinomycetota > Actinomycetes > Nanopelagicales > Nanopelagicaceae > Planktophila. Next base: position 449,384 of record CP015604.1, read on the forward strand.
CACTTAACAAATGGTGGCTGTCCATTCGATCCGGTTAAATCAACTCTCTTTTCGGGAGCGAACGCATAATGACAACGACTCAAGAGAACCCAACAACGCAAGCGGTAGAACTCATTACCGTTGTTATTGATGGTTTTGAAGTTAGCGTTCCAAAGGGAACTTTGGTAATTCGCGCCGCAGAAAAACTGGGAATTCAGATCCCACGTTTCTGCGATCATCCACTACTTGATCCAGTTGGTGCATGTCGCCAATGTTTAGTTGATATTGAAATCAATGGTCGTGCCTTTCCAAAGCCACAGGCTTCTTGCACAATCCCAGTAGAACCAAACATGATTGTGAAAACACAATTGACATCAGCAGTTGCTGAAAAAGCGCAACGTGGTGTTATGGAACTTCTTCTCGTTAACCACCCACTGGATTGCCCAGTCTGCGATAAGGGCGGCGAATGTCCGTTGCAGAACCAAGCGATGAGCACCGGCAATGGGGAAACACGTTTTGAAGGCGTAAAGCGCACCTTTGAAAAGCCTGTTGCCATCTCATCTCAAGTATTACTCGATCGCGAACGCTGCGTGCTTTGTGCACGTTGCACACGTTTCTCTGATCAGATCGCAGGCGATCCATTTATTACTTTGAACGAGCGCGGTGCGTTGCAACAAGTTGGAATCTACGAGAACCAACCATTCGAGTCTTACTTCTCAGGTAACACTGTGCAAATCTGTCCAGTTGGTGCATTAACTGGTGCGACATATCGCTTCCGCGCCCGCCCCTTTGATTTAGTTTCAACTCCATCTGCTTGCGAACACTGTGCTTCAGGTTGCGATATGCGCACCGATGTTCGTCGTGGCAAGACGCTACGTCGCCTCGCAGGAGATGACGCGGCAGTTAACGAAGAATGGAACTGCGATAAAGGTCGCTGGGCATTTAAATATGTAACCGCTGTAGATCGTTTAACTACGCCTCTTATTCGCGGTGCAGATGGAGTACTTGCACCAGCATCTTGGCCAGAAGCGATTGCAGCTGCAGCTAGCGGACTTAAGGGCAAGCGCGCCGCGGTTCTAGTTGGTGGCCGCGCCACAACGGAAGATGCTTACGGGTATAACAAGTTTGCACGTATTGCACTTGGCACAAACGATATTGATTTCCGGGCACGTGTTACAACGGACGAAGAACGCGATTTCCTTGCTGCCAAAGTCGTTGGATCAACAACTACCTATCGCGATATCGATATCGCTGATCATGTGGTGCTGGTGGGATTTGAGCCAGAAGAAGAGTCACCAATTGTTTTCTTACGTATTAATAAGCAGGTTCGCAAGCGCGCGCTTAAAGTAAGTGCCGTTGCCACCAAACTTTCTATTGGCGTTGAAAAGCTCAAGGGCGAATTTATTAAAGTCGCACCGGGTGCAGAAAGCGCAGCAGTTGCAGGTCTACCGTTGACTGCAAAATCAATAATTCTGGTTGGCGAACGTGCATCAGAAACGATTGGTTTGTTATCTGCAGTTGTTGCCCTTGGCGATAAGTCAGGTGCAAAGATCGCTTGGATTCCGCGTCGCGCAGGTGAACGTGGAGCACTTGAAGCAGGTGCAATCGGAAATCTTCTTCCAGGTGGCCGCCCAGTATCAGATGCCGCAGCCCGCGTAGATATCGCAGCGGTTTGGGGAGTTCCATCACTTCCTGCCAGCCCAGGTCGTACAACTTCTGAAATTGTTTCTGCTCTTAATTCGGGTGATCTAGATGCTGTTGTAATCGGTGGCGTTGATCCACTTGATATGGCAAATAGCGCACAAGTACTTGCGGGTCTTAAGAAATCCTTCGTTGTATCCCTTGAAATCGCTCCATCTGCAGTGACAGATGTAGCAGATGTGGTTCTGCCAGTTGCGGCTATTACTGAAAAATCTGGATCCTTTCTTAATTGGGAAGGCCGCCCCCGTGCCTTTGATTCAGCAGTTGCTGATTCACTAAATCGCTCTGACTTGCGCATTCTTTCCGCACTTGCCGATCAAATGGGTGAATCCATCATGCTCGGCACTGTCACCCAAGCGGCGCGCGAAATTTCATCGCTCGGTAAATGGGATGGCGCACGCGCTAACTTTGCAACAGTTTCTGCAATAGGTGCAAATAAAATTTCTGGCAATGAAGCGCTCCTTAACTCATGGCGTCGTTTGCTAGACCTGGGCACAATGCAAAAGGGTGAAGCGAATTTAGCTGGCACAGCGCGTAAGGCAGTTGCAGTAATTTCGCCAAAGCGCGCCGAAATCTTAGGCGTTAAAGATGGAGACATGCTGCGCGTTTCAAATGCACACGGTGCGATCTCATTGCCGGCACTTGTTGAAGATATTCATGATGATGCCGTCTGGGTGCCACGTAATTCATTCGGAACTCAAACCCTGATTTCATTAAATGCGGTTCACGGCGATGTCGTAACGGTGGTGAAGGCATGAAAAATGCACAGTTATTACTAGATGATCCAGGCTGGATCATCACCCTCAAAGCAGTAATTGTTTTCGCAGTATGCGTTGTGTTGACGATCATGTCTGTCTGGGGAGAACGTCGCCTCGTTGCTCGTATGCAGATGCGCGTTGGTCCAAACCGCGTTGGAAAATTTGGTCTAATCCAAGCTTTGGCAGATGGTGTAAAACTGGCGCTAAAAGAAGATTTGATTCCGGCTGCGGCAGATAAAGTCGTATTCGTCATCGCGCCAATTATCAGCGCTACCACTGCCTTTATGGCCTTTGCCGTTATGCCGCTTACTGGACCAGTTACCTTCTTCGGTGAGAAAACCGTTATGCAGTTAACTGATATTCCAGTCGGCGTTCTATATGTATTGGCTACTGCATCAGTCGGTGTTTACGGAATCGTTTTAGCAGGTTGGTCATCAGGTTCGACCTATCCGTTACTTGGTGGATTACGTTCTAGCGCACAAGTTATTTCCTATGAAATTGCGATGGGACTTTCCCTTGTATCTGTCTTTATCTACTCAGGTTCAATGTCCACATCGAGCATCGTGCAGGCACAACAAGAAACCTGGTGGTACGGACTCGTACTCTTCCCATCATTTGTTATTTATGCAATCTCGATGGTCGGTGAAACTAACCGCGCGCCATTTGATTTAGCTGAAGCCGAAGGCGAACTCGTAGGTGGATTCCACACTGAATACTCATCACTTAAATTCGCATTGTTCTTCTTAGCTGAATATGTAAATATCATCGCGGTCTCAGCACTTGCGACAACGCTATTCCTGGGTGGATACCACGCCTTCCCTGGACTTGGCTTTACTGAACAATGGCTGGGTGGTTGGTTCACACTTATCTGGTTCTTTATAAAGGTTCTCTTCTTCTTCTTTATCTTCGTCTGGCTACGCGGAACGTTGCCACGTCTGCGCTATGACCAGTTCATGCAATTTGGTTGGAAAGTGTTGATCCCGGTTTCACTACTTTGGATCTTAGTTGTTGCTACCTTGCGAGTAATTTCAACCACCAGCCAATCTCGCCCAGTCACCTTCGGTTTTGCTGGCGTTGTCGTGCTGATTGTTCTTGGCATATCAACAGCCTTTGATAACTCTAAGAAGAAGCGTGATTCTGTAGTGCATCCAACTGCTGCCGAACCAAACTTTGCAGTTCCTTCTCTGCCATCTGAAATAACAACCATCAACGTTTCTAACCAAGGAGGCGATCGTGGCTGATCAGAACGAATCAAATACCGTGCAACCACATATCTCTAACGATGTGGATATCACATCTGTTGCATATGAAAAGGTTGACCAACCAGGCGCTAAGAGCCTCTGGGCGCAGCTACAGGGTTTTTGGGTCACCTTTATTACTATGTTTAAAAAGGTAAACACCGTTCAGTATCCTGAAGTTAAAGAACCAACTGCCGAACGTTTCCACGGTCGCCATCAATTAAATCGCCATCCAGATGGACTTGAAAAATGTATTGGCTGCGAACTCTGTGCATGGGCATGTCCAGCAGATGCGATTTATGTGGAAGGTGCAGATAACACTCCTGATAATCAGATGTCACCAGGGGAGCGCTACGGCAAGGTTTATCAGATCAATTACCTACGCTGTGTTTTCTGCGGCCTTTGTATTGAAGCTTGCCCAACTCGCGCACTCACGATGACAAATGAATATGAACTAGCTGATTCAACTCGCGCTAAATTGATTTTTGAGAAAGATGATCTACTTGGACCACTGCGCGCAGGAATGTTGCCGCCACCGCACCCAATGTATCCAGGTATGACAGATACCAACTATTACAACGGTGATGTCAAAGAAGCTCATCCGTCACAGGAGATTAAGTAATGCAATCACTTCTAACTATTCAAGGACCTGAGACTGCGCTCTTCTGGTTCTTGGCACCTCTCGCAGTTTTAGCTGCGATTGGAATGTTATTGGTCAAGAAAGCAGTTCACTCTGCGCTCTTGCTGGCTTGGGTAATGATTACCCTGGCAATCTTCTACATCGCCCAAGATGCACTCTTTCTGGGAATTGTTCAAGTTGTTGTCTATACCGGTGCGGTAATGATGCTCTTCCTCTTTATCCTTATGTTGGTCGGCGTTGATTCATCAGATTCACTCACCGAGACAATTACCGGATTACGTCCAATTGCAATTACTGCAGCAGTCGGCTTCGGTGGGCTTATGGTCTCACTTTTGGGACATGCAACTTTGGGGCGAGAACCAATTGGTTTAGATATTGCAAACCAATCTGGAAATGTGCAAGGTCTAGCAGAACTCCTCTTCTCCAAATATGTCTGGCCCTTCGAAGTTGTATCTGCACTTTTAATTACCGCAGCCCTTGGTGCGATGGTTCTGGCTCATCACCAACGTACCAATCCGCGCCCAACCCAGCGCGAACAAGCAGTTAACCGCTTCCGCAGTGGATCACTTGCTGGCGCTGCAGGCCTGCCTGGTCCGGGAGTTTTCGCACGACATAACGCAGTTGATGTTCCGGCGTTATTGCCAGATGGAACTCCTGCCCCATCTTCAATATCAGCAACGCTAAAGGCACGCGGGGATGTAATTGATTCAAGTCAATTCCAACTCGACAACGTTGACACAACAGTTGTGGAGGAGAAGTAATGAGTATAAATAATTACCTCTACCTATCTGCAATTTTGTTTACTATCGGTGCAGTTGGCGTTGTGGTTCGTCGCAACGCGATCGTTGTCTTTATGTGTGTTGAACTTATGCTCAATGCCGCCAATTTAACTTTAGTTACCTTCTCGCGGATTAACGGAACCCTCGATGGCCAAGTAGTCGCCTTCTTCACGATGGTCGTTGCCGCATGCGAAGTTGTAGTTGGCCTAGCCATTATCGTGACGATTTATCGTTCGCGCCGTTCAGCATCTATCGATGATGCTAGTTTGTTGAAGCGATAACCGTGGTTACCAATAACGGTCTGGTTTACTTAATCGCTCTTCCACTCTTTGGCGCGCTCTCACTATTACTTTTGGGTCGCCGCGCAGATAAGTGGGGCCATTTACTAGCTACCGCACTTTCTGCAAGTTCTTTTGCTGTCGGCTTGTTGCAGCTCTCGCAAATGTTGGGACGTGCAACAGAAAATCGACCAGTAACGCAGAAGTTATTTTCTTGGATTAGCGTCGGCTCTTTTAAAGTTGATGCATCCCTGTTACTTGATCAGCTATCTATCTGCTTCGTCCTTTTGATCACAGGCGTTGGTACCTTGATCCATATTTATTCAATTTCTTATATGTCCCACGATCACGATCGCCGTCGCTTCTTTGCCTACCTCAATCTCTTTATTGCGGCGATGTTGCTACTAGTTCTCGGTGACTCGTACCTAAATCTTTATGTTGGTTGGGAAGGCGTGGGCCTTGCTTCATACCTATTAATTGGCTTCTGGAATCAAAAGCCGGCATATGCAACAGCCTCTAAAAAAGCCTTTGTAATGAACCGTATCGGCGATATGGGGCTCTCCTTTGCGATCATGATCGCCTTTGCTTCACTTGGAACAGTTTCATTCACGGGCGTTAAAGAACATGCCCATCACGCGTCAGAAGCAACGATGACCGCAATCGGAATTATGTTATTGGTTGCAGCAGTCGGAAAGTCTGCACAATTCCCATTGCAAGCCTGGCTCGGCGATGCGATGGCAGGTCCGACTCCGGTATCTGCACTTATCCACGCCGCAACAATGGTTACTGCAGGTGTTTATTTAATTGTACGCTCTAACTTTGTCTTTGATGCAGCACCTACCGCTCAGCTCTTGGTTGTAATAGTTGGTGCAATTACTTTGATGTTCGGAGCCCTTGTCGGTACCGCAAAAGATGATATTAAGAAAGCACTTGCTGCATCGACCATGTCCCAGATTGGTTACATGATCTTGGGTGCGGGCCTCGGACCTGCTGGTTATGCCTTTGCCATCATGCACTTGCTTACACACGGATTCTTTAAAGCCGGCATGTTCCTCGGTGCAGGTTCTGTCATGCACGGTATGAACGATGAAGTAAATATGCGCAGATACGGAGCGCTTCGTAAATTTATGCCAATTACCTTTATAACTTTCGGATTTGGTTATTTAGCAATTATCGGAGTTCCACCATTTGCTGGTTTCTACTCCAAAGATATGTTGATTGAAACCGCCTTTAACTCTGGTGGCACAAAGGCAATTTTGCTTGGTTCGACTGCTTTGCTAGGTGCAGCAATAACGGCGTTCTATATGACGCGCGTAATGATTTTAACTTTCACCAGCACAAAGCGTTGGGACGATAACCAGCATCCACACGAGTCGCCGATTCTGATGTGGTTGCCAATGGCGATTCTGGCAATTGGTTCTGTAACTTCAGGCTTCTTGTTATCTCGCGGCAGCGCACTTAAGAATTGGCTAGAGCCGCTATTTGAAAGCCATGGCGAGCATGAAGAGTTGCTCTCACCAATGGTTGTTTCTAGTTTAGCGCTATTAATGGTGGCACTTGGCGTGGCCATTGCGGTTATGAAGTATCAGCTATCTGATGTTGATGCAGTTGCTCCACAAGATGTTTCAATATTTACCCGCATCGCACGCCGCGACTTGCTGCAAGATGACATTAACGAGGCACTCTTTATGCGCCCTGGCCAAGTACTCACTGCCGCCTTGGTGAAGGTCGATGAAAGTGTTGTCGATGGCGCAGTCCGCGGTATCGGTCAGATGGCGATTAGTTCTGGTTCAACGCTGCGCAGAACGCAAACGGGATTTGTTCGCAGCTATGCGATGTTAATTCTGGTCGGTGCTGCAGTCTTGATCGCAGCAATTTGGGTGGTCACACAATGAACTTTGCAAATATGAACTTATTAACTCTTTCCATGTTGCTGCCTCTACTTGGCACTACAGCGCTGGCATTCACACCAAAAACCAATGTCTTGCTCACCAAGCAGATTGCACTTGCCACAACCATCTTAGTTGCACTTGTTGGAATTTTGATGACCGTTAAATTCGATTTCAATAAAACTGGCTTCCAATTCGCTGAATCCCGTGAATGGATTCCAGCTTTCGGTATCAAATATGCCCTTGGCGTAGACGGAATTGCGCTGGTTCTAATTCTTATGTCGGTACTTCTAACACCAATCGTGGTTGTTGCCGGCTGGCACGAATCTGAAGGTGGACGTTGGAGCGCCAAGACTTTCTACTCACTTCTCCTTGTTCTAGAGACAATGATGATCGGTGTCTTTGCATCGACTGATCTCTTCTTGTTCTATGTCTTCTTCGAAGCGATGCTGGTTCCGGTTTACTTCCTAATCGGTGGATTTGGAACGGGTGAGCGCGCAGCAGCCGCCGTTAAATTCTTGCTCTATAGCCTCTTCGGCGGGCTTCTGATGTTGGCTTCAATTATCGGCATCTTCGTAATGGCAACACGTTATGGAAACCGCACCTTCGACATAACAACTCTTGCCGGTCTTCACACAGTGCTTACGCCGATGATGGAGAACGTCTTATTCCTTGGCTTCTTCATCGCTTTTGCTATTAAAGCACCGCTCTGGCCGCTACATACCTGGCTTCCGGATGCGGCAAAGTCAGCGACCCCAGGCACATCAGTGTTGTTATTAGGCGTGCTCGATAAAGTCGGAACATTTGGAATGATCCGTTACTGCTTAACGCTATTTCCAAATGCCAGCAAAACTTTTACGCCGATGATCATCACCCTTGCCGTGATATCAATTCTCTACGGTGCATTCCTGGCGATCGGTGCTAAAGATATTAAACGTCTGATCGCTTACACATCTATCTCACACTTCGGTTTCATTACTATGGGAATCTTTGCGATGACCACGCAAGGCCATTCTGGTGCGACTCTTTATATGTTTAACCACGGTTTCTCGACCGCCGCCTTGTTCTTAGTCGCCGGCTTTATGATCTCGCGCCGTAAATCTTCAACTATTGCAGATTTCGGTGGCTTGCAAAGAGTTACTCCAATCATGGCGTGGTCATTCTTTATCGCAGGCATGTCGAGCTTGGCACTTCCAGGACTTTCAAGTTTTGTTAGCGAATTCTTGGTACTGGTTGGAACATTTACTCGCTATCCCGTCGCTGCTGTAATTGCCACCTTCGGAATTGTTTTGGCAGCGTTATATATCTTGATTCCAGTACAACGCGCACTGCATGGTCCAACGACTCCAGGAAATGAACTTTTAACTGATCTGACACTGCGCGAGAAGATTGCTATTGCCCCAGTTATTGCAGTAATCGTGGCTTTAGGTTTCTATCCTTCACCGCTTCTTAAAATCATTAATCCAGCCGCGGCAACCGTAATCTCGCAACAAGGATTTACCGATCCTGCGCCAACCATTAGTGAGGGCAAGTAATGATTAACTTCGTAACGCCAACTCTTGATTACGCACTTCTTGCGCCGATTCTTATCGTTTTAGCTGGTGCGCTTGTTGGCGTATTGGTAGAAGCCTTTGCGCCACGTAATTCACGTGCTGCATCTCAGCTATTTATAACTTTAGCGACCTTGGTACTTTCTCTGGCTTCACTTATTCGAGTTCGCGGAAAATCATCTACCGCAGCTGCAATGGACTCAGTTTCCTTTGATGGCGCTGGCATGTTGTTACAGGCTTCAATTCTCATAATTGCGATCATTGCAGTCTTCTTACTTGCCGACCAGGAGAACTTCACAGCACTTGCTGCAGCTCTTCCTGGCTCCGATGAAGAGCGCACATCGCTGCAACAAGATCTAAAAGTCACTGAGGTATACCCACTTACCCTTTTTGCGGTCGCCGGAATGTTGCTCTTTCCATTAGCTACCGACTTAATCACGCTATTTGTCGCACTTGAAATGCTTTCGCTGCCTCTTTATTTACTAGCTGGGCTATCGCGCCGCCGTCGTTTGATGTCGCAAGAAGCAGCGCTTAAGTACTTCTTGCTCGGTGCATTTGCTTCAGCATTCTTCTTAATGGGAGTTGCTTATCTTTACGGATATTCGGCTTCAACTACCTTTGCCGGTATTCACGCAGCGGTAATTGGCGGCGCAGGCAACGACATTTACCTCTTGCTAGGAATCGCATTTATCTCAGTCGGTTTGCTCTTTAAAGTCGGCGCTGTTCCATTCCATGCTTGGTCACCAGATGTTTATCAAGGTGCACCAACGGCAGTGACTGCATTTATGGCAGCAGCAACCAAAGTTGCCGCCTTCGGTGCGATGTTGCGCATCTTCTACGTTTCATTCGCTGAAGCTCTCTGGCAATGGCGCCCGGCACTTATTGCAATTGCACTGGTAACGATGGTCTTTGGTTCACTTGTTGCAATTGCCCAACGCGATGTAAAGCGCATGCTCGCTTACTCATCAATTGCCCATGCGGGCTTCCTACTATCTGGAGTTATTGCGCTAAATAAATCTGGCCTTGATGCATCAATCTTCTATCTCTTCGCCTACGGTGTTGCCACAGTCGGCGCCTTCGGCGTCGTGACTTTGGTGCGTGATTCAGCCGGTGAAGTAACTGATTTAAATCGCTGGAGCGGACTTGGCAAGCGCTCTCCTTGGGTGGCAACTGCCTTTTCTGGTTTCTTACTTGCCTTCGCCGGTATTCCACTAACTAGCGGTTTTATTGGAAAGTTCTCGATCTTCTCAGCAGCATATGAAAGCGGATCAACTGCAATCTTGATTACCGGCGTACTTTCATCTGCGATTGCCGCCTTCTTCTATATTCGTGTAATAGTTTTGATGTTCTTTAAAGACCCAGTTGAAGATGGCACCAGCGTTGTGATCCCATCTATTTACACACAGATCACAATAATCGTGTCTGCAGTTGTAACTTTCGCTCTTGGCATCTACCCAACGCCTTTGATCAACTTCATCCAGAGCACCGCCAGCTTCCTTCGCTAATGCCATCCTTCGGTATACCTGATCTAGATGCTTCGTTAGAGGCTGATCTAGCACTTGGCATGCAAGGCGTGGAAGAGTTATTGCGCGAGCATATAAAAGGCGATTACCCATTAGTTGAAGAGACTTCCAGACATTTAGTCGCAGCTGGTGGCAAGCGTTTGCGCCCGCTACTTACTTTAATTTCATCTCACTTTGGCGATAGCACTCGTAAGGAAATTATTCCGGCCGCTGTTGTCTGCGAGCTAACCCATTTAGCAACGCTTTATCACGATGATGTTATGGATGAAGCGCCGTTACGTCGTGGTGTTGAAAGTGCCAATAATCGCTGGGGAAATACCATCGCAATCTTGACTGGTGATTACCTCTTCTCTAAAGCATCAGATTTATTGGCAGACCTTGGCCCAGAAGCTGTGCGTCTACAAGCACGAACATTCGAACGTTTAGTAATTGGTCAGATTATGGAGACGCAAGGTCCGCAAAATGGTGAAGATCCACTTGCCCATTACCTGCGCGTTGTGGGGGATAAGACTGGTTCTTTAATTGCAACTAGCGCACGATTTGGCGCCATGTTATCTGGTGCTTCACGAGATACCACCGAAACCTTAACTAAATTTGGCGAACAAATCGGAATCGCTTTTCAATTAGCTGATGATGTAATAGATATTGCAAGCGAATCTAATGAATCGGGTAAGACTCCAGGAACTGATCTGCGCGAAGGCGTTCCAACACTCGTAACGCTAAATGTGATGGCATCTACAAAGTACCAGGATGCTGAATTGCAAAGATTGTTGAGCGCACCAATTCATGATGAAGAGACCGTCGCACAAGTATTACGCGCGCTGCGCAGCCATGATGGCTTAAATCAAGCACGTGAGCAGCTAAGTCAGGTGGCTAAACAAGCAAGAACAGCCCTTGGTCCACTGCCATTGACTCCAGCAACGGCTGCACTCTTTTCGCTATGCGATGCTGTTATTGACCGTTCTGCCTGAGCGAACCAAATCAATTGCTAACGTGGTTAGCGCCAACCAAATAAAGATAAATCCAACCCAGCGAGCTGTTGGCATTGCTTCATGGCGGATCCAAACACCAATCGAGAATTGAATTGTTGGCGTTATATATTGGAGTAAACCGATAGTTGTAAATGGCAAACGAGTAGTAGAGCCGTTAAATAAAAGAAGTGGAATAGCAGTGATTGCGCCTGCGCTAATTAATAAAGCGGTCAGGCCTGCGCCGTGACCAAATTGGCCTTCACCTTTTGCGCCGATAAAGACCAGGTATCCGCAATATGGAATAAAGGCGATCAAAGTTTCAATCGCCAAACCTTCCAACGCACCAAGCCCTAGTTGCTTCTTCATTAAACCGTAGCTGCCCCAAGAAAGCGCTAAACCTAAGGCAACCCATGGCAACCGCCCATAATCAATTGTTAAAACCAGGACACCGACGGTTGCAATTGAGACAGCGGTCCATTGCAATGGGCGCATACGTTCTTTAAGAAGTATTACGCCAAAGGCGATAACGATGAGCGGATTAATGTAATAGCCGAGAGATGCTTCAACCACATGTCCGTTATTGGTTGCCCAGATGTAGACCAGCCAGTTAATTGAAATCAAAATAGTAGTAGCAAAGAGCTTTGCAGCTACCTTTGGTCGCTTAAATGTAGCTAAGGTCGACTTAAGAGCTTTGGTTGCATAAAGAACTATTAGGCAGAAGACCATCGTCCAAACTGCGCGATGCGAAACAATCTCAAGTGAGTTTGCCGGCTCTAGCAGCGGCCAGTAAAGCGGAAATAGCCCCCAAAGCAGGTAGGCGCTAACGCCATAGATAAGGCCGAGTTTTTGTTTATTCAATTAACGGAAATTCACGAATTGAACTGCGAAATCCCACTTGCCTTCTTTTATCATGGCCATTGTCGCTTGCAAATCATCGCGGCTCTTACTTGTCACACGCAGTTCGTCACCTTGGATCTGGGACTTAACTGACTTTGGACCTTCATCACGCAAGAATTTAGCAATCTTCTTGGCATTCTCAGTGGAGATTCCTTCTTTAAGTGGGCAAGAAATCTTGTAGATCTTTCCGGAAAGTTGTGGCTCAGCTGGATCAATATGCTTAAGCGAGACTCCGCGTTTAATCATCTTATCTTTTACAACTTCCAGAGTTGCCTTGGCGCGTTCTTCAGTATCAGCCTCGATATTGATTTTCTCTCCAGCCATTTCGATCTTTGCGCCAGTGTTCTTGAAATCAAAGCGAGTATCAATCTCACGGATCGCTTGGTTGATCGCGTTATCAAGTTCCATGCGATCGATCTTGGATACAACGTCGAAACTGCTATCAGCCATGGTGGCCCTCCTTAAACGAACGAGTTTTATCAACCCGGTATTAGGCAAGGTTATCGCGCCCAAGGTAAATAAAGAAGTTCACCGCGGATAGACTGCAAGCATGAAGATATCTAAGTTTCCATTCGCTGCAGGGATTTTAGCTATATCTTTAATCGCACTACCCGCCTCTGCTCACACTGTATTGATCACAGCAAATCCAGTGGCGGATTCAAGCGTAGATGTATTGCCTGTGACTATCTCTCTTACATTCGCAGAAGAATTGGTCGGTATCGTAAATTCAAACTCAATATCTGTCATCGATGAGTCTGGTACAGAATTATCGACTGGAAAGCCTGAAGTTAACGGTGCGGTGTTATCTATAAACCTTGCCCCAACTGAAGTAAACGGTTTGATAAAAGTAAGTTATCGCGCGGTTGCAGCAGATGGCCATGTCATTACCGGTGAATATCAATTTACCGTTTCACCAAAAGCTATTGCAGCTATAGATGAGAACGCGCCAACACTCTTTGCGCAAGATGATGAATTTGAGAATAAAATTTCAATCTATTTAATAATTAGTTCAACCTTGGTTGTCGGAGGAGCCTTATTGCTCTTCTTTATCTGGAAAAGGCAGTCAAAATAGCCGATTACCAATGCTAAATAAATTGAGGTAACCTAGCGCCCGCCGTAAAAGAATGACCCTGGCGGGTTGCCCGAGCGGCCAATGGGAGGGGACTGTAAATCCCCCGGCTCTGCCTTCGAAGGTTCAAATCCTTCACCCGCCACAAGAAAGTATTACTTGTTGTTATTTTTACGCGCTGCACGAGATAGAAATAGCGCAAAGACAAGTGCGAGAACGATTCCAGTATTGACGCCCATTTCAGTTAGCGCACGATTGAAGTACTCAGTTGTTTCTTCTTTTTCCATGGTAAGAGATGCACCAACGGTAAGTATGTGACGAACAGCTGCAATAACCCCAATAATCAAGAAGTTGTCTAACTGGAAAATACCGTCAGTAAAGCGCACGATGACGGTTCGCATAATCTCTAGAATGATGATTACAAAGAGAATGTCATTTATTCCTTGAATCATTCCCAGAGGGAAAAATGGCCGAGTTTCAACTAGACGCACCAAGGTGTAACCAGCAGCTAGGACAGAAATTACAAATAAAATAATTCCCAAAAAGCCATGCAAGATATCCTCGAGCTTATCGATAAAAGTCGTTGGGATTAGCGACTCATCACTTGTTAGCAAACCTTTAACTGACTTGTATCTCATATCGACCACCCTTGTTAGCAATTCCTAATGGTAAATGGGGGTATTAACTCTCGCAAGATTTAGGAGCTCAGTAGCTGCAACTACGCGCGCCAAGATAGCCAGCGAGCGGTTTTACCCCATTGACTCGTTTTTTCTCCTTACTAAGTTGTAGCATCCTGACCATGAGCGCTTTTAATACCCGTATTCAACCCATCCGAGATTTGATGAAAGATAAAGGGTTAGAAGCACTAGTGCTCCGTCGCAACCCTAATTTGGCTTGGGCAATTGCTGGAAGGGCTCACGTGCCAACCACAATAGATGCAGCTTGTTTTGATTTAGTTATCACACAAGATTCTGCGGCAGCAATTACAAATGTTGTAGAAGCGCCACGATTAATTGCAGAAGAATTCCCATCTGAAATATCGGTTAAGACAATTCCATGGTCACAAGGCCGTGATCCACTTCTGCCTACTGGGGCCAAGGTCGGTTCCGATCAACCTGGTGGTGAAAGAGTTGATTTAGGTATTGAGATTGAAATAATTCGCAGCTCATTAATTGCCGAGGATGTGGCTCGCTTTAAAGAGATTTGTACGGATGCAGCAATTGCCCTTGGTGGCGCAATGAAAGAGGTAAGCCGGACCGATCGTGAAATTGATGTCGCCGGCCTAATAACGAGAGCCTTGTGGCGCGCAAATTTAGAGATTGCTTTTCTAGGGGTTGCTGGCCAAGATCGTGTTGATAAATTTCGACACCCGCTTCCAACAACTTCTTTGGTGGGCAATCGAGTATCTGCTTCTATCTGCGCAAGGCGGAAAGGTTTAATCGCATCTGTAACCCGAATTGTGACCTTTGGTCCGATGGCGCAGGAATCTCTCGCAAAGTATGAAGGTATTTATAAGGTTGAAGGCGCGATGTTCGATGCCACCGTTGTTGGCAAGGCTTTCTCTGATCCAATTAGCGCAGCCATCGCGGCCTATCCACAAAACGGTTTTGAAAAGGATGAATGGCAGATGCATCATCAAGGCGGTCCAACTGGCTTTTTGCCGCGCGATTGGCCGGCCAACCTGGGAACAACACGTACGATTGCAGATAATCAACCGATCGCTTGGAACCCAACGGGTGCAGGTTGGAAGGCTGAAGATACGATCTTGGCCACAAAATCAGAGGTAAAAATCCTCACAAATGACCCAGAATGGCCGACTTTTGTCGTCAATGGTCGGACCAGACCTTTCTTGCTTCAAAGATAACCCCAGTACCAACTCATAACGCTCTCATAACAACGCATAAAACGCCCTTTTATCATTGACTCTAGGGTGTGCCCAGTGGCACGCTCTGCCAAGAGGTCTTACCACTGGAGGCATTATGAGCACTGTTGCTCTCGTCGCGTTAGCGCGTCCTACCTTCGATCTCACATGCGCCCAAGCCAATTTTGATAGCGCTCGCGCTTTATTAATAGAACTCGGTGCGACAGTGGTCGGACCAGATCAACTTGTTATGACAGTGGACGATGTTGCTGCGGTGAAACTACCGAGCGCTGATCTGCACATTTTATTTATGGCCTCATTTTCTGATGCGTCACCAGCAGTTGAGCTCTTTGGAAAAGTAAAGGGTCCTGTCCTGGGTTGGTCTATGCGCGAACCGGGCGAAGTTGGAGAAAGGCTGAAATTAAATTCGATGTGCGGTGTTAATTTGGCTGCGCACGCACTGATGGATGCTGGGCAATCTATTCGTCACATCCATGGCAACGCTGATGAAGCAAAGGTGAGAAGCGCAATTAAAGATGCGCTCAATGGCAAACTCCCCGAGGCAAATACGCCGAAATCTAAAGTTGGCGAACTCGGATCCGAAAGCGAAGTTACAAAATCACTCGCCTGGCTAAAAGGTAAGAAAATTGGCGCAGTTGGCGAAGCGCCTGTGGGATTTACGCCATGTGTTTTTGATGGTGAAGAATTACGTAAATACTTTGGATTAGACGTTCGGGCGATAACGATAGATAGCGCGTTCGGCAGAATTGCAGAAGTGAAAGAGGAGCAACGCGAACTAGCTTACGCTGGAGCGCTTGCCGCTCAACCATCACTTGCTTCTGTAAATGTAGATGAGGCAAAGAAAGTTTATGGAGTAGAAGTTGCCCTTGATGAGTGGCGGGCAGAAGAGTCACTAGATGCCATTGCAATTCGTTGTTGGCCAGAATTTCCAACTGATTTAGGAGCATGTATCTGCTCTTCTCTTGGCCGGCTCTCAGACCGCGGGACAGTTACTACTTGCGAACGTGACGTACTTGGCGCAGTAACGATGTTGGTCTGTGAATCACTTGGCTCAGATCTAAATTATTTAGTAGATATTGTTGATCTAGATGCCGAAAAAGGTTTAGTACGTCTTTGGCACTGCGGATCTGCGGCAACAAAATTGGCAGCCGATCCAGAGAACGCTTCTCAATCAACCCACTGCAATCGCAAGTTAGGCGTTGCAGGTAATTTTCCGCTCAAGACCGGACCAGTAACTCTGTTCCGGATTGATCGGGATGTAGATCCGAGCAACCGCACGGGTTTACGCATGGTTGTGAGCCGAGGGGAATCAATCCCTGCTCCCAATCACTTCCAAGGAAATACCGCAACGGTTATCACTGAACCTGATGCCGCTGCGTTAGTGAATGGAATAGTCACTGGCGGATATCCGCATCATCTAGTCATCTCGTGGATAGATGTGCGACCAGGTATTCGTCAGATGGCAAAGATGTTAGGGATACCCCTCACGGAATGGTAAAAACCTCAACTAAACCCCCAAAGGATAAAGGACTATAAATGATGAAAACTCAAGGAAATAAATCCTTCAGTGCGCGTCGCCTTGGTGCAGTAGCAGCGGTTGCTTTCGCAATAGTTGCAACAACGCTACCTTCGGCTCTCGCTGCTGGAGAGGTATTAGGAAAGGCTTGTACTCTCGAAGGAGTCTCAACAGGTACAAGTTCAAAATCATTAGTCTGCGTAGCAGGCTCAAGCGGAAAGCTCACCTGGCAAAAGGTTCGCCTTGGTTCAAGTATTGGAGCGCCAATCGCCGAGATAACTCCACCACAAGGAAGTATTGAATTCTGGCACTATCGTCCAGAAGATAAAGCAACCTTCGAAAAAATAATTGCAAATTACGAAGCAAAATACCCAGGAACAAAGATCACACAGGTAGTCAAAACAACAACTGATTACAACGCAACTGCACGTGTTCAGATCCTGGCTAACCCAAAGGCAGCTCTATTTGCTTCAGCTCGTGGTTCAATCTTTAACGACTTCGTTAAGAGTGGACTTACTGCAGATCTCTCCAACGAGCGCTTTGTGAAGCGTAACTTGGTTGCTAAAGGCCTAACCGCCGGCACGGTTGACGGTAAAGTTCTCGGAGTTCCTTATCACTATCTCTTTAACAACCCGGTTTATAACACTGAACTTTGGGCAAAAGAGAAGTGGTCAATTCCTAAGAACCTAACTGGTTGGGTTTCATGGTGTAAAGATGCTAAAGCTAAGGGTTATGTACCTCTAGCTTGGCCAGGTGCAACTCGTGGACAAGCAGCGCAGATTTCAAACTCTGCATTGATGAACTCAGCTGCTGACTACAACACACTCTCTGATAATCTTGCCGATCTAAACTCAGGAAAGATTGATCTAACATCTACCTGGTTTAAGGGTGTTGCAGATATCTACGTCAAACTTCGTAACGCAGGTTGCTTCCCAGATAACCCAACTGGTGTAACAGAAGCTGCTGCATACAACTTGTTTGCCACAGGCAAATCACCAATTCTTCCTACCGGTACATTCTCAATGGGATCTATTAAGGCGCTAAGCCCAGCGTTGACCGGCAAGATGCAGTTGATGAGCATGGTTCTAACAGACGGCAAAGTTGTTGCTGAAGGAATCATGAATAACACCTTCAACCTCAGCGTTAACGCTAAGGCAAATCCAATTGACCAGCGGATCGCAAAATCCTTCTTGTCATATTTGGCGACAGGTCCAGTGGCAGCGATTTATTCAGTAGCGACGACACAACACTTGAACGTGCTGGATATTGACTATTCAGCAAACGTTGATTTGCTGAATACATCTTCCTTCCAGGGCAAGAACACAATGCTTGCTCCTCGTTTCTTGATTCTGAACACTTCAGTTTCAGATCTAACGCAGGATGCTCTCATTCAAATCGTTGGTGGCAAGAGCCCAGACGATGTTCTGCCTGATTTCTCCAAGCAGATCAAGCAGAAACTGGCGGGCTGATTAAAACCAAAGTAGCAACCGGAACCGCTCCCACCTTCGGTGGGAGCGGTTCTCGGGCTACCCAAAAGAAGCGCAAGAAAGATTCACTTGTTTACTATGTAATGGGTGCGCCCGCGCTAATCCTCTTTCTCGCTTTCTATCTCTACCCTGCTTTACAGAACTTACAATTTGCAACTCGTCGCTGGGATGGAATTACAGAGCCTGAAAACGTGGGCTTTAGAAACTTCACCAACTTGCTCACGAACGATGATCTCTTTTATAAAACTCTTGGGAACAATATTGAATTCACTTTCTTAGTTGTTATATTTCAAACGGCGCTAGCCCTGTTATTCGCGGTGTATCTAGTGAAAAATACAAAAACAACTATCGCGCTTCGCACTCTCTATTTCTTTCCAACCATTCTCTCTTCTGTCTCTGTCGGAATGATCTGGCTCTTCTTATATGACCCTAATTTCGGAGCGATAAACCTTTTCTTTAAGAGTATTGGCCTTCCGTCTTTTGCGCTTAATTGGCTGGGAAGCGAGACCAGTGCTCTCTATGCAATTGCCTTTACGCAGGTTTGGTTCCATACCGGACAGATGATGGTTGTCTACATCGCAGGTTTGCAGCAAATTCCTAAAGAGCTTTACGAGGCTGCTGAAGTAGATGGTGCATCTCGTTGGAAGCAATTTACAAAAGTAACATGGCCAATGGCTTTGCCTACAACCTTGGTGGTGATGGCATATACAACAATCCAATCTTTCCGTGCCTTTGACTTAATCATGGTTATGACCAACTCCACTGCGGGTCCAAATAACTCAACAAGCATCTTCAGCACTTTGGTCTATTTCACGCTCTTTAATGAGCTGCGTCTGGGATATGCAGCAGCTCAAACAATATTTATGGTCTTAACTCTGATAGCGATTACTTGGCTACAACGTCGCGCTTTTAGCGGTAGATATGAGAAGTGAGGCTACGAAATGATTTTTAAGAGTACTCGAATTTTTGCACTTCTTACCTTCGCTGCCTTAATCCTAGTTCCATCTCTAATTGTAGTTTTGGGATCATTTAAAACTGATGCTGAGGTTTATAACAAACCACTTTCTTTACCAGAAAATTGGAATTTTGATAATTACCGTAGGTTACTTAGTGAGAGTGACCTTGATGTTGCTTTCCGCAATAGCATAATGGTGACGGTCACTTCAGTAGCCCTGACGCTACTATTTGCCAGTATGGCTTCATTCGCGATTGCGCGAATGATTACAATCTCTGGAAAAGTTCTGGCCACACTTTTCGCTTTTGGGCTTGCCATACCCGCTCAGATTAATTTAGTGCCTGTCTATTATATGTTTCAAAAATTGGGGCTGACGAACTCGTTTATAGGTTTAATAATTATAAATGTAACCACAACATTGCCAATTTCTATATTTATTTTAACGGCGTTCTTCCGCGAGATTTCTAAGGATATGTATGAAGCTTCAGAAGTTGATGGTGCTTCGCCTCTTAGAGTTTATCGTTCTATAGCATTGCCACTATCACGTCCCGCGATGGGAGCAACATCAATATTCCTATTTGTTATCAACTGGAATGATCTGCTGTGGCCACTACTTCTTATTCAACAGCCTGAGAAGAAAACACTACCGCTTGCAATGTTGGCATATCGAGGAGAATATTTCGTTAGTTTCTCAATGTTGTTCACGGCCGTGATGGTAGCCTCACTTCCGATGGTAATCATGTACCTATTTATGCAACGCTCATTTATTGCTGGCTTAACAGCCGGAGCGGTGAAAGGTTGAAAAATGAGCGCAGTCTCACCTATCGCCCCGCAGCGTGCATCACGAATTGCCACTCAATTAGTTGAACTTATTGAAGTTCAGAAACTTAGACCAAATGATCGCCTGCCATCGGAGCGAGCGTTGGCTGAACTACTCGCGGTGAGCCGGCCCTCTTTGCGTGAGGCTCTACATATTTTGCAAGCACAGGGCTATGTCCAGATAAAGCATGGTCAAGGAACTTTTGTTCAAGAACCTATAGTCGCCCAGGAACTCCGCGCATCCATGATGGCTACGGCCCATGGTTTAAATGAACTCTTCGATGCCCGTGAGGTCCTAGAAGTACCTGCTGGAAAGTGGGCAGCTGCAAAGGCTTCCAAAGAAGATATACGTTTATTGCGAGCCACTCTTAATCAAATTGAAACCGTTACGTCAGTAAATCCAATTGATTATGACCAATTACAAATCCTAGATGCTAAATTCCATTTAACTATCGTGGGAATAGCGGGCAATAGATTTATAAATCAGACTTTGCACGTCCTGCAAGATGTGATGAAAATGTCGATGGAAACAACTTTGCGTTTGCCAGGACGATCAGATGTTTCAAAATTTGAACACAATTTGATTCTAGATGCTATAGAAGCTGGAGACGGAGAATTAGTATCAAAATTGACACTTCAGCATATTTCAGGAGCGCGCGCAGTTGCTTTAGCCGATGCCAAAGAAAAGAATGATCGTTGAGCAGTTTTGAAGTTGTTTGTCTTGGAATAATTACAATTGACACGATCGCTCTTGTAGATCAATATCCCGAGGAAGATGAACGGGTTCTGGCCAAAGAAATTATCCGCTCTGGAGGTGGACCTGCCGCTGTCGCCGCCGTAACGCTAAGCCGGCTAGGAGTATCAACGGCTATCGCGGGAACTATCGGAGATGACCAAGATGGCGCTGAAGTTTTAAAGATTTTTGCTCGCGAAGGCGTGGATACTTCAGGGATATCTGTTGGATCAAGTGCGACGTCAGGAAGCGTAATAGTCGCATCTTTAGAAAATAACTCAAGAGCAATTAGTACGCGCCAACCCATGCAACAAGTGGCGTTAAACCCTGCAGCCAAGAAAATGATAAGTAAAGCAAAATGGCTTCATGTAGACCATGTTGGGATTAAGCAATTACAGGCTGAAAAGATTATGCGTGGAGCTGGTCCAAAAATATCCTTTGATGCTGGATATAACGTCGCTGACTTTGATGCTTCGCAAGTGGATTTATTTGTTCCAACGGATAAACAAATGGAGTTGCGTTTTCCAGGCTTGAAGCTAGCTGCTGCAGTCGAACGTGATGCTATTAATTCAAAGAACGTGACCGTTGCCACGCAAGGATCTTCCGGAAGTACTGGATATTCCAACGAATCCGGACTGGTGCAGGCAGATGGTTTTAAGGTTGATGTGGTCAGCACTCTAGGAGCTGGCGACGTTTTTCATGGTGCGCTTCTAGCTCAAGTGATTCAAGGTTATAACTTGGCAGATTCGCTTGTACGAGCAAATGCAGTTGCCGCACTTTCTTGTCGCGGCCTGGATGGACAGTCGATGATTCCAAATACAGTCGAGTTAAATTCATTCCTAAAGGAGAAGTCATGAGAGCACCTCTTACGAACTTAGCGCGCCCATCTGGTGCTCTAGCAATGGTCGCAGTAGATCAACGGGAAGCGCTACGCGGCATGTTTGCCTCACATCAAAGTACACCCGTACCCGATTCGCAGTTAACTCAGTTTAAGGTTGATGTCGCACGAGAGCTGTCACCTTTTGCATCTGCTTTGCTTGTGGATCAAGAATTTGGAATTGATGCGATTATTGATCAAAAGGCGTTAAAGGGAAATTGTGGATTGATTGCTGCTGCCGATTTATTGGTAGGGCCTCCCGGTGGTGCTGCGACTGATACCGCGGTAGATCCAGATGTTGATCCAATCAGAATGCGTGACATTGATAGCGTTGGACTTAAATTTCTTGTTCTTTGGCGAAACGATGAATCACCCGATGTCCGCGCAAAGTTAGTTGCCGAATTTAATAAGTTATGTCAGGTATCTGGACTTCCATCCATCATTGAAATTATCGTAAAGCCGCCAACTGATTCATCACGATCTTTTGATCGCGAGGAAGAGCTAATTATTGCCGCACGTGAAGCCGCTACTTGGAAACCAGATTTATATAAGGCCGAAGTGCCATTCCACGGCGAAGGCGATCAATCATTAATTACTAAAAATGCTGAGCGAATCTCTGAGGCGATTGGTTCCCCTTGGGTTGTTTTATCAAATGGTGTAAAGCAACCGTTTTTTAACGATGCGGTGAAAGCATGTGCAATCGGGGGAGCAAGTGGATTCCTTGCCGGCAGAGCGGTTTGGGCCGATATCGTCGGTGCCCCCGATATTCCAAAGGCGCTGCGCGAAATCTCTATTCCGCGCTTAGAAAAGCTCGCTGAAACTGTTGATAAATATGCCAAGCCATGGAGCAGTTGGTAATTAACCCCAAAGCTCTTTGATTTCAACAACGCGACCTTCATTGATGCTTTTGTGAGCGGCAAGCCCGGTAACAACGCTAGTTACGCCATCAAGCAAAGTTACTTCTGCTGGAGTTGAATTAAGAATTGCATCACGGAACTTCACATGTTCAATGTATGAGGCTCCATAGTGATGTCCCATGTACTTCACGTCGTAATTATGGACAATTTTTACTTCGCTTCCACGAGCTCGGCTGGCGCCTTGTGCCCAGTGGGAGAGATCACCGACTGAATCACGTCGTGTTGCCTTAATGGTTTGTGATGGCAAGAAAGATTCGATCTTTCCTTTATCTCCGACAATTGTCAGGATTTCTTTATCGAAAGATCCCTCGGCAAACATGCAGAGATCGAGCATGCCACGCGCGCCGCTAGCGTATTCCAGAATTACATATGCGTTATCTAGCATATTTGCTTGCCGTCCATCATATTTTTCATCAAGGTGATTTACACTCTGGCCACCAGATGCAAAAACTCGGATTGGCTGTTCTCCCAAAACTAAATCCATCAGATTGAAATAATGGCAACATTTCTCAACCAAAGTGCCACCAGTGCGTTCGGCGAATCGATTCCAGTTATCAATTTTCGGATAAAAAGGTTCTCGGTGTTCGCGTATTGATATTTGGTGAATCTTGCCGGCGCCACCTTCTTTAGCTCTTGCAATGGCTTCAGTGACCGGTGGCATAAATCGATATTCCAAACCCATCCAGGTCATGGCACTTCGCTTGGCATCCCAATCGAGGATAGATTTTAAATCTGAAATTGTTGTTGCTAGAGGCTTTTCAACAAAGACAGCCAAATTGGTAGCGAGAGCATCTTTCAAGATGGCCGCATGTGTGTCATTTGGGGTAGCGATGATTACGGCATCGATTAACCCCGAGTCTAAAAGATCGCGATGGTCGCTAAAGGCCTTCGCCCCCGGCGCCATTTCAAGGGCCGCCGCGATCGATGGGCTGTGCGAGTCACTGATCCCCGTGACGGTTGCGCCCCCCATCACCTTGATATTGGAAATATGCTCGCGCCCCATGCTTCCAACGCCGATCACGCCGTAACGAAGCTCGCTCTTCATAGCCACAGGTTAGACCACTGAGGATTATTTGGGCAGAGCCCTAGACGAAACACGCTCACCTATCCTAGACTCCTGCAAGAGGTCAGACCACTACCCCTAATTATGCGAGAGAGGAACGTCAGATATGGCAATTACCCCACCGCAGTATCTGCTTCATCATGATGGCGATAACGTCGCCGTTGCGATGATGGATATGCAGCCAGGAACTCTTCACGGTCGATCCGTGAAAGAAGGAACAGAGAGCACCGCGGTCTTAAATCACGCGATTCCGCTCGGCCACAAATTTGCCCTTGCAGATATCGCAGAAGGCGAAGCGATTATTAAATACGGAATCAAAGTTGGTCTCGCATCAGCTGCGATCAAAAAAGGCGATTACATTCACACACACAATATGAGGAGTTATCGATGGGAAGCAAGCCGCGCTTAATGGGATACCGCCGCGAAAACGGCGCTATGGGTATCCGCAATCACGTAATTATTCTGCCCCTTGATGACCTGTCAAATGCTGCTGCAGAAGCTGTAGCAAAAGTCATTCCAGGCACTCTCGCATTGCCACATGCATTCGGACGCCTGCAATTTGGTGAAGATCTAGAGCTGACTTTCAATACTTTAATTGGTACTGGCGTAAACGCCAACGTTGCTGCCGTCGTTGTGATCGGTATTGAACCAAAGTGGACACAACGCGTTGCTGATGGAATTGCAAAGACAGGCAAACCTGTTGCAGCATTTTCAATCGAAGGCAAAGGTGACCTTCAAGTAATTCAAGAAGCAAGTCGCGTAGCTGCGATGTTCTTACAAGATGCATCTGGCCTAGAACGTGAAGCAGCCGAAATGGGCGACATGATTATGTCGATCAAATGTGGCGAGTCAGATACAACTTCAGGACTTGGTTCTTGCCCGACTACGTCACAAGCAGTCGATCGCTGGGTAGCCGCCGGTGGAACGGTCTTCTTCGGCGAGACATCTGAGCTAACCGGTGGCGAACACTTAATCGCTGACCGTTGCATCGACGATGCTTGCCGCAATCTATTCCAACTCACTTACGACAATTACATAAAAGTAATTGAAGCAACGGGTGCAAATCTTCTAGGTTCACAGCCAACACAAGGGAATATTGCCGGCGGCCTGACAACTATTGAAGAGAAGGCCCTTGGAAATATCGCTAAGACTGGTTCAGTTCCAGTTGTTGGAGTTCTAAAGCCAGCAGAAGCGCCAGACCCAAAGAAAAAAGGCCTTTACTTTATGGATTCTTCTTCGGCAGCAGCAGAGTGTGTAACTCTGATGGCAGCAGGTGGCGCAGTTATTCACTTGTTCCCAACGGGACAAGGCAATGTGATTGGTAATCCAATTATCCCCGTCCTGAAGTTAACTGCGAATATTAAGACTGCTAACTCAATGACTGAACACATCGATCTCGATGTTTCAGGACTATTGCGTTATGAATATGACTTAACCAAAGCTGGCGACATGATGATGGATGTCATTAATCAAACTGTTAACGGACGCCTCTGCAAGGCGGAAGTTATGGGCCATCGTGAATTTACCTTCACAAAGTTGTACATCTCCGCATAATGATTCTCATCTCTGAGGATGTCTGGGGAACTCCCTTCCAAATACTGGAGGGGAGTTTTCCCATTGTCAGAAGCGATGACTTGTGGAAGAACCCAGATGAATTAAAGAATTTAATTAAGGATGCAACAGCTTTGATTGTGCGAAATAGAACCAAAGTAACTGCAGATGTTATTGCGGCTGCTCCAAATTTAAAGGTGATTGCTCGCGCCGGAGTTGGTCTAGACAATATTGATATCAAAGCTGCTGATGCAGCAGGCGTTGTAGTCGTTGCCGGACTGGGTGCAAACGCAGTAAGTGTCGGCGAGTTAACTTTAGGTTTGGCTCTATCTCTTTTAAGAAATATTCCAGGACATGACTCACTTACTCGTGACGGAAACTGGATTCGCACACCGGGTCGCGAATTATCAGGCCTAACCTGGGGGCTACTTGGTTGCGGCGCAACTGCTTTAGCGACCGCGAAGTTACTTCAGGGATTTGGTTGCACAATTATGGGATACGACCCGTACGCCACGAATTTGCAGGGAATCAAGCTAACAACTTTTGAAGAAGTTTTAAAGCTCAGCGATGTTGTGAGCATTCATATGCCATCTACTGCTGAAACAAACGGTTCCATAAATTCTGAGACTCTCAAGTTAATGAAACCTGATGCAGTGATAGTAAATGTTGGACGTGGCGAAGTCATAAACGAAGCAGATTTAATGAGCGCTTTGCAGACAAAGGTAATTGCAGGTGCCGCGCTAGATGTTCGCGCGCAGGAACCTCCGATCAAAGGCGAAATGGAAGCCATTCCAAACCTAATTTTGACACCACATGTTGCAGGGATAACCAATGAAAGCCAGTTACGAATTAATGAAATACTTGCCTCTAATATCCTGAAAGTTCTTATTAATGAAACAGCAACCCACGCAGTTGGTGCTTTGAAGGTAAGCAGCAACTAATGGCACAACTCACCGTTGGTTCAGCAATCGACCAAGCAAAATCTTTACTTATTGCTAGCGGAGTTCCCGTGCAAGAAGCGCAAAGTACTGCGCGTTGCATCGTGGCAAGTGATCGCTGGGGAATAGGCAGCCACGGATTGATGCGACTTCCTTTCTATCTTGCGCGTTTACAAGCCGGAGGCATTAAGCCAGATGCAAAGTTGAAAATAGTTACTGATCTACCTAGCTTGGTGGTCTTTGATGGTGAAGATGGGCTTGGACATTGGCAACTTCAGAAAGGCGCGGAAGTTGCTGCAGAACGTGCTCAAAAA
Source organism: Actinobacteria bacterium IMCC26103 (assembly GCA_002284875.1). Taxonomy (GTDB): domain Bacteria; phylum Actinomycetota; class Actinomycetes; order Nanopelagicales; family Nanopelagicaceae; genus Planktophila. The sequence continues at coordinate 475,708 of CP015604.1, forward strand.
AATGGAATTGCAGCTGTCGGCATTGGTCGCTCTAACCATTGTGGCGCTTTGGGAATCTACGTTTGGCCGATGATCAATAAAGGTTTAATCGGTATTGCATTCAGTACCGGCCCAGCAGTAATGCCACCGTGGGGCGGGAATTCTCCGCTTCTTTCAACTTCGCCAATCGCTGCGGGGATTCCAACAAATCCTCCGACGGTAATCGATTTAGCAACGAGCGCGGTTGCAAGAGGAAAAATTCAAGCCAAAGCACAAGCCGGTGCTGAACTTGAACCAGGATGGGCATTTACCAAAGAAGGTGTTCCAACAACTGATGCCAAAGAAGCACTTGCCGGAATGCTTGCGCCACTCGGTGGAGTAAAGGGATATGCAATTGCAGTCCTTGTGGAATCGCTAACCGGAATGTTGATTGGACCATCCTTGGCGAAAAATATCCCAGATATGTTCTCGGCGGATCAAGATGCCAAACCACAGGAGATTTCACATTTTATAATTGCAATTGATGCTGCAAAGTTATCGGTAGATGGTGAAAATTCAAGAACTTCTGATTTTGTAACTGCCATCACTGATGCTGGAGGACGCATACCTGGATCAAATCGCGTTAATCCAGAGAATCTAGATAACTCAGACAGCATCACAATCACTGACCAGGTGGCAGATCAGTTATCACAATGGTCAACGAAGTTGGGTATTTAAATGATCAAGACAGCGCCAGGACTTGGGCTTATTGCAGCGGTTGTAGCGATCGCTTTTCAAATCCACAATTTCCAACCTGCGATTAGCCCGTTGGCGCTCTGCGTTGCCTTTGGGTTCGCGATCGCAAACTTTGCGGCGTGGCCAACTTTTGCAACTGCGGGGACAACGCTTGCAAGTAAGAAATTGATGCGGATCGGCGTAGCGCTACTTGGAGCACAAGTAAGCGTGCTTTCTCTCAAAGCAATTGGAGTAAAGGGAGTTATCACCGTAATTCTTGTTGTAACTTTTACGATCTTTGGAATTTTGGCGCTCTCCAAATTATTTAAAATGAGTGGCGAACTTGGCCTGCTTATTGGAGTGGGTTTCGGTGTATGTGGAGCAACTGCCGTTGCGGCAATTCGTCCACAAACTCGGGCGACGGAAGAAGAAACTTCTTATGCAATCGCATTGATATCTCTCTGCGGCACGCTTTCAATTTTTATTCTGCCATTTCTTGGCCATTTACTCGGATTATCTGATCAAACTTTCGGCTCTTGGGCCGGTGCTGCAGTACACGATGTTGGTCAAGTAATTGCGACCGCATCTGTCTGGAGTGATGATGCAGTAAAATCTGCAGTAGTAATTAAATTAGCTCGCGTCTGCCTATTAGCTCCGATTGTTCTAATCCTTTCTGTTCGTCACCGGCGCTATTTAACTTCTCTGGCAGCTAACAATGATAAAAAAAATGAGATTACTAACCAGAAAAATAGCAAAGTACCACTGATTCCATTCTTCGTTCTTGGTTTTATCGCGGTTGCAACAGTTCAAAATTTATTTTCGATACCAACAGAACTTCACGATGCAGTCGTCTTGATTAGCAAATTGCTCTTGGGCGCGGGATTGGTTGCACTTGGGTCCAGCGTTCGCTGGAAATCAATCCGGGCAATTGGACCGCGTCCAATGATTATGGGGTTGATTGCTTGGGTGATTGTTGCTGGAGTAGCGCTAGCAGCTGTTCAGATAACTGGGCTTTGAGACTTTTTAAGTTTAATAGTTAGATGCAAGCGCAAAATGCTTGCAATTAGACAGTGCCTAGCTCTTTTAATAGCCTTTGCGAGTATTGCTAACTCCACGAAAGGGAGACAACGTGCAAAAATCTAAATCGCTAATTTTCGCAGTAACAATTGCACTTGCATTTGGTCTAACTGCTTGCTCAAAGTCAGAGTCAACCGACGTTGCTTCGGCATCTTGCGCAAAAGCTGATCTTGCGACTGTCACTTCTGGCAAACTCACAATTGCAACAGGAGAGCCTGCTTACTATCCATGGATAATTGATGACAAGCCAGAGACTGGTGAAGGTTTTGAAGGCGCTGTTGCATACGCAGTTGCCAAGCAACTTGGTTTCACAAACGATGAAGTTGTATGGGTTCGAACCACATTTGATGGCGCAGTAACACCAGGTGAGAAGAATTTTGACTTTAACTTGCAGCAATTCTCAATAACTGCAGATCGCTCAAAGGTAGTTGATTTCTCATCACCTTATTACACAGCTCCACAAGCAATCGTTTCTTATAAGGGCAGCAAGATCGCTGGAAAGACATCGATTGCAGAACTTAAGAACGCAAAGCTTGGCGCAGCAGTTGGAACAACTTCACTGGATGCAATTGAAAAGCAAATCGGTGTCAAGCCACAGGTATTTAATGACAACGCCGCTGGCGTTACCGCACTTAAGAATGGTCAGATTGATGGTCTAGTAGTAGACCTTCCAACTGCCTTCTATCTCTCAGGAGTTGAAGTAAAAGATGGTCTAATTGTTGGTCAGCTTCCATCAACTGGTGCTGGCGATCAATTTGGTCTCTTGCTGTCAAAGGGAAGCAAGCTAACAACATGCGTCACTGGCGCAGTTGATGCAATAACTGCCGATGGCACTCTGGCTGCAATTACTGATAAGTGGCTAGCAACTGATGCAGGCGCACCAGTTTTAAAGCCATAAGCAACTTGCTGTAAAAGTTAGATAAACGCGGTAGTTTGGCGACCATGTCAGAGCGAAATCACTCTGCTTGGTCGCCAAGCTCACGTGAATTACAACGTCGCGCACTTCGTCGTAAATTGAGTCGCAAACAAGGTTTAATTGCTGCAGTTTCATCGATACTAGTTTTAGGTACGCTTACCGCAATTTTGATTACATCCCCAGGGTGGGAAGTCGTAAAGGCGACATTCTTTGATATTCAATACGGAAAAGAAGTATTTCCTACCGTCCTTAAAGGGCTCTGGATAAATCTGCAGTTAACTTTCTTTGGTGCAATAGCAATTGGAATTATCGCTATGGGACTTGCTCTTATGCGAACTACCAAGTCTCCGGCGCTTACGCCATTTAGATTCTTAGCAACCGCTTACGTTGATATCTTCCGAGGCGCACCACTGATCTTGATTATCTTGTTAGTTGGCTTTGGAGTTCCAGCCCTTCGCTTGCAAGGGGTATCTAGCAATGTGATTGTTCTCGGAACAATTGCGGTTGTACTTACCTATTCTGCATATGTGGCTGAAGTTATTCGCTCCGGAATTCTCTCCATTCATCCCAGCCAGAGAGCTGCTGCTAGATCACTTGGCTTAACTTCCGGCCAAACAATGCGATTTGTTGTCCTACCTCAGGCGCTTCGTCGTGTTGTGCCACCGCTTTTAAATGACTTTGTCTCACTTTTAAAAGATACCGGCCTGGTTTCAATTCTTGGAGTTACAGATGCAGTGCGTGCAGCACAGATAAATGCCAGTCGAACCTTTAACTACACACCTTATGTAGTAGCCGCCATCCTCTTTTTACTGATAACAATTCCGATGACGCGTTATACCGATCGTGCTATCCGACATCGGACACAAGCGCAAAATTCGGAAGGAGCGATTTGATGACCAACGTCCTTGAATTACAGAACGTCCGTAAAGCATTTGGATTTGAAGTTGTCTTGAATAATCTCTCATTACAGGTTCCTGAGCACACTGCCACTGTTCTAATTGGAGCATCTGGATCTGGAAAGTCCACGCTGCTGCGATGCATTAATTTGCTAGAAACGATCGATGACGGGCAGATATTTTTGGATGGCCAAGAAATCACCGACCCTTCAATTAAAGTTGACGATGTTCGCCGTAAATTAGGAATGGTCTTTCAATCATTTAATCTCTTCCCTCATAGAACAGTTCTGGAAAATATCACTCTTGCTCCAGTTAAAGTCCAAGACAAGAGTGAAGATGAAGCTCATGAGATTGCGACAAAACTCTTATCCCGGTTTGATCTGGCAGATAAAGCAGATCAATACCCAGATCGCTTAAGTGGGGGACAACAACAACGCGTTGCAATTATTAGATCGCTAGCGGTTAATCCGCGGTTACTTTTATTAGATGAAATTACTTCAGCCCTTGATCCAGTTCTTGTAAATGAAGTCTTAAGTATTGTGCGTGATCTTAAGCAGGATGGTATGACGATGGTTCTGGCTACCCATGAGATGGGATTTGCCACACAAGTAGCCGATGAAGTCTGTTTCTTGGAATCTGGAAATATTCTGGAACGAGGAAGTGCTGAGCAAGTACTTAAAAACCCGACAGATCCAAAAACTCAAGAATTCCTAAAGCGAGTACACCAAGCAGGCCGGCTTTAGATTTAATTTTTAAGGTGATAAGTTCAAGGCCTTAACTAGGGAGTATTTGGATGTCTAGCGTGATCGAGGCGATTGTCTGGAAAGACAACAAGATTGTCTTACTTGATCAAACCCAAATTCCCGTCTCGGAAAATTACATTTCATATGAGGAGTTAGCCCCATATATCGATGCCATTCAACGCTTGGTCGTTAGAGGAGCTCCCGCTCTCGGTGTTGCAGGTGCTTACGGAGTAGTACTTGCAATAGATGAGGCAGCGCGCAAAGGATTTAGCTCAACAGAGTTAGAAGACCAAATTGATTTACTTCGTGATGCTCGCCCAACTGCCGTTAATTTGGCATGGGCGGTTGAGAAAATCCGCAAACATTTACCGGAAGGCCGTGACGCTGTCCTTGCTGCGGCGCACCAATTGGCGAGAGAAGATAAGCAATCGAGCACCGATATGGGAAATATTGGCGCTGATTGGTTAATTAATAAATTGGGTTCAAAACCTTTAACGCTTTTGACACATTGCAATACTGGCTCACTTGCAACGACTGGCACGGGTACAGCGCTAGGCGTAATCAAAGAGTTGCATAAGCGCGGAAATGTAAAAGAAGTTTATGCAGATGAGACTCGTCCGTTGCTGCAAGGTTCACGACTCACAGCTTGGGAACTTATGAAATCTGAGATCCCATATCGAATCGAACCAGATGGCGCTGCTGCGATGGCGATATTAAGCGGACGTATTGATGCCGCGCTGATCGGCGCAGATCGAATCGCAAAGAACGGTGATTCAGCAAATAAAATTGGTTCACTCAGCGTGGCTCTGGCTTGTCACGCCGCAGGAATTCCTTTCTTGGTAGTCGCACCTGAATCAACGGTTGATCGGTCAATTGCAACAGGTGCGGAAATACATATCGAAATTCGCGGTGATGAAGAGTTAACTCATTTTAAGGGCGTTCAAGTTGCCCCAATTGGAGCAAAGACTTTTAACCCAGCATTTGATGTAACGCCAGCAAAGTACATAAGCGCAGTTATCACTGAAAAACAATCCTATGAAATAGCAGAGGGCCAAACGTTATGAGTGAATTAAAACCGCTCCACGATCTTGTCGCACGTTCTCAGAAGATCGGCGCTGACCAGTCAATGGTGGTTTACGGTGGCGGTAACACCTCAAGTAAAGGCGAGATTAAAGATCACCTCGGTCGCCTGAAGAAAGTTTTATGGGTTAAAGGCTCAGGCGCAGATATGCAATATGCCATCGATCGCGATTACCCAGCGCTATACCTAGAAGATTTATTAGCGCTACGGGATTTTGATGCCCTAGATGATGACACGATGGTTGATTATGTGACTCGTGCGTTGGTTGATCCAACGTCGCGCAGACCATCTATTGAAACGCTTTTGCACGGCTTCTTGCCTGCTAAACACATTGATCACGTGCACGCAGATGCTATTTGTGCGCTGACTAACCATCCGCAAGGCGAAAAGGCTGTGCGTGAAGCCCTCGGTGAAAATTTTGCATACGTTGATTGGCTTCGCCCTGGATTTAATCTTTCAAAGATAGTTGGTGGCCTCGGAGATTATGCCGGTGTCGTACTCGCTCATCACGGTCTTGTCGTTTGGGATGAAGATTCAGATCGTTGTTATCAAAAGACGCTAGATACGGTGGCGCTTGCCGATAAGTATTTAGATTCGCTAAATAAGCGCCCTGCGGCAAACTTCCAGCACCAGGATCTACCTGATGAAGAGCTAAAAGATTTACTACTTAAGTTACGTGGAACAATTGGCAAGAAGCAGTTACTGCGCACTGATAACCGTTTGGCAGAGATTGCATCTCGCCCTGATTTGAAGAAAATTCTCGCACTTGGCGCATCCAGTGCCGATCACATGCTGCGGATTCGTCCCAAGTCAGCAACCGTAACTTTGGAAGATACCGAGACTGGCATAAAGGAATTTCGTGAGAATTATGCCGCCTACTTTGAAGCCAATAAATCATTACTTCCGGCCGGTTATGTAAGCCATGGCAATGATCCTAAAGTCATAATTGTTCCTGGAGTCGGTGCAGTAACAGCGGCAACCACAATTAAAGAGAACACGATGTTGGCAGATATTGCCTCCCACACTCATAAAGTTGCCGCACGCGTGGTTGATGTCTTTGGCGATGGTGACACTATTTCGGATGCGGAAATCTTTGGTTTTGATTACTGGCCAATGGAGTTATTTAAGTTAAAGAATAAGCCGGCACCTGCTCAATTAGATGGCCACATCATTATCGTTACTGGCGCCGGCAGCGGCATTGGTCGTGGGGTTGCACTAGAACTTGCTAAACGTGGTGCGCACTTAGTGCTTGCTGATATTGAAGAAGCCGGGCTAATTGAAGTTGAAAAGGAATTTGCCGAAAATAAGTGCAATCCTCCTTTATTAATTTTGGGAGATCAGTCCAAGGAAGTAGATGTTCAGGCAACTGTTACAAAAACTATTAAGCACTTTGGCGGCTTAGATGGTGTAGTTATCAACGCCGGCATTGGAATTAGCGACAAGCTAGAAGATCTAGATGTTGAGAAATGGCGCCGTGGTTTAGATATCAACTTATCTAGCGCTTTCATGTTGACCAAAGAATCTATGAAAGTGATGCGCAAGCAGAAGATGGGTGGATCACTCGTTTACATAGCTAGCAAAAATGCATTCTCTCCAGGTGCTGGGTTTGGCGGATATTCAGTTAGCAAGGCAGGAATGCTGCAGTTAATGCGTATCGCATCTCTGGAAGGTGGAAACGCCGGAATTCGCTGCAATGGAATTAACCCTGATGCCGTATTTGATAACAGCAAATTGTGGGAAGGCGGTATTCGCGAACAACGTGCAGCTGCACATGGCGTGAAACCAGAAGAGCTTGAAGATTTCTATGCCTCTCGCAATCTACTTAACGCGCGAGTTAGAAGCCTTGATGTAGCCCGAGCTGCTGCCTTCTTCTTAAGCGATGAATCATCGCGTACTACTGGTAGCGTCATCGCAGTAGATGGTGGCGTTGCTGCCGCATTCCCTAGGTAGAAACAGTCCTATAACAAAGGTGGAAGCGCTTTAATGGATCGTATTTACGTAACTTACGCATTTGTAGGTGAAAACCCAGCTGCTATCGCCGATGTAATTAGGGTAGAACAGACGATTGAATTTCCATACGAGCTTGCGCCAAGTTGGATTCAAGAAGAAGTTGTTGGAAAGATAGAAGAGATTTCATCGCAAGATAAAACCAATCATTTGATCACTATCTCCTATAACCCTGATGTGGCCGGGGGAGAGCTAAATCAATTATTGAACGTACTTTGGGGCAATGTCTCACTATTTCCTGGGGTGAAGATGGTTGATCTCAAATTGCCTGCCCAACTTTTACAAAGATTTGTTGGACCCCGCTTTGGAATTGGCGGATTGCGTAAATTATTTAACGCACCGACCCGTCCTTTAGTTGCAACAGCTCTTAAACCTATGGGATCAGATGCCAAAACGTTGGCAGAAGTTGCGCGCACCTTAGCGCTGGCCGGTTTTGACCTCATAAAAGATGATCACAGTTTGGCCAATCAACCTTGGGCAACTTGGAAAGACCGAGTAACTTTAATTTCGCAAGCAGTTAATGAAGCAAATGCGACCACTGGTGGCAGCTCTGTTTATGCCCCAAGTTTAAATCTACCTTTTGATCAAATTAGCGATGCGGCACACACTGCGAAAGAGTTAGGAGCTGGTGCTTTATTGGTTATTCCAGGAATCACTGGTTTTGATTCTCTCCGTAAAATTGCATCAGATAATTCGATCGCACTTCCAGTTCTGGGTCACCCGGCGATGTTGGGTTCATTAGTGATATCCAAAGATGAGGGAATTTCACACGGAATCGCATTGGGAACCTTTATGCGCCTTGCTGGTGCAGATATTTCAATCTTCCCAAATATTGGGGGACGCTTCTCATTTACTTCCGCCCAATGTTTAGAAATTGCAGATCGCTCACGTGCAAACTTAGGGAAGTTAAATCCAATAATGGTCGCCCCAGCAGGTGGCATGACTTTGGAGCGAATCCCAGAAATGATCGAGATGTATGGCAAAGATGCTGCTCTATTGATCGGTGGCGCTCTCTCTCGCGGACACTTGGCAGATAACGCTGCTCGCATGTGCGAAATGGTGCGCGCCTACTAAACTTAGCCACATCATGTGGAAGAAGTTAAAGAAGTTATTCGCTGACCGCCGTGTCTGGGTACGCCAAATAATTGTTGCTGGCTTAGCTGGAGCAGTCTCCTGGCAAGTAGGCGATTTACTAATTCAAGATGGTGGCGTTGTCGCCGCAATTGTTTGTACTTTATCAATCCGTATTTCGCTCCATAAATCAGTGCGCGAGGGCTTTGGCCAAATAGTCGGAACCGCAATCGGTGCATCGGTTGCTCTCTTGAATGTCTCAATCTTTGACGTTGGATTTATAGCCGTCGGCCTCACCGTTATTTTCTGCGCTGTTGTGGCCCGCGCCCTTCACTTAGGTGAAGTGGCATCAGTAAATGTTCCAGTCACAGCGTTGATTGTTATTGGCCCAGGAATTAGTGGAGCAACCGCTGCTCATCGTTTAGGTTCGACTTTAATCGGCGCAGCTATAGCAATCTTCTTCTCATACTTTTCACATGCAAAGACTCCGGTCGGGCGCGCAATCGATCAGATCACTGATGTCAGCACAAAGGCAGCACAGTTACTTGCAAAAATGTCAGAAGGTGTTGCAGCTGGATACACCCAGAAGGAAGCCGGCAATTGGCTAGCAAAGGCTCGTTTATTAATGGAGGCAATTCCATCTATTCGCGCCCAATCCGTGGAAGCTCGTGGACATGCGCGCTGGTTCCCAACAGCCGAAAAAGATGAAGCAGAAGATGTCTATATTCAAGGAATCGCTATTGAACATACTTTGCTTCAAGTGCGCACTATCGCCCGCACCTTATTTGATTCAGCGGTAAGTGGCGGAATCGCAGATTCAACTAAGAAACAGATCGCCGTTGCCCTTTCTGCGGCAAGTTATGCGATCTCTGCGAAATTCGATGATGAAGAAGATTACGAGACCTTAACTACTGCAACAGATGATGCGCGCGAGGCTGGAGCAGCACTTGCCGAATCGTTAATTGAAGATGCTAAAGATGCTGATCAAGAGCAGATTGTGCGTGGACTTTCGATGGTGGCTAATATCGAACGTATTGCAGATTCACTCGATCAAAATTCACCGGCGCTAAAAGATGTAATTACCCCTGATGAGCCAGCGCACGTGAAAGTCATGGCAGTCTCACCAATCGATCAAACGTTGAAGCTAAATAAGCGTATTACCAAGCGCTTTAGGAAGATTTTCCGCAAGTATTTCTAGTAATAGAATATATTTAAAATTAACAGGAGGCTCACATGTGTTCACGCGTAGTTTGTAAGAAGTGCCAGAAATTTACCTGGTCTGGCTGCGGCGAACATATAGAAGAAGCTCTGCACGGCGTTGCTGAAAGCGATCGCTGCACCTGCGATAGCAAATGAAAGCAATTCAAATAACTCAATTTGGCGGCCCAGATGTAATGAATTTGGTAGATCTGCCAGATCCAATTCCAAGCGATGGCGAAGAGCTAATTGATGTCTCTTGTATCGGTATCAACTACGCCGATACCCATCAAACTGAGAACTCTTATTTATCTAAGCAGACTCTGCCTTTAATACCTGGTTTAGAAGTTGTCGGAAAGACGCAAAGTGGAAGACGTGTTTTAGCTGGCGCAACCACGGGCGGTTATGCACAAAAAGCACTTGCTCCAAAAGCTATGTGCATTGATATTCCAGATAGCGTAAGTGATGAGCAAGCAGTCGCAATGTTGGTTCAAGGCACAACGGCTTGGCATATTTTAAAAACCATGGCGCATGTAAAACCTGGCGAGAGCGTTGTTGTTCAGGCAGGTGCTGGTGGAGTCGGATCACTTTCTATCCAATTGGCCAAGATGTGGGGCGCAAAGGTAATTGCGGTAACTTCATCTGCGGTAAAAAATGAATTGGCAATATCGCTAGGTGCAGATGCTGTCGTCGATGCTAACTCTGATGATTTAGCTGGTGCGATGATCGCCGCAAATGGTGGCAAGCGAGTTGATATTGTTTTGGAAATGGTCGGCGGTAAAACATTTGATGCCAGTCTTGAAGTACTTGCGCCATTTGGCCGCTTAATTACTTATGGAATGGCATCTCGTACCGCGCCAACTCCGATTCATCCTGGCGTTTTAATGGGTGGGACCAAGACAGTTGCTGGTTTTTGGCTTTCACATTGCTTTGGAAAGAAAGAGTTAATGGGCGATGTTTTAACTGAGCTTTTTGCTTTAATTTCATCAGGTGCGTTAAAGCCAGTTATTGGTGCAACTTATGGATTATCTGAGGCAAAAATTGCTCACCAGGCGATGCTGGCTCGTCAGACAACGGGCAAAGTCACGCTTGATCCAGGGCGGTAATTTTTAACTTTCCCTGCAACTGTCGTACACTCACACCTCTACCTATTGCCCCCCTAGCTCAGACGGTAGAGCGTTTCCATGGTAAGGAAAAGGTCACCGGTTCGATTCCGGTGGGGGGCTCGAAAGTGCACAACCCTTGGCGGGGTAGCTCAGCTTGGTAGAGCAAGCGGCTCATAATCGCTGTGTCGTGGGTTCAAATCCCGCCTCCGCTACTAGTAAGGCCAGCAGTACAAGCGTGAATTTCGCGCTACGAGTTCGCTCAGGTAACCTAAGCGCCTCGTAACAAACGGGCAACACACTCGATAGAAGGAGCAAGACCATGGCAAGTAAGAGCGCGGACGTTCGTCCAAAGATCACCATGGCCTGCGTCGACTGCAAAGAGCGTAACTACATCACCAAGAAGAACCGCCGCAACGATCCAGACCGCATGGAACTCAAGAAGTTCTGTCCACGTTGCAAGTCTTCAACTCTTCACCGCGAAACTCGCTAATGCTCGCACCCGATTCTGTCGGGCGCACCTTCGCAGGTGCTGATTCTATTTCTATTACTCAATCTGAAATTGATGCCTTCGCTGCCGTAATTGGTGAGACCGATACAGCTATAGCTCCACCAACTTTCACAATCCGCATCTCGTTAGATCAATTCCAAAATATCTTAACTAAGCCAGAAATTGGTTTGGATTGGTCGCGCCTGGTTCATGGCGACCAGAAATTTGAAATCTTTTCTGCCGTAAAAGCTGGAGATTCACTTAGCTGTTCTGCAACAATCGAAAGCTATCGCATGGCCGCCGGTAATGAAATCGTCAGCGTGCGCTCTGATCTGCATCGTGGTGCTGAGCTAGTTATCTCTTCTTGGTCAACCTTGGTGGTACGCGCATGATTACCGTCGGCTCAGCACTTCCAGAAAAAATAATTTATCTAGATCGCGCCATGCTCAAGGCTTATGCCGATGCCAGTGGTGATCAGAATCCAATTCACCAGAACGAAGAATTCGCGCTGTCTGTGGGTCTTCCAAATGTTATTGCCCACGGGATGCTGACTATGGCCCTGGTTGGAAAGTATGTAACTGATTGGTCAGGCGGTGCAGCCAGCGTTAAAGAATTTGGCGCTCGCTTTATCAAGCCAGTAATTGTGCCGGCAGGTGAAAAGGTTGATCTAACGATCAACGGCACTGTTGTTGAAGTAAATGGCGATGAAATTAAGTTAGATCTCGTAGCAACCTCCGCCGGCGTCAAGGTGCTGGGCATGGCAAAAGCAGTTGTAATTAAGAGATGACAACGGAAAAAAGCAAAGAAGTCTTAGCGCAAGAAAGACTAGATGCGCGTGCTGCGAAAGATTTCGCCAAAGCAGATTTAATTCGCGATCAGATTGCGGCTATGGGATTTGAAGTAATCGACATCGCAGGCGGCTTTGAATTTCGCGCTAAAGAGCGCTACCCAACTTATGCCTCAACGCGCGATATCAAAGCGATCAAGATAAATGGCGAGATTGCTATCGCCATGATTGTCGATGGCTTTACCGCAGATGCTGCCGAAACTGTGCGCACGATAAAGGCTCACACCAACGCCCCAGTAATTGCACTGGTTACCGTAGATCCGGCTGAGCTAATTGATGAGATTGATCTGCAATTTCAAGTGATTGCAATCACTGAAAACTTCGGTTGGGGTGAAAATGCCAATGTACTTTTGAAAAACATCTCTTCTAAATTCGCTGTAATCATGGATCCATCAACCAGATTTATTGGCGATGCCGTTGCTCCTGTAATCGCTGAATTAAATAAAGGTGAATTTAGCGCCATCGGTTGGCGCGGGGGCCTGGTAAACACAGATGATGAATGGCGCAGCGTCGACGATAAGGGCGCTGGCGAAGTCGATGTCCTCTTTAGCTACTTTCTAGCGATGAATAGCGCAGATGCGATCAATGCCGGGGGATTTAATAATCGCGCCATTTATTACCGCAATGCTGATATTGAATTTTCACTGCGCTTGCGTCAAAGCAATGGGCGACTTTTGCAGATAGACCTACCCCTAGAACAAGCACGCCATCATGGTTATTACGATACCGATGAAGAATTTCGAGAGATCCAATCAAAGAAGAACTATGACCGCATCCTCGAGCGCTTCAGAGGCAAAAGCGCAATATTAAGCCCGCGCAGGTAACCTGTACTCATGGCCGAACTTCGTCACTACACCAGCTTGCGCGTGGGCGGGCCTGCCAAAAAATTTGTAGATGCCCACAACGAAAAAGAGATCGTTGCTGCAATAGAAGCAGCCGGTGACACACCAATTCTCATTATCGGTGGCGGCACAAATATCTTGGTTGCCGACAATGGTTTTGATGGCACGGTAATCCGAATTACAAATAAATCACTTGAAGCGGAAATTGATGCTTGCAGTGGCGCAACGCTTTCTATCGGTGCTGGCGAAAACTGGGATGACTTTGTTAAATCAACTGTTGCGCGCGGCTTTGCCGGACTTGAAACCTTAAGTGGAATCCCTGGCACAGTTGGTGCATCACCGATTCAAAATATTGGCGCGTATGGCCACGAAGTAAGTGAATTTATTACTCGCGTTCGCACCTACGATCGCCAGAAGAAAGAGATCAAAACTTTTACGAACGAAGAATGTCAATTCTCATACCGTAACTCTTACTTCAAAGCCCACCCCGGACGCTATGTTGTAATCGAAGTTCAATTCCAATTACGTATGGGGATTGAATCAACTCCAATTACCTACGCTGAGCTTGCTAATAAGTTAGAAATTGGCGTTGGCGAAAAAGCGCCAGTAGTAGCAACTCGTAAAGCAGTTCTAGAACTGCGCGCCGCCAAAGGAATGTTGTTGAATCCCAGCGATCGCGATTCTTGGTCTGCTGGTTCTTTCTTTACCAATCCAATTATTGATGCCGCAACCGCTGCCAAACTTCCTGCAGATGCGCCGCGTTGGCCACAAGCAGATGGTCGAATCAAAACAAGCGCTGCATGGCTTATTGAAAATTCTGGAATCAAAAAAGGCGATGCCTTTGGGGGAGCGCGCGTATCAACTAAGCATGTATTGGCGCTAACAAATGCGGCCAATGCAACTGCGCAAGATATTGCAAGCCTGGCCAAGAGCGCACAACAGCATGTTCAAGATGCTTTCGGAATTACCTTAGAACCAGAAGTAAATCTGATCGGGCTAGACTTACACTAAATACATGTTCAAGAGGGCAATAGCGATAGTGGTCCTATTGGCTGCGTCAATCTCGCCTGCGAGTGCAGAAGATCTTTCATATTTAAATAGATGGATCTCTTGGGCAGATAATGCTCCATTTCTCGATAGCCCTGTCGCCTATTTGGGTAGCGGCGGCGCATACACTCCTTGCAATGGTGGCTGGTCAACATCTTGTGATCCAAGCATCGGCGATATTCGGTTAGTAAATTTCTTACCAATTTGTGGTACCCCTGATGGATCAGATAAAAGGATCGATTGCCTTGAGGATGTTTATGTAGATTTAAATGGAATAAAGGTAAAAGGAGAACCACTTCCTGACCAAATTAGTACTTGGGATGCATATACATTTAGCGCAAAACCCGAATTTGGAATTGCAAAATCAAGTCCCTCTCTTATCTATAAATTTCCTGGTCTTAGCCATTCCAAAGGTGATTTATTTATGGTTTATCCCTTTTCGGCGAAGTTCGTAAATAAAGGAGTTGTCGGAGAAACACGGTATACATTTTTAATTGCGCCAACTTTTCAGGAAAGTAGTCAATTTACCTGCGAGCGTCTAAAAACTCCGGGCGGTCTTTGCTGGGCTTCTGGAAGCTTTTTAACTGATACGCGATTTACTCTAAATTTAAAGATGGCCACCGCTCCAGTCGGTTGGTTTACGAGCAGAATCACATCACCAGATGTAAAGATAAACCCTGCTGCTGATGGCAGAATTCAAGTTTCCTTTACTGGAAATTCTCAGGCGATCCCATCAATCAATAGAAATTTTCAATATACAGTTCAAAGTGAGCAAGATGAGTGGGACCAGGTTACTAGGGCACTCCCTGTATTACCGTGGGATAAATTAACAACAGAAGGAAAGAAATATTCCGCGGGCTGGCCTTACAGTTCAGATTCAATAGACGCTTTTGAGACCTTAGTATCTAAAGTTCCTTCATTCAATAATGCAGACGCTCTTAAAAATATCTGGCGTATCGAATCAATTTCCTCCGATAATGCTTCGAGTAATCAATGTTTAAAATCAGGATTTACTGGGGTAGTTTCAAGTAATTCTCTGACTTATGAAAATGCGATTCCAACCTGGGACGCCGCGAATAGCGCCTTAGTTTACAGAATCGCATCACCTCATACAGTGCTTGGTAATGAATTCTCTGGGAGATATGACCTTTTGATTTCCGAAGCAGTTGGCAAGTGTCTCTGGAATATTCAAGACCTTTCTCCATCGGCTGAAATCAGCGTGACAAATGCAGGCGGTGAAAAAAAGATGTTTACGGTAGGAAGTAGTATTTCGGGTGGCTTTTACAGATTCACTGCTGCTGGATTCACATTCAGTACAAATAGAATTTCTGTAAAGCTAGTTTCTAAATCGGAAAGTAGGCCGGGTGCAACGCCATCAGCTAGCCCTAAAACTATATCAACTGTCACAATCACATGCATAAAAGGAAAAACTCAGAAAAAAGTTACGGCCGTAAAACCAAAATGCCCGACTGGCTATAAGAAGAAGTAATTAACCTTCAGTAAGTAGCTTCTTAATGCGACCGATGCCTTCGATGATATCTGCATCACTTGTTGCATATGAAAAACGTAAGTAACCAGATGGCCCAAAGGCTTCACCTGGAACTGCTGCTACTTCGACTTCTTCCAAGATAAGTGTGGCTAATTCTGCAGAAGTCTTAGGTGTTTTCCCACGAATTGTCTTTCCAAGCACGCCTTTAACGGATGGATAAACATAGAAAGCACCAGTTGGAGTTGGGCAAACGAATCCTGGGATCTCATTTAGTAGACCAACAATTAACTTACGGCGACGATCAAAGGCTTCACCCATCTTGTGGACGGCAGATAGATCACCAGTAAGGGCGGCAATTGCAGCACGTTGTGAAACGTTAGCGACATTTGAAGAAAGATGTGATTGCAAGTTTGTGGCTGCCTTGATCGCATCCTTGGGCCCGATCATCCAGCCCACGCGCCAACCAGTCATTGCATATGTCTTAGCAACGCCGTTGATGATGATGCAAGTATCGGCTAATCCTGGGACAACAACTGGCATCGATGGAGCAGTAGCTCCGTCATAAAGTAAGTGCTCATAGATTTCATCTGAGATAACCCAGATATTATTTTTTAGCGCCCATTCGCCAATTGCTTTGACTTGTTCAACCGAGTAGACCGAACCAGTTGGGTTAGATGGTGAACAGAATAAAAGAGCCTTGGTCTTTGGTGTGCGAGCAGCTTCAAGCTGATCAACAGTTACAAGATAATTCTGTGATTCATCGGCAAAGACTTCAACTGATTTTCCACCAGCTAGCTGCACGCATTCTGGGTATGTAGTCCAATATGGTGACGGCAGAAGTACTTCATCACCCGGATCAATGATTGTGGCAAATGCTTGATAGACCGCTTGCTTGCCACCATTTGTAACTAGTACTTGATCTGCAGTAATTTCATAATTTGAATCGCGCTTAGTTTTTGCAACGATTGCTTCACGCATTTCTGGCAGACCAGCAGCTGGTGTATATCGATGATTTGCAACAACTTTCGTTGCCGCAGCAGCTGCTTCAACGATGTAATCAGGAGTTGGAAAATCAGGTTCTCCTGCACCAAAACCAATTACGGGACGGCCTGCTGCTTTTAGCGCTTTCGCCTTTGCATCAACGGCCAAAGTGGCTGATTCTGCGATTGCTGCGATTCGTGCGGAAACTCTGCTCATAGGCGAAGTCTGCCCTATGCGCAGGCGAAAATGAGCGCGAGTTTTACCTACCCCCCATTCACCGTCTACACTTCGACGCTCACGAGGATTTGCAATTCCCTAGGGTTTTGTCCTGCCCTCGCGAAGGGCAGTAGCTCAATTGGCTAGAGTTGCCGTCTCCAAAGCGGCCGGTTGGGGGTTCGAGTCCCTCCTGCCCTGCAAGAAGTTTTAAAAGTTTTACAGATAGAAGAAGTACTAAACGATTAACTGATTGGAAGGAATGACGATGACAGAGTCAACAGAACACGTTGCCGAGAAGCTCGGTCTGTTCGCGCGCGTTGGCCTTTTCTATCGCCAAGTTGTTTCTGAACTTTCCAAGGTTGTTTGGCCTACACGTAAGCAGCTGAGCACATACACAGCCGTCGTTATGGTCTTCGTAACTTTTATCATCGCCGTTGTTTCACTCTTTGACTTGGTAATCACCAAGATCGTTTTCTGGGTATTTGGGTAAGGGATAAAGATGACTGAGAACCAGACCCCAGACGCTTTCGAAGCAGCTCTCGCCGCTAATGCGGATGAGTTAACTGCCGACATTGCCGCACCTAGCGAAGAACTAGTTGTAGAAGTTATCTCACCCGATGCACCAGCAGA
Source organism: Actinobacteria bacterium IMCC26103 (assembly GCA_002284875.1). Taxonomy (GTDB): domain Bacteria; phylum Actinomycetota; class Actinomycetes; order Nanopelagicales; family Nanopelagicaceae; genus Planktophila. Next base: position 493,034 of record CP015604.1, read on the forward strand.
TGATCTTGCGCTCGCTAGCGATGAAGATGGCGACCTCGAATCAGATGAGAACGATCCAAATGCAGAATTCCGTCGTACCCTTCGCGCTGCGATCGGCGACTGGTACGTAGTCCACTCTTATGCGGGTTACGAGAAGAAGGTTCGCGATAACCTCCATAACCGCATCAATTCTCTTCACATGGAAGATTTCATTTTCCAGATCGAAGTACCTGAAGAAGAAGTTATGGAGATCAAAAACGGCCAGCGCAAGCAGGTCAAGCGCAATATCTACCCAGGCTACGTTCTTGTTCGCATGGAGCTGACAGATGAATCATGGTCTGCTGTTCGCAACACGCCAGGTGTTACAGGCTTCGTTGGAAATGCGCATCACCCAAGCCCACTAAGCATGGATGAAGTAGAAAAGATTCTTGCTCCACGCCCTGTTAAGAAATCTGACAAGGCTGATTTCCGCGTCGTTGATTTCGAAGTTGGCGAATCAGTCACCGTTATGGATGGCCCATTTGCAACGCTTCCTGCATCAATCTCCGAGATCATGCCTGAACAAGCAAAGCTCAAGGTTCTCGTTTCGATCTTCGGACGCGAAACTCCAGTAGAACTCTCATTCGCTCAAGTACAAAAGATTTAAAGAAGATCTAACCAAGAATTAATTACCGGAAACTAGAAAAGGAATAAAAAAATGGCACCAAAGAAGAAGGCAACCGGATTCATCAAGTTGCAGATCCAAGCTGGCGCAGCGACACCTGCTCCACCAGTAGGTCCTGCCCTTGGTCAGCATGGTGTCAACATCATGGAGTTCGTGAAGGCTTACAACGCTGCCACTGAATCTCAAAAGGGTCAGATCATTCCAGTAGAGATCACTGTCTACGAAGATCGCTCATTTACTTTTATCACTAAGACTCCACCAGCATCACGTCTTATCTTGAAGGCAGCTGGCGTCGATAAGGGTTCACCAGTTCCTCACAAGACCAAGGTCGCTAACATCACCATGGCTCAGGTTCAGGAGATCGCTAAGGTAAAGATGGCTGACCTCAATGCCAATGACATTGATGCAGCAAGCAAGATCATCGCCGGTACTGCTCGCTCAATGGGTATCACTGTCGGCTAATTAAATTTCTACTTCTCACCGTGAGAAGTAGATGTGGGAGAACCTCGCTGGTTCGTTAACCACAACCACTAGCTCGATAGAAATATCGAGGAATGAGGAAGATATGAAGCGCTCAAAGAAATATATAGCGGCAGCTGAAAAGGTAAAGAAGGACCACCTTTACACACCGCTTGAGGCAGTAACACTTGCCAAAGAGACATCAACAACTAAGTACGACTCAACTGTGGAAGTTGCGCTCGTTCTTGGCGTTGACCCAAAGAAAGCCGATCAAGCAATTCGCTCAACTGTTAACTTGCCACACGGCACAGGAAAGACAGCTCGCGTACTTGTATTCGCAAACGGAGAACGCGCTGAAGAAGCGCGCGCAGCTGGTGCTGACATTGTCGGCGGCGATGATCTAATCGACGAAGTTTCAAAGGGTCGCCTAGATTTCGATGCAGTCGTTGCAACACCAGATTTGATGGGTAAGGTCGGTCGACTCGGTAAAGTTCTCGGAACTCGCGGACTTATGCCTAACCCAAAGACTGGAACAGTTACAAACGATGTAACAAAGGCAGTTAACGACATCAAGGGCGGAAAGATTGAATTCCGTATTGATAAGAACTCAAACCTTCACTTCATCATTGGTAAGGCTTCATTTACTGCAGATCAACTTGCAGAGAACTATGCAGCAGCTCTCGATGAAGTACACCGTGCAAAGCCAAACTCTTCAAAGGGTCGCTATGTGCAAAAGGCAGTTGTCTCAACAACGATGGGACCTGGAATCCTCGTGGATCCAAACCTCGTTCGTGAGCCAGCCGCTAACTAATTTCTTTAAGAAAAATCCGGCCCCGGCGGGCTTGGGACTTGCTCGTTAAAGTCCCTGCGCTCCACCGGGAGCCGGATTTTTTATGCTCGGATTTGACCCGGCTTCGCACAAACCTTTAAAGTTCACTCATAACCAAAGACCGCAGGTCTGATCTCGCAAGAGTGAAGATAATTGAGGAATCTCAGCCCGCGTAGGTGTTCACATTAATCCGTGCGCATTTACGCGTCACGGATTTTTTCTTTTATATGCCAAAGTCACAATGCAAAAGGAAAGGTGAACCGAATGGCTCGCCCAGTAAAAGAAGCAGCAGTTGCTGAACTGACTGAAGATTTCAAGTCAGCTAATGCAACATACCTAACCGAATATCGCGGTCTAACCGTGACTTCGATGAAGGAATTGCGCCGCAGCCTTGGTTCAGAAACCAAGTACAGCGTCGTTAAGAACACCCTTACAAAGATTGCAGCAAAGAATGCCGGCGTAGACATCTCTGATGATCTACTAGTTGGTCCTTCAGCACTTGCATTCATCAAGGGCGATCCAATTGATGCAGCACGTAACTTAAAGAACTTCCAGAAAGAGAATCCACTTCTTGTTGTTAAGGGTGGAATCTACGAAGGCAAGTTCGTTACAACTGCAGAAATCATGCAGCTAGCTGATCTTGAGTCCCGTGAGGTTCTCTTGGCAAAGCTTGCTGGTGCAATGAAGGGATCGCTTGCTAAGGCAGCGCGTATCTTCGATGCACTTCGTATCAAGATGGAGGCGGGCGCACCAGCTCCTGCACCAGTAGCGGAAGCGGCTCCAGCAGTTGCAGAAGCTCCAGCAGTTGAAGAAGCAGCTCCTGCTGCTGAAGCAGTTGCAGAAGTAACAGAAGAAGTTGTCGCTGAAGTTGCTGCAGAAGCAACAGATGCAGCAGAAACTCCAGCGGAATAAAGAAAAGGAAAATAAAAATGGCAAAGCTATCATCAGCAGATTTAATGTCTCAGTTCAAGGAAATGACACTTGTCGAACTTTCAGAGTTCGTTAAGGCATTTGAAACTGAATTCGATGTAACAGCAGCGGCTCCAGTCGCAGCTGCAGCAGCAGGTGGCGCAGCAGCAGGTGGCGCAGCAGATGCTGGACAAGATGAATTCACAGTTATCCTCGAAGATGCAGGCTCACAGAAGATTGCAGTGATCAAGGAAGTTCGTAACCTCAATTCAAGCCTTGGCTTGAAGGAGGCAAAGGACCTAGTTGATGCAACTCCAGCAACACTTCTTGAGAAGGCAAACAAGGAGACAGCAGAGAAGGCAAAGGCAGCTCTAGAAGCAGCTGGCGCAAAGGTCACACTTAAGTAAGTTCCACAAAAAAAGGCCCCGACTTCGGTCGGGGCCTTTTTTATTTTAAGTGCCTGCCCCATTGACTCTTTTCAATGTGCTGTTACTTTCGATAAATGAACCAAGGTAGACATTTACAATTCTTTGTAGCCACCTTGGTTATGGTGATTGGTTCTTCACTCTCTTTTTCTCCGCAAGCACTTGCCGCACCAAAACTAGGAAGTGCATGTACACAGGCCGGAGCAACAACAAAAGTCTCTGGTAAAACACTAAAGTGCGATAAGAAAAACAAGAAATTGGTCTGGGTAGCTACAACAAGTTCTGTAACCGAGAGCAGTAAACCTGTCAGCAAAGTAGATCCCAATAAAGTAGATCCCAATAAAGTAGATCCCAATAAAGTAGATCCCAATAAACAAAGTGCCGGCGGTACTTTGGCTTCAGGAAACTTTATTCTTGCCAATCCAGTTGATCTCGAACATGTTGTGCGCCTAAGCAAGTTTCGCAGTTGTGTCGGTCATGATTATTCTCCAGGTGTATTGGCTAAAACAGGTGCCGGTGATACTACTGTCGAGAGTAAGCGATCAATGAAGCATTATGTAATTATTGATATACCTGCATCGCCATCAAGAGTTGTAAAAGGATATGCACCATTTGATGGAAAAGTTTCATACAACACTAGTGACTCATCGATGGGAATTGGCGTCCTAATTACATCTCCTAATGGATGGATATTTGAGTTCATGCATGTTCAAGCTCTCGTTGCAGAAGGAACAAATGTAAGAGCAGGGGATGCAGTTGTTGCTGCTCCCGCAGATAATGCGGCGGCGGCTGCTGCAGCAAAGAATTCAGGAAACACGCCATCTGGTGGAAACACAACCAATGTTTTCGATATTGCTCTTTACAGTGCATTTACAAAACCATCAATATTTGAATCTCCATTCGGACATATGGCAACAAATATTGCTGCATTGTGGAGTGCGAAAGGTTTCACCTTTGAAACAACTGTGATTACCAAAGGGGCCAGAGATGCGGCACCTTGCGTAACCGATGGATCCTGGAATGGAAACTTTGTCGGTACCGCCCCAGAAAGTGACTACGTAAATGCGATTGGCTATAAGCCTTAAAAGGGTCGATTTTTTACGCCTTGGGTAAGGCTGACCCTTGGCTCAGGCAGGGGATTTTCTTTGCACAAGTGGCTGACAAAGTGGCCAAGTTGGGGGTATAAGCGCACCGGTTGGACAGGCCGAGGGGGTGAGCGTTACTCTTTCCCCTCGCATAAATTTTCTATGGTCAGGGCATATAGCGGCTGAGACCTAATAGTTGTGCGTTCTCGCATTTTGTTAATGAACATTATGTAAGTGAACATTGTCTGGAAGGACATCTCTTGGCCGCGAAAAAGAATTCTGTAGCTCCGCACCGTGTCTCATTCGCCAAGATCCGCGAACCTCTCGAAGTTCCTAACCTACTCGCGCTGCAAGTTGAAAGCGTTGACTGGTTGTTGGGTAACGACTTGTGGCGCGCGCGTCTGGCTCAATCAACAAATACAAATCGTGGAGAACTTCCATCAAAATCAGGTTTGGAAGAAATCTTCGAAGAGATTTCACCAATTGAAGATTTCCAAGGAACGATGTCGCTTTCATTCCGCGATCACCGTTTCGAGCCACCTAAGTATTCAATTGAAGATTGCAAAGAGCGCGATATGACTTATTCGCAGCCACTCTTTGTGACTGCAGAATTTACAAATAACGAAACCGGTGAAATCAAGTCTCAGACTGTTTTCATGGGCGATTTCCCTGTAATGACAACTCGCGGAACATTTGTCATTAACGGAACCGAGCGCGTTGTTGTTTCACAGCTCGTGCGTTCACCTGGTGTTTATTTCGAACGCACAATCGAAAAGACTTCAGATAAAGATGTTTTCTCTTCAAAGATCATCCCAAGCCGCGGCGCTTGGTTGGAATTTGAAGTTGATAAGAAAGACCTCGTTGGTGTTCGCATCGACCGCAAGCGCAAGCAATCAGTAACAGTTTTCTTGAAGGCACTTGGTTGGACTGAAGAACAAATTCTTGAAGAGTTTGGTGACTTCGAATCAATGCGTGCAACTCTTGAAAAAGATACTGTTAAAACACAGGATGAAGCTTTGCTCGATATTTATCGCAAGCTACGTCCAGGTGAGCCTCCAACTAAGGAAGCTGCACAGAACTTGCTCGAGAACCTTTACTTCAACGTTAAGCGCTATGACTTGGCCAAGGTCGGTCGCTTCAAGGTTAATAAGAAGCTAGGTCTTGATCTAGAACTTTCACAGAGCATTCTTACAATCTCTGACATCGTTGCAACATTGCGCTATTTAGTAGCGCTACACCGCGGCGATCTCACCATGGAATACGGCCGTGAAGTCCGTGTTGAAAAGGACGATATCGATCACTTCGGTAACCGTCGCCTTCGCACAGTTGGTGAGCTAATCCAGAACCAAGTTCGCATCGGTCTATCTCGTATGGAACGTGTAGTTCGCGAACGTATGACAACTCAAGATGTAGAAGCGATTACTCCACAGACATTGATCAACATCCGTCCGGTTGTTGCATCAATCAAGGAGTTCTTCGGAACATCTCAGTTGTCACAGTTTATGGATCAGACAAACCCTCTTTCAGGTCTTACACATAAGCGTCGTCTTTCAGCGCTTGGACCTGGTGGTTTATCACGTGATCGTGCGGGCTTCGAAGTTCGTGACGTTCACCCATCTCACTACGGACGTATGTGTCCAATCGAAACCCCTGAAGGTCCAAACATTGGACTTATCGGTTCGCTTGCAACATATGGTCGCGTAACAGCATTTGGTTTTATCGAGACTCCATACCGCAAGGTTGTAAAGGGTCGCGTTACAGATCAGGTTGATTACCTAACTGCAGATGAAGAAGATGAACACATCATCGCGCAGGCAAATGCACCATTGACCGAAGATAGCCACTTTGCTGAAGCGCGCGTACTCGTACGTCGTCGCGGTGGCGAAGTTGAATATATCCACGGTGATGAAGTTGATTACATGGATGTATCTCCACGTCAGATGGTTTCTGTTGCAACAGCGATGATTCCATTCCTCGAGCACGACGATGCTAACCGCGCGTTGATGGGCTCAAACATGATGCGTCAGTCAGTGCCATTGATGCGCGCAGAAGCGCCACTAATTGGTACTGGTATGGAATTCCGTGCAGCTGTCGATGCTGGTGACGTTGTCACAGCAACTAAGTCCGGTGTAGTAACTGAAGTATCTGCCGATGAAGTAAAGGTCATGGGCGATGACGGTACTTACCAGACATACTCACTATCTAAGTTCTCACGCTCTAACCAAGGAACTTCATATAACCAGAAGGTTGTTGTCTCTGAAGGTCAGAAGCTAGAAGTTGGCTCAGTAATTGCAGATGGTCCATGTACCGAAAACGGTGAAATGGCTCTCGGTAAGAACTTGCTCGTGGCATTTATGTCATGGGAAGGCCACAACTACGAAGATGCGATCATTCTTTCGCAGCGCCTCGTACAAGATGATGTTCTTACATCAATCCACATTGAGGAATACGAAGTCGATGCTCGCGACACCAAGCTAGGTGCCGAAGAGATCACTCGCGATATCCCTAACGTTTCTGAAGAAGTACTTGCAGACCTCGACGAGCGCGGCATCATTCGCGTCGGCGCAGATGTCGTCCCTGGCGATATCTTGGTTGGAAAAGTAACTCCTAAGGGCGAAACTGAACTAACACCTGAAGAACGATTGCTGCGCGCTATCTTCGGAGAAAAAGCTCGCGAAGTTCGTGATACATCTCTTAAGGTTCCACACGGTGAATCAGGAAAAGTTATCGGCGTAAAGATCTTCGAATCAGAAGAAGGCTTCGAGCTTGCAGCTGGCGTTAACCAATTGGTTCGCGTTTACGTTGCACAGAAGCGCAAGATTCAAGATGGTGACAAGCTCGCTGGTCGCCACGGCAATAAGGGTGTTATCTCCAAGATTCTTCCAGTTGAAGATATGCCATTCCTTGAAGATGGAACTCCAGTAGATGTAGTTCTTAACCCGCTCGGTGTTCCAGGTCGTATGAACGTCGGTCAGGTTTTGGAAATGCACCTCGGTTGGGTTGCAAAGACTGGTTGGGATCTCTCCGGCGTTGATGAGGCATGGCAGAAGCACATGCGCGCAATCGGTGCCGAAAAGGGAACACCTGGAACTCGTTTTGCTACACCTGTATTCGACGGTGCACTTGAAGATGAAATTTCTGGTCTTCTATCTAGCACTCTTCCAAACCGCGATGGTCTGCAGTTAATTGGTCGCAGCGGTAAGGCGAAGTTATTTGATGGTCGCTCCGGTGAGCCATACCCAACTCCAATTTCAGTTGGATACATGTACATCTTGAAACTCCACCACTTGGTTGATGACAAGATTCACGCACGTTCAACTGGTCCATACTCAATGATCACTCAGCAACCACTCGGTGGTAAGGCGCAATTCGGTGGTCAGCGCTTTGGTGAAATGGAAGTTTGGGCACTTGAAGCCTACGGAGCCGCTTACACACTCCAAGAACTCCTCACCATTAAATCCGATGACGTGCTCGGTCGCGTAAAGGTTTACGAAGCGATCGTTAAGGGCGAGAACATCCCTGAACCAGGTATCCCTGAATCATTCAAGGTGCTTATCAAGGAAATGCAATCACTCTGCTTGAACGTTGAAGTTCTCTCTTCTGAAGGTGTCGCAATTGAAATGCGCGATAACGATGAAGAAATTTTCCGTGCCGCCGAAGAGTTAGGTATCAACTTGTCACGAGTTGAACCAAGCTCTGTAGAAGAAGTTTGAGAGAGGGATAAATAACTATGTTAGATGTCAACTTCTTTGATGAATTAAGAATCGGTCTCGCATCGGCTCAAAATATTCGTGATTGGTCATTTGGTGAAGTAAAGAAGCCAGAGACAATCAACTACCGCACACTCAAGCCAGAGAAGGACGGACTCTTCGACGAGAAGATCTTCGGACCGACTCGTGACTGGGAATGTTATTGCGGTAAGTACAAGCGCGTTCGATTCAAGGGAATCATCTGCGAGCGTTGCGGTGTTGAAGTAACACGCGCCAAGGTTCGTCGCGAACGCATGGGTCACATTGAGCTTGCTGCTCCTGTAACCCACATCTGGTACTTCAAGGGCGTGCCTTCACGTCTTGGTTACCTACTTGATCTTGCTCCAAAGGATCTTGAAAAGGTTATTTACTTTGCTGCTTACATGATCACAGAAGTTGATGCTGAAGGCCGCGAAGAAGATATGCCACAGCTCGAGAAGAAGCTGGCTAACGATCGCAAGAAGATTGAAGTCCGTCGCGACAACGATCTCGATACTCGTCAGAAGAAGCTCGAATCAGATCTTGCAGAACTCGAAGCCGAAGATGCAAAGTCTGATGTAAAGCGCAAGGTTCGTGAATCTGCAGAGCGTGAGCTCAAGACAATTCGCGATCGCTCTGAGCGCGAGCTAACTCGTTTGGAAGATGTTTGGACTCGCTTTAAGAACCTCAAGGTTCAAGATCTAGAAGGCGATGAGAACCTCTACCGCGAAATGCGCGATCGTTACGGAATGTATTTCAAGGGAGATATGGGCGCTGCTGCAATCAAGCGTCGCCTAGAAACTTTTGATCTCGAAGCCGAATATGCGATCTTGACCGATCTTTCTGAAAATGGCAAAGGTGCAAAGAAGACTCGTGCTATCAAGCGCCTAAAAGTCGTAAACGCATTTATGACAACCAGCAACCATCCAGCATCTATGGTGCTTGATTGCGTTCCGGTTATCCCTCCTGATCTACGCCCAATGGTTCAACTCGATGGTGGACGCTTTGCGACTTCAGATCTAAACGATCTATATCGCCGCGTTATCAACCGTAATAACCGTTTGAAGCGCCTTGCAGATCTTGGTGCTCCAGAAATTATCGTTAATAACGAAAAGCGTATGTTGCAAGAAGCAGTTGATGCTTTGTTCGACAACGGTCGTCGTGGTCGTCCAGTAACTGGTCCCGGCAATCGTGCGCTTAAATCACTTTCAGACATGCTTAAGGGTAAGCAAGGACGTTTCCGTCAAAACTTGCTCGGAAAGCGCGTTGATTACTCAGGTCGTTCTGTAATCGTTGTTGGTCCGCAACTTAAGTTGCACCAGTGCGGTCTTCCAAAGCAGATGGCACTTGAACTCTTCAAGCCATTCGTAATGAAGCGTCTTGTAGATCTCAACCACGCACAGAACATTAAATCTGCAAAGCGTATGGTCGAGCGCGCTCGTCCAGTGGTTTGGGATGTTCTTGAAGAAGTAATTGCAGAACACCCAGTGCTGCTTAACCGCGCACCTACCCTGCACCGTTTGGGTATCCAAGCTTTCGAACCACAACTGGTTGAAGGTAAAGCAATTCAGATCCACCCACTCGTATGTACAGCATTTAACGCTGACTTCGACGGTGACCAGATGGCAGTTCACTTGCCGCTATCTGCTGAAGCGCAAGCTGAAGCACGTATCTTGATGTTATCTTCAAATAACATCTTGTCTCCTGCTAACGGTCGACCAATTACATCTCCTACACAGGACATGGTTCTTGGTTTGTACTACCTCACCATGGAACGCGAAGGCGAACTCGGTGAAGGCCGTGCATTCGGTTCTATCCCTGAAGCGATCATGGCTCATGATCAGCACTCAGTTTCATTGCAGGCAAAGATCAAGATTCGTTTAACACCAAATGGCGAAACAATTGAAACAACAATTGGTCGCGCCCTATTTAACGACGCTCTTCCTGCAGACTTCCCATACGTTGATCTCGATGTAACCAAGAAGCAACTTGGTTCAATCGTCGATAAGTTGGCTGAGTTCTATCCAAAGGTCACAGTTGCTCAAACTCTTGATGCGCTGAAATCACTTGGATTCCACTGGGCAACTCGCGCCGGCGCAACAATCGGTATCGAAGATGTTGTTACACCTCCTCGTAAGAAAGAGATCCTCGAAAGCTACGAAACACAGGCTGACAAGGTTCAATCTCAATACGAAAAGGGACTAATCACAGATGACGAGCGTCGCCAAGAACTCATCGAAATTTGGACCAAGGCAACTGCTGAAGTTGGTAAAGAGATGGAAGAAAACTTCCCTCGCGTCAACCCAGTTTGGATGATGGTTTACTCAGGTGCACGCGGAAATATGATGCAGATCCGTCAGATCGCAGGTATGCGTGGACTTGTAGCTAACCCAAAGGGTGAAATTATTCCTCGCCCGATTAAGTCAAACTTCCGTGAAGGCCTTTCAGTACTCGAGTACTTCATCTCTACACACGGTGCACGTAAGGGTCTTGCAGATACAGCGCTTCGTACCGCTGACTCTGGTTACCTAACACGTCGTCTCTGCGACGTTGCACAGGATGTAATCATTCGCGAAGAAGATTGCGGAACCGATCGTGGTCTCGTACTTCCAATCGCGCTACGTCAACAAGCCGGAAACCTTGTAAAGCATGATCACGTCGAAACTTCTGTTTACGGCCGCACCTTGGCTGATGACATTGAAGTCAACGGCAGCGTTCTTGCTAAGGCAGGTTCTGATCTTGGTGACCGCGTCATCGATGAACTCGTTGCAGCAGGTGTAGACGAAGTAAAGATCCGCTCAGTTCTAACTTGCGATAGCAAGGTCGGACAGTGCGCAGCTTGCTACGGCCGCTCACTTGCAGCAGGTCAACTAGTTGCAGTCGGTGAAGCAGTCGGAATTATCGCAGCACAGTCAATCGGTGAACCAGGTACACAGCTAACAATGCGTACCTTCCACACTGGTGGCGTTGCAGGTGATGACATCACTCATGGTCTGCCACGTATCGTCGAGCTCTTCGAAGCACGCACACCTAAGGGTGTTGCGCCAATCGCAGAGACTGCAGGCGTTGTCTCATTCCGCGAAGATGCAAAAGGTAAGAAGATCGTCGTTACACCAGATGATGGTGGCGAAGAAGTTGCTTATCCAATCACTCGTCGTCAGAAGCTACTTGTAGAAGAAGGTTCACGCGTTGAAGTTGGCCAGAAGATGGTCGTCGGCGCAATTGATCCAAAGCAGGTACTTCGTATCCTCGGACCACGTGCAACTCAAGTTCACTTGGTAAACGAGATCCAATCTGTTTATCGCTCACAGGGCGTAGGCATTCACGATAAGCACATCGAAGTAATCGTTCGTCAAATGTTAAAGCGCATCACAGTGCTTGAAGCAGGAGATGCAGATCTACTTCCAGGTGAACTCGTAGAACGCGGTCGCTTTGAGACAGAGAACCGTCGCGTAGTCACAACTGGTGGCAAAGCTGCTTCAGGTCGCCCAGAACTTATGGGTATCACTAAGGCATCACTTGCAACTGAGTCATGGTTATCTGCGGCTTCATTCCAGGAAACAACTCGCGTACTAACTGATGCAGCGTTGTCAGAGAAGAGCGATCCATTGCTCGGCCTGAAGGAGAACGTAATCATCGGTAAGTTGATTCCTGCTGGTACCGGCCTTGCTCGTTACCGCAATATCCGAGTTGAGCCAACAGAAGCTGCAAAGGCTGCTGTTTACGCTGCTTACGATGAGTATGACTTCACACCATTTGATCAAGGTGGCTCAGGCGAAGCAGTTCGCTTGGATGAAGTCGAGATTCCTCGCTAGATTAATTAATTAAAAAGCCCCTGAGCAATCAGGGGCTTTTTAATTTCTAAAATTTATTCTTTAGTTAAAGCGCTTAGCGCAACTTCGACCATATCGTTAAGGGTACGCTCTCTGGCATCTGCATCCATCGCTTCATGTGTGATGACATGATCAGAAACAGTTAGCACAGCAAGTGCTTTCTTTCCTTTACGTGCCGCAATTGAATACAACTGACTTGCTTCCATCTCAAGTGCCAATACACCATGCTTAATTAACTTTTCATTAGCGTCGGTTTCATCATAGAAATAATCCATTGATGAAACACCGCCTACATGTACACGTTCAAATTTCTTTGATGCTTCATATGCGGCAAGCAGTAACCCAAAATCTGCGTGCGGTGCAAAATCTAAACCGTTAGTAAAACGGCGATTAATATTGGAATCAGTTGACGCAGTCATCGCTAAAATTAAATCTCCAACTTTTGTCTTCTCTTGAATCGCACCGCATGTGCCGATACGAATAGCTGCTTCAACGCCATGTTCGTTAAAGAGTTCAGTGACATATATAGATAGTGAAGGCAGTCCCATGCCGGTGCCTTGGACCGAAATCCGCTCACCGCGGTAAGTGCCGGTGTAGCCGAACATGTTGCGGATCGAGTTGTACTGCTTGGCCCCATCGAGGTAGTTCTCGGCCACCCATTTCGCCCGTAAAGGATCGCCGGGAAGGAGGATTTTCTCCGAAATTTCGCCCTTTTGGGCTCCAATATGAAGGCTCATGGGTTGATTATGGCCTGAATCGCGGCCCAAAAAGAGACACGCCGAAGAGGCAAAAAAGGCCATTTTTAGAGGTAGGGCGGCCCCGAGGAGTAAAAGGGCCGTTTTGACCTTTACGCCTGAACCCCGATACCCTTCGCGTCTGCTCTTTTAAGAGCTCTTTGCCTTGCCCCTGTTAAGAAATTATCAGTTGCAACTGCGCATCGGGTGCAACACACCCGACCGCGTGGGTCGGACAACGAGCGTAAAAAAGCAGTAACTGAAATGGAGACGAAGTGCCAACGATTCAACAACTAGTTCGTCGTGGTCGTGCAGAAAAGACTACGAAGACAAATACACCTGCGCTAAAGGGTTCACCTCAGCGTCGCGGTGTATGTACACGTGTTTACACAACAACACCTAAGAAGCCTAACTCTGCGCTTCGTAAAGTTGCACGTGTTCGTCTAACAAGTGGCATGGAAGTTACTGCGTACATTCCAGGCGAAGGTCACAACCTACAAGAGCACTCCATTGTTCTTGTTCGCGGTGGTCGCGTAAAAGATCTTCCTGGTGTTCGTTACAAAATTATTCGCGGTTCCCTTGATACACAAGGCGTAAAAAACCGTAAGCAATCACGTTCACGTTACGGTGCTAAGAGAGAGAAGAAGGCTAGCTAATGCCACGTAAAGGTCCTGTAGTAAAGAGCCCTGTTGTTGCTGATCCGGTTTACAACTCACCAGTTGTAACTGCGCTTATCAACCGCGTACTTCTTCATGGCAAGCGTTCAACCGCTGAAAGCATTGTTTACCATGCACTTGAAGGCACTCGCACAAAGACACAGGTTGATCCACTAATCACTTTGAAGCGCGCACTCGACAACATCAAGCCTGCTGTTGAAGTACGTTCACGTCGCGTTGGTGGAGCTACATACCAAGTACCAGTTGAAGTAAAAGCTGGTCGTTCAACAACTTTGGCACTTCGCTGGTTAATTGATTACTCACGTTCACGTCGTGAAAAGTCAATGGCAGAGCGTCTAATGAACGAGCTAATTGATGCATCAAATGGTCTTGGAGCAGCTGTAAAGCGCCGCGAAGATACCCACAAAATGGCAGAAGCAAACAAGGCGTTTGCTCACTACCGCTGGTAATTAAGAAACTAAAGAATTCAAAAGTCGAGAAGAGGATAATTAATTGGCAACGTCAACAGTAGAGAAGATCGATCTAGCTACGGTTCGCAACATCGGAATCATGGCTCACATCGACGCGGGCAAAACCACTACTACTGAACGCATCCTTTTCTACACAGGTATTTCATACAAGATTGGTGAAGTGCACGAAGGTGCCGCAACCATGGACTGGATGGAACAAGAGCAAGAGCGCGGAATCACAATTACATCTGCAGCAACCACATGTATGTGGAAAGACCATCTCATTAACATTATCGATACACCAGGCCACGTTGACTTCACAGTTGAGGTCGAGCGTTCACTTCGTGTTCTCGATGGCGCAGTCGCAGTATTCGATGGCGTAGCCGGTGTTGAACCACAATCTGAAACAGTATGGCGCCAAGCAGATCGTTACTCAGTTCCACGTATTTGTTTTATTAACAAGTTAGACCGCACAGGTGCATCATTCGACAAGTGCGTAGGCATGATCAAGGATCGCCTAAATGCAGTAGCTCTCGTTCTACAACTTCCAATCGGTAACGAATCTGATTTCATCGGTGTTGTCGACCTAATCGCAATGAACGCTCTTGTATGGCGTGGCGAAACTAAAAAGGGTGAAGATTACACAATCGAAGCAATTCCAGCAGATATGGCAGATAAGGCTAAGCAAGCTCGCCACGAGATGATCGAAACTCTCGCTGAAAATGATGACACCATCATGGAGAAGTACCTTGCAGGAGAAGAACTTTCAGAAGAGGAGATCATCGCCGGTATCCGCCGCGCAACAATCTCAGCCAAGCTTTCACCAGTTCTAACTGGTTCTGCATTTAAGAACAAGGGCGTACAGCCAATGCTCGATGCAGTAAATCGCTACCTTCCTTCACCTCTTGATATCGATGCCATCGTCGGTATGGATATGAACGATAAAGAGAAAGAGATGAAGCGTTACCCAAAGAATGAAGAGCCTTTCTCAGCTCTTGCATTCAAGATCATGACCGATCCACACCTTGGAAAGCTGACATTTATCCGCGTTTACTCAGGTGTACTTGAGACCGGTTCAACAATTCTTAACTCAACTAAAGATCGCAAAGAGCGCATCGGCAAGATCTACCAGATGCACGCAAACAAGCGCGAAGAACGCGACAATGTTGGCGCCGGAATGATCGTTGCGGTTATGGGTCTTAAGGACACCACAACAGGTGAGACTCTCTGTGATCCAGCAAAGCCAGTAATCCTGGAATCAATGGATTTCCCAGCGCCAGTTATCTCTGTTGCTATTGAGCCAAAGACCAAGGGCGATCAAGAAAAACTCGGCGTTGCAATTCAGCGACTATCTGAAGAAGATCCAACTTTCCACGTAAATACTGATGAAGAAACTGGCCAGACCATCATCGCTGGTATGGGCGAGCTCCACCTTGAAATCCTCGTAGACCGTATGCGTCGCGAATTTAAGGTTGAAGCAAACGTTGGTAAGCCACAAGTTGCTTACCGCGAAACACTTCGCAAAGCAGTTGCTCGTCACGATTACACACACAAGAAGCAGACCGGTGGTTCAGGTCAGTTCGCAAAGATTCAGATCGCAATCGAGCCACTTCCAACCGGTCAGGTTGAAGGCGGTTACGAGTTCGTAAACAAGATCACTGGTGGTCGCGTTCCACGCGAGTACATCCCTTCAGTTGATGCCGGTTGCCGTGAAGCAATGACCGCAGGTCCGCTTGCTGGCTACCCACTTACAGATGTACGAGTAACTCTTCTTGACGGCGCGTATCACGATGTTGACTCATCGGAGCTCGCTTTCAAGGTGGCTGGTATCGCAGCATTTAAGGAAGCAGCAAAACTTGCTGATCCTGCAATTCTCGAACCAGTGATGCGCGTCGAAGTTGTTACCCCTGAAGACTTCATGGGTGATGTCATCGGCGACATCAACAGTCGTCGTGGCCAAATTCAGGCCATGGATGAGCGGTCAGGTGCCCGCGTTGTTAGGGCGCTAGTTCCGTTGTCAGAGATGTTCGGCTATGTCGGAGATCTCCGCTCCAGAACACAAGGTCGCGCGAGCTACAGCATGGAATTCGATTCTTATGCCGAAGTTCCAGGCAATGTGATGAAAGAAATCATCGCAAAAGTTCGTGGCGAATAACCCTAAACAAATCAAAAAGCACAACCCCTAATAACTAGCACTAGGAAACGAAAGAGGAAACAAAATGGCAAAAGCCAAGTTCGAGCGCACTAAGCCGCACGTAAACATCGGCACCATTGGCCACATCGATCACGGTAAGACAACTCTTACTGCTGCGATCTCCAAGGTGTTGCATGACAAGTACCCAACCCTTAACGCAGCAACAGCATTCTCTGATATCGATAAGGCGCCAGAAGAGCGTCAACGCGGTATCACGATTTCTATTGCTCACATCGAATACCAAACTGAAAAGCGTCACTACGCACACGTTGACTGCCCAGGCCACGCTGACTACATCAAGAACATGATCACTGGTGCTGCACAGATGGACGGCGCAATTCTCGTAGTAGCTGCAACAGATGGTCCAATGCCACAGACAAAGGAGCACGTACTTCTTGCTCGTCAAGTTGGCGTTCCATCAATCGTTGTTGCTCTTAACAAGTCAGATATGGTCGATGACGAAGAAATTCTTGAACTCGTTGAAATGGAAGTTCGCGAACTTCTATCTAAGTACGAGTTCCCAGGCGATGACACTCCAATCGTTCGCATCTCAGCACTTAAGGCTCTCGAAGGAGACGCTGCATGGGCAGAGAAGATCGTGGAGCTCATGGATGCAGTAGATGCATTCATCCCACAGCCAGCACGCGAAATCGACAAGCCATTCCTTATGCCAGTTGAAGACGTTTTCACAATCACAGGTCGTGGAACTGTTATCACCGGTCGTATCGAGCGCGGTGTCGTAAAGGTCAACGAAGAAGTTGAAATCGTTGGTATCCGCACTGAAGCTCAGAAGACAACTGTTACAGGCGTTGAAATGTTCCGTAAGTTGCTCGATGAAGGTCAGGCTGGCGAGAACGTCGGTCTTCTTCTTCGTGGACTAAAGCGTGAAGATGTAGAGCGTGGTCAGGTTGTTTGCAAGCCTGGCTCAATCACACCTCACACAGAGTTCGATGCATCTGCATACATCCTTTCAAAGGATGAAGGCGGTCGTCACACTCCATTCTTTAACAACTACCGTCCACAGTTCTACTTCCGTACAACTGACGTGACTGGCGTAGTAACTCTTCCAGAAGGCACCGAAATGGTTATGCCTGGCGATAACACTGAAATGGCTGTACAGCTAATTCAACCAATCGCTATGGAAGAAGGACTTCGCTTTGCGATCCGCGAAGGTGGCCGCACAGTAGGTGCAGGTCGCGTTACAAAGATCAAGAAGTAACTAGTACTTGTGGGATCTGGCGGACGACAACTGCGTTGTCCGCCAGATAGCACAAATATAAAGAGTTAAAAGAAGTTGTAAAAGCTTGAAAATTAAAAATTAACGAAGCACTAAAAACGAAAGAGGAGAACGACATGGCGGGACAAAAGATCCGCATTCGACTCAAGGCCTATGACCATGAGGTGATTGACTCATCAGCGAAGAAAATCGTTGAGACAGTCGAGCGCACAGGTGCAACGGTCGCGGGTCCAGTGCCGCTACCAACAGAGAAGAACACGTATTGCGTGATTCGCTCTCCTCACAAATATAAGGACAGCCGCGAGCACTTCGAGATGCGCACACATAAGCGCCTAATCGACATCATCGATCCAACACCTAAAACTGTTGATTCATTGATGCGTCTTGACTTGCCAGCTGGCGTCGACATCGAGATAAAGCTCTAAGGAAAGGACGAGAAACATGACATATACAACTCAATCTGCCGGCTCGTCCATTAAGGGCGTACTCGGTAAGAAGCTCGGAATGACACAAGTTTTCGATGCCAACAACAAGATGATTCCTGTGACTGTAGTTTCAGTTGAATCATGTGTTGTTACGCAAATTCGCACACCTGAAAAGGATGGCTACTCAGCCGTGCAACTTGCCTACGGTGCAATCGATCCAAAGAAAATTTCAAAGCCGCTAACTGGCCACTATGCAAAGGCAGGCGTCACTCCTCGTCGCTCCGTTGCAGAACTGCGCACACTTTCAGCAGCTGAATACACAGTTGGCCAAGAAATCGGCGCAACAACATTTTCTGCCGGAGACATCGTTGATGCAACTGGCACAAGCACAGGTAAAGGAACTGCTGGTGTTATGAAGCGCCACGGTTTCGGTGGTCTTGGTTCATCTCACGGTGTTGATCGTAAGCACCGTATGCCAGGTTCAATCGGTGCTTGCTCAACACCAGGTCGCGTATTCAAGGGAATGCGCATGATGGGCCGCATGGGTGCTGAGAAAGTCACAACACAGAATCTTCTCGTGCAATCTGTTGATGCAGAGAACAACTTGCTACTAATCAAGGGTTCAGTTCCTGGTCCTGACGGTGCATTGGTGTTCATCCGCTCAGCTGCCAAGAAGGCAATCTTCGAGACAGCATCAGGAAAGGTTGGTGCATAACCATGGCGCTTACCGTTGAAGTTAAGAACGCATCGGGGCAGAAAGTTGGAAGCGTTGATCTTCCATCTGAAATCTTTGATGCACAGACAAATATTCCTTTGATCCACCAAGTCGTAACAGCGCAACTTGCCGCTGCACGTCAAGGAACTCAAAAGGCTAAGAACCGTGGTGAAACTTCTGGTTCAGGTAAGAAACCGTTTAAGCAGAAAGGAACCGGCCGCGCCCGTCAGGGTTCGATACGCGCTCCATTGCAACGCGGTGGCGGTGCAGCTCACGCTGTTCGTCCACGTTCTTACTTCCAGCGCACCCCAAAGAAGATGATCGCACAAGCACTTCGCGGCGTCCTCTCTGATCGTCAACGTAACGAACGCATTCACGTGATTGATTCTGTTACAGCAGCTCCTTCAACAAAGGCAGCGCTAGCCGCAGTTCGTCAATTCTCAACACGTAAAAATCTCTTAGTTGTTGTCTCACGTAAGGAAGACGCTGCATGGCGTTCACTTCGTAACGCTGATGATCTTCACCTATTAGTTCCAGATCAGCTAAATGCATACGACATCCTCAAGAGCGATGACGTGGTCTTCTCAGAAGCTGCGATCAACGATTTCCTTGCGGCAAAGGCAGCCGGTAAGTCTGTTAAGTCTGTTGCACGCGAGAGTGAGGTAACAGCATGAAAGACCACCGCGACGTCTTGGTAGCGCCAGTTGTTTCTGAAAAGAGCTACGGGTTGCTAGACGAGAACAAGTACACATTCATTGTTGCTCCAGATGCCAACAAGACTGAGATCAAGATCGCAGTCGAGAAAGTTTTCGGAGTTAAGGTCATCAGTGTTAACACTATGAACCGAGTTGGAAAGAATAAGCGCACACGATTTGGTGATGGAAAGCGCAAAGACACAAAGCGAGCAATCGTTCATGTGGCCGCTGGCGACCGTATCGACATCTTCGGAGGTCCCGTTTCGTAAGGGCAACCTGACGAATAGGGATTTCTAGAAAAGGATCATCATGGCACTTCGTAAACTCAAGCCAACGACCCCTGGTCAACGCGGCGCAAGCGTTCCTGATTTCGCTGAAATCACACGCACAACTCCTGAAAAGTCATTGGTTCGTCCAATTCACTCAAAGGGTGGACGTAACAACCAAGGTCGCATCACTGTTCGTCACCAAGGTGGCGGTCACAAGCGTGCTTACCGTCTAATCGATTTCGTTCGTAACGATAAAGATGGCGTTCCAGCAAAGGTCGCTCATATCGAATACGACCCAAACCGCACAGCGCGTATCGCACTTCTTCACTATGCAGATGGAGAAAAGCGTTACATCATCGCTCCAAATAAACTTGAGCAAGGTGCAACAGTTGAGAACGGTCCAAAGGCCGATATCAAACCTGGAAACAACTTGCCTCTTCGCAACATCCCAGTTGGTACAACCATCCACGCAATTGAACTTCGCCCAGGCGGAGGAGCAAAGATTGGTCGCTCTGCAGGAGCATCAGTTCAGCTAGTTGCTAAAGAAGGTGCGTATGCACAACTTCGTATGCCTTCCGGTGAAATCCGTAACGTAGACGTTCGTTGCCGCGCAACTGTTGGTGAAGTTGGAAACGCAGAACAATCAAATATCAACTACGGAAAAGCAGGCCGCAAGCGTTGGTTGGGTATTCGCCCATCTGTTCGTGGTGTTGTTATGAACCCAGTAGATCACCCACACGGTGGTGGTGAAGGTAAGACCTCTGGTGGACGTCACCCAGTGACTCCATGGGGTAAGCCTGAAGCACGTACCCGTAAGAAGAAAGCATCTGATTCCATGATCGTCCGTCGTCGCAAGTCGAACAAGAAGCGGTAGGAGAGAACCCTTATGCCAAGAAGTCTCAAGAAGGGTCCATTCGTTGATGGACATCTCACCAAGAAGGTGGATGCACAGAACGAAGCCAACACTAAGAACGTGATCAAGACCTGGTCACGCCGCTCAATGATCATTCCTTCAATGATCGGACACACAATTGCAGTACACGATGGCCGCAAGCACGTTCCGGTTTTCGTTACTGACGCAATGATCGGACACAAGCTTGGTGAGTTCTCACCAACTCGTACATTCCGCGGACACGTTAAAGATGATCGGAGAGCAACTCGTGCCTAATACAGAAGATGCACTGATCGCTCGCGCAATCTTGCGCGACATCCGCCACACTCCACAGAAGGCTCGTCGTATCGTCGACTTGGTTCGTGGAATGCGCGCTGATGAAGCACTTAACGTTCTCAAGTTTGCACCACAGGCTGCAGGCTCTGATGTTTACACACTCCTTAATTCTGCAATCGCAAATGCCAAGGCTAAGAACCCAGCAATTCGCGATGCGTCTGAGCTCTGGGTTGTTGAAGCTCTCGTTGACGAGGGTCGCACAATGAAGCGTTTTCGCCCACGTGCTCAAGGTCGCGGTTTCCGTATCTTGAAGCGCTCCAGCCACATCTCAGTTGCAGTAAGTGATGTAAAGGCGACAAGCAAAGACATTTCACGTACATCAACCAAGGTTCAAACACGTAATCCAAAGCGTGCTGAAGTTTCAGCGAAGGGAGCGACCAAGTAATGGGTCAAAAAGTTAACCCACACGGGTTCCGCCTCGGCATCACAACTGAATTCAAATCACGTTGGTATGCAGACAAGCTTTACAAGGATTACGTCAAGGAAGATGTCGAAATCCGTCGCATGATGCAGAAAGGTATGGAGCGCGCAGGCGTATCTCGTATTGAGATCGAACGTACTCGCGATCGCGTCCGTATCGATCTACACACTGCACGTCCTGGCATCGTTATCGGTCGCCGCGGACAAGAAGCTGACGTTCTGCGTCAGAAGCTTGAGAAGCTAACTGGCAAGCAAGTACAGCTCAACATTCTCGAAGTTAAGAACCCAGAGATTGATGCGCAACTTGTTGCACAAGGAATTGCAGAACAACTCGCTGCGCGTGTTTCATTCCGTCGCGCAATGAAGAAGTCAATGCAGTCAGCAATGAAGGCTGGCGCACAGGGCATTCGTGTTCAGTGCGGTGGTCGTCTAGGTGGCGCAGAAATGTCACGTTCTGAGTTCTACCGTGAAGGTCGCGTACCTCTACACACACTTCGCGCTGATATTGATTACGGTTTCTACGAAGCCGCAACCACATTCGGTCGCTTGGGTGTAAAGGTTTGGATCTACAAGGGCGAAGTTATCGGTTCACGTGCAGAGCGCGCAGAAAAGGCACTTGCTGAAGCGCGCGCACCAAAGCCAGAACGTCGCGGACCTCGTTCACCTCGCGCACCACGCGGTGAAGTCACAACGACTCAGGCACCAGTAGCAGTAGCCGCAACACCAGTAGCAACTGAAGGAGGCGAGGCGTAAATGTTAATTCCTCGTAAGGTCAAGCACCGTAAGCAGCACCACCCATCGCGTTCAGGCGCATCAAAAGGTGGAACAGCTGTTGCATTCGGTGACTTTGGTATCCAAGCTCTCGAGCCTGCATACGTAACCAACCGTCAGATTGAAGCCGCTCGTATTGCGATGACTCGTTATATCAAGCGTGGTGGAAAGGTTTGGATCAATATTTATCCAGATCGTCCAATCACCAAGAAGCCTGCTGAAACTCGTATGGGTTCTGGTAAGGGTTCTCCAGAATGGTGGATTGCAAACGTGAAGCCAGGTCGCATCATGTTTGAAATCTCAGGAGTAACAGAAGCGATTGCAAATGAAGCTATGCGTCTTGCAATTCATAAGCTTCCAATGAAATGTCGTGTTGTAAAGCGTGAGGAGGCATAAAGTGGCAAACATCAATGAAGAGCTACGCCAGTTATCAGATGACGAACTAGCATCAAAGTTGCGTGAAGGTAAAGAAGAACTCTTTAACTTGCGCTTCCAAGCAGCTACAGGTCAACTCGAATCACACGGTCGCCTCGGAGCAGTCCGCAAGGAGATCGCACGTCTTTACACAATTATCCGCGAACGCGAACTAGGAATCGGAGGCGCTGCCTAATGACTACCGTAGATCGCGCAGATCGCAAGACACGTGAAGGCATTGTCATTTCCGACAAGATGGATAAGACGATCACCGTTGAAGTTTCAAACCGCGTAAAGCACGGTATGTACTCAAAGGTGCTCTCTCGTTCAACAAAGCTAAAGGCTCACGACGAGACCAATAGCGCCGGTACTGGAGATCGCGTCCTCATCATGGAGACCCGACCAATTTCAGCATCAAAGCGCTGGCGTCTAGTTTCAATTATCGAGAAAGCTAAGTAAGGGGCAGGATAAAAAATGATTCAACAAGAATCGCGCCTACGCGTCGCGGATAACACAGGAGCTAAAGAGCTTCTCTGTATTCGTGTTCTCGGTGGCTCCTCCCGTCGCTACGCCGGTATCGGAGACATCATCGTCTGTTCAGTCAAGGATGCAATCCCTGGTGGACAAGTTAAGAAGGGTGAAGTCGTTAAGGCTGTCATCGTTCGTACAGTTAAGGAACGTCGTCGTCCAGATGGTTCTTACATTAAATTTGATGAGAACGCAGCAGTCATCCTTAAAGCAGATGGCGAACCTCGCGGAACTCGTATCTTCGGACCGGTTGCTCGCGAACTCCGCGACAAGAAGTTTATGAAGATAATTTCACTCGCTCCGGAGGTGCTATAACCATGGCGAAGATTAAGAAAGATGACACTGTGCTCGTAATCGCTGGCAAGAACAAGGGCGTTACAGGCAAGGTCCTCGATGTTGATAAGAACCGCATCCTTGTTGAAGGTGTTAACCGCGTACAGCGCCACACCAAAGAGTCAACAACCGAACGCGGCGTCAAGGTTGGCGGAATCGTTACTGCAGAAGCATCGATCCACATCTCAAATGTCATGATCGTTGATGCCGATGGCAAGGGAACTCGCCTTGGTGTTCGCAAAGATGACGAAGGCAAGAACGTTCGCATCTCTCGTCGCACCGGAAAGGACATCTAATGTCAACAACAACTGATGTTCGCTTAAAGGCCCGCTACCGCAGCGAAATCGCTGGCGCGCTAAAGACCCAATTTGGATATAAGAATCCAATGCAGATTCCAACGCTCGTAAAGATCGTTGTAAATATGGGTGTTGGCGAAGCAGCTCGTGATTCAAAGTTGATCGAAGGCGCAGTCCGCGATCTAGCAATCATCACAGGCCAGAAGCCACAAGTAACCAAGTCTCGTAAATCAATTGCGCAATTTAAGCTCCGCGAAAATATGCCAATTGGTGCACACGTCACAATGCGTGGAGATCGTATGTGGGAGTTCGCAGATCGCCTACTTTCAATCTCTCTTCCACGTATCCGCGACTTCCGTGGACTCTCACCTAAGCAATTCGACGGAAACGGAAACTACACATTCGGTCTAACCGAACAAGTTGTATTCCCAGAAATCGAACAAGATAAGGTCGATCGCCCACGCGGTATGGATATCACTGTTGTAACCACAGCAAAGAACGATGAAGAAGGTCGCGCACTCTTGAAGATGCTCGGTTTTCCTTTCAAGGAGGCATAAGAATGGCTAAAACATCACTCAAGGTTAAAGCTGCTCGCAAGCCAAAGTTCAAAGTCCGTGGCTATACACGTTGTCAGCGTTGCGGCCGTCCGCACTCTGTCTATCAAAAGTTTGGAATTTGCCGCGTCTGTTTCCGTGAAATGGCGCACCGTGGTGAACTCCCAGGCATAACAAAAGCAAGCTGGTAATTACTACAACGAAGAAAGTCCAAGCAGATCGCTTGGATACTATTTCGAGAAAGGCCATAGGCCACGTATGACAATGACAGATCCGATCGCAGACATGTTGACACGTCTGCGCAACGCGAACTCTGCCTACCATGAATCGGTTTCAATGCCATCATCGTCGGTAAAGACTCGTATTGCAGAAATCCTCCAAAAAGAGGGTTTCATTGCAGGCTTCCGCGTTGAAGCATCAACAAATGGCGTTGGAAAAGACTTAGTTCTTGACCTTAAATTCGGCACAAACCGTGAGCGTTCAATCGCCGGTCTACGTCGCGTTAGCAAGCCAGGACTTCGCGTTTACGCAAAGTCAACTGCGCTTCCTAAAGTTCTTGGAGGTCTTGGCGTTGCCATTATCTCAACTTCATCTGGATTGCTTACTGATAAGCAAGCCAACAAACAGGGTGTAGGCGGAGAAGTTCTCGCCTACGTATGGTGATCGAATATGTCACGTATCGGTCGTATGCCAATTACGCTTCCTGCTGGTGTTGAAGTAACTATCGCAGGTCAGAACGTTGCAGTTAAGGGACCAAAGGGTTCACTAACTCTTAACGTTGCTGAGCCAATCCAAGTTTCACAAGCAGCAGGTGTTATCACCGTTGCTCGTCCAAATGAAGAGCGCGTAACTCGCTCACTTCATGGCCTATCTCGCACACTTGTTGCCAACATGGTTACAGGTGTAACAACTGGTTACACACTAACTATCGACATCGTCGGTGTTGGTTACCGTGTTGCAGAAAAGGGTAAGGATCTTGAATTCTTGCTCGGATATAGCCACCCAGTTCCATTCCCAGCACCCGAAGGAATCTCTTTCAAGGTTGAATCACCAACCAAGTTGCACATCACAGGTATTGATAAGCAACTAGTTGGCGAAGTAGCAGCCAAGATTAAGAAGCTCCGTAAGGCAGATCCTTATAAGGGCAAGGGCCTACGTTTGGCAGGCGAAGTTGTTCGCCGTAAGCAAGGAAAGACAGGTAAGAAGTAATGGCAATCGGTGTAAAAGTCCGCAAGGGGTCAGCAACTAATGCTCGCGCCCGTCGTCACTTCCGCGTACGCAAGAAGGTCTCCGGAACTCCTGAGCGTCCACGTCTAGTCGTTTCTCGCTCTGCCCGTCATCTCTTCGTTCAACTAATTGATGACACACAAGGTAAGACACTGGCTTATGCATCAACAATGGAGGAAGGCCTCCGTAAGGCAACTGGCGATAAGACTGCAAAGTCTCGCGAAGTTGGTGCGTTGATCGCAAAGCGTGGCAAAGAAGCTGGTGTTTCACTAGTTGTATTTGACCGCGCAGGAAATAAGTACACAGGTCGTATTGCAGCACTTGCAGACAGTGCACGAGAGAACGGATTGGAGTTCTAATGGCTGAAAATCCAACAACCGCAACTGCACCAGGTAGCGCACCAGACAATAAAGGCCGTGGCCGCGGAAACGGCGAACGCCGTGAACGTCGCGACGATCGTGAAAAAGATAAGTCTCCATACATGGAGCGCGTTGTCTTTATCAACCGTGTTTCTAAAGTTGTAAAGGGTGGACGTCGTTTCTCATTCACCGCACTAGTAGTTGTCGGCGACGGCAATGGCACAGTCGGTATTGGTTACGGAAAGTCCAAGGAAGTTCCACAAGCGATCGCTAAAGCTGTCGAAGAAGCAAAAAAGTCATTCTTCGTAGTTCCACGCGTTCAAGGAACAGTTCCTCACCCAGTACAAGGTGAGACAGCAGCCGGCGTAGTTCTACTTCGTCCAGCTAGCCCAGGTACCGGAGTAATCGCCGGTGGTCCTGTCCGTGCAGTACTTGAATGTGCTGGCATCTCAGATGTATTGACCAAGTCACTCGGATCTAACAATGCAATCAACATGGTTCATGCAACTGTTGCTGCACTGAAGATGCTCGAGTCGCCAGCAGCAATCGCTGCTCGACGTGGACTTGCACTTGAAGATGTTGCACCTGCAGCAATTATCCGCGCTTCACAGATGACAGTTGGTGCCTAATGCCACGTTTAAAAGTAACTCAAATTAAATCTAAGGTCGGTAACAAACCTGAGATTCGCGAGACCTTGCGTTCACTTGGTCTAAAGCGCATCAACGATGTTGTCGTCAAAGAAGATCGTCCAGAAATTCGTGGCATGGTGTACGCAGCACGCCACTTGATCAAGGTTGAGGAGGTCGAATAAAGATGACGCTAAAACTTCATCACCTTCGTCCAGCACCCGGTGCTAAGAAAGCTAAGACTCGTAAGGGTCGCGGTGAAGCATCAAAGGGTAAGACCGCCGGTCGCGGAGGCAAGGGAACTCATGCACGTAACACTGTTCGCCCAGGTTTTGAGGGTGGCCAGCTTCCGTTGGTTATGCGTTTGCCTAAGCTTCGCGGCTTTAAGAACCCAGCACGTATTGAGTACCAAGCAGTTAACGTTGCAACAATTAATGATCTCTTCCCTAAGGGTGGAGAAGTTACAGTTGCAGATTTAATCGCAAAGGGCGCAGTACGCGATAGCTTGCCGGTAAAGGTCCTTGGCAATGGCGATATCGCCGTCAAGGTTTCAATTACAGCGCACGCTTTCTCAGCATCAGCAGTTGAAAAAATTGCTGCCGCTGGTGGTTCCACAAAAGTTCTATAAGACTTCACATACGTTGATTTGATAGAGGGAGAAGATTGATGCTTTCAGCATTTGGAATGGCTTTTAAGACACCAGATCTGCGCAAAAAGATCTTCTTCACTCTCTCAATCATGGCCTTGTTCCGTTTTGGTTCTGTTGTTCCAACACCAGGTGTTTCATACGGCGCAGTTCAGAGCTGTTTAAAGCAAGTACAAAGCGGCGGATTATTTGGTTTGATCAACCTCTTCTCAGGTGGAGCGTTGATTCAGCTCTCTGTTTTTGCACTTGGAATCATGCCTTACATCACCAGCTCAATTATTATTCAACTTCTTACTGTAGTTATCC
This sequence comes from Actinobacteria bacterium IMCC26103, assembly GCA_002284875.1. Taxonomy (GTDB): domain Bacteria; phylum Actinomycetota; class Actinomycetes; order Nanopelagicales; family Nanopelagicaceae; genus Planktophila. The sequence continues at coordinate 520,048 of CP015604.1, forward strand.
CGCGCTTTGAAACTCTAAAGGCTGAAGGACAGTCAGGTACTGCCAAGTTAACTCAGTACACCCGTTACCTAACTATTGGTCTTGCAATCTTGCAGTCAACTGGTTTGGTTGCCGTCGCTCGCACACCTGGTCGTTTGATCTCAGGCTGTAACGAAGCGATCATTCCTGATACCTCATGGCAACGTATCGTCACCATGATCGTGATCATGACCGCTGGTACTTCTGTCATCATGTGGCTCGGTGAATTGATTACAGATCGCGGTATCGGTAACGGTATGTCGATCCTTATCTTCACATCTATTGCAGCCGGTTTCCCAAGCCAGCTCTGGAGCATCAAAGTTCAAAAGGGCCTCTTTGCATTCCTAGTTGTTATGGCAGTTGGTATCGCAGTTGTTGCAGCCGTTGTATTCGTTGAGCAAGCCCAGCGCCGTATTCCAGTCCAATACGCAAAGCGCATGGTTGGACGTCAGGCATACGGCGGAACCAGTACCTATATACCAATTAAGGTAAACCAAGCTGGCGTTATCCCAGTTATCTTCGCATCCTCACTTCTATATATTCCATCTTTGATCGTTAACTTCACCAATAGCCAAGCCGCTTGGGCAGTTTGGATCTCACGTAACTTAGTAAAGGGTGATCACCCAATTTATATCTTCGCTTACTCAGCGTTAATTATCTTCTTCACCTACTTCTATGTAGCAATTACCTTTAACCCAGATGAAGTCGCAGATAATATGAAGAAGTACGGTGGATTTATTCCAGGTATACGTGCCGGTCGTCCGACATCTGAATATCTACAATATGTTCTATCGCGCATCACAGCCCCTGGTGCTCTATATCTTGCACTAGTTGCGATTATTCCAATTGGAGCTTTGATCATCTTCGGTGCAACTCAAAACTTCCCATTCGGCGGAACTGCGATCTTGATCGTGGTTGGCGTTGGTTTAGATACTGCAAAGCAGATCGAAAGCCAGTTGCAACAGCGTTCATATGAGGGGTTCTTGCGCTAATGCGTTTACTCCTGGTTGGACCACCAGGTGCCGGTAAGGGAACACAAGCGCAATTCCTAGCTGCACATTATTCGATTCCGCATATTTCAACTGGCGATATCTTTCGCGCCAATTTAAAAGCGGGAACTGATTTAGGAAATCAAGCGAAAGCATTTATGGATCGTGGCGAACTTGTTCCTGATTCAGTTACAAACGACATGGTCAAAGATCGCTTGACCCATGACGATGTTGCAAATGGATTCTTACTTGATGGTTATCCCCGTAACGTGGCACAGGCTGATGTCTTGCGCGCATTTCTGGCAGAGAATAAAACTCCGCTACAGGCAGCGCTAGAACTTTCTATCGCACCCGAAGAAATCATCAAGCGCCTATCTTCTCGTCGTACCTGTCGTGCCTGCGGTGCTTCATCAGCGGCTGGCGCTACAAACTGTTCTTCTTGCAACGGAGCCGATCTTTACCAACGTGAAGACGATAAAGAAGAAGTTATCGCTCGCCGGCTAGAAGTGTATAAAGAACAGACTTCGCCAATTATTGCCTTCTATCAAAACGAAGGCATTTTGCTAACGATCCCGGCGCTCGGAACAGTTGCGCAAATTACCGATCAGGCAATTACCGCACTTAGCAAACTTGCTTAATTAAGGTAATCACATGGCGATTCAGATAAAAACCCTTGATCAACTCAAGGTTATGCGCCGTGCTGGATTAGTTGTCGCCGATATTCATCAACAGATTCGCAACGCCATCAAACCCGGAATGACCACCAGCGCACTCGACACAATTGCGGCCGCCTGCATTAAGCGCAATGGAGCCACTCCAAACTTTTTAAATTATCACGGCTTTCCAGCCAGCATCTGCGTGTCGATCAATGATGAGATTGTTCACGGAATTCCTGGAGATCGCATAATCAACGATGGTGATCTAGTTTCAATTGATTGCGGTGCAATTATCGATGGCTGGCATGGCGATGCCGCATTTTCAATTGGCGTCGGCACAGTTGATCCACAAGATCAGAAGATGATGGATGTCTGCGAAGAATCTATGTGGCGCGGGATTGCTGCTGGCCACGTTGGTGCACGTTTAACAGATATAAGTCACGCCATTGAAAGTTATATCGATTCGCAAGGTAAGTACGGAATCTTGCAAGAATACGGTGGCCATGGCATCGGTACCGAGATGCATCAAGAGCCACATGTGCTTAACTTTGGAAAACGCGGCAATGGCCCAGAACTCATTGTGGGTATGGCACTTGCGATCGAACCGATGATTACTCGTGGCACCCATAAGACAAAAGTTCTAAGTGATGACTGGACAGTTGTATCGCAAGATAAATCACGCGGTGCGCACTTTGAGCATTCCTTTGCCTTATTGCCTGATGGAAAGCCATTTGTATTGACCGCACCAGATGGTGGGCGCGAGAAATTGGGCAACCTAGGTGTATTGGTATCAAATCAACTTGATTAAGCCTGACAGGGTGCCCTACCTCACAAAAAAAAGCCGAAACGTTATATAAAACCCTTACCCAAACGCTCAGCAATCTCTAATCTAACGTTTACCCCATCCCTCGTGGGCCAAACTTTAAAGGAGAGTCTCAATGTTGAGAAAGAAAATTGCTGGTGCGGTAATCGCATCTGTTGCAATTGCTATGGTGGTTACAGTTTCACCACAGGCAAACGCAGCGCTTAAGGCACCAACTGCGGCTAACGTTGGTGATGATTGCGTAACCGCAGGTCGCGTTGCCAAAGGTCGCGGAGTAAATGGTTCAGATTTAACTTGTACAAATGTAACTACCGGTACTGCAGCTGGCACCCGTCGCTGGTGGTATGCCGACATGAAGCCGTTTGGTTCAGTTGAATGGGTATCTTCATCTGCAATCGGTGGTGGCTACGGAACTACAGCTATCGCAATTGGCGACGCTATGAAAAAAGAAGGTCTGCTCAAGGATTACACAGTTACCTATAAGACTAATGCTCCGCTAGGTCTTGGTTACTTCTATGATCAAAAGGGCCGTAATGATATTTTTGCGATCACTGGTTTTGCTATGCCAGGTGGTCTTGCCACTAACGGTTCAAAGCTCACAATTACAACTGCGAATGCAGTTGCCGGAATCATGCGCGAAGCAGAAGCTTTCGCAGTTCCTACAGGCTCTAAGTACCGCACCATCAATGACTTGCTCGATGACATCAAGGCCAACCCAAAGACTGTTGCCATCGGTGGCGGTAACTACGGCGGCGTTGACCACGTAACTGTGGCAACGCTTGCTGCAACAGTTGGCGTTAAGGCCACAGACCTTAACTACATTCCTTACTCAGGTGGCGGAACACTTACACCAGATGTAATCGGTGGACGCGTAGCAGTTGGTATTTCTGGAACTTCAGAATTCTCTTCCTACGTAGCGGCCGGCAAGATGCGTATTTTGGCTGTCACATCACCTAAGCCACTTAAGGTAATCAAGGGTAAGACTTTGGTTCAACAAGGGGTAGATCTTACTTTCGGTAACTGGCGCGGAATTCTTGCTCCAGCAGATCTATCACCAGCTGATCTTCTAAATACTTTGAAGGTTATCGACACACTTCATGCCAGCGATTCCTGGAAAGATACCCTGGTTGCAAAATCATGGATCGATGAATATCGCGTAGGAAATGCGTTCTCATCTTGGATTAAGACAGAGAACACAGCGATTATCAAAGTATTAACTGATTTCAAGTTGGTTAAGTAACCGTCAAAAAAGACGAGTTATTATTAATCGCATGAAATTGCCTCAAGGCGCAAAGAGTGAGCTCACATTTGTGGGCTCACTCTTTGCTCTTGGCTTCTTAGTTTTCTGGGACACCGCCCGCAGTGAAATACCGGCCTTTAACTTAACCGTTAGCCCAAAAGTCTTTCCCTTTGCTATTGCGCTAATTCTTATGGGTTTATGCGCAATCCTATTTATCAGGATCCTGCGCGGAGATGTCGCTACCCCTGAAGGGCTAGAGCCAGGCGATCCAATTGAAAAATCTGACTATAAAACTTTCGCAATAGTTCTGGCATCGCTATTTGCGTACTTACTTTTGATCGAGCGAGCTGGATTTGTTATCGCAGCCTTGGTCACCTTCTTTGGAATCACAGTTGCCTTTGGAAATAAGCGCCATGTTCGGTCGATTTTATTTGGCACAATATTTATTGTCATTATTTACATTTCATTTACTAAATTTCTACATGTGCAGCTACCAGCTGGAATTTTAGAAGGCATCTTGTGAGTAGTTTTAATTCGCTGCTCGATGGCTTTGCTAGCGCGCTGACCCTTAGCAATCTCGGCTTTGGCCTGCTTGGAACATTTCTTGGCACGCTAGTCGGTGTATTGCCGGGCATTGGACCAGCTCTAGCTATTGCTCTGCTCTTACCAATTACTTACACCGTAAGCCCTGCATCAGCGCTAATTATGTTTGCCGCAATTTATTACGGTGCCATGTATGGCGGATCAACAACATCAATCTTGCTCAATACACCTGGCGAATCAGGTTCGGTAATGACGGCCCTTGAGGGTAACAAGATGGCGCGCAACGGAAGAGCAGGCGCGGCTCTGGCAACTGCAGCTATCGGTTCATTTATCGCAGGAACAATTGCAACTGCGATCTTGGCTTTTACTGCGCCATCAATTGCCGACCTTGCAATCAAAGTTGGTGCGGCAGATTATGTCGCGCTAATGCTTGTGGCATTTACAACTGTTTCTTCACTACTTGGTAGCTCGCAAATACGAGGCTTTATCTCATTGGCCGTCGGCTTAGTTCTCGGATTAGTTGGCGCTGATCTTCAATCTGGACTTGCCCGTTTAACCTTTGGAAATCAATCTGCGGTGGAAGGAATCGAAACTGTTCCAGTTATTGTTGCGATCTTCGCGCTGGGTGAGGCGCTTTATATAGCAAGTAGATTTAAAGAAGTCGGCTGGAAAATCTTGCCAATGAAGGGCAAGGCGCTAATGACGCGTGAGGATTGGAAACGTTCTTGGATGCCATGGCTCCGTGGAACAGCAATTGGCTTTCCACTTGGAGTGATTCCTGCTGGTGGCTCAGAAGTGCCGACATTTTTAAGTTATGCAGTTGAGAAGAATTTAACAAAACACCCTGAAGAATTTGGCCATGGCGCTATTGAAGGTGTTGCAGGTCCTGAGGCAGCTAATAATGCAAATGCTGCAGGTGCTTTAGTTCCTCTCTTGGCACTTGGCCTTCCAACTTCGGCCACAGCTGCAGTAATTCTTGTGGCATTTCAGACTTATCAAATTCAACCTGGGCCAACGCTCTTTCTTACCAATGGCGCTTTGATTTGGACGCTTATTGCATCGTTATTTATCGGCAACACACTTCTGTTGGTTTTAAACCTTCCTTTGGTACGCGTTTGGGTACAACTACTTAAAGTTCCGCGCCCGTATCTCTTTGCCGGGATCACAATCTTTGCACTATTGGGCTCTTACGCTTTAAATACTTCAACCTTTGATGTGCAGGTGGCAATCGCCATTGGCATAGTTGGATTCTTATTCCGTAGATATGGAATGCCGATTACGCCTTTGATTTTAGGTTTAATTCTGGGGCCTAATCTGGAGCTGCAATTTAGACGCGCGCTTCAAATTAGCGCCGGAGATTACGGAACTCTCTATGCAACCCCACTTTCTAAAGTCCTTTATCTAGTTCTGATTGTGGTTATTTTGGGGCCATCTTTGTGGAGTTTGCGCAAGAAGATTGCTAATCGCAAAGGCCATGTCGCGAAATAAACTAGCGCCCTGGGCTAGACCGTTACTGATTAGCTCGACGCTTACTCAAGCCAGCATCTATGTGCTTCGTCCGATGATTACCTATCGAGCTATTGAGCTACATGCCAGCACGATACAAATTGGAATTGTTGCAGCGCTCTATGCGCTCTTTCCAGTCTTGTTGGCTCTGCAATTTGGATCTTGGGTTGGTAAATTTGGAGAAGGCAAATTTATTATCGCAGGCACTTTTACGATGGTCCTCACCTCTTTTGCGCTGATCTTCTCAAACTCAATTCTTACTCTGGCGATCGCAACGGCCTTTGCCGGAGTCGCACATCTGGCATGTATGGTCGGAGGTCAATCCATGGTTGCCTTACGCGCACCACGTGAGAATTATGATCGTTACTTTGGTTATTACACCTTTAGCGCAGCCCTCGGTCACTTAGTTGGACCGTTGATTGCGGCAGCAGTAGCTGGTTCAAATGGAACATTGCCCAAATCAACATCAAATGCATTTCTATTAGGTGGCCTGCTTTGTATCGTGGCGCTGGCGCCAGTAATTGCTTGGCGTAAAGAGAAACCTTCAGTTGTTGCCAAAGTTACAAATGACGGAACTTATTCAGCAGCATTAGGGCTTATTAAAAATCCCGGCATATTCGCGGCGATTTATGTCTCGCTCGCAATATCTTCGGTTGCCGATGTATTGGTGGTATTCCTTCCGCTATTTGGCAGTGAAAATAACTTTTCACCTTATGCGATCGGCATCATCTTGGCCACTAGAGCTGGCACCACGATGATCTCGCGGTTATTTTTAGGAAGACTTAGTGACAGGTTTTCAACTTATCAATTGTTGATGGTTAGCACTTCCGTCTCAGTCATTGCATGTGCGGCAATGGCATTTGCAAAGACGCCACTTTCTTTAGGTGTGATTGTATTTATTGCAGGATTTTCACTTGGAGTTGGCCAGCCGTTAACAATGTCTTTGGTTTCGCAGAAAACAGTTGCAAATGAACGAGCACTTGCCGTTTCTGCAAGGCTATTGGGAAATAGATTTGGGCAATTCGTTGTCCCAGCAGCAGCTGGTGCGATTGCCGCATCGGCTGGTGCGGGGGGAGTGTTCATCGGACTGGCCGTACTTTTGGCGACCTCGCTCTTTGGAGCATCTAGCAGGTAACCTTCGCTATATGGAGTGCGCATGAGCCAACAAGATCAAGTTGAGTTCACCCTCTGGTTGCGTGAGAACCAGAAGGCTTTTCTGCGTGCGGCCAAAGTTATTTGCTTTGATACACAAAATGCTGAAGATGTACTACAGGAAGCCCTAGCCGACGTCTATAAACGTTGGAGCAAGATACGAGTACATGAAAACCCGGAAGCTTACTTAATGCGCGTGATGGTCAGTAAGCATGCCGATATGCGCCGTAAATGGTTACGTCGCCAGCAAGAGAAGGAAACTTCCTGGGACTTGGCTGAAAATATTCGCGACCTAGTCGATCAGACTGATGATGTAACGCAGCGCCTATTAGTTCAGGCTGCTCTTAAATCTTTGAGTGCCGCACAGCGTGCAGTGTTAGTTCTAATCTACGAACACGGAATGGTTCTGCGCGAGGTAGCCGATGTTTTGCAGATTCCAATGGGTACTGCAGCATCACATTTAGCGCGCGGTAAAGCGGCAGTTGCGGCATATGTTGAGTTAGTTCCAGAACTTGAAAAGTCGGCAAATAAAGAACTAACTGGTTCAAATAACGTAAAGATCGAAATCGAAACGGTGATCGCGGAAGTGGTGGATAACAATGAGTGATGTAGATCCGCTTATTAAACGCGAGATGCAATGGATGGCCCTCGGCGTCCTAGAAAATCGTGATTTGGCACCAATCATTATTGCTAAGGTGCGACGCCGGAAAATACGTCGCGCATTTTTCTCAGTCGTCGCTGTCTTAGCAATCAGTGGACTAAGTATCGGGATATTTGAATTCTTTAATAAGCCTGCGACAGTTGTCGTTAATCCAGATTCTGGCGTAACTGGCAATAACACAGGATCACAACCAGAAATAATCGGCCTGCAATCTGATTACCCAGTTACCTGGGAACAGAGCGTTGGTGATCTTGGTGCAATTAGCGGTGCTGGAGGAATTGGTGACACTCTTGGTGGCTTAACTGCAGTCGGCTTGAAGATTTCTTGGGAACGTTGCGGCCAAGGACAATGTCCAATTACTTGGGTATTGAGTTTGGAAAATAAGACTCAGGATTTGATTTCGACTGCGCCATCGCTTGGGATATTTACCGGCCACACACCGATCGTCAGTGATTCAAGGCCAACAACAGTCTTGCCAGGCGGCACAGCGCTCTTGGTCTATAGCTTCCCGGAGTTCAAGGATTCCCTGAACACATCGCCGCGCGAAACTTGGCAGTGGAACTGGTATCTGGCTCAACTCCGTTAGGAGTCTGAGCGGTACAAATGGCTCAACTCCGTTAAAAAACCTCCAGTTTCCCTAGTCTCGAGGTACCCCTAGCGCATAAATTAGCCCCTGTAGCGCGGTAACCAAGAAGAAGCCATACCTGTGGCTTCGCCTATCTCTACGGGGGAAATGTGAAAAAGAAACTAATCGCCGGGGCTTCGTCCCTAGCTCTTTTAGCGGGGCTGATCACAGTTGCTAATCCAGCAAGTGCAGCAACCATCCGCTTGCCTAAATCTGCAATGAACGCCTGCGTTGTTCAAAATGGCATTTATTGCATTGAATCAGTAACACTTACAACAGGCTCAGGACAGAAAATTCCTTTGACCTACGTACCTAGCGGAACTGAAGTTCCAGCTAAGAAGACACCTTCAGATTTCTTTGCGCCAGTTGCGCAGATCAAGGGTGGCAAAGTCGTAGATAACAACTGGTGGATATCGCAGTACCAGCGTGATGTTCTTACATCCGGCAAGTTTGTTATGCAAGATCTATCTTCACTTCTCGGGACAGCTAATCACCCAGAACAGGGTGCGAAGTACGATGCAGCGAAGAAGGTTTACGACATCAACAAGCCACTTGATTCATACAGCTACCCAATGGATTGCTGGAACCCAACTACAAAGGCAACAACCAAGACTACTTTTAGTGAATGCTTTAAGGGCTCTGTAGCTTTCTTGCAGGATAACGAAGTCAAGTTCTTCTTCTTCTATCCAACAGCTGCAGAAGCAGCTAAGCAGATCGCTAACTTTACCGGCGTAACATTTATTGACCTTGCTGAACTTTCAGCGACTCAACAGCGCCCAGTATCGGGAACAACTTATGATGCTGCTACAAAGACCTTTAAGGCAACCGAAGGAATCATCATTCCTATCTGGGTTACCCAAAATGCTTTGGTTAATGGTTGGGCGGTAGCGGGTACACCTGCTGCAGTTCCAGCAGATCCAGCAGCGGCGGCAACAACAGTTGCACCAACTACTGAGAGCGCAACAGCAGAAGCAACAGAACTTGCTGCAACCGCACCACTTGCACCAGCTCCCGGCGTTGCAGTCGGAACACCAGCAGAAGCTGGCCGCGCTCTCGTTGGTCGTTGGACACACCCTGATTGGCAAGGACTAAATCTTGGTTCACTTGGTTATGACGGACTTTATGTTGAAGCAAAGACTCCTAACGAGTTCGTTTCCAGCATGCTCTTCGTTGATGTTCTTCCAACACTTACAGGTGCTGATAAGAAGACAAATCTCGCAGGTCAGGTCGGTAACAAGGCATATGCAGTAAGCCTTGATTCAGATATCGTCATTACAGTCAAGGTTCGCGTAGGCGAAATGCAGACTGGTGTGACCGTTGCTGTAGGTACCGACATAGTCGTAACACCACAACCTGGTGGCGAGTACAACGCAATTTCAATCACTGGAACACCAGTAACAGTTCCATTAGCTAAATCAGTTAAGGATTGCGAGGGCGAAGCCGGCATTTCTAAGGCTAATGTTCGTCAATTCCAGATGATCGCAATGGCATCTAACGATGACACTTCAGGATTCGGTGTCGACGGTACTTCTGGTGGAATGTATGTGGGCTCCAACGGTGTCTGCGGACTTTCAACTCCAGTATGGAGTGAAACCGACAAGGCATTCACATGGCGTGCTGCCGCTCCTCACTTTGCACCAGATGGTGTAACAGTGAACAAGGGCTTCTACAAAGCGGTAATTCCAGTAGCAGATGCTGCACTTCTTTGGGGTATGACTAATCCAAATGATGCTGCTTCAGCTCTTGAAATTTCGCTTACAACTGAAGCAGGCGGAACCGCAGCCTTCCTCAAGAACATCAGCGTGAAGAACGGCAAGATCATCATCGATGTATCTGGCTTTGAATACTCACGTCCAAAGCTCAAGATTGGTATTAAGAAGGGCTACAAGCCTGCTGCCAAGATCTTGAACAAGACAACAATCACATGCGTTAAGGGTAAGACTGTAAAGAAGATCACTGCAGTTCAGCCAGCATGTCCAGCAGGTTATACAAAGAAGTAGTTTCTTAACTGCTTCCTTATAGACGATAGAGGGCAAAGCCGTTCCTCGGCTCGCTAAGAAATTAGTGAGCCGGGGGCGGTCTCCTCAATTCATCAGGACTAAATATTTTAAGACTGGGGATACCTTGAAGCACATAAGCAAGTTTTCAATACTTCTAATTGCAGTGGCTCTTGTATCTCCATCACTTGCGCATAGTGCCGATTCGTTCGATGAACAACATTTAGCTTCCCCAGCTCCTGCGAAGAATTATCAGGGCTATTTACTTCAGGACTCTGCAGAAATCACCCGTTTCAACTCTGGACTGATTAGTTTTAAATTAAATGCAGCGCAAAGTATTGAATCAATTACAGCATGCTCATCGCTCTCTCAAATCGGTTGCGAATTTACGGCCAAGCAGTTTTATAGAGCAATACTTCAAAAATGTGACTCAGTAAATACAGTTGATTGCATAACAAATGTCTCTGCAAAGACCGATGATGGAAAAGAACTCGATGTTCAACCCGCGGGAATTTTCGCCGATAAAGGAAAGTTCGACTTCCAGGGCGATCCATCACAAAATTTACCTGCTGGTGGGGGAGCAATTCTTGTAAAGATTCCCGGTGCACCTCACGCTGGCGGAGATCTATATTTAATTAAATCCGAGATGGTCGGTGTTCGTGAGACTAGAAATTCACCAACTGCCAAATTCTTAATGCAGCGTATGCAAACCGGAATATTTGCAGTAGCCATTGAAAAAGGCAGCTTCGGATATATGGGAATGTCTACCGATCCAAAGCAATACCCATCTTTGGATTGGCTTATTGGAACAATGTTCGGCCAAGCTCCCGCTACGGGCACATGCATCATGTCTACCGAGACAGAGTGCGCTAAAGGTTACCCACTTCCACAGAACATAGCATTTGGCTTGCAATTTAGAATGAACAACCAACTCAATGGTTGGCTGCACGGGCGCATGAAAGCACCAGCCATTACTTTAGTAAAAGAATCTGCCGGTACACAGTTACTTACCGTTCAGGCAAATGCCATTAAGGTCCCACTTATTGATGTTTGGGTAAATAACGATGCAATGCCAGCAGGGCTAAAGAATTATTATGCAAATGTTCCTAATTATGGAAGCACAGCAATTGGCACCAAAGACCAACCACTTTCAGAGATTGCTCTTCGACGTGACGGAAATGGATCTAACGATGCCAACACGATGAAAGAATTTGTTAATTGGCTTCCTGTAATTGGCGATAAAGCTCAGGGAATGCCTACTGCTTGGATGCTAAAGACCATGATCTCTTTTGGAGATACCAGTTCTGAGAATCCTTGTTTTGCGAAGAGCAATGGATTTGCCGGTGTTGTATCAACGAATGCCGCCCAGTACATAGATGGGCCGCCTACTTTTAATAAATCTGAGGGGCTGCTTGATTACAAGGTTGCCGCTCCTCACTTAACTTCAACTGGCGAAGTATTTAAAGGAACGTATGACCTCGTTATGAGTTCAGTTGTAGCACGTTGCTTGTACGGATTCTCGAAAGCTCCAATAGGAGCAACAATCTCGATCGTTTCCGAATCTGGAGAGCCTAATGTGGCAACAACTTTGGTCCGTGAAAAAGATGGCTTCTTAAACTTAGCGGCTTATAACTTCACTTTCTCTTCACCAACCGTCCGAGTGAAGCTGACTCAAGAAGCCCCAGCCCCCGCACCTTCTGCATCAGCCACACCAACTTCTTCACCTTCGATGGCACCAGTCTCCGTAAAGAAGAGCTCGATTACTTGCGTTAAAGGCAAGACTTCAAAGAAGGTTACAGCTGTAAACCCTAAGTGCCCAACCGGATATAAGAAGAAGTAGGAATGTGAAAAAGATACTTGCAGGGTTAATCGCATTTGCCTTTATTTTTGGAAGCTCTTCTTCCGTTTTGGCTGCCAGTGAAACTGTAGGTGACTCGGGGCGCATTTGGGCCGTTCCTGATGATGCGGATCGTGGAATGCATGTTCAGCGATTTTTAGATGCATCTCCAGACATACCTAGTTCTTATTTGATTGATTACAACGCTTGGCAAAGTGACGCATATAAAGATCCAACATGCCAAAGTGCCACTGATTCAAACTGTAAATCAGAGTCACTTGGTTACAACGCGTTGCTACCTGTTTGCGGAGCTCTAAGCACGGTTTATTGCATTGAAGATTTTGGGGTTATTAACTCTGCGGGCGAATCTACAAAAGCGTCATTTTCTCGATATTTTCCTACTGAGGCGTTAAACAAATTCACCTCGGCCGAAAATCTAAAATTACCTTTCGGCGCTACGGGTAGCATTTTTGATCTACCAAGCGCACCACATGAAGGTGGCACTTTGTATTACGTATCGGCGCTTACCAAAGGTGAATTGCGAAAGAGCTCAGGCGCAGATCTTCAGTCACTCAATATCGATATTTATCCCGTAAAACTAGAATCAGGTGATAACGCAATTCAAGATGTTGATCCTGGTATGTCGAAGGAGACTAATGGCGGTTCAGGACACCCCGTTGGTCAATGGCGCTTTGCAAGTTTCGGATTTTCGGGAAAGAGTTTCTGCGTGGCTGGAAGTGTGAAAGAAAAACTTTGTGCGCAGCGTTATGCATTTCCGGCTGATAAGAAGTTCTATATAAAGCTAAAACTTCAGAATAAGCCAAAGGGATGGTTGCACGGCAGAATTTACAAGCCAGACGTTTCCTTTACTGAAATTACTGGTGGATATTCCTTCTATATTGCAGCCAATCCGGTTGCTGTTCCTGTTGTATACAAAATGTACCGATACCCAGAAATGCCTCAGGCGCTTAAGGACCAATACGATGTTAAAACCGGAGGATATAAACCCGAAGTTGCCCTTCGAACACCTAATCCAAATGGGGCGCCCGAAGGTTGTGGTCGATCTGTGTGTACAGAAGATCCAATGACACGAAATGTGATCATCGCGCCAAGTGCTTCAAGCAAGTTTGGTATGGATCAGTTGAAGTTTTGGCTGCCATTTGTCGAAGATAAAGCAACAACTCTTTTGGGAACTTGGTCTCTTCGCACATTGGAAGAGAATGAAACCCAAAATGCATCTGAGTGCTTCAAGAATGGTGATAAAGGTGTGACTGGCATTGTTACTACAAATGCAACCCAATATTCTGCCGGTCCTCCAACGCTTAATAAAGGTGAGGGAACACTTGAGTATCAAGTAGCAGCACCTCACTTCACCACAAAAGGTGATGAGTTCTTAGGAACATATGACCTGATTATGCGATCCGATGTTGCTCGATGCGTGTATGGGTTCTCAGCTGCACCAGTAAGAGCATCGCTTTCTGTAGTAAGTGACAAGGGTGATCAGAAAGTTGCCACTGAAATTCTTGGCGAAAAGAATGGGTGGCTTTACCTTTCAGCTGGTGGATTTACTTATTCATCTCCAACTATCAAGGTAAAACTTGAGCAGGATGCTCCAGCTCCAGTTGCAACTCCAACACCTACCCCGAGCGCCTCTTCTAAACCAGTAGTAAAGACTGCCACAATTACGTGCGTCAAAGGCAAGGTAATCAAAAAGGTAACTGCGGTAAATCCAAAGTGCCCAACTGGCTATAAGAAGAAGTAGAGGAATTGTGAAAGTTTTACGCACTAGGTTCTTTCAAACCTTCATGGTGATCGCCGTTGCATATCTGGGCATAGTTGTGATGATCTCTCAAGACCCTGCCGATGATGCGACAGCAATTGATGACAAGTTGATTTCGATGAGTTCTGATAACCGCCTTGAGTTATTGGTGCAGATTACTGGCGTGAATCCACTTGAGGGAACTGCAAATGCGCGAGTCTTGCCTTGGCCAAATAGCGATGACGTTGGTTTCCGCTTGAAGAGTGGTTGGGTTCCAGGCCAAGATGTTGACTTAATCGTTGACTCTGTAATTGGTGCAAGTAACGGCGGAAGCAATACCTACAGCTTTAAAAGGGATATTCCGACTGGTGGCTTTGATGTTCAGATCGATGAGCAACCAGGTGCAGGTCCGCGTTCTGATGTCGGTTGGTATCCGATGGATAAGTATTCATTTGAGATCCCAATTAGTGCGATCGGAACTTTGGAAAATGGTGATCAAGCAACGCTAAATATCTTGCCTTTGGATTACACAAAGAAGATCGATACCTTTGATATTCATATGATCCACGGCCTCTGGAACGATGCCTTCACAACGGTAACAATGGATGATCCAAAGTCCTTCGATGCAGCAGTCGATGAATTCAATAATGGCCAGTCATCCTCAGTGTTTGAAGCAGTTCGTTCCAATTCAACGAAGTTACTTGTAACAATTATTTTGTTGTTGATGATCACTGCAATGGTTTCAGTGACGATCATGACTTACATGGTGGTAACCGGAAGTCGCCCACCAACTCTGTCATCACTTACATGGGCTGCAGCGCTGACTTATTCATTGATCTCACTCCGTGGCCTAATGCCTGGTGGTCCACCGATCGGCATCTTCGTCGACAAGATCTTCTACTTCCCGGCTCTGATCGTGACCCTGGTCTGTTCTCTCTGGGTCTTGGTTACTTGGGTTCGCCGCGAGGATTTCCAGAGCTAAAAGGGGCTTTTCACCCGAAATACTGGGCGTGTCTAGGGGGTCCAATAGGGCCAAATTAGCCAATTTCCCTTTATAAGGGGGGTGGCTTTAGACTGCACCTTCGCGCCTAGCGGAAATCCTGAGGGTTTTTGGTGGGTGCAACCGCGCTCGCAAACGGGTGTGGGTTCAATTTGAAACAGAAGTGGGTATTAGTGGCTAGCAAAGATGGCGCCATCGAGATCGAAGGTTCCGTTGCTGAAGCTTTACCTAACGCAATGTTTCGCGTTGAACTAACTAATGGACACAAGATTCTTGCGCACATCAGCGGCAAGATGCGAAAGAACTACATTCGCATCCTTCCTGGTGATCGTGTGATCGTAGAACTAAGTCCATATGACCTCACCCGAGGTCGAATTATTTACCGTTACAAGTAACGAAAGACTGGAGCAAGACATGAAGGTTAATCCAAGCGTTAAGAAGATTTGCGATAAGTGCAAAGTCATTCGCCGCAAGGGTCGCGTCATGGTCATTTGCGAGAACCTTCGTCACAAGCAACGTCAAGGTTAAAACCTTTAGGTTTTAACAAGAAGGCATTGCTAAGTAATAAATAACTTAATAAATACGCGTGGTGCAACTAAGTAAGTAATTACTTAGGACTCTCGGACCGGTAGGCCGAGACTTGATACAAATCAGGAAGCACTGCGAAGGACCTTCCGGATACAGATCGGTTGATTAAATGGCACGTCTTGTTGGTGTCGATCTACCGCGCGAAAAGCGTGTGGAAGTCGCACTCACCTATATCTTCGGAATGGGTCTAACTCGTTCTCATGCAACTCTCGCGGCAACTGGGATTTCTCCAGATACACGCGTTAAAGATTTGCAAGAATCAGAACTCGCACAGCTTCGTGAATACATCGAAGCTAACTACAAGATTGAGGGCGATCTTCGCCGCGAAATCGCTGGCGACATTCGTCGTAAAGTTGAAATTCAGAGCTACCAAGGTATTCGTCACCGTAAGGGACTTCCTGTACGTGGTCAGCGCACACATACAAACGCTCGTACTCGTAAGGGTCCACGTAAAGCAATTGCAGGTAAGAAGAAGGTGACTAAGTAATGGCCGCTCCTAAGACTAAGACTGCAGCTCCTGCAAAGGGCAAAGTCAAGACTCGTAAAAAAGAGAAGAAGAACATTGCTGTTGGTAAGGCGTTCATTAAGAGCACTTTTAACAACACCATCATCTCTATTACCGACCCAACCGGCGCTGTAATTTCTTGGGCTTCATCTGGCCAAGTTGGTTACAAGGGCTCACGTAAGTCGACTCCATTCGCAGCACAGCTTGCAGCAGAAGCCGCAGCTCGTCGCGCACAGGAGCACGGCCTAAAGAAAGTAGATGTTTTCGTAAAGGGACCAGGTTCCGGACGCGAAACTGCAATCCGTTCATTGCAAGCAGCAGGCCTAGAAGTTGGAGCCATCTCTGATGTAACTCCAGCTCCACATAATGGCTGCCGCCCACCGAAACCACGTCGAGTTTAAGGAAGGAAGAGAATAAATGGCTCGTTATACCGGAGCAGACTGCAAGCGTTGCCGTCGCGAAAAAGTAAAGCTCTTCCTTAAGGGCGCAAAGTGCGATGGACCAAAGTGTCCGATCGAATCACGTCCATATCCACCAGGCCAACACGGTCGTGGACGTTCCAAGGAATCTGAATATCTATTGCAGATGCGTGAAAAGCAGAAATGCGCACGTATCTACGGTGTTCTCGAAAAGCAGTTCCGTGGTTACTACGAAGAGGCAAACCGTAAGCAGGGCAAGACTGGTGAAAACCTTCTCGTTCTTCTTGAGACACGTCTCGATAACGTTGTATTCCGTGCAGGCTTTGCAAAGAGTCGTGACATGGCGCGCCAGTTGGTTCGTCACAATCACTTCCTTGTAAATGGCAAGAAGGTAAACATTCCTTCATATCGCGTCTCTCCAATGGACATCATTGATGTTCTTCCAAAGTCACTCGATCTCACACCATTTATCGTTGCAAGCGCAGAACTTGGTGAAAAAGCTGTACCAGCTTGGATGGAGGTTGTTGGTTCGCAAATGCGCATCATCATCCACGGCGTCCCAGCTCGTTCAGTAATCGATACCCAAGTTCAAGAACAGCTCATCGTCGAGCTCTATAGCAAGTAATTTTTTAATCCCCAAAGAGGAAATCAAATAGTGGATTTCCGCGAAAAGAAAGAGGTTCAGCAGTGCTAATTGCACAACGTCCAACCCTCAGTGAAGAAGTAATCTCCGAAAACCGTTCTCGGTTCATCATTGAACCTTTGGAACCAGGTTTCGGTTACACACTAGGCAACTCAATGCGCCGTACTCTGCTTTCATCTATTCCAGGTGCAGCAGTTACCAGCATTCGCGTTGCAGGTGCGCTCCACGAGTTCACTACTCTTGAAGGCGTAAAGGAAGATCTCACCGATATCGTTTTGAACATCAAGAATTTGGTGCTCTCATCAGATAACGACGAGCCAAGCGTCATCTACATCCGCAAGTCAGGTGCCGGTGCTGTAACAGGCGCAGACATCGCTGTTCCAAGTGGCGTTGAAGTTCACAACCCTGAACTCCACATCGCAACACTTAATGGCAAGGCAAACCTCGAAATCGAACTCACAGTAGAGCGCGGTCGTGGTTATGTAACTGCTGTACAGAACAAGCAAGCGGGAGCAGAAATTGGTCGCATTCCTGTTGACTCAATCTATTCACCAGTTTTGAAGGTTACATACAAGGTAGAAGCAACTCGCGTTGAACAGCGCACAGACTTCGATCGTCTTGTTGTTGATGTTGAAACAAAGCCATCAATGAAGCCACGCGATGCAGTTGCATCAGCTGGTAAGACACTTGTTGAACTCTTCGGTCTTGCACGCGAACTCAATGTCGATGCAGAAGGTATCGAGATGGGGCCATCTGTTATGGATGCTGCTCTTGCTGCAGATCTAGCTCTTCCAATCGAAGACTTGGATCTCACAGTTCGTTCATACAACTGCTTGAAGCGCGAAGGCATTCACACAGTTGGCGAGCTAGTTAACCGCTCAGAGGCTGACTTGCTTGATATCCGTAACTTTGGTTCAAAATCAATCGATGAGATCAAGGCAAAGCTTGTCTCAATGGGAATGTCTCTCAAGGACAGCCCAGCTGGATTTGATCCAACCAAGCACCAGAACTTCAATGCATCAGATGATGATTTCGCTGAAGCAGATCAGGCCTAGGAGATACGACAATGCCAAAACCAACTAAAGGTCCTCGCTTGGGCTCAGGCCCATCACACGAGCGTCTAATCCTTCGCACACTTGCTGAGCAATTGTTCGAACACGGCAAGATCACAACAACCGAGGCAAAGGCTAAGCGCCTGCGTCCATTGGCTGAAAAGTTAATCACCTTCGCAAAGAAGGGCGATCTTCCAGCCCGTCGTGAAGTAATGGCACGTATTGCAAATAAGAGCGTGGTTCACACACTCTTTACTGAAATCGGTCCACGCTTTGCAACTCGCGAAGGCGGATACACACGTATCACCAAGATCGGTCCTCGCAAGGGCGATAACGCTCCAATGGCGGTAATCGAAGTTCTAACTGAGAAAGATAACTAATTCAGTTATTTAGCAACCGAAATTAAATGACCGAGCCCACTCTCTATCCCGAGAGTGGGTTTCGTCGTTTACGCCTTGATCTTTCCTACGACGGCACCAACTTTTCAGGCTGGGGAAGACAACCAGATCGCCGCACCGTGCAACAAACAGTTGAAGATGCGATCGCAACTGTGGCGCAATCAAAGGCAGAAACAATTGTCGCCGGGCGTACCGATGCCGGAGTTCATGCAACTGGGCAAGTAATCCACGTTGATCTGCCTGAATCCCTGGAGTTAACTGATCTGTCCTATAAATTAAATCGAATTCTCGATGAAGATATCCGCATCAATAATATTGAGATCGCACCAACGGCATTCCATGCCCGCTTTTCAGCGCTACGTCGTTACTACGAATACCGAATCCTGGATGAGAATAAAGCAGTACCACCGCTAGCCCGCTTTAATACCGAAAGCTGGTATCGCCCGCTAGATGTTGATGTCATGAATAACGCCAGCGCTTTACTTCTTGGCACCCATAATTTCGCTGCTTTCTGTAAATTCCGCGAAGGTGCAACCACTATTCGTACGTTGGAAACATTTCAATGGCACCGCGATCGCGAAGGCTACCTAATCGGAGATGTTGTTGCCGATGCCTTCTGTTACTCAATGGTGCGCAATCTGGTTGGCGCAATAGTCTGTGTTGCAGATGGCCGTAAAGACGCCAGCTGGATTACAACTTTGCTGGAAGATAAAGAACGAGTCAGTGATTCACTGGTCTTTCCAGGAAGAGGCTTAACCCTTTATAAAGTCGATTATCCAGATGCGGCAGAGTTGCTCGAGCGCGCTAAGAAGACAGTTGCTCGTCGCATTGATGAGTCCAACTAATGGGACATATCGACGTTAGCGCTGTTGAGTATTCGTTATCAGACGGTCGCGTTTTACTAAATGATGTCTCTTTCCGCGTCGGCGATGGTGCCAAGGTCGCGCTAATTGGCCCAAATGGATCTGGCAAGACAACTTTAATTCGCATGATCTGTGGTGATTTAAAACCCGATGAAGGCGCCGTGGCGGTTACTGGCGGTCTTGGCGTGATGCGCCAGTTCATTGGTTCGGTCCGAGATGAATCCAATGTGCGAGAACTCTTGATTTCAGTTGCCCCTAAACGAATTCGTGATGCTGCGGCAAAGTTAATTGAAACTGAAAATTTAATAAACACCACAAATACTGAGAAAGATCAGATGGCCTATGCCCAAGCGATTATCGACTGGGGCGATGCTGGGGGATATGACTTCGAACTTATATGGGATGTCTGCTGCACCGAGATGTTAAATAAGACTTTTGAAGAAGTAGCAGCACGAAAGGTAAATACATTATCTGGGGGAGAACAGAAGAAGCTGGTTCTTCGCGCGTTATTGGAAGGTCCGGAAGAAGTCTTATTGCTGGATGAACCAGATAACTATTTAGATGTGCCATCTAAGCGCTGGTTGGAAGAGGTAATTCGCTCGACCAAAAAGACAGTGCTCTTTGTTAGCCACGATCGCGAACTTTTGGAAAATACCGCAAACCGAATCGTGACTCTGGAACAAGGTGTTAATGGAAATACAACATGGGTCCACGGTGGAAAGTTCTCGACTTGGCATGATGCTCGCAAGGCCCGCAACGAGCGATTTGCTGAAATGTTGCTGCGCTGGGAACAAGAATTGCAGCGCTTAAAAGACTTGGTTCGTACCTTGCAAGCACAAGCCGCAATCTCACCTGATATGGCTAATAAATATCATGCGATGCAGACGCGCCTGCGTAAATTTGAAGAAGCCGGCGCACCTGAAGCGCCACCTATTGAGCAAGATGTAAAAGTTGGCTTACGTGGTGGCCGCACGGGATTACGCGCACTTACCTTTGAAAATTTAGCACTTGCTAACTTAACTGAACCCTTTAACTTCGAAGTCTTCTTCGGCGATCGCATTGCGGTCTTAGGTAAGAACGGCACTGGTAAATCTCACTTCTTGCGCATGATTGCAGGAGATGAAAACGTTAAATATTCGGGCACCTTTAAAGTCGGTGCCCGTGTTGAAATCGGTTACTTCGCACAAACTCATGCCCACCCCGAATTTGAAGCCAAGACTTTGCTTGAAATTTTGTGGGAGACATATTCTTTGCAGCTAGGTCCGGCCAAGAGCGTTCTGCGTAAATATGAAATAGATCAACAAGCAGAACAGAAATTCTCTTCCCTTTCTGGCGGACAACAAGCCCGCTTTCAAGTCTTATTACTTGAACTCTCTGGATCAACGCTGCTATTACTGGATGAACCAACCGATAACTTAGATTTAGCGAGCGCTGAAAGTTTGGAACATGCGTTAGATCGCTACGAAGGAACTGTTTTATCTGTGACCCACGATCGCTGGTTTACTCGTGGATTTACCCGGTTCTTGGTTTTCGGGGCAAACGGCCAGGTATATGAAAGCCCAGAGGCGATATTCGACCATTGATCGCATTGGTTCATGCGTGGATTTAGGCCATTTTGACCGGCTCCCGCATGAAAGGTAAAGTTCATCCCCTGCGCCGCTATTGGTGCCGAAGGCAATCCAGAGTAACCAAAGCTCAAACTATGAAGAAGAAGGTAATAAAGCATGCGTACATATAGTCCTAAGGCCGGAGATGTCGTCCGTAAATGGCACGTCATCGATGCACAAGATGTAGTTCTTGGCCGCCTTGCAACACATGCTGCTGTTCTTCTTCGCGGTAAGCACAAAGCAACATTTGCACCACACATGGATATGGGCGACTTCGTCGTAATCATCAACGCTGAAAAGATTGCACTCTCTGGCAACAAGGCGCTTTCAAAGTTTGAACACCGCCACTCAGGTTTCCCTGGTGGTCTTCGCTCAACCGTTTACGGTGAGTTAATCGAGAAGCACCCAACCCGCGCTGTTGAAAAGGCGATCAAGGGAATGCTTCCTAAGAACCGTCTTGGTCAGCAAGTTGCATCAAAGCTAAAAGTTTATGCAGGCCCTGAGCATCCTCACGGCGCGCAAGCACCAACACCATATGTATTCACCCAAGTTTCACAGATCGCAAAGTAAGGGACCCATAACAAATGTCAGATACAACTTACAACGAAGTTACAGAATTGGACGAGAACGAAGTTCCTACTTCTTACTCTTCATCATCACCAGCACCTGCAACCAATCGCCCAGCAATCAAGGCACCTGGCGCAGGCACCGGTCGACGTAAAGAAGCAGTTGCTCGCGTTCGCCTAGTACCTGGTACAGGTCGTTGGGTTGTTAACGGCAAGACACTTGAGGCTTACTTCCCAAATAAAGTTCACCAACAATCAGTTTCTGAGCCATTCCGCACCGTCGGTGCTGAAAACCAATACGATGTTTTCGCACGTATCAACGGTGGCGGAGTATCTGGTCAAGCTGGCGCACTTCGCTTAGGCGTTGCTCGCTCACTTAACGAAATCGATGTTGAAGCACACCGTCCAGCGCTTAAGAAGGCTGGATTCCTCTCACGTGATGCACGTGTTATCGAGCGCAAGAAGTACGGTCTCAAAAAAGCCCGTAAGCGTTCGCAATACAGCAAGCGTTAATTCTCAAGGGCCGCAGAAAAGAAGTGGCACTCTTTGGAACCGATGGAATACGTGGCTTAGCCAATCGTGATCTCACCGCTGAATTAGCACTCGACGTTGCCGTTGCTGCTGCACATATTCTCGTTGAAAGCTCATCCAATAAGGACCACCAACCAATTGCAATCGTGGGCCAAGACTCTCGTGCCTCTGGTGAATTTCTAGAAGCGGCAGTTGTTGCAGGTTTAACAAGTGCCGGCGTGAATGTTTATCGCGTAGGAGTTCTTCCAACTCCGGCGATTGCACATTTAGTTGCTGAATCTGGTGCTGACTTAGGTGTAATGATTTCGGCATCTCACAACCCCGCACCTGACAACGGCATCAAGCTATTTTCTCGCGGTGGCGGAAAGTTAGATGATTCGATTGAAGCAGCCATTGAAGCTCGCATCGGTGAACCATGGGAGCGCCCAACCGGTCGCGGCGTAGGACGAGCAATCGTTGACGATAGCGCTCGCGAGAGATATTTAAAGCATTTACTTTCATCGGTTTCAACACCACTTAAAGGTTTAAAGATTGTCGTTGACTGCGCAAACGGTGCGGCATCAACGGTTTCACCTGAGGCATACCGTCGTGCTGGCGCTGAAGTAATTTCCATATTTGATACACCAGATGGTTGGAATATCAACGATGGTTGTGGTTCAACTCATTTAGAACAATTACGCGCTGCGGTATTGCGCGAAGGCGCTGACTTTGGTCTGGCCCATGATGGCGATGCCGATCGTGTTTTAGCAATCGATGCCCAAGGCAATGATGTCGATGGCGATGTCATCATGACCATTCTGGCCACTGGCTTTAAAGCATCAGGATCTTTAAAAGCCAACACAATTGTTGCAACTGTAATGAGCAATTTAGGTTTCTTCCATGCGATGAAAGGCGCCGGTATCACCGTTGAAACCACAGCAGTTGGCGATCGTTACGTATTAGAGAAGATGATTGAAAAAGACTTTTCGCTAGGTGGAGAACAATCTGGCCATTTAATCATGCGCGAATTTGCGACTACCGGTGATGGCACCTTAACTGCGCTAGCTCTGGCACAAGAAGTTGTTAAATCTGGAAAGACTTTGCAAGAGTTAGCCGCTGCAATGGTGCGCTTTCCACAAGTACTTGTAAATGTTAAGAACGTGGCAAAAGAGAAGCTAGATGGATCTGCACCAATTAAGGCTGCAGTTCTAGCGGCTGAAGCAAAACTTGGTGAACATGGTCGCGTATTACTTCGAGCATCTGGCACCGAACCGCTTGTCCGCGTGATGGTTGAGGCGCAGAGTGATAACCTAGCGATCGAAATCGCAAATGACCTGGCAAAGGTCGTTCAAGCAGAGCTGGGGTAAATAAAAGTGTGCGGAATTGTGGGTTACACCGGGCCACAGTCTGCAATCACTCCGCTCGTTGAAGGTCTACGACGCCTGGAATATCGCGGGTATGACTCAGCAGGTATTGCACTCGGTACACCAGGTCAACTCTTCATTGAAAAACGGGCTGGCAAGTTAACAAATCTAGAAGGTGCACTTCCTGCAAATATGCCAGTAGTTCATTCTGGAATTGGCCATACTCGCTGGGCCACGCATGGCGGACCAACTGATCGTAATGCGCATCCTCATACAGATAACGAAGGAAAGCTCGCCGTTATCCATAATGGAATTATTGAAAATTACTCCGAACTAAAAGCTGAACTACAAGCGCGGGGCCACTCTTTCTCATCTGACACAGATACTGAATCTGTGGCTCACTTACTCTCGGATCTTCGTAAAGCAAATGGTGGAGATTTAACGCAGGCGATGCGCGAAGCGGTATCTCGTTTGCGCGGTTCATTTACCTTGGTTGCTGTTCATGCCGATGCGCCAGAAGTAATTGTCGGCGTGCGCCGTAATTCACCTCTTGTTGTTGGCTTAGGCGATGGCGAAAACTTTATGGCATCTGATGTCGCAGCCTTTATCGATTACACCAAGCGCGCAGTTGAACTTGGGCAAGATGAAATAGTCACCATGACGCCCGCTGGCATAAATATCATTGATTTAGATGGAAAGGTAGTTGCACCTCATGAGTACACAATTACTTGGGATTCCGCATCTGCGCAAAAGGGCGGCTACTCGCACTTCATGCTCAAAGAGATCTTCGAACAACCTAAGGCAGTAGCCGATACTTTGATCGGTCGCTTAACCGATAACGGCAAGATCGAACTCGATGAACTGCACATGTCAGATGCCGAAATTAAAGCACTTAAGAAGATAGTCGTTATCGCCTGCGGAACCGCTTATCACGCAGGGATGATTGCAAAGTATGTAATTGAAAAGTGGGCAAAGATTTCTGTTGAGGTAGAAATTGCCAGCGAATATCGCTACCGCGATCCAATTATTGATTCAAATACTTTGGTAATTGCTATCTCGCAATCTGGCGAAACTATGGATACTTTGATGGCGATTCGCCATGCCAAAGCCGCTGGTGCGCGGGTGTTAGCAATCTGCAATACCAATAGCTCAACTATTCCGCGCGAATCAGATGCGGTGCTTTATACCCATGCTGGCCCTGAAATTGCAGTTGCTTCCACTAAAGCACTTCTTACTCAGATCGTTGCAGTTGATCTAATTGGTCTGCACTTAGCCCAGGTACGTGGCGAACTAAATGATTCCCAGGTACACGAGCTCTATAACGAGATGCTTGAGCTACCGGGTAAGATCGAACAAATTCTTGAAACTGTTGAGCCGCTTCGTGCGCTTACTCGCAGCTTTGCCAAGGCAGAGACAGTTCTCTTTATCGGTCGCAATATCGGCTACCCCGTTGTATTAGAAGGCGCACTTAAGCTAAAAGAGCTGGCATATATTCACGCTGAAGGTTTTGCTGGGGGAGAGCTCAAGCATGGTTCAATCGCACTAATTGATGAAGCAAAAGCAACCCCGGTGATTGCGATCCTGCCATCCGGAAGTGATCACAGCCTTGATGAGAAGATGCTTAGCAATATCCAAGAAGTTAAAGCGCGCGGTGCCCGTGTAATTGTTATCGCTCACGAAGGCGCCGAAGTCGTTGGAGCAGATCACATCATTCGTATTCCAGCATGTTCTCCTTTATTTCAACCAATCTTGGCAACTGTTCCACTACAAGTATTTGCATACGAAATGGCTATCGCGCGCGGCAACGATGTTGATCAGCCACGCAACTTGGCCAAATCAGTTACGGTCGAATAACTATGTCGGTTGTCCTTGATATGCGACGTTCCCAAATGGTGCGGGCCTTTCGCTGGTCAGCGATACTTTTTGCTGGCTTTCTTTTAATTACTCAACAAGTTCTAACCAATGGCCCGCTCATCGAAATTGATAAGTGGATACATGATTTAGATCGCCCAAAGTTTCGGGGGATGAGCGGATTTGTTATTCGTCGCCTAGATGATCTGGGACTGCGTGGAGTTACTGCAGCCGCACTCTTGCTGGCAGCATTTTATATTGCCCGCCGTTTTAAAACTTGGCGTCCACTTAACTTGGCGGTGCTTTCGCTAGTTGCTTTGAATTTAGTTGTAGGTATCTTTAAATTCTGGTTAGGCCGGACTAAACCAAAAGTTGGAATTGATTTATTGCACTTTGGAGGAATGTCTTATCCAAGTGGCCATGCCTCAAATGCCTTACTTACTTGGGGTGTACTTGCGTATTTGATCTATCGCTACGCACATGTTGATCGTTATCGCGGCCGGCTAGCTAGCGCCGGCGTAGCCACAATTAGTTTGACGGTATGCACTGTCTCGTTAATTCGCGATACTCATTGGTTCTCAGATTTACTTGGTGGGCTCTTTATTGGTGGCTCCTTATTGGTTTTGATCATTGCAATTGATCGCTATTGGCCATCTAATAGCCAACTCTCTTAACCCCAATTACACTAAAGCCCATGATTGATGGGATCGGCATCGATGTCGTAGATATCGCGCGCTTTGCCGAATCACTCGAGCGCACCCCATCACTGCGCGAAAAACTCTTTACACCAGCTGAAGCAACCAAACCCATTGCATCCCTTGCTGCGCGTTTTGCCGCAAAGGAAGCTTTGGCTAAAGCGCTAAATGCTGGACACGGCCTGCCTTGGCATGATGCTGAAGTTATAAACCACGAAAGCGGTAAACCTGATTTTCTATTCCGTGGCGAGATTGCAGAGCTAATCGATGGGGCAAAGGTTCACTTATCTCTCTCCCATGATGCCGGAATCGCATCTGCCATGGTTGTGGTTGAGCGATGACAAATAGAGCAGAAGCAGTTGTTGATTTATCTGCCATAAAGGCAAATGTGGCATTACTTAAAGCCAAAGCCGGAGTTGATTTATTAGCAGTTGTTAAAGCAGATGCTTATGGCCATGGACTTGTTCCAGTTGCAAAGGCGGCCCTGGATGGCGGTGCAAGTTGGTTAGGCGTTGCTTTGCTTGAAGAAGCGATTGCGTTGCGTAAGGCCGGAATTACTGCACCGATCTTGGCCTGGCTTGTGCCACCAGGGTCAGATTTTCAAAGCGCAACAGATCACGAAATTGATATCGCAATTGCATCCCTTAAGACTTTAAATGAAGTTGCAACAGTCAAAGGCGCTAAACGACCCCGCGTTCATTTAGAAGTAGATACCGGAATGTCGCGCGGCGGATTCTTGGGTGAATGGGATCAGATTGATCTGCAACATATCCAAGGCGTTGAAATTGTGGGAATCTTCTCGCACTTTGCTCGCGCCGATGAACCAGGGCAACCACAAAATTTGGCACAGCTAAATCGCTTTAAAAAAATGGTAGCTAATCTTGAATCCGCCGGTTACAACAATTTAATTCGCCACATATCAAATTCAGCTGCCACATTAGTTGACCACCCGGCCGCCTTTGATATGGTGCGTACTGGAATTGCGTTGTATGGGCTAACTCCTGATTTGAAATCAATGGGTACTTCTAAATCACTTGGGTTAAAGCCTGTGATGACGTTACGCGCCAAGCTTCATTTAGTTAAAGATGTTCCAACTGGTTCACCAGTTGGTTATGGCGCAACTGATGTAACAAAATCAGATACTAGACTCGGGTTAGTTGCGATGGGTTATGCCGATGGCATACCGCGTATTGCAAAGAACGCTGGGGTATTTGTCGATGGAAAGCGCGCACCGATTATTGGGCGCGTATCTATGGATCAATTTGTAGTCGATCTTGGTGCTGCATCTGCTGCACAATCGGGTGATTGGGTAACCGTATTTGGACCCGGTGATAGCGGTGAATACACGGCAGATGAATGGGGCAGCGCATCTGGCTCGATTAATTACGAGATAGTTACCCGAATCGGCCCACGTGTGCCTAGAATCTACGAACTATGAGCGACGCACTTTTGCATGCCAAGGGCGTCAGCATTTCTTTCGGCGGTCTTAAAGCGCTAAGCGATGTTCATCTAGAGCTTCGCCCGAATGAAGTAGTTGGCGTAATTGGTCCAAATGGTGCCGGCAAGACAACTTTATTTAATGCGATCTGCGGTTTAGTTAAACCAGATTCTGGCTCATTTGAATTTGAAGGAAAAGTTCGTGATTGGCCGCGGACAGATGAACTAGTAGATCTGCGAATTTCGCGCACCTTGCAAGGAGTTGGCTTATTTCCGGAGTTAACTGTTTTAGAAAATGTCATGGTTGGCGCACAGAAGCTAGCCAAGACTGGGTTGATCTCTGCCGCACTTGGAACAAATAAGCACGATGAGGAAATCTTGCGTGATAAAGCGATGCGCGCGCTAGATCGCGTCTATGCCGGAACTCTGGCTAATCGTCGCGCAGATACCTTGGCCTATCCCGATACCAAACGCGTTGCAATCGCTCGAGCTCTTGTTTCAGAACCAAAGATTCTGATGCTCGATGAACCAGCTGGTGGTCTTGGTCCACAAGATATTGAATGGATGAATAATTT
Organism: Actinobacteria bacterium IMCC26103; assembly: GCA_002284875.1. Classification (GTDB taxonomy): domain Bacteria; phylum Actinomycetota; class Actinomycetes; order Nanopelagicales; family Nanopelagicaceae; genus Planktophila. The sequence continues at coordinate 547,927 of CP015604.1, forward strand.
AATCCGTAATTTAACCGCCACCATGTCGGTATTAATTGTGGAACACCATATGGATGTTGTTATGAGCGTCTGCGATCGCCTTTATGTGCTGAACTTTGGTGAAGTAATTTCTAGCGGCGCTGCCGAAAAAGTGCGCCGTGATCCAGCAGTTATCGCCGCCTACCTCGGGACTGGGGTGGCCTAATGTTAAAGATCGAAAATTTAAGCGTTTCGCATGGCGCTATTCGGGCGCTGCACGAGATCTCCTTCAACGTTGAAAAGGGCCAGCTAGCTGCAGTAATCGGTGCAAATGGCGCCGGAAAGACAACGCTGCTTCGTACGCTTTCTGGTTTAAATAAAGCCAGCCATGGTTTAGCGCAATGGAATGACCACAATATTTTGCATGCCAAACCTGAAGCACTTGTTCGCCACGGAATTTCACATGTCTCTGAAGGCAAGTCGGTAATCCCTGAACTTACCGTCTCTGAAAATCTCGAACTAGGTGCGCTCTGGCGACGCAATAAGAAAGAGGCAGCCAAATCTAAGCAAGAAGTTGTTGAACTCTTTCCGCGTTTAGGCGAACGTCTTTCGCAACGTGCCGATTCACTTTCGGGCGGCGAGCGTCAGATGTTAGCTATTGGTCGCTCAATTATGTCTAAGCCCGAGTTACTTCTGCTCGATGAACCATCACTTGGACTGGCCCCACTTGTGATCGAACAAATCTTTCAAGCCATCCGTGATCTAACTACTGCAATGGGGCTAACTGTTTTATTGGTAGAACAAAATGCCATGGGCGCACTGAAGATCGCGGATATCGGCATCGTTTTAAATCTTGGTTCTATCGCAGCGACTGGTAGCGCAACTGCGCTCAGAGATGACCCGGCAGTTCGCGCTGCATATTTGGGGTTCTGATTATGTTTAATTTTATAAATACTTTGCTTATCGGCATTACTGCCGGATCCATTTATTCGCTTATGGCAATCGCCATCGTTTTAGTTTGGCGTAGCACTCGCGTAGTTAACTTTGCTGCAGGTGGATTAGCGCTGGCTTCCTCTTTTGTCGGGGCAGCTGTATTAGAGACGACTGGATCGTTTTGGGTCGCACTTCCTCTGGCGATGATCGCTGGTGCACTTTTTTCTGCCTTCATCGAATACTTCTTCTTACGTCCACTTCTGAAACGCTCTGGCGGTAAAGGTGAAGAAATATTCTTGCCGATCATCGCAACGTTAGGTCTGCTGGGAATCATCAAAGCGATCCTTAATTACATTTACGGCGATCGCGTCGGTTCACTGCCGCCACCGTTATCCGATAAAGGTTTTATCGTCTCCGGCCAAAGCATCGCCTTATCGCCAATGCGCATACTTATTCTCGGAACAGTGCTGGTTCTGATGGCCTTCTTAACTCTAATTTTCCAACGCACCAACTTGGGCCTATCACTGCGGGCTTCATCATTTGCACCTGAAATCTCACGCCTTGCTGGTATTCGCGTTGATCTAATTCGCACCGTTGGTTGGGCTATTTCAGGTGCAGCAGGTGCAACTGCCGGAATCTTGCAGACTACAAATGGCTCGGGATCTATCGCCCCTGAATCTTTTGAATTTAGCCTGCTCTTAGTATTTGGTTTCGTAGCAGCCGTTATTGGCGGAATTGAAAGTTTGATTGGGGCAGTCGTAGGTGGTTTAACCCTTGGCATCGTATTGGCAATTATCTTGATGTATGTCGGTGGATCTCTAGTCTTCTTCGCTGCGTTCTTGATTTTAATTTTAGTTCTATTACTGCGCCCACATGGAATTATCGGAGTCAAGGGCGGTCGCCGTGCATAAACTTCAGATCACCAATAAACATCGCTTCATTGGCTTTGCGCTAATTGGCTTGGTTGTTTACATCTTGAGCGATGTCGTCGATGAATGGCGCTCCTTCCAAGGTGCAACTATCGCCGTTTACATAGTTGCGATTGCCTCAGTAATTTTATTAACTGGTTACTCAGGACAAATTTCTTTAGGACATGGCGCACTGCTTGCAGTTGGCGCATATTCTGCGGCGCTTACGCAAATTTATTTCCATGTTCCAATCTGGGTTTGCTTTGCAGCAGCAGTGTTGGTAACTGCGCTCTTCGGTGCAATTCTTGGCGCAGCAGCAGCTCGCTTATCTGGACCATATTTAGCTGGAACAACTCTGGCACTTGCCGTTGGTCTGCCATCGATTGCCAATCAATTTTCGATATTAGGCGGCGAACAAGGAATTTCATTCGATGCTGGTTGGCCACCACTATCTTTCGGGGACAGCTTCACGCAATACAAATGGTTCTTCTGGATCGCATCATTGGCTGCGTTAATTGCGATGTGGTGGGTACAAAATATTCTGCGCTCTCGTTACGGGCGCACCTGGCGGGCAGTTAAGACCAACGAAGTCGCCGCCGAGATCGCGGGCATCAACATTGGCCGCTCAAAAGTCCTGGCCTTCACCGTAAGCGCTGGCCTGGCTGGCCTGGCTGGCGCCCTGTTGGCGATGACCATGAATAACGTCTCCCCAAGCGCATTTCCGCTCGCGCTGTCATTTTCTATCGCAACTGGGGCCGTTCTCTCTGGCGTAAATACCCTCGGAGGCGTCATGATTGGCTCAGTAGCACTGGTAGCGATCCCCGAAATCGCCTCATTGATCTCAGATCGATGGAGCAGTTCGGAGAATCTAGCCACGATTTTGCCTGAATTTATTGTGAACGCGCTTCTGATCTTGACGGTCTTCTTAGCCCCGAAAGGTCCGATCGAGAAGCTTCGGTCGCGTCACAGTAAGTAAAGGCAACACCCTCGTAAGATAACCCGTACTAAGCAGTACCGAACTACCCCGCTCTACCCCTCGATGGAAGGAAAAATATGATCAGAACGACTCGTCGGAAGTTTCTCGTAGCTTCCGCGGTGATGGCTGCAACTGCGCTCTCACTCTCTGTGATGCCGGCACAAGCTTTGTCGCCGCGCTCAGAAGTAGGTGTGACTTCAACCGCAATCAAACTCGGCATTACTTTGCCAATGGGAGGTTCAGCCAGATACGGCTACAACCAACTACCAGGTGCGATGAAGGCATATTTTGATTATGTCAACGCAAACGGTGGCGTAAATGGCCGCAAGATCAGCCTCGTTGTAAAAGATGATGGCTATCTTCCAAAGCAGGCTATTCAGAATACCCAAGATTTAATTGCAAAGGATAAAGTCCTTGCAGTAATCGGAGCGCTTGGAACAGCAAATAATAAGGCTGTTGCATCTGCAGTAAACCTTGGCCGTCGCGGAATCCCAAGCCTCTTTATCAACACCGGCTTTAGCGGATTTAATGATCGCAAGGCATACCCAACTTCATCAACCATCTTGCCTTCATACATCATGGAAGCGAAGTTAATGAGTAAGTTCCTTAAGGAAACTTACCCAGGCAAGAAAGTTTGTATGTTGTATCAGGATGATGACTTCGGTGATGATGCACTAGTCGGCTTCGACAAGTCACATGGCAACATGGACTTCGCAGTCAAGGTTGCCTACCCATCACTTTCTCAAGGTGTAGCTGGCGTTCCAGATTCATGGATCACCAAGTTCAAGGCCGGCGGATGTGAAGTTCAAGTTGTCTTCGGTGTTGCAAGTGCAACCTTGTATACAGTATTAGCAGCAGCAAAGGCTCAGTACGCACCTAAGTGGGTACTTGGTTCAGTCGGCGCAGATATTGGATCAATTAACCCAGCAACAGTTCCATACATCATTGGTGCAACTTCGATGTCATTTATGCCATCAGTTGTTGATCCAAAGGATGAGTATGTTGCCAAGTTTAAAGAGATCAACACAACTTATAACGCAGGAGCTAAGTTCAATAGCTGGGCGCTTATTGGTATGAACACAGCGTTCGTTGCGGTTCAAGCTCTTAAGGCAGCCGGTAAAGACTTAACTCGCGCTTCGCTACTTGCCGCAATTGATAACAACGGTTCAAAGTTTGCTAACGCAGGCTTGGTTCCACTGAACTACTCAAAGACAAGCAACGTCGGCTTCAATGGTTACTGGTTCGGTACTTTCAACAAGACCGGTGACCTTGTCCCTAATGACACATTCACATACACCCCTTACACCACAGATTCAGGTACAGGTGATGTTGTGAAATCAACCTATGTTCGTCCAGCAATGCCAGCGAAGGGATTGCCAAACTAATGAGAATCACATCGTTTAAATCACGCGCATTTGCGCTAGTTTCAACAACTGCGTTGCTTGCAACGCTCGTAGTTGCAGCACCAGCTCACGCTGCAGCAACTGGTCCAACTTGTGATGGCGCAACGCCAGTACAGACATGTACAGGAACAACATCTGACGGCGCCGCCTACAAGATGATGGTTCCTGCCACATTCGCAGGCGTTGTGACAATCTGGTCACACGGTTTCGGTGGAAACACAACGATCCCTGGCGTCTTTGCCGTTGATTCTTCTGCACAGCTTGCACCAAATGGCCCTGGCCAAAACGGTGGAAGCCCAGATCTGATTAAGTACTTAACCGATAAAGGCGTTGCCGTTATGGGTTCAGGATTTAGCACTCAGGGTTGGAACCTCGACGAAGCGGTAAAGACCAATGCAGAACTAATTGGAATCTTTAAGGCTAAGTTCACAACAACAACCAAGGTTGTTGCTTGGGGTTACTCAATGGGCGGCGGAATTACTCAGGCATTTGCTGAGCAGCACCCAGAGCTAATTTCATCAGCTGCGGTTATGAACCCAGTTGATGCTTGGGGCTCACAGAGCAAGTACTTCATCGACCTACTCTGGTTAATGAAGACTTGGTTTGATCCATCAATTAAATTAACTGGCTACGCTGCAGGCGCTGCCGGAGATATGCAGATGTTGGGAGATCTCCAGAAATACACCGCAATTTTGACAGCGCTAAAAGCTGGAGTTGCATCAGGTGCTTGGCCAACAACTTCAAGTGCATCAGGAAAAACGCTACAAGCTGGTGGAATCCCATCACGCAGTGCGCTCTTGATGATCGGTCGCTTGGCCGGTATCAGTGCACAGAGCTCATCATTTGATGGCATTGTTGGTCCTCCTGGAGCTGCTGCTACTGCTTGGCCACTGGCTTATGCACCAGCACTTGCTACTTTAGAAAATATCGCAGGAGTACTTGGGTATTCATTACTCGGTGCCCGCGATATGCAGAACAAGATGGGTGGAACTAGCTTCGATAATCAGAAGACCGATTATTCAAAGCAGCTAAGCGATGAAGATCGCACTGTTTACAACGCTGCCTTTAGTGGTAACACCGCAATTGCTGGAATGTTGCAAACACTTAGCCCACTAAATCCAGATGCACCACGTATCAAGGGGGATGCTGCAGCACTCGCAAAGTCTGCCTCAACTATGTACGAGAGCACTGGCAAGATCAAAGTCCCAACAGTGATGATGATCGGTCAACACGATCCAGTAGAACCTGCCGGAATCGTTCAGCGTATTTCTGATCTCTATGAAGAAGATTTCGCTGCTGCAAAAGCTGCTGCAAAGAAAGCTGCACAGAAGAGCGGTGCATATTCAGCACCTGCTCGTAAGTTGCAGGTTTTGTGGAGCGTAACTCCTAAGTCATGGTCGAAGTTTGATGCAGATGGAGCCCCAATTTCAATCGTGGGAACTCCAGGTACTGGTCACACTAACTTCACAATGGCTCAATACAAGGTAGTTATTGATACAGCAATTGAAGCTGCGATCACTGGCAACCTACCTTGGACAGGTGCACAGTTAAGTAAGGTCACAAAGGCGAAAGGCCTAAAGATTGACCGTGACACTCTCTACCCATGGATGAAGTACTACAACAAGTAAAGTTTAAGTTGTAGAAAAGATCCTACGAGATAGGGGTCGCGCGAGAGCGCGGCCCCTATCTCTTTTTCACGAGTACCCTTAACCCTTATGAAGATCGCAACGGCGCAAGAGATGTTTGGCCTTGGCGAAAAAATCGGCGCCCAACTTCGCGCCGGCGATCTCATCCTTCTAAATGGCCCACTTGGCGCTGGTAAGACAGTCTTGGTGCAAGGAATCGGCGCGGCCCTGGGATTTACTGAAGTTACTTCTCCAACTTTTGTAATCTCACGTATTCATAAAGGTGCGCTGCCTTTGATCCATGTTGATACTTACCGTTTACTGGAAAGTGGTAAAGCTGCGCTGTACTTAGATGATTTGGATCTAGATACCGCACGTGAAAACGCGGTGACAGTTATCGAATGGGGCGGGGCAGAATCTGCGCGGTTATCTGATGAGCGCTTGGAAATAGATATTGATCGCACAGATGATGAGCGAGTTGTAACTTGGCGCGCGATCGGACCACGTTGGGCGCAGTTAAAGCTATGACGATTTCACTTGCTATAGATACGGCAACAAACCGCACAATCGTTGCGATCATCGAAGACGGCAAAGTCCTTTTTGAAAGCTTTCACGAAGGTGCAACCGAACATGGCTTTGCAATTACTGAGTTAGTTGTTAAAGCGCTAGCAGTTTGCCCAAAGCCAGATCAAGTAGTTGTTGGTATGGGTCCTGGACCATTTACGGGATTACGCGTTGGAATTACCTTTGCGCATACCTTCGCGTTAGCGCGCGAGATTCTAGTAATCGGCGTTTGTTCGTTAGATGCAATCATGGTTGATAAAGATGAATACACCGTGGCAATTGATGCCCGCCGGAAAGAGATTTATTGGGCAAGTTATAAAGACGGTATGCGCGTAGCAGGTCCAGCCGTTGATAAACCTGCTGATGTCGCTGACTATATTCTTGATCTTTATCCAGATATGCAAAAGTTAGTGACGCTAAGCAACGCTGGAAATATTACTGAGCCTATGTATCTGCGCCGCCCTGATGCAGTACCGACAGCGGAGCGATCATGATCAGCTACCGCACAGCGATGCAACTGGACCTTCCTGTTTTAGTTTCTATGGAACGAGTTCTCTTTGCTGATTCGCCGTGGTCGATGGGGCAATTTAAAGAAGAATTTAAAGGCGTTCCTAATTCACGATATTTCTTAGTCGCCACAAACGATGAGGATCAGATCGTTGGCTATGCCGCAGTATTGGTCGTGGCACCAGGGGTTGAAGCAGATGTCTTAACAGTTGCGGTACTGCCTGATTACACGCGTCAAGGCATCGCTACCCACTTTATGGCCGAGCTTGAAAAGTGGTCTATCTCCAAAGGTGCGCCAGCGATGATGCTGGAAGTTGGCACTGAAAATGCAAGTGCGATCGCGCTATATGAAAAGTTGGGATATGAAAATATCTCAACGAGACGAGGCTATTACGGCCCAGGTTTAGATGCCTTTGTAATGCGTAAGGAGCTCAACGCATGAGCGAGCCAATAGTTTTAGGAATTGAAACTTCATGCGATGAGACCGCTATCGGCATTGTCCGAGGGCGAAAGTTATTGGCCAATGTAATCGCATCAAGCGTGGAAGAACATGCGCGTTTCGGGGGAGTCGTCCCAGAAATCGCCAGCCGCGCACATCTGGAAGCGATGTTGCCAAGTATTGAAAAAGCAGTACGCGATGCCGGCATTTCACTAAAAGATATTGATGCGGTTGCAGTTACTGCCGGTCCTGGTTTAGTCGGCGCGTTATTGGTTGGAGTTGCATCTGCCAGTGGTTTAGCAATTGGTTTAGGTAAGCCGTTATATGGCGTTAATCATTTAGCTGCCCATATCAGCGTTGATTATTTAACTCATGATCTGCCAACTGATCCGACGATCGCGCTATTGGTAAGCGGAGGTCACTCATCGCTTTTGCAAGTAGATGACATCACTTCATCAATAACCAAGCTTGGTGCAACTATGGATGATGCCGCAGGTGAGGCATTCGATAAAATTGCCCGTGTTATGGGACTTGGTTTTCCGGGTGGCCCAGCAATTGATAAGACAGCCCTTTCGGGATCATCAACGGCAATTGATTTTCCACGTGGCTTAACAACTAGCAATGATTGGGCAACTCGTCCTTATGATTTTTCATTCTCTGGCTTAAAGACTGCTGTGGCTAGATATTTAGAAAGTACTCCGGATTATAAAAAGGCAGATGTGGCAGCTTCTTTCCAAGAATCAATCGTTGATGTCTTGCTTTTAAAATCATTGGCGGCATGTAAGGCAACGGGGATTGATTCATTGGTGATTGCCGGGGGTGTGGCCGCTAATTCACGGCTTCGCCATTTGGCCGAAGTCCGCTGTGAAAGAGCGGGCGTGCGCCTGCGGATCCCAAGCCCGGCCCTTTGTACCGATAACGGCGCGATGGTGGCGGCCCTGGGCTCACTGATGGTGGCGGCCGGCCGCAAACCTGGCCCACAGGCCTTCGATGCCGATTCGTCGCTGCCGGTTGAGCGCGTAGCCCTTTGATTTGCTAGCCCCATTGCAAATCAAGGCTTTGATTTGCCGTTGGGAATAGCCTCGCCTAGAGTTGCGTTAGCACTCAAGGGTCGAGTCTGCTAATTCGCGCAGGCTTCCCAAAGAGGAAGTTTTATCCGTAACAACTAGATAAAAGGAGCACCACCATGGCAGTAGCCATTAAGCCACTCGAAGATCGCATCGTTGTAAAGGCCTCAGAAGCCGAGACCACCACAGCATCAGGACTCGTTATTCCTGACACTGCAAAAGAGAAGCCACAGGAAGGCACAGTTGTAGCCGTAGGTCCTGGTCGTTTCGATGACGGCGTTCGCGTTCCTATGGATGTCAAGGTCGGCGACGTTGTTCTCTACAGCAAGTACGGCGGAACTGAAGTTAAGTACAACAATGAGGAGTACCTCGTACTTTCAGCCCGTGACATTCTCGCTGTAATCGAGAAGTAAGTAATGGGAAAAATTCTTGAATTCGACGAGCAAGCTCGTCGCGCAATGGAGCGTGGAGTAAATATCCTCGCTGACACAGTAAAGGTAACCCTTGGTCCTAAGGGACGTAACGTGGTTATCTCAAAGTCATTTGGCGCACCAACGATTACAAACGATGGCGTGACAATTGCGAAAGAGATCGAACTTTCAGATCCAGCAGAAAATATGGGCGCACAGCTCGTAAAGGAAGTTGCGACAAAGACCAACGATGTTGCCGGTGACGGAACAACAACAGCGACCGTGCTTGCCCAAGCAATGGTTAAAGAAGGCCTTCGCAACTTAGCCGCTGGCGCACAGCCAATGGATTTAAAGCAAGGTATCGAAGCAGCAGTTGCTGCCGTATCTGCACGACTTGCTGAAAATGCAACTGTCGTAAAAAACAAAGCGCAGATCGCTGACGTTGCAACGATTTCTGCCCAAGATCGCGCAATCGGCGAGCTCATTGCTGAGGCGATGGATAAGGTCGGCAAAGATGGCGTAATCACTGTTGAAGAAGCATCTACTACAGCGCTTGAACTTGAGTTCACTGAAGGTATGCAATTCGATAAGGGTTACATATCTCCATATTTCGTAACCGATCAGGATCGCATGGAGGCAATCCTTGAGGATGCATTCGTACTTATCTCAGGCAACAAGATCTCTGCGCTCGCAGAGTTGCTGCCAGTACTCGAAAAGGTTGCGCAAGCAAATAAGCCACTTTTGATCATCGCTGAAGATGTTGAAGGAGAAGCGCTTTCGACTCTCGTTGTAAACCGTATGCGCGGAGTATTTACATCAGCTGCTGTTAAGGCACCTGGCTTCGGCGATCGTCGCAAGGCGATGTTGCAAGATATTGCAATCTTGACCGGCGGCACCGTGATCTCTGCTGAAGTTGGTATGAAGCTTGATCAAGTAAACATTGAAGATCTCGGCAAGGCTCGTCGCATCGTTATCACTAAGGATGCAACAACGATCGTTGATGGCGCAGGGGATAAGGCAGTAGTTGCTGCACGCGTCTCAGAAATCCGCAACGAGATCGCTAACACCGACTCTGACTGGGATCGCGAAAAACTCCAAGAGCGCGTTGCAAAACTCGCTGGTGGCGTTTGCGTAATCAAGGTTGGCGCCCACACTGAAGTTGAGTTGAAAGAGAAGAAGCACCGTCTAGAAGATGCGATCTCTGCAACTCGCGCAGCAGTTGAAGAAGGAATCGTTATCGGCGGCGGTGCAGCACTTGTGCATGCAGCTGATGCTCTTGAAGGCGATCTCGGATTCACTGGAGATAAGGCTGTTGGCGTTCGCCTAGTTCGCAAAGCTTGCGATGAACCACTTCGTTGGATTGCAGAAAATGCTGGCCTTGAAGGCTACGTTGTAGTTGCAAAGGTGCGCGCGCTAAAAGCTAACGAAGGCTTTAATGCAGCAACTGATGTCTACGGCGATCTTGCAAAAGATGGCGTAATTGATCCAGTTAAGGTGACTCGTTCAGCACTTGCTAACGCAGCATCAATTGCAGCGATGTTCATTACAACTGAAGCAGTTGTTTACGAACGTCCTGCAGATGAAGTTGCAGAAGCCGCCGGCGGACATGGACATTCACATGGACCTGGTGGGCACAGCCACTAACTCCAGGAAGTGGCAGTACGGCTAGCCACTAAATCCAGAAATCTCTAAGAAAACCCCGCACCAAAACTGGTGCGAGGTTTTCCTTTTACCCAAATTCTCACCCCAGTGCGTGACCCATTCAGTGGAACTAACGTATAATTAGCGCCTGAGGGGATAACCCCTCACGAAATAAGGAATCCCTTGATCAGGGACGGCTCGACCACCGGAAGATGGCTAATGAAAACTTATAAGAATTGAACGGGCGCTTCTCAAAGCGCATTGCTCGCTTAAACTTACTAACTCTTGTTTTTGCTTCGCTAATATTAATTTCTCCTGGTACAAATAATTTAAAAGCTCAGGCGGCAGTTTCATCGCTCGCGACTTGTCAGAACGGTTCGGCAGCGCAGAATAATATTCAAGTCGAACCATCACATCCAACGGTTATGTATATAGATTCTGGATTGAACCCACGTATTGACGCTGGATACGTAGGTTATCGAATTGCAAACAGAACGGGTTCGACTTTAAAGGGATATTGGGCATCGATAGATAACTTCGCAGGTGGTGTAGTTTCTTTAGCAAATCCGCTGGATAAATTCCTTGCGATTCCAGAGATACCCGCAAATGAAACCAGAACCGTTTATTTTTTACTAAAAGCGAGCACTTCTACCAAGACTGCACAAGCACACGATTTTCGTATTTGGGATGAATACCCTTCCGCGAGTTCAGCTGTAAATAAATATTCTTGTAACTTTGCTTTTGCCAAAGTAGCCGAAACAATCAAGGCATCAGCCAATAAACCAACCAGTACAACTGTTAGCACTCTTGGCAATATTGGAGAAACTTTTACAGTCACAGCGGTAGGTGAGACGGGTCAAATTGGTCAAGGCAATCCAGACGTGGGCAGAATTTTGTGGTTTACCCCGAGTGCTTATTCAAACTTTCCTACTAGAGCTTTCCGACTTGAATCTGTTGTTCTAAAAGTCAGCGATAAGAATAATCCCAATATAGATGCTGGAAATGTCAGATTTTATAATGAGCGAACTTTCATTAAAACGGATACTGCTCCAAATTCAAACCCCAGTTACACGGGGGAATTAACCACTTTAGATAATTTAGTTGGTAAACGATTCTATTCAAATACTTACACATTTAGAATTATTGATGCTGCCTCAGCTTCGATTGTTCCAGTGGCTCAGATTTCAAGTGGTACCCAGATTAAACATACGGCAATTGGCGCACTTGGAACAGCCCTCATTGATGCTTCCACAAAAACTATTCCTGCAAACATCACAAAAGAATTGAGTTCTACTAGCTACGCTTCATTCGAGACTGTAACTATTTCTGGAACCAAATACACGGCAGTTCCATATAAAATAACACTAAAGGGAACAACGTCGGCTGTAATTACTGCGGATCAAGTTGTAGACGTCCCCGCTCCTGGTGCTATTTACAAAACAGGATCAACCCAATTAAAAATTGGAGGCGCATCTGCGTCCAATTATTCTGATCCAGAGACTTTAACTTCAGAAGCAGATTTATCTCCGCGACCGCTGCATTTTATTGGGCCATTTTCTTTTAGTTCTTCATCTTTCGTGGTTTTGACGTACACAATGTATATACCGGGAGTAGCTGGTACATATTCAAATAGCGCGACTGCATACATTGGCGATAGGCGAATCACTGCATCTACTACTGCGACAATTCCGTCAGTAAAAGTTACCGTAAACGGATCAGGTACTGTTACAGGGTCCGAAACAACAACAGTCCAGCTACTTCCTGACCCGCTAACAAAAGTTGCTTCAAGTATTGATACCTCTACTTCAACTATTAACGGCTCTATAAATGCGAATGACACGACCACAGCTGGCTATTTTGAGTGGGGTACTTCGTCAACGTTGGATGCCTACACGAGCATAAGTCTCGGCGCGATAACGGGTAATACCGCGACAGCCAAATCCTCTAATCTTGCCACCCTAACTCCTGGAACTACTTATTACTACCGAATTGTGGCTGTTTCATTTGGGGTTAGGTATGTAGGAGCAATTTTAAGTTTTAGAACTTTGGATCAGAAGAGCAATCCAACTGTCGTAACAGATCCGCCCACTAACGTGACCCTAACTGATGCAACTCTAAATGGGACCGTTGACCCAAATTTAACGGAAGTTAGAACTGCCTTTAAAATTTGGCGCAATACGGACACTCAAACCGTGTACCTAGTTGATGATCCAACGTCCGCCTATAACGTCTCAAATAACCCATATTCCCTTTATATCGGTGCCTCGCCTACATCCATTTCAATAAATATGTCTGACGTTGCAACAGGATCTACTGTTAACGGTTGGATCTCGCCAGGTGCAACTATTTATTACCAGGCGATTGCTGTAACGACTGCCTCCCCTACCACGACCTATACCGCTAGTGAAATTCGACAATTTACATTCGCGGCATATAACGATCAAATAATTAATTTTGACCCTATTTCTGATATTACTTGGGGTGCTTCGGCTCCAGTAGATTCCGCAAGCGCGACTAGTGGTTTAGCAATTACTTATGGATCTTCAACAACCGATGTATGTACGGTTAATGCCAGTACAGGTGTGATTACGATTCTTAAAGCAGGTGATTGCACAATCTCTGCTAATCAACCTGGTGGACTCAAGAGCGCGGGAGTCTATTACAACGCGGCCCCGGAAGTAACAAGAACTTTTACTGTAAATCCGCGCCCAATAACTGTAACTGCAGATGCAAAAACGAAATCTTACGGAGATAGTGATCCAGGATTAACCTATGCAGTGACAGGAACTTTGGTAAGTCCCGATGTATTCACTGGTTCTTTAACTCGCACTTCAGGCTCTGCGGTCGGGACCTATGCAATCACGCAGGGAAGTTTGGCGTTGAATGTTAATTACAGCCTGACTTATGTTGGTGCTAATTTATCGATTACTAAGAAACCACTGACAGTAAAAGCAGATAGCAAATCAAAAGCCGCGGGTCAATCGACTCCAGCGTTTACATACACGCTTACCGGTTTGATTTCCCCGGATTCAATTACGGCGGTAACTTTAAGATTTACATCTAGTTCGCCCTCTTGGGACTCGACAACTGTTCCTACCGCGGATGGAAGTTACACGATTACTCCTACTGCGAGCGTATTCGGCACCGGAACTGTTAATAATTATGAAGTAACTTACGAAACTGGCACGTATGTTGTTAGTAGTAAGTTAAGTCAAACCATCACTTGGACTTCGATTTCTACAAAAATATATGGAGATAGCGCAGTCGCGACCGCAACTGCATCGCCAAGTAATCTGACGGTTTCAATTTCTAGTTTATCTACAAGCGTATGTACAGTCCCAGCGGGGGCAGTCTCGGGCGCAACAGTTACTATATTGAAAGCGGGAAATTGCCAACTAAATGCCTCTCAGGCAGGAAATGGGACTTACGCAGCTGCAACTGATGTTCCATATTCGTTCACAGTTAATCCAAAACCCATCACAATCACCGCGACAGTTTCAAGTTCGAGTATTACTTACGGCGGTTCGGCAGCTACGAAAAATTATACAAACACGACATTGGTTGGTTCGGATGCATTATCCAAAGTCGTACTCACTTTTAGTTCATCTTCACCAACTTATTCAAGTGAAACCGTCCCAAGTAATTATGGTGTATATGTATTGACGCCGTCTGACGCAGAAATGTCTCCGGGTTTAATTTCTAATTACACAATTACGTATGAGACAACAACCTACACAATCGGCAAGAGAAATATCACAGTTACTGCAGATGCAAAATCTAAGTACTACGGTCAGTCTGATCCATCTTTAACAAAAACCATAACTACTGGTTCGCTTGTAGGCGGCGATGATTTCACGGGAAGCCTTAGTCGAAATGCCGGTGAAGTCGTCGGTACCTATGCAATAAATCAGAATTCACTCTCTCTTGGGGATAATTACAACTTAACTTTTGTATCTTCAAATCTAGTTATTAGTGCAAAAACAATCACGGTTTCTGCAGTAACCAAGACCAAGGTGTATGGCCAGTCTGATCCGACACTCACATATACCTATACCCCAGAACTTGAAAGTGGCGATGCTTTTACCGGCTCGCAATCTAGAAATTCTGGCGAAAATGTCGGTACTTACACAATTAACCAAGGGACTCTGGCTCTTTCCGCTAATTACTCAATAACTTATATCCCAGAAACTTTAACTGTCACCTCAAAACCTTTGACTATTAAGGCTGAAAGCAAGACTCGAGCCGCTGGTCAATCACAGCCTAACTTCACCTACCTATTAACTGGTTTGGCAGGTTCAGATTCAATTACTGCAGTAGTACTAACTTTCACTAAGACCGGAAGCTATGACTCCACAACAGCACCTTCTAGTCCAGATACTTATGTCATAACTCCCTCTGCGCCAACATTTGGAACAGGTGTAATCGGAAACTACACAGTTACATATGAAACTGGTACATATACGATCAGTTCATTGGAAGGTCAAGTTCTTAATTGGACTGCCATAACGACAAAAACCTACGGTCAGTCAGCGACCGCAACGGTAACTTCTAGCAAAGGCCTAACGCCGGTAAATGTCACAAGTTTGACACCGTTAGTCTGCACAGTTCCCTCGAGTTCAAGTTCCGGTGCCGTCGTCACTTTAATAGGTGCAGGTACTTGTACATTAAATGCAGCTCAGCCCGGAAATGGCACCGTTGCGGCAGCAACTGACGCGACGGTGAGTTTCACGGTCAACCCTAAGCCAATAGTAATTTCTGCAACTATTTCAGCTTCTCCTAAAACTTACGGAGATAGCAGCGCGACAAAGGGATATACAGTAGCAACACTTGTCAGCCCAGACTCAATTTCGTCGGTCACGCTAACTTTTACGTCAAGTTCACCTAGTTACTCAAATGCAGTTGTGCCAACTAATGCTGGTACTTATATTTTGACCCCGAGCGGTGAAATATTCGAAACTGGAACCGTTACTAATTACACCATTAGTTACGAGACCACTACATATATTATAAACACTCTCTCGCTCACAATTACCGCTTCTTCACACACGGTAAATGAAGGCGATCCAATTCCGACTATAACCGAAACTTATTCTTCATTTGCGTATTCGGAAGGATCAAGTGACCTAACTGGTTCACTTACATGTTCCACCACTTATACAACGTTATCTTCAGCGGGAAGTTATCCAACAACTTGTAGTGGCAAATCTTCGAATAATTACAGTATTAGTTATATAGCTGGTTCAGTTACCGTTAATTCAAGCGGAAGTCCGACTGCATACACAGTTACTTATAATCTAAATGGTGGAAGTGGTACGACCCCCACTGAAAGTTCGAAAACTGCGGGTCAAACATTCTTAACTGCCAGTAGTTCTGGAATTTCTCGTGGCGGGTACACATTTGGCGGATGGAGTTGTAACTCTGTAACTAAAGGCGAAAATGTTTCAGTTACTGTTGGAACCAGCAACATGGTCTGTACCGCAATTTGGAATAAGAATGGCAACTCAAATAGCCCAGCGGCCAATAACAACCCACCAGTAACTCCAGCATCAATTAAGAAGGTCGCCATTGCGCATCTAGTTACAATCGCAACTACTCCTGTGAAAACTACGATTTCTGTAGTTCCTGCAACACCAACTCCTGCAGCAACGCCTAAACCATCTCCAACACCATCTCCAACACCAACTCCTGCAGCAACGCCTAAACCATCTCCAACACCAACTCCTGCAGCAACGCCTAAACCATCTCCAACACCAACTCCTGCAGCAACTCCTACGCCTGCGGCAACACCTACGCCTGCGGCAACACCTACGCCTGCGGCAACACCTACGCCTGCGACAACTCCTTCACCGGAACCAAGCAAATCGCCTGCGCCATCTGCGACACCATCAGCCTCAGCCTCAGCTTCACCGGAACCAAGCAAGTCGCCTATTTCCAATTCTGATAAGTCAAATCTGGTACCAGAAGGCGTAACCCTTTCAAAAACAACAGTGATTCCCGTTTTAAATACGAAAGAAATTAGCTTCAAGGGAGTTGGAGTCTCAAAGGTTGCAGTGGTAAATGATGAAGTGTCCGTTTCTGCAAAGCCAGGCTTCAGTGGGAAGACTGTTGTGACAGTAACGCTTAAAAATGATGAGGAAATATCAGTAATTACAGCAGATGTACTTGTAATACCTATGCCAGTTACGAACCCTGTTGTTAAGGAAGTTTCAGAAGAAAAAACTCGAATTACTTGGGTCAGATCCCCAAATGCAATTGGATACGAAGTCTCCCAAAACGGGGAAA
The DNA here is from genome assembly GCA_002284875.1 of Actinobacteria bacterium IMCC26103. GTDB lineage: Bacteria > Actinomycetota > Actinomycetes > Nanopelagicales > Nanopelagicaceae > Planktophila. The sequence goes on from CP015604.1 coordinate 564,640, forward strand.
TTTTGTGTATGACAAAATCTGTAAGTTGTACTTTAAACAAAAATATACCTGCAGATCCACCAGTTGAAATTAAAGCACTTGGCAGAGATCAAACAGCTAGCGTAGTTCGTGAGGCAGCCTATGTAGCCGCACCAGTTAGAGTAGTTCCTGATATAGCTTTAGTCGTCAATTTTGATACCAATAAATACAACATTGACTCAGGCGATCAACTCTTGATTCAAAATTTTGCCTTTGACATCAAGCTCTACGGCTACAAAGAGGTTGATATTTCTGGCCACACAGACTCGCGCGGTGGCGTTGATAACAACGTACTTTCAATGAATAGAGCAAAAGCTGCTCGAGATTACTTACTTAAACTAATACCGGATTTGAAGGTAACAATAAACGGTTATGCGGATGTCATTTCAGTTGCCTCAAACTCAACCATTGAGGGAATGGCAGCTAACCGGCGTGCGGAGTTCAGAGTCGTAAAGTAAATAGTCCAAATAAAAATCCTCCGTACTCAATGAGTGCGGAGGATTTTTATTTCTCGATTAGGGGGCTAATCAGGAAGCTTCGTAAATCGTTGGTTCTTCCTTGCCGAGCAGAACTGCGCGATCATCTTCAGATAAACCGCCCCAGATTCCGTAAGGCTCTTGCACTGCTAGGGCATGTGCGCGGCACGCTTGTATCACTGGACAGGTTGCACAGACTGCTTTTGCTGCATTCTCGCGATTGCGACGACGCGGACCGCGTTCGCCATCTGGATGGAAGAACATTTCGGCAGGAAGCTCACGGCAGGCGCCTTCGTACTGCCATTCCCAATGATCTGCGATTGGAAGCGGTAGACGTGATAGTTCAGCCATGATTTTCTCCTTACCTTGTTGAATAGCCCAACCATACAACCGCGCCATAGGTTGTTCAAGTACCTATCGGGTCAAAAGTTGTTCGTTTCGTCACCCCGCGAGCGTGTTTCAAGTGGTGGGGCGGGCCGGTTCGCGCCACCATTGGGCCATGGAAGAGCTCCTGACCGTGGCAGCAGTCGCCCGCCAGATCGGCGTAGCTCCTGCGACCCTGCGAACCTGGGCTCGGCGCTATGGCCTTGGCCCATCGAGCCATGAAGCCGGCGAACATCGCAGATACTGCGCTAGTGACTTAGCCAAGTTAACTTTGATGCGCCGCCTAATTTCAGCAGGTGTGGCACCAGCTGATGCTGCCGAGCAAGCGCTGGCACATAAAGGCGAAGTAAAAGTTGAAAAGATTTTAAAGGCTTTTGAAGTCCGCGAAGATGTGGTTGCAGCAGTTGTAAAAGCGGCAAATTCGCTAGATCGAAATTTCGTTGAAAGTATCTTGCGAAAAGATATTGATAAATATGGGGTTATTGATAGCTGGCAAGAAGTAATTGTACCGGTCCTGGTAATCGTTGGCGATGCTTGGGAAGAAACCGGCACAGGTATTGAAATCGAACATTTACTTTCCGAGACCATCACCGCAATTCTGCGCGAACGATCAAAGCAGTTAAAAGCCCCATTAAATTCCCGTCCAGTATTACTGGCCTCTGTTGGTGAAGAATTGCATTGCTTGGCGCTGCACGCTCTACATGCCGCACTTGCTGAAGCAAAGGTAGATTGCAATTTCCTCGGAGCGCGCACCCCACTAGAAGCTCTATCAAATGTCATTACCCGTAGCGCCCCACCTGCAGTATTTCTCTGGGCGCAGTTATCAAAAAATGGCGATCCAAAATTCTTCCGCGATATTCCTGCAATTCGCCCAGCGCCACGCTTTATCTTGGGCGGGCCAGGATGGGACCGCGATGAATGCGCAGATGTGGCCTTTGCCGATGATTTAACGCTGGCTTGCGAGCAGATTAAGCAGGCGTTGGGAGCCTAAATCTCAAGTTAGACTAGGGCGCTCAACCACAGTACGGAGGGCTCATGAGCAGCGATAACGACAAAGTCGCGATGCTCGGGCTGACTTACGACGATGTGCTCTTATTGCCAGATGCCTCCGAAGTCGTTCCTAGCGAAGTAAATACCGCAACCTGGTTGACCCGAAACATTTCACTTGCAGTGCCCGTTGTTTCATCAGCGATGGATACAGTCACCGAATCAACAATGGCGATCGCAATGGCTAAGGCCGGCGGCATCGGAATCATTCACCGCAATCTGCCAATTGAAGAACAAGTAACCCACGTTAAGTTGGTTAAGAACGTTGGCCTTGCCGGAGCTGCGGTTGGCGTTGGCGAAGATGGTTTTGCGCGCGCTCAGGCTTTAATCGAAGCAGGTGTGGATGTAGTTGTTGTTGATACCGCACACGGACATCACCGCGCAGTTCTAGATGCGATCGAAAGAATAAAAAAGTTTTCATCGACTATCGAAATTATCGGCGGTAACGTCGCAACTCGCGCCGGTGCACAGGCTTTGATTAACGCTGGTGCTGATGCAGTAAAGGTTGGCGTTGGTCCAGGGTCTATCTGCACAACTCGAGTTGTTGCAGGTGTCGGTGTTCCACAAATTACCGCGATCATGGAAGCAGCTAAGGCATGTAACAAAGCCGGCATTCCGTTAATTGCTGACGGTGGACTTCAATATTCAGGCGATATCGTTAAAGCAATCGTTGCTGGTGCCAATTCGGTAATGCTTGGTTCTCTTCTTGCAGGTTGTGAAGAATCACCAGGACAACTCGTTGAAATCGATGGCCGCAAGTACAAGGCATATCGCGGCATGGGATCACTCGGTGCGATGCAATCTCGCGGCGAGCAGAAGTCATATTCCAAAGATCGTTATATGCAAGACGATGTTTTATCTGAAGACAAACTTGTTCCAGAAGGCATCGAAGGCAAGGTTGCTTATCGCGGTCCAGTTGCCGATGTGGTTCACCAACTCGTTGGCGGACTTCGCAGCGGAATGGGTTATGCCGGCGCCCCCGATATCGAAACTCTGCGTCGCGAAGGTCGCTTAATTCAAATTACCGCAGCAGGGCTACAAGAAAGCCATCCTCACGATGTCTTGCACGTTGCCGATGCCCCTAACTACAGCAAGAAGAGCTAAGGAAGGCCGCCATGGATATTGAGATCGCACCAGGAAAGCGCGCCCGCCAGGCTTACTCGTTCGACGATATTGCAATCGTTCCAAGTCGTCGTACTCGCAACCCCGAAGATGTTTCAACAGCGTGGCAGATCGATGCCTATAAATTTGATATTCCGATGTTGGCAGCGCCAATGGACTCTGTTGTTTCGCCAGAAACAGCAATTGAAATTGGTCGACTCGGCGGACTTGGCGTACTTAACCTCGAAGGACTCTGGACTCGTTATGACGATCCACGAATTCCACTTGGTGAAATTGCATCCATGCCAGATAAGCATGCAACTCGTCGTATGCAAGAAATTTACAGCGCACCGATTCGCCCAGAGTTAATCAAAGAGCGCATCAAAACTATTCGCGACTCTGGCGTAACCGTTGCAGCATCACTTTCGCCACAGCGCACCGCCGAACTTCATAAGGCGGTTATCGATGCCGGCGTGGACATCTTTGTTATTCGCGGAACAACCGTTTCAGCAGAACACGTTGGCAACGATGATTCAGTTCTCAATCTTAAGAAATTTATCTACGAGCTCGATGTACCAGTAATCGTTGGTGGCGTTGCTACTTCAACAGGTGCACTTCACTTGATGCGTGCAGGTGCTGCTGGTGTATTGGTTGGTTTTGGTGGGGGAGCCGCCCACACAACTCGTAAAGTTTTAGGAATCGAAGTTCCAATGGCATCGGCAGTTGCTGAAGTTGCTGCTGCGCGCCGCGAATATTTAGATGAATCTGGTGGACGTTATGTTCACGTTATTGCAGATGGTTCCGTTGGTCGTTCAGGTGATATCGCCAAAGCAATTGCATGTGGCGCAGATGCAGTAATGATGGGCTCTCCACTTGCTAAGGCAGTCGAAGCGCCAGGTCTTGGTTGGCACTGGGGATCTGAGGCCCACCACCAAGAGTTGCCCCGTGGTGAACGTGTAAACGTTGGCACAGTTGGTTCAATTGAAGAGATTTTGCTTGGCTCATCGCACACATCAGATGGTTCCATGAACTTATTCGGCGCACTTCGCCGCGCGATGGCAACATCTGGATACTCAGATGTTAAATCTTTCCAGCGCGTAGAAGTCATTATTCACGGGGCTTAATCGATTGAACTCTAAGAGCGGTGTTCTAGTAGTCGATTTCGGCGCACAATATGCGCAGCTGATCGCACGTCGCGTGCGCGAAGCAAATGTTTACTCTGAAATTGTTCCATCACATATCACCGCAGCTGAAGTAACCGCCAAGAACCCAGCCGCAATTGTCTTATCGGGTGGCCCAGCTAGCGTTTATGCAGATCATGCCCCTAAATTCGATGGCGAGATCTTAAAACTTGGTATTCCAGTCTTCGGTATTTGTTACGGATTCCAAGTTATGGCAGCGGCCCTTGGCGGAGTTGTAAGCCAGACTGGTAAGTCAGAGTTTGGCCGTACAGAGATAAAGACGGAATCGACTTCAAAGATCTTCTCGACTCTTCCTGCAGTGCAAAGTGTTTGGATGTCACACGGTGATGCGGTCACACAAGCACCTGCTGGTTTTTCAATCTGTGCAGTCACAGCCGATACTCCGATCGCCGCCTTTGAAGATGCGACCGGAAAAATCGCGGGCGTGCAATTTCACCCGGAAGTTCTACATTCCGAACACGGCCAAAAGATCTTTAAAAATTGGCTCATTAATATTGCTGGCTGTCAGCCTGATTGGACTACGGGAAATATCGCAGAAAATGAGATTGCTAAAGCCAAGGCGCTAATCGGTAGCAAGCGCGTGATCTGTGGTTTATCTGGTGGCGTTGATTCTGCAGTTGCGGCAGCAATTATTCAACGTGCAGTTGGATCGCAATTAACTTGCGTCTTTGTGGATCACGGCCTTTTGCGCAGCGGAGAATCAGCGCAAGTACAACGTGATTTCGTGGCAGCAACCGGCATCGATCTAGTCGTCGTAGACGCTGTTGATCAATTCCTTGATGCGCTAGCCGGAGTTACCGATCCGGAAACGAAGCGCAAAATTATTGGACGCGAATTTATCCGTTCCTTTGAAAAGGCGGCGCGCGATATCGCAGCAGGAGGAGACGTTGAATTCTTAGTTCAGGGCACCTTGTATCCAGATGTTGTGGAATCAGGCGGCGGAACCGGTACCGCCAATATCAAGTCACATCACAACGTGGGTGGCCTGCCTGATGATCTGAAATTTACTTTAGTAGAACCACTGCGCACGCTCTTTAAAGATGAGGTGCGCCAAGTTGGTTTAGAACTGGGCTTGCCAGAAGAAATAGTTTGGCGCCAGCCTTTCCCAGGTCCGGGCCTTGGTATCCGCATCATCGGTGAAGTAACTAAAGAGCGCTTAGATTTATTGCGCCATGCAGATTTAATTGTGCGTGAAGAACTTAAAGCAGCAGGACTTGATCGCCAGATCTGGCAATGCCCAGTTGTCTTGTTGGCCGATGTGCGCAGCGTTGGCGTGCAAGGCGATGGCAGAACTTATGGCCACCCAATTGTTTTGCGCCCGGTATCTAGCGAAGATGCGATGACTGCTGATTGGTCACGTATTCCTTATGAAACCTTAGAGAAGATCTCAACTAGAATTACAAATGAAGTGCGCGAAGTAAATCGAGTTGTGTTGGATGTGACTAGTAAACCGCCTGGGACAATAGAGTGGGAATAGGAACTCGACTATGAAAAGAATTACTGTGCTCTGTGCCCTGGCAATCGCCGTGACGCCGTTAACTTTTGTCAAGGCATCTGCCGCTGAACGTCCAACCACGGTTGCTGGTTGCGCTAAGCCAACTTCTAAAGCTCACGCCCCCGCCACGGTTAAGCAACCGACTTCACCAGATAAGAAGTTGGCAAAAACAATGACTGTTACAACCAATTGCGGTGTAATCACAATTGCCTTGGACCCAGCCGCCCCACAAACTGTTACAAATATGTCAGCACTTGCGCGCGCTAAATATTTCGATGGATCCTTCTGCCATCGCTTAACCACTGAAGGACTTTACGTTCTGCAATGTGGTGATCCTTCAGCACAAGGTAATGGTTCTCCTGGATCATGGAAGGGTTACAAGGATGAGAATCTTCCAGCAAATAAGATCCTTACCTATCCAGCAGGAACAGTTGCTATGGCTAACTCTGGCCCAAATACCAATGGCAGCCAATTCTTTTTAGTTTATAAAGACACAACGCTTCCGGCCAGCTACACAATCTGGGGCAAGATCAAGACCGGCCTGCCCCTGTTACTGCGGATTGAAAAGGTAGGCGCCTATAAAGTCGATCAAACTTCAGGTAACGCTTATTACGCAGGCGATGGTTTTCCAGTTCAGCCGATTGAAATTAAATCGGTGAGCGTTCGTTAAAGTTTAGTTTGTATTAACGATCTTAAAAGCTTCAGCGATTCGACCTTCGGGTAACCCTGCCATACCGGCATTGCGCTGGCCCCACTCGCGAACCATATTCTCTAACTCTTTATTGTGAGAAGTCTGCGATTCATGTGCGTGGAGCGCTTTCATCTTTAGATCAAAGGTGTCAGTGATATCAACCCAGTGATCAGGATTGGCAAAGCCCATTACCCAAACTTCTTTTACGCGATGTGGTTGTAGACCTTCGTCATTTAATAAATCGGTAAAAGCGAAGGGATTTCGCGCATCTGGATATACCGCTTGGATCGCCGCTTCTCCTGCTGCTAAATGATCGGGGTGGCTTGCGCCAATGCGATCCCAATTGCGTTCTGGAGATTGGCAGACCATACGATCTGGTTTGCTAATACGAATTTGACGAACTAAATCCTTGCGCAATCCAAGAGTTGGCTCTAAATGTCCGTCTACGTAATTTAAAAATGTAATATCAGTAACGCCGACTGCAGCGCCTGCTGCGCGTTGTTCGCGTTGGCGAATTGCCGGCATTTCCTCTTTAGTAAAGCCTGACTCTTCGCCGCCTTGATCGCCATTGGTGCAGAAGACATATGCGACTTCGATGCCCGCTTTTACCCATTGGGCGATAGTTCCGGATGCGCCAAAGTCTGAATCATCCGGGTGGGCGTTGATTACGAGTACACGTTTAATTTCAGAATTTGGTAGCGGCTCCATGACAGTCAAGCCTAATAGACTCCGCGCCATGGTCGATACAGATGCGCTGCTGGGCGGACTTAATCCGCAGCAGCAGAAAGCTGTCATCCATGAAGGTGCGCCGCTATTAGTTGTGGCCGGTGCCGGATCTGGCAAAACCCGTGTTTTAACGCGCCGTATCTCTTATCTGATGGCTGCGCGTGGTGTGCGCCCATATGAAATCTTGGCGATCACCTTTACCAATAAAGCAGCCGGTGAGATGAAAGATCGTGTTACCGATCTCGTTGGACCTGTTGCAAAATCTATGTGGGTCTCAACTTTTCACTCGGCCTGTGTTCGTCTATTACGTCAAGAAATCGAACGCCTGGGTTACAGCAGCACCTTCAGTATCTACGATTCAGCAGATTCGCAAAAGTTAATTTCGCGGGTAATGGAGACGTTAAACCTAGATGCTAAACGCTATCCACCTCGCCAATTTCAAGCCTTGATCTCTAACGCTAAAAATGAATTACAAACCCCATTTCAATATTTATCAGCCGCCCAAAATCAATTCGAAACGATCGTCGCCGATGTTTACACGATGTATGAAAAGCGCTTGCAGCAAGCAAACGCCTTAGATTTCGATGACTTGATTATGAAGACCGTTCAGGTCTTACAACAATTTCCAGAAACCAAGGCGCGCTTTAGATCTCGCTTCCGCCATATCTTGGTTGATGAGTATCAAGATACAAACCATGCTCAATATATGTTGGTTAAAGAGTTAACCGGCACCGACGGTGATGGCTTTCCACTTGCCGAACTTTGTGTAGTTGGGGATGCTGATCAATCAATTTATGGCTTCCGCGGGGCAACGATCCGCAATATCTTGCAATTTGAAGTTGATTATCCAAATGCCGCAACCGTGTTGCTGGAACAAAATTACCGCTCTACACAAAATATTCTCAACGCTGCAAATGCGGTGATCACTCAGAACGAATCTCGCAAAGAAAAGAATCTTTGGTCAGATGCTGGATCAGGTGCACCGTTAATTGGATATGTCGCCGAATCCGAATATGACGAAGCCGAATTTGTGAAAGGTGAGATTCGCTCGCTGCAAGATATGGGCCATTCCAATCCAGGAGACACCGCAGTCTTTTATCGCACAAATGCCCAATCTCGTATCTTTGAGGAAATCTTTATGCGCGCGGCAATTCCTTATAAAGTCGTTGGTGGGCTGCGCTTCTACGAGCGTAAAGAAGTTAAAGATCTCCTGGCTTATCTGCGCGTACTTGCAAACCCAAATGATGAAGTCTCGTTGCGGCGCGTCATTAACTTTCCTAAACGCGGCATTGGGGATCGCGCGCTAGAAGAAGTTGAGATCTTCTCGCAAGCACAAGGCATATCTTTCTGGCACGCGCTGCTTCGCGTCTCTGAAGCAACGGCTGTGCCCAATAAAGCTGCTCAATCGATTGCGCAATTTACTTCGATGCTTACCGCACTGGCCGTCTTAGTTGAAGCTAAGACCAAGCCATCAGTAATTATTGAAGCAGTCCTTGAACAATCAGGGCTCTTAACCGAACTTGAAGCCAGCACTGATCCACAAGATGAGGTCCGCGTTGAGAACTTAAAAGAACTCGTTTCTGCTTCCATGGAATATGAAGAACGCCCCTTTGAAGAACTCGGTGAAGATGAAGAGATTTCACTATCGGGATTCCTAGAGAAAGTTTCGCTAGTTGCTGATGCTGATGAGATTCCTGACGGTGAAGATCATGGGGGAGTTGTCACCTTGATGACCCTGCACACCGCAAAGGGACTTGAATTTCCCACTGTATTTCTTACCGGTATGGAAGATGGAATCTTTCCTCATGCGCGCACGCTAGATTATCCGAAAGAGATTGAAGAAGAACGGCGCTTGGCATATGTCGGTTTAACTCGCGCAGAAAAGCGTTTATATATTTCGCGCGCAGAATATCGCTTAACTTTTGGAACCCCTAAATATAATCCTGGCTCACGTTTTCTTGATGAGATCCCATCTGAGTTAATTGAATGGAAAGATGAGACACGTTCTAAATCTTCATCCGGCAGTTCTGGAATTCGCAGATCACGCGTTGCAACAACTGCGCCACCGCGCGCAACAGGTAAGAAATCTTCGGCAATGGTTCTAGCCGTTGGCCAGCGTGTGTCACATGACACATTTGGACTTGGCACGGTCGTAGCACTTGCTGGTGAAGGCGATAAATCTGAGGCGACTATCAATTTTGGCCAATATGGCGATAAACGACTGTTGCTGCGCTATGCGCCTGTGGTGGTTCTGTAGCCCGCTGCAGCGATTAGGATTACCCCTATCCGCTAGCGCAAAGAAGAGCTAGTAATCGTCGAAACGGTAATAATTAAGTGGATCTCTTTGAATACCAAGCACGTGACTTATTTGAAAAGCATGGCGTGCCTGTCCTCGCTGGCGCAGTAGCAACCACCGATGATGAAGCCTTTCAAGCAGCCAGCAAGATGGGCGGAAAAGTTGTCGTTAAAGCCCAAGTAAAAGTTGGCGGACGCGGAAAAGCTGGCGGCGTGAAGTTAGCCGTTGATGCAATTGATGCCAAAGAAAAAGCTGGCGCAATTCTTGGTATGGATATTAAAGGCCACATTGTTCATCAGGTAATGATCGCGCAAGCAGCGCCTATCGTTGACGAGTATTACATCTCAATTTTATTAGATCGCTCAAATCGCACCTTCTTGGTGATGGCCTCAGTTGCCGGCGGTATGGATATTGAAGAAGTCGCACGCACCGCCCCTGAAAAATTGGCGAAAGTTCCTGTAACTGCAGTAGATGGAATTTCTGCCGCAAAAGCGAAAGAGATTATTACGCAAGCCAAGTTTCCAGCAGATATCGCAGATCAGGTCGCTGATGTTCTTGTAAAACTTTGGGAGACCTTTCAATCCGAAGATGCAACCCTGGTTGAAGTTAACCCACTTGTTAAAACTGAAGATGGTCGCATCATCGCCCTTGATGGAAAAGTTTCACTTGATGAGAACGCAGAATTTCGCCAGCCCGGGCATGCAGCTCTTGTTGATCATGCTGCCGCAAATGCTTTAGAAGCAGCTGCGAAGGAAAAGGGTTTGAACTACGTAAAGTTAGAAAATGGCCAGGTCGGAATTATCGGCAATGGCGCAGGGCTTGTGATGTCTACGCTCGATGTTGTGGCATACGCCGGTGAAAAATTTGGCGGAATGCGCCCAGCAAACTTCCTAGATATTGGCGGCGGAGCATCTGCCCAAGTTATGGCAGATGGACTCTCAATTATCTTGGGCGACCCAGATGTCAAAAGCGTATTTGTAAATGTATTTGGCGGAATTACCGCTTGTGATGCCGTTGCCAATGGCATTGTTCAAGCACTTGAACTGCTTGGCGCCAAGGCTACAAAGCCAATTATCGTGCGCTTAGATGGCAATAACGTCTTGGAAGGTCGCGCAATTCTTACCGCAGCAAACCACCCGTTGGTTGAACAAGCCGAAACTATGGATGGAGCAGCATCCCGCGCTGCAGAATTGGCGGCAAAGTAATGTCGATCTTCATTAATTCAAATAGCAAAGTAATTGTGCAAGGTATGACTGGTTCTGAAGGAACTAAACACACTCGTCGCATGTTGGCATCAGGTACCAAGGTTGTCGGTGGTGTAACACCTGGTAAAGGTGGACAGACTGTAGATATCGATGGCCACCAACTGCCGGTCTTTAATACCGTTGCCGAAGCAATTGCTGCAACTAGCGCCAATGTCTCAGTTGTCTTTGTGCCACCTAAATTTGCTAAGGCTGCAGTCATCGATGCTATTGATGCAAAGATGCCGCTGGTTGTTGTTATCACTGAAGGAATTCCGGTTCATGATTCGGCTTACTTCTATGCCTATTCTGTGCAAAAGGGCACAACTCAAATCATTGGACCTAACTGTCCAGGTTTGATTAGCCCAGACCAATCAAACGTTGGAATCATTCCTGCCGATATTACAAAGCGCGGACCAATTGGTTTAGTTTCAAAATCAGGAACGCTTACGTATCAGATGATGTATGAACTTCGCGATATTGGATTCTCAACTGCAGTTGGCATCGGCGGAGATCCCGTTATCGGCACAACCCATATCGACTGCTTAAAAGCTTTCCAAGATGATCCTGATACAACTGCGATCGTTATGATCGGTGAAATCGGTGGCGATGCGGAAGAACGCGCAGCTGCCTTTATCGCTGAATATGTAACTAAGCCAGTCGTTGGTTACGTTGCCGGATTTACCGCACCAGAAGGAAAGACGATGGGCCACGCAGGTGCGATTGTTTCTGGTTCTTCAGGTACAGCGCAAGCTAAGAAAGATGCGTTGGAAGCAGCTGGTGTAAAGGTCGGTCAGACCCCAAGTGAAACAGCGCGCTTAATGCGCGCCATACTCGGCCGCTAAGTAAGACCATGTTGCAACGTGTCCTAGCGGTCTCGTTTGCACAAGTCTTGCGCACCGTTGCAATTCTCTTACTTCCCCTTGCCTTTATCTCACTAATTGCTTGGGCTACAGCAGGTAGCGCAACTGGAAATACCTCAGACCCAATGCGCGCAGCCATCTGGTTATGGCTGGGCGCCCATCACATTCCATTCTTTTTAAATGGCACTGCAGCCGGATACCTCTCTTACTTACCTATCGGTGCAATGTTGTTGCCATTTTTTGCACTGCGCAGTGGCTTTGGTCGTGCGCTATCTAAATTGCATGGCGATTTTCATAACATCGCAAGCGTTCGCTCAATCTTCGCAGCCCAATATGCCCTTGTTGTGACCCTCTTGGCCGTTGCCAGTAGATCACCTAGCGTTAGTTCACAATGGTATTTGGCACCAATTTTTGGATTTGTGATCGCTTATTTAGCTTCGCTGACCGCCGGATCACGCTTGCGGATTTCACAGGCAGTTAGCTATGCCACGCGAGTTTTGGCGATTCTGCTGGGCGCATCGTTTATCTTTCTAGCGATCGCTATTTTCATGAATATCTCAACCTTTAAAAATATCTCAATTGTTCTGCAACCGGGATTCTTCGGAAGCATATTGTTATTTGCGTTAAACCTTTTCTACCTGCCAAATCTTGCAGTATCGACTCTCGCCTATTTCACCGGTACTGGTTTTGCAGTTGGTACCGGAACTTTAGTTTCGCCATTTACTCATCGCCTAGGGGAAATTCCGGCGCTGCCAATTTTGGCGGTGCTGCCGACTTCATCATCTAAGTGGGCGCTGATCGCTGTTGCACTTGTAATCGCACTTGGTGCACTTATGGCTGGCTGGGCTTTATCTTCTAGTACGCAAGCGCTAATCCAATCCTTGATTCTTGTTGCAATTTCTATATCGGCACTTTCCTATCTCGCAAGTGGCTCACTAATGACAGATGCGATGAGCGCGGTGGGAGTATCCATCTGGAAAATGGCGCTCTCCTTGACTGTTGAACTAGGAATCGGGATTGCGGCGATGGTCTTTATTCCACAAATCAGATTGCGCTCTCGCTAGTGAGAAAAGCCCGCATAGTCATACTGGCATCTGGCGCAGGTTCTATCGCGCAATCCATATTTGAAGCTTCATTTCGTGGCGAATTGCCGGCCGAAATCGTTGGGCTAATTTGTGACCAGCCAGGCGCCCAAGTTCTAACGCGCGCAGCAGAATTCAACATTAAAAGTTTTTTACTTCCCATGCAGCAAGATCGCAAGTTATGGGATAAAGAAGTATTTAAAAAATTGGATTCTTTGCAGCCAGATTTAGTAGTTAGCGCTGGATTTATGAGAATTTTAGCTGGCGATACCGTTTCACAATTCCGGATCGTAAATAGCCACCCGGCGCTACTGCCGCTATTTCCTGGCGCTCATGCGGTCCGTGATGCTTTAGCAGCCGGTGCAACACAGACTGGCACAACCATTCACTGGGTCGATAGCGACGTTGATACGGGTGAGATAATTGCACAGGAAGCGATCGAGATCGCACCGACAGATACCCAAGAATCGCTCCACGAGCGCATTAAGATTGTGGAACGCCGACTCTATGTTGCAACGCTGCAGCTCCTTTTAAATGATCTTGTGAGGTCCTGATGACAGATCGCAAAGTTATTCGCCGGGCGCTCGTTAGCGTTTACGATAAGGATCGCTTACTCGAACTCGGTGCAGTATTAAGTAAAGCTGGCGTTGAAATAATCTCAACTGGATCAACGGCCAAGACTTTGCAGGGTGCCGGCATTGCGGTTACTGAAGTAAGTGAATACACCGGCTTTCCTGAAATTATGGGCGGACGGGTAAAGACCTTACATCCTAAGATCCATTCTGGAATTCTGGCCGATCAAAATAACCCCGAACATCTAAAAGCCATTTCTGATTTAGATATCGCACCCTTTGATTTGGTAGTTATAAATCTCTATCCATTCTTGGAAACGATTATGTCGGGTGCGGCCTATGCCGAATGCATTGAGCAGATCGATATCGGCGGTCCTTCGATGTTACGTGGAGCAGCAAAGAACCACGGTTCGGTTGCGGTAATCGCAAAGCCTGCGCAATATGACCAACTTTTTGCAGCGATCGCAGCAGGCGGAACGACTTTGGAAGAGCGACAAAGATTTGCGCTCGAAGTTTTCCGCACTACCGCTGAATACGATTTGGCGATCGCAAGTTGGCTCGGCACTCAAATAAGTGTGGATATTCCAGATTGGTTCGGGCTAATTTGGAAGCGCGAGAGCTCGCTGCGTTACGGAGAAAATCCCCACCAGAACGCATCCATCTATCGCGGTGGTCCTCCCGGAATCGTTAACGCAGTTCAATGCCATGGCAAAGAGATGTCATTTAATAATTACACCGATGCCGATGCTGCTTGGCGCGCAGCGCTAGATCACTCCGAACCTTGCGTTGCGATCATCAAACATGCCAATCCATGTGGAATCGCAACCGGTAAAGATGTAACAGCAGCATATCTAGCCGCTCATGCTTGTGATCCGGTATCTGCATTTGGGGGAGTCGTTGCGGCAAATCGTAAAGTCACCGTGGCAATGGCCGAAGAATTATCACAAGTATTTACTGAGGTAATAATTGCGCCAGAGTACGAAAGTGCGGCACTAGAGATTTTGATGAAGAAGCCTTCGATTCGAATTTTAACTTGTCCAAATACTGCAATCGCGCCACTGGATATTCGCCCCGTGTCAGGTGGAGTACTTGTACAAAATACTGACAAGATCGATGCACCAGGCGATGACTGCGTCAATTGGCAGCAAGTAACTGGAGATAAAGTTTCAAACGAAGTTTTAGCCGATCTGCAATTCGCTTGGCGTGCGGTACGGGCAGTTAAGAGCAACGCAATTTTATTGGCAAAGCAGGGCGCCGCTGTCGGAATCGGAATGGGTCAAGTAAATCGCGTTGATTCGGCCAAACTTTCTATTGCACGCGCTGGCGATCGCGCAAAAGGCAGCGTCGCTGCCAGTGATGCCTTCTTCCCATTTGCAGATGGGCTACAGATCTTGATCGATGGTGGCGTAACCGCAGTTGTGCAACCTGGTGGCAGTGTGCGCGATGAGGAAGTAATCGCAGCAGCAAAGGCTGCAGGAATAGCTATGTTCTTCACCGGAACTAGGCATTTCTCGCATGCTTAATTTCGCGCTCCAAAGTGTGCGTCTAATAGGATCACACTCATGAGCGCGACGATTCTCGATGGCAAAGCACTAGCAGCCACCATAAAAGAGAGCCTTGCCACTCGTGTTAGCCACTTAAAGAGCACCGGAGTTACTCCAGGTTTAGGAACCGTCTTAGTTGGAGATGATCCCGGATCACTTTCCTATGTGGCAGGTAAACATCGCGACTGCGAGCAAGTTGGCATAAATTCGATCCGCGTAGATTTAAAAGCTAGCGCAACGGAATCTGATGTCTTGGCTGCGATAAAAGATTTAAATTCAGCTAAAGAGTGCACTGGATATATAGTGCAACTGCCTTTACCTAGTGGGATAAATACTCAAAAAGTTTTAGAAGCGATCGATCCAACTAAAGATGCCGATGGTTTGCATCCAATTAACTTAGGTCGTTTAGTCGCAGGTTATGCAGCGCCACTGCCTTGCACTCCACGTGCAATTGTTGAGCTAATTAAACATTACAAAATTCCATTAGCCGGTGCTGAAGTAGTTGTTATCGGTCGCGGGCTAACCGTTGGTCGACCATTGGGGCTGCTGCTTACTCGCAAGCAAGAAAATGCCACGGTTACCTTGACCCATACCGGAACAAAAGATTTAACTGCACACACCAAACGTGCCGACATAATCATCGCCGCCATAGGAAGCGCACATTTCCTAAAGGCTGATGCCGTAAAGAATGGCGCAACAGTTATAGATGTTGGTATCTCACGCACCAGCACAGGATTATTAGGTGATGTAGACCCTGGCGTCATGAAGGTCGCAGCATTTATGGCACCGATGCCTGGCGGTGTTGGTCCAATGACTCGTACGATGTTATTAACGAATGTGGTTGAAGCTTGCGAAAGGTAAGTTCACTCGGCCTGCGCCTGGCTTACTTAGCAATTGCGGCAGGATTTATTGCCGGAGTATTTTCATTCGTTCGCTTGGGATCGATTGCGATCGCCCTCGGTATGGGTGTGATCGCAATCGCATATTGGGAGGCGGGAAAGAGCGGCAAAGTTGAGCGTTATTTAGCGCTGGCAATTGCCCTTGCCCTGCTGGCGGTGGCAATCTCACTTCCGCGTGGGTTGTAGAGTTTATCTTGACGTCAAGAGAAAGAGTTTGCCATGTCTAAGAAAGTAACCGTAGTCGGTGCCGGTTTTTATGGATCAACTACCGCACTTCGTTTAGCCGAATACAACATCTTCGACACTGTGGTCCTTACCGATATTTTGGAAGGAAAGCCCGAAGGTTTAGCCCTTGATATGAACCAATCACGTTCTATCGAAGGTTTTGAAACCAAGATCATCGGCGCTACTACAACCGCTGATGGTGCAGGCTATGAAGCAACTGCGAATTCTGATGTTGTTGTAATTACTGCAGGCCTGCCCCGCAAGCCAGGGATGAGCCGCATGGATCTAATTGGCGTAAATGCAGGGATAGTTCGCGGCGTCGCAGAAAATATTGCAAAGCATTCTCCAAATGCGGTAATCATCGTGGTTTCAAATCCACTAGATGAAATGACTGCGTTGACTCAGCTAGCAACTAACTTTCCAAAAAACCGAGTAATCGGTCAGGCAGGTATGTTAGATACTGCTCGCTTCACCAACTTCGTTGCTGAAAAACTTGGCGTAAAAGTCTCATCAGTTAAAACTCTGACTCTTGGCTCACATGGCGACACCATGGTTCCGGTTCCAAGTCGTTGCACTGTCGATGGCAAGCCACTTGCCGATCTTCTATCGCAAGAAGAAATTGCAGATCTGGTAGATCGCACTCGCAATGGCGGCGCCGAAGTAGTTGCGCTTTTGAAAACTGGTTCTGCTTACTACGCACCATCTGCCGCCGCAGCTCGTATGGCTAAGGCAGTTATCGAAGATTCTGGCGCAGTGATGCCAGTGTGTGCTTGGGTCGATGGGGAATATGGAATCTCAGGCGTTTATCTTGGCGTTGAAGCTGAAATTGGTCGCTCAGGTGTTAAGAAAGTTGTTGAAACCAAACTTACCGATTCAGAACTTGCTGGCTTAAAAGCGGCTGCAGAAGCGGTGCGCGCTAAGCAAGCAGATGTGCAATCGCTTTAAGAATTTATCTAAGAGTTAAATAAAATCGCGAAGTAAAGGGATGCAGATATGAGCAAAATCAAGGTAACTGGCACTGTTGTTGAACTAGATGGCGATGAGATGACCCGCATTATGTGGCAGTTCATCAAGGATTCGCTCATCCTTCCTTACTTAGATGTAAACCTGGAGTATTACGACCTTGGTATGGAACATCGCGATGCCACCGATGATCAGGTAACCATTGATTCTGCCCGCGCAATTCAGAAGCATGGTGTTGGTATTAAGTGCGCAACTATTACCCCAGATGAAGCGCGCGTTGAAGAATTCGGACTTAAGAAGATGTGGAAATCTCCTAACGGAACTATTCGCAATATCTTGGGTGGAGTTATCTTTCGCGAACCAATCATTATTTCAAATGTGCCACGTCTAGTTCCGCACTGGACCAAGCCAATTGTTATCGGCCGCCACGCATTCGGCGATCAATATCGCGCCACCGATTTCAAGGTTCCGGGTCCGGGAAAGCTAACTATCTCCTTTGTTCCAGAAGATGGATCTGCCCCAATCAACACTGAAGTATTTAATTTCGAATCTTCTGGTATCGCCATGGCTATGTACAACGTCGATGATTCAATCCGCGACTTTGCCCGCGCATCACTTAACTATGGGCTGCTTCGCAAATTCCCGGTTTATCTATCTACCAAGAACACAATTCTTAAGGCTTATGACGGTCGCTTTAAAGATATCTTTGAAGAGATCTTCCAAGCAGAATTTAAGAGCCAATTTGATGCTGCTGGCATTTGGTATGAGCACCGTCTAATCGATGACATGGTTGCCATGTCACTTCGCATGGAAGGCGGTTACGTGTGGGCCTGTAAGAACTACGACGGCGATGTGCAATCAGATACCGTCGCGCAAGGCTATGGCTCACTTGGTTTGATGACATCAGTACTTATGACTCCAGATGGAAAGATCTGTGAATCAGAGGCAGCTCACGGAACTGTGACTCGCCACTATCGCGATCACCAAGCAGGTAAGGCAACTTCCACAAATCCAATTGCATCTATCTTTGCTTGGACACAAGGCTTAGCTCACCGAGCAAAGTTAGATAACAACGCAGAACTCGCAAAGTTCTGTGAAACTTTGGAGCGCGTCTGCATCGAAACTGTTGAATCCGGCAAGATGACTAAAGATCTCGCCCTCTTGATCTCAAAGACTGCGCCTTATCAAACAACCCAAGATTTCCTCAATTCAATTGATGAAAATCTGAAAGTTGCGATGTCTTAAGGTGGCCTAACAATGGTTGATAACCAGCCTGGTGCAATTGCCCTTGTTGGTTCTGGTGAGTATTTACCGCAAGCGCAAGCGCTCGAAGGTGAGCTCTTGCGCTTGGCTATTTCGCGGGGCAAGTCCAATACCTATATCCAGATTCCAACTGCTGCCGGCAAGGAAGGCCAAGACCGTTTAGATTTTTGGAGAGCACGCGGTGCAGAACAAGCGGTGCGAATTGGTTGCGAAGTTATTTATCTACCGGTTTTAGATCGCGATGATGCAAGTAATCAGGAATTTATAGACAGGATAGAAAACGCAGGATTGATTTATTTCTCGGGCGGTGACCCGGGCCATCTAGCTGAGATATTTAGGGATACTCCTTTGTGGTCAGCGATAGTTAAGGCCTGGAACGCGGGATCATCGCTTGCCGGATGCTCAGCAGGTGCGATGGCCTTTGGCGGAAAGATAATTGGAATTCGCAGGTCGCAGATAAGTCAGGGACTTAATTTGCTTCCTAATATTGAAGTAATCCCGCACTATGACAAATTTTTAGGTTGGCTGCCCGAGCGCGTGGCAGCCGCGATTATTCGTCAGGATGCCGATGCAGCGCTACTTGGTATCGATGAAGATACTGCGCTAGTTCTAACCGATAAATGGCGCAAATACGGACCTGGCCAAGTCCATCTACTGCGCGGAGATTTAGAGATATCAGATCAGCCATTTCCAACTAATTAGCGCTAATGTACGATTTCTATAAAAGTTTGTATCTAAAGAACTAGTCAAGAATTTGAGGTAGCGCGCTTGAAATCTCTCCAAGAGCAAGGTCTAGAAATCTGGTTCCTTACCGGAAGCCAGCCACTTTATGGCCAAGAGATCTTGGCGCAAGTTGCCGAACAATCTAAGCAAGTTGTGGCAACACTCAATGCAGCAAGTGATCTACCGATTAAAGCTACTTGGAAACCAGTATTGACTACACCTGAAGATATAAAAGCGCTCTGTCATGAAGCTTCGGCTAACCCAAATTGCATCGGTGTAATAACTTGGATGCATACTTTCTCGCCGGCCAAGATGTGGATCGGCGGCCTTAACGCGCTACAAGTTCCTATTTTGCATTTAAATACCCAAGCTAATTCTGAACTTCCGTGGGAAAGCATTGATATGGATTTCATGAATCTAAATCAGGCAGCGCACGGAGATCGTGAACACGGACATGTACAGGCTCGCTTACATATGCCACGAAAAGTCGTTGCCGGTCACGTCTCGGAAAAGAGCGTTTCAACTCGTATCGCACATTGGATGCGCGCGGCCATTGGCTGGAATACCGCACAGAATTTAAAGCTAGCTCGCTTTGGTGACAATATGCGCTTTGTAGCAGTCACCGATGGCGATAAGACCAGTGCGCAAATCACGCTTGGAATGTCTATTGAGGCCTACGGTGTGAATGCGCTTGTAGATGCCGTCGCTGCGGTTGAACCTGCCGCAATAGATTCGCTAGTTGCCGAATATGAAAAGATCTTTGAAGTATCTGCCGAACTTAAAAAGGGCGGCGCACGCCATGAATCACTGCGTTACCAAGCATCACTGGAAATTGCGTTGGAGCGTTTCTTAACTACTGGAAATTTCAGCGCCTTTACAACTAACTTCGAAGATTTAGGTGCGCTAAAGCAACTTCCGGGACTTGCTGTACAACGCATGATGGCCAAGGGCTATGGCTTTGGTGGCGAAGGTGACTGGAAGACATCGGCACTTTTGCGCATTATCAAGAGCATGACGGAAGGTCTGCCGGGCGGAACATCCTTTATGGAGGATTACACCTATCACTTCGGTCCAGGTGAACCAAAAGTTCTTGGCGCACATATGTTGGAAGTTTGTCCCACCATTACAAACCAGAAACCAAAGTGTGAAATTCATCCGCTGGGAATCGGCGGAAAAGAAGATCCAGTTCGTTTAGTTTTTAACGCCACACCTGCTCAAGGCCGTGTTGTCGGCTTGATGGATTTAGGCGATCGCTTCCGAATTGTCTCTAACGATGTAGAAGTAGTTAATCCAGATAAAGAGTTGAAGAAGTTGCCAGTTGCATGTGCAGTCTGGAAACCAGCGCCTTCCCTTTCTGTCTCGGCAGAATCTTGGATCTACGCCGGCGGATCTCACCACACAGTTTTAAGTACCGCACTTGATTCAGAAGTTTTGGTTGACTTTGCAAATATCGCCCAAGTAGAACATCTGCGGATTAGCGCCACAACCACCAGCGATGATTTCCATAAGGAGATCAAGTGGAACGGCGCCTTCTACAAACTCTCCTCCCTGACCTAGGCGCCCTCTAGCCAACTTTCTCAGCCTAGATCTCAAGCGGTGGGATGGCTCTGCTGGCCGCTGGATTCGTAACCTAATCGTTATCGCCAAATGGGGGCTGCAGGTTGACGCGCATAGTGGCTCAAACAAGGATAGCGACATGTAAAACCCTGGTCCCTGAATTATCCAGGGGGGTGCATAACTACGTAGTTAAGAAATCCCTCTACATCGAGAAAGGCAACACATGTTAAAGAAGTCCAAAGTAGCAGCAGTCTTCGCTGCACTTGCACTTGTTGTGACAACAGCTCCAGCATCATCTGCTGCAACTGACAAGCAACTCGAAATCTTCACCTGGTGGGCATCAGGCGGAGAAGCTGCAGGTCTTGCAGGAATGACAACTGAGTTCAACCGTCTAAACCCAAATACACCATTCATTAACGCAACAGTTGCAGGTGCAGCTGGCGTTAACGCAAAGGGTGTTCTTGTATCACGTATGCAAGCTGGCAATCCACCTGACACATTCCAGGCACATGCTGGCGCAGAACTATCTTCTTATGTAAAGGCTGGACAGGTTGAAGACCTTTCATTCCTTTACAAGTCAGAAGGATGGGACAAGATTTTCCCAGCTGACTTAATTAAGACACTTACAACAGCAGGAAAGATTTACTCAGTTCCTGTAAACATTCACCGTGCAAACGTACTTTGGTGGAACCCAGCAGCTGCAAAGAAGGCTGGAATCACTAAGGCTCCAGAGTCACTCGATGCAATGCTTGTTGACATGGCAAAGTTCAAGAAGGTTGGAATTGACGGAATCGCACTAGCTGGTAACGGCGACTGGGCGATTGCTCACCTATTCGACTACGTACTTCTTGCTTCAATGGGCCCAGATAAGTTCAATGGCCTATGGAACGGAAAGACAAAGTGGGATGGTCCAGAAGTTGCTAAGGCAATTACATACCTAGGAAAGATCCTTGCATTCGGTAACTCAAGTAAGTCACTTGACTGGCCAGATGCAGGCAAGCTTGTAACAACAGGCAAAGCCGGATTCTTCATCATGGGTGACTGGGCTTCATCACAGTGGCAGTCAGAAGGCCTAAAGCTAGGCGTTGACTACACATGGGCTCCAGGTCCAGGAACCAAGGGTGTTTACCAGTGGCTCTCAGACTCATTCACATTGCCTAAGGGCGCTACAAACCGCGATGCAGGTATCGCCTGGTTGAAGGTCTGCGGATCTTTGGCAGGACAAGATGCCTTCAACCCTAAGAAGGGTTCTATCGCAGTGCGTAAGGATTCAAATCCTAAGCTCTACGACAGCTACCTACAGGCTGCAATGAAGTCATGGAAGGTTGACCGCCTAGTCGGTTCAACAGTTCACGGCGTTAACTACGGAAACGCTGGAATGGCTGCATACGATGCTGCTGTTGGTCGTTTCTACACAGGTGGCGCAAAGGATGCAAAGGGATTCGCTAAGGCTCTCGTTGCTGCTTACACCGCTAACCAGAACGGTTAATTTTTAACCGTTAAGTAGGAAATGTAAGTCAGTTCTAAGTTCTGGCGGGGCCGCAAGGCTCCGCCAGAACTTAGACTTTTACAGAATTTAATTTTCAGGTTTTAACTGCAATACTCTTATTAAAGGTTTTGAAATTATTTTTAGAATTTATGTACTTGAAATATTTTGAGAGGCGCAACTAAGTGAAAGTAAAGAAAAATCGAGTCCATAGCCCATGGGGCGGATTCTTTTTCGTACTCCCATCCATTATCGCGATGGCGGTCTTCGTATACGGAATGATTGGCTACACCCTTCGCGAATCGCTGCAGAACCGCACCAATGCATGGGCGACAGATGTTAAATTTGTTGGGCTAACTAATTACCGTGAACTTTGGCAAGACCCAGAATTTACCCACGCCCTTGGCAACCTCCTTAAATTTACCGGCGTATTTATGATCGGATGTTTACTCTCCGGTTTGATTATGTCTTTGCTTCTTGAGAAAGGTATTAAGGGCGAAGGTTTTTTCCGTTCTACTTACCTTTATCCAATGGCTATCTCATTTATCGCAATGGGAACTTCTTGGCGCTGGTTGATGGACTCAGCGCGCGATGGCGATGCAACTGGTTTAAATATGCTGCTCATCAAAGCCCACCTTGGTTTCCTACAGAACGACTGGTACACATCCGAAAAGGGCACTATGTACGCGATGGCGCTGCCGGCAATCTGGCAGATGTCGGGTTATGTAATGGCGCTCTTCTTAGCTGGCTTCCGCGGTATTCCAGATGACTTACGTGAAGCAGCTCGCGTCGATGGCGCAACCGAATACAAGATCTATCGCCACATCTTGTTCCCACAGCTTTCTCCGACATTCCTTACCGTCTTAATTATCTTGGGCCATATATCGATGAAGGTCTTCGATTTAATCTTCGGTATCGCCAGCAAGAGCTATGTCACAAAGGTGCTGGCTATCTATATGTGGCAAGTTATCTTCGACTTCCAGAACTATGCCAAGGGCGCAGCGATTGCGATCTTGATCTTGTTGATGATCGCAGTAGCGGTGATTCCATATCTAATCTATGTAAATAAGACAGAGGAGGCGAATAAATGAGTTCAGATCTCGCATCCCGCGTTACGCGCAAAGTTGATGTTCGCAATAAGCGCAAGCTAGATGGCAAAGGCCAGTTCTGGTTAGTATTCCGCTACTTCGCGCTAACAATTCTCTTTGTAATCGCCGCATTGCCGATTTACATCATGGTAATTAACTCTGTAAAGGGAATTACCGGCGTATCTCAATCAGCAGCCTTCTTGCCACCGAGGAAATTAGATTTCAGCGCCTGGGGCCCAACCTGGGAGATCCTAAAAACTCCTATGTTTCGCACCCTTTTCTTCGTGGTGCAATCATCTGTCATCTCAGCAATTATCGGATCTATCAACGGATTCGTCTTCGCTAAGTGGCGCTTTAAGGGATCAACTTTTGTATTCACAACCTTCCTCTTCGGAATGTTTATCCCATACCAAGCAATCATGATCCCACTAACCAAGTTCAACGCTTGGGCTGGCATAGGTGGATCTATTTATGTCTTAGTCTTTGCCCACGTTATCTACGGTATTCCGATCTGTACCTTGATCTTCCGTAATTACTATGCGGCAATTCCAAATGAGTTGATTGAAGCAGCACGTGTAGATGGCGCTGGAATGGTCCGTATCTTCCGCACCATCTTCTTGCCACTTTCTATCCCTGGCTTCGTAGTTGTTCTGATCTGGCAGTTCACATCTGCCTGGAACGACTTCCTATTTGCAATCTTCTTAACTGGTGGATCACCGAAGTTATCAGTTGCAACTACCGCCCTTAACTTTATTACCGGCTCTGGCAACCAGGTTTACTACGGAAATAATATGACCGCTTCGCTGATCGTTTCGATCCCAACGCTGCTGGTCTACCTATTCTTAGGTCGTTACTTCTTGCGTGGCCTCTTGTCAGGTTCGTTAAAGGGATAAGTACTTACATCCCGTGCTAGATCAAGGTTCGGTTCTTTCCTACCTTGTGCAGCGCGGATTATTAACAGGTAACGCCACCGTGGAAATACTCACAGGTGGCGTTTCCTGTGTCGTCTTAGCCGTTTATAACGGCGATGTAGATCTCGTTGTTAAGCAGGCACTGCCAGAACTTAAGACGAAGGCGAAATGGGTGGCAGATCAACGCCGCGCAATTGTGGAAGCCGATGCGATGCAGGTGTATCACTCAATTACGCCAGATAGCGTTCCTAAGCTACTTGATTGTGATCCCACAGAATTTACTTTAACCATGACTCGCCTGCCGCGCAGTTGCACAAATTGGAAGATAGATATTTTGGAGGGGCGTATTTATCCAGAGATGGGCGCAAGTCTTGGCAAGGTATTGGCCGCGTGGCATAACGCGGCTGCGGTATCGGATGAGATAAAAGAAAAGTTTATGGAAGATTCACTCTTTGAACAACTGCGAGTAGCACCTTTCTATCGCGCAGTGATGGATAAGAATCCAGTTCTACAACCAGTTATATCCGTTCTGATAGATGAGATAACTACTTTGAAAATTACTTTAGTTCATGGGGATTTCTCACCTAAAAATATTATGGCTTCCACAGATCACAGCCCGATCGTTCTAGATTTTGAAGTCGCTCATATTGGCAATCCCGTCTTTGATCTCGCCTTTTTATTGGCGCACTTGCTTTGTAAGATTATTCACGCACCACAAGCTGACCAGAAGCAATTGTTAGTTGAAACTGCAAAACAGTTCTTAGCTAGCTATCAAAAAACAACTCGTTTAAGCGTTGCTACTAGCCTGCCGCACCACGTTGCGTTGATAGCCCTGGCTAGAGTCGAAGGAGTCTCACCTGTAAATTATTTGGATGAATCTGACCAGCTAAGGCTAGTAGCGCTTACTAAGTCGGCGCTGTTAGATTCAGGTATGACTGTTACTGGACTATTGGAAAGTGCAGCAAAGTGAATATCAAGCGCATTTTGGGATATCAAGTTCTAGATTCCCGCGGTCGTCCCACTGTTGCCGTAACGCTAACTCTGAGCGATGGTTCTACTCATACTGCACGTGTGCCATCTGGCGCCTCAACTGGCGCGCATGAAGCGCACGAACTGCGCGATGCCGGCACGCCAAAGGCTGAGGAATTCTTTGCTGGTAAATCTGTTTACACCGCCGTTGCAAATATCAATTCCAAAATTGCCCCTAAGTTATTGGGCCACAGTTTAAATCTGGCTGCAATTGACGGTTTATTAGTTGAAGTTGATCCCACACCTGGCCACCAAGTAATTGGCGCAAATGCAACGCTGGCAACTTCACTTGCAGTGGCAAAGGCTGCGGCACACGCTTCAGGAAAATCACTTGCTAGATATTTTCAACCAGAAGGCAAGTTATTGATTCCAATGCCGATGGTAAATATTTTATCGGGGGGAGCCCACGCCAATCGCAGCCTAGATATCCAAGATGTATTGGTAATTCCACATGCCGCCGACAATTTTGCTGAAGCGCTTTCGTGGATAGTCGCAATCCGCGAACGTGCCGCAAGTGATGGAAAATCTCACGGCGTAACTCATTTAGTTGCCGATGAAGGCGGTCTTGGCCTTTCTTTCGCATCAACTGACGATGCCTGCGAATTTGTTCTTGCTCAGATTGAACTACTTGGCCTATCTGGCAAGGTCTCACTTGCGCTGGATATCGCATCAACCCAATTCTTTACTGACAATAAGTATTCGCTAACCACATCAGGTACAACTTATTCATCCGATGCATTTATCGATGAGATGCTCAATCTGGTAAATACCTATCCAATTACTTCAATTGAAGATCCCTTTGCCGAAGATGATTGGGCAGCCTGGAACGCCTTTAGCGCACAAGCTCCAGCTAAGCTGCAAATTCTGGGCGATGATTTATTTACAACTAACTTGCATCGCCTGGAAAAAGGAATTGCCGAAAGCAGCGCCAACGCTATTTTGATTAAAGCCAATCAAAATGGCCTGGTTACTTCCACTCAGCGCGTGCTAGCCCACGCACATGCCAATGACTTTGCAACAGTTGTCTCTGCGCGCAGTGGTGAGACGGAAGATTCTTGGCTGGCAGATCTGGCAACGGGTTGGCGCGCAGGTCAGATAAAAGTTGGCTCAACTCATGGCGCAGAGCGAACTGCGAAATGGAATCGCTTACTTGAACTAGAAGCAACTGAAGAAACGGAATTTGCAAAGCCCTTTAGCCAGTAGTTTAAAGAGAAAAAATAAACCCCGCCGCTTTAGCGACGGGGTTTATTTATTAATTTGAATTACTTAATGCGCTCTCCAGTTGAAGAGTTAAATAGATGAACCACATTCGCTGCAGCAGAAACTGTAATGGTTTCTCCTGGCTTAGGTGGATTCTTTGGATCCCAGCGAACAATTACTTGTGCGCCTTCATCGCCTGCGTTAGCAAACTTAACTGAAGAATCAGCAGGCTTGCCGTAGACGAATGCATCTGCGCCTAGCTCTTCTACAACTTCCACAATTACGTGGAAACCCTTAGAAGCAGGTGCAAAACCTTCGGGACGAATACCAACGATCACTGTTGCGCCAGCCGATGCTGAAACATCTATTGCTAAATCACCGAGCATCGCTTTGCCACCGCTGACAGGAGCAGAGAGCAGGTTCATTGCAGGAGATCCGATAAAGCCGGCAACGAATGCATTTGCTGGGCTATCGTAGAGATTGCGTGGTGTATCTACTTGCTGAAGTAGACCATCTTTTAGAACTGCTACGCGATCGCCCATGGTCATAGCTTCAACTTGGTCGTGTGTTACGTAGACAGTTGTAATTCCGAGGCGGCGCTGTAGCGCTGCGATCTGGGTACGAGTTGCAACACGCAACTTTGCATCAAGGTTTGAAAGTGGTTCATCCATAAGGAAGACCTGTGGCTCGCGAACAATTGCGCGACCCATTGCAACGCGCTGACGTTGTCCACCTGATAGAGCCTTTGGCTTGCGCTCTAGATATGGTTCAAGGTCAAGCAACTTAGCTGCTTCATTAACGCGCTTATCGCGCTCTTCCTTAGCAACTCCAGCGATCTTAAGAGCAAATCCCATGTTCTCTGCAACAGTCATATGTGGGTAGAGCGCATATGACTGGAAGACCATTGCGATATCGCGATCTTTTGGAGCAACGTTTGTTACATCGCGGTCACCGATAAGGATGCGACCTTCGTCGATCTCTTCAAGCCCTGCCAACATACGAAGTGATGTTGACTTACCGCAACCTGATGGACCAACAAGAACCAGAAATTCACCGTCTTTAACAGTTAGGTTTAACTTATCGACTGCAGGTTTGGTTGTGCCTGGGTAAATACGTGTTGCGTTTTCGAATACAACAGATGCCATTTAAGGTATCTCCTTCTCCGGGCAGGTACGTGCCCGACGGTCCGAGGATGAAGGTGCTAGCCGGTTGGCTAGGCTGGGTAAGAATAGGGCACAAGCGTAGAAATATGGAAGGGGCGCAAGAAATCCCCCGCTAACTGGGTGAGGAAGTAGAATTGTCCACATCATGGACCCTTACCCGATTGGCGCCTTACTGGGCGATCTAGCCACCGTAGCCGGCCTTATCTTGCTCGGCGCCCTCTTTGTGGCAGCGGAAATTGCACTTATTTCTCTGCGCGAGAGCCAAGTTCGCCAACTCTCAACTAGAGGTAAACGTGGAGCCAAGGTTGCTCATCTTGCAACCAATCCGAATCGTTTTCTAGCAGCGGCTCAAGTTGGCGTAACTGTCTGCGGTTTCTTATCTGCAGCCCTCGGTGCAGAAAAACTGGGCGTTTATGTAATTCCGCAGCTCATTGAATTAGGGCTATCTGATGATGCTGCAAATGTAACCTCGTTAATTGGCGTAACGCTAGTTATCGCATACTTCTCACTTGTCTTTGGCGAACTTGTCCCAAAGCGTTTAGCGCTCTTTCGTACGGAAGAAATATCTTTATGGAGCGCTGGCGCCATTGACATTATCGCCAAACTATTTCGCCCAATTATCTGGCTCCTATCTCACTCTACAGATTTCGTCGTACGCGCCTTTGGAATCGATCCCAAGGAACAACGTAGTCAGATGTCGGAAGAAGAGTTGCTGGATCTTGTGACAGGACACGCAGCGCTGACCGCGGAAGAGCGTGACATTGTCGAGGAAGTATTTAACGCATCCGAACGACAGGTACACGAAGTAATGGTGCCGCGCACCGAAGTCGATTTCATGGATGCCTCACTCACAGTCGGAAAAGCTATTGCGCTCGCTGTTGATCGCGCGCATTCACGCTACCCAGTCGTTCGCGGTTCCACCGATGAAGTAATTGGCTTTATCCATGTACGCGATTTATTGGATACCTCACTCGTTAGCGCCGGCGGAAAGATTCAAGAGCTGGTCCGTAATATCATGTTCTTGCCTGGTACTAAGGGAGTTTTACCTGCGCTAACTGAGATGCGCAATCAACGCCAGCATTTAGCAATCGTGCTCGATGAATACGGCGGCACCGATGGAATCGTCACTTTGGAAGACTTGGTGGAGTGCCTAATCGGTGATATCAAGGATGAATACGATGTTGATGAAGCCGAAGTATCGCTAGAAGCCCGAACAGGTGATTTCGAGGTAGATGGGCTGATTTCACTGGATGATCTGCGTGATCAAACCGGCATAGATATTCCAGATGGACCGTATGAAACCGCGAGCGGATTTGTGATGCACTTTTTAGGGCGTATTCCAGTTGTAAATGATGTGGTTGGAATTAACGGCATTCGAATCACTGTTTTATCGATGGAAGGCAAGCGCGCAGGGCAGTTAGCAATATCGCGTAATTAGCGATCCATGCGAGAATAACAACATGGCCAAGCGCATCCTCTCCGGCATCCAGCCGACTAGCGACTCTTTCCATCTGGGAAATTACCTAGGCGCGCTAAAGCAATGGGTCGAGCTACAAGAAGGAAATGATGCCTTTTACTGCATAGTTGATTTACATGCCCTTACCGGTGAAATCGATCCGGCGCTTTTGCGTAAAAGAATCCTTACCTCAGCGGCTCAATTAATTGCAATTGGTATTTCTCCAGAAAAATCAACGCTCTTTGTGCAATCACATGTAGCCGAACATAACCAACTCGGGTGGATTATGGAATGTATCGCCGGTTTTGGTGAAGCTAACCGAATGACACAATTTAAAGATAAATCAGCTAAAGGTGGCGCGGACTCTGCGCGCGTTGGTCTTTTTACGTATCCAATGTTGCAAGCCGCTGACATTCTTTTGTATCAAGCCCACTATGTTCCGGTTGGCGAAGATCAGCGCCAACATATCGAGTTAACTCGCGATTTAGCCACACGATTTAATACTCGCTTCGGAGATACCTTCCGAATTCCAGAAGGCTACATATTAAAATCTGGCGCCAAGATTTACGATTTACAAGAGCCAACCAACAAGATGAGCAAGTCATCTGGATCAGCCGCAGGTGTCCTAGAAATCATGGATACCCCAGAAGCAAATGCTAAAAAGATCAAGAGCGCCACCACTGATGCCGGGCGAGAGGTTAAATTCGATGAGAAGGAAAAGCCGGGGATAAGTAACTTACTTACAATCCATGCAGCGCTTTCTGGAAAGAAGATTTCAGAGTTGGAGAATGAATTTGCCGGCAAGGGTTATGGTGACTTTAAAGGCGCAGTCGCTGAAGTAGTCGTCGAATACTTACGCCCAATTCGCACCCGCGCTCTGGAACTTCTCGAAGATGAGAGCCACTTAATTGATGTTCTGCATGCAGGTGCGGATAAGGCTCGGACCGTTGCTAGCGCAACAGTTGCCAACACCTATAAGAATTTAGGTTTGGTCCTCTAATGAAGATTCGTACCAGCTTCTCCATCGCTATCTTGGTAATTGCATCCGCAATCGCAACTTCTGCCCCAACAAGTGCCGCCACAAATATTTGTATCGCCTACGACACAGGTGGCCTGGGCGATCGCTCATTTAATGACGCAACTTTGGCGGGAGTAAAAAAAGCGCAGAACCAATTTACTTTTACAATAGAAGGAGTCGTAACTGACGGCACTACAGCCGACCGCACCAAACGCCTGCGCGCTTTAACTGCTAAAAATTGTGCAACGATAATTGCAGTTGGAGCAGAATATGCCAAAGCTGTGGCGCCTCTGGCAGTTGAATTTCCAAATACCCAATTTGCAATAATTGGCGATGCTTCTATCGCAGCCCTTAATGTCACCTCGATCACCTTTGCAGAAGTCGAAGGTGCTTTTCTAGCCGGCTACAGCTCAGCGCTTACAACTAAGAGTGGCAAGATTGCGATGATTACTACGCCATCTTCGGCCGATAACTATCAAAATGGTTTTTTGGCAGGTGTCGCTGCGAGCAAGAAAAACGTGCGCACATTTGTTAAATATACGGCCACCGATATCGATTCGGCTGCCAAAGCGATGATTTTGCTTGGAATTGATGTTATCTATACCGCAACCTCTGGTTCTGTAGATAACGTTTTTGATGTGATTGTTAAGGCCAATACTTCTAAAACCCGAAAGAAGGGGGCGAGTGAAGTTAACTTAATTATTAACGAACCCGATCTTTATCTCACCGTTACTCCTGCAACATCAAAATATTTATTAGCATCGGTTGTAAAGCGCGTGGATATCGCCGTATCTGATGTAATTGGGCGTGCCGTAAATCAGAGCCAACTCTCAGATGTTCTAGATGCCAAAGCCGGTATCTACGGACATCGCTACACCATTGCCGATAAAGGAATCGAAATCGTAATTAAATCAAAGACCTTAGCGGCGCAATCTGCCGCGATCAATGCAGCAGCGAGTGCAGCATATGCACGTTGATTGGGAGCTTCTTAAATCACACGCTGTAACAGCGATGAAGCAAGCTTATGCGCCTTATTCAAAGTTTCCAGTTGGAGTTGCAGCCCTAGTAGATGATGGGCGAATAATCTCTGGCTGCAACGTTGAAAATGCTAGTTATGGCCTTACCTTATGCGCTGAATGTGGGCTCATCTCTTCCCTAATCAATAGCGGTGGCGGTCGCTTAATCGCATTTACCTGCGTCGATATTGCAGAGAGTTACCTAATGCCATGTGGACGTTGTCGCCAATTACTTCAAGAACATGGTGGTTCGAATCTGCAATTAATGACAGATACTGGAGTTAAACCACTTTCTGAACTTCTACCTTGGGCTTTTGGTCCTGAAGAGATAGATAAGCGTCTTGACTAACCAAAATATTGGCGGGATCGAACCCTTTGCGGCAGTTGAGATAATTGCCGCAAAACGCGATCGCAACGAGTTAACAGATAAGCAAATTGACTGGACGGTCGATGCCTACACACGTGGTGTGATCGCCGATGAACAGATGTCGGCTTTGTTGATGGCGATACTTTTAAATGGGATGAACTCACGAGAAATTTCGCGTTGGACCAATGCCATGATTAATTCAGGTGAGCGAATGAATTGGTCAGCGCTAGATCGCCCAACTGCAGATAAGCATTCCACCGGCGGCGTTGGTGACAAGATAACTCTGCCGCTTGCCCCACTGGTCGCTGCTTGCGGGGGAGCAGTTCCACAACTTTCGGGCCGCGGCCTCGGACATACTGGTGGCACCTTAGATAAACTCGAATCAATTCCGGGATGGCGCGCTTCGCTATCTAATGAAGAGATGTTAAAAGTTTTGCAAGATACTGGCGCGGTAATTTGTGCAGCTGGTGCTGGTTTAGCCCCGGCCGATAAGAAGTTATATGCGCTGCGTGATGTGACGGCAACGGTTGAAGCAATTCCTTTGATTGCATCTTCAATTATGTCCAAGAAGATCGCCGAAGGAACTTCTGCGCTTATCTTGGATGTTAAGACTGGAAGCGGCGCCTTTATGAGCGATCCTGCAAAGGCGGCAGAGCTTGCGCGCACTATGGTGCAACTTGGTTTAGATGCCGGAGTCAAAACGCGCGCACTTGTTACTGCGATGGATGTACCACTTGGTTTGACGGCCGGAAATGCCCTTGAAGTCCGTGAATCTATTGAGGTTCTAGCCGGTGGTGGCCCAGCCGATGTTGTTGAGTTAACGATACTTTTGGCGCGCGAGATGATCGAAGCCGCTGGAATTATCGGTAAAGATCCAGCAGAAGCTCTGCAAGATGGATCCGCAATGGATCACTGGAAGCGCATGATTGCCGCGCAAGGCGGAGATCCAGATGCAAAGCTACCCGTTGCGCGCGAGCAACATGTAATTACTGCAAGAGAATCAGGAATTATGACCAAAATGGATGCGATGAAAGTTGGAGTCTCAGCTTGGCGATTGGGTGCGGGTCGCTCTAAACAAGGTGAAAAAGTACAAGCTGGCGCGGGTATTGAAATGCATGCTAAACCCGGTGAATACATAGCTAAAGGTTCACCGCTGCTTACGTTGCATACCGATGAACCAGCTAGATTTGAACGAGCTATCGAAATATTAGATGGCGCAATTGAAATTATCGAAAATGGCAAGGTAGATCGCCTGCCGCTAGTTATTGAACGGATTACTGGATGAGCAATTTAAATAAGGTGCCAACTCCTGAGCAAATTAAACTGCTGCCAAAGGCTTTACTTCATGATCACTTAGATGGCGGATTGCGCCCACAAACTATTATCGATATCGCCAAAGGAATTGGCCACGAACTTCCAACTTATGATGCAGCAGAGTTAGCCGAATGGTTCCGCGCATCTTGCGATTCTGGTTCTCTTGTTCGATACCTAGAAACCTTTGCCCATACCGTTGCTGTTATGCAACGCACCGAAGATATTATTCGCGTCTCGCGTGAGTGTGCTATCGATTTAGCCCGCGATGGCGTTGTGTATGCCGAAGTCCGTATGGCGCCAGAACTTCTAACTGAGAAAGGTCTGACTTTATCTGCGGCGATAGAAGCAATTCTTGAAGGGCTTCGCGCCGGCGAAGTAGATGCGAAGGGTGAAGGAAACACCATTCGCGTTACCTTGCTTCTCTGCGGAATGCGCCAAAATCAACTATCGCAAGAAGTAGCTGAACTAGCTGTTAAATACCGCGATCGTGGGGTAGTTGGCTTTGATATCGCAGGTCCCGAAGATGGATTTCCACCAAGTGATCAGTTAGATACCTTTGAATATCTACGTCGCGAAAATGCCCATTTCACCATTCACGCCGGTGAAGCATATGGACTCCCATCTATCTGGGAAGCAATCCAACTTTGTGGCGCAGAACGTTTAGGACATGGCGTGCGCATCATCGACGATATCGATTTAAATCACACACCACCACGACTGGGTCGACTTGCTGCATATGTTCGTGATCGCCGTATTCCACTTGAGATGTGTCCATCTTCAAATATTCAGACCGGTGCAGCTGCCAACTTTGCAGACCACCCAATTGGTGATCTAGCAAGGCTGCGTTTTCGCGTAACTGTAAATACCGACAATCGTCTAATGTCGGCAACCTCGATGACGCGTGAGATGACCGAACTAGTTAACGCTTTTAATTGGACTTTCCTAGATCTACAGCGTGTAACTATTAATGCGCTGAAGAGCTCATTTATTCCCTTTGAAGAACGGCTCGCAATTATTGATAACGTTGTTAAGCCAGGTTATTTAGCAATATCTGCCAAATAGATTTAAACCCCGATTGGGTGCCAGACCGTCTTTGCTTCCATAAAGGCATAGATTCGAGTTGGAGAAATCGCGCCGTCAAAGTGATGAAACCGCTTTAAGTTCTCAGCTCCTGCAACTTTAAGATCAGTTCGCTTCTTCTTATCGATTCCAGAGATATCAAAACCATCGATATCCATGTGGGAGGCTGCCCATGGGGCGAGTTCATCATGTAAACCGGTCAGGATGTTGATTACACCTGCAGGTAGATCACTTGTTGCTAAAACTTCGGCAAAGGTCATTGCGGCAACTGCAGCAGAGCCAGGGACAAGTGCGATCACGGTATTGCCCGAGACAATTGCAGGTGCAATCGAATCGATAAATGCGAGGAAATTCTCTGCTGGGGCAACGGCGATCACACCTTGTGGCTCAGGGATGGTGAAGTTGTAATAAGGGCCAGCAACTGGGTTTGTGGCCCCAAAAGCTGCTGATAATTTATCGCTCCAGCCGGCATACCAAACCCAACGATCAATTGCGGTGGCAACTTCATCTTGCGCCTTCCTTAAAGTCACACCGCTGGCAAGTGAAATCTCAGATGCAAATTGATCAGCGCGACCTTCCAACATTTCGGCGATGCGATAGAGGATTTGGCCACGGTTATAAGCAGTTGCCTTGGCCCAACCGCTTTGGGCGGCACGAGCTGCAACAACTGCATCGCGTAAATCTTTACGTGATGCCAGAGTTGGATTTGCGATAAACCCACCCTTTGTATTGCTAACTTCATAGACGCGTCCAGATTCGCTACGGGGGAAAGCGCCGTTGATATATAACTTGTAAGTCTTCTTAACTTCTAGACGTGGCGTCACTTTGCTGATCGCTTTCTTAGAAGAAGCCATTTACTTTCCCTCCTTCAAATATGCAGCCAGGCCATGCTTGCCGCCCTCGCGGCCCCAACCAGATTCTTTATATCCACCAAATGGCGAGGTTGGATCAAATTTATTAAAGGTATTGGCCCATACAACTCCGGCGCGTAGCTGCTGAGTTGCCCACAAGATACGTGAGCCCTTCTCGCTCCAAACACCAGCAGATAAACCAAATGGAGTGTTATTGGCTTTCTCGATCGCCTCCTGTGGAGTGCGGAAGGTAAGAATAGATAGCACGGGTCCAAAGATCTCTTCTCGCGCGATGCGATGGGCTTGAGTTACGCCGGTAAAGATTGTTGGCGCAAACCAGAATCCTTTGGCAGATAAGGTGCAAGCAGGGCTCCAACGTTGTGCACCTTCGGCATCTCCGGCACTTGCTAACTCTTGAATCTTAAGCAACTGCTCTTTGGAATTTATCGCGCCCAGGTCGGTATTTTTATCAAGCGGATCGCCAACGCGGATCTTGGCCATTCGCACCTTTAGCTTTTCGATTAGCTCATCTGCTATTCCTTCTTGCAGAATTAAGCGCGAACCAGCGCAGCAAACATGGCCCTGGTTGAAAAATATGCCGTTAACAATGCCTTCGACTGTCTCATCAAGCGGTGCATCATCGAAGACGATATTTGCGCCCTTGCCGCCTAGTTCAAGCGTAGCTTTCTTACTTGTTCCCGCAATCGCGCGGGCAATCTTCTTACCAACATCTGTTGATCCAGTAAATGCGATCTTATGAATGCCCGGGTGGTTAACAATTGCTGCACCAGTTGAACCGTCACCGGTAACGATATTTACAACGCCATCTGGCAACTCGGCCTGTTGGCAGACTTGCGCAAAAAGCAGTGCGGTAAGTGAAGTTGTTTCGGCTGGCTTTAGCACGACTGTATTGCCAGTAGCTAGCGCTGGTGCAACTTTCCAAGCCAGCATAAGCAACGGAAAGTTCCAAGGAATAATTTGCCCGGCAACTCCGTGTGGCTGGGGAGATTTGCCAAGACCGGCGTAATCTAATTTATCTGCCCAACCTGCGTGGTAGAAAAAGTGTGCGGCAACGAGTGGAATATCGATATCGCGTGTCTCGCGGATCGGCTTACCGTTATCTAAAGTTTCAAGAACCGCAAATTCGCGGGCGCGCTCTTGCAAGATACGGGCGATGCGATAGAGATATTTTCCGCGTTCTTTGCCAGATAGTTTTGACCACGTTTTGGTGTAGGCCTTTTGCGCCGCTTGAACAGCTTTATCGACATCGCTTTGTCCGCCAAGTGAAATCTGACTTAAAACCTCTTCAGTTGCTGGATTTATCGTGGCGAAGTGTTTCTTACCTGGCACAAACTTGCCATCGATAAAATGGCCGTATTTGGGTTTGATATCTACGATTGATCGAGATTCAGGAGCTGGTGCATATTCGAATGTCATTACCTTTTCCAGTTTCTTCTCGACTAATCGATCGTTACGTAGTTAGGGCTAGCGTAGTAGCCATCGTCCATTTTCATGCGCTGCATCAGTAAATCATTCAGTAGAGCGCTAGCCCCGATGCGGAAGAACTCTGGCGTAAGCCATTCTGGCCCAGCAGTTTCATTAACGAGAACTAGTTGCTTGATAGCATCTTTGGTATTGCGAATACCACCGGCTGGTTTCACGCCGATGCGGCGCTCGGTCATCTGATAGAAATCTCGTACCGCCTCCAACATAACTAGAACAACTGGGGGAGTAGCCGCGGGAGCTACCTTGCCAGTGGAAGTCTTAATGAAATCTGCGCCAGCCAACATCGCCAGATACGAGGCTTTACGGACATTGTCGTAAGTAACTAACTCGCCGGTTTCGAAGATCACTTTAAGATGAGCGCGTTCACCACATACTTCACGTATCTTTACGATCTCATCAAAGACCAATCCATATTGTCCCGATAGAAATGCGCCGCGATCTATGACCATATCGATTTCGCCAGCCCCAGCATCAATTGCATCCTGAGTATCTTGAATCTTTACCTCCATCGAAGCGCGACCAGATGGAAAGGCAGTTGAGACAGCAGCAACTGGAACGTGCTTGCCGCCAATGGCATCTAAATGTGTGCGGGCGATTGCGACCATATCATTATAAACACAGATTGCACCAACACTTGGAACAGTTGTATCAGATGGATCAGGGCGTACCGCTTTAGAACAGAGAGCACGCACCTTTCCTGCAGTGTCGGCTCCTTCCAGGGTTGTTAGATCAACCATGGAAATTGCGGTATCAATTGCCCAACGTTTACTGGTTGTCTTAATGCTGCGAGTTGCCAACATTGCTGCACGAGCTTCGGCACCAACTTGATCTACACCAGGTAACTGCGCAAGGAAGCGTTTAAGCGAACTCTCTGAACCATCAACGATTCCATAAAAACTCATGCGAGAAATTCCTTTAATGGAGAGCGAAGTTCATCTAACAATAATTGAGCAGAGGCAGAATCTTTGGTGATTACCTCGATGTAGCACTTCATCTTCGCCTCTGTTCCGCTGGGACGCACAATGATACGGATTCCATCGGCCAACCAGATACGTAAGCCATCCGTTGGCGGTAGCCCATCCTGCGGGTTGGCTAGATCATCAATTGATTTAACCGCCCGGCCCGCAATATGGGTTGGAGGGTTTTGGCGAATCCGCTTAAGCAATTGGGTAATTTGCGACATATCTGCCACGCGGATAGAAATCTGTTCCGTTCCATGAAATCCATGTCGTGCCCAAACTTCATCAAGTAAATCCAGCAAGGTAAGGCCCTTAGATTTTAAATCGCTAGCAATCTGTGCCAGCAATAGCGCCGCAGAAATACCATCTTTATCATTTACTGTATCTGAGTCAACGGCATAGCCAATCGCTTCTTCATAACCAAAGGCAAGATCTTCAATCTTTGATATCCACTTAAAGCCGGTTAAAACCTCTTTAAAATCAATCGCATAATGCGCCGCAACCTTACTTAAGGCAGATGAAGAAACAATCGAATTAGCAAAGCTGCCATGAGTATGTGAGCGCGCGATCCATTCGCCGAAAATTATGCCCAGCTCATCACCGCGCAACATACGCCAACCATTTTTCAGATCGTTAACGGCTGCGGCGCAACGATCGGCATCTGGATCATTTGCAATTACTAAATCAGCGCCAAAGTCGCGCGCTTTCTTCAGCGCGAGATCTATGGCACCTGGCTCTTCTGGATTAGGGAAGGACACAGTTGGAAAATCAGGATCTGGCGTACATTGTTCATCAACTAAAATTAGAGTTGCAAAACCTGCGTGATTGAAGACGCGTTGCGCGGTTTCGGTACCGACGCCATGCATGGCGGTGTAGACAATCTTTAAGTCACCCGGGTTGGGCGCTATCAGTGCAGTACGTCGCACATATTCGGAAATGACATCTTCACCTAGTACGGTCCAAGACTTTGCACGTGGGATCTGTGCCAGCGATTTAATTGCGGAAATCTCTGTTGCGATTAACTGATCAGTTGGTGCGATGATTTGGGACGCCGCATATTCAACTCCATCTGCACGCCCACCGAGATAAACCTTGTAACCATTATCTTGTGGGGGATTGTGGCTCGCTGTAACCATTACACCAACATCACATTTAAGTTCTTGGGTAGCAAAGGCCAGAACTGGCGTGGGAAGCGGTCGCGGTAATACAAAGACTTCAAAACCCGCACCTGCAAATATTGACGCACTTTCTGCAGTGAAATCTTCCGAGCCATAACGGGCATCGCGCCCAATAACCACACGTTTCATGCCACGTTCTTTCATATAAGCCGAAATACCAGCGGCGGTACGACCTACAACAGCGCGATTCATGCAAGATGGCCCAGGTCCAACCGGGCCTCGTAATCCAGCAGTTCCAAATTGGAGAAAGCCGGCAAAGTATTTCTTTAGAATTTCTTCTGAGCCTGCGGCGAGTAGCGCGCTTAATTCGCCAGCAGTCTTCGGATCTGGATCATCTGCGATCCATGCCTGAACTTCGGCAACTAACTCAACCTTCATGAGTACAGCCTAATGAGATTAAATCAGATTGGGAATTACAGATTTAATGAGAGCGCCCATGCGAGTTGCCGCTGCTTTTCCTGCAGCAATAACTTCCTCGTGATTTAACTTCTCGCCAGTTACACCGGCAGCTGCATTAGTTACGAGTGAGATCGCTAGGATTTCAGCGCCGAGTGCATGTGCGGCGATT
The DNA here is from genome assembly GCA_002284875.1 of Actinobacteria bacterium IMCC26103. Lineage (GTDB taxonomy): Bacteria > Actinomycetota > Actinomycetes > Nanopelagicales > Nanopelagicaceae > Planktophila. The sequence continues at coordinate 603,198 of CP015604.1, forward strand.
GCTTCTGGAACGGTAGACATTCCAACTAAATCTGCTCCCATGCCGCGCATCATGAGTATTTCAGCCGGCGTTTCATATGTAGGACCACGCCAGTGAACGTATACGCCTTCTTCAAGTGATGAATCCGCACTCTTTACAATGGCGCGCAAACGCTTGCTATATAGATCTGTTAAGTCGATAAAAGTTGCACCGACTAAAGGCGTTGCAGCGGTGAGTGAAATATGGTCACGAATCAAAACTGGTTGGCCCACTTTGTAATTGGTATTTATTCCACCACATGCATTGGTCAGAAGAATTACTTTGCAGCCGGCTTTAACTGCAGTGCGCACACCATGGACAACCGGCTCCATACCCTTGCCTTCATATAAATGAGTGCGACCTAAAAAAACCAGAGCGCGTACAGTTTTGCCACCATCTCTAATTTCGTAACTGCGCACCTTTCCAGAATGACCTTCGACCGCAGGAGGCAGAAATCCAGTTAGATCTTCTGCGTTGCATTCATAAACCGGTTCACCTAAGGCATCAATTGCTGTGACCCAACCTGAACCCATAACCAGCGCAATATCGTGCGTTGCAAATCCGGTGCGCTCTGCGATTTCAGATGCTGCCTGTGTGGCTGCTTTTAGAGGGTCGGAATAGAGAAGTTCAGTTGATGTCATGCATCAATAATGTCACAGAGAACGGTGCCGCTAGATACTGTCTCGCCAATCACTGCTGTGAGATTTGCGATTGTTCCTGACTTATGAGCAATTAATGGCTGTTCCATCTTCATCGCTTCTAAGACGATTATCAAGTCGCCAACTTCAACTTGCTGGCCAACTTCTACAGCAACTTTTACCACTGTTCCTTGCATTGGACTGGTAAGCCCAGTGCCACCTGATCCACCGATCTTGGATTCTTTGGCGCGATGGCGTTTTACGACTGGTTCAGGCGTGTGTAGCTTTACCTCAAAACGTTTGCCGTTAACTTCTGCAACAAGATGTTCGGCGGCAACGCGAGTAGTAATTGGTAGAACTGCTGGAATGTAGGCAGAAATCTCATTCTTAAACTCATTTTCGATATAACTAGTGTAGACGCGGAAATTTTCGGTATATGCAGGATCTTGCAAAATTGCGCGGTGGAACGGTATTGCCGTAGCTAAACCATCTACTTCAAATTCAGCTAAAGCGCGACGGGCGCGTTCAATGGCTTCCTTACGGGTTGCGCCAGTAACAATTAATTTGGCGAGGAGCGAATCAAAGTTTCCACCAATAGTGTCTCCATTTTTAAATCCAGCATCAACACGTACACCGGGTCCGGTTGGAAGGCTCCACTTGGTAATTCGCCCTGGCGCCGGTAGAAATGAACGACCCGGATCTTCGCCATTGATTCGAAATTCAAGTGAGTGACCGCGAATTACTGGATCATCAAAGTCTAAGCTCTCGCCCATGGCGATGCGGAATTGTTCGCGAACTAAATCTATTCCAGTTACTTCTTCACTTACGGGGTGCTCTACTTGTAAGCGAGTATTTACTTCAAGGAAAGAAATTGTTCCGTCATTACCAACTAAGAATTCGCAAGTCCCGGCTCCAACGTAACCCGCCTCTTTCATAATCGCTTTACTTGAGCGATAGAGCTCTTCATTTTGAGCATCTGTTAAGAACGGCGCTGGCGCTTCTTCTACTAACTTCTGGTGGCGACGTTGCAAGGAGCAATCTCTAGTACTGACAACGACGGCATGGCCATGTTTATCGACTAGAACTTGAGTTTCCACGTGGCGCGGTTTATCGAGATAGCGCTCGACAAAACATTCACCACGCCCAAATCCAGCGATCGCTTCGCGAACTGCGGAAGCAAATAACTCTGGAATCTCCTCCATAGTATGTGCAACTTTTAATCCGCGTCCACCACCACCGAATGCCGCTTTTATTGCAACCGGTAACCCATGTTCTTTAGCAAATGCCGTAACTTCTTCGTGCCCCGCAACTGGATCTTTCGTGCCAGCAACTAACGGAGCTCCTGCTTTGGCAGCGATGCGACGAGCCGAAACTTTATCGCCAAGTGCGCTGATTGCAGCAGGTGGTGGCCCGATCCAAATTAGCCCTGCATCGATTACCGCTTGCGCAAAATCGGCGCGCTCTGAGAGAAAACCATATCCAGGGTGAACTGCATCTGCGCCAGATGCCTTGGCAGCAGCAATTATCTTGGCAATATCTAGATAAGTTTGAGTTGCTGTTGTGCCATTTAGCGAGAGGGCAATATCTGCACTTCTGGTGTGTATCGCGTCTCGATCTTCTTCGGAGTAAACAGCGACGCTTTCGATTCCGTGATCACGGCAGGCGCGAATAACACGCACCGCAATTTCACCGCGGTTGGCGATTAGAACGCGTTTCATCGCATCTCCTTAACTTGTGGCCAAGAATAGCCAAGTTGTGACATCGCCGATCTGAAGAAGGGCATAGATAATCCAACTACATTTGTGTAATCACCTTCGATTACTGGAATGAAAGGTGAACCAAAGCCATCCAAAGTAAAACCGCCTGCCACATGCAATGGCTCCTCAGATGCGATGTAATCATCGATCTCATCGTTAGTCATTTTGGAGAATGTAACTTTGGTGGTCACACGATCGGCAATCTCGCGGCCCTGTGCGGTATCGATAATGCAGTGACCGGTATGGAGCAAGCCACTTCGGCCGCTTATTGCAAGGGCGCGTTCTTTAGCGATTTCAGGGGTTCCAGGTTTGCCAAAGGAAACTCCGTCGACATCAAAGGTGGAATCGCAGCCGATAATAATTGCTGGAAAATCTACTTGCTCACGAACGGTATGTGCCTTGGTAACAGCTAGCGCAAAAACCATATCTGCTGGAGACATAGCGTTAAAAAATTCGGTCTCTTCATCAACGTGGCTAACCATTACATGGGGTGTGATACCGGCGCCTTCTAGTAAACGGCGACGTGAAGTTGATTGTGAAGCTAGAACTATCTGCGGCATTATTTAGATTTTCTCCGCGCCCCGAATGTAATCTGATGCGGTAGTGGCTGGCGCAGTTGTGGCAGGCCAAAGACGCTGCGTTTGATTACAGGAGTTAAATTCTGTAATTTGTGTTGGTCCAACGCCGCTTTTAGCGCCAATAGCTCTTCATCGGTGGCGTTTCCGGAAGTAACGGTAAATTTCATTACAGCGGAATATTTCCATGCTTGCGAGCAGGCAAGACATCGCGTTTTGTCTTTAGAGTGCGAAATGCCTTGGTGATGTAGGCGCGTGATTGGTGTGGCTCAATAACGCTATCGATCGTTCCGCGTTCTGCTGCAGCGTATGGATTAGATAGCGTTTCGGTGTAATCAGAAACTAACTCAGCGCGCACCTTTTCGGGATCTTTCGCATCCGTAATCTCTTTGCGATATAAAATATTTACCGCACCTTGTGCGCCCATTACGGCAATTTCTGCGCTGGGCCAAGCGAAGTTAATATCGCTACCTAAATATTTAGATCCCATAACAATAAAAGCTCCACCGTAAGCCTTGCGTGTAATTAAGGTAACTAGCGGCACAGATGCTTCAGCGTAGGCGTAGAGCAATTTAGCGCCACGACGGATGATGCCGTTCCATTCTTGATCAGTCCCGGGTAAAAATCCTGGAACATCTACTAAGGTAAGAATTGGAATATTAAAGGCATCACAGAAGCGTAGAAAACGCGCCGCTTTTTCACTGGAATTTATATCCAGCGTCCCTGCTAATTGAGAAGGTTGGTTGGCGATAATTCCAATTGATTCGCCCTCGATACGTGCAAATCCAACAATAATATTTGGCGCATAAAGAGCATGCACCTCAAGGAATTCACCTTCATCGACCAAAGTGGTGATTAAGGTCTTCATATCGTATGGCTGGTTAGGGCTATCTGGAATTAAAGTATTTAACGCAATATCCTCCACGCTCTCATCCAAGTTCTGAGTTGGAGGTAGATGAGGTGCCCCATCCATATTATTTGAAGGCAGATATGAAAGTAGCGCTTTTACGTAATCAATGGCATCTGCTTCGCTATCTGCAAGGTAGTGCGCATTGCCGGAACGAGTGTTATGAGTAAGAGCTCCGCCGAGTTCTTCCATCTCAACATCTTCACCTGTGACAGTCTTGATTACATCAGGTCCTGTAATAAACATATGAGAAGTTTCATTTACCATCACCGTGAAATCAGTCAACGCTGGTGAATAGGCGGAGCCGCCAGCACATGGCCCCAAGATGAGTGAAATCTGTGGAATCACGCCTGATGAGCGAGTATTAAGGCGGAAGATTTTGCCGTAACCATTTAAAGATGCGACGCCTTCCTGAATGCGCGCACCACCAGAGTCATTAATTCCAATCAAAGGAATTCCACTCTTTAAGGCAAACTCTGCGATCTTTACAATTTTTTCCGCATGAACTTCACCGAGGCTTCCACCCATAACTGTGAAATCTTGTGAGTAAAGTGCAATTGGTCGACCATCAACGGTTGCAGTTCCAATAACTACGCCATCTCCGTAGGGACGGTTCTTCTCCATCCCGAATTGAGTTGATCGGTGGCGGGCGAACTCATCAATTTCAGTGAAAGAGTCAGCATCTACAAGTAAGTCGATACGTTCACGGGCGGTCAATTTGCCTTTGGCATGTTGCTTCTCAACAGCGCGGGCGGAACCTCCGTGTACTGCTTCTTCGACACGTAGACGGAGATCTTCAATTTTTCCGGCAGTTGTATGCAGATCTGGGCTCATGGCTCTACGGTACTAGGCGTGGGTACTCAAGCGCCAAGAGCGCCACTAGATCGCGCGACAATCGCTTCGCATACTTCGCAATACTGGCGAGTAAGCGTGGTTGATCTCACTACTTCTACGCAAAGCGACCTGGCGGAATTAGTTAAATCTAAATCGGTAAAAAGTGGCGAGGTAATAGTTGCGGAATTCCAAAGTGCAGGACGTGGCAGATTAGAAAGATCGTTTGAAGCACCAACTCATAGCGCACTACTTTTCTCTCTTTACATTGAACCGAAAAGAGCAAGACGTTACTGGGGATTTATTTCTCATCTTGCTGCGTTATCAATGCATGAAGTTATCTCTTCTGATTTACCGATAAAAGCTAGCCTGAAATGGCCAAATGATATTTTAATTGGCGAAAAGAAAGTTGCCGGCTTGTTAGCCCAGGTAAGCGATCAAGGAATCATTATTGGTCTTGGAATAAATGTGGCAATGTCTATTGACGAGCTGCCAGTTGAAACAGCTACTTCTCTTGCGATTTCTGGATCGAAGGAATTAGATCGAAATCTGATCCTGTCTAAATTCTTAAATGTATTCGCAGATAATTTTACGAACTGGGAAGACGGTGCAGATTTTCTAGATCGCTATAGCCAGGTCTGTACGACTTTAGATAGACAAGTACAGATCGAGGTCGCAGGGCGTACAAATCGCACCGGAATTGCGCAATCTATAAATGAATTTGGTGCGCTCGTGCTGGCAGATGGCTTTGAGGTTAACGTGGGGGATATTGTTCATCTAAGATAGCCCCGTGAATGAGCGTTTCCCCACCGTCGGAATAATTGGTGCTGGGCAATTAGCGCGGATGAGTGTTGCTCCAGCTACAGCGCTCGGTATTAATCTCCTACTCTTTGCACAAGATAAGGACGATAGCGCGGCGCAAATATCGCAACATGTAGTCGGTGATTTCCGCGACCTAACTCAATTGTTGGAATTCGCCAAGAAATGCGACCTCATAACCTTCGAGCACGAACTAGTGCCACTTTCTGTAATTAAAGGTTTAGAAGCCGCCGGCGTAAAAGTCTTTCCATCTTCAAACTCATTCCAGTATTCACAAGATAAGGCCGCGATGCGCGCCAAATTGGCTTCCTATCCATCACCTATATGGCGAATTATTGAAGATGATGGCCAAGCCTTCGACTTTCCATTTATGGCAAAGAAGATTTCAGGTGGCTACGACGGGCGTGGTGTATGGAAAGTTAAGAATTTGGATGACCTAGATGAGTTACTTGCCGAACATTCTCAGTTATTAATCGAAGAGTTGATTGCATTTGATTGCGAAATTGCAGTGATGGTTGCGCGCTCAGAACATGGCCAGGCAACTTCTTGGGCTCCCACCCAAACAGTTCAGAAAGATGGGATCTGCACCTTAACAATTACGCCAGCCCCAACCATCTCAACGGAAATCGCCGAGAAAGCCCAACACTTAGCGCTTTCGATTGCTAACGAAATCGCACTCGTGGGTGTCATGGCCGTTGAAATGTTTATCAAGGGAGATGAAATATTTATTAATGAGTTAGCGATGCGTCCGCACAATTCCGGACATTGGACGATTGAAGGCTCGCGCACTAGCCAATTTGAACAGCACCTTCGTGCCATCTTAGATTTACCCCTTGGCGATCCAACGATGACCGCACCTTATGCGGTGATGGGAAATATCTTGGGTGGCGACAAGACTGATATGTATCGCCCATACCTACATCTAATGGCGCGAAATCCAGAGTTAAAGTTCCACCAATACAAGAAAGAGGTTCGTAAGGGGCGCAAGATCGGCCACGTTACCGTGATCGGGGAAAACCTTCTAGAATTAACCGAAGTGGCAGAACATGCGCGCGACTATATGAGTGGAGAAATTGATGAGTGATGTAGCAATCATCATGGGATCTGATTCTGACTGGCCTGTTATGGAGAACGCTGCCAAAACTTTAGATACATTTGGAATCACCTATAGCGCGGAAGTTCTATCGGCTCATCGCATGCCACTTGAAATGGTTGAGTTTGCACAAAAGGCACAGAGCAATGGCTTTAAAGTAATCATTGCCGGCGCCGGGGGAGCAGCACATCTACCTGGAATGGTCGCATCTCTTACAACTCTGCCGGTGATCGGAGTTCCAATTTCGCTAAAGAACTTAGATGGTATGGATTCGCTGCTTTCAATTGTTCAGATGCCAGCGGGAATTCCGGTTGCAACAGTTGGGGTCGATAACGCCAAGAACGCTGGAATCCTTGCGGCGCGAATACTTGGAGTATCAGATAGCGCCATCTCAGCCAAAGTTGCAGCTGCACTTAAAGCAATAAATGTTGAGGCGAAAGAAAAAGGCGCGAATTTAAGTGCCCGGCGCAACCAAAAAACTGGTTTTTAATTAATCGCTGCGGCCCAGAGCATGTACACGCCAACCTGCTGCGCGCCATTTGTCACGATCCAGAGCGTTTCGTCCATCGATTAAGAACTTAGATTTTACTAATTGGCCAATCACTGAAGGATCTAGCTCGCGATACTCTTTCCACTCGGTTAAATGCAGAATTGCATCTGCTCCCTTAACGCAATCAGAAACTTTCTCTGCGTAATCTAAATTTGGGAACCGCTTACGAGCAGGTTCAATTCCCTTGGGATCATGGACTACAACTGTTGCTCCAGCTGCCTGAAGTTGGGCGGCGATATCGAGTGCTGGGGAATCGCGCACATCATCGCTATCGGGTTTGAAAGTTGCGCCAAAAACTGCAATTTTATATTGCGTTAGATCTTCAGATAGATCTGCGCGAACAACATCGATTACGCGCTGTCGGGCACGTAAGTTAATGGCATCTATTTCTCGCAAGAACTCCAGCGCTTGATCAGCGCCAAGTTCTTGGGCACGCGCCATGAATGCGCGAATATCTTTCGGTAGACATCCTCCACCAAAACCAATACCTGCTTGCAGAAAGCGGTTACCGATACGAGGGTCATAACCAATCGCTTTAGCCAAAACCGTGACGTCACCGCCAGCTGCTTCGCAGACTTCGGCCATAGCGTTGATGAACGATATTTTTGTAGCAAGGAATGAGTTGGCAGCAACTTTGACCAGTTCTGCAGTTGGCAGGTCAGCGCGAATCCAAGGGGTTCCAAGATCAATAATTGGCTTGTAAACCTCTTTTAAAATATTTTCTGCGCGGTCATTTACGACTCCGATAACTAGGCGATTTGGAGTCAAGGTATCTTCGACGGCAAATCCTTCGCGTAAGAATTCTGGGTTCCAGGCTAAATCTGCCTGTGGTGCAGATGTTGCGAGCATTTCGCGAAGAGCTTGGGCAGTTCCGACTGGAACTGTAGATTTTCCAACAACTAGCGCACCATCTTTTAAGTACGGTGCAATAGCGGCGACCGAGGACTTTACGTAAGTTAGATCAGCAGCTAATCCATCCTTACTTTGTGGTGTTCCAACGCAGATGAAGTGAACATCTGCATCTGCAATCGCTGAAAAATCAGTTGTAAAAGAGAGTCGACCTGTCTTCATCTCAGCTGCAAGCAGAGTATCTAGACCTGGTTCATAAAAAGGAAGTTCTCCGCGCGAGAGTAGATCGACTTTGCTCTGATCGGTATCTACTCCAATTACTTCAAGACCGAGTGAAGACATACAAGCTGCGTGCGTTGCGCCTAAATAACCACAACCAATTACCGAGAGTTTCATAGGCTCAGAGTCTAAGGCACGTTCTATTTAATCGCGCCGCACGGATTTTCGGCGGCGGTGCGAGTCTTGAATTTATCGACTATTACAGGCGTAGCTTTTGTGGTGCTACTGGCAGAAGGCGAAGGCGTTACTTCATCAACTAAAGCAGAGTCATCGCGAATACGGGTCCAAAGTTCAGTACCTAGCGTTTCATCCCAGATAACAACTGAGCCGATTCCCGGAACATTTGCGTTCGCATTTGAAAGCGGTACAGTCAAAGTACGGACATTGCCCGAGGAAAGCCCACGCATCTGCTTAGCCAAGTTTATTAGGTCACTCTCATTTAAATTTTCATCCATCTTTATTGTTGAGAGAGCAGCATTCATAAAGTTAACAATTTTGATTGGGTTTAACAGAACGCCGGTACTGGTGGCCTTCTTTAAGACTGAACTCATAAATTGTTGTTGGCGCTGCATACGCCCAATATCTCCACGCCCATCAAAGTCGCGCGTGCGAACATATTTCAGAGCTTCGATTCCCCCCAAGGTGTGGGTGCCAGCAGCGAGAACTAGATGGCTCTTAGGATCATCGATATCGACTTTGGTGCAGACATCAACGCCTCCTAAAGCATCAACGATCCCAGCAAAGCCAGCAAAGCTAATTTCGATGTAGTGATCAATCTTCAAATTTGTTGCGCCCTCAACAGTCTGAATTAATAGCGGCGCACCACCAAAAGCAAAGGCAGCATTTAATTTGTTTTGCCGAGCTGGAATCTGTGATTTTCCATCTGTACTTGTATGTGCAGGAATAGTTACAAGAGTGTCACGTGGAAGAGAGACCAGGTAAGCCTTATCGCGGGCTTTGCTGATGTGCACCAAGAGCATCGTGTCAGAACGACCGCCGGCCGCCGTTGCGGTGCTACCCACACGCAGTAATTTCATCTGCGCCTTAGTGAGACCCTCGCGAGTATCTGATCCAACTAAAAGATAGTTAAGCGCCTTCGAGGTTTTCTCTGGTCTGTTATCGAGTCCTGCAAAGACGCTAATGCGCGCAATCTTTGCGCTGACATGTCCAAGTCCAAGCCAGGACACCGACGCGAGAACTACAACTCCAAGTGATAGAGATGTAATAATCCGTATCGCGCGCGTTGCTTTCACATGCGAACTCTACTTGGGCGATAGCGTGGAGGGGTTATGTCGACATCATTAGGCGAGTTATCTGCCTCACCGGCGGTAAGCGTCATCCTCCCAGTCCTTAATGAAGAGCCACATTTAGAAGAATCCGTCTCCGCCATTCTTTCTCAGGATTACTTAGGGATTTTTGAAGTAATACTCGCCTTGGGACCTTCGCGCGATCGCACTGATGAAATCGCTCAGGCGTTAGCTGCCGGTGATAACAGAGTTAAATTGGTAGCAAATCCAACTGGAAAAACTGCGGCCGGATTAAATCTGGCAGTCGCAACATCGAATAACCCAATAATTGTGCGAGTAGATGGACATGCCAAGATTCCAAATAATTATCTCTCACTCGCAGTTGAGATTCTCCGCAGATCGGGTGCAGTAAATGTTGGTGGAGTTATGGCCGCCGAGGGTGTTACTAATTTTGAAATCGCAGTAGCTCGCGCTATGCGCAGTGCACTGGGCGTAGGTTCTTCTCGCTTTCACACCGGAGGCGAAGCGGGTGAAGTAGATACTGTCTACCTCGGCGCATTTCGCCGAGAAGCGATCACCGCCGTTGGTGGCTTTGATGAGCGATATACCCGGGCGCAAGATTGGGAGCTAAATTATCGCCTACGCAAAAACGGAGGGAAAATTTATTTTGATCCGCGATTGCAAGTTACATATAGGCCACGGCCAAATTTAAGAAAACTTGCCAAACAATATTTTCAATATGGTCGTTGGCGTCGTGTCGTTTCTCGTAGCCATTCTGGAACAATAAATTTACGTTACCTAGCACCACCTTTTACTCTTATCGCAACACTTATATCCCTATTTTTGGGGCTATTTATCAATCCAATCTTTTATCTGCCGGCGGCAATATATGGGTTCTTTCTACTAATCTCTTCAGTATTGATCGCAAAATCTATGCGTGAATTCATTTCATTGCTAGCAATAATTCCTACTATGCACTTCGCTTGGGGCGCGGGCTTCATCACCTCGACTAAAGCACTGCGGTAGCCTTTACCCATATGAGCGCACCAGTTGCAATATACGAACCCTTCCGTGCGGGGCTACCGCCACTTGGCGCATACTTGCGCGCGCTCTGGTCGCGTCGCTCATTTATTGCCGAATTTTCCCGTTCGGAACTTCGCGAACAGAACTATGGATCGGTCTTTGGGCAGCTCTGGCTGATTCTCAATCCCTTGCTACTCTCCGGCGTCTACTTTTTACTTATATATATAATTGGCGGCCATAACGATTCAACTCGCTACGGACACTTAACTGCCAGTCTTTTCTTATTTTATTTAGTTAGCAATAGCCTCAGCGGTGGCGTAAAATCAATCACCGCAGGACAGCGCCTGATATTAAATACCGCTTTCCCACGGATCATGTTGCCTATCTCCGCATTGGTAATTGCGCTCTTTAAATTTGTTCCAACCTTGGCTGTCTTTCTCGTCATGCGCTCCTTGCTTGGCTTGCCTTTCTCATGGCAGATGTTCTGGGCCATTCCTGTAATCGCAATTGCGCTTTTGATGGGCCTAGGTATGGCGATTTTAATTTCTTGTATCAATGTGTATTTCCGAGATATTGCAAGCTTTCTTCCATATTTAACACGAAGCCTGCTTTATTTATCCCCGATTCTCTATCAGGCAGCAGATCTATCGCCCAAGTTAAAGAGTATTGAAATAGCCAATCCCATTTTCTATTTGCTTGATGCTTGGTCGCAAGTAATGGTTTATGCAAAAGCGCCAGACTTATTTTCCCTTGCCCACGGTTTTATCTGGGCAATTTGTATATTTCTGATAGGTACATATTTCTTCCTATCTAGGGAGCGTGATTTCGCTGTCCGCCTCTAATTCGCTTAACTCAACTCATGCCAAACATGGATTGGCTGTTTCAGTTCAGAACGTTGGACTTACTTACACGACTTCAATTGATAAGCGCCCTACGTTGAAAGCACGTTTGAAATCTATTGGACGCGGCAAGAAACACACAAGAGTTGTGCAGGCTCTTAACGAAGTAAATCTCGACGTTCATTACGGCACTGTGCTTGGTGTAATCGGCTCAAATGGTGCTGGTAAGTCATCGCTGATGCGAGTCATATCTGGCATAGTCCCGCCGTCAAAGGGGCGAATTGAAGTTCACGGATCAGTCAGCACTTTACTTGCGCTAGGAGTTGGATTCAATCCTTCCATGACTGGTCGCGCCAACGTTTACTTAGGCGGACTTGCTGCCGGAATGTCACGCGCCGAAATTGACAGTCAATTTGCGGCAATCGTAGATTTTTCTGAATTAGGCGATGCGATAGATGCACCTATGCGTACTTACTCATCGGGAATGTATGCGCGCCTGGCGTTTTCAGTAGCGGCCACAGTCCAGCCTGATATTTTAATCGTTGACGAGGCGTTAAGTACTGGTGATGCGCACTTTAAAGAGAAAAGCCTTAATCGCATCAAAGAACTCCGCTCAGCGGACCGCGCTCTTATTTTAGTTAGCCATGCAATGGCGACAATTGAAGATGTTTGCAATGAAGTTGCCTGGTTGCATAAAGGAAAGATCATGGCCCGCGGCAACCCCGCCGAAGTAATTAAGCAGTATCAAGAATTTACCAAGGCTGGAAAGAGCGCGGCTGCAAATGAGGATGTTTAGAAAGTTAGCAGCGTCTTTATCTGTCGTACTTTTCTTAGTTGGTGCGCCAATTTCGGCTAGCGCTGCTGAAATCCCAGCAACTTTTTCATTCGTAGGTAGTGGTTATGGCCACGGGGTTGGGATGAGCCAGATCGGTGCGCGTGCAAAAGCGCTTGCTGGAGAATCTGCTACCGCGATATTAAATTATTACTACACCGGAACGACCATTGAAACAGCAACCGAAACCCAGATCTTGCGGGTAAATATTGGTCACTTGTTAACTACGGCTAAAGTCCGCAGCGATTCAAACGGCGCTTCTCTGCAATTATTTGCCGGAGATTTAGCAGAAACACAAACAGCGCAAGTGTTATCAACTGTCCCAAGCAAAACCACATTAAATGTAACTTTGATCAATGGGCAATTAAACGTCTCAACCACGCGTGGATCGAAGTTTACTCAAATCTCATCTGGTTCAGTATTTACCTTACGTTGGAGTGGCACCCGTTATCTGGAAGGTGCACCAACCATTCTTTCAGTGACTACGAATGCACTAGTAAATAGATATCGCCATGGACAAATCCAATTTAAAGTTATCCGAGATAAAGTCTTAGGCAAGCGCTTAGAGATCATTAATTCAGTTCGACTTCAAGACGAGTATTTATGGGGGATTAGTGAAGTTCCTTCGCTGTGGCCAACTGCAGCGCTACAGGCACAGGCGATCGCCTCGCGAACTTATGCAATAGCTAAATCTGTGAAGATTCGAAGCGCCTGTGATTGTCATCTTTATGGATCAATTAGCGATCAATCATTTGTTGGCTACGCCAAAGAAGGTGAACCACAATATGGTCAATTATGGAAGAGCGCGGTAGATAGCACCCAAGGCCAGATCATTACTTATCAAGGTTTACCAATAACGGCTTACTTCACATCTTCTACCGGTGGTGCAACTGAAACTTCAGAACATGTCTGGGGCACGGCTACTTCGTATACGCAGAGCGTGCCAGATACGGCAAGTGGCGATATAAAGCTAAATCCCAAATTTGCAACCTGGTCCAGACAAGTTCCACAATCAGTTATTGCTGCAGCTTTTCTGCTGCCTGACGTTTTTTCACTGCAAGTACTTTCAGTCAATCCGGCAGGGACGGTTGATCAGATTCAAGCCACGTCATCTTCTGGCGCAACCGCAACGCTTACGGGAGAGACTTTCAGAAGTCGAAGTAAGTTACCTTCGGCTTGGTTTTCAGTCACCGCTTAGTTAGCGTGAAGTATTGAGTTAAGTCCACCCCAGGTACCTGTGCGAACTACTACTTCAAGTGAACCATCTAGCGAATTGCGTCTAAAGAGTAAATCGTTAGCGCCAGATAACTGGCCAGCTTTTACTATTTCACCATCTGGCAGACGCACTTTGGCAGCAGCAGTTATATAGGTTCCCGCTTCGATTACACAGTTATTGCCTAGTGAGATTCCAAGTCCTGAATTTGCACCCAGTAAACATTTCTCACCAACAGAGATAACTTCTTTTCCACCACCACTGAGCGTTCCCATAATGGATGCACCACCGCCAACATCGCTGCCGTCTCCAACCACCACACCCGATGAGATTCGACCTTCGACCATTGATGTACCTAGCGTGCCGGCGTTAAAGTTAACAAAGCCTTCATGCATAACTGTTGTACCTGTTGCTAAATATGCGCCTAAGCGAACTCGATCGGCATCTGCGATTCGGACTCCTGAAGGAATTACGTAATCAACCATTCGTGGGAATTTATCAACGCTAAATACCGTGACATGTCCATATTTAGCGCGCAGTCCAGCCCGAACTTCTTCAAACCCATCTAGCGCGCAAGGACCGGCAGTTGTCCAAACTACATTTGCCAATAAACCAAAAATTCCATCCATCACAGCGCCATGTGGCTTTATTAAACGATGTGAAAGTAAGTGCAGGCGCAGGTATGCATCTGCTGCAGATTGTGGGGCGAGTGCCAAATCAATCTCAATTGAGATAATTTCGCGCTTGACTTTACGTATTTCATCTACGCCAGCAAGTGATGTCAGAGTTTTATCTGGCTCTGCACTTAGCTTTCCTAGAGTTGGATTGGGAAACCAGACATCGAGAACAGTTGTGCCAGAAATGGTTGCAATTCCGTGGCCAGATGCCCGCCCGGTAGGTGGCTGCTTTGATGAAGACATGCGATAAGCCTAACCCCTATCCTTTGGCTCATGCATATCGCCGTTTACTGCTCTTCATCTCAGACCATCGATCCGAAATATATTGATTTGGCACATGATCTCGGCGCGGGTATTGCTGCACGATCCTGGGAATTAGTCACTGGCGGCGGGCATATATCTGCAATGGGTGCGGTTTCACGTGGCGCTCGAGAATCTGGCGGACGCACTATCGGTGTTATTCCGCAGCGCTTAGTAGATATTGAATTTGCCGATAAAGAATGCGATGAGCTCCATGTTGTTGATTCAATGCGCAGCCGCAAAGCGATGATTGAGGATTTATCAGATGCCTTCATTGCACTGCCCGGCGGCATCGGAACTCTAGAAGAGCTATTTGAAATTTGGGTGGGCCGTTTTCTTAAGTTTCACGCAAAGCCGGTGATCGTCCTTGATCCCTATGATTTATATGCACCTCTTGCCACATTGATAGATCACCTCGAGGAACATGGATTTGTTAAACCAGGACAACGCGAACTGCTGCATTGGGCTAGAAGCGTTGACGAAGCACTTGATATCGCAGCTCAAAAATAGAGATTAAGAAATAACTATGAGCCACAGCATTCGAATCTCCTTAACACTTCCTTGTAACCAAGAGCGCGCCTGGCAGGCGATCGCCGATTGGGAAGGCCAAGGTAATTGGATGTTGCAAAGTAAAGTCTGGGTGACTTCACAAATCCGAGAAGGCGTTGGTACATCGATCGCGGCTTTTACCGGACCGTTTTATAAGCGCTATCCAAAATTCGCAGCGCTTGGTTTGCTAGATACGATGGTTGTCACTAACTGGCAACCACCTATTCGTTGCGATGTTTTGCATACCGGAAAAGTTCTAAAAGGCACCGGAACCTTCGAGCTGATTGAGATTTCAAATAACGCGACCAGATTTAATTGGTCAGAAGATATCGAGTGCTCGCGCCTACAATTCTTAGCGATCTATCCATTTCTCTGGATTGGTGTGCGAATATCGCTGGCTCGCCTCTCCACATCACTACGTCCACCCGAGTAACCTTGCACCTATGACCGCGCCCTTATCCCTCACGGATGCCTTGGCGCAGTTGCCGGAGGAAGAGCGGATCATCTTGTCGCTTCATTATCTGCGATCGCTTCCAAGTAGCGAGATTGCTCAAATGCTCGGTGTCCCTGAAAAATCGGTTGTCGCAGTCATGGCATCTGGAAAGGCGCGAATTACCGCGCTCCTTGGACTGATCTAGACTTAACCAGGGCCAGCGCCTTGGCCGATTTCATACCTAGCCCCAAATGCGAGATACTTATCCCCCGAAGAAATACGTGTAGTCGATCAAGGCTCACGGGCCCTAGGCAGTAAATAGGCATTAAAGGAGACTTCCCAATGGCAGCCATGAAACCTCGTACTGGTGATGGACCGATGGAAGTAACCAAGGAAGCGCGCTCGCTAGTTATGCGTATTCCACTCGAAGGCGGGGGACGCCTAGTTGTCGAATTAAATGCACAGGAAGCCAACAACCTCAGCGCAGCTCTCGAAGCCGCAGTCGCATTAATCAAAAAGTAACTCAACTCAACTCGTTTTCCTACCCGCCTGCGGCGCATTCTGGCCCAGCACTGGATAGCCTTTGGCAATCATGACCACTAAAACCGCGGCGAAAAATCTGCCGAAATTTTCCGCATCGCTACTTAGCGCGATTGAGGTGACGGTTGAGGCGCTCGCCGATTCTCAGGCGATTGTGATCGGATTTAAGGCGACTGCAGAAGGTGAATCAACGACTTACGATTTTCCAGCTCATAGCGCACTAGTTAAAAAGTTAGAGAAGTTATTTGATTTAAATCTAAGTGATGAACTTGAGTTTTTCTCTGCAGTTGGAAAACCCGGCGAAATATTTGAAATTCCAGTTGCATCAGATCAGATGCAGGCAGACCGCATACTTTTAATTGCGTTGGGCGACGGGACGACTCCTTCGCTGCGCCTTGCCGGTGCTGCCTTGGGACGCAAAGGTCGCGGCAAGGCCACCGTTATCTCTTCTATTTGCGTTGCAAATCACGACCAGTTAAAAGCATTTGCCATTTCGGTACAGCTTGGCGCATATATCTGGACTCAGAAAACTGGAGCAACGCAAGAGCTGCCACAATTTTTATTTGTGACTGAGCGAGCAGAAACCATCGTTGACGCTGGAGTCATTGCCAGTGCGATCTCTCGTACCCGCGATTTGATACATACCCCCTCTAATATCAAGACCCCACTTTGGCTAGCCAATGAAGCAGAGAAGATAGCGGCAGAGAATGGGTTAGAAATTCGAGTTCTGGCGGGGAAAGAGTTAGCCGAATTTGGTGGGCTGCGCGCGGTAGGTAATTCATCACCGAAACCTGGTCCGCGTTTTGTTGAAATCACTTATCACCCAAAAGGAATGAAAAAGAATTCAGGCGCCCTGCCACACGTTGTAATTGTTGGAAAAGGTATCACCTTTGATACCGGTGGTGTTTCTTTAAAACGTCCTTACACAATCATGACTGCGATGAAATCAGATATGGCTGGCTCTGCCGCCGCCCTTGGCGCGATAAGTGCGCTCACACATTTTCAACCGCAGATACAGGTAACGGTTTTGATGATGCTTGCCGAAAATGCATTGTCAGGAACTTCGCAACGCCCCAGCGATGTAATTACCCAATATGGTGGAAAAACGGTAGAAGTATTAGATACCGATGCCGAAGGCAGGCTGGTTTTGGCAGATGGTCTGGCATATGCCGATAAGAATTTACGTCCAGATTATTTAATTGATATTGCAACGCTTACTGGTTCTGCAACTTTAGGACTAGGTCGCCAACATGCGGCGATGTATACCCGCGATGACAAATTAGCCAAAAGTTTTTTCGAAGCAGGTCAGCGATCTGGCGATGCAGTTTGGCATATGCCATTAGTAGATGATTATCACGAGGCGTTAGAAAGTCCGATAGCAGATTTAAGCCACGTTACAGCGAAGAAGAAATTTAGCGCCGGCTCAATAACTGCAGCGCTCTTCCTTGAACAATTTGCTGGTGAACGGACCTGGATTCACTTTGATATCGCAGGTGTAGCTCGTAGCGAAGTAGATGCTGGCGAAAATCCTAAAGGCGGCACCGGTTTCGGTGTTCGACTTCTAATCGAATGGTTAACCACACTCTAATGATTATCGACCCACATACTTATTCTGAAACTTTTCTGCCCGAAGATGAAATTAAGAGAAATGCTCGCGCTGTCGGCGAAGAAATGGGGGCGGTAGATGCAACACCTGGAACGGGCGCTTACCTAAAACATCTAGCGCATATTTTATCAGCGCAATCAGTTGTTGAAATCGGGACCGGATCGGGCGTTGGTGCGCTCTGGGTTTTAGAAGGCATGTTGGCAAGTGGCACTTTGACTTCAATAGATAATGAAATGGAACATAGCAACGCAGCCAAAGGTGCATTTCTAGATGCAGATATTGCTGCAGCGCGCTTTCGCTTAATCACCAACCCTGCAATGGATGTTGTCACTAAGTTGGCTGACCGTGCCTATGACTTGGTTATCTTCCGCCATGATCCAGAGGATTTACCATTTGCCATAACAGAGGCACATCGTATTTTGCGCAGTGGTGGAGTCTTTGTAATTGATAACTTCTTCGGCGGCGAAAAAGTTTCAGATCCAGCACAACGTGATCCCAAGACCGTGGCGCTGCGTGAGGCTGGGAAATCACTTAAAAACCAGGTAGACCTTTGGGTGACTTCACTCATACCGGTCGGTGATGGTTTGTTACTTGCTACAAAACTGTAGGAAGATGGGCTTATGAGTAATTCACAACCATCTGGTGGTCCCGCAGGCCCATGGTGGATACCTGCAAATAAAAGCGGCAAGGCTAATTTAATTACTCGCTCGAATGCGATTCTCTTAGCTTTCGTAGCCGGATTAGTTGGTTCAATTTTTGGTGCATCTTCTTCTGGTTCACTCTTTGGCCACTCTATAAACATCTCTCGTACCTCAAATGCGATCGAGCGCGCTCCGGGTTCTGTGGCAGATATTGCAAAACGAGTAATCCCTTCAGTTGTTTCGATCGAAGCGACCACGAAAAAGGGAGGAGCTACTGGAACTGGCTTTGTAATTGAGAGCAATGGCTACATACTCACTAACAATCACGTTATTGCTGAGGCAGTAACAGGTAACGGCACGATAGATGTGACGCTAAATAACGGACAGAAATACACCGCCAAAGTTGTTGGTCGAGACACTTCATATGATCTAGCAGTATTGAAAATTGCCACCACAGGTTTAACCGCCTTGCAATTTGGCGATAGCGATAAAGTCGCAGTCGGTGACTCTGTCATCGCAATCGGATCCCCACTTGGACTTTCCGGAACCGTAACCTTAGGAATTATCAGCGCCAAAGATCGCGCTGTTACTGCCGGGGAAACTGGAAGTGATAACTCATTTATTAACGCACTTCAAACAGATGCGGCCATCAATCCTGGTAATTCTGGGGGCCCATTAGTGGATGCAACAGGTGCGGTGATTGGCGTTAACTCTGCAATAGCAACTCTGGGTTCATCCTTTGGTTCCCAAAGCGGATCAATTGGATTGGGATTTGCAATTCCTATCAACCAAGCCCGTAAGACTGCCGACCAATTGATAAAGAACGGCAAAGCCACATATCCAGTAATTGGCATTTCAATTGATATGAAATTCGAAGGCGATGGCGCGCTCATTTCAAAAAATGAAAAGGCGATCCTTCCCGGTGGACCAGCGGCAAAAGCTGGACTCAAATCAGGAGATATCATCACCAAATTTGATGGTCGTACAGTTCATTCGGCCGAAGAGTTAATCGTTGCAATTCGCGCTAAGAGCGTTGGCGATAAAGTTGAAGTCACATATACCCGTAACGGCGTCAGCGCTAACGCAACTGTCACATTAGATGTAGGTAAGTAAAGATATGTTCTTTGACTTTGGAGCCGGTGAGATATTTGGGCTTGCGCTGCTGGCGATAATTTTGGTGGGACCAGATCGCCTTCCTAATTTGGCAGTTGATGCCGCAAAGCTGGTAAAGAAGATAAAGGCGCTATCACAGAGCGCAACTGCAGAACTACGCCAGAATCTAGGTCCTGGTTTTGAGGATCTTCAGCCTTCTGATCTACATCCAAAGAAGTTTATTCAAAAACATATTTCTAACGCTTTAGAAGAAGATGAACCTACGAAATTTAAAGCCAAGATCGATCCAGATTTGCTATGACAACCATCGAGTTAATAAACCAAGCGCTAGCCACAGTTTCTGACCCTGAACTACACCGTCCGCTGCCAGATCTTGGCATGGTGGAGTCGGTTGCAGTAAATGGCACAATCGCTGAATTAAAGATCTTATTAACCATTTCTGGTTGCCCCATGCAAGATCGCCTGAGATCAGATATCACTGCAGCTGTTACACAAGTTCCAGAGATAAATGAAGTTTTGATTGTCTTTGGCGTAATGTCGGAGGAACAACGAAATAATGTAAAAAAGTTACTACGCGGCGGGCGTGAAAAATTCATTCCCTTTGCCCAACCAGATTCACTAACTCGGGTAATTGGTATTGCATCCGGTAAAGGTGGCGTTGGAAAATCTTCACTTACAACGAACCTGGCAATTTCTGCTGCCCAGCGCGGTTTACGCGTGGGAATATTAGATGCAGATGTATACGGCCACTCCATCCCACGATTAATGAATTTGATGGGACAACGTCCAACTGCAATTGACCAGATGTTTATTCCACTTGAGTCATATGGCGTGAAAGTTGTCTCAATGGAGATGTTCAAGCCCGAGCGCGCTGATGCCGTTGCCTATCGTGGACCACTGCTGCACCGCGTACTTGAGCAACTCTTATCTGATGCCTATTGGGGCGATCTTGATTTATTACTGATTGATCTACCACCTGGAACCGGAGATCTTGCGATTTCCTTAGGGCAGTTGATCCCAACATCTGAAATATTGGTTGTAACAACTCCCCAAATCGCCGCCGCTGAAGTTGCAGAACGCGCCGGCCGCATTGCTCACCAAATACATCAGCGAGTAATTGGCGTGATTGAAAATATGTCGGCCTTTCCGTGTCCACATTGCAATGAGGAAATTGCCCTCTTTGGCGCAGGTGGCGGCGAAGAAACTGCAGCGCGACTTTCTACTTTGGTGGGAACTGATGTTCCGTTGTTGGGCAAAGTTCCCTTCAGTACTCAGCTTCGCACAGGTGGAGATGATGGCAAGCCAATTGTTGTAGCAGATCCAGATTCACCCAGTGCAATGGCGATTTCTGCAATATCTGAAAAACTAATTGTGCGAAGCAGCTCTTTACTTGGAGTCAGACTCGGGCTTAGCACGTAAATCTTTTAGGAAATCTTCTAGCTCGCTGCGCATAAAGTCACGCGTTGCCACATCACCAAGTGCGATCCGCAAGCTCGCAAGTTCGCGAGTCAAGTACTCAGTATCTGCAATAGAACGTGAGTTCTGCGCGCGATCTTCATTGAGCGAAATTCGATCCCGGTCCGCTTGGCGATTTTGGGCAAGCAAAATCAAAGGAGCGGCGTATGAGGCTTGAAGTGACAAGATCAAAGTTAGAAAGATAAATGGATAATCATCAAAACGTAAATTGCGTGGTGCTAGTGAATTCCAAATTACCCATGAGAGTACAAAGACGGTCATGTAAACCAAGAAACGTGCTGTACCTAAGAAACGTGCAAAGCGTTCAGATAAGCGACCAAAAACTTCTGGATCATAGTTAGGGCGAAGTGAGCGACGTGACTCACGAGGAGTATCTAGTCCGCTATTGCGCGTAGTTAGGGAACGTGCCATTAGCGCGCCTCCTCTTCCATCGATTTATCCATTTCAACATCTTCGAGATCAACTTTTGGACCAGTACCTCTAGTTGAATCACGATGTTCCAAACGCCAGTTCTCTGGAAGTAAGTGGTCGAGTACGTCATCGACTGTTACAGCGCCCAGCAAGCGTTCATTTCCATCTACAACCGGAACAGAAAGCAGGTTGTAACTGGCTAAGTATGACGAAACTTCATGCAGCGATGCATTGGGATTTAGCCCTTGCGTATCAGTATCAACGATGGAACCGAGCAGAGTTGCTGGTGGCTCACGCAATAAACGTTGGTAATGGACCATGCCGATATAGCGTCCAGTTGGTGTTTCCAGTGGCTGGCGGCAGACAAATACTTGCGAAGCTAGCGCGGGAGAGACTTCACGAGAGCGAACGCTAGCGAGCGCATCAGCAACTGAATAATCAGCGCTCATGACGATTGGTTCGGTCGTCATCATTCCACCAGCAGAATAATCTTCATAGGTCATCAGACGCAGAACATCTTCAGCATCTTCGGGCTCCATCAATTCAATCAAAGCTTGGGCGCGTTCTTCACCAATTTCGCGCAGCAAGTCAGCTGCGTCATCTGGATCCATTTCACCAAGCACATCAGCGGCGCGTTCGCCTTCTAATTCAGCAAGCAAAGCCACACGTTCTGCTTCATCCATTTCTTGTAGAACATCGGCTAGACGTTCATCATCTAACGCGCGAGCAACTTCCACACGACGCTTAGGTGCGAGATCTTGAATTACTGCCGCTAAGTCGGCAGCACGTAAATTACTAATCGTTGAAAGCAGGTTGGTGACACCTTGATTATGTTCCGGCAAAGTAAACCCAGTCACTTCTTCCCAAGCAACTGTAGAAGTGGCGCCTTTGCGACGAAGACCGCTGCCTTTTCGCATAATGTGAACGCGGTTAATAAACCAATCACCTGTGCGGGTCTGTTCCATGCCCATATCTTCAACAACGACTGGTTCAGCATTATCTACCAATGAAATCGAACGATCTAGCAAATCTCCGAGGACAAGTAATTCACCAGCGCGAGATTCGAAGCGCCGCATATTTACCAAACCGGTAATTACGACTGCTCCAGATTCGATAGAAGTAACTCGTGTAATCGGCACAAATACGCGACGACGTAGCGGAACCTCGACGACGAGGCCAAGAATTCGCGCAGGTTGACTATTAGAACGCAGCGTCGCGACAGCATCGCGTACCTTGCCGACTGGATCTCCATTTGGATCAAATACTGCTGTTCCTGCAAGGCGAGCGATAAAGACTCGATTTAATACATTGCCACTCATTTTTGGCCTCCCTTCATTGGCTAAGGGTATCGGCTACGGTTACATCCATGTCGCAGCCTTTATCTCGAGATAACCACACTCAGATTCCGGCCCGCCCCGATTTAATTCGCTTAGGACTGGGAATTATCGGAATTGGAACATCAGGGCCGCTAATCGCGATGAGTTCGATGCCTGTCCTATCTCTGATTTTCTGGCGAAATCTTGGTGGATCGCTAATGACTGCACCATTTGCGCTTCGCCACCGCGCAGATCGAACCGGCGTGAAGTGGGCGATATTGGCTGGCTTTATCTTGGCGCTACATTTCTATGGATTCTTTCTTGCCATGCGCATGACAACCGTTGCTGCAGGCACCGCATTAGTTGCACTGCAACCTATCTTTGCAGCGCTATTTGTAAAACTTACGGGTGGAGAAATTCCATCTCGAGCTTGGTTTGGAATGTTTGTAAGTTTTGGGGGAGTGTTATTAATTTCAGGAATTGATTTACAAATATCAATGCGGGCATTTCTTGGAGATATAGCGGCGATTATTTCGGCAGCGCTAGCGGGAATGTATATGTTGATAGGTGCGCGCGCACAACGCACTTTAGAAACCGCGACTTACACTTCAATCTGTTATTTCTTTTGTGCAATTACTGCACTTCCAATGGCGATCATCGCCGGAAATGAAATCCTACGTTTCAGCGCCCGCGAATGGTGGATTTTGCTTGGCCTAATATTTGGCGCACAATTTCTAGGCCACACCATGTTTAACTCTGTTCTCAAGCGCGTCTCACCTGCCGTAGTTTCGTTGATTGTCTTCTTTGAAGTTCCAGTTAGTTCGATCTTGGCGATTTGGTGGATGAACCAGCGCCCACCAGTTGGTGTAATTCCTGGAATTATTTTGATCCTCACCGGTTGCGCACTCGTAGTTCTGCGCACCAGACCTACTCGCGTAATGATTGAAGAGTAAAGATGATTGATCTACATACCCACACCACGGCCAGCGACGGTACTGATTCACCGGCTGAGTTAGTAAATAAAGCGCTCTCTGCTGGAATTCAAACTCTCGCGATCACAGATCATGACAGTACTTCTGGTTGGGCTGAGGCGATTGCAACTCTTCGCCCACCAATGTCGCTGGTACTCGGTGCAGAAATTTCTACGCTTACCTTGGAAGGTATTAGCGTTCATATCTTGGGACTTCTCTTTGATGGCGAAGATACTGATCTGCAAGCGATGTTGGCAGATTCGCGAGATACCCGCATTCCCAGAATGCGCAAGATGGTTGAGCTAATGGCGGCCGATGGAATTGCAATCAGTATGGAAGATGTAATGGCTGCTACCCCAACTGGAGCAACTGTGGGGCGTCCCCATCTAGCCGATGCGCTAGTGAAAAACAATGTAGTTGCAACACGCGATGAAGCATTCGTTGATTTGCTGCACAACGCTTCTAAATACTATGTAACTCACGCCGCCCCCACACCGGAAGCTGCAATTTCCCAGATCCGTAAGGCTGGCGGGGTCGCTGTAATTGCGCATCCATTTGCATCCCGCCGCGGGGAAGTCATTTCAGTTGCAACATTTACCTCACTGGTTGCAGCAGGCTTAAATGGAATTGAAGTAAATCACCGCGATCATTCGCAGATTGAGCGTGAGCAGTTAAGTGAAATCGCGGATCAGTTAGCTTTAATTAAAACTGGGTCGAGTGATTACCATGGAAACGGTAAACTAAATGCTCTGGGTGAAAATCTCACGGAACCTGCACAGTGGGAACTTTTAGAATCGCAAGCTAACGCACGAAGGGTGGTAAGAAAGTGAATGTAATTGAAGTCAGCACTCTAACTTTTTCTATCCAAGCCTTTGTCACTCTCTTGGTAATTCTGGATCCACCAGGTGCAACGCCAATCTTTTTGGGTCTAGTAGCCGATAAATCAAAGAAAGAACGGGTACAACTTGCTTGGCAGGCCGCCCTTGTTTCACTTGTAGTAATTACCTTCTTCTCTCTCTTTGGCCGCCTCATCCTTGATTACATGAATGTATCTATTGAAGCGCTACAAGCTGCCGGTGGGCTATTGCTTCTCTATGTATCACTGGAGCTGTTAACCGGGCGCGATATGGGTGGCGAAAACGCTAAAGATAAGAACATCGCTTTAGTTCCACTGGGCACTCCATTGCTAGCTGGCCCAGGTGCGATTGTGGCAACAATGATTTTTGTGCAACAAATCAAGACTCCTGCGCAAAGCTTTGGCTTGATCGCAGCCGTCGTTGGTGTACATATAGTAATCGCAATTTCGCTAATGGCATCCACAACTATTTTAGTCATCATCAAAGATGCCGGAGTAACCCTGTTGGCGCGCATCGCAGGACTTTTACTTGCTGCAATTGCAGTACAAATGTTGGTTGATGCGATCAAAGCATTCACGGCCCAATAAGTAGAATTACTATGGAACTACTTACAACATCTTTTGATGAGCGCGGTCTATTTGCGCCCGATTCCATCACTTGGCGGATCCACTCAGACCCTGCGATGGCAGTTGGTGGAATCCGTGCCTTACTACAGCAAGCGCTCCATCCTGATGCGATGGATGGAGTGGCCAAGAACTCTAATTTTCGTGAAGATGCTTGGGGTCGACTTCAAAGAACTGGTGATTATGTTTCAACAATCACCTTTGGTACTAGAGATGAAGCACTCGCGTTAGCTACGCGAGTTAGAAAGATTCATACATCTCTTGGGCTAGATGACCCACATCTACTGCTCTGGGTGCATATGTCGATGGTGGATTCATTTTTAGATATAGCAATTCGATCTGGTCTAGCACTTTCTGATGCACAAGCAGATCAATATGTAACTGAAATGGCGCTCTTTGCTCAGCTAGTCGGAGTCGAATTAGAGAAAGTTCCAACTAATCGCCAAGAGATGAAAAGTTACTTTCAAGATATTTCTCCAGAACTAAGCGCATCCGATGACGCCAAACGCGCTGCGCTCTTCTTAACAATTCCGCCGCTACCGACTGCAGTTCGCTTTGCAACTCCGGCAGCTCCTGCGTGGGCATCCCTTGCCTTGTTAGCTGGCAGTTCGCTACCTGCTTGGGCACGTGCGCTTTACGGAACCCCTAATCTTCCGGGCCAAAATTTTGCAACTGATCTTTCATTAAAAGCTATCCGTACAACCATCGGAATTATTCCTGAAGCGATTTTGGCCCCACCGGTTTATAAAGCAGCGCTGGCGCGTTGGGATATGGCCAGCGTTACATGAAGATTATTGCAATAGCCAGCCCGGCCGGTGGTGTAGGAAAGACCACATTGGCACATGCAATCGCCGTCGCTGCAGCCGAATTCGGCAAGAAAACTTTACTTATTGATTTAGATCCTGGCAGCGCCCTTACTTTTAGATTGGGATTGGAAAATCCTCGCTTAACAATTACCGATTATTTAACTGGTTCTAAGTTGGTTGCCGAGAACTTAACAGCAACTAGCGAACGTTTTGATTTCATCGCCGCAGATTCTCGGTTGACTACCAATTTAGATGAAGGCTCACTTGCTACGCTTTTACAAAATCTACCAAAAGCATATGACTTGGTTATATTGGATGTTGCGCCATCACTGACTCAACCACTAAAACTTGCTCTTGCTGTGGCAGATCATATTTTTACACCGGTTGATGATTCGCTACATTCGCTACGGGGGCTTTTACAATTGCGGGCATTGGCTGAAATCCAAGTAACTGCAATTGCTCGAGGTGAGGTGAATCTTGCGGAACTGGCTCCAGTCTTAGATGTTTCTCTGGTTCGATCTCCTGAAATTGATGAAAATGCACACCAAACTCGCTCAGTCCTGACGGCGGCCAAAGATAGCGATGTTGCTGAAAGTTACCGCAGCGCTACTTACTCAATATTAGAAATATTAGGGCTGGAATAAGGCGAAGTTACGAAGAGAACTTTTTAGTGCGAGTTCGATTGCGCGCTGTGCGCTCAGCAGCTGGCTTGCTTACCTTGGCGACAGTCTCTGTTTTGCTAGTTTGCGCAGCAGGCTTCTGTTTTGTGATTCGCCCAGTAGAACCGGCTGGGATATTTAAAGTTTGATAAAGGTGTTCTGAGGAAGAGTATGTCTCTTCAGGCTCGCCTAAACCTAAGACCAGTGCGGTATCGATCATCTTCCAGCGCGCCAGATCATCCCAGTCGACAAAAGTTACTGAAATACCATCTGCGCCAGCGCGGGCGGTGCGACCAATACGGTGGACATAAGTCTTTTCATCTTCTGGGCATTGATAGTTAATCACGTGGGTAATTCCATCAATATCAATTCCGCGGGCGGCGACATCGGTTGCCACCAGCACATCAGATTTGCCGGCTTTAAAATCATTTAACGCCTTCTCGCGCGCACCTTGACCGAGATCGCCATGGATAGATGCGGCGCGGAAACCACGTTCTAATAAATCATCAGAAGTCTTCTGGCAAGTACGTTTAGTGCGACAGAAGACGATAGTTGGTCCGCGACCATCTGCTTGCAAAATACGGGCCAGCATTTCAATCTTATCTAGTGCATGTGCCCGTAAAACATGTTGCTTAATTCGGGAAACAACGGCGCCTTCATCTTCATTATCTTGCGTACGAATATGGATCGGTTGATTCATGAAGCGACGAGCTAAAGCGATAATATCGCCAGGCATAGTCGCTGAAAAAAGCATGGTTTGCGCGCGGTTAGGAGTGCTAGTGAAAATCTTTTCTACATCTGGCAGAAAACCAAGATCAAGCATCTCATCGGCTTCATCTAATACAACGCGTGAGACTTCCTTTAATTTCAATTGACCTTGGCGATATAAATCTAGGAGGCGGCCAGGTGTTCCAACGACAATTTCAACGCCATTATCTAGCGCTTCGATTTGTGGCTCAAAGGCGCGGCCACCATAAACTGCCAATGTGCGGATTCCGCGATTGCCAGTTAATTCATCAATATCTTTTGTTACCTGAACACAAAGTTCGCGTGTTGGAACAACAACTAGAACTTGGGGAAGGCCTTTAGCTGCTAAATCTGCCCATTCTTTATCAAGCGGTGCAATTACTCGTTCAATTAACGGAATACCGAAGGCGAGCGTCTTGCCGGTACCAGTCTTGGCTTGACCAATTACATCGCCATCGCCAAGTGCGATTGGAAGAACCATCTCTTGAATTGGAAAGGGAGAGATGAAGCCATGTTCTGCTAACGCTGCTTGAGTTTCTGGCCGCAGCGGTAGATCAGCGAAAGTTATCGACACCTTAAAGTGCGCCGAAACCGACGCGGCGATCGGCGGCGACGCCGATATCGACGAAGCCGATCTTGCTAGCGGCAACCACAATTTCATGGCCACGTAGATCTTGCAGTGAGAGCGTTCCATTGGCTGCGATTGCGGCAGATACTGCAGCCTTTATATCGGCAACTGAGGAATTTGTCTCGAAAAATAGTTCGCCAGAGATATTGGCAATTGCGATGCGGACGTGTGTGCTTTGTGCAGCATCTGACTTCTTTGTACTCATATAGCTATCCTATCGCCAAAATGCATAGGGCGATTCTCGAAAAAAGCCGCCTTACTTGCTCTTATTCAGTATCGGAGAGCGGGAAGCCAGAAATACCTCGCCACATTAAGTTTTCAACTAATTCAACGGCTTGCTGGCGAGTGAGCTTGCTATCACGATCTAACCAATGACGCGCAGTTACTTGCGTGTAGCCAATTAATCCCACACCGAGCAACATTGCAACTTCCTGAGGTAAGCCAGTGTCGTTGGAAATGATCGCACTCACCGCAGCAGCACAATCGTAAGTCATGCGATTCAAGCGTTCGCGCACTTGTGGTTCAACGCTCATATCGCTTTCAAATAGTAAGCGGAAGGCTTCGCCTTCATTTTCGATAAATGCAAAATATGCAACGACTGTGGCATGCACGCGCTTTGAGTTATCTGGAGTTGAAGAGATAGCTTTCTGTAGCTCAAAGACCAGCGAATCAATATGCAAATCTAAGACGGCTAGATATAGATCTAGCTTTGATGGGAAATGTTGGTAGAGAACTGGCTTACTTACATTGGCGCGATCTGCGATCTCATCCATGGCGGCAGAGTGATACCCGGCCGCGGTAAAGACTTCAAGGGCGGCAGTTAGTAAAATTGCTCGGCGTTCATCGCGCGGTAGGCGTGCCTTATCGCCTTTAGCATTCGTATCTACAGTAGTCATTGCGCATATCGTAGAGGTATTAGTTGTAATAAAGAAAGATCAATTGCAGATGAGAACGATTTGCAGCCTATCTAATTCAGGTAATGCAACTAACTAAGCGAATTGGCGCACATTCATTGGCTACGGCAGAATGGCGCTATGACCAACCTTCCTATCAAACCACCAGCGCTAGTCTCACCTGGACCTGCGCTGACAGTCGATGAGGTGCGCCGCTATAGCCGCCATTTGATTATTCCTGATGTGGCAATGGCTGGGCAGCAACGGTTGATGAATGCAAAAGTGTTATGTGTCGGTGCTGGCGGGTTAGGTTCACCGGCGCTGATGTATTTAGCAGCAGCCGGTGTCGGAACTATCGGAATCGTTGAATTCGATACCGTCGATGAATCAAATTTACAGCGCCAGATCATTCACGGCCAAAGCGATATCGGAATGAGCAAAACGCAATCTGCTAAAGCAAAAATTTCTGAGATAAACCCATATGTAAATGTGATCACACATGAAACTCGACTCGATAATTCAAATGTGAAAGAGATATTTTCACAATATGACATCATCGTTGACGGAACCGATAATTTTGCAACTCGTTATCTCGTAAATGATGCCTGCGTAATTCTTAAAAAACCATACGTGTGGGGCTCGATCTATCGTTTTGATGGACAAGCCAGCGTTTTCTGGGCCGAATACGGACCGTGTTATCGCTGTCTCTATCCTGAACCACCACCACCCGGTATGGTCCCAAGTTGTGCAGAAGGAGGAGTTCTCGGAGTTCTTTGTGCAACTATTGGCTCAATCCAGACAACTGAAGCTATCAAAGTCATAACCGGAATTGGCGAACCGCTAATTGGTTCACTAATGATTTATGACGCGCTAGATATGACATTTAGAAAGATCAAAGTTCGCAAAGATCCTAACTGTCCATTGTGTGGCGATAACCCAACCCAGACTGATTTACTTCCAGATTACGAAGCTTTCTGTGGCGTTCTCTCTGATGCTGCCGAAGTAGCGGTCAAAGATTCAACGATTTCAGTCACAGAACTTGCTGCCAAGATAGATGCAAAAGCTGATTTCTATCTAGTCGATGTCCGTGAGCCAAGCGAATTTGAAATTGTACGTATTCCGGGCTCTCATTTAATTCCTAAGCAAGGATTTTTAGATGGAACAGTCTTGGCAACGCTGCCCCAAGATAAGCCAATTATTCTGCACTGCAAGAGCGGGGTTCGCTCTGCTGAATGTCTGGCAATATTAAAGAGCGCAGGTTTTGCTGATGCAACGCACGTTGCTGGAGGCGTCATTGCTTGGGCCAAGCAAATAGATAAGTCGTTACCGGTTTATTGATGCTTAGCTCTTACGCAGGTTATCGAGTACTTCTCGTACACGCCCATCCAGATGATGAAACCATCAATAACGGCGCAACGATGGCGTTATATGCCGCTCTCGGTGCGCAAGTAACGTTGGTAACTTGTACACGCGGCGAAGAAGGAGAAGTTCTAACTCCAGAGTTAATTCACCTAGCCAGCTCTGCGACAGATAAACTAGGCGAACATCGCGAAACCGAACTCGCTAACGCGATGCAGGCTCTGGACATCAAAGATTTTCGCTTTCTAGCGCAAGGTCATCGACAGTATCGCGATAGCGGAATGATGGGTACTGAGCAAAATAACCGGCCAGATGTCTTTTGGCAGGCAGATCTCGAAGTTGCATCTGATTACTTAGTCCAGGTAATTGAGGAAGTTAAGCCACACATATTGATTACCTACGATGAAATCGGGGGATATGGCCATCCAGATCATATCCAGGCCCATCGCGTTGCGATGCGCGCGAGTGAGAAATCTAATTGGAAAATTCAAAAGATTTACTGGAACACCATGCCGAAATCGGTGCTCGCCGAAAGTATGGCGAAGATGGCGGAGCTTGGCTCGGATTTCTTTGGAGCCGAAAGCGTTGACGATCTTCCCTTTGCGAAAGATGATTCTTTTGTCACAACGCTAATTGATGGAAACGCATATGTGGAGGCAAAGTTAGCGGCGATGAAAGCCCATCACACACAAATCGCGCTAGATGGGCCTTTCTTCGCACTTTCCAATAATTTAGGGCTGCAGGTTTGGGGACACGAGTACTACACGCTGGTTAAAGGCGAGAAATGTGCACCATTTGATTCCAGCGGTCGCGAATCTGATTTATTTTCTGGAGTAATTCTTTAAATGAAATCACTTGGTGCTCTCATAGTTGGAGTTGCCACAGGCGTCGCTGCCATATTTTTACACTTATTCGCACCACCATTTGGAATCGCACTTTCAATTATCGGAAGCTTTCTTGCAATCTGGTCGCTCGGTCGCACCTACGGAAAACGCTCCTATAAGGCGATAGCTGCTCTGGGCTGGATTGTCATTTTCTGGAAAGGCGCCTCATTTGGAGTCGGCAAAGAGATTTTAATTCAGGGAAATTCACTTGGAAATACTTTCTTACTTTTCTCATTTATCGCTTTGATAGCGGCGATCGCGCTTCCGGCAAATTAAATCCAGCTCCAATTTTGTCCATCTGGTCCATCGTTAATTGCAATTCCGGCCAAAGCCAATAAGTCACGTAATCGATCGCTCTCACTCCAGTTCTTCGCGATGCGTGCTGCGGCGCGGGAGTTTAATAGCTCAGATTGTTCAGGAGTTAAAGGACGGACCTCGATAGGGCGAGTTAAATCAAGTCCTAGCAATGCATCTGCGTAGAGAAATATGGCGCGCTTAGTTGCATCTGCGTGGGATGAGTTCTTTTCAATCGTGCGTAATCGGAGCATTACACGCGGCGTATCTAAATCTTTGGCAATTGCTGCAGCGATCTCTTCATCTGCAAAAACTTCATCGCTATCTCCCCAAGTCGCCATTGCAGTGCGCCAGCGACGTAGGGTGGCATTTGCGGCATCAAGGGCCGCCCAAGTTAGATCCATCTGAGATCGATAGCGATTTTCAAGAAGTGCAAAGCGAAGCGCTAGCGGATCCAAGCCGCGCGCAATTAGATCTTGCACGAGAACTACATTGCCAGAGCTCTTGGACATCTTGCGACCTTCAAATAAGAGATGTTCGCCGTGTACCCACATCGCAACTGCTTCATGGCCAATTACCGCATTTGATTGCGCACGTTCATTCTCATGATGCGGAAAACGTAGATCGATACCACCGACGTGGAGATCAATTCGCGCATCTAATAATTTGAGTGACATTGCCGTGCACTCGATATGCCAACCGGGAAATCCTTTACCCCAAGGTGAGTCCCAAACCATCTCGGTGCGATTGCCCGCAGACTTCCAGAGCGCCCAATCAGCATGGAAGCGCTTATCTCCTTCATCGCTATATTCAAAGCGGTGACCAGGTTTTAATGCATCTAACTTATTACCGCTGATAGCTCCGTAACCAGGGAAAGAGCGCGCATCAAAGTAGACCGAACCTTGATCTGTTGCATAGGCATTGCCACTGGAAATTAGCGTTGCGATAGTTTGCAACATCAGATCAATGGTTTCGCTAGCGCGGGGATAAGAATCTGCGGCAAGAATATTTATCCGCTTGAGATCTTGATGAAAACCAGCTTCATATTTACGAGCTATCTCAAAAGGATCACGTCTTTCCAATTGCGCCTGCTGTAGCAATTTATCTTCGCCTTGAAAATCTTCTGACATATGGCCCACATCAGTAATATTTTGAATCAACTTAACCTTTTGGCCATCCATTTTTAAGGCTCTAACGATTAGATCGGCTAAGAGAAAGGTTCGCAAATTTCCTACATGTGCGTCGCGATAGACGGTAGGTCCGCAGCAATAGATATTTACCGTTTGCTCTTTGCTGGGTACGGGCATCAGCGCACGTGAAAGTGTGTCGTAGATAGATATCAATTCGATGCCATTTCTATTCTTCCTGAGTATCCCAAACGCGGTAAACATACTTGTGATGCGATCTAAAGTTCATCGACTGGTAGAGGGCTAGCGCTGCACCATTTTCGATATCTACTTGCAGACCAATTTTCGTTGCCCCATCGCCACTTGCGGCAGCCATGAGGTGGTTCATGAGAATCTTTGCAACTCCTCGACCGCGATGATCCGGTGCCACAAATAACCGTGTGGCAAGTGACCAAGTTCCGGAGGTTGCGATTCTTCCAACTGCGATAATTTGGCTACCGGATTTAACTGCCCCATAACGCGCTGGATATCTGCGCATTATTTTATCTAACGGCTGATCAGATTGAACTTCTAGCCACTGCGCAGACGGGTGATCTAAAATTTCAACTGTTAGGCCATTGCCAATTGCCACTTCTGGCTCGCCAATATCTCTAATTAAGAAGTCTGCGCCAACCTTGATTCGCCAACCCGCTGCTGCCAAGTAATTATCTAACTCTTCATAAATTGGCAGTGGCATTGTGAAAGTGGGAGTTAAGTTATTGGCCCGGTAGGTATCAATTACATATTGCACGGCATCGCTCAGTGGAGCTGGCGGCTCACCAATCGGAGCTGCGCCAAGTGGAAGAGCAGAATTTGCCCGCATCGTAAAACCATCGGAAATTCGTAATCGCCATTTTCCATATTCGATAGCGCTTTCAGCCGGCCACGTTGCATCTGAAATTTTCTCTAAATCGATAATCCTTTGCGAAAGCGGTGCACCTTTTCCAGCTAAATCAGGGAGCGGTTTTATCTCACGCCAGATAGCGATTTGATCAGGTGAAAATGAGATTATTTCTGATTTTGAGTTAATGATTTGGTGCTCGTTCTGCAGCGAACCGACGATATCCCGATAGCCACCACCTGGCGCATGTAGACGAATTGTTACGCGCTTGCCGACCGCGGCGATAAGTTGTGGCGCAGATTTCGGGGCTACCTCGGTCATGTCTTTACTTTAATCGGGCAACGCCGCCAGCGCATGGTTAGAATAAGTGCCTTAGCAGCAAGCGCTTTCTAAGGCGCCATCAAATCTGGAGGTTAGCTCGTGACCTATGTAATTGCCCAACCGTGCGTTGATGTGAAGGATAAATCCTGCATTGAAGAGTGCCCAGTTGACTGCATCTATGAAGGAGCGCGCTCGCTCTACATCCAACCTGATGAGTGCGTCGACTGTGGCGCCTGCGAACCAGTCTGTCCAGTAGAAGCCATTTATTACGAGGATGACATTCCATCGCAGTGGAAGGATGCCACGAAGGTAAATACTGAATTCTTCATTGAGATTGGTTCACCTGGTGGCGCAGCCAAAGTCGGACTAACCAATAGCGATCACCCAACAATCGCAGCGCTTCCACCTAAAGAATAATTTAAGTAAAGCCTTATCCCGATTCGGATCATGCGCCAACCATTACCGGATTTTCCGTGGGACGCGCTAGCTCCTTATGCGACAAAGGCGCGCGCACATGCAGCAGGGATTATTGATCTCTCGCAAGGCACACCAGTTGATGCAACCCCAGAGATAATTCAAAGCGCCTTGCGAGCAAGTTCTAATTCACCGCGCTACCCAGTAACGGCCGGAACGAAAGATTTGCAAGAAGCAATTCGCAATTGGGCAATTAACCATCTGGGCGCATCTGGCGACTTTGATGTGTTGCCAGTGATCGGATCTAAAGAATTGGTTGCATGGTTGCCAACAATCCTGGAAAGCAAGCGCGTTATATATCCAGAAGTTGCTTATCCAACCTATTTAGTTGGCGCACTTCTTGCCCAATCACAACCGATCGCTGTCGGAATAGATGCAGATACTTGGCCAAGTGCTGATTTTGCTTGGATAAATACGCCAGGTAATCCAACTGGACGCGTTCATTCGGAAGCTGAACTACGTGGGGCCATCAAATGGGCCAGAGCTAACGATTCAGTACTGGTCTGCGATGAGTGCTACATCGATTTCGGTGACAAGTCCACCCCAACATCTCTTCTGAAATTTACCGATGGTGATAACTCAAATATTTTAGTCGTGCATTCACTTTCCAAGCGTTCCTCAATGGCTGGCTATCGCGGGGCGTTCTTAATTGGAGATGCAAAGTTAATCGCGCAAATTCGGGAAGTGCGCAAACATGCCGGAATGATGGTGCCGCTGCCGATTCAAAACGCAATGGTCGCGGCGCTAAGTGATGAAACGCATGTTGCAGAACAGCGTGCGCGCTATAACGCACGTCGCGCAACTCTGGCACCAGCGCTGCAAGAAGCAGGTTTTCAAATCGATGAATCAGTTGCGGGTCTCTATATTTGGTGCACGCGATCAGAAGATTGCTGGCAATCAGTTGATTGGCTAGCTAGCCTCGGAATATTGGCAACCCCAGGTACTTTCTATGGAGAAAAAGGCGCATCACATATTCGAGTTGCGATGACGGCAACTGATCAACAAATTGCAGATGCCGCAGCACGTATTCGGCAGGGAATTAAGTAAATGGCTATCGGCATCTTGCTAGTTGGCGGAATGGGAACGCGCCTAAAACCACTTACCAATCAAACTCCAAAGCCGATGCTGCCAGTTGGTGGCTTACCCGTAACCGAGCGCCAACTGTTGGCCGCCAAGAAAGCAGGAATTAACACCGTTATTTTAGCTACCTCATATCTCTCTGAAATATTCACACCTTATTTTGGTGATGGCTCAAAATGGGGAATGAAATTACTTTATGCGGTAGAAGAAGTCCCGCTTGGCACAGGCGGTGCAATTCGCAATGCGGCAGCGCTAATTGACTTTGCAGATTCAAAGGAAGAATTTGTCATATTTAATGGAGATGTACTAAGCGGCCACGATATTGCAGCTCAACTCGCTTTTCACCGCGCTAATAAAGCAGATGCAACACTTCACTTAATTGAAGTTGCAGATGCGCGGGCATTTGGTTGCGTCCCAACTGATGCAAATGGGCGAGTTTTAGATTTTCTAGAGAAGATGGAAAATCCGGTAACAAATGCTATTAATGCTGGCTGCTATATCTTCAACTCATCAGTTATCTCAGAGATTCCAGCTGGCAAAGTTGTCAGCATCGAACGTGAGACTTTTCCACAATTAGTTAAAAGCGCGCGCCCCGTCTTTGGTTATAGCGAGCAGTCTTATTGGCTAGATATCGGCACTCCAGCAGCGCTCTTTAAAGGCTCACGCGATATCGTCGGTGCCGGTTTTCTAGCTGGCCTCGGCAGCAAAATTGGTGAGGGATCGCTATTGACCGGAGGAACTTCCATCGGCCTAGGATCAAGAATCGGTGCAAATTGCACGATCACCAATTCGATTATCGGCGACGGGGTAGTAATTGGCGATAACTGCACCATCGCCGACTCATTTCTCCTTCACAATTCAAATGTTGCAGCAGATTCAGAAATCTTAGGAAAATACATTTCACCAACGGAAAATCTGCCAATTTCGCTCTAGTAAGTCGATAAATCTGCGAAATTGAGCGTGATTCGCAAGCATCTACGAGGGCCTTGGGCTTGACTTAAAGGGATTACAAGCGTGTAATTCGTTCTAGAGAAGCCGTGCCCAGTTGAGGGTGCAGCCCCGAAGGTCTTGAGGAGATTAGTCGATGCCGATTCGTCCAGAAGCTACACCTACTGGCAATCCAACAGCCCCTACTGCTGGCCCATCAATTAAATTAGCAAACGGAGAGAACATTGAACTCTCCTGGCAAGAACGCGCACTTTGCGCACAAACAGATCCAGAAGCATTCTTTCCTGAAAAGGGTGGCTCAACTCGTGAAGCAAAGCGCGTCTGCCTTTCTTGTGATGTTCGCCAAGAATGTTTGGAATATGCGCTCGCACATGATGAGCGCTTTGGAATCTGGGGTGGACTCTCCGAACGTGAGCGTCGCCGTTTGAAGCGCCGCCCAGCGTAACTCTCATGAGTTCACATCGCGTCACTGCGATTCTTGTACTTCACGACGGCGCAACTTGGTTGCCTGAGGTTGTTGCTTCCCTTACTTCGCAAACTCGAAAGATTGATCAAGTAATTGCAGTTGATACGGGATCGCTTGATTCATCGGCAAAGTTAGTCAAAGGCGCGCGAATTCGTGTCTTAACTTTGGATCGCGATACTGGATTTGGCGAAGCGATATCTCACGCAGTTGCAACGCTTCCTGCAATCGTTGCTCCAGAAAACGAATGGCTTTGGATTATTCACGATGATATTTCGCTACAACGTGATGCGTTAGAGAATTTACTTGCAGAAGTCGAAACTCGACCGAACGTTGCCATGGCTGGTCCAAAGATTTTAGGTTGGCATAACCGGACACATCTATTGGAAATTGGCATCAGCATCGCAGCAAATGGAAACCGATGGACTGGCCTTGAAGATGACGAATACGATCAAGGCCAACGTGATGGGGTTCACGAAGTCCTTGCAGTCAGCACAGCAGGGGCACTTATCCGGCGAGATGTTTTTGAACAACTCGGTGGCTTCGATCCAAATCTAGATCTATTCCGCGACGATGTAGATTTTGGCTGGCGTTTATATTCTGCTGGATTTGCCGCGATTGCAGTCTCTAACGCAGTTGCATTTCACGCTGAAGCATCGGCAAATGAACGGCGCGCTGTTGATGTAGCCGAAGCTTTCTTGCATCGTCCACTCTTACTGGATCGGCGCAATGCTGCCTATGTTCTCTTAGCGAATTCTTCGTGGTGGCGCTTGCCGTTGCTAACGTTGCAACTTTTAATAGGTGCGCTCTTTCGCTCAATTGGATTCTTATTTGCGAAGTTACCTGGTTACGCCAGCGATGAGCTCTTGGCAGTCGGCGCGCTCTTATTGCATCCTGGAGAATTACTTACTGCACGAAAGGTGCGACGTTCACAACGCTTAGTTCCATCCGGAATCGCCTTAAAGTTCATTCCTTCGCGCTGGTCACAGATTCGTCTCTCGATTTCCAGATCTGCCGAATATATTCGTAATCAGATTTTTCCAGATGAAGTTACTGAAGTTCGTGATGTATCAATTCTAGATGAAAATTTAGATGAAGAAGATTTACTAACTCCAGCCACTAACCGCAATTGGCTCTCTCTAATCAAACGCCCACTGGTGGCGCTACCAACTTTTCTCTTCCTCTTAACTCTTCTCTGGTCTCGCAATCGCTTCGGTGCGCTATCTGGGGGAGCCTTGCCCGAACAACCTGCTGGAGTAAGCGCACTCTGGAATATTTACTCCAGCGGCTGGCACTCAATTGGAATGGGCACATCCGCTGCTGCACCTACTTGGCTAGCCTTCTTAGCGCTAGCCGCAACGCCATTTTTGGGCAATGTTCAGTTATTTACCTGGCTCTTTTTCTTCATCGCTCCGTTAGCAATTGCCGGAAGCGGTTATTTATTATTACGCAGACTTTCCAATAATCGCTGGCTAACCGCTGGGTCAGCACTGCTTTATGCAATTTCTCCGGTCGCAATCTCCGCGATCAATTCCGGGCGCCTGAGCACAGTAGTGATATTAATTCTGCTGCCACTTTTGATAATTGCTGCCCGCGGGATCTTTGAGTTAAACAAATTCACCTGGCGTCGCGTCTTTGGTATCTCGCTCCTTTGTACGGTGCTAATTGCGTTCTCACCGATCCTATTTATTTTTGGGTTTTTATTTACCGGCTTGGCTATATTTCGCGACTACGCCGCATCCGATCAGGGAGTAAATCAAGAACTCTTCAATCAAAGTCTTTATCGAAGGATTGCGCTGCTAGTGGCGCCACTACTTATTTGTGCTCCTTGGAGTCTTGAACTACTAGTAAACCCAAAGCGGCTATTAATTGATTCTGGCTTTTTGATTCCCGGTGGAGGCCCGAACTTAGCGCTAGCTGGAAATCCTGGTGGGCCCGGTTCACTTCCGATTTATCTATTAAGTCCGCTGGCAATTGTTCTGGCGATATCACTTTTTTCTTCCACACACGCTCGCTTCGTCGCCGAACTTGGTTTCATCGCACTACTTTCCGCAGTTTTATTAAGCGCAGTATCGATAACAGGTAACGGTACATCCGTTCCAACTCCAATTTATGCCGGAACGCTCTTATCTCTGGCCACCTTAGCGGCAATTAGCGCAGCTGTGATTATGTTGGATAAATTGCGTGAACGTTTGGTAACCACAAATATTAACTACCGACATATCTCGGCCGGAATACTTCTAGTTTTTACCGCCCTTTACTCCCTTTCATCTATATCTTGGATCGTAACCAGCGGCGCAAATTCACCGCTCCAAACGGGTAAAGAGATTGTTCTTCCACCATTTCTGGCAATTGAGAGCGATGCGAAAACTTTGGTGATCCGTCCCCGAACAGTTGGTGAAGAAATTTCGCTTAATTATTATTTAGCGCGCGGTGGCGATGCGGCAATTGCACAACCAGATATGGCACCTAGCGAAAATGTGCAAATCTCTAATGCAGTGCGAGAACTCGCCGACGGAAGCGGACTTACAGCTAGTTCAACATTTGCAGTAAATGGAATCAAATACCTCTTTCTCAAAAGTCCCGTTGATCAGAATTTTGTGCGCGTAGTAGATGGACTCGGAGGATTTACAAGAGCCTCATCTACAAATGTGGGTATTGTTTGGAAGATTTCGGTAAACACTGGAGAGTTTATTTTTACTGACTTAGATGGAAATAGGTCAATTCTTTCTCAGGGACTCTTAGGAATAACAGTTAATTCTCCGGGGGAGTTAACGTTGACACAAAATTACAGTCGTGGATGGCGCGCTATTCAAGATGGCATACGACTAGAGAGAACGCGCAGCGTCAATGGGGCTCCCGTATTTACCGTCAATAAACCTGGATCGGTAAATGTGATTTATGACGGAACTTCGCGACGGGCTTGGATTTCGCTACAAGTTATCTTCTTCATTACCGTTTTAGTTCTGGCGTTGCCTGCTGGCCGACGTCGCCGCGAAATTGAAGATGCGGAATTAGCATGAGAGTTCAGAGGCCAACTTTTATAGCTATCTCAGCTATCGCAGCAGTTATTGTGGCAAATGGAATAAACGTTGGACTTTCTAGTAGCCAGTTTTCAACGAATTTTCCAGCAGTGGTCTGCCCACCTACTCCTGCAAATTTAACAACTGCTATCTCACTTCCCTCTAACAAGACGCAATTGCGCCTTGCGGGAACGAAATCGCTCTCGTTTATTCCATCACAAACCCTGCGCTATCTACAGGCGAAAGCGCCAGCTATTGTTGAATCTCAAGGCGCAACACCAATCGTCTGGCAAATCCGTAAAGGGGTATGGGCAGGTGCAACAATCTGTTCCTCTCTTCAAAGCGAACAATGGTTTGTGGGTGGGGCCGCTGATGTAACAAGTAAGAGCAGAATTCTTTTGGTAAATAGTGGACTTAGCTCGGCAGTCGTTGATTTATTAGTATGGAATGAGATCGGTGCGCAACCTACAAAGCCCGTTACCGTAAAGGCCAACTCTTCAATAGAAATTAGCCTGGTATCTCTAACGCCTGGTTCGCGGGAAGTCGTAGTGCAAGCCCTAACTCGATCTGGTCGAGTCACTAGTTACATGATTGATGAACGCGGTCGAGGGCTAAAGGCCTTAGGTGGAGATATCATCAACTTTGCTTCGCATGCGCAAAAAGATATTTACATACCAGCTATTCCACATACCGCAAGAAAAGTCGGTTCCAAATCAGTAGAACTTCCACATTCGCTGCGCATACTTGCCCCCGGTGAATTAGATGCTCATATCACTGTAAAAGTTCTATCAACAGATGGGAGTTTTATCCCATCTGGATTAGAAAATAAGATAGTTAAGGCGGGCTCGGTCATAACTTTAGAGTTGAATCCTAACCTTCCGGCAAGCAAATTTGGTTTGCATATCGCATCAGATGAGCCAATTGTGGCCTCTGTCTTGTCGGCGACCATCGCAGAAAATAAAACTGATTTCATCTGGAGTACAGCCGCCCCCGAATTAACTGAGGTCACTTTTGCGACTTCAGGTGTTAGCCCCCAACTCATCTTCATCGGCACAGCGATAGAGATAGATCTAGAGCTCTTCTTCGGTAATGGCAAGCGAAAGGTAATTTCCATAAAAGGCGATGAAATTGCAACCGCACAAATTCCAGAGGGGGTGCGATCATTTAAATTAATAAAGGTTTCTAAAGGCACCTACGGCGCTGGCTTGATTGCGACCAAGAGCGGCTACGGATATTTCCCATTGGCACCGGGCAGCGTACTCACAAAATCTTCAGTACCGCTTTCAAATATTCGCGTCTTAACTCCTTAGCAATCCCAGTTTTTCGCACCGATCCCCACTAGCCTTATAGCCATGAGTAAGTTGGCCAGAACAGGGCGTTGCTGTTCACGAGTTAGTTGTAGAAGCCTTGCCTCTATGACCCTGACTTATATCTACGCAGACTCAACTGCAGTACTCGGTCCCTTAGCAACTTTCTCTGAACCACATTCATACGATCTTTGCGAAGTCCACGGCAAACGTCTGACAGTTCCAAATGGATGGAATGTAATTAAAGAAGATAGCTCTCAAAGTGGAGCAGGTCCGAGCGAAGATGATTTGATGGCTATCGCAGATGCAGTTAGAGAAGTTGCAAGTGCAATATTGCCATCCAATGGACTATCAAATGAAATTTCAAGTAACAACTTGAATAGCCAGGATGCGCAGATTGGCCGGCGCGGTCATTTACGCGCAGTCCCCTCTTAAAATCTTTTCTTAAGAAATTACCTAATTAAAGAGAGAAGTCAGACATTTCAATATTTAAAGCTTATGACATCCGTGGATTAGTCGATGTAGAAATTACCGCAGATTTTACCTTTGCAACCGGTGTTGCCTTTGCCCGTTTTCTGCAACAAGAGCGCGAACCCGGAACCGTTGTAATCGGAGAAGATATGCGTCCGTCATCCCCAGTTTTCGCGGATGCCTTTTCAGCAGGTGTGACTTCACAAGGTTTAGATGTAATCCGTATCGGTTTGGCATCGACAGATCTGCTCTATTTTGCAGCTGGCAAGTTGAACTTTCCAGGTGCGATGTTTACCGCAAGCCATAACCCGGCTGAATATAACGGCATTAAATTGTGCCTGAGTGGTGCTCGGCCAATCGGTAGAGAGTCAGGTCTTTTGACTATCGAAAGGTTTGTTAATGAGGGCTCTCCAATAGATTTTAGGAGTGTTGGTACTGAGCGAAGCGAAGATATGTTGTCAGCATACGTCGAGCATCTGCTTACCCTGGTTGATTTATCTGATATCCGGCCGTTGAAAATCGTAATCGATGCTGGAAACGGTATGGCTGGCCATACCGCGCCCGCAGTTTTTGCACGGTTAAATTGTGAGGTAATTCCTATCTTTTTTGAATTAGATGGAACTTTTCCAAATCATGAAGCGAATCCGATTGATCCTAAGAATTTAAAGGATTTGCAGAAGGCAGTTAAGAAATATAAAGCCGATATTGGCTTGGCATTTGATGGCGATGCCGACCGATGTTTCTTGGTTGATGAAAATGGTGAGTTAGTTAATCCATCAACGTTGACAGCGCTTATTGCTTCAAGAGAGTTAAAGAAGAGCCCTGGTGCAAACATTATTTATAATTTGATTTCATCCAGAGCCGTTGTTGAAATAGTAGAAGAAGCAGGTGGGAAAGCGATTCGTTCCAGAGTCGGACATTCATATATTAAGAAGTTAATGGCGGATACTGGCGCTGTCTTTGGCGGCGAACATTCTGGCCATTTCTACTTCCGTGACTTTTGGCGTGCTGATTCTGGAATGTTGGCAGCGCTGCATGCAATCGCCGCACTTGGTGAAGTAGATACCAACCTTTCCAAATTACTAAAACCATTTAGTCGCTATATTGCAAGTGGTGAAATCAACTCAGAAGTTGCAGATGCGCTAAGTTCCATGGCAGAAATAGAAGCCATATATGGACCAGCGGCTGGTAATGAGGTTGATCACCTTGATGGTCTGACTGTCAGCGGTGACACCTGGTGGTTTAACGTGCGCGCATCAAACACGGAGCCGCTATTGCGACTAAATGTGGAAGCCAAGACGCAAGCGCGCATGGAGAAGATTCGCGATGAGGTTCTCGCCACAATCCGTGGCTAGCGTCTAAATAGCCAGTAAGGGTCAGCGGGCGCTAACCTATGCACAGAGCCGCCTAGCAAAGTAGAGCCCTACGCCTTAGGTAAGCACAGTCCAATCAACTGTTTTTAATTACCATTTAAGGAGAACAACGTGAATTCACCAGTTACATCAACTCTTCCTCGCCACGACATTGCAGATGCATCACTTGCTGCAGAAGGTCGCAAGAAGATCGAATGGGCAGAACGCAACATGCCCGTCCTAGCTCAAATTCGTGAGCGCTTTGAAAAATCACAGCCATTTGCTGGCGTAAGAATTGCCGCATGTATGCACGTCACAACAGAGACCGCAAACTTGATGCGTGTTCTAAAAGCCGGTGGAGCGGATATCTCACTCTGTGCTTCAAACCCGCTATCTACTCAAGATGACACAGCAGCTGCGCTCGTTCACGAATACGGAATTTCAGTATTTGCTCGCAACTCTGTAGATCGTGATGGGTATTACTCACACATCAATGCAGCCCTTGATATCGAACCTCATCAAGTATTTGATGATGGTTGCGATCTAGTAAATACTCTTCACACAACTCGTAAAGAACTTCTTCCAAATATCGCAGGCGGTTGCGAAGAGACCACAACTGGCGTAATTCGCCTTAACCAAATGGCTAAAGATGGCGCACTTACATTCCCAATGATCGCAGTCAACGACACCGATACAAAGCACATGTTTGATAATCGTTACGGAACAGGTCAATCAACGCTCGACGCGGTCTTCCGTGCAACAAACTTCCTTCTCGCTGGACGCATCGTCGTTGTAGCAGGATTTGGTTACTGCGGCAAAGGCGTTGCAGAACGCGCTAAGGGCATGGGCGCAGATGTAATCGTTACTGAAATCGATCCAACCAAGGCGCTAGATGCCATGATGCAGGGCTTCCGTGTTATGCCGATGCTGGATGCTGCAAAGGTCGGCGATGTATTCATCACCGTTACAGGAAACCGCGATGTATTGCGTGATGAGCACTTTGCAGTAATGAAGGATGGCGCAATCATGGCTAACTCTGGCCACTTCGATATTGAAATCGATGTTGCTTGGCTTGAGCAAAATGCCAAGAAGAAGAACTCCAAGATGCGCCACCAGACAGATGAATACGTACTTGCAGATGGACGTCGCTTACTGCTCCTTGCCGAAGGTCGTTTGGTAAACCTAGGAGCAGCAGAAGGCCACCCTGCATCTGTTATGGATATGTCATTCTCAGATCAAGCTCTAACAGCTGAATATCTAGTTAAGGAAGCGAAGAATCTTCCAGCTGGCGTACATAATGTTCCAACATATATCGATAAGGAAGTTGCTAGCCTTAAATTAATTTCAATGGGTGGCCATATCGACACGTTAACTCCTGCGCAAGATATGTACCTGAACTCTTGGGAGCACGGTAGCTAATGACCTTAGTTATGGTCGTCGATGACGACCAGGATCTTGCGGAGATGCTCGGCATCGTTTTAACCGGTGCCGGCATCGACGTAGATCTAGTAAGTCGTGGTGATGAAGTTCTGGAGGTTTTTAGAAATAATCCTCCAGATCTAATCCTGCTAGATGTAATGCTTCCAGGTTTAGATGGAATTGAAGTCTGCAAATTAATTCGCGCCGAATCTATGGTGCCTATCGTGATGCTTAGCGCTAAGGGCGATACCCATGATGTCGTTCGTGGACTGGAAGCGGGCGCCGATGATTACATGGTTAAACCATTTCGCCACCCATCTGAATTAATTGCCCGAATTCGCACTCGCCTGCGACGCACCAATGCCGATGTTTCCGGACTTCTCACAATCGGTGATCTTTTAATAGATGTAACTGCACATGAAGTAAGCAGGGGAGCGAAGAAAATTGCACTTACTCGCCTGGAATTTGATCTCTTGGTTGCACTAGCTAAAGAGCCAGGTCGAGTTTTCACGCGCGATGCTCTGCTCGGTGAAGTCTGGGGCTATCGCCATTCAACAGATACCCGTCTGGTAAATGTGCACGTACAAAGATTGCGTTCAAAAGTCGAACATGATCCCGAGCGCCCGGAAATTATCATGACAGTACGCGGAGTTGGATACAAAGCTGGAGTATTGGGCGGTTCCTAGAATGAACCGAATCGCGATAAAGGTCCGTACCTCACTTGCCTCGAAGGTAATTGTCTCTACCGTACTGTTATCACTTGGCGTTGTCTGGTTGACTGGTTCAGCTCTTTATTCGCAGCTATCTGCTGGAGTCAAGCAAGTAAATCTCGAAACTTCGCTTGCGGAAGCTCGCTCCTCCTTCTT
The DNA here is from genome assembly GCA_002284875.1 of Actinobacteria bacterium IMCC26103. Lineage (GTDB taxonomy): Bacteria > Actinomycetota > Actinomycetes > Nanopelagicales > Nanopelagicaceae > Planktophila. The sequence continues at coordinate 648,182 of CP015604.1, forward strand.
TAATGCACAATATCAATTCTTGCTCATCAAAGGTGCACAGAGTTCGATTATCACAAAGGCTGTGCAAGATGTAATTATCTCTTCAACTGAGGTCAGTCTGAATCAGGATAGAAAATCTATATTTTTAAGTCGCTTCGGAACTCCCTTTCAAGTATCAGGCCAACGGTCCTCAATTGATTACAGCACCGCAACCGATGGCTTAGATATTTCATCTTTTCCAACTGAATTACGTAAGCGAGTGCGCTCTAGCGACCTAGTTGAATACCAATATTCCAAGGTCCGCTATCAAAACCGGGCAGATGCGAACGTGCTAATTGCAGGGCGCAGAATCGCAATTCCAGATTCTGGAAATTATGAGATGTATCTGGTTTATTCACTTAGCAATCAGAATGCAACTCTTGCCCTCATACAAAGTTCACTTCTTATAACTGGATTAGCTCTTCTCTTCCTGATTGGCTTAATCACTTGGCTGGTTGTGCGCCAAGTTGTACGGCCGGTTCGTGAAGCGGCAAGAATTGCCCAGCAATTTACGCAAGGTGATTTCTCGCAGCGCATGAAGGTTGAAAGTGCTGACGAAATTGCAACGCTAGGTACTGCCTTTAACGATATGGCGCTTTCTCTGGAGTCCCAAATTTCGCGCCTTGAGAACTTATCACGCGTCCAGCAGAGATTTGTCTCTGATGTTTCTCACGAACTTCGCACACCGCTTACCACCCTACGTATGGCATCAGAGGTCATATATAGCGAACGTGAAAACTTTGATCCTACAATCGCACGCAGTTCCGAACTTTTAATCGCGCAGTTAGATCGATTTGAACGCTTACTTGAGGATCTACTCGAAGTAAGTCGTTTTGATGCTGAAGTAGCTGTCTTGGAGCCAGTGGACTTTGATCTTGTAAGTTTGATTGAAAGATGCATCCAAGACGTAAGAGCCAACTCTCATGACCATTTAATTTCTATAAATATCGATCACGAGACCGAACACGTGATGATTAAGGCTGATATCAGGCGCGTAGAACGCATCATGCGAAATCTGTTATCAAATGCACTAGACCATGCCGAAGATAAGCCAGTCAACGTAAGTATCGTTTCGACCGAGAGCGAAGTTGCAATCGGGGTTCGTGATTACGGCACAGGAATTGAACCAGCGTCACTCTCTCGCGTCTTTGATCGATTCTGGCGCGCAGACCCTTCACGTGCACGAGTTAGAGGCGGTACCGGACTTGGTCTTTCGATTGCTTTAGAAGATGCTCGTTTGCACGGTGGTGAGTTAGATGCTTGGGGAATACCGGGCCAGGGTGCGCACTTTGTGCTTACTCTTCCTAAAATGGCTGGCGAACAAATCGCTGGTAGACCAATTCGCCCGCAACCTTTTGATTATCCCCAGAACTCCTAAGTAGCACTTCTTTAAATTTTCTCTTTTCAGAGAATTGAGCCATGAACTCTCTGGCTGAATTGATCTTCCCCTCAAGATGTGTTGGTTGTTCACAACTTGGAATCTCTATCTGCTCTTTATGTCGCAAGAGTTGGCATCCTCATATTTACTTTCGTGAGATATCTGTTTTGAATAACTCGTATCCAGTAATTTCGGCGGTGCAGTACTCACCAATCGCTTCTAAAGTCCTACTTGGTGCCAAAGAATCAAATTTATCCGCGGCCGATAATTTGCTAGCCGACGCAATTGGTCACGCTTTAACTTTTTTTATAAAGAATTATGGAGCTGGTGACCTAGTCGGCATTCCCTCGCGTAGTGCCGCGACTCGAAAGCGTGGCCGCAATTTTATGATTGAAATTTCGAAATCAATCGCTGCAGCTCAATCAATTCAATCATTAGATATTCTGCAACACACAAGGACAGTAAGAGATCAATCCCAATTAGATGCGCAAGCAAGAACCCACAATATTGCGGGCGCCTTTTGCGTATCCTTAAATTCTTCTAAATCAGCCACTCTCGGGAATACTCAGCCACTAATTATTGTTGATGATCTCATCACCACTGGGGCCACCCTCGCGGAGGCGATACGCGCCTTAACGACCGCAGGTTATGCCGTCATCGGCGCGGTAACAGGCTCTGTCGCTAAACCCCTACGATAAGGGGGTTGATTTTGGAAAGGGCATATAAATGGCAAAGATTATTGATCGCATCATGCGAGCTGGCGAAGGGAAAATCCTGCGCGAGCTCAGCAAGATCGTAGATCAGGTCAACTCATTTGAGCCTGCCATCATCGCAATCAGCGATGAAGCACTTCGTGGAAAAACTTTAGAATTTAAATCTCGCCTAGCAGCCGGAGAGACGCTAGATGCATTGCTGCCTGAAGCTTTCGCAGTCGTTCGCGAAGCAGCAAAGCGCACACTTGGGCAACGTCATTACGACGTTCAAATTATGGGTGGAGCTGCTTTACACAACGGCAATATCGCAGAAATGCGCACAGGTGAAGGAAAGACTTTGGTTGCAACGCTTCCATCTTATCTAAATGCACTTGCTGGACGTGGTGTTCACGTCGTAACCGTTAACGATTATCTAGCAGAACGCGATAGCGAGTGGATGGGTCGTATCCATCGCTTCTTGGGTCTTTCAGTAGGCGTAATTGTAAATAGCATGACTCCAGCCGAACGTCGTGCGGCATATAACTCTGACATTACTTACGGAACTAATAATGAATTTGGTTTCGATTACCTACGTGACAATATGGCCTGGTCGCTTGAAGATTGCGTACAGCGCGATCACTTCTTTGCCGTAGTAGATGAAGTTGACTCCATTTTGATTGATGAAGCACGGACACCTTTAATCATTAGCGGACCAGCAGATAAGGCAACCAAATGGTACGTCGAATTTGCTAATATCGCCGATAAATTGCAGCGAGATACTCATTACGAGGTCGATGAAAAGAAGAAGACGGTCGGAATTCTCGAAGATGGCGTGACCAAGGTCGAAGAGTTACTAAAGATTGAAAACCTTTACGAGGCGGCAAATACAACACTTATCGGGTACCTAAATAACTCAGTACGCGCCAAAGAGTTATTTAAGCGCGATAAAGATTACGTAGTCATGAACGGTGAACTACTAATTGTCGACGAACACACGGGCCGTATGTTGGCCGGGCGTCGCTATAGCGAAGGTCTGCACCAAGCGCTGGAAGCAAAAGAACGCATTGATATTAAAGATGAGAACCAGACTCTGGCGACGATTACTTTGCAAAACTATTTCCGTCTATACGAAACTATTTCCGGTATGACCGGTACTGCTATGACAGAGGCTTCTGAGTTCCACCAAATTTATAAGCTAGGCGTAGTCCCAATTCCAACTAACCGTCCTATGCAAAGAATCGATCAGGCAGATCTGGTTTACAAATCAGAACTCGGTAAATTTATGGCTGTCACCAAAGATATTGTGGAGCGCCATCGCAAGGGCCAGCCAGTTTTGGTCGGTACCGTTTCAGTTGAAAAATCTGAAGAACTATCTGCGCTCTTGAAGAAATCAGGTATTCCGCACGAAGTACTTAACGCAAAACATCACGAACGTGAAGCATCTATTATCGCTCGTGCAGGTGTCAGCGGCGCCGTAACAGTTGCAACTAATATGGCAGGTCGCGGAACTGACATTATGCTCGGCGGTAACCCAGAATTTATGGCAGATTTTGAATTACAGCGTCGCGGACTTTCTCCAGTTGATAACGCAACCGAATATGAAGCAGCTTGGCCGGAAGAAATTGCTAAGCAGAAAGCAGCTGTTGCTAAAGGACATGAAGAAGTTGTTTCCCTAGGCGGTCTATATGTATTAGGTACCGAGCGCCATGAATCACGACGTATCGATAACCAGTTACGTGGTCGTTCTGGGCGCCAAGGCGATCCCGGAGAATCTCGTTTCTACCTATCGCTAGAAGATGAGTTAATGCGCCGCTTCAATTCAGGGCTAGTTGAAAGATTCTTATCTGCGGCCGGGCTTCCTGATGATTCGCCAATTGAATCTAAGATGGTCAGCAACGCAATTCGATCTGCCCAGACTCAAGTTGAAGCACAGAACTTCGAGATCCGTAAGAATGTTTTGAAATATGACGATGTTATGAACCGCCAGCGTGAGGTAATTTACGGCGAACGTCGCTTGGTACTAGAAGGCGAAGATATTTCTCCGCAGGTGCAAACTTTCGTTGCCGATACCTTGGTTGCCTATGTAAATGCCGAAACCACAAATGGCTTCGGTGAAGATTGGGATCTTGATCGTTTGTGGCAAGCCCTAAAACTTGTTTATCCAATCTCTTTTAATCCAGAAGATATGATCACAAAGATCGGATCGCGCGCGGCGTTAGATGCCGATTATTTAACAGCGCAAATTTTAGAAGATGCGACTGTGGCATATGAAAAGCGCCAAGCCGATCTCGGCGCTGAAGTCATGCGCGAATTAGAACGAAAAGTTCTCTTATCTGTCTTGGATCGCAAGTGGCGCGAGCATCTATACGAGATGGATTATCTACAAGAAGGCATTGGCCTTCGCGCGATGGCCCAACGCGATCCGCTAGTTGAGTACCAACGTGAAGGTTACGAACTATTTGCTGCGATGATGGATGGAATTAAAGAAGAGCTCGCAAGCTTGGTCTTTAATGTGCAGGTCACGGTAGAAGGCGATGGCTCACAAGTAAAAGCTGCTGGAATCACCGAGAAGGCAGCAGATGTAACAGCGCTGCAATACACCGCCAGCGATGAATCTGGCGTTGCCATAAAGGGCGAAGTCTCGCGCAACAGCCAATGCCCATGTGGTTCAGGAAAGAAATACAAGCGTTGTCACGGCGGCGTTTAAAGTAACAGTAGCTCGGTACATAACCAACGTTGATCAACGCCTTCAAAGCGGATCACCATTGCGCGTAACCGGTCACCAAATCTCACAGTAACCGTTGATTCACAGATCCCATCTAGCGGTTCACATTGATGGATGCTGCGGATTCGACCAATTTCTTTCTGGCTCCCAACTTGTTTCAGTAACTTCATATAGATATGCCGGTGGCATTTGGATATCAACTGCGCAGGTTGGCGCCGACCCGCCCAAATTTCAATAACGCTCACTGCAAATTTCATAGTCCAGGTATGTAACTCTGGTAGATCAACTGCAGAGGTTGGCATTGGCTCAAAGCCGGGTTCGTACTCTTCACCGAAACTACTTGGTACTAAGTAAAGTTTGGCGCGTTGCTCGGGGAGTTTTTCTTCTATGCGCTTTGCAGCAATCTCGGCAAGTGAGTAAAGATCTAACTGCGGATGGCTCCACATTGCAGGGTCTTCATTGCTGGAAACCAATTCAAATTGGCGGATCTGGCTACTTTCCTGAAAATAAGTTGTCATGGCGGCACTTTCACCGCTGGCCTTCGAATTCTCATCTATCAAAGGGTGGAGAAGATCTCATCCGAAAGGATGGCTGTGGATATATCTCGATCAGATGTCGGGGGATGTCCTTTAGTACCTGACTATGAATAGCGTTAAGAAAGCTTCCCAAACTCGGCTAACTGTTGCCATCGCACTCTTTGCTGCAGCAGTGGTATCGGCAATGGCTCTGACAGCGCTGGGCAATCGCAGCGATACTTATTGGATTGCTCGCAATTCCCTGATACCCGGTACTCAAATATCAGAAGGTGATATCGCACAAGTTCAAGTAGCGCTTGGGCAAGTAAGTTCTAATTACCTATCGGAGAACTCATCTGTCGTCGGCTCCTATGTGTTACGCCCTATCGCCAAGAATGAATTAATTTCGTTAAGCGCAGTAAGTGATCTTCCACATGGAGAAAAATCTGGACAGGTACCAATTTCAATCCGCAGCAGCGACATACCGAGCGATATTGAAATCGGAGAGGCTATCGATATTTACTGGGTACCTGAAGTCATGGGTATTGAGAAGAGCAGAGCGCCAGAGTTAGTTGTCTCGGGAGTATTTCTAAATTCAATTAATCGTAGAGCGACTAATTTCGGCAGCGATATCTCACTAACAGTTTCAGTTGTAAACAGCCAAATCTTTTCGCTGCTTGGAGCAACTTCATCTGGCAGATTGGTCATTGTCCGATCTAATGGATGAAATCTCCCAGCCTGTTGTAATAACCGCCATTGCAGATCCAGAATTTGAGGCGATGGTATCTAGCGCACTCTTTACACGTGGCTGGAATATCATCGCTCGCCCCCTGGATTTCAATACCCTAGAGCGCGAGCTTGGTCTAAAAAGAGATACCAAAATATTACTGATCTACTCAGTTGACCTGCCGGGGTTATCAAATGCGCGGCTAGAAAAACTTGCTGGTTTAAAAGTGGCGATCTTTGGCTTTGCAGATTCAGCCGGATCATCTCGTGGCTTTAGCGAAATTTCTCCTCGCCCAAACTCAGATGATGAGCTACTGGCCTATATCCGTGAAAATATCAGATCACCGCTCTTGCGCGCTCCATTGATTAGAAGCAGCCCAACTTTTAAGGCGAAGGTTATTGCAGTTGGGGGAGCCGGACACTCCACCGGTGTAACAACTGTAGCGATGAATCTCGCGCAAGAGCTTGCGTTATTAGAGAAGAAAACTATATTAGTTGATGCTAACTTCGGCGCACCTGCCATTGCGACTCTTTTAGATCTAAGGAAATTATCAGAAGAAGATAAATGGCGTGATCTTTCTGCTTTCTTTTCTGTTGCTGAAATAACTCAAAAATCAGTTGCAGATTTTACGATGTGGGCAGCCGAAGCCGCAGCATACTTTGATTTCATTCTAATTGACTTAGGATCAATTACAAATATTGCAAGCGACTTAACTGACCGCAGATGGTCATCGCAGGTGAAAATTTGGGCAAGTACATTTGCACAAGAGTTAATCATTTGCACCGGATCAGATGTTTTGCAAGTTCAGAGATTGGCTCAACTCAACGCCGAACTTGCCAGCGCTAAACTTCCAGCAAAGACCACGATCTATTGCCAGGGTTCTGAAAATAAATCCAGGCAAGATCGATATCAATATCTTCCGATTGATAATCGCTTATGTTCTAACGCCCGCAAAGGCAGGACTACTTTGGTAGAAATCAACGAAAAGGCGCCTCTACGCAAGGCGATCGCCAATCTCGCTAGGTTGATTACAGGCTAGCGCCTCTTTCTTATACCCTTAGCGCCATGCGCGCTTATCTGCCAGTTACTGCGGAAGAGATCTCTAACTTCATGTTCACCGAAAGCATGGAGTGCGGTCCGCTATATGCGCCGACCATTAAATTCCTAACTGCCAATAACGATATGGATGATGAACAAGGCGAATACATCCTTTCGATGTTAGCTGCAGATGAGGCGCTGGAAATGCGGACAAATCCCGCAGGTCCGGCCTTTATCTTGGCTTTGGAAGTCACAGATTCACAAATTGCCGAACACGGTGAAAACTTTATTAATTTATTGGAAAACGCCCGTTGGGAAGATGTGCATTGCGCATTTCTGGTCTCTCCTGATGGGGAAGAGCTAACCTGGTTTGCTACGCAAGAGATTTCGCAATCTTTACCCCAGTGGTTAGCGACCTAATCAGATGTTGCAGTTAGAAACCGTCCTGCGCGATCGCAGCCCATTAGATAGTGAGCAACTGCGCAGAATCCGCGAACTGACTTCGGATTGGCAGCTTCTGGCGGATCTATCTTTCGCAGATTTAGTTCTGTGGGTGCCACTTCGTAAAGATTTAAAGAGTTGGCCTTCTGGCTATGTCGCCGTGTCTCACATTCGTCCGACAACCGCAGCTACTGTTTTTCCGCAAGATGTAATCGGTGATGAGATTTCGTGGGGTGCCCGCCCGCGCATAGACCAAGCGTTATCAAATGCTGAGATCATAAGAGATGCCGAACCAGAAAAATTTGGCGAAATTTTTATCAAAGAAGAGACTGTTCCGGTAATTTTCAACGACCAAGTAATCGCGGTAATTTCTCGTCACCGTAACGCCGAATTAATGCGCCAACCAAGTCGACTGGAATTGAATTACCGCGAAGTTGCCCACATTGTTTACCGCATGGTTGCGCAGGGAACATTTCCTTACACCGAACATAGCGAACTCTTTGATCCAGCAGTGCGCGTAGGCGATGGCCTGATCCGTTTAGATATAAACGGTTCAATTATCTATGCCAGCCCAAACGCAAAGTCCGCCTTTAACCGGATGGGTTTGGCGGGGGAGTTAGAAGGAAAGATTCTCGGTGAGGTAGCGCGCAACGTATCTTTGATTAAACGTGATGCGCACGAGGAAGCTATTGAAGTTAGCCTCAGCGGAAAGTCTCTGCGCAGAGTTGAAATTGAAAATGCTGGCGGCACTATAGATTTACTAGCGCTCCCGTTGCTAGATGGAGGAGATCGAATCGGCGCAATTGTTCTGCTTCAGAATGTGACAGAGCTGCGCCGGCGCGAACGAGAATTGGTGACAAAGGATGCAACTATTCGCGAGATCCACCACCGCGTGAAAAATAATTTACAAACAGTCTCTGCGCTTCTGCGCCTGCAGTCGCGTCGTATCGAAGATCCTGCTGCTAGTGCAGCCCTTAACGAAGCGGTGCGGAGAATCGCATCAATTGCACTTGTTCATGAAACTCTTTCCAGCAGCGCCGAAGCATCGGTTGCCTTCGATGATGTTCTAGATCGTTTAGTCGCCCACGCCCTGGATTTAAGTCCACGTATGGGGGAGCTACAGATATCGCGTACCGGAGCACTTGGTTCACTTGACCCGCGGATCGCTACACCTTTATCTCTCGTTGTTACCGAGTTGATCCATAATGCGCTTGAACATGGCTTGGCCGAGTCCGGAACTAATCTGACTATCGAGGTCTCACGTTTGGATAGCGCTATTCAGATAGTCATCTTTGATGACGGCGTGGGTCTGCCTGAAGGATTTACAATCGTAGAGTCTGCCAATCTAGGGCTACAGATTGTTAGAACTTTAACCGAGAACGAGTTAAAGGGAACGATCAACTTAGTTCGCACCAAGCGCGGCACGGAAGCGCAACTTAACTTTCCTATCTAATTATTATCTAATTAGAATTTAGAAGGAATTATTTTGTTCCATCAAGCGCGCACGATTACGTGCCGCACGACGCTTAAGCGCACGACGCTCATCTTCCGATAGTCCGCCCCATACGCCGGCATCTTGACCGCTCTCTAGCGCCCAAGCCAGACATGCATCTTTAACGGTGCAACGGTTGCATACTTTTTTAGCCTCTTCGATCTGGGTAAGTGCAGGTCCGGTATTTCCTACTGGGAAGAAGAGTTCAGGATCTTCATCGCGGCATGCTGATTGATGTCGCCAATCCATGGGTGAACTCCTTAATAGGTAAAACGCGGTAAAAGATAAAGAAACGCAACTAGGTACGTAGAGTGCCAATTCTCCCTGTTAACACCTAGATAAACAAGGATGTAGCGGTAAAGATTCCGCAGAAATTGGGTGATATACGTCGCGTGCCCCCGACAGGATTCGAACCTGTGCACCCGCCTCCGGAGGGCGGTGCTCTATCCCCTGAGCTACGGGGGCGCAGGTGTAGGAGAAGGCTACCTAAAAATTCAGCGCTGACCGAGCGCAATTAGCGAACTCCTGAAAGAATGCGCTCTATGACAATATCAACTGCATATTTTGCAACTGGTTGCTTCTGGGGCGCCGAGCGCCGCTTCTGGAATTTAGCGGGAGTCGTAAATACCAGCGTTGGATATATGGGTGGCACCACTGAAAACCCAAGTTATGAAGAAGTCTGCACGGGTCGCACCGGACATGCTGAAATGGTGCAAGTTGAATTCGATCCAAGCTTAATTTCATACCAGCGTCTCTTAGAAGAATTCTGGACGATGCACGATCCAACTTCGCTTAATTCACAAGGCGGGGATATCGGCACCCAATACCGCAGTTCGATTTATACAACTACAGCAGATCAGATGGCGCAAGCGCTTGTTTCGCGCGATATCTATCAACGCGCACTGACTGAATCTGGGATTGGTGAAATAGTTTCAGAGATTCTAGATAGTAACGGTGTTACTTATTATTTAGCTGAGGAGTACCACCAGAAGTATTTAGCGAAGAATCCAAATGGCTATGACTGCCATTCCAGTACTGGAGTTGCCTTCCCTGAGTCGGTGGCTAAATGAGCGAGAAGAAAGTTGCAATTAACGAAGCTGAGTTAAGGGCCAAGCTAGATCCGCTCTCTTACGAGGTTTTACGTAACGGTGCGACCGAACGTCCATTTACCGGCGAATATACCGATTCTGAAACTGTCGGGATCTATCGCTGCAAAGCCTGCAACGCTGAACTTTTTCGATCAGAGACTAAGTTTCATTCAGGATGCGGGTGGCCTTCTTTCTATGCCCCAACTGCAGATGACGCTGTGACTTTAATTGAAGATAGATCGCTGGCTCCGCGAGTTCGCACCGAAGTACGTTGTGCCAGCTGTGATTCGCATCTAGGCCATGTCTTTGAAGGTGAAGGCTACGAAGTGCCAACGGATCAACGCTGGTGTATAAACTCGGTTTCAATGATTCTGGAAGCAAAGTAAATTACTTTTCTAAAGCTCTCCAGCAATACCAAGCCACAATACTTCGGTACGGTTTAAATTTATCGCCCTTTTTATCCAGCTCTTTTGGAGTAATTTCTGCTTTTAACTTATAGATTTTCTCGTATCCGCGGCGAACGCCGAGATCACCGATGGGCCAGATATCTAGACGCCCCAACTGAAACATCATGAACATATCCACTGTCCAGGGCCCGATTCCCCAAAGAGAAGTTAATTGATCAAATATCTCCTGATCACTCTCAACTTCATGTAATTTATTTATATCAATCCGCTTGCTCTGCGCAGCATCTGCCAAACCTTGGATCGTCTTAAATTTTGCGCCAGATACCCCGGCCTCGCGCATCGCGGGCTCACTAATTTTTAGAATTTTGGAAGGCGTTACCTTTCCCCCCGCGAGCATCACAACGCGAGCGTGAATTGTGTCGGCCGCCTTTACCGCCAGTTGTTGCGAAATTACAGATTCCAGTAAAGCTTCAAAGTGCGAGATGGGCTTGGGATTGCGGCCAACGGTGCAGAGTGGATGAGAAGCGATTAAGGCAGCTAAGCGGCGATCGCGTTGTGATAACTCAGCAACTGCCGCACGCATTGCGCGCTCAGTCACCAGCGAACCCTTAATGGCTTTCATTGATCCTTTTCTCAAGTGTGCGCTGAGATCGCGCTGGGAGAGTATTGCACCTTGCAAGTTGCAGGGACAATGGCGTACTTTTGCAGTCGCTTGCAGAATTATTACAGCGTTTTGCAGGTTTTGCAGGAGGTATTTGATATGGCTGGAATTAAGGAAGTTGCAGAAGAGGCAGGAGTCTCAGCTGCAACTGTCTCACGCGCTCTGCGCGGCTTCCATCACGTCAACGCTGCCACGCGCGCCAAGATTTTGGCTGCAGCTGAAAAATTAGATTATCCAATTGCGCCAATTCAGAATAAGAGTGCGCTGGGACGTACCAATAGCATCGGTGTAGTTGCACCTTATATCTCTCGTTGGTACTTCGCTCAGGTAATTAACGGTGCCGAGCAAGCGCTACGCGAAGCCGGATTTGATCTGCTGCTTTATAACTTTAGTCAGATGAAGGGGCGTGAACGCCTCTTTCAGCACCAACTCTTAAAGGGGCGCGTTGATGCGCTAATTGTGATTAGTTTGCCGCCCACCGAAGAAGAGTTTGATTCGATGCTCAACCTAGGAATTCCAGTTTCACTGGTTGGAATGCACCATAAACGCTGTTCCAGCGTTGCCATCGATGATGTCGCATCATCGCGGACTGCAACCCAACACTTAGTTAATCAAGGACATAAGAAGATTGGCTTGATGTCCGGGCGTCCCGATAATCCTTTTAACTTTAGTGTTCCGCAGGATCGCCGCAAAGGTTTTATGCAGGCTCTTGCCGAGAATGGTTTGGAGTGGGTTCCATCGCGTGAAGTTCACGGTGACTTTACGATGCACACTGCATCGCGCGCGATGGATGATTTACTCGCTCGCCCAAATCGCCCTACTGCAATTTTCTGTGAATCCGATGAGATGGCCTTTGGTGCAATGCAGGCAGCGCGGCGTCATGGGCTAAAAGTGCCAGATGACATTTCAATTATTGGATTTGATGGCCATGAAATGGCAGAGTATTCAGATCTCACAACTATGGAACAACCCGTGCAATTAATGGGTGAGATGGCTGCTTGGTCGATTATGGAGCGAATTCGTAAACCAAGCGCCGAGCCGCACTCACTCGTACTGCCTACAACTTTGGTGGTACGTAACTCAACGCGCCGCCTTTCGCCAAACGAGGCTTAACTGGCATACTCGCACTTATGAGCGAGCAACAGATAAAAATCCCTTCCCTTGCCGATTTACAGACACATCGCAGTGAAAAATGGCGCGGCTTTACACATGACATTCTGCCTTTACCTGTTGCGGAAATGGATTTTCCAGTCGCCGCACCAATCCGCGAGATTCTCGCTGAAATGGTTGCTATTTCAGACTTGGGTTACCTCGGACCAATTCCAGAGCTTGGAACTTCATTTGCTGGCTTTGCCAAGCGCCGCTGGAACTGGAGCGTTAATCCGCAATATGTTCGCGCTGCAACTGATGTCGGTGTCGCAGTAGTCGAATTACTTCGCGTATTTACAAAGGCTGGAGATAAAGTTCTATTTAGCTCACCTGTATATCAAAACTTTTACACCTGGATGCGGGAAACCAAAGTTGAAATGGTTGACGTGCCGCTAAAAGTTGATCCTGCCGCAGCCGACGGCACTGGTTGGAGCCACGATTGGGCTGGAATCGAAGCTGCATATAAAACTGGCATCGTCGTACATTTACTGTGCAGCCCACACAATCCTTTTGGCAAGGTCTATACCCGCGAAGATTTAGAGCGAATTACAGCGCTAGCCAAGCAGTACAAGGTAATTGTGATTTCTGACGAAATTCACGCACCGCTTACCTTCAAAGAAGCAGAATTTATTCCCTTTCTTTCACTCAACGAAGATGCAGCAAATGTTGGTGTAGCAGTCACTGCTGCCAGCAAAGGCTGGAATATCGCAGGCTTGAAGTGCGCAATTATTGTTTCGCAGACTCAAGTGATGCATGAGAAGCTAAATGAACTACCACCTGCGCTGCACTATCGTGCCTCGCTATTGGGCGCCTTTGCCACAGTTGCCGCATTTGAAAGGGGTGAAGCTTGGTTAGATGAAGCGATAGAAATATTGGATCAAAACCGCAAGTTAATTGCTAACTTGATTTCATCACGTGTTCCAGCAATTGGATATCACGTTCCGCAAGCTTCATATCTGGCCTGGCTTGATTTGAGCAAATTAAATCTAGGCGAAGACCCTGGCCTTGCTTTAATCGAGAAAGCCAAGGTTGCCTTTAACTCTGGACATATCTATGGACCACTCGGTAAAGACTATGTTCGCTTAAATTTTGCAACGAGCCCAGCGATTATTACCGAAGCCATCGAGCGCATCGCAAGAGCTCTGTAAGCGATACAGACTTAAATGTCTATAGATAAAAAGTACGATGCAATAGTTGTCGGCGGTGGCCATAACGGCCTAGTTGCTGCTGCTTACTTAGCGCGCGCTGGTAAGAAAGTTGTCTTACTTGAGGCAGAAGCCGAGCTCGGGGGAGCCACCACAAGTGTGCGCCCCTTCCCAGAATTCGATGCCCGCTTATCTCGTTACTCATATTTAGTATCGCTGCTGCCTGATCAAATTGTCTCCGACTTAGGAATTAACTTTAAAACCTTAGAAAGATCCATCGCTTCGTATACGCCATATACAAAGAACTCCGGCGCTCATGCAGGTGGGCTCCTTATCTCGCAAAATTGGGATCAACGCACCGCCCAAAGTTTCCAAGAGTTAACTGGTTCGCGCGCAGAAGGCGATGCCTGGCAGAAGTTTTATGGTGAAATCGCCGAGCTAGCTAAGCGAATTGCGCCATCGATGTTGCAGCCATTGAAAAGCGCCAATGATTTAAAGAGTGAAATTGGGCTATCTGACACTTGGAGCTATTTGATGGAACGCCCAATCGGCGAGGTAATCCGTGATCGCTTTAGCGATGAAATTGTTAGGGGAGTCGTTCTAACCGATGGTTTGATAGGCACCTTTGTATCAGCTGATGATTTACAAGCCAACCGATGTTTCCTCTATCACCTAATCGGTAACGGAACCGGCCAATGGCGCGTTCCGCAAGGTGGAATGGGCGCTTTTGTAACTGAGTTAAAACGCGTTGCTACAGCCGCTGGCGTTGAGATTTTACTTAACTCTCGCGTTAGCGAGATTGATACAGATGCCACTGGGGTTTCGGTAAAGACTGTAGACGGGGCCAAATTCACAGCGCGCGATTTATTGTTTGCCGGCGCTCCACAAACATTGGCAAAAATTCGTGGCACTAATAAGCCAAAGTCATTAGAAGGCTCACAGCTGAAGATCAATATGTTGGTATCGCGATTGCCCAGACTCAAATCCGGCGTTGACCCGAGCTTGGCATTTGCTGGCACATTCCATATCAATGAGAGTTATTCACAATTGGAGACGGCTTATGTAAGCGCGCAAAACGGCGTTATTCCAAATGATTTACCGCTTGAAATCTACTGTCACACATTGACTGATCCGACGATTCTCTCTCCCGAATTAGCTGCGGCTGGTTATCAAACACTTACCCTCTTTGGATTACATACTCCGGCATCACTCTTTGATAAATCACCGGATGCGGCAAAGGTTGCGGCAAAGACTGCGGCGCTAGAAAGTTTGAATCAATACCTGCTCGATCCAATCGAATCCGTGCTAGCGGTTTGCCAAGATGGATCTTTGGCGATTGAAACAAAGTCACCGTTAGATTTAGAAAATGATATTGGTCTGCCGCGTGGCAATATCTTTCACCGCGATCTTGATTTTCCATTTATCGATGGTTCAGGCTCTGATTTAACTTGGGGGGCAGAGACTTCAGATAAACATTTATTCCTGGCTGGTGCCGGCGCACGGCGGGGTGGTGGCGTGAGCGGAATCGCTGGCCATAATGCGGCGATGGCAGTACTAGCCAACGATTAGGCTTAGCCCATGAATTCCAAATCGCCACAAAACTATCGCCCGGAAACAATTGCAATCACAGCAGGGCGCCCTGACGTCGGTCCCGATAGTTTGTTAAATCAACCGATCTCACTTAACTCAACATTTGTGGCAGGTGGCGCAATTGGTTATGGTCGATACGGAAATGAAACCTGGACAGCACTTGAAGTTGCAATCGCAGCTTTAGAAGGCGCAAAGACGCTTACGTACTCATCCGGCATGGCGGCAGTAACTGCAGTATTTTCAACCCTGCCAGTTGGCGCAAAAGTTGTGGCATCAAATCAAGGTTACTCAGGTGTCATGACTCTGCTCGGTAATTTATCTGCTGCCAAAAAATTAAATCCAAAATTTGTATCGATAGCAGATACCGCTGAAGTCGTCGCTGCCCTAGATGGCGCTGATTTATTATGGATTGAATCACCAACTAATCCCTCCCTTGATGTGGCAGATATGCCAACGCTAATTAAGGAAGCGAAATCTCGAGGCATTACCGTTGCCGTAGATAACACCTTTGCGACCGCTCTTACGCAGCAGCCAATTTTGATGGGCGCAGATATCGTGATGAATTCGGTAACTAAGTATTTAGCAGGCCATAGCGATGTTGTACTTGGTTCACTTTCCACAAATAATTCTGATCTCTTCAAGGCGATAGAAGATGCTCGTAAATTTAATGGATCAATCCCCGGGCCCTTTGAAGCTTGGCTTGCTCTGCGCGGCATCCGCACCTTCCCACTGCGTTTTCAACGCGCCAGCGAGAACGCTTTAGAGATTGCCAAGCGTCTAAGCGCACACCCGTTAGTAACGCGCGTTCGCTATCCAGGTCTGCCGACTGATCCACAACATGCCAAGGCGAAGGCTTTTATGAAGGGATTTGGCGCGATCGTCTCCTTTGAATATGACGGTGATGCTGCAGCCACGGATAAAGTCTGCGAATCTTCCAAGATAGTTACCTATGCAACGAGCCTGGGCGGAGTTGAATCTCTCTGGGAACGTCGCCGCCGTTGGCCGATAGAAAGCGCCAGCGTTCCTGAAGCGCTAATTCGACTTTCACTCGGGTGCGAAGATGTTGATGATCTTTGGTCCGACATAGATGCGGCGTTGCACGCAGCTAAAAAGTGAAAACATCTCTAATTAGCGGTATTTTTATCCTATGAAAACCATTCGCCGCATCCTCGCCGCCTTCGCGCTGCTTGCTGTTGCATTTCAGGCAGTTGGTAGTTTCTTGTCCTGGGCACAACGCCAAGACGATGCCCCAGCCGATGCGTGGATCGATGAAGATGAAGATGAATTTGAGGATGCCTAGTTGTCAGAATCAGGTTACATACCGGGCAGTTGTAATTTAGGAGCTGGCGAAATTAGTCGCCGCCGCATGGTTGCTGCGATTGGATTGATCCTTTCACTATCTGCCATCGCAACATTTCTATCTACTGGTGCACCTCGTGGAGCACGTCTTGGAGTGTTTATCCCACTGCTAGTTATGTCAGTTGGTTGGGTGCAATCACGTAAGAAGTTCTGCTTAGCATATGGATTTGCTGGCACATTTAACTTTGGAAAGTTGGGAGAACTCTCTCGTGTGGCAGATCCAGCAGATCGTGCCGCCGATCGCCGCACCGCTCTAATTATCTTCGCCCAGAGCGCGCTCTACGCGGCAGTTCTTACCTTGCTTGTGGTAGCGCTACCCCTTTAACTCCCCGTTCTATCTACCCAAACCCGGCCATTAGTGCCATTGTTAGGTAGCAAGAAATCGTTTTAGGGAGAGAATATGAAGATTGTTTTTCATGCCCGCCACGCAGAACTCGCCGCAGATTTCCGCGAAATTGCCGAAGAAAAATTAAGAACAATGGAACGCTTTAGCGTGACCATCGAGCGAGTTGAAGTTGAGATTTTGCATGAGTTAAATCCACGCCAAGGAAAACGCTCGCACCGAGTGATCCTGACATCGCATGGAGCGGGACCATTAATGCGAGCCGAAGCCGCTGAATTTAATGATGTTGCGGCATTTGATGAGGCGATTAAGAACTTTGAGCTACAGATACGTAAGCATCACGAACGCGCTAAATCACACAACCGCGATACTTTACGAAATAGACCTTTAGCAGTTAACGAATAGCCTCTAGGTTGATTTGACTTACTTACGGATCTTTTCAGCGCGTGGTTGTTTTGCTGGTGGTGTTGGGGCAACTGGTGGAGGACCTAAAGCTTCAATAGCTGCATCACGAACTGCCGTAGCTGAAATAACCGCGCCCTGTTTAACGCTCATATTTTGACGTTTCTGCAATTGTGTCTGCGCTGATGAATTCATATTTCGGGCATCTGATAGAGCCTTTTCAATGGTTTCCTTGAAACTTTGATTTATTGCGCGGCGATTATCTTCGTAAATCTTCAGATCGGCACGGAATTTATCCAGGGCAATTTTATAAGCAGCATTTTGCTGCGCGAAGTCCTGATTTATAGGAGCAGGAGGGCGATTATCAGCAGAGGCGGAAGAAGTGGAGATTAAAGACGTGAGAATTAGCGCCGTAGTCACAACAGCGATGCGTTTAAATTGCATTCTCTAACCTCACTTTTCCTTGTGATAAGTATCGGACAATACTTTGTGAATTTTCGGTGAAAACACCGCCCCCACACGGCTAATTACTTAACACCTTGGCTATTTATGTGGTGACATGGAAGGCTACCCCCATGGCTGAGCTGATTCTTATCGTTGATGACGAAGCTGGCGTTCGCGAGCTTTTGGGAGATGCCCTACGTATCGCCGGCTTTGAGACGGCGACAGCGCAAGATGGAATGTCTGCTCTGACTGCAATTCGCAACCGAAAACCAGATTTATTAATCATTGATATAAATATGCCGTTGATGGATGGTTTTGAATTGGTTGAAAGGCTTCGCACAACGGGCGATAACACACCAGCGCTGATGTTAAGTGCTCGTGCTGATCGAATAGATGTCACTCGCGGCTTAACTTTGGGTGCTGATGATTATGTGACAAAGCCTTTTGGGCTAGAAGAGCTTTTATTGCGCGTTAAGGCAATTTTGCGCAGATCCCAGATATCTGCAGCGGATCCAGCAGATCTGCGTTGTGGTCCGATAACGATGGATGAATCCAGCCACGCAGTTTTCTTTAACGAAGACCGAGTTGAGCTATCTCCAACTGAGTTTAAATTGCTACAAGTTTTAATTGAAAATAAGAATCGAGTTCTAAGTAAAAGCCTATTACTTGATGAAGTCTGGGGAATAACCTTTGAATCAGAGAGTACGGTAGCCGATACCTATATTTCCTACCTGCGTAAGAAGCTACATAAAGATGGCTTTGAAGGGATTAAGACAGTTCGAGGCGTTGGTTTTGTAATTCAGGAACCAAAGTAGAGATGAAGAAAACTAGTAGTAAATTTGCCATAATCTCAATCTTTGTTACTACTTTACTTTCTAGTGTTATTGGTGGCTTCGCAACTATCGATGCAAGAAATTCAGATCTAAAACATATCGATCAATCTATTAATACGGTCGCAGAAAGAGTCGGCGCATATCCCAGTGAAGCGATCAGCGCTGCGATATTGAGTGTTGAAGAAGAGAGCTTAGATTTAACGCTTTCGCTAGTTACCCAAGAGGGTACTGAAACGGTAATAAATGAATCACATTTAATTTATCCGGGCATCAACTCGATCGCAGATGTAAAGAATGCATTAGCAGGACCCATCTCGATTGAATCAAATAACCCTTTCCGCTTTAGAGCAATAGAGATTGCTGGAGGTGACTACCTCATCATCGCCGCAACGCTGGATGAGTTAAATACCAATTTCAAATCTAATCTAAAGAATTTGGGCGGCTTTACGCTCGCAGCAGATGGCTTAGCGATCTTCTTCTCCATCTTTTTATTACGCCGTCATAATCGTGGCCTTGATGCCAAGGCGCTGGAACGTATGCAAAGGTTTTTAGGAGATGCCTCTCACGAGTTGCGAACCCCCTTAACCGTTATAAAGGGATATAACGAGATGCTCAGTAAAGGTCAGATGAGCGATCTTGTAGATAGGGCACGCGCTTTCTCGCGCGTAAGTTCTGAGATTGAGCGAATGGAGCGTTTAATCCATGACCTACTTTTACTCGCAGAACTCGGCGAGAGCCGACCAACATTATTTGAGGAACTTGATTTAACTGAACTAGTTCAAGCGCATGCAAATGATTTCGCGCTCTTTAACCAGAATCGAACAATAGAAATCACTTTGGAAGAAGGATGCGACTTGCAAGGTTCTCGTGAACATTTAAATCGCCTAATACAGAACTGCTTTTCCAACATTGTGCGCCATACGCCACCAGATGCGCCAGTCTCAATCTCGCTTAAAACCAAAGGTAAGAAAGTCCATTTGGTTATTGAAGATGGCGGTCCTGGCCTGCCAGAGAGCGCCTACCGTAGCGAAATAGAGGCAATGAATAGATTTGATCCATCACGTTCACGTGAAAGCGGTGGCTCGGGTCTTGGTATGAGCATCATCGCAGCAATTGTGCAAGAACATAATGGCAAGCTGGAATTGCGCAAGGGCAAGCTTGGTGGTTTAGCGATAGTTATAGATCTACCTAAATAACTATTTACGCTTTGAAGTAACGTACAAACTGGAAAACGTTGCAATCGCAAGTGTACCAACGATTACCGAAAGACTCTGCGCGATAGTTATTTCAGGGATTTTAAATCCACTAATTTTATGAATATCTACGGCATGGAAAGCATGGAAGAGAAGCTTTACACCGATAAAGCCGAGAATTACAGATAATCCTTTACCGATATAGATAAGGCGTTGCATTAACCCGCCAATTAAAAAGTAGAGCTGGCGCAGCCCCATGAGTGCAAATATGTTCGCCGTGACAACAACATAAACATTTTCAGTTAAGCCAAATATTGCCGGGATCGAATCCAGAGCAAAGAGGATATCTGTGGCGCCTAAGGCGATAAGAGCGATCGTAAAAGGCTTAATTCCCTTGGCGCTGAGATAGGAAATCAACTTACTCTCCTTCTCTTGCTCATCCTTTTCATGAGAACTCTCTATAAATAGATGAACTGCTGTGTAGATCAAAAAGGCCCCAAATATAAAGAAGATCCACTCAAATTGCTTGATGGCTGCAGCGCCTAAGGTAATTGCGATAATCCGAAAAACTAAAGCGATCAAAATTCCAAACAGTAGGGCAAGCTGTTTACTCTTCTCTTCGATCTTTAACCTGCTCAAGATAATTACAAACACGAACAGGTTATCGAAAGATAATGAGTATTCGGTTAACCAGCCAGCGAAGAACTCTTGTTGAGTTTGCGCATCAGTCCATGTGCCAAGGTGAATTCCAAAAGCTATGGCTAGAGATACATATAGCAAGCTCCAAAGAGTGGCTTCTTTCAGAGATGTATTTTTATTTCGCCGGATAACTGCCCAAGTAAAGTCAAAGGCGACAACTATCGTCAAGATTGAGGCAGTAAGGATCCAAGCGTTGGTTGTGATCACTTGCAGAGCATAATGGATCAGAATCTAAGGTATTTTTAATACATGGATTTGACACTTTCAACTGCGCTTGCTGAAGTGTCGGCTGGCTTAGAAAAGTCGGAGACTTTTGTGCGCCTTGTCCTATCTGGACGTCGGCGCAATATGAAGACGCCAGCTGAGCGCATTGATCTAAAACCTGTATTGCTCAAGAGTGAAATCAAATATCAACTCTCTCAAAGCGATGGTCGCGCTATGACTACAAAGAATTACTCACCCAAAGAATTTATAGAGCTAAATCTGCTCGAGGCCGGTTTTGCAAATATCTTGCTTGAGCAAAAGAGTGGCTCAATCTCGATTCGCATCACCAAGAAAGGCGAGGCTTTGGTCCACAGAACTAGCGACTCATTCGAAGCAGATCTTTCACATGATCGCACCAAAGCCAGGCTCTTAGATGCAAACGATCCGTTCCTGATCGAAGTCGGAATCTCAGATGAATCTGGAAAAGTTAAAGCGAGTAAGAACGATAAGTATCTGCAAGTCGAAGAATTTTTAAGGCTGTTAGTACCTGCGCTAAATTCGGCTATTGAGGCAGGCCATATCGCCAAACCAACTGCGGTCTTACCTTTATCGATAGTTGACTTGGGCTGCGGCCATGCTTACTTAACATTTGCCGCGCATCAATACTTAACTAAACAAGGAATTCCGGTAAAAGTAGTCGGTATCGATGTGCGCGAAAGCGCACGTGTGCGCAATAGCCAGATCGCCCAAAAGTTAGGCATCTCAAAGTCAATATCTTTTCTAGCCGAAGAAATATCGCAGACAACATTGCAATCAGCCGATGTCGCAATTGCCCTACATGCCTGCGATACCGCAACAGATGATGCGATTGCCTGGGCGGTAAATACAGGCGCCAAGTTAGCTTTAATCGCGCCTTGTTGTCACCACGATATTCAAGCGCAGATGGTTGATACCCCAGAGCCTTGGCAGATGATCACTAAGAATGGAATCATGAAAGAACGCCTTGGTGATCTCATTACCGATGCCCTGCGGATGCAGATTATGAAGTTGTCGGGATATCGCGTCGAAGCGATTGAATTTATCGGGGGAGAGCACACCCCACGTAATTTGATGATTCGTGCAGTAAAGACTGGTGCCATCGCAGATTTGGCAGAACAATCGCGCTATGACGCAATGATTTCGCTCTGGAAAGTAAAGCCTGCGCTAGCAGCCCTGCTCAACCGTTAGACTTACACGCATGTCCAAAGTGCTTGCATCCCTTCCTGTCGGTGAAAAAGTAGGTATCGCCTTTTCTGGTGGCCTCGATACATCTGTTGCAGTTGCCTGGATGCGCGAAAAGGGCGCAGTCCCTTGCACTTACACCGCAGACCTGGGCCAATACGACGAGACTGATATCGATTCAGTTCCGGTACGCGCTAAAGAATATGGCGCAGAGATTTCACGATTAGTTGATTGCAAGACTCCACTTGTTGAAGAAGGTTTAGCGGCCATTGCCTGCGGAGCATTTCATATCCGCTCTGGCGGAAAGCAGTATTTCAATACGACTCCGCTGGGACGCGCAGTAACCGGCACATTACTTGTGCGCGCCATGTTGCAAGATAAAGTTGAAATTTGGGGCGATGGCTCAACTTATAAGGGCAATGATATTGAGCGCTTCTATCGCTACGGATTGCTGGCCAACCCAAATTTACGAATTTACAAACCATGGCTTGATGCAGATTTCGTGCGCGAACTTGGCGGACGTAAAGAGATGTCGGAATGGTTGGTCTCTCACAAATTCCCTTATCGCGATAGCGTAGAAAAGGCTTACTCAACCGATGCCAATATCTTGGGCGCAACCCACGAGGCCAAGGATTTAGAAAACCTAGATGCTTCAATTGAAATCGTTAATCCAATTATGGGTGTTAAGTTCTGGGATTCATCAGTTGCAATTGCCAGCGAAGATGTAAAGATCCAATTTGTTCAAGGCCGCCCAGTCGCCATAAATGGTAAAGATTTCAGCGATGTTGTGGCCTTAATGCAGGCAGCCAATGAAATCGGTGGCCGCCACGGACTTGGTATGGCCGATCAAATTGAGAACCGAATCATTGAAGCCAAGAGCCGCGGAATTTATGAAGCACCTGGAATGGCACTTCTCTTTATTGCATACGAGCGTTTGCTTAGTGCGATTCACAATGAAGACACTATTGCCAACTATCACGCAGAAGGCCGTCGCTTAGGTCGCTTGTTATACGAAGGTCGCTGGCTAGATCCACAATCTCTGATGTTGCGCGAATCTCTGCAACGTTGGGTGGCATCTGCCGTTACTGGCGAAGTAACTATTCGCCTACGTCGCGGAGATGATTACTCAATCATCAACACAACCGGGCCTGCCCTTAGCTACCACCCTGAAAAACTTTCGATGGAGCGCACAGAAAACGCTGCCTTTGGACCGGTCGATCGCATTGGCCAGTTAACGATGCGCAATCTCGATATTGCAGATACTCGCGCCAAGTTGGAGATGTATCGCGATCAAGGACAGCTTGGAGGCGGAGAATTTAAATTAATTCGTGAAATCGGTGAGGGAGATAAAAAGTGAAGAAGCTGCTTGCCATCATCGCCGTATCAGCACTACTACTAACTGGATGTGGAGATAAAAAAGTGAGCGCAGCTGCAGATAACTTGCCAACGGTTACAACTAACCAAGGTGAGGCCCCAACTATTGGCGCCCCAACTGGCAACCCACCAACAACCCTGGTGACTAAAGACATCATCGTTGGTACAGGCGCAGAAGCACTACCTACTTCAACCATGACCGTTCATTACACGCTAATGACTTGGTCTAATGGCAAGTTAATTGAATCTTCATGGACTAGCGGCTCTCCTGCCACATTCCCACTAGCAAATGTAATTATTGGATGGCAACAAGGTATTCCTGGGATGAAAGTAGAGGGTCGTCGCTTGCTAGTTATTCCACCTGATCTAGGTTATGGCGCGCAAGGTGGCGGACCCATTGGGCCAAATGAAACGTTGGTCTTTGTAGTTGATGCGATCGGTGTTGCTTAACCTCTAGCCTTTGCTGATCTTCAACTAGCAGGCCTTTGCGACCTTAGGTAAGGTTCAACTGTGTTTCCGGGGGTCGGTGCAATTCCGAACCGGCGGTAAAGTCCGCGACCCGATTGAAAGTCAATCGGTTGATGTGGTGAGATTCCATAACCGACAGTTAAAGTCTGGATAAAGGAACACATGGAGATAACTCATGTCCGTTTTAAAGTGGCTCTTCGAAGCCCAGATTCAGTTCGGTAGTAAATCAATTGCGTGGCGCGAAGTAATAGGTGGAATTCTCGGCCTATCTAGTGCAGTCCTTGGTCTAAAGCGAAAGGTAATCGCCTGGCCAGTTGGAATCGTGGGAGATGCACTTCTCTTCACCGTATTCCTTGGCGCAGTCTTCTCATTTGGACCAGATGATCAAGCCAAGAACTTCTATGGCCAAGCTAGCCGTAACTTATTGCTAATTATCGTCAGCGTTTATGGCTGGATCCGTTGGACCCAACACCGCAACGCAGGTGGTGGAAATAAGCCACCGGTTGTTCCACGTTGGACAACCACAAAAGAGAAGTTGGTATTAATTCCTGCAATTGCGATCTTCTTCACTATTGCATACCAAATCTTTAAAGCGCTAGGCGAATCTGGCCAATGGCTATTTGTTGATACCTGGATCTTTACTGGTACCGCGCTAGCTACATTTGGTATGAGCCGCGGTTACGTTGAATTCTGGTTGGTCTGGGTTGCAGTAGATGCAATTGGTGTCCCATTTGCATTTAGCAATGGTTACTACCCAACTGGAACTTTATATGCGATCTATATGCCATTTGTTATCTGGGGCTTTATCTCGTGGCTAAAGATTTCCAAGAAAGAAAAAGAGTTAGTCGCTTAATTCGTGCCTGAATTACCAGAAGTAGAGACCGTGCGCCGCGGACTCGTGAAACTCGTCAAGGGTTACACGATCACCGCGGCGCACGATCTACATCCTCGCGCACTAAAACCTGAGTCAATAGCACCGCTTAAATCAATCAATGGCGCAAAGATTATCGACTTAAACCGCCGCGGCAAATTCCTCTGGTTTGTTCTAGATCGCCCACAAGTATTGGTTGCTCACTTAGGTATGAGCGGACAGTTCTTAATCCATCAGAAAGATCGCCCGGCGGCTAAACACGTACGCGCCAAGTTTGATCTTTCTAAGAACATTCGCAAGCGCGAGTTAGTCTTTAACGATCAGCGCACCTTCGGTTGGGTCTCGGTTGAAGAAGTTACTAACGGCATCCCCACATCTGCTCAACACATCGCAACCGATCCCTTTGATGCTAGCTTCAATAAAGATGAAACTATAAATAAATTTGCTAAACGAAATATCAAAATTAAGACCGCTCTTTTAAATCAAGAGATCATGAGCGGGGTAGGAAATATCTACGCCGATGAAACCCTGTGGCGCGCCAAGGTGCACCCAGAAATCTCAACCGCAGATCTTTCCAAGAAAAAGATCGCAACCATCATCGATTTTGCAACTGAAGTAATGCAAGAGGCGATCGCCAAAGGCGGCACCTCATTTGATGATCTCTATATAAACGTCAATGGCGAAAGCGGATTCTTCGAGCAATCCTTGGCCGCATATGGCCGCACCGATGAACCCTGCCCAAGATGTGGCGCCCCGATACGCCGAATCACCTTCGGCGCCCGCTCATCGCACTTTTGTCCAAGGTGCCAACGCAAAACAAGTTGATCGCCACGCATAAAAACCCTCTAGCGTGACGGTGTACCCCTAGATACCTTTATGTCCTAGTTCTGCGGGGGAGCGGTAATGCGTAAATCGAAGTTAGTGGCTGCCTTAATAGCGGCCCTATTCCTAGCAAATTCAGCCGTCATTGCCTCCGCAGATACGAAACCAATTGAACAGTATTGGGATTCAGGCCCTTCAGTTAAAAATGTAGGTGGATACACCGGAGTTTTGGTCGAGGATTCCTTTCTTCTTACAAATCAACAGTCAAATTTGGTGGGATTTTATTTCGAGAAGGTTAATGGCAACTGGGTTCAGAAAGACGCTAAAGCTTGTACTTCTTATTCAGACGCATATTGCAAGAACGCCGATAATATTTGGTACAACGCTGTATTAGATGTCTGTAAATCCAGTACAGATAAAAACTGCGTAGTAGGAGTTACTGCGATAAAAGATGGCAAGGAAATTCCTGGAAAGTTCTCGCAGAGCTACCCAGAAACAAATGAATATGCTTTTAAAGGAGATGCAGCCTTAAACATCCCCGATGGAGGACTTCCTTCGTTGTGGACATTCGATGGATTAACCCATCAGGGCGGTGACCAATTTATGGTCTATCCGCGCTACTTCCATAGTGGAAATGCCTATTTTGGGAACAAACCTTCGGTAGCTCCTTATCAATTTGATATGGGTATTTTTGCGATTTCCAAAAGCAAGGTTGCTAATACTCCAAAATTTAACATTAGGGTTGATAAAACGCGCACATGGTGGGATGGGGCAAACTGGGGATGCCAATCAACCGGTTCTGTTGATGGAGAGTGTGCACTTAGCTGGCCACTTCCAAAAGATGTTCGTTTCCGACTAGAAATTCGAACCAGTATTCCAATTACCAGCTTTATGCACGGTCGTCTTCTGGATCCCACGATCAAAATTTCTGCAGATACTTCTGGTAACCAAATTTTCTCTGTTGAAGCTGGCTCAGTTACCGTTCCAGTCTTAAACAGCTGGGCAAAAAATTCCGAAATGCCAAAGGCGCTTCGTGATTACCTTTACGCGATGCCAAATTGGGGAGGATATTTTGTCTATCGCGATGGCTTGGGAGAGACTCGTGACAATGTCCAACTTCTGCTCAATTATGATCAATATACGGCTGAAACCTTCCAAGAGTACTTATGGTGGCTAGAGGTAGCTAAAGATAAGTCAATTGGCGATAAGACTATGTGGATTGCACACACACTTGGTTCTGCTGAAGTTTGGAGCGCAGGCGATAGCATTAAGAAATGTCTAGGAGATTCAAAGAATTTGACTGGCATTGTCACTACAAATGCCGGCATGTACGTTGCTTCACCTCCTACATTTAATCAAGAAAGTCAGTCGCTCGATTACAAAGTCACTTCACCTCACTATAACGATACGGGTAAAGCCAATGTCGGAAATTACAACTTAGTTATAAGTTCAGAAGCTGCTCGTTGTATTTATGGATTTACGAAGGCTCCAATATCTGCGTCGGTAAGCATTATTTCTGCCGACGGAACCGCGCAAGTTGCATCAACAACTGTCAATGAGAAGAACGGCTGGCTCTACCTTTCAGCCAATGGCTTTACTTACTCTGCGCCAACGGTACGAGTTAAGTTGACTCAAGAGGCAGAAAAGCCTGCCGTAACTCCGACTCCGAAGGCATCAGCTGCTCCCGTTGCAGCAGCGAAGAATACTAGTATTACTTGTGTCAAGGGCAAGATGAGTAAGAAAGTGACCGCAGTAAAACCAGTTTGCCCTGCTGGATATAAGAAGAAGTAGTTTTGGGAGAGAAATTAAAAATATAAAGGTTATCGCCGCCGCGATTCTGGCTCTGGCCATATCTTTATTAAGCACGCCATCAGCATCTGCCGATACTGAACATGGGCCACGATTAGCAGCCGGTGCACCTCTTAGACATACCCTGGTTTCATGTTCGACCAATACTGCGCAGGCTCTGACTTGCATTCAATCCGTTAGCGTGATTCCCAAGACCGGCGATAAAGCGATAGCCGGAAAACTAACTGGCAAAAAAGTTCTGTCAGGATTTGATGGGCGTATTGGTGATTCCGAGCGCCCGATTTCGGGTGCGGCTTTAACACCAGCTGAGATCGCTAAGTTGGAAGTTAAAGTACTGATTTCGAATGAAGAGTGTTGTCACGATCCGAGAACGGTTCTCTCATTAGAGAAGAACATTTCAGGTAAGTGGGTCACTTTAATTTCAAATTTAAGTTTTTATGCCTCTGATTCAAATTCATTGCAGAGTACTACACCGAACCTTAACGCTTCTTCTCTCTTCAATCTAAAAGATGCCCAAAAGTATTTCCCTGAGATTTCTGATTCATGGAGTATGCAATCTTCTAAAATTGTTTATGAGGGAAACCAGTTACGATTTAAGGTAGATGGAGGCAGTTGGCAGTGGTATTCGAAATTTCCAGTCACACTTTCTCCAGAAAATAGCGCCCCTAAGTTGAAAGTGAGCCAGGGATCTTACGATGAATGGACTTTCGCAAATGGATCAACCAATTCTGACGCAACCAGCCCGATAGTTGTTTATAGCGAGTTTCAACCATATTTGGCGACTTGGTGCTGGACAGCAGCTTCATGCTCTTCAAATCGTGAGGAGTACACGCTTTATCTAAAGTCATCACTAGGTGCCGATACTTGGAAAGATAATAAAGATATTTCATTTGTTGTGACTATCAGAGCGCCTAAGACTTTCGCCTTTGGTGAAGTAAGCGGAAGTGCCCGAAATACCGTTGTTAAATATGGCAAAGATTTACCAGATTTCAAAGGCGTTGCAATGCGGGAAATTATTGCAACTTTGTCACCAATTGCAACAGCGCGATCGAATCAGATGGCGGGTTCGCCTCCAGAAGAAAAAGCGTATGGCTATACCTATGATGCAAATATAAATATCTTTGGTATGCATAATGACATTACTCAATTCTTGGGACCCTGTGGGCAGATGGGCGGCGTACATGTTGTTTCTAATGCGATGCATTCCATTGATCCTGTCTGGGACCCAGTAACTGAGACGATAAAAGTAAGACTTGAAACTCCGCATTTTGCTCCGGATGGTGGGCTAAATACTGGCTATCTAGAGCTGCGAATTCCGCGCGAATCTGCACTATGTATGTGGAAACTTGATCTTGATGGAAGTATTAATGCATCCGTGAGCATCACATATGAAGACGGATCCTCACCTAGCGTTGGTACAGTAATTGGCAAGCGAATCGAAAATGACTATTTGATTATTACTTCAGGCTTTCACTTCTCATCCCCAAACCTCGCAGTAAAAATCGTTAAAGGTTCGCAGACTGCAACACCTGAACCTGCGATTTTACCGGCTGCTGCCATCAAGAAGGTGACCATCACCTGCGTTAAGGCCAAGGTAACGAAGAAAGTTACAGCGGTGAAACCTGTCTGTCCTGCGGGATATAAGAAGAAGTAGGTTTTTAGGCCTAGGTCTAGTCATTTTAGTATGCACCTTCTAGAATATGGAGCGTGATATTTTCATGGCGAAAAGGTTCGGTAATTCTTCTCGCAACCGCCTTATTGATACCCGCTTTCACAACGTCTTCATTCGCGGTTGATACTCCACAGCCAGGTAACGCCGCCCCTAACGGACCTGCATTTAGCCCGCCCGAGGATCCAGAGGTAATTAAAGATGCTCGCTCAATTCTGCGTGGCATTGAACCAAGTTCTTCAAATAATGCCATGGTCTACTTTGATCAGAACCAAGTTAATTTCAAGTCATTCATCTCATTAGAAAAACAGAGCGCAGGTGGTGCTAGTTCTGGCGCGATAATTTGTCAGACCCCTGATGATCCTAAGTGCGTATCTGCACTCGCCGATTCATCATTCCAACAAATTAAATATGACGTGGCGATGGGTTCATGTGATGCTAGGCAAATAGCTGCCTGCATCAAGAGTTTGAACTTAGTAAAAGAAGATGGCACAAAGATCAAAGCTGATCCAGTTACAAGAATTTATAGCAAGACCAGTCCAGGATGGGCATCTACCTTTAACTCTAAGACAAATTCAGGCTATCCAGGCTCTGATGGACCTTGGATTTGGAGAATCAACGATGGGGGCAAGAGCACGGACTACCTGATTCTTGGGTTGGTAAGTGCTCTATTTAATAGACCAGTTGGTGTCTCGACTTGGGATGCCTCAGAAAAAAGTCTTCGTTTATCTATTTATCCGGTGAAGAAATTTGAAAGTCCGATGTTAGTTGAGGGATCTGGCGTTAGCGGATGCTTGGCAGTTGATACCGGGGTTTGTTATCAGAGGATCGCCTTTGCTTCGAATCTAAGATTTGCACTTGATTTAAGGATTCCAAAGGTGATTACCGGCTGGCTCAATGGTCGCCTAGAAAAACCAGTTGCATATACTGAAAATTACAATGATGACTACTCAGAGTTAATTGTTGAGGCGAGCCCGCTTGAGGAGATTATGACTGGCAAGTGGCTTGCAAATACTGGAGCAGTCTCCAAGTATTTAGATGAGTCACGGCGCGGATTAACTGCGGGTGCTGGTAAGAATCTAGATATTGCAGGAGTTGATCCTGATGATCAGAGCGCAGTCCGTTACTACTCATCAATGGCCACGTTATTTAATAACACCGCGTTAACAAATAGCTTAACTTGGCGCCTGAATACAACATCTAGCGGAGCTCAAAGCTTTGCAACCTCCTGCCAAAAATCTGATGGCGTGCAAGGGATCGTTACGAGCAATGCCTCCGTATATGAGCCTGGCTCTCCCAAGTGGGATGGAAATGAAGGCGCTCTTGCCTACAAGATAGCAGCTCCTACATATAAGCCAGATGGCAAAACCGAGAACGTTGGGCGATATGCATTTACCATGCGGGCAGATCTGATCAAATGTGTATATGGGATGTCAAAGCTTCCAGCCTATGCAAATATTGAAGTTACTTACGATGGTTCGGGGGAGAAGAAGACTGCAACGGTAGTGCTTGGTTCCAATAAAGAGTGGGTAAACCTGCACGCCGATAACTTCATGTATACAGGCGCACCACCAACAGTTAGCGTAAAGTTAGATGGCTGGGCTAAATCCACTTCAGCAACCACCACAAAAACTCCAAGTAACGCGGGTAATCAAGCAGCAGCTCCTTCTCCTTCAGACGGGAAAGTAACTATTACATGTATTAAGGGAACCACCAAGAAATTAGTTACCGCCGTGAAACCACAGTGCCCAAGTGGATACAAGATGCAAAACACCGCAGCACCTGCTGCCCAACAAGCTCAAGTAACCATCACTTGTACAAAAGGAACAACAAAGAAAACAGTGACCGGTGTGAAACCACAATGTCCGGCTGGTTACAAAATGAGTGCGGCAACACCAGGAAAAGCGCCATCGACTCCTGCTCAGCCTGCTGCACAACAACCAGATGCACCTGCCGATATGCCTGCACCGCAATCACCAGCAGGACAACCAGGAACTCCAAACCAACCGGGGCAACAACAACCAAATGCGCCTGCGCCACAATTTGATCCAAATGCTGACATAACTATTACCTGTACAAAAGGAACAGAATCAAAACAAGTAACAGGTAAATCACCTGTGCAATGCCCAAGTGGTTATCAGATGAAACCAATGGGACCAGGACCCGATGGGCCAGCACCGCAATTTGATCCAAATGCTGACATAACTATTACCTGTACAAAAGGAACAGAATCAAAACAAGTAACAGGTAAATCACCTGTGCAATGCCCAAGTGGTTATCAGATGAAGCCAATGGCGCCAGGACAACCTGGTCTTCCTATGCAACCGGCTAAGCAGTAAGCAGAGCAATCGCGCTCTGCATAATCTCTTCTTCGTAATTAACAAAAATTCCTAAGTGGCTTTCCTCTTCGCGAAGTTCAAGCCGCGCATTCGGCATATTTTTAGTGAGCCACTTGCCGTGTTGCACGGGAACGTTCTTATCCAAGCCGCCCTGCCAGATAACAGTTGGCACCTTTACGTCGCGCGGATCAAATCCCCAAGGTTTTAGGTAAGAGCTGTAATCATCTGCCACCCAGCCCCAACCTTGGGCCATCGTTAAGGCACATGAATCCAGAAGAACTTTCCAAGTTGGTTTTTCAGCTGCCAACTTATCTTGCACACTAAGTTCAGCTCCCGTAATAGTCTCGCCAAGATCACCATCTTGCCATTTTTGAAAGCGAGCAACCAAGAGGCTTATATCTTTAAGCGCATCGGCATATTCATCTAAATCCGCTTGTTGCATACCTGTATAGAAATCTTCGCCCATTTCTGCAAATGGTGCCAAGCTGCCGACTGTTACAACGCCAACAGATCTTGGATCTAACCCAGTGGCAATCGCATGTTGGCCACCACCTGATAGCCCAATGTTTACAAATTTAGTTATTCCAAGGGAGCTAACGAGCTCAGCAATATCTTTTGCTACATCGATTGTTATGCGACCACGCATTGGTGTGCTTGCTGCGTAACCGCTCCGTCCAAAAGAAAGTGCGAAGACACCTTGGTTTGCGAAGTATTCGAGCCAGGTCTGCCAACCAGTTATATCTTGAGTTGTGCCGGCATGAAGAATTATTGCGGTCTCGGATTTCAAACCATTCGTTAAGTACTCGAGGTTTCGCCCATCGGAGAGCGTGAAATTCTGTCGCTTCATCAGGGAATCATAAGTGGTTTATCCAATAAATAGAGCCGCCGAATTAGGAGTTTATTGAGAAGTTTAGTTCTTTTTAGAAGACTTCTTTAATACCGGTTTCTTAACTGTCTTCGCCTTTGTCGCAACTTTGGTAGCTCCCTCTAGCCTTTGATTCGAATCTGATGCACGTATTTCTGCAAGTATCCGATCAAAGTCGAGCTGAATATCTGCATCAAATTCTTCAAAACGAGGCCTAGAACTCTTTGAACGCCGGCGCAGACGCCTTATAGCCAACGTTGCAAAGAAGCTCACCGCAACTGCCACGGCTGCGATGCTGAAAATTACCGGTAGTGATGCGATCGAATCAGCTTCTACCTTTGAGGTAACAATCTTGTCGATTGAGTTGCTGGATTCAGTTACATCTAGCGCAGCTCTCTTTGCCGCCTCAATCGCCGCTTCATTGGCCGTGGCAACCTTGTCAGCATTTGTTGCGTCACTTCGATATTTGCTAACTGTAAGAATTGCGCTATCGGCGATTACCTTAGCCTTTTGCGCTTCGACTTGAGTAATAGTTAGTTCGTTGAGTTTGGCTGCCACGATTGACTGTGAATTTCTTACCCGCTTAGCCAGTTCATTCTTAGCGATAACAGCGCTAGCCAAGGATTGGCGGTGAGTTGCAAGTTGATCCTGCATGGCGCGAATCTTTTCTTGCAACAGCTTTGCGGCGGCAACTTTACCTTCCAGTACCGACTTAATTTTCTGGAAATCTGCCAGCGCTTTTTCTGCCCGCTTTGCCGAAATATCGGCATCCTTTTGATCTTGCTTTTGGCGGGCAACTGCCTGATCTGCAAGCTTCTTTAACTTGGCAATATCGGTAGCGCTTACCGTTGTTTGAAGATCGGCTCCTACTTCAACATTATTGATTGTAAAAGGCTTTTGCGTTGAGATTAGGGTTTTTATACCAGCGGCAGTCTTATATGCCGCGACTGCATTATCTGCAATAACTGCGCTTCGCAGGGCTGCCTCTTTTTTAATTGCCGCGTCTCTAGAGGCAATATCAGCCTCAGTCTTAGCAGAATTGTAAGTTACGACATAAGATGCAATTTCAATTCGCGATTTTTCAAATTCTTTAATTAAAGAGTTCAATTTCTCTTCGCTCATGTTAATTGCAGCCTTTATGGTCTTTTCTTGGCTGACTATAACTTTTTGCTGGTTCTGATAATTTATCACCTGATTAGTGACAGTTTTTAGCTCAACTGCTGCGGCATTAGCAATTTCAGCAGTTCGAGAAGCTTTATTTTTAGCATCGTTCATCGCTTGAGTCGCAGCGTTGGCTTTATCGGTTAATAGTTTCTCTTTATCTCGATATTTTGTTGCAGATTGCGCAGCTGATGCTGCCAATTTATTCAAGTTCTCTTTAATTTTGTCGATTATCTGTTGTGCTTTCTTCTTTGCAGCATCTATTGCTGCATTGGCCTTTGCATCAGCTGCCGCTATATCTTCAGCAGCTTTTGCCGCCAATCGATCTGCCTCAGCCTTTGCATCATCTGCCTTCTTGCGCGCAGCTTCAATTTCAGCCTGAACCGTATTTGCCGCAGCCTTCTCTGCTGCATCTGCAGCCTCTTGAGCATCTGCTTTCGCTTTTTCCTCAGCTGCCTTCTTTATAGCTGCATCTTCAGCCTCGCGCCGTGCGGCAGCTACAAGAAGTGAATATTGCTTATCGGTAACTGGTTTTGCCTGATTCGCGGCAGCAGCAGCTGCACGTGCAGCAGCTGCATCGGATGCAGCTTTGGCCGCAGCAGCAGCTGCCACAACAGCCGCAGCAGCAGCTTCTTCGGCGGCAACCTGAGCGGCAAGTGCTCGATCTGCGGTGGCTTTTGCGTTAGCGGCTACGACTTCTGCTTCGGCGGCTGCATTTGATCCAGCATCTGATTGACGGTTGGCTTCTTGCAAGGAGGCAGCGGCAGCCGCTGCTGCATCTGCATAATTTCCGGATGAGGTAGCAGCATCACTTAAAGACTTAGCGGCGGCATCGAGGGCATCTGAACGAGCAGTCGCCGCACTGGATGCCGCATCTGCGGCAGCTTTGGCAGCCGCAACGGCCAGCAACTCAGCTTGGCGTGCTGCATATTCAGCAGCGGCCGCCTTGGCATCATTTTCCAATTTCAATTTATCTTGAGCGGCTTTTACTGCAGCGTTATCAAGGCGTACTTTCTTGGCCGCCGCCTCTGCAGCAAGTTTGGCCGCATCCTGTGCAACTTTCAATGCGGCAGCTGCTGCAGCATCGGCAACGGCTTTAGCTGCATCGGCAACATCCTGACGGGCCTTTGCCTCGGCAGCGGCTGTTGCGGCAGCGGCAGCAGCTGCATCTGCAGCAGCCTTGGCAGTAACCGCAGCAGCGGCTGCTGCATCCGCAGCTGCTTTATCAGATGCATCTTTATCACTAATTAATTTTGCAGCAATATATGCAGCTCTTAGCGCTGTTAAATCGGGACTAATGTATTTGGCGTCAGGAAATTCCGGCAGAACTTCATCTGTAATAGTTTGAGTATCTGTGGAAACGTTTGCGCGCAGAAGGGTCCCGCCCGCGTTTTGATAAGCAGTGAGCGCATCAAGTGTTGAATTGGCAGATGCACTCGCTTTAGTCGCCGCTTCTTGAGCAAGTCTTGCCTTTTCAGCTGCTGCTAAATCAGCGGCATCCTTTGCTGCAACTGCTGCACGGTTTGCCGTTGCTTTAGAATTTGCCTCTTCTAAGGCCAGGGCCGCCGCGGCATTCTTTGCATCAACTTCTGCCTGCAGTGCAGCCTGCTTGGCTTGATATTCACGAAGTGCGGCAGCTGCTAAATCGTTCTGCCGTTGTACTTCAACTCGCTGGGCTTCGACAGCTGCTTCTGCCAAACGAATTTTTTCAGCAGCAGCTGCGGCTTCGCGCACCAAATTTGCTGCTGCAGTTTCAGCTTTAGTCTTTGCTGCTGCAATTTCTGCCTTCTTGTTATTCTCAGCCGTCAGGGCCGCCTCCGCCGCATCTATGGCTTGTTGTTTTGCAATTGCTGCGTTATCCGCTGCTATTTTTGCCCGGTCGGCCGCAGCTTTAAAGTCTGCTTGCGAACTAGCAGCCGCGATTGATGCTGCAATTGCATCCTGCTCTTCCTTGTCGGCCCGCGCTTTCGCCGCCGCAGAAGCCGCGGCTAATGCCGCATCTTCTGCTTGTTTCTGCGCGACTTTCTGGGCTTCAGCTACTGGGTCAAGACAATCAGGCAAATCTGGGGGATAGGCGGCAGGACCTAAGCAGTAAACGACTGCAGGTGCTGATGTATTTGGTAATTGCGCAAATAGCAACGACAACACAACGGTAGTTACCGCAGAGATTATGTGGCGTTGCGAAAGTTTACGCATACTTACTTAACACCCACCTTGAATGGAAAGTTGCGTTGGTCGCACCAAAGGTTGATCAACAAATGTAATTTTACCTACTCCGCCAGCGAAGTTGGCAAGCAAGTTCTCACTTTCACCTGGTGCTAGGTCAACATCTGCAACATATATCGGCCGGCCACGTTCGGTGGAGCCTCCGCCTAAGCCATTGGTGCGGTTCTCTCTCAATACAGAGACGAGCTTGGCATCGGTTGGACCATAAATAAATAGCTTAAATCTATGTTGCCCAGTTACTAGATTTGTAGGTTTTCCTTTATCTGCTCGCGTTAAAACATAAGCGGGCAAACCTTTACCGGATTTTAAAGTATTTGTAAGTCGAACACGCACCTGTGTCTGCTTAGGAACTTTGCAAGACTTGCTTTCGATGGTCACAGATTTTTGCAGGTAATAATCAAGCTTGCTGGCATCAATATTTTGAATGACTGCTCGGAACTCATTATTTGGCGACGTTTCTAAGAACCCACCAAGTCGAACGGCAGCCAAATATTTTTCAGCTCCGGCATCTTCTGAATACATCAAGATTCGGTTTTCAATCAACCCTGTCTTAATAGCCTTTGCCATCTCCAGCTTAGAAAATTGTCGGCTAGTAATCTTGGCTGCCGCTGCGTTCATAATTTCTACTAAATATTGCTTACGCGCATTGTTATTGGTCTCATAACGCTTATAAGCCTTTTGCAACGTCTCTGCTACGACGTTATCGCTGGTGATTACCTCACCTGTTTTCAGAGTGATCGGTCCAGTGGCTTTTAGAACATAACTAAGGGCGCTGGGATCAACTGCAATCACTCCATCTAATTGCTCACCAAATTGCTTTTTCCATAGCCCCATCCAAATTTGTGCGCCATAAGGAAAGTGAGGGGAGAGGTTCGAATTCTGCAGAATTGCGGGGTTCTTGCCATAAAGCTTTGTAAATTCTGCCGGAACTTTAACTGGCACATCCTTAAGTGAATAAAGCACAGCATTTGAGCCTGTACGTATCACCGTAAAGGCACCTTTATTCATCTCCACAATGGCAAATGCACCCAGGATCCCGCCTGTGCCACGGGCTTCTGCGCTATTTTGAAAAGCGATCATGTAACGCTTTGGCGCATCGGCTCCTGCCAGCCAAGAACTGGCCTTAACCGTTGCTATTACTTCATCTCGTATAGGTGTGAAGTCAACTCCAAAAGCTGCAGTTACTTGCTTAATAACCGGAAGATTTAGATCGAAAAATATATGGTTGATATCAGCGGCCAGATTGCCAGATTGCTTATCAAGTGATGCGCGATCGTATTCACCGCTTAGCGATGACAGGTAAGTTTTTGCATGCACTGCTGCAATAGATATGTGAACTGCAAAGACAAGTGCGTAAATACCTAGAAATATCCCTAAAACCTTAAATACCCGGCTAATCATGCTGAAATTACCGTGAATTCATCAGACATATAGGAAGCAAGGTAGGAATCGGCAAGTCGGCGCATGCGTGAATGGCGGGGTGCGGTAACCATTACTACGGGTGCTTGTTCTGCAAGTGCGCGAATCCATTCCCGCCACGAAGGTGATAGGAAGTATTTTTCCGGAAAATCAACTTGACGGCTGTGAGTGAGTATCTGATTTGTGTTGATCGGGGGAGTTTCACTAAGTCCAAATTGGTCAACGTCAAAGAAAACTCTCTCTAAACCGAGCTCTTTGATCTCGCCAGATAATGGCGCGCGCAGATCGGCATCGACCAATATCGCACCACTTGCGATGCGAGAGAATTGCGCCGAAGCAAGTGCCATTCCTAAATCGCTAACTCCGTAAGGCAAAACAGCATCGATGCTATTTACGTGGGGAAATCCCTTGGCATCAATGGCAGCACGCAGCGTGAGAGCCCCAACTTTGCCAAGTTCGCGCATCATTGCATCAGGCAATAGGCCACCGGGATCTACCGGGGTGAAATCTTGATCTTCAACAATTTCTTCATAACTGCGAAGCGCACCCGCATATCCCAGATTACGGATCGCATCGCTATGTGAGTTCTCAGCGGTTATAACTAAATCTGCGCCCATTACATCGCCGCTTGCGCTGGCAAGTGAGCGAGATGAAATCTGAGTAATTGGAACTCCCCAATTCTTCGCAGTATCGATTACTGCCGGCAGTATGGAAGTGCCTTCTATTGCATTTACGCCAGTCGATGAAACCTGATCTTCAGGGAAGTTACGCTCGAGCACCGCTTGCGCAAAAGGTGAACGCGCCTGATTCATCAGGCAGACCGTCACGATGCGCATGAGTTAAGGTTACGTTGTGACAGACCGAAGGAGACAATTGCCAAGGCGGAAAATTGCGGGTGTTGCATGTGCAATCTACCTATTCTCTCTTTCACTCTTTGTCCTCTTTCCTCGTCCCGTACTCGTAAATGGCAATCAATCGCAAATCGCCCAGTATCTTCAGATACACAGCAGCTTCTTCTATAAAATTCTCTATGCCGACACACGTCTAGTTGCGTTAGGGAACTTCTTGATGCTGATTCCGCTTCCCGTCATCCTCAAAGCGATCTATCCGTTGGTGTCGCTCAAAAAGATCTTCCTATACGGTGCAGCCCTTTCCGCCTTCTTTGAGTTCACTCAACTGCTTATTCCAGGACGAGTAAGCGACCTTGCCGACTTCTTATCCAACTGCATGAGTGTGCTGATCGGTATTGCCCTTGTTCGGTTATTACGACTGAGAAATCGCTCAAGAAATTAGTAAAAACCGACCCTTTGAAGTAGGGCCGGATGCTCTTTTCTCGCTCACTGCCTAGCATTAAGCCATAAATATCAGGCTATTCCTGACCATGGCTGGGGGTGAGTATGGAACTAATTCAATACTGGCGCCTGATTGTTCAAAACCGCATCATCATCGCTGCAAGCACGATGGTTGGCCTGATCATTGCTGCTGCAATTACATTTACAACCACTCCTCTATATGAATCACAAGCGCAGATATTTGTATCTACCCCGGCATCAACTCTTGATATTTCTGCGCTCGCAACAGGTTCATCATTCTCACAACAGCGAGTGAAGTCATACGCGCAAATTATTAATAGCCCAAAAACCCTCGAGCCTGTAATTGAGCGACTTGGCCTGAAGATGAATGCAACGACCCTTAGCTCAATGGTCACAGCATCGGCACCTCTTGATACAGTTTTGATTTCACTTACAGTCACAGACACCGATCCAGAGCGCGCCGCCGTTATCGCAAACGCAGTTGCCGAACAATTTGGAATCACCGTTGGCGATCTGGAACTGCACGGCATCGGCGTTGATTCACCTGTAAAAGTTTCAACGGTTAAGGATGCAATTCCTGCTGGTGCACCAGCATCGCCAAAGAAGGCAATCAACCTTGCACTCGGTCTGCTTCTTGGATTTGGTTTAGGCATTGGACTTGCATCTCTTCGCAAGTTGCTCGATAACACGGTTAAAAATGAAGATGATCTTCTTGGCACTCCACTACTTGCAGCAATTGGTTTCGACGAGATTGCAGATGAAAAGCCACTTGTTACACAAATCGGACGCTACGCCGCCCGTACCGAAGCTTTTCGCACATTGCGTACCAATCTTCAATTCTTGAACCCGGATGCCCACCCACAGGTAATTGTGATTACATCAGCTCTTCCAAATGAAGGTAAGACAACTTCATCTATCAACCTTGCACTTTCTCTTTCACAAGCTGGAGCAAAGGTGGTTCTTGTTGAGGCAGATCTGCGTCGACCTAAGGTGCCGCTGTATCTTGAGATGTCATCAATGTCTGAGGGATTAAGCGATCTAATTTCTGGTCCTAAGAAAATCACACCGCAAGCGGTCAAAGCAATGCTTCACCCTTATGAATCTACTGGGTTAAAAGTTCTACTTTCAGGAATGGTCCCGCCCAACCCAGCTGAACTCTTGAGTTCTAAAAAGTTTGAAGAGCTGATTGACACTCTCCGTAAGCAATTTGAATATGTGATTATCGACTGCCCACCGTTACTGCCTGTTACAGATGCAGCAATTGTTTCCGCCAAAGCCGATGGCTGTGTTTTAGTTGTCCATGCCGGCGTTACCAAGAAACCACACTTCATCGGTTCACGCGATGCGGTTAAGGCGGTTGGTTCAACAATTCTTGGAGTAATAATTAACAAGATCCCAGAATCATCACTGGAATACGAATATGGGTACCGCTACGGTTATCCACGTTATTACGGCGCCAATTACCGCCCATATGCAAAGCGCGGATCTCAAGAAGGACAGTACGCACCAAGTGCTGATGTTCTATCGCGCCAGGCGTTAGAAGAGAACTTTCAGCACATAAAGGGTCAACGCTTTAAAGAAGAGTTAAAGCGCCAAGATAATAAGAAGGCTTAATAAGCGCCCTTACCTTTAAATACAGCACCAATTGTGGAAACAATAATCCAGAGATCTCGAGTAAAGCTCCAGTTAATCAGATAGTTCAAATCCAGCGCAACGCTCGTGCGCAGATCAAGATCTGAACGCCCTGAAATCTGCCACGGCCCAGTAATCCCAGGCTTTGCAATCAAGCGACGTTCATAGATGGAGTTATAAATACTAACCTCGCTCGGCAGAGCAGGACGAGGTCCCACAACAGACATGCTGTTGTTGATTACATTCAGGAACTGTGGCAGCTCATCTAGCGAGTACTTACGCAAGATGCGACCAACCGGCGTCACGCGGGGATCCTGCTTATTCTTGAAAATAACATGATCACCCGCATGAACATTTTCAACTTCATCAATAATTTTGTCCGCATCTTTAATCATGGAACGGAATTTATAGAACTTAAAGGTTTTTCCATTCAATCCCACACGTTTTTGTGAGTAGAAAACCGGCCAGCCACTTGAAATCAAAACAGCGATTGCTATCACAAGGAAGAGTGGACTCAAAAGGATCAATAGAGAGATAGCAAAGGCGAGATCGAAAGAGCGCTTGAGGACGCGCCAGGGCAGTGAGATTTCAGATTTTTCAAAGGTAAGGAATGGAATTCCTTCTTGAGGAGATGGAATCAACCAATATCCAAGGTTGCCAGAATCAAGCGGGATCCAGTTGACATGGATATCAAGATCTTCACAGTAGTGAATGAATTTAGAGAAGTTAGGGTCAGATTCCATGCCTGGAAGCATCAATACTTCGGTGATTTTTTGGTAACGCACCAATCGATCGAACTCTTCAATCCAGATGCTATTGATCTCAGTGCAGACCAAACGAGATGCAATTGTGAAACCAAGTTTACGGTGAGCGATCAACCAGTCACTATGTTCTTCTAAATCACTCTTTAGGCGACCGACGATCATCATCTTGGATGAGACTTTCTTACGCATGATCATAGGGCGAAGCACAAAACCATAGACGCTGATGCGCACGATAAAGAGATAGACCAAGCCGCTCGCGAGCATCACCAAGAAGACAGAACGTGAGAACGATGCCTTTAAGATGAATGAGAGAAATCCAAGAATAAAGAAGTAAGTGAATGATCTCTTGATAATCATGCGCAAGTTGAAGATAACCAGGGTTGCATGGTTGAAGCGATAAGTGCCGGTAGTAACAAGCGCAAGAATCCAGGCACAGACTAAGACAAAAAGAATTCCCTTGTACTCAAATTGAGCGATTGCAGGTTTCCCGTCAACAAGAGCTGCTGCATCTGGGAATCTAAAGTTATAAGCGGTCACAGCCGATAGTGCAATCGCAATGGCATCAGGAATAAGCATCAGCGCAAGGATGACAACTTGCTGGCGGTTGACTCGCTCTTTAATTCTCTGAATCAATGACTTCTTCATTGCGAGTTTGGCTTTCCTGAAGGAATGCTAAAAGTTAAGAGAGATTGATCTCCTTCTCGTTCTAAAGACCAACTATGCGTAAAGGTGTTGAGCAGAATGGTTCCAAGACCAGCGCTAGTTTTATCTATCTGCATCGAACCATTATCTCGAACCGATACTGAAATAGATGAGCCACTTGCCATCGCTTTAATGGATATCTTTGAGGCCTTTCCATGGCGAATTGCATTAACCACCGCCTCTTCAATTAATTGCGATGTAATTTCACTCTGGCTATGGAACTCACTAAATTCTGGAATTAGTTCAAATTCAATCTCTGCAAGGCCCTTCCACGATTGGGCTATTTCGGGCAATCTCTTGCTCGTCACCTTCGCAGAAGGGCGTTGGTATGGCTGTTTTATTTTCTCCATGCGCTCAACGATTTGAGCGGTGATTTCTGGGGGAAATATTTCAAAATCAGACTCTGCTGCCTTGAGTAGTAAGAGCTTGCAGGCAATGAGTTGAGATTGCACTTCAGCATGGACATATTGAGCGAATTGGGAATCAGTATTTCCACTCTGAGTCTGCTTCAGCAGAGTCGCAAGATCCCCTTTCTTAATGATGCCGCTCAGAAATTGAAATGCAAAGCCTTGGTCTTCCTGGATGCTAAAGAGCATGGCTCCGATTATGAATAGTGAGATCGCAGTGAAGCCACTTAGCACATATCCCGCAATCATGCCTGACATTGAAGATTTCACATCAACTGTAGCTAAAATTTGAAGTGTGAAAGTTATTGGATAAATAACGGTAAATAGCGCCGCAATAAAGGTAAGGTTTATTTTCCAGAATCCCTGCTCACTATTCATTTTTGGCAAGAGCGCGCGATCAAGAATGACCACCATGGATGTCCATGTCACTTGGACAACACAAGTTGCCCAAAATCCGATTCTGCTCGTCTGTGTAACAAAAGTAAAAGGAAGCGTTAAAAGTATGACTGGAATTGCCGGGATTTTCTGATTGGTCAGCGTTCTTCGCATGACTGAGAAGAAACCAGCTTTTATCCAGAGCAAGTTTCCATCTTTCCAACGCGCCTGCGAAAGTGGACGGATATGTTCATTGATGAGTAAATCAATATCTCTTGATGCTTGGTGGATATCAGATCGGCTTGGTGAGCGCCCGACTGTTTTCACAATCTTCTCTTGAAGCGCTCCAATGATTGATACCAATTCGCTCGTAGATTTCTTTGCGACCTGAGGAAGGTCAACGATTCCTTTCTCAAGGATTTCAGTCAGGAATTCCTTAACCTTCTCTCTGAAGGTAAAGCTGTATTGGACAATAATTGCCCCTGCTTGCATCCAGTAAAACACTGCAAGCGCTGAGTTCAGAACGCGAACTGGCAAAGAGAGTGCATCCTCAAGCCCCATCAATGGAGATATTAGGCCAATGACGGAACCACGAGCCATACCCATGAGGATTACAAGGAGAACTTGCTCTAAAAGTTTTTTTGAAGTTCTTCCGTAGTACACAAATGGATACATAGCGCTGTGGGCAAGAAACCCAAGCAAGAGCCAGAGTAGAAGCTCCTTGCCCCCATCAATCTTCGTTGGGGTTGTCGCAACAGCTAAGACGAGGGAGATGGGATAGGTCCATAGAAACACTTTTGTGTTGATGAGTCCAGCCGGAAGCAATCTGACAACCTGTCGCACCTCATCAAAAATACTCGCTTGTTTCATAGCGCCTTCAATGTGAGAGATTCAATTGAATGCATACTCTCGCCCAGTAGCTGATTGGCACTTTCCAGCAGCTCCTTCTTACGCGATGCGCTGATCTGACCCAAACTCTGTGTCTCCATCAAATGCAGCGCCATCGTTACTCCAGCGATCTTTCCCTGTAGCGTTCCAAAGCGAGTATCAAAGAGAGATTGATCAATGACTTCATTGCGCAGCGATAAGAGATGGATTGCATCGCGTAAACCCAAACCCTTGGTGTTGGCGCCTTCAAATTCTCGACCAATATTGACTACGACAGAGGCAATTACGGAGGCTACGTAGACTCCGTAGACAGATTTCAAACCTGAGTACCAAGGTGCATAAGGATTATTTAGATGAAATCCCAATGTGGGTTGATAAAGGTTAAAGACATATTGCACAGAAAATGCCGCGGCAAAGCCCAGGGGCATGAAGAAATAGCGATTTGCGGGAAATCGCTTAATAAGAACAGATATAGGTGCAAGGATTGAGACGACAAAGATTGCACCCATGATTCCTGCCGCAATGCCTTTAATTCCATTTCGCGGGAATTGACCCGTGGCCGAACCTAAAACCATCACCAAGAAGGTGAGACGAATAGAGATTATCTCTGGGATCACCTGTGACCAGTAAGTAATCTGTGGCCCAGAGTTATATCCATCTTGGTAGCTCTTGCTACTTGCCTCATACTCTAACTTCTGCTGGTTGATCGCCCTTGATATCTCTTGGCTCTGGGTGAGAAGTTGGTGAAGGCCTTGCTCATTATCTGCATCACGACCTGCCAACAACTTCTGAATACCTGATCTGAGTACAACTACTTGCGGTAGCAATTGTGATTCAAAGACGCTGAGAACACGCTTTCGCTTCTCATCCTCTTGGTCTGTGAGCTGAGTGCGCTCTTCATGAAGTAGTCCACCAAGTGAGTTCAGGGCTTGAGTCTCAAGACGTCTGCGCTCGATCGTGCCAAAGTAAAAGGCGGTCACTGCCATGGCACCTGCCGTATATAAAACGGCTGCTGGAAGGCGAATGGGTAGCTCTGCCTCATACCCAAAGGCCCATACGGCATAGATAGCTGTGAATCCTCCACGCACGAGCCCAGTTGAAACCCAGACGAAGAGACAACGTGAGAGTTTTTGTAGTTTGGTTTTACGATCTCCAAGAACAAAGAGCTGCACAAGAAAGAGGTAGAGACTTGCAGTGAGTTCTCCGGCAAAGGCAATGGTTGCAGCCTGTGTTATGCCAACTCCATTGAGTAACTGTTCGCGTTCGATAGAAGTGAGAAAACCAAAGGGGAAGACTAATACGAGATAGGTGCGTATGGAGACGGCCCAACGTCCCGTTGCTGCGTATTTAAATCGCTGCGCAGGAGATGTCACTTCACAACAACCTTGCCTTGCTGCCACATGCGCACAGCCAAGACCCGAGGATTGAAATCCTCATCACTCTTAATGCCTAAGCTCGCAAAAGTTCTCTGCACCAGCGTCTCTGTTGCACGAAGTGATGTCCCGCGCTTGCGCGCAATCGCAGCATTGGTAAACCCTTCAGCAAGCATCAACAAAATCTCACCTTGCGTAGCGCTAATAACAATCCGCTCATTGTCTATTTCAGGGCGTACAGCCGCAGATGTTGAATTAGAAATTGATTCTTCAACCGCCCTGACCAGATCAGTAATTGAACCCAACTCAGATTTGACCAAATATGTAACCCCAGCAGGAATGGCCACACCGTTAGGAATAGCAAGGGCCGGGGAAGCATGCGAAGTCAGCACGACCTTGCCCACCCATGGGTAATCCTTCTCAACAAACTGCAACAAGTCGGCACCGCTTGGCCCCACACCGAAGTTCAAATCTGTAATCACAACATGCGGATCAAAGGTACCCACCAGCGCAATTGCCTGCGCTACCGAGGTCACCGCCTCTACCTGAAAGTTTGCACCCTCAAGCACTTCGCGCAGAAGATTTAGCGTGAACTCTTCATCCTCTGCCACAAGTACGCGTGCATGAAAGTCGGTAGCCATGCTTCTCCAATGGGTAAGACCTTAAGTTTATGGGGTTAGCCCCTCAGAAAATAAGACCT
This sequence comes from Actinobacteria bacterium IMCC26103, assembly GCA_002284875.1. Lineage (GTDB taxonomy): Bacteria > Actinomycetota > Actinomycetes > Nanopelagicales > Nanopelagicaceae > Planktophila. The sequence goes on from CP015604.1 coordinate 693,123, forward strand.
ACTATCGGTTTTTACTTAGACTGAACTAGCTCGGCAACCCAATTCAGATACTTCTTACGTCCAACTTCAGAATCAAGGTTTGCATCAGCAAAAACTCTTCCTCGTTTAGCTAAATCAGCGAGTTTCTCCGGCTCTTGACTGAGTTCTTCAATTGCTCTAGCCAATGCGATTGGATCTCCCGCCTCAACTAACTCAGCTACACCATCTAAGAACTTCCAGGTTGCACCGCCGCGGGGCACAGCAGCAATCACAGCGCGCTGGCTATAGAGATAAGAAGTCAATTTACTTGGCAGGCTCATCTCCAACTGAGTACTTCGCTCATTCACCAGTAACAAATCAGCAGCTGATAACAACGCTGAGTAATCTGCATCAGAGACCGCCGGTAAGACCGAAATATTGCTCTTACCTTTACAGAGCGTCTTCAATGTACTTTCTTGGTTTCCATGTCCAACTAGATAAATCTTGATCTGAGAGTTACTTCCCAAGAAATCAGCAGATTTAACAACATTTTCAAGATCTTGCTTTGCTCCCATATTGCCGGTGTGGATCACAATAAAATCATCTGCGGGCCAGGAAAAGCGTCTGCGAGCATCAGCTTTTTCAATGGCAACAATTGATCGAGCTGAGTAGTTAAGGATTTGGCTAATTCGCGATTTCTCAACACCTAGCCCAACAACAACATCTCTCATAGCCGGGGAGACCACAACTAAGCCGTTAGCTGCGTGGAGTGCTCGTCCTTCAACAAAGTGGGCAATCTTTGAAATAAGCGCTCCACCGCGCAAGCCAGATTGCTTTGCACCAGCGCCTGATAGATCCTGCACAATTAGGCCAAAGGGAATTCTTAGCTTCTTGGCAATGCGCTTTCCCACAATTCCAGCAGCAACCGTTGGGACGCAGGCGACGATTGCATCAAAATCTCCAGTTTTAAACTCTTTAGAAATTCTTCTCAAATTCCACCAGAGTGAACTTTCAAAGCGAATACGAATAAGTGCATTCATCTTCGGTGGAATGAGGTGCTTAGCGCGAATTATAAAGACACCGCTTTGTTCAGATTTACCTTCAACCATATGTGAATACTCAGCTGGAATTCTCCACCATGGGTAATGCGGCAGACTGGTCAATACAGTTACCGAATTACCAACCGCCTTAAGGCTTTCTGCAAGATCAGTTGTGTAGACAGATATTCCAGTTGGCTCTGGCCAATAGTTTGTAGTTACTAGAAGTACTTGGGACATCTTGTAACTACCTGGGTGGTTCTATTGGGCGAATCTCGCCTGCGATCAACATGGAATAGTCCGGTACTGATTTACGAACAATTTCACCAGCGGAAACAACGGAGCACTCACCAATGGTTACACCAGGTAGGACTTTTGCATCAAGGCAGATCCATGCGCCATCTCTAATTGTCACTGGCTTATGGGCGTACTCAAGTGAAGCGCTTCGATAATCATGGCCACCAGAGCAAATAATTGACCTTTGAGAAATGCAGACATCAGAACCGATTGTGATTTTTTCGTGGTTGATAAACCAAACCGCTTCACCAATCCAGCAGTTGTCGCCAATGTTTAAGTTTAAAGGCAGATGAATTCTCAATCCTCTACGGAAAATGACTTTGGACCCAATCTGCGCCCCAAAGGATCGCAGAACTTGAGATTTCACGACGCTTGGGACCAAAAAAGGCTTGATAAGTAAATTATCTGCAAAATACCAGATTGCACGATACAGTTTTCCAGGCACTGAATTATGAGGATTAAAACCTTGAAGATCCCTTTTCATGTACGTATCTTATCGAGGTTAATCCGCGATAGATAAGTTCGAAATCGCAAATTTCTAGGAGAAACTCTGTAGACTTTAAGAATGCGCGTTTTGATGATTACGTCTGGGCTTGATAAGAATTTTGGAGGTCCTCCTGAAGCAGTAACTGGTGCATCATGCGCACTTGTCAAATTGGGGGTAAGTACATCCGTAGCTGTTTTTGGTCAAACTCTGGACAGTTGGAATTCAAGTCACTTCAAGGAGATTTTGGAGTCAAACGCAGTCGAAACGCATCATTACCCTTCAAGATGGACAAGTAAATATGGTGGGATTTGTGGTTGGAAGGATTTAATTTTTCTGTGGGATTCAATCAGAAAAGCCGATTACATTACACTTCACCAAGTTTATAACTTTCAGAATATTCTTTGCGCCTTAATTTTAAGAATTCAACATAAACGATTTGCGGTCATGCCTCACGGATCTATGACTTCATATCAGATAAGAAAACACCGGATCAGAAAATATTTTGTTAGTCCAATATTTATGAGGGGAGTTGTTAATAAAGCAGATAGAATTTTTGTTGCAACAGAAAGTGAGAAAGAAGAAATTCTGGTAAAGTGGCAAAACAAGACAAGCGTTGTTGGATTGGGTATTGCTACACATCTTGGATCAACCAGGAAACTAAAGCACGATAATCCGTGCTTTACTTTTATCTACATGGGTAGATTGGCGTCTAAAAAAAGAATTGATGTCGCTTTGCGTTCACTCAAGCTAGCTTCAGAATTATCATCGAAGCCAATTAAGCTGATTGTCTGTGGTACCGGTGAACAATCAATAGTCAACCAAGTTTATGAATATCAAAAAACTCCTGGTTTGCTTCAAGTAGACTACAGAGGGTGGGTTGGCGGTCTTGAAAAAGAGCAATTGTTAAGATCCGCTGACTGTTTCATTCTCACCTCAGAAGATGAAAATTTCGCGATTGCCGTTGCAGAAGGATTGAGTTTTGGACTGCCAGCGTTGATTTCTAGCAAAGTCGCACTTTCAATTTTAGTAAAGCGATATTCGGCGGGAAGTGTCTTCACTGGACTTGACATTAAAGCAATTGCACTTGAAGCGCTCAAGATTATGGATACAAATATGTACCACCTATCTGAAAATGCCTTTAATGCAAGCAAAGAATTAACATGGGATTTTGTTGGGAAAAATTGGGCAGATGAAATAGTTTTGCGTGTAAATCATGATAATTCCAATTAAATCCGGCGTTTTGTTTGCAGATGAACAACTTGAGAAATCAATTTACTCTCTTTAACAGAAAATTTTCCCACTTAATTGCAATGTCACAGTCGTCAAAGATTCTCAAAACTTCTGTAGCTGGTCGATTGAGTCCAAATTCACGAATGAATATCTCTGAATTCATTTCAGAAAGTTTGTGTAAGTTCGGGTGACTAATCCATTCTGTAACACCGGTATACTTAGATGCATAGACTTGCATCCCGGACTGAAGCGCCTCGACGACCGCTAATCCCCATGATTCAGCACCAGGCGCAAGTAAGGCCAAGTTAGATTCCATCAGCGCCAAAACTTCATTATGAGGAATAGCCCCTATAAAGTTAACGCCAGTTTGTTTCTGAAGCCATTTAATCGTAGCGGGATCGTACTTCCCAACGATATCGACTGGAATACCTAATTTCTGTGCAATCTCTACTGCTAAATCAAGTCGCTTATCCGGCGCAGATCGCCCCACATATAGAAATCGATTTGATCGTGAGAATTTAACTTGATTGACAAAATTAAGCGCGTTTTTTTCCAATAGGGGAATAACAAGAATTCTGTTGGGCTCAGCTCCGGAGAGTTGAATCGACTGTTTAGCAACATTTGAGTAGGTGATGTAGCCATTGAATTCTAGAAATACCTTCCGTGGCATAACTGGAATTCCAGATGATTCGGATGCGTTATCCTGGTGATATTCCAATGTAGGAATACGCAAAGTATCTATAAGATCTTGCGTAAGCCATCGAATTTCAAGAAGTACTCGAACCCGCATTCTTGGAGGGATCAAATCCCAGATATCCCCAGGTATTATCAGCAAGTCATTTCTAAAAAAAAGCCAGACTAATCTAATTCTAAAAAAAAAGGACACTGAAGAAAAAAAGATACGCCAAAACAATGTAGAGCCTCTACTCCTGGATCGCACGACCATTTCTAAAAGCAAGGAATTTCTGTATTCGACTTCTTGGGATCCCAAAAAATGACTTCGTGCGAGGAGCTTCCTCACATGAGAGGACTTGACTCGCTTCAGGATTTTTTGTATCCGACTAGAAGGTATCCAAACTCTAAGCACAGTTACACTGGCAAAATGTGTAAGCAATTCTTCTGAAATTGTTGAGAATCTATGTAGACTTACATATGAAATCTTCATGACTGCTCCTGAACTTTGTCACCCTAGAACTGGAGAATATCTTGTTTTCAGAATGGGCGCTTAAAAATGGGGGGACGCTATTTCCGATTATCTTTAACGCAAATCTGATTGCCAATAAAAGCCTACTCAACCCATCATTAAGTATATCCGAAGATGGAACCGGAACATTTGTATTTAGATCCACCAATTATCGGTATCTTAGACCGGTAGGAAATCTGAGCAGCTTGACCTCCACTGGATCAATCCAATATTTGAGCTCTCAAACTGGAGCAATCTCAAACTCATTCTTCCTCGCGCACTATGACTTTCCTTCTAATAATTTGAAAACTTCTATGACTATCGAAATAGACAGAATTCAGACGCCGCTATTGCCATTTTTAAGCGAATTTGATTACTCCACATTAGAAGATCTTCGTATAAGTAGACTCGATGCAAAAGTAATTTTGCTTGGGAATATTGCGACTACGGAAGGTAAACGTCGACCATTTTATTGTGAAATCGATTCAATAGATAGAGATCAAGATCAATTCCGTTTACTTAAGCAGCAGTCCTTAGAAATTTCAAACATGAATATGATCGAGAAAAACTGGCTCCCAATCGAAGGTCGCTATGGTGAATTTATTAGATGGCCTATGTCACTTAAAATGTCAGGAGACCGACTTGCACAAGTAATTTCGATCTTCCAACCAGAATTACAAACTGAAATCTTTATCGAACAACCCAATATCTACGGAGGAAGCCAATTCGCTAGATATGAAGATGGATATATAAGCGTTATACATTTCAGAAAGAACGGAATTCGAAAAAATAATCATCAATATTTACACCAGTTTTTTTTCTACGATAAAGATTTAAACTTTATAAAAAATTCTAAACCATTCTCATTTTTAGGATTCGATACTGAATTCTGTTCTGGTATATCCATTTACAAGGATAAGATTTATGTCTCTTTCTCCTGTAATGACAGTTTGAATTTTGTCCTATCTTTCAATAGAACCGAATCTCTGTGGGGTAGCACTCATGATTCCAAATAGCCATTCTTTCCCTAGCGATCAGGTATTCCATGAGGCTATGATCGAGAATTCGGTTGATGGGATTTACGAGTTGGCTCAGACGTATTTCCATGTGAACGACTACGGTGCAAGTATTGCATTATGCACGTTCTGCCTATCGAAAATTGATAATGCACAACGATTTGAAATGCATAGACCTCTAATTCTACTTTCTGCGAATTTATATAGAAGCGGGCTATCAAGAAGAGTTTACTTGAGACCTCTTGCAATCTCGCTTATTAGGAATCGAGAAATTCGAATTCTAGTTAAACTCCGGTCATTCCAAGATACCGTAAAGCATCTAAGTATCTTAGAGATGGTTGTAATCGTTTCACTTATATCGAGAATAGTGCTACTGGAGTCTTGGGGTATATTCCCAAAATCAAAAGATGTAATCTACCAAAGAGTTTGTAAACTAATTTATGGTTTTTGTACTGCTGTATCTCGCTGCATAAATAGTTAGAAAGAACCACCCAAATATATTTGTATCATTTTGCCCATAAAGTGGGCCCTGCAAAAGCGTAATGACTAGAACCGGAAGTAAGAAAACCATAAAATTGTCACGATTGTTCACAAGCTTAGAAAATGATTTCATAAGTGACAAAGCCCAATAAAACCTAAAAATGATGATTGATAATCCTAGAAGAAGACCAGCCTCCTGCAATATCCTGTCTAAGTCCCTTTCTATCCATTGCTGGCTGATATTTGAGTATCCAACAACTCCTATTGTGTGACTTGCCAAACCGTCGCCAAAAAATGAGTGATCTATTGATTCAATCCAAGAAAACTGCTGGCTAATAAGGCGGAGTAAGGAATTCTCACTTTGTGATGCTTGATAAATTCGAGTCGAGAACGCTTTAAGAGTACCTGGAAAAATCAAAAAGATTAAAGTGACTGAAATTCCAATCCATTTGCCTATTCGTATTTCGTTCGCCCTGAAAGTTTTGATTCCGAATGAAGAAGAAGTTCTATCGCGTCTCGAGATGATGAAATAAATGAGGTACTGAACGAGTACGATTGCCAATGCAGTTCTACTTTGAGACATTAAAAGCATGGCTAGTGATGCCAGTTGCAGCAAAATAGCTTTGGATTTAGGAATTTGATCGACACTTGAGAGACAGTAGGCAACAACTACAGCTAAGTACAAGGTGAAACCAGTTGTTGATGTAAATGTTCCATACGCCCTTATGTAGCCATCTGCCGATGATAAATGTTGTAAGTTAGACAGATCCGATTTTTGAAAGTATGGCAATTTGAGAGGCACCTGTAAAATTGATAAGAAGAAATTTGGGACCATTGAAATTTGGATAGTTCTCGACAAATCAAGGGATTTGATTGCGCCATCGTTACTATCTGTCGAGACAAACAAAAGCATCCCAAGGCAATATAGATTTACTCCTTGAACAAAACCTGCCAGGGACATATTCCCGGATTCAAACTTCATGAATACCAAGATTATTGAGGTGATTAGGATTAGCCATGATATTGTATGGCGAAAATGCAACTGTTTAGGTCTATATTTGAGAAAGATTGCCAGAATAAGTAAGTCATGTACAAAATAGAGTGGTGTGGAAATTGAAGGGATAGCATTTCTTATGAATCCAAGATATATCCAAGATATGAAAAGACTTTTCCACAGAAAAACCTTCTGGGTACTTGGCGAGGCAACATTCACGTGCTCATGTTAGTAGACTGGTTTCGAAATTAGAAATGAATTCGATTTAGTAATGAAGAAAATTCTCAAATTTACCAGCGTGCTCATGTTTCGAATCCTGAATGTGCTCAGCAATGCCGTTATTGGAATTATCCTGGCTCGTCAATTAGACCTGGCAGATCGGGGTCATGTAGCGGTGATTACTTCAATAATCGGAATGGCTGTAGTCGTGATTTCATCTCCAAGAGGGGAGGAAATTTTGCGAAGTAGAGGAGAATTCGGTGATTCCAAAAAAACTAAAACTATTTCACTCAATATAGTTCATTGTATTTTTGTATTAATTGTGTCCCTGGGATGGATGTACAGAGCTGGAGACGTGAAACTTTCTCCCATCTGCATCATATTAATCTGCGCACTCATAGTTGCATCATCCCTAAATTCCTTAGAACAGGCGATCCTTTTTCTTAAGTTCAAATCTCTTGGAAATCAATTGATCATGACCTTCCATGCAATGGTTCTTCTTGCTTTTCTTGGAATTCTATTTCTGAATTCAACTCCTGGGATAGAAGCCTGGCTATGGGCATTTCTGATGGCCGAGATACTTCTACTTATTGCTCTTCATAAACTGAATACCGACACTCGGATTGTCATAAATTGGCAAATTCGATTTAAGAACTTAAAGATTGTGGATGTAGAGAAAAGGCCAAAATTCGAAATCGTTTCTGTTTATCAAGGAGCCTTTTTTTTGCAAATCCTGACAATTTTGGTTTCTGTGAGCCTTCCCATTGAGTCAATTGCTCTTTTCGCAATTGGCATGACCTTGACTTCTTTGATGTCTTTGCCAATCGTCCCTTTTCTCCCAAAAATACTTTCAGAATCCGATGAAGTTACAAAATTATTTCGCAGATTATCGGTACGAAGGATTTTCCTGACTTTATTTCTTATAATTATCTATGTCTATGTCTTGATGTATTTGTATCAATTCCTAATCCCAATGTTTTATGGTCAAAAATATTCGCCATTAGTCAATGCCGTTCCAATGATTGTGATGTCTGGATTAATGCTTGGAGTCCTGAATGTTGTTTCTACAATATTTCGTGGCAGTAGGAATTTTCTCGCGAGTGTTATCGTCTATTCTCTTGCAATAACTATTTTTGGTTTTGAGTTAGTCATTTTTGGAGACTCTATTGTAGAAATTCGACAGTTGTTTACATATCTCTTCTTTTCTCTTGCTATCCCTGTTTTTGCAGGAGGAATTCTTCTGTTTTCAACAAAAAAATTCAGTCTTCAATCTTGAAGCAAAAATTTCAAGACCAAACTTCTCCTCTGTTTGCACAGCAAGATCTTTCGAAGAGGTAAAGTTCACGACTCTTGAGGCAATTTCCGACCAGTCATTTTCTTGAAAAGAATTCTTTAGCACAATATTATGATCGCTGCTGATCTCCATAAAACTTGGTAGTAAGTTGTGTAAACACATAACCCCCAATGCATTTGCTTCTAAAATAGGTAGCCCGTAGCCCTCATAATTGCTAGTGGCAATACAAAAGAGTGCATTTTTATATAAATCCTTTAGGTTTGCGCTAGAAACGTGCTGAACAAATTTAATAAAATTTACGTCGTTCGAATGCAAACGAGATAGTTCATTTTCGACTAAATCATCCCCAACAACTATAAGCTCTAGGTCTTCTAGCTGGGGGAACATACGAAGTTGATTTACTACATTTATTGCAAATGGTCTGTCCTTCCTCCATGAATTTGGACTTACCAGAACTCCATACTTCCTTGGAGTTACAATCTTTTCGATGGAATTAGGTTCAGTAAGGGGCCATGGAGCCCAAGTTAAATTCAAAATACTAATCTCTTGTGTAAATTGCAGTTCTATGAGTAGATCTCGTGTAAAATTCGATACAGCAAGTAATTTCCCAGATCGCCTTAATCCTCTGTTTATCGCTAATTGATACATTCTACCCAAGACGCCAATTCTAATTTCTGGAATCAAGGACTTTGCGGCAAGGTAGGCAAACTGGTCGTGGACCAATGTAATTGCTTTATTGGGTGGAAAAAAATATAAATGAATTGCATCACTGTGATCCACAATCATAATTCGATTAATTGAGAATCGGGCCCGTACATTTAGTAATTGAAAAGGGAAGATGATGTGAAGCTCTAGGTAGCGAACATATTTCCTAAATCTAATTCCAGGAAATTTCGCACTTATTCTCGACTTAGGCCTAAGAATAATGATTTCCCCTGGAAATTGTTTCATGCATTGCTCTATCAATTGGGAGGTTTTAACCATGCTATAACCCGAGCCAGGGTGGGACAGAATCAAGAGATTGATTTTCCTACGTCTCATGCTGCCAAGGATAGACTGATTTCAGGGCAGATTAGAAGTCTTATGATTTATAAACATCCGGAAATCATGTGAGTAGTATATTGGTCATGTTACCTTTTGGAAAAGCTGAGGTAGAAATCTATTGATTAAATCTCTTGATGGGTTGAGAGCACTTGCCATTGGTTTTGTGGTTCTGTCTCATGCAGGCTTTCACATTGAAGGTAAGATTGGAGTGGAAGTATTCTTTGTTATTAGTGGATTTTTGATCACAAAAAACCTTCTCGAGGAATGCAAAGCGCTTGGCACCATCAGTTTTCGTAATTTCTACATCCGTAGATTCGCACGACTCTTTCCAGCTCTTGTCTTGGTCGCTATTACAACCATGGTTTTTTTAATTATAGCTAGAGAGTTTGAATCTATTTATATTGCAAGCCTCGTGTACATGTTGACATTCACTACTGATTTGTGGATCTGGCTTGGCTCAGAAGTGATTACACATTTTTTTGATTTCTCATGGTCGTTGGGAGTTGAAGAGCAGTTCTATTTAGTCTGGCCAGTTATTTTGGCTTTCGTCCTTCGATTGAAGAGGATGCAGAGACCATTGTTGCTATTATTCTTTTTTGGATCAATCCTTTTTAGTTTTTTGTGGAGGTTGGGTCATAGCGGCTCTAACCATTCTGTGGATGCTCTGTTTTTTGGTCCATTAGCGCATCTAGGAGCGCTGGCGGGTGGATGCTTGATTGCTTTTCCAGCTACCTCGCGGTTCTTTCTCCTCTGCAAAGAGCGGTTTCCGACAGCAACGACTTTAACCGGATGGTCTTGCTTAATTAGTCTTTTTTATGTTTCACACTATCCAAGTCCAGTTCCATTTAAACTGGATATAAGCGCATTACTTTTTGCTTCCGGAGCATCAATAATTTTGGTCGGTTATTTAGTAAATAATGAAACTGACTTACTAGCAAGAGTTTTTGGTTCCAAGGTTCCAATTTTTGTCGGACGTTTAAGTTATACACTTTATTTATTCAACATTGTTTTTTTTGAAATAATACAATTCATCCTGAAAAAAAATCTTTCGGAATTTAACCTGGCAGAACTTGCAATTATGCTTTTTCTGCTTGTAATTTTTTGTTATGTCGTTTATAGGTTCTATGAGATGCCTCTAAGAAAATTGATAAACAGACTTCAAAATTAAATTGCTATTCGGCCCTAACTAGAAATTTGAATATTATCGATGGAAAAGAATAGGAAATTATAGAAGCTTGGGGCGATGCAGTAACTTCATTAAATGTCAATCCAAGTAGGTTGTGAGGGACTCGAACTACATATCCTTCATAGGCCACATATGGATTCAATTGATCTTGATCCACAACCCATATTAGGGATGGGGTCTGACAATTACTAGATTTTTAACAGAATTAGGATGGATTTGGGCGAGTCGTGGGAATTTGCAGGTAAGTCTCGGTATTTTTCTCCGATGCGCAAGACAGCTGTCACCTTCGCAACATTGCTATTTCTTTTAATTGAAATTCCACTGACACCTGCCCAAGCGGCCGTTAAGGCTGGTGCGGCGTGTAGTAAAGCAGGATTGAAATCTGTTGTATCGGGCATAACTTATACATGTATTAAGTCTGGCAAAAAGTTTGTCTGGGACAAAGGAGTAGCCGTTACAAAGTCAACCGCCGTGGCTACCCCAGCAGCCACCCCTTCTGCTGCACCGGTGGTAACTCCTACACCTACACCTGCGCCAACTCCTGAAATTGTCTATGCAACGCTCTGGGAAAAATATGGCTGGAACAAGCCAAGTAGCGCCTCTGCAGTTGCCGCAACTGCCACCAAAGAATTTACGTCCTATGTTGCGACGGTAAGAGATCCAAATCCAAATATTGAATTTAAATATGAGGGTGGCGAGAATCCAATTGTGAAGAAATGGATAACGGATTCAGTCAATCTTGAGGCCAAAACTTTTGAATATCCAAAATTCGCAAAAACATATTATCCAGTCATTGGGCAAACTAAAAGTTGGTACGAGCAAACCTTAAAAAGCATTGGGCAAACACCGCAAATAGTAAGTTCAGTTGCAAGCCGTTTCGATTCTTCAGGAGCTTATGGCGGAACAGAATTCATAACTTTTAATACGAAAAGATTAGAGCCAATGTTGGACTTACCTAATGGGGTAGGCAAGCCTGGATTAGCCCAAACTGGTGGACACGAGTTCTTTCACACGATTCAAGAGTCTTTGGCAAAAAAGGGCCCGTCAGGTGGATTGTTCGCTCCAAACTGGATCTGGGAAGGATCTGCGATGTTTGTCGGACTGCAGACTTCAAGTTATTTGGGATTCGATAATTACGCTACTACTGGACGTCAAACAAGTATTGATAGATATACCACTGATGGGCCAGAAACAAAGCTAAAACCTTTGATAGATATTTACCCCACCGACAATCCTAAAATTGATGCCTATGCAATTGGTGAGATTGCCGCTGAATTTATAGTAGCGAATGTAGGAATGAGTAAGTTGATTGGGATTTATGCCAATCTTGGCAAAGGAAATAATTTTGAAACTGCATTCAAGTTGTCTACCGGTGTACCACTAGCCGATTTCTACTCTATGTTTGAAGAGGTAAGAGTAATCTTGGGGGTACCTCGTGGCTAAATCTTTTTTCAGGATTCGTTTAAGGCTGCAACTGGTGTTGAAAATGCAGACTTCTACTCGATGTTCGAAGAAATTCGTTCTTCGATGGATGTTCCCCGAACCTAATTAAAGGTTCGATCTTCAAAAGTGGGTTGTGAGGGACTCGAACCCCCGACCCGGTGATTAAGAGTCACCTGCTCTACCAACTGAGCTAACAACCCATTCAAACGCTTGAATGTTTGAATGCAGAGCAGACCCTATCAGGGCTGCGCGCCTTGTCTAACACGCTCGCTGCCGCGAGGATGGTGACATGAGTCGCTGGCAGATACGTATTGCGGTCTTATTGGCCGCCGGCGTTGTCATGGGTCAATTACCAGTAGAGGCTTCAACAAAGACCGCATCTGCAGTACTAGAAACCCTGGCAGTCAAAGGTAGAGCGCCGAAGACCGGTTATGAGAGATCGCAATTTGGCCCGGCCTGGTCGGATGTCGACCGAAATGGCTGCGATACCCGTAACGATATTTTGTATCGAGATTTAACTTCAATCGAATTCAAAATAGGTACGCATGATTGCGTTGTGCTATCTGGAATCTTGGTTGATCCATATTCGGGGGAGAAGATTTCATTTGTACGTGGTGTTGGTTCAAGTATGGAGGTACAGATTGACCACGTGGTGGCCTTGTCCAATGCCTGGCAGACCGGGGCTTTTAAGTTGAGTTACGACAAACGTTTGGCCTTCGCCAATGACCCGGTGAATTTGTTAGCGGTAAAGGGAAGTTTGAATTCTCAAAAGGGCGATGGGGATGCTGCGACTTGGCTGCCACCGCGCAAAGATATTCGCTGTGCATATGTAGCACAGCAGATAGTCGTTAAAGCAAAGTACGGGCTATGGGTAACCCCGCCTGAGAAAGCGGCGATGCAATCTTTACTTGCAAAATGTCCGGGCTTTAAAGCTCCGACGAATTAGAGAGCGTCTGCTCCGCGCTCGCCAGTGCGAACACGAACAACGGTTTCAACCGGAGTAACCCAGATCTTTCCATCGCCGATCGAACCGGTGTTTGCGGTATTTGCGATTATGTCAACCAAATTTGCGGCATCTGCATCATCGGCAAGAAGTTCGATACGAACCTTTGGGATGAAATCAACTGTGTACTCGGCTCCACGATAGATTTCAGTATGGCCTTTTTGTCGGCCAAAGCCGCGGGTTTCAGAGACAGTCATGCCATGAACACCGGCTGCTTGCAGCGCAACTTTGATGTCATCGACTTTAGCGGGCTTTACGATTGCGGTAATTAGTTTCATATTCTTCTCGCTTCTCTTGTTTGAACTCTAGTACCGGTTGGAGTTTCCGGTGATGTCATAGGCCGATTCGGCATGGAATGTTGTATCTAGACCGTTTAGTTCGTCATCGCGGAATACCCGGAAGCCGATGGTTTTGCTGATAATTGTGGCAATCAACCAGGTGGCGCAGAATGAGAAGGTAGCAACTGCAATTATGGCAATAACTTGTGACTGTAAAAGGTCGGTGCCGCCATTAAAGAACAGCCCATCCTTTCCTGATGCATTTGCAGTGACAGTTGCGGCAAAGCCAATGAATAGCATTCCAAGCAAACCACCAACGCCGTGAACACCAACAACGTCCAGTGAATCGTCATAGCCATATTTATATTTACGAGTTACCGCCCAGGCAGATGCAACACCAGCAAGCAGGCCAAGAACCAGTGCGCCGACTGGATTAACAAAACCACAAGCGGGTGTAATGGCAACGGCGCCTGCAATGGCACCTGATGCAACGCCAAGAGTTGTGGCTTTGCCATCGCGCTTTTTCTCATAGGCAATCCAAGTCATAGCAGCTGCTGCAGTTGCGATTTGGGTATTGATCATCGCTGTCGCAGCAAGAGATCCTGCAGATAAAGCAGAGCCTGAGTTAAAGCCAAACCAACCAAACCAGAGCATTCCGGCGCCAAGCAGTACCAGCGGCATGTTGTGTGGGCGCATTGGATCTCGTCTGAAACCATCGCGCTTGCCAAGTACAAGTGCGAGCGCGAGAGCTGCAGCGCCAGAGTTGATTTCAACAACGGTTCCGCCTGCGAAATCTAGTGCGCCGAGTTTGTCAACGATCCAACCACCGGTGCCGCCTTGTGCGGCAAAGGCCCAATGCGCAACAGGCAGATAAACCAAGGTAATCCAGACTGCAACGAAGATAACCCAAGAACCATATTTAGCGCGATCTGCAATCGCGCCAGATAGAAGTGCCACGGTGATGATTGCAAAAGTTAATTGGAACATTGCAAAGGCCAGCACTGGTATTTGATGTCCTTCGGGGCCAGTTACTTGATCCAAAGTATTGGAAAGCCCTAAGTGATCGAGCCCGCCGATTAACCCGCCATGTGATTTACCGAAGGCTAATGAATATCCATATAGCACCCAGATAATTGTGGTCACACCGATTGCGGCAAATGACATCATCATCATATTTAGCGCACTTTTAACGCGAACCATTCCGCCATAAAAGACAGCCAAGCCTGGAGTCATAAAGAGAACCAGGGCCGCACTTGCTAGAACCCATGCGGTGTCGCCGGTATTTATATCAATCACAAATCACTCCGAATCTGCGTGGCTCGAGAGTGGCTACGCAATGGAGCAATGTTAAAGGGCTTAGTTAGTGGCTTTCGTTATATCGCTTGTAAGACGCGAGAATTTCTTCTTCCGCGGCGTCATGTCCGACCCAATCTCCGCCATGAACTTCCTTGCCGGGCTCAAGGGTTTTATAGACCTCGAAGAAGTGCTTAATTTCATCGAGTTCATAAACAGGGACATCATCTAGATCATTGAGGTTTGATTTGCGGATATCACCGGCTGCAACGCACAGCAGCTTGTCATCGCCGCCCTTTTCATCGGTCATGCGGAACATTCCGATAACGCGGCAAGAGACCACACATCCCGGAAAAGTTGGCTCATCTAACATAATCAAGGCATCCAGCGGATCGCCATCGTTAGATAAAGTATTTTTCACAAAGCCATAATCGTGTGGGAAACGAGTTGCAGTAAAGAGCATGCGATCTAGGCGAACTTCACCAGTTGTGTGGTTGATCTCGTATTTATTGCGTGAGCCAGCTGGAATTTCGACTACTACGTCAAAGATCATTTTTACCGCTCTCGTTTGTAATTAATAAACTGCAAAAACTTGGGGTGAACGACGGGGCTCGAACCCGCGACATCCCGGACCACAACCGGGTGCTCTACCAGCTGAGCTACGTCCACCATGTGCTGATTAAGTGCTTATCTTACCTGTTAACTGGACTTACTCGTTCCCTGCAACGGTCGGGATAAATAGAGAAGCGCGGTAATAAGCCAGTTCAGCGATCGAATCTTGGATATCTCCCAGCGCGCGGTGGTTGCCGGTCTTGGCCGGGGATGCGAAATAGAGTTTGGGATACCAGCGGCGGGCTAACTCTTTAATGGATGAGACATCAACGGTGCGATAGTGCAGGTACTCGCTAAGGCGCGGCATATCGCGGGCGATGAAATTACGATCGACGCTAACTGAATTTCCTGCCAGCGGTGATTTGCCGGCGACGGTGCCAGTTGATTCAAGGTATGCCAAGATCGCATCTTCTGCTTGGCTGGCAGTTGTCCCATTTGGAATTTCAGTGATCAACCCTGATGTGGTGTGCATTTGGGTGACGTATTCGTTCATGCCAGATAACTTTTCGGCACTGGCCTTAATTACCAAATCAACGCCGTCGCCAATAACGTTTAGGTCAGAGTCTGTGACCAAGACGGCAATTTCGACCAGGACATCATTGTTGAGGTCCAGGCCAGTCATTTCGCAGTCGATCCAGATCAGGTGGGGCAGAGGTGTAGTCATGTGCGCCTGGCAGGAATCGAACCTGCGACAACTCGCTTAGAAGGCGAGTGCTCTATCCGACTGAGCTACAGGCGCCTGCAGAGGTCGATAGTTAATTGTACCGACACGAGCCACTAAGGTTTTGCCCATGGCTGAATTCATTTACACGATGAAAAAGACGCGCAAAGCGCATGGTGACAAGGTAATTCTCGATGATGTCACTTTGATGTTCTACCCCGGCGCCAAGATCGGCGTAGTCGGTCCCAACGGAGCCGGTAAATCCACGGTCCTACAGATCATGGCTGGGTTGCAACAACCATCTAATGGTGAGGCATACCTATCTCCTGGTTACACCGTCGGCATCTTGTTGCAAGAACCACACTTGAATGAAGAGAAAAATGTAATTGATAACGTTAAAGAAGGCGTAGCTGAAACTGTTGCAATGCTCGATCGCTTTAATGCAATTAGCGATGAGATGTCACAACCTGATGCTGATTACGACAAGTTATTGGCTGAGATGGGAACGCTGCAAGAACAGCTAGATCATCGCAATGCTTGGGAGCTCGATTCATTGCTTGAACAAGCGATGGATGCGCTGCGCTGTCCACCACCTGATGCGGATGTGAAAGTTCTATCGGGCGGTGAAAAACGCCGCGTTGCCTTATGTAAGTTGCTTTTGGAAGCACCAGATCTATTGCTTCTTGATGAACCAACTAACCACTTAGATGCTGAATCTGTCCTTTGGCTAGAACAACATCTAAATAAATATCCTGGCGCAGTCGTTGCGATCACGCACGATCGTTACTTCTTGGACAACGTTGCGCAATGGATCTTAGAACTTGATCGCGGGCGCGCTTATCCATATGAAGGAAATTACTCAACTTACCTAGAGACAAAAGCAACGCGTTTAAAGATTGAGGGGCAGAAAGATGCCAAGCGCGCCAAGCGTTTGACTGAAGAACTTGAATGGGTTCGCCAGAATGCAAAGGGGCGCCAAGTTAAATCAAAGGCGCGTCTGGCACGCTATGAGGAGATGGCAGCTGAAGCTGACAAGATGCGTAAATTGGACTTTGATGAAATTCAGATTCCACCTGGCCCGCGTCTTGGAAACATTGTTGTTGAAGTAGATCACTTAACCAAGGGCTTTGGCGATCGCGTACTTATCGACGATCTCTCCTTTACCTTGCCGCGTAACGGAATTGTCGGGGTTATCGGACCTAACGGAGCCGGTAAGACAACGCTCTTTAAAACAATCCTAGGGCTAGAAAAAGCCGATTCTGGAAATGTGAAGATTGGTGAGACGGTAAAGATCGCCTACGTTGATCAATCACGTGGCGGAATCGATCCAGCGAAATCACTTTGGGAAGTTGTCTCAGATGGTTTGGACTTTATAAAAGTTGGCCAAGTTGAAATGCCATCTCGCGCATATGTCTCAGCCTTTGGTTTTAAGGGTCCAGATCAACAGAAGAAGGCCGGTGTTTTATCAGGCGGTGAACGTAACCGATTAAATTTAGCGCTGACCTTAAAGCTCGGCGGAAACTTACTTTTACTCGATGAGCCAACGAACGATCTTGATGTAGAAACCCTTGGTTCACTCGAAAATGCGTTACTTGAATTTCCGGGTTGCGCGGTTGTGATCTCTCACGATCGTTGGTTCTTGGACCGCGTAGCCACTCACATCTTGGCCTATGAAGGTGAATCGAATTGGTTCTGGTTTGAAGGCAACTTCGAGTCTTACGAAGAAAATAAGATCTCTCGATTAGGCGCAGATGCAGCGCGTCCGCACCGTGCAACTTACCGAAAGCTCACTCGCTAATGAAGTATTTAAATAAGCAATTTGTTCGCTGGGATGACCTAGATGCGATGGGCCATGTCAACAATGCCAAGTATTTAACATTTGCTCAGGAAGCACGTTTCTTATGGGCAACCGAAGAATTTTCGGGGGCGATGCAAGAGACATCACTTATCGGAATGGTTGTGGCACGCGCAGAAATCGATTTTATTGCTCCCATTAACGAAGGTGGAAAGTTTGTAGATGTAGAGATAACCGTGGGAAAGATCGGGACCTCCTCATTTGACATGCTCTTTACTATTTCAGATGCTGGAAAAGTATTGGCCAAGGTGAAGACGGTGCAGGTTGCCGTAAATGTTGAGACGATGAAATCTCGCCCGCTGACCGATAAGGAACGCCAATTCCTTAACATTTATCTGGAGTCGAATTAATTGAGTCAAACCGCTAAGCCCCGCAAAGTACATCCGGGCTGGATTGCAGTTGCGGTTACTTTTGTAACTTTGATGGCAACTGCAGGATTTCGTTCCGCGCCATCGGTTCTGATTATTCCGCTGCAAGATGCCTTTGGTTGGTCGCGATCTGATATCTCACTTGCAATTGCAATAAACGTACTTTTATTCGGACTTATCTCCCCATTTGCGGCAGCTTTGATGGAGAAATTTGGAATTCGTCGCGTCGTCATGTCGGCGCTGACCACCGTTTCACTTGGCGCATTTCTAACGATTTTTATTCAAGCGCCATGGCAGTTAATTGCAACTTGGGGAGTAATAGTTGGAGCCGGTACTGGTTCAATGGCGCTGGTCTTTGCCGCAACTGTTGCGAATCGCTGGTTCGTTGCCAAACGCGGCCTAGTAACTGGGGTGCTTACCGCAGCATCTGCCACTGGGCAGCTTATTTTCTTACCGGGCCTTTCACATTTAGCGCATACCTACAGTTGGAAGAGCGTTTCTATAACGGTCTCCTCCTTTGCAATGTTGGTTGTGCCATTTATTTATCTCTTCCTTAAGGAAAAGCCAGCCGATATGGGGCTATTGCCATATGGCGCACCATCAGATTGGCAGCCTCCGGCCAAGAGTGAGTTAAGCGCATACGCACTTGCGATCGATACTTTAAAGCAGAGCGCAATACGTAAAGATTTCTGGTTTTTATTTGGATCATTCTTTGTCTGCGGACTTTCAACCAGTGGGTTAATTGGCACACACTTTATTCCGGCAGCTCACGATCACGGAATGATGGATACCTTAGCGGCATCTTTACTTGCACTTGTCGGAATCTTCGATGTGATCGGTACTTTATTTAGTGGATGGCTCACCGATCGTTTTGATCCTCGCAAGTTGCTCTTCTTCTATTTTGGCACACGCGGCCTATCGCTCTTCCTGTTGCCATCAATTCTCTTCTCACACATCCATCCTTCAACGATGGTCTTTGTAATTTTCTATGGTTTGGATTGGGTGGCCACGGTTCCGCCAACGATCATGCTCTGTCGCGCGGTTCTTGGCCCACAACGCGCTAGCGTTGTTTACGGCTGGGTATTTGTCGGACATCAAATAGGTGGTGCAGTAGCAGCATTTGGCGCAGCGATCTTGCGAGTCCAAATTGGTGATTATGCGGCAGCGTTTTATATCAGCGGTGCGATGTGCATCATTACTTCTTACTTTGTATTGCAGATTGCTAAAAACGTTCCAGATAGCCAGATGCGCACATGAGTACTTTCTACGAAGAAGTCGGGGGAGAGGCCTTCTTCAACGACTTCGTTTCTCAGTTCTATGCCCGCGTTGCCACCGATCCAATTTTGCGCCCGATGTATCCCGAGAAAGATATGCAGGGAGCGGCGCTACGTTTGAAGATGTTCCTTGCGCAGTATTGGGGCGGACCGAGTACTTACTCCGAAGAACGTGGACATCCTCGGCTGCGGATGCGCCATGCTGGTTTCAAAATTGATATAGCCGCGCGCGATGCGTGGCTGGCTTGTGCAATGGGTGCGTTAGATGGAATGCAAATGCCAGATACTAATCGCGCGCAGCTGCGGGAATATCTAGAGATGGCAGCGCACGGGATGATTAATTCTTCTGAGAACCATTCCCTATAACTAAGATTTCACCATTACGTACATACCAAAGCACACCTTTTTTATCGCGCACTGTTGTAATACGTAAGCCCACCTTTTCAACAACGCCTTCAATCTCTAACACCTTGATCTGATCGCCAACGCCGTATTGATCTTCAATCAACATAAAAATTCCAGATAAAATATCGCGAACTAAGGTTTGCGCGCCAAGACCGATAGCAACACCAATCACGCCAGCTGATGCGATGACTGGCCCGAGATTAAATCCAAATTCACCCAGAATCATTCCAATAGCGATGATCCAGATGACAGCATTTAGGATTGAGGTAAGAACTGAACCGGTAGTGCGCGCACGTTCTGCTTGGCGCTTGGCAAAACCGGGACCGGGCTTTAAATCGGTGGTCGCAAGTTTGTTGATAGCGCGATCAATGGCGCGCCGGCCAATGCTGTGGCTGATCCAGGCCGCAACCAGGATGGTGAAGATGCGCAGCGGGGAACCACTTAGCCAATCGAGAATATTGCGGGTCTGCTCGCTCATAGATCAAACTCTAATCCAATTCTTTACCAAAAATTGACCTGTAAATACCCCTAACTCACGCCTTCTTAGTGCAAGATAAACCAATCGGCGCGAGCCACGCGCTTCGAAACTGGGGTCTGTATGTCTCGCTCGTTAGTTCTAAACGCCACCTATGAACCACTAGGTGTCGTGACTGAACGTCGCGCGCTCCTGCTTGTTCTTAACTCCCGCGCCACCATGGTTGAGTCATCCGGAACAGTTCTGCACTTTGCGCAAGGTGAGATCGAACTCCCATCTGTTATCCGCTTAAATAAATTTGTAAAGATTCCATATCGCCATGCAGTTCCTCTCTCACGTCGCGCCATTTTTGCGCGCGATGGTGGCCGCTGTGTTTACTGCGCAGCACCTGCAACATCGATTGATCACGTGATTCCAAGATCTCGTGGTGGCGGACATAATTGGGAAAATGTTGTGTCGGCCTGTCACAAGTGCAATCACTTAAAGGCTGATAAACCGCTGAAAGATTTGGGATGGAGACTTCGCTCACTTCCGCGCGAACCAGTTGGAGCGGCATGGCGAATTCTCGGTACCGGTCGAACCGATAATCGCTGGCTGCCCTATTTGGCGCCATTCGGTGTGGCTGCAGCTACTGCGTAACTGACTTACACTTGCACTCATGATGATTCATATTGCATCGGCTATCCATGCCTTTACGCAAGGTGCACAAGAAGATGGCACAAATGCAGGCGTTGGCTTAAGCGCAATCCAGACCTTTACTTACTTCTTCGTGGCGCCAGTTGCGCTCTTTCTTGTTATCTCACTGCTTGCGTATGTTGCAACAGGAGATCGCAAGAAGAAGGCAAAGAACGATTCGGTTATAACCTCAATCGATTAATCAGCGAGCATCGACTGCGCGCGCTTTGAGCGCCCGAGTCATTGCATCGCGGCCTTCAGCAACGGTACGGCGCAAAGCATGCGATGCATCTTTGCCAGTCACATCAAGCCAATGCTGTGCCTTTTTAACCGTTTCATCGCTAATTGCCCAAGTTGGGAAAGCGAGCGTTGCAGTTGTTTCGGCGATCTCAAAGCCTTTGGTAGCCCAGACTTTTAAGATCGCATCGAAGTATTCATCTACAAATGCTTCCAAAAGTTCGTGATGGATATTCTCGTTAAATCCACGGCACTTGTATGAATGAATGGTGTTACTTAAATCATCGGTAGTAATTGATTTAAAGGCGGCAACTTTTGCATCCCGGTTCGGCAGCGCAGCATGTGCATATGCCACATATTGCTTGCCGTGAGCTGTTTTATCGCGATCTGCTTCGGCTTGGATATCAGAGACGCCAAAGATGCCGCGTTTTACACCACATAGGAATAGGTACCAACGAAGATCAGTATCCATAACTAGACCGTCTACTGAACCATTGAGCATCGCCTTGACGCGTTCGTAATGTTCAGGCGAGATGGCGTTATTTGCAAATGCGCGTGCATATTGCAACTGTGCATCGCTGCCTGGCTTTGCGCCATCGAGTAATACTTGCGCTGCATTTCCTACAGCAAGGCGAATTGCATCACGATTCTTCGGTGCAACGTATGCCCAGATGGCAGTCTCAATCTGCATAAAAGTTGCAGTTATCATCGAAATATCTGTCTCGCCCCTTAGGGTGTTGATTGCGATATTGATGTAATCACTGGCAGAGAGTTCGCCATCGCGGGTGGAATCCCAGAGAGATGCCCAGATAAGTCCGCGCGCAAGTGAATCATCTAGATTGCCTTCATAACTCTTCATAGTTTCAACAGATCGCTCATCAAAGCGCAACTTGGCATAGCTTTGATCGTGATCGTTGATTAGCAAGAGGTCGGCAGCTTTCTTACCAGCGAATTCTTTAATCTCAGTAAGTTCGCCTTCAATATCTACTTCAATGCTCTCGCGGCGCACCAGTGTTCCATCATGCAGGTCGAAGAGGCCAATAAATAAATGGTGTGGGCGAAGTTCTTTAGATCCAACCGGCATTGGTGGCACTTCTTGCTTTACCGAAACAGATGCATATTTGTCACCGTCTAAAGTTACGACCGGGCGCAAAGTATTTACACCTGCTGTGCGTAGCCAGGTAGCAACCCAAGCAGTTAGATCCTTGCTGCTGGCAGCTTCTAGTTCTGTAATCAAATCGCTGAGTTCAGTGTTCTTGTAAGCATGCTTGGCAAAGTACTTACGAAGGCCAGAGATGAAATTATCGCGACCGACGTGTGCAACTAGCTGTTGTAGAACAGATGCGCCCTTGGCGTATGAAATGCCATCAAAGTTGGTGCGCACATCATCGAGATCTTCCATCTCAACTGCAATTGGGTGGGTAGAAGTTAATTGATCTGCGCGATAGGCCCAGTTCTTGCGAACTGAGTTAAATTCAGTCCAAGCGTTCTTATATTTAGTTGATTCACTTACTGAAACATAGGATGCCCATTCGGCAAATGATTCATTGAGCCAAAGGTCTTGCCACCATTTCATCGTTACTAAATCACCAAACCACATATGGGCCATCTCGTGGTGGATAGTTGTGGCGCGGCTAATGTAATTGCGCTCGGTTACTTTGCTACGGAAGATCAATACATCTTCGTGGAAAGTCACACAGCCAACATTCTCCATCGCACCCCAGTTATATTCGGCAACGGCGATTTGATCGTACTTACCAAATGGATAAGCCAGACCGAAAGTCTTCTCGAAGAAGGCAAAGCCTTGCTTGGTTACTTCAAAGATTTTTTCAGCGTCTACGTGCTGGAAGAATGATTTACGGGCATAGATGCCCAGGGGAATGGTCTTCTCGCCCTTGTATTCATCGTGAACTGATTTATATGCACCCGCAACGATCGCTGTGACATATGTTGAAATTACTTGAGATTTCGCAAATTGAATATGTTTGCGATCGCCATCTAGATCTTTAGTGGATTCGATACCGTAATTCGAAATTACTTCCCAGTGTTTTGGAGTAATCGTGCTAATTACAAATGTTGCCTTTTGATCAGGTTGATCAAAGCAGGCATACATGCGGCGGGCATCTCCTGTTTCAAACTGGGTATAGAGATAGACCTCGTCATCTGCTGGATCTACAAAGCGGTGCAAGCCTTCGCCAGAATGAGAGTAAATGCCTTCGTGCTCGATCTCTAAAGTGTTAGCAGCAGCAAGTGGCGGCAAGAAGATTGATTCGCCATCGAACTTCGGGTCAAAATCTGCGCCATTTAACTTTGCGCTGATTACGCGCTTTCCAACACAGTCGATAAATGTTGTTGCCCCAGGCTTTAGCCCAGCAAATTTAATTGTCGTCTTTACCAAGAAGGTATCAGCGCCAGTAGTCACATCTAAGTCGATTTTGTAGCTTTCAACCTTTAGGATTTGGGAACGCTCGGCTGCTTCAACTTGCTTGAGGTTAGTACCTGACACGACGACTCCTTCTAGGGATCTGATTTTTGCTTCCCGCAGTCTAATCGTGAAAGAGTTGCGGCGTGGAACCAATGACAAACCGTAGTTATCGCTTACGCGGCGTGCGGATCACCCCAGCACAACAGGCCGCGCGCGATACTTTATGGGAGAAATATGGGGTTAGCTTTGAAGAATCACAAATTGATTTAGATGCTCTATTTCCCAAGAAGCAACCGCTCGTTATGGAGATCGGTTATGGCATGGGTGAGGCGACCTGGCAGATCGCCAAAGCCAATCCTCATATTAATTATTTAGGTGTTGAAGTACATATGCCGGGCGTTGGTAAATTAATGGCACGTTTGGCTGAATACGAATTAACCAATGTGCGATTGATTGAACGCGATGTCTTTGAAGTCTTTTACTACATGGTCAAAGATGAAAGCCTGGATGGGGTCAATTTATTCTTTCCAGATCCTTGGCCAAAAAAGCGCCACTTTAAACGCCGCATAGTTCAAGAACGTTTCTTAAGCGAAGTAGCTGCCAAGTTAAAGCCAGGCGGATATTTACAAATCGCAACCGACTGGGTGCCATATGCCGAATGGATCACCGAGATATTTTCCCAAACCAATTTATTTACTGGGGGAGTAATAGATCGACCCGATTGGCGGCCGTTAACTAGATTTGAAGGACAAGGTATTTCTAAAGATCACGCCGTAAATGATTTTAAATTCGTAAAAGCTTAAGTTAGATATTTCCAGTCTCTTCGTATTTTGAGATCATATTAATCCGGCGGATATGGCGCTCATCATTACTAAATGGTGTTGCAATAAAGGCATCGATAATCGCCTTACATTCTGCAATTGAATGCATCCGCCCGCCGATAGCAACGACATTTGCATTGTTATGCTCCTTGCCTAGCTTGGCTGTTTCGATACTCCAGGCAAGTGCTGCGCGAACTCCCTTAACTTTATTGGCCGCCATTTGTTCGCCATTGCCCGAACCGCCCAGAACAATTCCAAGGGAAGTTGGATCTTTGGCAGCGGCGATTGCTGCAGGAATACAGAAGACGGGATAGTCATCTAAAGCGTCATATTCGTAAGGTCCGTGATCGGTAATGTCATGGCCGTTATTTACTAGGTGGGCAATTAACTCGCTCTTTAATTCCAGACCTGCATGATCGCTGCCAATGTGTAGACGCATGTCTGAAGTCTCTCACGGCGTTATTTAGATGAGCCTGATCGCAACAACAAAAAACCCGCCGCGAAGGAGAATTCGCGACGGGTTTTTCTACCCTTGGAGGAACTACCTGAAATTAATCAGTAGAACTTATGCTGCTGGTGTTGCAGATGTTGTTGGTGCAGGAATCTTTGGAGCCTTGCCCATGCCGCCCATTGCTGGACCTCCATGTCCACGACCATCGTGATCACCCTTGCCGCCCATTGCTGGACCGCCCTTACCGCGAACTTCTTCAACTTCTGCTGTTACATGTGCAGTAAGGCCTGCCTTGAGAGTTGTTGCTTGTGCAGCAGTCAACTTTCCGGCAGTTACAGCTGCATCGATTCGCTTTGTCTCATCAGCAACTAGGACTGAAATAAGTTCAGCTTTCTTTGCACCTGCGATTGCACCAAGTGATTCACCTGCAGCAAGACGACTACGGACAGTTGCACTGTCAACGCCAATTGTCTTTGCAATCAACGCATCAATTGCTGCACGATCTGCATCCATTGGACCTGCGCCCTTACCAGGTCCATCAAACCCACGAGCTGGTGCTGCGGCAGCGAATGCTGCTTTCACTGCATCTGCTTGTGCTTGCGTAATAGTGCCCTTGGCAACTAATGATGAAAGAACCGATGTGATTGCATCTTCTGGTCCATTCACATTTGCCATCGGATTAGCAATTCCGGTTGAGGAAGTGCGAGTTGTCTTAGTAGCGACAACCTTTGTCTTAGATGCAGCTTGCCCTATTCCAACAGTTCCGATTGTTAGCGCAACAGTTGTAATCGCAACTGCGATGACTTTCTTCTTTGATGACATTTGCATGTCTTCCTTTCATCCCTTGGAGCACTTGGCCGAAACCCTCGTTATCGACTGGTAGTAGATAACTACCTGATGCTCAAAAAACTACCCCTATTTCCTGTGAGACCCTTGCGAGTTTTTGCCCGATCCTCCCGCATAGAAAAGGGGATATTCCTATCGCCTCTAAGAAAAATCTCAGGGAAAGCCCCCTTCGCGGCAAATGTGCCTCGCTTCACAATTTTCTTTAACACCCTAAGCCAGTGGACCTGGAGGTTCCATGAAACGCAACCGGACAATTATCGAGGTATTTGCCACTCTCTTACTTACAGCTCTGATCACAGACTCGGCTATCCCTATTTCTGTCGCGGCAACAAAGCCCAAATCTGCCGGCAGAACATCTAACGCAATCACTAACACGATATTAAATGGCAAAGGTGCGCCTCTTAGCACCCTAGGTATCGATGGTGATTTCTATATTGATACTCGATCGCTCGTAATTTATGGCCCAAAGAAAACAGGCAAATGGCCGCTGCCGCAAAGTTTGCAAGGACCAGCAGGAATTCCAGGTGTTGATGGAAAGAATGGAAGTGAAGGCAAAACTATTTCTAACGCATCGACAGTTGTTGGACCAACTGGTGCGCAAGGCGAGAAAGGTGCGCAAGGCGAGAAAGGTGAACCGGGTCTTCCTGGTGGAAATGGTGCGCCAGGTCCAGCAGGTGCCAAAGGTGAAACAGGTGCTACTGGACCGCAAGGTGCAACAGGTCCTTCAGGTGGTGGCGGTGGAACAACTGGGCCAGCAGGCCCAACCGGTGCAACGGGTGCGAAAGGTGACACGGGTGCAACGGGTGCTGCAGGTGCACAAGGAACATTTGGTTTAACTGGTGCGAAAGGTGAAACAGGAACTGCGGGAAGTAACGGAGCTACTGGTGCAGTTGGTGCGACGGGTGCGACAGGTCCATCAAATGTTTATCGTGGAACGTTTGTATTTCCTGATATCAGTGGAGGTGCTGGAACAAGTCAGAGCGCTTCACTTTCAGGTTTTAAGTCAGGCCTGAGTTATTCGGTTGAAGTGGCGATCGTGGTTTATCAGCCCACAAGAAATATAGATAACTCACTTCCGCTAGGCGTTACTGTGACAAATAATATTGGTAGTGCTTCGATTTGGTACAAGTATCAAACATCAAAAGGGAGGTCATACAGATCTGGAGCCTCATCAGAAAGATATGAATACACGGCGTTAGTTCAGCTAGTTCTTGATGGGACAACTAGCGCCGATTATTCAATCAATCTGCAATTATCCGTGGGCATTGATACATCTAATTACTTAGCGAGATCAGAGGCGAGTTTTACTGCAACCCTCGTAGGAGCGGCTGGCACACTTTAGGCTGGTAGGAATACGGTGTTTCGCCCCAAAACCTAGAAATTCCTGAGAGTAAATGGGTAAAGTTTCGCGCATGTCAGGTCAGGCACTTGTTTCAATCCGTGCGCTTAAGCGTTCCTTCGGCGATGTTCGGGCGGTAGATGGCGTTGATCTTGATATTCGCGAAGGTGAATTCTTAACTCTTCTTGGACCTTCTGGTTCGGGTAAAACAACTGTGCTGCGAATGATTGCTGGTTTTGAAAAGCCTGATTCAGGTTCGATAACTTTGGCGGGTAAAGATGTTTCGCAACTGCCACCGTATGAAAGAGATGTAAATACAGTCTTTCAAGATTACGCACTTTTTCCACATATGGATGTCTTAACGAATATCGAATACGGGCTACGAGTCAAAGGTGTTTCTAAGGAAGAACGTCGAGCCCAAGCCCTGGTGGCGTTAAAACAAATTCGCCTTGAAGGATACGAAGATCGAAAGCCTGCTCAGTTATCTGGCGGACAGCGCCAACGTGTTGCTCTGGCTCGTGCATTAGTTAATAAGCCATCGGTGCTTTTATTAGATGAGCCACTTGGTGCGCTGGATCTGAAGCTGCGTGAACAAATGCAAATAGAGTTAAAAGCACTGCAGCGAGAAGTTGGAATCACCTTCATATTTGTAACTCACGATCAAGAAGAAGCTCTTTCTATGAGCGACCGAATAGCAATCTTTAATCATGGCAAGATTGAGCAGCTTGGCACGCCCCGAGAGATCTACGATAATCCCAAGAGCGCATTTATCTCAGAATTTGTTGGGCAAACTAATCGGATTGAGATAGACGGTAAGAAAGTCAATATACGTCCAGAATTCGTCTCTATTTCAAAATCTGGCACAACTGGTGATCGAGTTGTGCAAGGGATTCTTCGTGATGAGATATTTGTCGGAGCATCCACCAGATATTTGGTCGAAACAAATTTGGGTTTTTCCATGATTTCAACCCAAGTAGAGAATGATTTAAAGATCGGCGATGCCGTGACTTTATCGTGGCAGAAAGAAAGAGAATTCCTAGTTCAGATATGAATTGGGTGGCCATATTCAACCGCTGAATATGGATGATCAAGATGGAGGTACAGATGCAAAAGAAGCGTCTGTTTTCACAGATAGCAGTTGCCTCAGTTGCAGCGCTAATTCTCGCTGGATGTTCATCTAGTAAAGATGCAGCATCAAACAGTGGTGTGCCTGATGTCCCAATGATGGAATCACTTGGCGCTGGGGAAGGCCAAGTAAATGTCGTTGCCTGGGCAGGATATGTAGAAAACGGTTCTACCGATCCAAAAGTTGACTGGGTAACTGGTTTTGAAAAAGAGACCGGTTGCAAAGTAAATGTTAAGACTGGTGCGACTTCAGATGAGATGGTCGCTTTAATGAAAACCGGTGAATACGACGTTGTTTCGGCATCGGGTGATGCATCACTTCGCTTGATTTACGGTGGAGATGTTGCTCCAGTAAATACAGACTTAGTTCCAAACTACGCTGATATTTTTGATAATTTGAAGTTGCAGCAGTGGAACTCAGTTAATGGCGTTGCCTACGGTATTCCACACGGTCGCGGTGCAAACTTGCTCTCTTACCGCACAGATATCGTAAAACCTGCTCCAACTTCTTGGGCATCTGTATTTGATGCAAATTCACCATACAAGGGCAAGATCACAGCTTACGATTCACCAATTTACTTGGCGGATGCAGCCCTTTACTTGATGAAAACTCAGCCTGATCTAGGAATCACATACCCATACGCACTTGATCAAAAGCAATTCGATGCAGCTGTTGAATTGCTAAAGGCGCAGAAGCCTTTGATCGGTGAATACTGGGGAGATTACCTAAAGCATGTGGCTTCGCTTAAGTCTGGTGGAACCGTTCTAGGTACTACCTGGCAGGTAAATATCAACCTTGCTAAAGGTGAAGGAACAAAGGTTGAAGGAATCAAGCCAACTGAAGGTTCAACCGGATGGTCAGATACATGGATGGTCTCTTCTAAAGCGAAGAATCCAAACTGTGCATATATGTGGATCAATCACATCGCCTCTCCAGTTGCTAACGCTGGCGTTGCAGAATGGTTTGGCGAGGCACCATCAAATGCCAAATCTTGCGATCTGACTGCAGATAAGAACCACTGTGCAACTTTCCACGCATCAGATGATGCATATTGGAAAGATGTTTACTACTGGAATACACCAACTGATGCGTGCCTTGATGGACGCACAGATGTGAAGTGTGTTCCTTACGCTGAATGGGTCAAAGCTTGGTCCAGCCTGCGTAACTCATAAGTAAATAGCCGGGCGCGGATATTTCCGCGCCCGGCTCTCTTAATTTAATAGGAAGAGTGATGCTTCAAGAAGTTGCAAACACAATGCATAAGAGGCCTAAGTTGCGCCTTTTTGCGCTGTTGACTGCCCCAATTTTATGGTTGGTGGTTGCTTATCTTGGTGCCCTTGCGACATTACTTATTAATGCTTTTTTTACGATTGATTCCTTTACTGGCAACGTCGTTCAAACATTCAACTTTGGTAATTTTCAAGATATGTTCTCGGATGCGGCATATAAGAATGTAGTTTTACGCACGCTTGGAATAGCGGGTGCCGTAACAGTACTTTGCACGATTCTTGCAATACCGATGGCCTTTTATATGGCTAAAATTGCAAAACCTGAAACGCAAAAGATTTTAGTTGCACTAATTCTGACTCCGCTGTGGGCTTCCTATCTGGTAAAGATTTATGCCTGGCGCACCATGTTGGAACCGGGCAATGGAGTTCTAGATTGGTTACTTGGTCCGATCGGATTTAAATCACCAGGATTTGGGGGACCAGCGATCATCATCGGCCTTTCATATCTATGGCTGCCCTACATGATTTTGCCGCTATATGCAGGGTTATCACGTCTACCAAGTAATTTACTAGATGCTTCTGGAGATCTTGGTGCGCATAATTGGTATACCTTCCGCCGAATAATTCTGCCTTTGATATTTCCAAGTTTGGTAGCGGGTTCGATGTTTACCTTCTCTTTGAGTTTAGGTGACTACATAACTGCAACAATCATTGGTGGAAAGCTGCAAATGCTTGGCAATGTTGTCTATCAAAACTTCAGTATTAACCTGCCATTTGCAGCAACTATCGCAACAATTCCAGTAACAATTATGGCGATCTACTTGTGGATGGTGCGCCGTACAGGTGCGCTAGCGAACCTCTAATGACGATTTCAAAAAGTGCACGTTTAGCCCTGGCGGCTTTGCTCGGGATTGGACTTGCCTTTATCTATGTTCCGTTGACGGTCGTAATAATTAACTCATTTAATGCCAGTCGCACATTTAGCTGGCCACCAACTGAATTGACTACAAAATGGTGGGCCAAGGCGATTGAAAATACAGGAGTACGTGAAGCTCTTAAGTGGTCAATTATCGCTGGGCTCTCAGCGACTGTAATTGCCCTCCTACTGGGCACCGCGCTTGCCTTTGCCGTAAGCCGTTACGAATTTTTCGGAAGAGAAGTTATTTCGTTGTTAGTTGTTTTGCCAATTTCTCTCCCGGGTGTCGTAACAGGTATTGCACTAAATAACGCCTTCACAAAGCAATTAGGAATGTCGACGGGATTGATTACAGTGGTAATTGGACATGCCACTTTTTGTATTGTGGTTGTTTATAACAACGCACTTGCTCGTTTGCGGCGTATGGGTACTTCGCTGCAAGAGGCATCTATGGACTTAGGCGCAAATGGGATTACAACTTTCAGATTGGTCACCTTGCCTAACATGGCATCTGCGCTCGTGGCTGGCGGCTTACTTGCCTTCGGGCTCTCATTCGATGAAATTGTTGTCACGACATTTACCGCAGGGCCGGGAATACAAACGCTGCCACTTTGGATTTACAACAATCTTTTTCGTCCGAACCAAGCGCCAATCGTGAACGTTGTGGCGGCAACGCTGGTCTTACTTTCAATTGTTCCTATTTATCTCTCGCAACGATTAAGCAGCGATAGTTCAACGGGCGGGCGCTTTTAAAGCATCGATAACGCTTAATTCTTGGAGCGGGTGACCGGGATCGAACCGGCATGGCCAGCTTGGAAGGCTGGGGCTCTACCATTGAGCTACACCCGCGAGTGTTGCTGACCAGTGAACTGGCTTCGCGATACGGGTAAGAGTACTGCCTCGGTAACCGAGAGTAAAAAATTACTCTAGACTCACCAATTGCGCCACGGGGCGTAGCGTAGTGGCTAGCGCGCCTGCTTTGGGAGCAGGAGACCGGGAGTTCGAATCTCCCCGCCCCGACCATAAGTTCGATGAAATATTTATATCGCTTTATTTAATTTCTAATCAAGGAGCACTTTGTGAAGAGCACGGTTGAAACACTTTCTCCAACTCGCGTCCGTCTCGATATTGAAGTTCCTTACGCAGATCTAACTAATTACATCAGCGAGGCCTACACAGTCGTTGCCAAGAAGATCAATGTCCCTGGTTTTCGTAAGGGCAAAGTACCGGCAGCGATGATAGATCAGCGCGTTGGTCGTGGTTCAGTAATCGATGAGGCTATTAACAACGCACTTCCTGAATTTTACGGAATGGCAGCTCGCGAACACTCAGTTCTCGTCGTTGGCCGTCCTGAAGTTGAGATCAAGGAATATGTAGATAACGAGAAGTTAGTCTTTGCCGTTGAAGTCGATGTCCGCCCAGAAATAACCCTTCCTGACTTTTCTAAGATCACCATTGAAGTAGATGACGTATCTGTCACCGATAAAGATATTGATGAGCAGATAGATGAGCTCCGCGCTCGCTTTGGGACGCTTTCAACTGTTGAGCGCGAAACGAAAGATGGCGACTTTGTAACTATTGATCTAACAGCCAAAATCGATGGCGCCGAAGTCGATGGCGGCAAGGCAAACGATATTTCTTACGAAGTCGGTTCAAATCGCATGATCGATGGCTTAGATGCTGCTCTTATTGGCATGAAGGCGGGAGATGTTAAGAACTTTGAAACACAGCTCGTCGGTCAGAAAGATGACGAAAAAGGCGATGTTGAAATCAAGCTCAAGGCGGTTAAAGAGCGCGAGCTTCCTCCAGTCGATGATGCCTTTGCCAAGCTGGCATCTGAGTTCGACACAATTGCAGAACTCAAAGCAGATTTCACAGAACGCCTAAAGCGCGTTAAGGCACTCGAACAAGGCGCACAAGCACGCGACTTACTCTTGAAGAAGATGATTGATGATCTTGATATTCCAGTGCCAGATAAGTTAGTTGCCGATGAAGTTCACCAGCACCTTGACGGTGAAGGCCGCCTTGAGGATGCAGAACACCGCGCTGAAGTAGAAGGCGAAGTTCGCGTATCAATCAAATCTGATTTCTTATTAGATGCCATCGTTAAGGCCGAAGAAGTTCAAGTTAATGAAATTGAATTAACTGAATATTTAATTCGTACTTCACAGCGATACGGAATGCCACCAGAACAATTTGCAAAGCAGCTTCAGGATGCAGGCCAGATCTCACAGCTCGTCGCTGAGGTATCTCGTACCAAGGCTTTGGCTGGCGCACTTGGTCGAGTCAACGTGGTCGATAAATCCGGCAATAAGATCGATCTCGAGGCGCTTCGCCCGCAGACACCACCCGTTGAGGCTCTTCCAGAGGTTTAACTTTCGGAGTAGTTTGGTTGTTCCAACGCTGATTTGAGGTTGCAGTTGCGCCTATTAATACTTCGTATTTTTCTAATTTTGGCGTTGCAATTCTCTTTTTCAAATACCGCAGCGATTGCATCCGATGACCCCGATTCTGTAACTGTGACTGCCCAGCCTTCAGTTGCGACCGCTTTGGTTCTGCCACCAATAATGATTAATCCGTTAAAGGCCAAGACAATCTCGGTCAAACTCGGCAAGGTTGTTGTATTCACCGTGGCCGATCCAGCAATCTGGAAAGGCAAAGTAGTTGACCCTAAAATTGCAAAGTTTGTGGCTGGGGGACCAAAGTCCACTTATGAAACCAATCCATCGCTAACGCTGCTGAAAAAGGGTAAGACCACAGTCTCGTTGACCGATGGCAAAAAGACTTATCTCCTCAAACTGACCGTCTCGTAACAGATCTGCTCTGCCCTGAGCGAACAAGGGCAGTTTTGCGCCGATTTTTCGATATTTGGGAAGCATTTGACCGTAAGGATTGTTAAGGTCACTACATATAAAGAAGTAATCAATCAGGAGGATCACGTGGATTATCAAGACCCACAGTCGGCCGGGGTAAACGCTCGAACTGCACCAACCGGCGCTAACTGGCTAGATGACAATGTTTATAACCGTTTGCTGCGCGAACGCATCATTTTCCTTGCCGGAGAATTTCGCGACGAGATGGCCAATGCAATCTGCGCACAGATGTTGTTGCTCTCAGCTGAAGATCCTGAGAAAGATATCTTCCTTTACATCAACTCACCTGGTGGTTCCGTAACCGCAGGTATGGCGATCTACGACACTATGCATTACATCAAAAACGATGTTGCAACAGTTGCGATGGGAATGGCTGCTTCTATGGGTCAATTTATTCTTACAGCTGGCGCACCAGGAAAGCGTTATGCAACTCCTAACGCCCGTATCTTGATGCACCAACCACTCGGTGGCATCGGCGGTACTGCAACTGATATTCGTATCCAAGCAGAACAGATGGCGATTACTAAGCAGACCATGTCTGAGCTAAATGCCAAGCACACTGGTCAGCCACTAGAAAAAATCATTGCTGACTCTGATCGCGATAACTGGTTTAACGCCAAGGATGCACTTGCTTACGGCTTTATCGATCACGTTGCAACAAATGATGGCCAAATTGCGGGAGGCAAGAAGTAATGAAACATATTCAAGAAATTACCAACCGCTACGTTCTTCCAACTATTGAAGAGAAGACCGCCTACGGTTACAAGCGCCTTGATCCGTATACAAAGTTATTCGAAGAGCGCATCATCTTCCTCGGTCAACCAATTGATGACACCGTTGCAAACGATGTTATGGCGCAGCTATTAACCCTTGAATCAATGGATCCAGATCGCGATATCTCGATCTATATCAACTCACCTGGTGGATCATTTACTGCGCTAACTGCAATTTATGACACTATGCAATTTGTTCGCCCTGACATCACAACAATTTGTCTTGGCCAAGCAGCATCTGCTGCTGCGATTATCTTGGCCGGTGGTACAAAGGGAAAGCGTTACGGACTAGAACATTCAAGAATCCTCATCCACCAACCTTCATCTGAAGGTGGGGGACAGGCATCTGATATCGAGATCCAAGCTCGCGAAATTATGCGTATGCGTGGTTTGTTAGAGACGATGCTAGCTAAGCATTCTAATAAAACGATCGAAGAAATCGAAAAAGATATCGAACGCGACAAGATCCTGACCGCTGCTGAAGCAGTTGAATACGGAATTATAGATAAGGTTATGTCATCTCGTAAGGCAAAGCCTTCCGCATAATTCTTACCTAAAGGGGCGTCGGTTTAGAAATGTTTAAAAAATATTTCGAACCCGGCGCTCTTTTCTCTATTCCGGCATATAGAAATATGCTCATTTCAAGTACTTTGACCAGCATTGCGATGTCGGCATTTCCAATTGCTCTGGCAGTTACCGTTTTGGATGCCGGTGGCAGCGCTTCAACTCTTGGTTTGATTCTCGCCGCCCGAGTTCTCTCTGGTGTTTTACTTGCTCCAGTCGGAGGCGTTTGGGTTGATCGTCTGCCGCGCAAAACAATTCTGATACTTTCAGATGGATTTCGCGCTGTAATGGCTAGCGTTGTTATCTTTATTAATCCTGAAAATATCGCGATGTGGATTTTAGGCACCATTGTCATATTAATGGGCGTTAGTGATGCCTTTGGAGGCCCTGCATCCGGCGCTATTATTCCAAGCATTCTTCCTGATTCATTATTGCCATCTGGAAATGTGATTCATGGAATCGCTAAGAAAACTTCGACAATTATTGGCCCAGGGGTTGCAGGAATAATTGTGGTCTCACTCGGAACTCATGCAACTTATATAGCGACCTCTGTCCTATTCCTGATCGGTGCAGTTTTACTTGTTCGTATCAATGAAGGCTCACGTATCTCACCTGAAGGCGGGAAAACAAAGTTCCTCTATGAAGTAAAAGAAGGCTTACGTGTTGTCTGGTACTACAAGTGGATTGCCGCAATGATCGTTATGGCATCAGTTCAATTGATGATGGTCATTGGCGTGGAAAATGTTTTACTGCCGGTTATTACCAAGCGAGACTTTGGTACAGCATCCGTCTTTGCAACGGCAGCTGCTTTATTTAGCGCAGGTGGGGCGATTTCAGCAGTAATTTGCATAAAAGCAAAGGTTAAAAACCCTGGACTCGTTTCAGTCATCGTCTGGGGATTGTTTATTTTCGCACCACTTGTTTTGGCTTTTCCATCAACGAGAGAGGTAATTTTTATCGCCTATTTCTTGGCAGGTTTTTCTGTTGGCCCTTGGGAAGCTTTCTGGAGTACTCAGGTACAGCGTGAAGTTCCAGCCGAGTATCAAGGTCGCGTTTTCGCAATCGATTACATGGGTTCACTTGGCTTGATGCCCCTTGGCATGGCGCTGGCTGGACCACTTGTAAATATCTTTGGGGAACGAGAACTGTTGATCGGTGTTGCCGTCTTTCATTTACTGGTTTGCGCAATCGTTTTATTTGTCCCTGGGGTTAAGCAGATGAAGTCCACAAATCCTCCATATTATTCTCAGGGCGAACAGATCCAATCGTAATTAACGACCCATTTATTAAGCCTAGAAACTAAGATTTACCCATGACTCGTATTGGCGAAACTAGCGACCTGCTCAAATGTTCATTCTGCGGAAAGACCCAGAAGCAGGTTAAGAAACTCATCGCCGGCCCTGGCGTTTATATCTGCGATGAATGTATTGAACTCTGTAACGAGATCATCGTTGAAGAACTCGCAGAAGCCACCACTCTCGGACTTACTGAACTTCCTAAACCACAAGAGATCTTTGAATTTCTAGATCAATATGTAATCGGGCAAGATCGCGCTAAGAAATCTCTCGCGGTTGCCGTTTACAACCATTACAAGCGCGTGCAATCTGGCCAATCCAAAGGCGAAGATGGCGTTGAACTTGCCAAATCAAATATCTTATTACTAGGCCCAACTGGTTGCGGCAAGACTTTAATGGCGCAGACTTTAGCTCGTATGCTCAATGTGCCATTTGCTATCGCAGATGCAACTGCGCTTACTGAAGCAGGTTACGTCGGTGAAGACGTTGAAAACATTCTTCTTAAGCTTTTACAGGCAGCAGATTACGATGTTAAGAAAGCTGAAACCGGAATTATCTATATCGATGAGATCGATAAAGTTGCGCGCAAATCTGAAAACCCATCGATTACCCGCGATGTATCTGGGGAAGGCGTACAACAAGCGCTTCTAAAGATTCTGGAAGGAACGGTTGCATCTGTTCCACCACAAGGCGGACGCAAGCACCCACATCAAGAATTTATTCAGATCGATACCACCAACGTTCTCTTTATCGTCGGTGGTGCATTTGCTGGCCTCGATAAGATCATCGAAGCCCGCAGCGGAAAAGCTGGCGTTGGCTTTAATGCGACTTTGCAAGAGGCAGCAGATAAGAACCGAAAAGATATCTTCGCTGATGTAATGCCAGAAGATCTCCTAAAGTTCGGAATGATTCCAGAATTTATTGGTCGCCTCCCAGTTTTAACTAGCGTGGAAAACCTAGATAAGACTGCTTTGATGGAGATCTTGACCGAACCAAAGAACGCTCTGGTTAAGCAGTATCAGCGCCTATTTAATTTAGATGATGTAGAACTTGAATTCACCGCTGATTCTCTAGATGCCATCGCCGAATTAGCGTTGGACCGAGGCACTGGCGCCCGTGGCCTGCGCGCAATCTTGGAATCAGTTCTGCTGACTGTGATGTACGAGGTACCAAGTCGCGCCGATATCGCCAAAGTAATAATTACTAAAGAGTGCATTGATCAAAGCGTGGCCCCAACCTTGGTTGAGCGCACCGGTGATCTTCCAAAGCGCGCATCTCGCCGCGAAAAAGGTACAGAGGAGAAGAGCGCGTAATCTAGACTGCGCTCTATGTCTTCTGCATCGCCAACCGGCGCTGAACTCGCCTCGACCTTTACACCGGTCGATATCGAGCCGCGCCTATATGAAAAATGGTTGAGCGCTAATTACTTCACTGCTGATGCTACCTCAAAAAAAGAAGCTTTCACAATAGTTCTGCCTCCACCAAACGTCACAGGTGTTCTGCATATAGGCCACGCCCTTGATCAAACATTGCAAGATTGTTTATCGCGTATGAAGCGCATGAAGGGTTACGAAGTTCTATGGCTACCCGGAATGGATCACGCAGGTATTGCAACCCAGAACGTTGTTGAGAAACAATTAGCTTCGCAAGGTTTATCGCGCCATGATTTAGGGCGCGAAGCATTTGTCAAGAAAGTTTGGGAGTGGAAGGGCGAATCTGGTGGAGCAATTCTTGATCAGATGAAGCGCTTGGGCGCAAGCGTTGATTGGTCGCGCGAGCGTTTCACAATGGATGAAGGAATGTCCAAGGCCGTTGTTTCACTCTTTAAGAAGATGCACGATGCCGGGCTGATTTATCGCGCCGAGCGAATCATTAACTGGTGTCCGCGCTGTTTAACTGCGCTTTCAGATATCGAAGTAGATCACCAAGACGATGCTGGTGAATTCGTGCAGATTCGCTATGGCGAAGGCGAGCAATCTATTGTTATTGCAACTACCCGTGCGGAAACCATGCTCGGTGATGGCGCAGTTGCTGTGCACCCAGATGATCCACGTTATAAGCATTTAATTGGCACCGAAGTATTACTGCCGTTGGTAAATCGCATGATTCCGATTATCGCTGATGAATTAGTTGAGCAAGATTTCGGTACAGGCGCCGTAAAAGTAACCGCCGCGCACGATGCCAATGACTTTGAAATGGCAGTTCGCCACAATGTGCCCTTTGTTGTAATCATGAACGAACACGGCGTGATGGATGGCACCGGTACTGAATTCGATGGCATGGATCGCTTTGCTGCACGTACTGCAGTTGTTGCCAAGCTAAAAGAGATGGGGCGCGTCGTTGCCGAAAAGCGTCCTTATATCCACGCAGTTGGCCACTGTTCACGTTGCGATACAACTGTTGAGCCACGTTTATCTAAGCAATGGTTTGTAAAGGTTTCACCACTTGCTAAGGCATCAGCTGATGCAGTTCGCAGCGGTGAAGTAAAGATCGAACCAGAATCACTCTCACCTCGTTACTTCGAGTGGGTAGATAACATGCACGACTGGTGTATCTCTCGCCAACTTTGGTGGGGACATCGCATTCCAGTTTGGTATGGACCAGATGGAGAAATAAAAGTTGTCGGTCCTGATGAAGTTGCACCTACCGGTTGGATGCAAGATCCAGATGTTTTAGATACTTGGTTCTCATCTGGCCAATGGGCATTTTCTACCTTTGGTTGGCCAGAAAAGACTGCTGATTTAGCAAAGTTCTATCCAACTAGCGTTCTTGTAACGGGCTATGACATCTTATTTTTCTGGGTAGTACGCATGATGATGATGTCTACCTTTGCCATGGATGGGGTTGCGCCTTTTAAAACAATTATGTTGCACGGGTTGGTACGCGATCAATTTGGCAAGAAGATGTCAAAGAGTCGTGGAAATGTCATTGATCCAATTGAATTTATGGATAAGTACGGCGCAGATGCTTTGCGTTTTACCTTAGCGCGTGGTGCAAACCCCGGTACTGATCAGGCTTTGGCCGAAGATTGGATCGGCGGATCACGTAACTTCGCCACCAAGCTATGGAATGCAACGCGTTTTGCGATGATGAACGGTGCAACAGTTGCCGGCCCGCTGCCTGAAGTATCGAAGCTAAACGCGATTGATCGCTGGATCCTGTCGCGCTTGAGCGAGACGCTGCGCGATGTCGATGCGCTACTTGAAGGTTATGAATTTGCCCGCGCCTGCGAAATTGCCTATCACTTTGCCTGGGATGACTTATGCGACTGGTATCTAGAACTTTCTAAAGAGACTTTTGCATCAGAAGATAAGGCGGCGTCCCAACGCGTGCTTGGCCATGTTCTAGATCAGCTAATGCGTGTGCTGCACCCGGTAATGCCATTTATTACTGAAGAGCTCTGGTGCACGCTTACTGGTGGTCAATCTTTGGTAGTTGCAGATTGGCCAGTATCTAACCCAGCCCACATTGATAAGAAGTCAGAAGCACTTGTAACTTCGCTACAAGAAGTTGTTACCGAAGTCCGCCGCTTCCGCAACGATCAAGGTTTGAAACCATCTCAGAAAGTGCCTGGTCGCTTTATCGGTTCGAAAGATATTGTCGAATATTCCATTGCGCTGCGCTTTATTTTGAAGCTAGAAGATAAAGATTTCACGCCATCTGCGGCTCTGGAAATTGCTGGCGTAAAGATCGAACTTGATCTAACTGGATCCATCGACGTTGTTGCAGAGCGTGCTCGTTTAGAGAAAGATTTAGCAGCAGCTAAAAAGGATTTACAAACAGCTGAAGTAAAACTCGGAAACGCCGGCTTTATGGCTAAAGCGCCAGCGGATGTAGTTGTTGAAATCAAAGATCGTCTGGCCAAGACATCTGCCGATATTGAACGTATTACCGCAGCCCTTGCTTCGTTGAAGTAGACTGAAGAAATTTAATGAACAACATCAGCCCCGATGATCAAGAACGTATTGATGCAATTGAAAAGGCGTTACTTGCGCGTTGGCCAGAAAATCGCATCGCACCGACTTTAGAGAGAATTGCAGCTCTGGTAGATATCTTGGGTTCACCACAGCTGACCTACCCAACGATCCACATCGGTGGCACTAACGGCAAGACCACAACAGCACGCATGATTGATTCATTGTTATTTGAAATGGGTCTGCGCACCGGCCGATTTACTAGTCCACACCTAGAAAGTTACTTGGAGCGAATCTGTATCAATGGTCAACCAATCGATGCTAAAGAGTTGATCTTCTCCTTTAACGATGTCAGCCCCTATTTTGATTTGATGGATAGTAAATTCGATAATCCAATATCTTTCTTTGAAGCAATTACCGCGCTGGCTTTTGCTGCATTTGCAGAGCATCCCATCGATGTAGGTGTGATTGAAGTCGGAATGGGCGGGCAATGGGATGCCACAAATGTGGTGGATGCTGATGTTTCAGTAATTACGCCGATCGGTTTAGATCATATGGAGTACTTAGGGAAGACAATTAGCGAAATCGCAGCTACCAAAGCAGGGATCATTAAAGAACAAGGCTTTGTAGTTCTGGCTCAGCAAACTCCTGAGGCGGCAGTTGAACTGCTGCGTCGCGCAGCAGAAGTTGGTGCTGATGTGGCGCGTGAAGGGCTGGAGTATTCAATTGATTCGCGCGCGATCGCAGTCGGTGGCCAGCTGATTTCCATTACTGGTCTGCGTGGACATTACGACGATATTTTCTTACCTCTTCACGGTAAGCACCAGGCATCAAATGCGGCAGCAGCCCTAATCGCTGTCGAAGCATTCTTTGGCGAGCAGGACTTAGATATCGATGCCGTTCGTGCTGGGTTTGCTAACGTGACATCACCTGGAAGATGCGAAGTAATTCATCGCGATCCGACAATCATCTTGGATGCAGCCCACAACCCTCATGGCGCTAAAGCGATCGCCGAAACCATGCAGACCGAATTTACCTTTGATGATGTCACCGGAATCGTGGCTTTGATGGCCGATAAAGATGCGCTCGGTATTTTGCAAGCACTTGAGCCAGTTATGAATCAAATAATCGTTACTACTAATTCCGCTGAGCGCTCTATGAACGTGGTCGACTTAACTAAATTGGCGACCCAAGTATTTGGCGCTGATCGTGTTTTTGCAGAAGATACTTTGCAAGCCGCAATTGATCGCGCAACAAAAGATGCGATCCGCCCGTTAAGTGATGAGTCACTTGCGATCTTGATTACAGGATCGGTTGTCACCGTTGGTGAAGCTCGCACTGCGGTCCGCAAGAAATATACCAAGTTAAGCGAAGGCAGCGATAAGTAATGCGCGTCCTTGGCTCTGCAGTTTTAGGTATGGAATTTTTAATTATGGGATTTGCAATGTTGTTGGCCAAAGATAGCCACGAAAGTTCGACGATCGTTTATGGCTTTGTTGTCATGTTTCTCATGATTTATTCAATCCGTTTGTTAAAGAAACGCACCGGTTGGATTTTGGGTTCCATTCTCCAATTTGCAATGGCTGCCTATAGCTTCGTGGTGCCTTCGATGGCGATCGTAAATCTGCTATTCATGGGGTTATGGGTTGCGGCGATAATTGTGGGGCGCAAGGGTGAGGCAGCAAGGGCGGCGCTATTGGCCAAACCGAGGGAAAATCCCGTGGCGCCAACTCCGCCAGATGCCTAATAGACTGCACCTGTGAGCACCGAAAAGACTTTAATCCTGGTAAAGCCAGATGGCGTGCGTCGCCAATTAATCGGCGAAGTTATCGCACGAGTTGAAGCTAAGGGTTATGTAATTTCTGCGCTAAAAATGATGCAAGCAGATCGTGCGTTACTAGAACGCCACTATGAAGAACATAAAGGTAAGCCATTTTTTGAACCACTCGTTGAATTTATGATGTCAGGACCCATCGTTGCCATCGTTGCCGAAGGTAATCGCGTAATCGAAGGATTTAGATCACTAGCTGGTGCCACTGATCCAACCGTTGCAGCGCCCGGCACCATCCGCGGAGATCTAGCGCGCGATCAAGGAACCAAGGTTGTTCAAAATATTGTGCACGGATCAGATTCACCAGAGTCAGCTGCACGCGAGATTGAGATTTTTTTCGGTAAGTAAGTTCAAGTAAATAACTGAAGGGTAAAAAATGAGTAACAGAATGTCATTTATAGGCCGAGATATGGCGGTTGATTTAGGCACCGCAAATACTTTGGTCTATGTGCGCGGTCGTGGCATAGTTCTAAATGAGCCTTCAGTAGTTGCGGTAAACCAAGATACCGGTGGAATTCTTGCCGTAGGACTTGAAGCCAAGAAGATGATTGGTCGCACCCCCGGAAATATCGTTGCGATTCGTCCACTTAAAGATGGCGTTATTGCAGACTTCGACACAACCGAGCGCATGCTCCGTTACTTCATTCAGAAAGTCCACCGTCGTCGTTACTTAGCAAAGCCACGTATCGTTGTGTGCGTTCCTTCAGGTATCACCGGTGTAGAACAGCGCGCGGTGAAAGATGCTGGCTATGCAGCTGGTGCACGTAAGGTTTACATTATTGAAGAACCAATGGCTGCGGCAATTGGTGCAGGTCTACCTATCCACGAACCAACTGGAAATATGGTTGTAGATATCGGTGGCGGAACCACAGAAGTAGCCGTTATTTCACTCGGCGGAATCGTTACATCTCTATCTATCCGCGTTGGTGGAGACGAGCTAGATCAATCGATTATTAACTGGGTTAAGCGCGAATTCTCACTACTTCTCGGCGAACGTACCGCCGAAGAAATCAAGATGGCGATTGGTTCTGCTTACCCATTGCAAGGCGAAAATGATGCAGAAATTCGCGGTCGAGATCTGGCAACAGGTCTGCCAAAGACCATCGTTGTATCAGCTGCAGAAATTCGTAAAGCGCTGGAAGAACCAGTAAATGCAATTATCAACGCCGTAAAGAGCACCCTTGATAAATGCCCACCTGAACTATCTTCAGATCTGATGGATCGTGGAATTGTTCTAACTGGTGGCGGCGCGCTACTCAAGGGACTCGACGAAAGACTTCGCAAAGAGACTGGTATGCCAATTCATATCGCTGATCGCCCGCTAGATGCAGTTGTTGAAGGTAGCGGTAAGTGCATTGAAGAGTTCGAAGCCCTTGAAAAGGTTTTGATCTCCGAGCCACGTCGATAGGTTTTAAGGATGCG
Source organism: Actinobacteria bacterium IMCC26103 (assembly GCA_002284875.1). Lineage (GTDB taxonomy): Bacteria > Actinomycetota > Actinomycetes > Nanopelagicales > Nanopelagicaceae > Planktophila. The sequence continues at coordinate 735,952 of CP015604.1, forward strand.
AAACGGCGGCGATAACCGCGGTCGTCTGCTGCTAATCTCTTTAATTGTTACCTCGCTCTTTCTTATCACGTTAGATTTACGCGGCGTGCAAGTCCTTGGCGGACTTCGCAACGGATCCCAGACAGTTCTATCTCCACTGCAATCGGTTGCCGCAACCGTCTTTAGACCAGTTGGCAATTTCTTCTCAGATATAACTCACCTAGGACGCACTCGTGGTGAGATTGAAAAACTGAAAGCAAATAATGAAATGCTGCTCCAAGCTCTGATTAATCGTAAAAACGCTGATGCCGAACTTTCTCAATTGAAATCAGTTTTAGATTTAGCTGGAACTGCAAAATATAAAGTGGTAAACGCCAAGGTAATCTCACTCGGCTCAACTTCTTCATTTACCCAGACAATCTCTATCGACGCCGGCACCAATAATGGGATTCGCCAGAACATGACGGTAATTACCGGCCTGGGCCTAGTTGGCGTTGTGAAGATGTCTTATCCAAATAGCGCGCTTATTCAGTTAGCAACAGATCCAGCGTTTCGTGTGGGCGCGCGCGTTGCGGGAAGCCAGCAAATTGGAATTTTAAGCGGACAAGGCACCGGTAAAGGCGTCCTTCAACTTCTCGATAATCGAACAACTCTTAAAGTTGGCGATGTTATTTTGGCGCGCGGCAGTCAACATAACCGTCCATTTGTTCCGGGTGTACCCATCGGAGAAGTAACTTCAGTTGATAACGCTGCTGGTGCAATAACGCAGACCGCCGATGTTAAGTTCTATGTCAATTTCTCTTCTTTAAGCATCGTTGCAGTCGTTGTTGGCGCCCCACAATCTGATCCACGAGATGCGTTGGTACCGAAAGCGCCGGTCCCGACTCCAGTTCCAACGGTAACTATCTATGCCAAGCCATCAGAATCGCCAACACCATAAATGTTCGCTCGTAGATTTCTAATTTCATTCCCAATCTTTGCGGTTATCTTTGTAATTCAAGAGACGATTGTTAGTCAATTCCGTCTCTTCGGCAGCGGCTTCTCGCTCTTTCTAATATTCACACTTCTCTGGTCGGCACTTGGTACGCCAGAACTTGGTGCACTTACCGGATTTGGCGCAGGACTTCTGATGGATCTCTCGCAGTCATCCTCTGGTCCGGTGGGGCAGTGGACTTTAATTATGATTCTGGCTGGATTTTCCATCTCTTATCTGGGATATGGTGATGACAACTTCCGCGGCAATCCAATCTCACTTGTTGTAATAGTCGCGATCGCAGTGCCAATCACTAGGTTGGTTTATCTAATTCTTGGCCTGATGTTTGGTGGAGAATTCGGTAGCACGCTGCAAATATTTATCTCACTCATTGCATCCGGACTCTGGACGGTTGCAGTCGTTCCACTGTTGATGCCTTTCGTAACGCGCATACATAGCGGGCTTTTCCAAGATTTGAGTCGGGGATGAATCAACGCGCACGCTTGAGTTTGTTGGTCGTCCAAATCTTTATCCTTTCACTTCTGGTCGGGCTATTAGGCAGACTCTTTTATTTGCAAGTCGCCGCAGGTCCTAAATATCGCGATGCTGCTTTATCCATTCAAAGCCGTGATGTGGTTACTCCCGCAACGCGCGGATTAATCGTTGACTCATCTGGCGTGCCTCTCGCGCTGAACCGCGTTGGAATTGCGGTAACTGTCGATCGCACCAAAATAGATCGCCAGCCAGATAAAGGTGTTGCCGTCTTGCAATCTCTTGCGACGTTACTTGGACTTGAATATAAAGATGTCTATCAACGTACTCGGCTATGCGGTGAGTTGGCTAAAGGTTTGCGCGCTGGCTGTTGGACTGGTTCACGTTTTCAACCGATACCAATTACCAAGGAAGCTGATCCTGAAGTAGCACTTCGAATTGTTGAGCGATCAGATCAATATCCTGGAGTTTCAGCAACGCCAGTTTCGATTCGAAACTATCCCGGTAACGCCGGGGTAAATGGCGCGCATTTGTTGGGTTATGTAGGACCTTTAACTGATAGTGATTTATCAGGCGCTAATGGGCGAAGCTATTTCCGATCTGAAACTATTGGTAAAGCCGGTCTTGAGATTCAATACGACAATTATTTAAGAGGTACACCAGGAATTAAAACCGTTATTGTTGATCGTAAAGAGGCAGTTACTAGTACAAGTCAAAATACCAAGCCAATTGGTGGAAATCATCTAGTAACCAGTATTGATGCACGTGTTCAAGCCGCCGCCGAAAGCGCTTTAGCTGATGCTGTTCGTAGAGCACGTGCTTCTGGAAATCGATCAGATGGCGGCGCTGCAGTTGTCATGGATGTAACCAACGGTCAGATCTTGGCACTTGCTTCGTATCCAACTTATGATCCAAATGCCTTTGAACGCGGGCTTACAGTCGCCGAAGCGGAAAGTCTCTATAGCGAAAAGGGCGGAGTACCTGCGCTATCTCGTGCGCTACAAGGCCTCTTTGCGCCGGCATCTACCTTCAAATCAGTCTCAGTAGTTGCGGCTGCAAATGCCGGATATGACTTAAACGCTTCTTACGATTGTCCATCACAAGTTGAAGTTGGAACGCGCGCTTTCCAAAACTTCGAGAGCAAAGCGCAGGGACGCATCTCACTTAAGAAAGCTATCGCAGTCTCGTGCGACACTATTTGGTATCGCATCGCCTTCGATGAATGGTTACGTGATGGAGGACTTAAACCAAAGTCAGATGCCAATGATTACTTCTATAACGCCGCTAAAGGGTTTCAAATTGGTGTGAAGACTGGAATTGATCTGCCTTCCGAATCTTCTGGGCGGCTAGCCGATCGCGAGTGGCGTAAGGCTTGGTATGCCCAGAATAAAGATTTCTACTGTAACTACAAGACGCGTGCACCTAAGAGCCAGCAAACCGCTTTTCTAGTTCAGCTCGCTTATGAAAACTGTTTAGATGGAGACAAGATTCGCGCCGGAGATGCCGTTAACTTCTCGATCGGCCAAGGTGACACAGTTATTACACCAATAAAGCAAGCGCAGATGTATGCAGCCATTGCAAATGGTGGAACTATCTGGAAGCCAACTGTAGCCAAAGCGATTGTAAAGACTGATGGAACGGTTATTAAAACCTTTGGGAAAGAGAAGTTAGGGACGATTCCTGCAGATAAGGCGACGTTGAAATTCTTACACAGTGCGTTACGTGAAGTGGTAATTAGTGGAACTGGCGCTGGAGTATTTAGCGGTTTTCCAATTGCTATAAGTGGCAAGACCGGAACTGCGGAAGTCTTCGGACGAAATCCAAATGGCAGCAAGAAGGCGAACACTTCATGGTTTGCTTCATATGGTCCTACTGAAAAACCTCGGTATGCAGTTGTCATGATGGTGAGCCAAGGTGGTTTTGGTGCTTCGACATCTGGCGTCGGTGTTAGAAAAATTTACGAAACGCTTCTAGGCGTGCAAGGTTCCAAAGTTGTATCTGCCAAGATTCTCTTTCCAAGCGGTATCCCACCAGTTGCACTTCCCAAAATTTCTCCAGCTACCAAAGTTAAAGGAGCAAAATGAGCCTTTCTTCACAGCGGATTAATTACCGTAAGAGTTCTCGGACATCTGCCTTCGCAGGTTTTGATCCAATTTTAACCATCGCCGTTGGACTCTTATTAGTAATGGGAACCCTCTTGGTCTATGCCGCCACCCGTAATTGGTATGCGGCAAATGGATTAGATCCTGAGTATTACTTGAAACGCCATGTAATTAACATTGCAATTGGATGCCTTTTGGCATGGGGAACAACGGTCGTTGATTACCGATTAATACGCGCCTACACACCAATTTTATGGATCCTAGGAGTTATTGGACTTACCGCTGTTTTAATCCCAGGCATTGGCGCTGAAGTAAATGGTGCAAAGGCCTGGATCGGTCTTCCCTTTGGATTTCAACTACAGCCGGCAGAGCTAGCCAAGATTTCTATCATCGTCGGTATGTCGATGATTTTATCTGAGCGTTCGCACGACAGTGATGCTGCACAAGATAGAGATGTCTTACAGGCTCTAGTAGTTGCAGCTATTCCAGTCTTATTGATTTTGAAGCAGCCTGATATGGGAACCATCTTCATTATTAGTATCGCGGTCGTGACAATAATTGCTGTGTCTGGCGCACCGATGCGCTGGGTGGTGGGACTTATATTGGTTGCGGTAATCGGAAGTTTTGCAGCAGTTAAAGTTGGTGTGATTAATGATTACCAAGTAAAACGTTTGCAGGCCTTTGTTGATCCAAATTCTGATTCGCAGGGCAGTGGTTACCAACTTCGCCAGGCGCGCATCACCGTTGGTTCCGGTGGGTTAATCGGAACAGGTCTATTTAACGGACCGCAGACAAATGGGCGCTTTGTACCGGAGCAACAGACTGACTTCATCTTTACAGTTGCCGGTGAGGAACTTGGCTTCCTCGGTTGTGGTTTTATTTTAATTCTCTATCTAACGGTATTAATGCGCGCCTTTGGAATTGCGCGAAGATCAAGTGACCCCTATGGAAAATTAGTATGCACAGGCGTCATTGCTTGGTTTGCTTTCCAAGCTTTTGAAAATATTGGCATGACACTTGGAATGATGCCGATGACGGGCGTGCCGTTGCCCTTTGTCTCATACGGCGGTTCAAGTATGTTTGCAACGATGATGGGCTTTGGGTTGCTTCAGAACGTGCATGCTCGCCATCGCGGCTAAAGCGAGGTAAATCAACGCTCATTTCGCCCTTTGGCTAGTCTGTGTGCCATACTAATCCCAACAGTTCAGCGCGGCTCGCGAACCAATTCGCGACCAAAGCCAGCGGCGGACTAACAAAGATTTGCTTGAAGGATTTACTGAGGTCAACCTAAAGGTTGTTAGCCAGATAAGTGACTACAAGCCAGAGCGCGTTAATTAACGCATAGAGGATTTGGTGCCATGGCGATTGAGCCAAAGTCACCGCGCAAGCGTGCGGTGAAAAAAATAAGTAAGAAGAAATCTCTTGCTGCAGATACATCAACTGAAATTGTTGATGCTCCATCTGTTGAAGCAAATGAAACTAAGAGCAAGAAGAAAGCACCGGCTATTCCGGTCCCAATTTTCCAAGAGGCCACAACCGAGAAAGCTCCTAAGGCTGCTCGCAAGGCCGTTGCGAAGGTTAAAGAGGAAGAGAGCGCTCCCGAAAGCGCAGCAACTTCCGAAGATGATGATTCACGTGGCGGACGCAATCGTCGCCGCCGTCGTGGTGGACGTGGGCGTCGCAAGCCAAACGCTGACGGCGCAGATACTCAGGATTCCACAGATGATGGTGAAGAGACCAGCACTGAGGCAAGTGAAGAAGGCGCAGAAGGCGGAACACATCGCCGCCGCCGCCGTCGTCGCGCAACTGGCGAAGGTGTAACACCTGGTGAGATTGTTGATGAAGATGGCGTAGTAACTGTTGTAAAGGTGCGCGAAGTTCGCGAACGCACAGAGCGCCCAGCGCGTGCAGAACGCGCCGAACGCGGAACTCGCAACCGACGTGATCGTGGTTCTAGATCAGATCGCTCCGATAACCGTGGTGATTACCGCGAGCCATACCGTCGTCGCGGAACGATCATTACAGATGGCGAATTTTTAGCTCGTCGCGAGAACGTTGATCGTGAAATGTTGGTCCGCCAAATTGGTGACCGCATTCAGATCGCTGTTATCGAAGATAAGGTAATGGTCGAGCACTATGTAAACCGAAATGCCAACGTTTCATATGTCGGCAATGTTTACTTGGGTCGCGTCCAGAACGTACTTCCTTCCATGGAAGCTGCCTTCGTTGATATCGGTAAGGGCCGTAACGCAGTTTTATACGCCGGTGAAGTTAATTGGGATGCCGCAGGTATTTCAGAGACCCAACCGCGCAAGATTGAAATGGTTTTAAAGACCGGTCAACCAGTTCTTGTCCAAGTTACTAAAGATCCAATTGGCCAAAAAGGTGCGCGTTTGACTAGCCAGATCTCACTTCCCGGACGTTACGTTGTGTACGTACCTGGCGGCGGAATGAGCGGAATCTCAAAGCGTCTTCCTGAATCAGAGCGCACTCGTCTGAAAGCAATTCTTAAGAATTTAATTCCGGAAGAAGCCGGCGTAATTGTTCGTACCGCAGCTGAAGGCGTTAGCGAAGAAGAGCTCACTAACGACGTGGCACGTTTGAAGGCGCAATGGGAAGATATTTATCAGAAATCTGAAAACCCAAATTTCCACGCACCTGCCCTGTTGCTTTCTGAGCCAGATCTAGCAGTACGCGTTATCCGCGATATCTTCAACGAAGATTTCCGCAAACTTACTATTCAAGGCAACGATGCTTGGGAAGAGATCAGTTCTTATCTGGGCGGAATTGCTCCTGAATTAGTCGGCAAGTTGCAGAAGTACTCTGGCAACGGAGATCTCTTCGCCGAATTCCGCGTCGAAGAACAATTAGCTAAAGCATTCGATCGCAAGGTTTATCTACCATCTGGTGGATCATTGGTTATCGATCGCACTGAAGCGATGATCGTGATCGACGTTAACACCGGTAAATTTATTGGTAAGGGTGGAAACCTGGAAGAGACTGTTACTAAGAACAACTTGGAAGCAGCTGAAGAAATCGCCCGCCAACTTCGCCTGCGCGACTTAGGTGGAATTATCGTTATCGACTTTATCGATATGGTTCTGGAATCTAACCGTGATGCAGTTCTACGTCGCTTGGTTGAATGCTTAGGCCGCGATCGCACCAAGCACCAAGTCGCAGAAGTAACTTCACTTGGTTTGGTACAGATGACTCGCAAGCGCGTTGGCCAAGGCTTAATCGAGGCTTTCTCAACTACTTGTGATTCATGTGCTGGACGCGGTATTCATATTCATATGGAGCCGGTAAAGATGAAGGCGCCAATGCCACAAGTAAATTCACAATCGGCATCTCATGAAGATGTAGATGAAGATCAGGCAACTGAACATGAATTTCACGAGACCCAAAACACAGAAGCCATCACAACAGATGCAGATTCTGACGTGAATTCTGAAGGCGAGAGCGAAAGCGCAGCAGCCAAACCTGCCGGACGCCGTCGCCGTAGGGCTGCCTCTAGCGGGATCATCACCGCCTAGAAAAACCTCAATTTGACCCTGGGGGTACGAAATCCGTACCCTTAGCCTCTGCTCGATCGCATCCCATCTAGGGCTGTGCGAGCGTGAAATGAACTGGAGCAAGAAACGTGTACGCAATTGTTAAAGCTGGCGGACGCCAGGAGAAAGTCACCGTTGGTGAGACCATCACTGTCGATCGTATCGACCAAGCTGCTGGTGCATCAGTAACTTTCCCTGCACTTCTCGTCGTTGATGGCGCAAGCGTCACTTCTGATCCAAAGGTTCTCAGTGGCGTAAAAGTTACTGGCGAAGTTATCGATGAAGTAAAAGGTCCAAAGATCGACATCCTTCGTTACATGAACAAGACTGGCTATCGCCGTCGTCAAGGTTTCCGTGCACAGCAAACTCGAGTCAAGATCACCGCTATTAGCGGCGTGAAATAAGGGGTGTGAACAATGGCAAGTAAGAAGGGTGTCTCCTCGACACGTAACGGTCGCGATTCAAATCCACAGTACCTTGGCATCAAGCGCTTCGGTGGACAAGAAGTAAATGCTGGCGAGATCTTGGTCCGTCAGCGCGGTACACATTTTCACCCAGGCAAGAACGTAGGTCGCGGTAAGGATGACACTCTCTTTGCACTTGCTGCAGGAGCAGTTGAATTCGGTCGCGCTCGCGGACGTCGTGTAGTGAATGTGGTTCCGGTCGCTTAATTTAGGTTTCTCAAAGAGAGCGAGCCGCATTCGTGGCTCGCTCTTTTTATTTCATAAACTATTTTTTGGCTAGTTAACAGATACGGAAAGGAGCGTTAAGAGATGGCAACATTCATCGATCGTGTAACGCTCTATGCCGCAGCCGGAAAAGGTGGCGATGGTTGCGTCTCTGTTAAACGTGAAAAATTTAAACCACTAGGTGGCCCAGATGGTGGCAACGGTGGTCGTGGTGGCGACATCATCTTGATCGTTGATTCCAGCGTTACAACCCTTTTAGATTTCCATCATTCACCACACCGCAAAGCAACATCGGGTTCACAAGGTTATGGCGATCGTAAAGATGGTACATATGGTGAAGATTTAATTCTGCCAGTCCCAAATGGCACAGTTGTACTAGACGATAAAGGCAATCAACTTGCAGATTTAATTGGTATCGGAACAACTTTTCTTGCTGCCCAAGGTGGACACGGGGGACTGGGCAACTTAGCTCTCTCATCTTCTAAGCGTCGCGCACCAGGCTTTGCACTTCTCGGAGAGCCAGGCGAAGAACGCACTCTTTACTTAGAACTTAAATCTGTTGCTGATATTGCACTCGTTGGATACCCAAGCGCCGGTAAGTCATCTCTTATTGCAGCAATTTCGGCTGCTCGCCCAAAGATTGCTGATTATCCATTTACAACTCTGGTTCCTAACTTAGGCGTTGTTCAAGCAGGAGATACACGTTTCACTGTTGCAGATGTTCCAGGTTTAATTCCTGGCGCATCACAAGGTAAAGGTTTAGGCCTGGAATTCTTACGTCACGTAGAACGGTGTGTGGCTTTAGTTCATGTACTCGATTGCGGAACTCTAGAAACAGATCGCGATCCAGTAAAAGATTTAGAGATCATTGAACAAGAGCTTGCGCAATACGGTGGGCTAGAAGATCGCATTCGTATTGTTGCGCTAAATAAAATTGATCTACCTGATGGTAAAGCGATGGCAGATATGGTTGCGCAGACTTTGCGCGATAGGGGCTATGAGGTTTATGCAGTATCGGCGGCAAGCCGCGAAGGTTTACAAGAGTTGCTCTATGCCATGGCGCGCTTAGTTCAGAAAGCGCGTGCTGCAGTCGTTACTGACGAGCGCACTCGAATTATCTTGCGTCCAACCGCTGTCGATGATTCTGGATTTACCGTGCAGGCAAATGCCGATGGTTCATTTAGCGTGCGCGGACAGAAAGTTGTTCGCTGGGTTCGCCAAACAAACTTTAAAAATGCGGAAGCAATCGGTTACTTGGCAGATCGCCTTGCACAATTAGGCGTTGAAAAAGATCTATTTAAAAAAGGCGCCGTCGCCGGCAGTGAAGTTCGTATCGGTTCTGGCGATAACGAGGTCGTCTTCGAATGGGAGCCAACTATCGAAGCTGGCGCAGAACAATTAGCCGGACATTTACATCGCCGTGGCGAGGATTCTCGCCTGGAAGGTGCCTGGGTTGTAGAAGAAAAGGTTGTCGATCAACTATCTGATGATGAAATTGCGCAACAATGGGAGTACAACGTGGAGGACCCAAAAACTCCACGCTTGATCGAGCCACAACCAAGCGAGGATAAGTAAATGAGCCGCAGCGCAGTAACTTCTGCCAAACGCGTTGTCATTAAAATTGGCTCTTCATCTCTTACTGGTACTGCCGGTTCTAAGTTAGATAACAACGCTGTCTCGAAAATTGCAGATCTAATTGCCTCTCTTCGTTCGCGCGGATCAGAAGTTGTTCTAGTTTCATCTGGTGCAATTGCTGCTGGCCTTGCACCATTGGGCTTAAACGCACGCCCTAAGGATCTAGCCACTCAACAAGCGGCAGCCTCTGTTGGCCAAGGTTTATTGATCGCCAAATACAACGAAAATTTCACACGCCATAACTTGGTTTCATCCCAAGTTCTCTTGACGACCGAAGATGTCGTGCGCCGCTCGCATTATCAAAATGCGCAGCAGACCCTAAATAAATTGCTTTCACTTGGCGTTGTGCCAATCATCAACGAGAACGATTCAGTTGGAACCCAAGAGATCCGCTTTGGCGATAACGATCGTTTAGCGGCCCTTGTCGCCTTGCTTATCGGTGCAGATTTACTCGTGTTGATCTCAGATGTTGATGCTTTATACGATGCGCCACCTTCACAGGCCGGTGCCAAAGCAATTCACTTTGTAGATCGCATCAGCGATATCGAAAAGATTGAAGTTGGTGGAGTTGGTTCATCTGGCGTGGGCAGCGGGGGAATGGTCACCAAGATTGAAGCTGCGCGGATATCGACCAGCGCAGGTATTCCAATGTTGCTAACTTCTTTAGAAAAATCAGTTGGCGCGTTGACTGGTGATGAGTCTGGAACTTTATTTGCCGCTCACGGCACGCGTTCTACTTCACGTCTACTTTGGTTGGCACATGCCTCAACTCCGCGCGGGCGCTTAATCCTTGATGCTGGTGCAGTAACTGCAATTCTTGAACGTGGTGTCTCACTTCTGCCTGCTGGTGTAAGTGCAGTCGAAGGTGAATTCATTGCCGGCGATACCGTTGAACTAGTAAGTGCGGATAAGAAAGTTATCGCCCGTGGGTTAGTCGCTTTTGATTCAGATGAAATCCCACAAATGTTGGGGCGTTCGACAAAAGAGCTGGCTGCATCATTGGGCGCTGAATATGAGCGTGAACTAGTTCACCGCGATGATTTAGTACTCCTTGATTAATTAGAAAACGATAAACTTTTCCTATGGATGCCGTCGCAATTGTTTCGGAGTTAGCGCTCAAAGCGCGCACGGCTGCCCGCACGCTATCTACGACAACTGGTGCCGAGCGCAAAGCGGCTTTGTATGCCATTGCTGCTGCTATCGAATCACGCAGCGCCGAAATTCTCAAAGCAAATGGTGAAGATATTGCACGGGCGATAGCTGAAGATATGCACCCACAAATGCAGGATCGATTGCTCCTTACTGAATCACGCATCACCGGAATGGCAAATGGCGCACGCTTAGTAGCCGATCTGCCAGATCCGCTAGGCCAGGTCTTGCGCAAATCAACTCTGCCAAATGGTTTAGATCTAAAACAGATCTCTGTTCCATTCGGCGTTATCGGAATGGTTTATGAAGCTCGTCCAAATGTGACGGTAGATGCGGCAGTAATTTTATTGATGTCCGGTAACGCAGCGCTTTTGCGCGGCTCATCAACTGCTGCTGCCAGCAACCAGATTCTTGTCACTGTAATTCGTGATGCGCTAGCCACAACCAAGATTTCACCAGAGGTAATTCAGCTAGTTCCATCGCAAGATCGTGCCACTGTTAAGGCGCTATTGAATGCGCGCGGCAAAGTCGACTTGGTAATTCCCCGCGGCAGCGCCGCGCTAATTCGGATGGTCGTCGACGAGTCAACTGTGCCAACAATCGAAACCGGCGCCGGTGTTTGCCATGTCTATGTCGATGAATTTGCGGATATTGAAAAAGCGCTGCCGATCGTAATTAACTCAAAGACTCACCGCCCAAGTGTTTGCAATGCTGCTGAGACTTTATTGGTCCACCGCGCGATCGCACCTATCTTCTTGCCAATGGCGCTAAAAGCTTTATCTGATGCGGGCGTTATCTTGCATGCTGATGCAACTGCCCAAAAAGTTGCCGAAAAGTTTGGTATTTCCGCAACAGCTGCAACAGATGAGAATTGGTGCACGGAATACGGAATTCTCGAGATGAACGTCGGCGTAGTTGATTCAGTAGATGCGGCAGCAGATCACATCGCTAAGTACGGAACCAATCACACCGAAGCTATCGTTACTGAAAATCAAGCCAGCGCAGATCGTTTCATTGCGTTATCTGATTGCGCCGCTGTCATGGTAAATACTTCAACTAGATTTACTGATGGTGAACAGATGGGATTCGGCGCCGAAATCGGTATCTCAAATCAGAAGTTGCATGCCCGCGGTCCTATGGGGCTTGAAGCAATGACAACTACTACTTGGATCGTCACCGGCAACGGTCAAATTCGCAACTAACCCCGATTCTCATTAAACTCAAGGCACTATGAGCAGCCTCTCCCGCGATGATGTAGCCAAACTGGCTTCCCTTGCTCGTATTGAAATGACTGAAGAAGAGCTGGTAAATCTAGCCTCTCAATTTGGCAGCATTCTGGATGCGGTAGCTCGAGTGCAAGAACTTAATTTAGATGGCGTAAAGGCAACTTCTCATCCGCAGCCACTAGAAAATATCTTTAGAGACGATGTAGTTCAACCCAGCCTTACTCCAGATCAAGCGCTCTCGGGCGCACCTGCACAAGAGGAACAGCGCTTCCGTGTTCCGCAAATTCTTGGTGAAGCAGAATGATAAAAAATACCGCAGCCCAAATGTCAGCTGCCTTGGAAAAAGGCGAGACAACTTCTGTCGAACTAACGAAACTTCATTTAGATCGCATTTCAGATGTTGATAATAAAGTTAAAGCATTTCTTCATGTTGATGGTGAGAGTGCGCTAAAGCAAGCAGCTGCCGTTGACGCAGATCGTGCTAGCGGTAAGAAACTTGACCCACTAGCGGGTGTTCCACTGGCGTTAAAAGATGTTTTAGCTCAAGAAGGTGTACCAACAACTGCTGGTTCAAAGATCCTGCAAGGCTGGAAGCCACCATATGACTCAAGTGTCGTTACTAAATTAAAGGCGGCCGGCGTTGTAATTTTAGGTAAAACCAATATGGATGAATTTGCGATGGGCTCATCTACTGAAAATTCTGGTTATGGCCCAACCTTTAATCCTTGGGATTTAACTCGCACACCTGGTGGCTCTAGCGGTGGATCGGCAGCAGCAGTTAGCGCCTTTGAAGCACCTCTTGCAATTGGTTCTGATACTGGTGGATCTATTCGCCAACCAGCAGCGCTAACTGGAATCGTTGGAGTTCGCCCGACTTATGGTGCGGTATCTCGTTATGGGCTAATTGCTTACTCATCTAGTTTGGATCAAGCAGGTCCCTTCGGTCGTACCGTTTTAGATGCTGCGATGTTGCACGAAGTTATTGCTGGTCACGATCCAAGAGATGCAACAAGTATCAACGCACCAGTTCCAGCAGTTGTTGCCGCTGCAAAATCTGGTGATGTAAAAGGTTTAAAGATAGGTGTGATTAAGCAGCTACAAGGCGATGGCTATCAGATAGGCGTGCAGGCAAGGTTTAATGAGTCGCTAGATATTTTGTCATCTCTTGGTGCGCAAATTGTGCAAGTCGATTGCCCAAGTTTTGAATACGCACTTGCTGCATATTATTTGATTGCTCCATCGGAATGTTCTTCCAACTTAGCTCGCTTTGATGCGATGCGTTATGGCCTGCGTACTGGTGATAACGATGGGGCATCGGCAGAGACTGTTATGAATGCAACTCGCGAAGCAGGCTTTGGCCGCGAGGTAAAGCGCCGCATCATCTTGGGTACTTATGCACTTTCTTCTGGCTATTACGATGCTTATTACGGGAGCGCCCAAAAGATTCGCACCTTAATAATCGAAGATTACAAGAAAGCCTTTGTGCAAGCAGATGTACTTGTATCTCCAACTTCGCCAATTACTGCATTTAAAATCGGGGAAAAATCTGAAGATCCAATCGCGATGTACTTAGCTGACGTTGCAACCATCCCGGTAAACCTTGCTGGTATTTGCGGAATGAGCTTGCCAGCAGGTTTAGCTGATGAAGATAACTTGCCGGTTGGTTTCCAGATCATGGCACCTGCCATGCAAGATCAAAGACTTTATCAAGTTGGTGCTGGCCTAGAAGCAGCGCTTGTTTCTAAATGGGGCGGATATCTAATTTCGAAAGCACCCGCGTTAGGAGGTGCCAAATAATGGCGCTTTCATACGATGATGTAATGGCTAAATACGAACCAGTATTAGGTCTGGAAGTTCACGTTGAGTTAAATACTGAATCAAAGATGTTCTGCTCATGCAGCACAACTTTCGGGGGAGAACCGAATACCCAGACTTGCCCGGTCTGCTTGGCCTTGCCTGGCGCGCTTCCAGTTGTAAACGCGAAAGCGATTGAATCAACAATCAAGATTGGTTTGGCGCTAAATTGCCAGATCGCACCGTATAGCCGCTTTGCCCGTAAAAACTATTTCTATCCAGATATGCCAAAGAACTTCCAGATTTCACAATATGACGAACCAATTTGTTTTGATGGTTTCGTTGATGTTGAAATCGAAACTGATGAGGGTCCAAAACAGTTCCGCATAGAAATTGAACGCGTTCACATGGAGGAAGACACCGGTAAGTCACTTCACGTCGGTGGCGCCACTGGTCGTATTCACGGCGCGGAATATTCACTTCTTGATTACAACCGCGCTGGAATACCTCTTGTAGAAATCGTTACCAAGATTGTTCCGGGCACAGGCAAGTACGCCCCAGAAGTTGCCAAGGCCTACGTTGCCGAACTTCGCGATATTTTGCGCGGCCTAAAAGTCTCTGATGTAAAGATGGAGCAAGGTTCTCTTCGCTGTGATGCCAACGTTTCACTGCGCCTGATCGGCTCTGATGTTCTTGGCACACGTTCTGAAACCAAAAACGTTAACTCGCTTCGCTCAGTCGAACGCGCTATCCGTGGTGAAATGATCCGCCACGCAGAGTTATTAAATGGTGGAAAGAAAGTTAAGCAAGAGACTCGTCACTTCCAAGAAGATACTGGCCTTACTCGCTCGGGCCGTTCCAAAGAACAGGCTGAGGATTATCGTTACTTCCCAGAACCAGATTTGGTACCAGTAGCACCAGCTGCGGCATGGATTGAAGAACTTCGCGCGCAACAGCCAGAGCGCCCATCGCTTCGTCGCAAGAGATTGAAAGAACAGTGGGCAGTGCCCGATAAAGAAATGGCGGCGATGATTAACGCTGATGTATTAGATATTGTCGAAGAGACTGTTTTATTGGGGGCAGAGCCAACTAAAGCGCGCACTTGGTGGCTTGGTGAAATTTCACGGCTTGCAAATGAGAAAGATGTTGCAATTGCCGATCTTTCAATTACACCGAAAGATGTCGCAGATATTGTTGCGCTAGTCGCCGCTGGCGAACTTACAGATAAGTTAGCTCGTCAAGTTGTCGAAGGCGTAATTGCGGGGGAGGGAACTCCAAGTGAGGTTGTCGCCAAGCGCGGTATTAAAGTTGTAAACGATGATGGTGCACTTATGGCAGCGATTGAAAAGGTTTGCGCAGAACAAGCAGAGACTGCAGATAAGGTGCGGGCGGGCCATGTTCCTGCAGCTGGTGCGCTAATTGGCGCAGTCATGAAAGAGACAAAGGGCCAAGCAGATGCCGCTCGGGTGCGTGAATTACTATTAAAGCATTTGGGTCAAGGATAGGATTAGTAAATGTCTAACATGAAGCCACGTTCAGGAATGGTCACCGATGGCTTAGAACGCGCCCCTGCCCGCGGAATGTTGCGCGCTGTTGGAATGACAGATGAAGATTGGGTGAAACCTCAGATTGGTATTGCATCCTCTTGGAATGAAATCACCCCATGTAATTTATCGTTAGACCGTTTGGCGAAAGCTTCCAAGCAAGGCGTAATTGATGCTGGTGGCTTCCCAATGCAATTTGGCACGATCTCTGTCTCTGATGGAATTTCTATGGGACACGTTGGCATGCATTACTCACTTGTATCGCGCGAAGTTATCGCAGATTCAGTCGAAACGGTTATGCAAGCAGAGCGTTTAGATGGAATGGTCACATTTGCTGGGTGCGATAAATCACTTCCCGGAATGATGATGGCGGCAGCACGTATCGATGTGGCATCGGTCTTTGTTTATGCCGGATCAACTCTGCCTGGCCAAGTAGATGGTAAAGATGTAACGATCATCGATGCCTTCGAAGCAGTTGGTGCATGCGCACGTGGGTTAATTACTCAAGAGCGCGTAGATCAAATTGAACGTGCGATTTGTCCAGGTGAAGGCGCTTGCGGCGGCATGTACACCGCAAACACAATGGCCACAGTTGGGGAAGCAATTGGACTCTCACTTCCAGGATCGGCTGCGCCTCCTGCCGTAGATCGTCGTCGTGATGCCTTTGCAGTCGCATCGGGTGCAGCGGTTGTAAATATGATCAAACTTGGACTTACTACGCGTGACATTTTGACAAAGCGCGCCTTTGAAAATGCAATTACTGCAGTTATGGCACTTGGTGGATCGACCAACGCAGTGCTTCATCTACTTGCAATTGCTCACGAAGCAGAAGTTGATTTATCACTCGATGATTTCCACCGTATTGGTTCAAAGGTGCCGCTACTTGGTGATCTAAAGCCATTTGGTCGTTATGTAATGAGCGATATGGATAAAGTCGGCGGAGTTCCCGTTGTTCTAAAAGCCCTCCTTGATGCTGGTTTATTACACGGTGATGTAATGACAGTTACCGGTAAGACCATGGCCGAAAACCTTGCAGGTATTAATCCGCCCGATGTAGATGGCGATATTTTGCATGCTATTTCAACACCGCTATCTACCGATGTCGGAATCACGATCTTGGGCGGTTCTCTTGCATCTGATGGCGCAGTCTGTAAGACAGCTGGAATCGGAATCGAAACATTTGAAGGACCAGCACGTGTCTTCGAACGCGAACAAGCGGCGATGGAAGCTTTAGAAAATGGAACGATTCAAGCCGGTGATGTAGTCGTAATTCGCTATGAAGGTCCAAAGGGTGGACCAGGAATGCGCGAGATGTTAATGATTACAGGAGCGATTAAAGGCGCAGGACTTGGTAAATCAACTTTGTTATTAACAGATGGTCGCTTCTCTGGTGGATCAACCGGCCTTTGCGTCGGACATGTTGCACCAGAAGCGGTCGATGGTGGGCCAATTGCATTTATTAAAGATGGCGATCGAGTTCGTATCGATATCAAGGCTCGCACCTTGGATCTCTTAGTAGAACCGGCAGAACTTGCCGCCCGCAAAGTCGGCTGGAAACCAATTCCTCACAAATTCACCCGCGGGGTCTTGGCAAAGTATTCAAAGACCGTTGGCTCTGCCTCAAAGGGCGCAGTCTGCGGCTAGTTTCACAATTTGAGACTTACATCTCAAACCTTGACTGATATGCCTTCGCCGATGGAGAATAAGCCCATGCAAAAGAAGCTCGCGCTCATCTCGTCATCTGTAATTGTGGTGGTGATTCGATAGCGCGTGCCTTTTTAAAGCACGCGCCCTCAGATACCTGAGGGTTTTTTTATTTCAGAAATAAAGAGCAAGAACCGATAGCAAGGAAAGGAGTAAGAAGATGGCACACGTACCAACGGCCAACGGCACAGTAATGACAGGAGCTACTTCATTGGTCAAAAGCCTTGAAGCTGCCAATGTAGATGTGATGTTTGGAATTCCAGGCGGCGCAATTCTTCCTGCTTACGATCCGATCTATGACTCAACTATTCGTCACATCTTGGTTCGCCACGAACAAGGCGCAGGCCATGCAGCAACTGGTTATGCCCAAGTCACCGGACGCGCCGGAGTTTGTATCGCAACATCTGGACCAGGTGCCACCAACTTAGTCACACCGCTTGCTGATGCGGCGATGGATTCGGTTCCAATGGTTGCAATTACTGGACAGGTTCCATCAGTTGCAATTGGTACCGATGCATTCCAGGAAGCTGATATTCGCGGCATCACGATGCCATTTACTAAACATAATTTTCTAGTTACAAATCCAGATGAGATCCCACGCGTAATCGCTGAGGCATTTCATATTGCAACATCTGGTCGTCCAGGTCCCGTACTGGTGGATATCGCCAAAGATGCTCTGCAAAAGCAGACTTCTTATAACTGGCCAACTTCAATAAATCTGCCCGGTTACAATCCACAGATTCAACCAAACCAAGAAGCGATCAACGATGCGGCAGTGCTAATTGCACAATCTGCTAAACCGATCTTCTATGTTGGTGGCGGTGTAATAAAGGCTAACGCTGCGCGCGAACTACTGGAACTTGCGCAATTACTTGGCGCACCTGTTGTTACAACATTGATGGCGCGCGGTGCATTTCCGGATTCACATCCGTTGCATCTGGGAATGCCTGGTATGCACGGAACGGTCGCTGCGGTAACTGGCTTACAAAAGGCGGATCTACTTATTACTTTAGGCGCACGTTTCGACGATCGCGTAACTGGCAAGCTTTCTACATTCGCACAGAACGCCAAGGTAATTCACGCAGATATTGATCCTGCCGAAATCGGCAAGAATCGTTACGCCGATGTTGCAGTAATTGGCGATGTTCGCGAAACCATTAAGGCTTTAATTCCTGCACTTACCGCAGCCCTTTCTAAGGGACGTGCCGATATTTCTCCTTGGCTTGCCAGTATGAATAAATTAAAGGCAACTTATCCATTGGGTTATGACACACCAGCCGATGGTGCGCTCTCACCACAATTAGTAATCGAACGCCTCGGCAAAATCTGTGGTCCTGACACAATCTTTGCAGCAGGCGTTGGTCAGCATCAGATGTGGGCTTCACAATTTATTAGTTATGAAAAGCCACGCACCTGGCTTAACTCAGGTGGCGCCGGAACAATGGGCTATGCAGTACCTGCCGCAATGGGTGCAAAGGTTGGCGCACCGGATACAACTGTTTGGGCAATTGATGGCGATGGCTGTTTCCAGATGACTAATCAAGAGTTGGTTACATGCGCGTTAAATAATATTCCAATCAAAGTTGCAATCATCAATAATGAAAGTCTAGGAATGGTTCGCCAGTGGCAGACCTTGTTCTATGACAGCCGTTATTCAAATACCAGCCTTGATTCAAAGCGCGTACCAAACTTCCCAATGTTGGCAGAAGCGATGGGTTGCGTTGGCCTATCTTGCGAGAGCCCAGCAGATGTTGATGCGACTATCGAAAAGGCAATGTCGATCAACAACCAACCCGTTGTTGTCGATTTCCGAGTCCATCGTGATGCGATGGTCTGGCCGATGGTCGCTGCCGGTACATCTAACGATGAGATAATGATCGCCCGCGCAACTGCGCCTGACTGGGATTCACAGGAGCTCTAATGACTATCCATAAATTAGAAGTTCTCGTTGAAAACGAACCAGGGGTTCTAGCCCGCGTTGCTGGTTTATTTGCCCGCCGCACCTACAACATCGATTCTCTAGTTGTCGGACCAACCGAGAACTCAAAGATTTCTAAGATGATTATCGGAGTAAGCGTCGAAGGACACTCGCTCGAGCAAGTTATCGCCCAGTTAGATAAGTTAATAAATGTGATCAGTATCGAAGAAATTCTCGACGGTGCGATCAGTAATACCAAGCACGATACCCAACCCGATTACCAGAACTAACGCACAACTAACTCTAAAATAAAGGAGAAATACCGTGGCAACGATGTATCACGAAGAGGATGCAGATCTATCAATCATCCAAGGTCGCAAAGTCGCGATCATCGGTTACGGCTCACAAGGCCATGCGCACGCACTCAACTTGCGTGACTCAGGCGTTGATGTTCGCGTCGGACTTAAAGAGGGATCAGCTTCCCGCGCCAAGGCAGAAGCAGAAGGCTTGCGCGTTGTAACAGTTGCCGAAGCGGTTAAAGAAGCAACTGTCATCATGATCTTGGTGCCTGATCATTTACAGCGCCACGTATACACAGATTCAATTTTGCCTAACCTAAAAGATGGCGATGCCTTGTTCTTCGGTCACGGTTTCAATATCCGCTTTGGATATATAAAGCCTGGTACAAATGTTGATGTTTGTATGGTTGCACCAAAAGGTCCAGGGCACTTGGTTCGTCGCGAATACGCAGGCGGTCGCGGAGTTCCTGTAATCGTTGCAGTTGAGCAAGATTCAACTGGCAACGCATGGCCACTGACTCTTTCTTACGCCAAGGCAATCGGTGGACTTCGCGCCGGCGGTATCTTGACCACATTTACCGAAGAGACCGAAACAGATCTATTCGGTGAGCAATCAGTTCTTTGCGGTGGCGCATCTCAATTAGTTATGTACGGTTTTGAAACGCTAACTGAAGCTGGTTACCAGCCTGAAGTTGCTTACTTTGAATGTCTGCACGAATTAAAGTTGATCGTTGACTTGATGTTTGAAGGCGGAATCGCCAAGCAGCGCTGGTCAGTGTCTGACACCGCCGAATACGGTGATTATGTTTCAGGTCCACGCGTTATCGATCCAAGCGTTAAAGAGAATATGAAGGCAGTTCTTGCCGATATTCAATCTGGCGCATTCGCTAAGCGTTTTATCGATGATCAAGATGCAGGCGCACCAGAGTTCAAGGCGCTACGCGCAAAGGGTGAAGTACATCCAATTGAGGGAGTCGGCCGCGAACTTCGCAAGATGTTTAGCTGGATCAAGAGCTCAAATAAGGATGATTACCGAGAAGGCAGCGCATCACGTGGGTAAACCTGTTGTTTTAATTGCTGAAGAGTTAAGTCCGGCAACGCTTGAGGCGTTGGGTCCGGATTTTGAAGTGCGCAACTGCGATGGTGCAAACCGCGCGGAGCTACTCGCCGCACTTGGTCAAGGCGTGGATGCAGTTCTAATTCGATCTGCAACAAAGATGGATGCCGAAGCAATCGCTGCAGCAAAAGGTTTAAAGGTAATTGCACGTGCCGGTGTTGGTTTAGATAACGTCGATATTCCAGCAGCCACAACTGCTGGCGTCATGGTCGTTAACGCACCAACTTCAAATATCGTCTCTGCTGCAGAACTTGCCATTTCATTGTTACTCGCTTCTGCTCGTTTTATCTCGCCTGCGCACGCAGCACTTCGCAATGGCAAATGGGCACGCTCTAAATACACCGGTGCCGAACTCTTTGAAAAGACTTTAGGCATCGTTGGCTTTGGTCGCATCGGACAGTTAGTTGCCCATCGTATGCAGGCATTTGGTATGAACGTGATTGCTTACGATCCCTACTTGCAACCAGCACGCGCTGCACAATTGGGCGTTGAATTAGTTGACCTTGATTCATTGCTTACACGCAGTGATTTCATCACCATCCACCTACCAAAGACGAAAGAGACCGCCAATTTAATTGGGGTTGAAGCGTTAAAGAAGGTAAAGAAGGAAGTTCGCATCATCAACGCTGCCCGTGGCGGCGTTCTTGATGAGGCAGCACTTTACGATGCGATCGTTGATGGTCGCGTGGCAGGTGCCGGTCTTGATGTTTACGTAACCGAACCATGCACTGATTCACCTTTATTCCAGCTCGATCAAGTCGTTGCCACACCACACTTAGGTGCATCAACTGATGAAGCCCAAGAACGTGCCGGTATCGCAGTTGCCGTTTCAGTCCGCAAGGCTCTGGCTGGTGAACTCGTGCCTGATGCGGTTAACGTAAAAGGCGGAGCAATCCACGAAGAAATTCGCCCATCACTTCCACTTGTGGAGAAGATGGCACAGATCGCAACCGCTATCGCAGGTGAGCTACCAACTAATCTTGATGTGCATGTGCGCGGAGATATCTCTGAACACGATTCTTCAATATTGGCGATTAGCGCCCTTAAAGGTGCCCTTCTTGCGACCGGTGCTGAAGATGTCACATATGTAAATGCACCTGGGCTGGCAGCTGCTCGCAACCTGACTTCAACCGCTGATACCGATGCAGTAAGCCCGGAATATCGCAGCATGATTTCGCTGCATTGCGCACTTAGCAATGGCAAATCAATAACGGTCGATGGCACTTTGATGGGAATCCGCAAAGTTGAGAAAATCATTGCAATCGATGGCTTTGATTTAGATCTACCACCTGCCGAGAACTTATTGTTCTTGCGTTATTCAGATCGTCCCGGCGTTGTCGGTTCAGTCGGTAACGCACTCGGTAAAGCAAATATCAACATCGCCGGAATGCAGGTTGCCCGAACTAGCGTCGGGGGAGATGCGCTGATGGCGATCACTGTTGATTCAACAGTCTCCGATGCCATTGTCGCCGCCGTAGCCAAAGAGACCGGAGCCGATCTTGTTCGCTCTGTGACCTTAGTGAATTGATAGCGGGGAAATAATGAAGAAGATAAATCTTGCAGTTATCGGTGGCGATGGCATAGGACCTGAAGTTGTCGCTCAAGGAATTCGCGTTCTAGATAAAGTTGCGGCAAAACATGGCGTAACTTTCGATAAGACCGAATATGACTTGGGTGCAGGTTATTGGCATCGCACTGGCGAAGTACTCCCAGATTCGGTTCTTGCCGAACTTGCCAAGGCTGATGTCATTCTGCTCGGTGCAGTTGGAGATCCAACTGTTCCAAGCGGCGTTCTAGAACGCGGCTTGCTGCTAAAACTTCGCTTCGCCTTTGATCATTACATTAACTTGCGCCCCGCAGTTCTGCGTGCGGGAGTAACTGGTCCACTTGCAACTAAGGCGCCAATTGATTTCATCGTCGTGCGCGAAGGAACTGAAGGCCCATACGTTGGAGCTGGCGGCGTACTAGCCGAAGGCACAGATGCTGAGATCGCAACCGAGGAATCTTTAAATACTCGTCGCGGTGCAGAACGCGTAATCCGTGATGCCTTTACTCGTGCGGCAAAGCGCGATCGCAAGAAGTTAACTTTGGTACATAAGAACAACGTTCTTACTCGCGCTGGCAGCCTTTGGACGCGCACCTTCAATGAAGTTGCCAAAGAATTTCCAACTGTTACCACTGATTACCTTCACGTGGATGCGGCATCGATGTTCTTTGTTACCAACCCAGAACGCTTTGATGTTGTTGTTACCGACAATTTATTCGGAGATATCTTGACCGATATCGCAGCTGCCATCTGTGGTGGCATCGGACTTGCCGCTTCCGGCAATATCAATCCAACTGGTGCATTTCCTTCAATGTTTGAGCCAGTACATGGTTCTGCCCCAGATATCGCTGGTAAGAATTTAGCTGACCCGACTGCAACTGTTATGTCAGTTGCGATGTTGCTGGAGCACTTGGGATTTGTTGATGCTGCCCGTGAAATCGAAGCTGCAGTCAATGCTGATCTACTTGTACGCGGTGATAAAAAGCGCAGCACTACTGAAATCGGAGATGCGCTATTAGCGCAACTTTAAAATGAAGATAACCCTCAACCCAAATGCGAAAGATGCGGCGACCCGCGATGCTTTGGTGGCTGAGGGTGGTTTTGGTAAGTACTACACAGATCACATGGTGGTATGTGAATGGACAGAAAAAGATGGCTGGGCAGAACCTGAGTTAATTCCATATGGTCCGATCTCACTTGATCCCGCAACTGCAGTTTTTCATTATGGACAAGAAATCTTCGAAGGCATGAAGGCCTATCGCCAACCAGATGGTGGCATCGCACTCTTTCGCCCGGAAGCAAATGCGCGACGCTTTGCAAAATCAGCTGCGCGTTTAGCCCTTCCTGAAATGCCAGAGGCGCTCTTCTTAGAAACGATCGAAACTCTTGTAAAACAAGATGCTGGTTGGGTGCCAAATAAAGTTGGCGAATCTTTATATATCCGCCCATTTATGATCGCTACCGAAGTTGGTTTAGGCGTTCGCCCATCTAATAAGGCAACTTATTTATTGATTGCAACTCCGGCAGGTGCTTACTTTGATCCATCAAAGGCAGTTTCAGTTTGGATCTCAACTGAATATGTTCGCGCAGCCCTTGGTGGCACAGGTGAGGCAAAATGTGGCGGAAACTATGCAGCATCTCTCGTTGCACAAAAGGCTGCCGCTAAAGAAGGTTGCGATCAAGTTGTTTGGATTGATGCCAAAGAGCGCAAGTGGATTGAAGAGATGGGTGGCATGAACCTCTACTTTGTTAAAGGTAAAGGCGCAGATGCAACAGTTATGACCCCAAAGCTCACTGGAACTTTATTGCCAGGTATCACCCGCGATTCCATTCTTGCAGCCGCAAAAGATCTTGGTTATAAGACCGATGAAGTAATGCTTTCGATAGATGACTGGCGCGATGGCGTGGCATCTGGTGAGATCACCGAAATATTTGCTTGTGGGACTGCAGCAGTTGTATCTCCAGTCGGACAAGCCAAGAGCGCCATGGGTACCTGGGTAACCGGCGATGGACAACCCGGTGTGATCACCATGCAGATTCGTAACCACTTACTTGCCATTCAGCACGGCACAACTGCTGATAAGCACGGCTGGGTTAAGCGAGTTATCTAATGACAATCTCTGATGCTTTTCATATCTATGACACCACTTTGCGCGATGGTGCACAGCAAGAGGGTCTAAATCTTTCGGTCCACGATAAGTTAACTATCGCGCGCCACTTAGATGATCTTGGCGTTGGCTTTATCGAAGGTGGTTGGCCGGGGGCAAACCCAAAGGACACCGAATTTTTTGCTCTAGCTAAAACAGAGTTAAAGCTAAAGAACGCAACCTTTGTGGCATTCGGCGCCACACGTCGCCCAAACGCGAAAGCTGCTGACGATGTCTTACTTGGCGCACTTCGCGATAGCGGCGCACCAGCAGTTACCTTGGTCGCCAAAGCATTTGATCGCCACGTAGATCTTGCACTAAAGACAACGCTGGAAGAGAACCTGGCGATGATCCGCGATTCAGTTACCCACCTTCGTCAAGAAGGTCAACGCGTTTTTCTAGATGCCGAACACTTCTTTGATGGCTATCGTGCTAACCGCGATTATGCGCTGGAAGTAATTCGCGTTGCTATGGAAGCCGGCGCCGATGTTGCAGCCTTGTGCGATACCAATGGCGGCATGTTGCCCGATGAAATCGCAGATGTTGTACATGATGTTTTAACTGCAACTTCTGCACGTATAGGTATCCATTGCCACAATGACACTGGCTGCGCGGTTGCAAACTCCATGGCAGCTGTTGCTGCAGGTGCAACGCATGTACAAGGCACGCTAAATGGTTATGGCGAACGCACCGGTAACGCTGACTTGGTAACCATCATCTCGAACTTAGAGTTAAAGAAGAGGCAGTTAGTTTTGCCACCTAATTCACTTCGTGAATCTTTCCGAATCTCACATGCAGTCGCCGAAGTAACCAATATTTCTCCATCTGCGCGCCAGCCATACGTTGGCGTATCCGCCTTCGCACACAAGGCCGGTTTACACGCCTCTGCAATCAAAGTAGATCCGTTCTTGTATCAACATGAAGATCCCGCATCTGTCGGAAACGATATGCGCATGTTGGTTTCCGATATGGCCGGTCGCGCTTCAATTGAACTTAAATCTCAAGAACTCGGCGTTGACCTAGGTGGCGATCGTGAACTCGTTGGGCGCATCGTTGATCGCGTGAAAGAGATGGAATCTCGTGGCTTTACCTTTGAAGCAGCCGATGCTTCATTTGAACTTTTATTGCTGGAAGAAGTAAATGGCAAGCGCCCTTCGTTCTTTAAGATCGATCATTGGCTAACCACCGTGGAACGCGCGCAAGATCAATCAATTATTACAAAAGCTGAAGTTACTGTTACCGCACAAGGTAAGAAAATATCTTGTGCTGGCTCTGGAAATGGACCGGTTAACGCCTTTGATAATGCGCTCCGCTCTGGATTGAAGCAGCTTTATCCAGAGTTAGAAGTTCTTGAACTTACTGATTACAAGGTGCGTATCCTCGAAGGTCGCCTTGGTACCGGCGCAGTCACGCGAGTATTAGTTGAAACATCCGATGGCAAAGGCGAGTGGAACACTGTTGGCGTTCACGAGAACGTGATCGCCGCCTCTGCGATGGCGCTGGAAGATGCAGTCACCTTTGGCCTACTGCGCCAAGGTCGCAAACCCGAGTAACCTTTAATTTATGAGTAGCGCAGCTTTATTAGAAGTGCGCACATCCTTTGAAAGATATCTAGAAGCAGAACGCAATCTCTCAGTTCACACCATCCGCGCCTATCTAGGTGATCTCGATTCATTCTTCGATCATTTGGAAAGACTTGACTTCACTGATTTTGCATCGTTAGAACTCGCACACATTCGCTCATGGCTGGCCAATCAACAAGTTAAAGGGGGAGCGCGCACTACTCTTTCGAGGCGGGCAACTTCCATACGGTTGTTTACAAAGTGGGCAACGAAAAAGGGATATCTACCAAAAGATGTCGGAGCAACGCTGGCAACTCCTAAAGGAGCACGTACCTTGCCTGATGTATTAACCGTTGCCGATGCGACACTGGCCATGGATGCGATGGCTGCTCGAGTTGGCGAAGAAGAAGGTCCCGTTTCTAAACGCGATGCTGCAATGCTGGAGATCTTGTATGCATCCGGTGCGCGCGTATCAGAACTCTGTGGTTTAGATCTAGAAGACATTGATTATGCGCGTCAGACAATTCGGGTATTAGGAAAAGGAAATAAAGAGCGAACTATTCCGATCGGAAATCCGGCGATGCGGGCGTTGGAAGCTTGGTTAAAGGAAGGCCGCCCTTCATTGGCTGGAGATAAATCTGATCGCGCTGTTTTTCTTGGAGCGCGTGGGAAAAGAATTGATCAGCGCACAGTTCGCACCATGGTTTATCACGCACTTGCTGCGCTAGAAGGCGTGGAAAAGATGGGGCCTCACGCGCTGCGCCATTCAGCTGCGACGCACTTGCTTGAAGGTGGCGCTGATTTGCGAACAGTTCAAGAAATCTTGGGCCATGCATCTCTTGCAACCACGCAGATTTATACCCACGTATCTACTGAAAGGTTACAAAAAGCTTTTAAACAAGCCCACCCCCGCGCATAACTGGGGGACGGGGGTGGATTTAGCACCCCTTTGGGACAGGTAAGATTTGGCCTGCATCAGAGAGATCTGGTGACATCTCAGCACTTATGTATGAACTGTTTTGCAGGGAATACAAGCCACTTCGGTCCAACCTAAGAAATTTTATTTCATAGTTTGGTCGGCGTTGTAGGTGCGACGGGTTTAACAAATAGTTAAGCCACTAACCGATCAGGTTTGCTGCGCTGTGCGCGTAAACCTAAGAAAGAGAGCGCTGCCATGGCAGTTGTAACAATGCGAGAACTCCTCGATAGTGGAGTCCACTTCGGACATCAGACACGTCGCTGGAACCCAAAGATGAAGCGTTTTATTTTTACAGAGCGCAACGGCATCTACATCATCGATATCCAGCAATCACTTGCTCTTATTGATCAAGCATATGAATTCGTAAAGGACACCGTCGCAAAGGGCGGACACGTTCTATTCGTTGGAACAAAGAAGCAAGCACACGAGCCGATCATGCAGCAGGCAGCACGCGTTGGAATGCCAACCGTCACCGAGCGCTGGTTAGGTGGAATGCTCACTAACTTTCCAACTGTTTACAAGCGTATTCAGCGCCTTAAGGAACTAGAAGCACTTGAAAATTCAAATGACCTTCTGCTAACTAAGAAGGAACTTCTTGTTCTTCGCCGCGAACGCGAAAAGCTATTTAAGAACCTTGACGGTATTCGCCACATGACTAAGTTGCCTTCAGCAATCTGGGTTGTCGATACTAAGAAAGAGCACCTCGCAGTTGCCGAAGCTAAGAAGCTAGGTATTCCAGTTATCGCAATCCTTGATACCAACTGTGATCCAGATGAAGTCGATTTCAAGATTCCAGGTAACGATGATGCGATTCGTTCAATCGGACTACTAACACGCGTAATTACAGATGCAATCGTTGAGGGCATGAAGGCCCGTGCAGCTGCCGCACCTGCGGCTCCTGCGGCAGTGCAAGCAGCTGTGTCCGAACAACTAGCAAACGAATTGTTGTCCGCGGTTCCAGCTCAAGCTGTGACTACAGATGCTGTTCTTGAATCTACTCCGGAGGCATAAGTAAATTGGCTAACTATTCAGCAGAAGATGTAAAGCGCCTACGCGAAGCAACTGCAGCAGGAATGCTAGATTGCAAGAAGGCGCTAGATGAAGCAGATGGCGATTACGACAAAGCGATCGATCTGATTCGTGTAAAGGGACTTAAGGGCGTTACCAAGCGAGAAGGTCGTCTGACCTCAAATGGCTTGGTTGTAGCTAAGGTCTCTGGCAATGTCGGAGTAATGCTTGAACTCAACTGTGAGACTGACTTTGTTGCCAAGGGTGAGCGTTTTATCGCCCTCGGTGATGAATTAGTAGACCATTTACTTTCATCTAAGACCGGAACAGTTGAAGCTTTCTTGGCATCAACAATGTCTAACGGCAAAACAGTTCAATCTGTTATCGATGAAGGCAATGCAACTCTGGGTGAGAAGATCGAGATCCGCAACGTTGCAGTAGTAGATGGTCCAGTTGGACTCTACCTACACAAGACATCACCAGATCTTCCGCCACAAGTTGGCGTACTTGTTTCACTTGCCTCAGCAGCAGCTGAAATTGGTAAAGATGTAGCACAGCACATCGCAGCATTTGCACCAAAGTTCGTCCATCGCGATGACGTGCCTG
The DNA here is from genome assembly GCA_002284875.1 of Actinobacteria bacterium IMCC26103. Lineage (GTDB taxonomy): Bacteria > Actinomycetota > Actinomycetes > Nanopelagicales > Nanopelagicaceae > Planktophila. Next base: position 763,972 of record CP015604.1, read on the forward strand.
CAGATCTAATTGAAAATGAACGTCGTATTGCAGAAGAGACTGCCCGCGAAGAAGGTAAGCCTGAGGCTTCCCTAACCAAGATCGTGGAAGGTCGCGTTACCGGTTTCGTCAAGGAAGTCTCCTTGCTCGAGCAGGCTTTTGCTAAAGATGCGAAGAAGTCGGTTAAGCAGATCCTCGATGAAGCAGGAACCGCCGTCAAGGCATTCCATCGTTTCCGCGTAGGTCAGTAAACTAGTAAGAACGAATTAGAAAAGGAGCACCCATGCCCGGTACAAGAGGAACGTATCGGCGGGTGCTCCTTAAACTTTCCGGCGAAGTTTTCGGCGGCGAAAAAGGCATCGGCGTGGATATTAATGTCATGCGCGATGTTGCAAAGCAGATTAAAGATGTTGTCAAAGGCGGAGTACAGCTAGCTGTTGTTGTCGGTGGCGGTAATTACTTCCGTGGCGCAGAGCTACAACAAGTAGGTATGGATCGCGCTCGCGCGGATTACATGGGAATGCTCGGCACAGTTATGAACTGCCTTGCCTTACAAGATTTTCTAGAAAAAGAGGGCGTTGATACTCGCGTCCAAACTGCAATCACAATGGGACAAGTTGCCGAGCCATATATTCCACGCCGCGCAATACGCCACTTGGAAAAAGGCCGCGTTGTAATTTTTGGTGCGGGTGCCGGTATGCCGTTCTTCACAACTGACACAGTCGCTGCCCAGCGCGCTCTTGAAATTGGTTCAGAGGCGTTATTGCTTGCCAAGAGCGGGGTCGATGGCGTTTACAACGCAGACCCAAAGAAAGATGCAAAAGCGACAAAATTTGATCAAATCTCATACAACGAAGTTCTCTCCAAGTCACTAGCTGTGGCAGATGCCGCAGCCTTTAGCTTATGTCGCGAAAACAACTTGCCCATCATCGTCTTTGACTTAATGACTTCTGGAAATATTGGTCGCGCAGTTCGTGGCGAAAAGATTGGAACCTTAGTTTCATAACTTGCCACTTGGCAATTTAAAGAGCTTTACAACTTTAAGGAGTTGAAGAAGATGGCAGATGTCGCAAGCGCCCTAGCCGATGCGCAGAGCAAGATGGATAAAGCAGTAGAAGTTGCTAAAGATGACTTTGCGACTATCCGAACAGGTCGTGCTCATCCAGCGCTCTTTAACAAGATCATGGTTGATTACTACGGCACCTACACCCCACTTTCACAATTAGCCACAATTCAAATCCCCGAAGCACGAATGGCGATTGTTTCCCCTTTCGATAAGGGCGCAATGGCAGGCATTGAAAAGGCGATCCGCGAATCAGATCTAGGAGTTAATCCCGGAAATGATGGCTCAGTAATTCGCGTGGCTCTACCTCAGCTATCGGAAGAACGCCGTAAGGATTACATCAAAGTTGCCAAGGGTAAAGCTGAAGATTCTAAAGTTTCGATCCGCAATATCCGTCGTGCGGCTAAAGAACTGATGGAGAAGTTAGAAAAAGATGGCGATATCGGTAAAGATGATCTTGCCCGCGGCGAAAAAGAACTTGAGAAAGTTACTTCAGAGCACGTTTTAAAAATTGATGAACTCCTCAAGCACAAGGAGGCTGAACTCCTAGAAGTCTAGGCGTTCTCAAATTATCAAGTGTCAGATCTACATTCGCTTAATGAAGCCATAAATAAAAAGGCGGGCCGCAAGTTACTGCCTTCAATTGGCGTCTCACTTTCATTAGTCGCATTGGTTTGGTTTGCACTTGCCTATCAGCGGATTATTTTTGCTGCAGTTGTCACCATTGCGGTAATACTCGGAATTCGCGAATTAAATAAGGCTTTTACTGCAGTAGATATCCATATTCCTCTCTGGTCACTAACAACGGCAGCCATTGGGCTATCGGCCGCAACTTGGTTCGGTGGAATATCAGGGCTTGCGGTTGCTACAGCAATTGCCTTGCCGTGCTTGCTGGTTTTGCTGCTTCCACGCGGTTTTGAAAACTTTGTAAAGACGGCATCTGCATCTGCACTTGCACTGATTTATCTCCCATTTTTAGCGGGATTCTTAATACTGCTGGCTCGTCCACACAATGGTTTAGAACGCGTAATGACCTTTGTTGTTTTAGTTGGTTGTAATGACACCTTTGCTTATCTAACCGGTGTCTTATTCGGCAAACATCCGCTGGCACCGAAGATCAGTCCAAAAAAGACTATTGAAGGGCTTTTAGGTTCGCTCGTCTTTACAGTATTAGGTGGTGCATTAGCTTTTCATTACATTATGAATTCGCATTGGTGGCTCGGTGCACTAGCTGGCTTACTTACCGTTTTTACCGCAACTTCTGGCGATTTAATTGAGTCAGCGCTAAAGCGCGATATGGCGATAAAAGATATGGGCAGTTTGCTACCTGGCCACGGTGGCGTGATGGATCGCTTAGATTCAGTGCTCTTTGCCGCACCTGCCTTGTGGTTGGCACTTGAAATTGTCCGGCGCGCCCAAGATTCTGGCTTGCTATGAGTACGCGCCCGGATGTAAACCCAGAACTTAAATTAGTCTTTGATGAACCAGTTCAAAAAAAGAAAGCGCCGAAACATTTAGCTGATCTATCTCCTGCAGATCGCAAAGCTTGGGCGAAGGAACTTGGTTTTCAACCATTTCGCGCAGCACAAGTTGCCACCCATTACTTCTCACACCTTTCTACAAATCCTGATGAGTGGACCGATATTCCAGCCGCTGAACGACAGACCATGGCCGATTCGCTAACTCCAAAATTAATTGAACTAGTTACCACCCGAACGACTGATAACGGAATGACCCGTAAAGATTTATGGAAATTGCACGATGGTGTATTAGTTGAATCAGTCTTGATGCGTTACACAGATCGCGTAACCGTTTGTATCTCATCACAAGCCGGATGCGGTATGAACTGTCCATTCTGCGCAACCGGTCAAGCTGGGTTGACTCGCAATTTAACCGCTGGCGAAATTACTGAACAGATAGTCGCTGCAGCCCGCGCCTGCGCTAACGGTGAACTACCTGGGGGGGAAGCGCGTCTTTCAAACATTGTATTTATGGGAATGGGTGAGCCATTGGCAAATTACAACGCCGTTGTTCGCACCCTGCATAACATCACCGATCCAAATCCAGATGGGCTAGGAATCAGTGCGCGTTCGGTAACTGTTTCAACCGTTGGTTTAGTAAACGGTATTGAGAAGCTGATGGATGAAGGCATTAACTGCACCCTGGCGGTTTCACTGCACACACCAGATGATGAACTACGTGATTCGCTAGTTCCTATTAACTCGCGATTTAAAGTGCGTGAAGTTCTGGCTGCTGCTGATGCTTACGAGAAGAAGACAGGGCGGCGTTACTCAATCGAATATGCGCTAATTCGCGATATCAACGACCAATCTTGGCGCGCAGATTTATTGGGTCGCTTGCTTAAGAGCCGCAATGCGCATGTAAACCTAATTCCATTGAACCCGACCCCGGGCTCAAAGTGGACGGCATCGCGCCGTGAGGATGAAGAAGAGTTTGTGCGCATCCTCGAGGGCTATGGCGTTCCAGTCACAGTCCGGGATACCCGCGGACGCGAGATCGATGGCGCGTGCGGACAGTTGGCAGCAGCCGAAAAGAGTAAATAGACTCAACCGCATGAGCATCCAAGGCAATAACATCAAAGAATGGGCCGCGGCATATGAATCAGCTACCCAATTCTTTTTAAATCTAGCGCGTGGCGTTGGTAAAGATCAATTAGATATTAAAGCTCCCGAAGGTTGGTCGGCGCGTCAAATCATTCACCACTTGGCAGATTCCGAAGCGCAGTCATATGCGCGCATACGTCGTTTAGTTGCTGAGCCAGAAGGTTCGATAATTCAAGGTTACGATGAAAACTTATGGGCGATAGCTCCCCAACTTGGTTATGAAAGCGCTCCAGTTGAAAATCCCATCGCGGTATTTGCTGCAGTACGTGCAGGTTCACTAGATATTATTAAAAGACTCATTGAGGCAGATTTAGAAAAGGCCGGCGAACACTCCGAGTCTGGTCGTTTCACGATCGGTATGTGGCTAGCAGGTTATACAAATCATCCAAAGGATCACGGTGATCAATTGGTTCGCGCGCTGAAAGGTCAGGAGTAAAGATGAAGAAGTTGCAGAACTTTGTTAATGGCAAGTTAGTTGACTCAACTTCAGGTGAAGTAACAACGCTTATCAATCCCGCAACTGGCCAAGCCTTTGCAACTGCCCCAAATTCCAACGCTGCCGATGTCGATAAGGCTATGTCTGCTGCAGCTAACGCTTTCCCAGAATGGCGCGATTCAACTCCATCTGAGCGCCAACGTGCGCTTTTAAAGATTGCCGATGCCATCGAATCACGCGCTGATGAAATTATCGCCATTGAATCTGAAAACTGCGGCAAACCAATTGGTTTAACCGCCTCAGAAGAAGTTCCACCAATGATTGATCAGATACGTTTCTTCGCGGGAGCTGCCCGTAATTTAGAAGGTAAATCAGCGGGTGAATACATGAAGGGAATGACTTCATTTGTTCGCCGCGAACCAATTGGAGTCTGCGGCCAAGTAACACCATGGAACTATCCAATGATGATGGCGGTCTGGAAATGGGCGCCGGCAATTGCAGCTGGCAATACCGTTGTTTTAAAGCCAAGTGATACGACTCCTGCATCGACTGTTTTCATGGCCGAGATCATGGGTGAATTTCTGCCTGCTGGAGTCATAAATGTAATTTGTGGAGAACGCGAAACCGGAAAGGCTGTTGTAGAACATGCAACACCTGCCATGGTTTCAATTACCGGTTCAGTTCGCGCCGGAATGGAAGTTGCGGGTAGCGCTGCTAAACAATTAAAGCGGGTTCACTTAGAACTCGGTGGCAAGGCACCAGTAGTTGTATTTAACGATGCTGATCTAGAAGCAGCTGCTGCAGGCATTGCAATCGCTGGCTTCTTTAACTCAGGCCAAGATTGCACCGCTGCAACTCGCGTCTTAGTACAAGAAGGCGTATACGAAGAGATGGTAAAGCTTCTCGCCAATCAAGCCACTAATGAAATTGCCGTCGGTATGCCAAATGAAGATGTCTTGGTAGGACCGGTAAATAACGCCGCACAGTTTGAACGCGTTAAAGGTTTCTTATCGCGCGTTCCATCTCATGCTCGTGTAGTTGCAGGAGGGTCAGCCCTAGATCGCCCTGGATACTTCATCGCACCAACTGTGATCGCAGATCTGCGCCAGCAGGATGAACATATTCAATCTGAGATCTTTGGACCAGTTATAACCATTCAGAAATTTAAAGATGAAGCCGAAGCGATCGCGTTATCAAATGGCGTGGAATATGGTCTGGCCTCATCTGTCTGGACCAAAGACCATGGCACTGCGATGCGAATGGCTAAGGCCTTTGACTTCGGCTGCGTCTGGATCAATACCCACATTCCAATTGTGGCCGAGATGCCACACGGTGGATTTAAGCGCTCTGGATATGGCAAGGATCTATCTAGCTACGGCTTTGAGGATTACACCCGTATTAAGCACGTCATGACCAACCTCAACGGGTAGAGAATTTAGGAATTTTCGCTAAATCACAGCCAAATTGTTTGGCGTGCAGGGCAAATCAGTTACATAATGAGCCCTGCACAACCGTCCCTTGTTCCGGCCAGATAAAAAGAGCGCAACGCTCGTTATCTCAATTAAAAGGAGCCTTTCCACATGGCTAAGAAGCACTCACTTTCGCCAGAAGCACGTTCAATAATTAATTCGCGCGTTTCTCGTCGCGCAGTACTTGCCGGAATTGGTGGAGTAGGAGCAGCCGGTGCGCTCGCCGCATGCGGTTCAAGTGGAGATTCAGCATCATCTGGAAATGCAGTGCGCTGGGGCAACTGGCCGCTATATCTAGATTTTGATTCAGATAAGAAGACTTACCCAACCCTAGATAAATTCACTGCATCAACTGGGATCGACGTTAATTATTTAGAAGATTACAACGATAACGATGAATTCTTCGGAAAAGTTCAAGCGCAATTAAAGTTAAAGCAAGATATTGGTTATGACCTAGTCTGCCCAACTGACTGGATGGCAGCTCGCTGGATTCGTTTGGGTTACTCACAAAAATTTGATGCAGCAAATATTCCAAATAAGGTAAATATTCTGGATGCTCTTGCAACCCCTTCATATGATGCAAAGCGTGAGCAAACTCTAACTTGGCAGGGAATCATGGGCGGTTTTGGTTGGAACACAGCCAAGAATCCAAAGGGCGTTCATACTCTTGATGATTTATTTGCACCACAAAATAAAGGCAAAATTATTGTGCTTACAGAAATGCGCGACACTATCGGCGTAATTCTGCGCGCCCAAGGTGTTGACCTTTCAACTGTTACTGAAGATCAATTTATGAATGGCGTTGACTTCATGGCTAAGAAGATTGCAGATGGCTGGATCCGCGGCGTTAAAGGTAATGAATACGCACAAGATTTAACTTCAGGCGATGCCACAGCTGTTATTGGCTGGTCAGGAGATATGTTTATTCTCGCATCTGAAAATGCTGGCAAATTTGACTTCGCAATTCCTGAGTCAGGTGGAACTCTCTCTGGCGACAATATGATGATTCCATCAACTGTTAGCGCTGAAGCAAAAGCCAACGCTGAAAAGTTAATTAACTGGTACTACGACCCAGCTATTGCTGCAGAAGTCGCCGCTTATGTGAATTACTTGACCCCAGTCAAGGGTGCGCAAGCTGAGATGGAGAAAATCAACCCAGACTTAGCCAAGAGCGAATACATCTTCCCAAGCGATGCAACGTTGAAGAACCTCAGCGTCTTCCGTGCACTGACGCCTGCGGAAGAAACAAAGTGGTCAGAAGCGTTCCAGAAGGCTTCCGGCAACTAAGTGTCATTTGACGCCAGCACAGCGCGCGGGGATTTAATCCTCACTCGGATCACGAAGTCGTACGGAGATTTCAAAGCAGTTGATGATCTCTCGCTAACAATTCCTAAAGGATCTTTCTTTGCTCTGCTCGGACCTTCTGGGTGTGGCAAGACGACAACTCTACGAATGATTGCCGGCCTGGAAGAACCAACTGTTGGCAGCATTCACTTAGGTGAAACGGATATCACAACCACTAAGCCATACCAACGCCCGATTAATACCGTTTTCCAGAACTATGCGTTATTTCCACATTTAACTATCTTTGAAAATATCGCCTTTGGCCTACGTCGTCGTGGCTTCAAAGATGTTGATGCAGAAGTAAATAAAGTTCTTAACTTAGTTGAGTTACCACATCTAGCTAGTCGCAAACCAACTCAACTATCTGGTGGCCAACAACAACGTATTGCACTTGCTCGCGCAATAGTTAACCGCCCAGCGCTGCTCTTGCTTGATGAACCACTAGGTGCACTAGATCTAAAGCTGCGCCGCCAGATGCAGATTGAACTTAAGTGGATTCAGAAAGAGGTCGGTCTGACATTCGTTCACGTAACCCACGACCAAGAAGAAGCCATGACTATGGCCGACACGATCGCAGTTATGAATGAAGGCCAGATTGAACAAATGGGCTCACCTGCTGATCTGTATGACAACCCAGAGACTGCCTTTGTTGCCAACTTCCTGGGTCAATCAAATTTAATTAAGGGAACTATCTCAGGCAATGATGGAGATTCTTTGGTTGCGGATTTATATGGACAGAAAATTTCTCTTCCCAAGAGCCGCTCCCATGCAACAGATAATTCAATTTACGCCGGAATCCGTCCCGAGAAATTCCGAATCTCACTTCTTAACACCCCAGTATCTGGAAACGTCCTAAGCGGTGGACATATTGAAGATGTTTCATACATCGGTGTTTCAACTCAATACCAAGTTGCCATGCCATGGGGACAAGAGTTAATCGTCTTCGAGCAGAATGACGATGGAGTTGCACCATTTAAAAAAGGTGATGCGGTAAATATCTCCTGGGAACCAATCTTTACCTTCGCTCTTCGCGGAGATGAAGATGTAACTGCAGGCTCAGAAGTTAACCCTGAAGTTCTAGACGAAGAGTAAGTAAAAACTTCAATGGGAAAGATTCGCACTCCTTATCTGCTATTGCTGCCAGGTTTTGGTTTTCTCTTTACCTTCTTTATCCTGCCAATCTTAAACTTGGCGCAGACATCGACTCAGACTCCGGTAGGCGGGGGAGACACAGGCCAATACGAACAGACTTTCCGCTTCCAAAACTACATCGATGCTTTCCTAGATAATAAAGAACAATTTGCACGCTCATTTATCTACGCAATTATTGCAACGATCCTTGCTCTGATGATTTCTTACCCGCTGGCATATGCGATCGCGTTTAAAGCCGGCAAGTACAAAAATTTTCTCCTTGTACTAGTAGTTGCACCATTCTTCACCTCATTCTTACTTCGTACTGTCGCTTGGAAGCAAATTCTGGGAGAAGAAGGCTTTGTGGTCCCAACCCTGCGAAGTCTGGGAATTATTAGCCAGAGCACAACGCTAACTTCGACTTCATTTGCAGTCGTGATGGGCATGACCTATAACTTTCTACCTTTTATGACGCTACCTTTATATGCCTCAATCGATCGCATAGATCCACGCACTCTTGAAGCATCTGGTGATCTGTATGCAAATGCATTTACTACATTCCGTAAAGTGACTCTGCCACTTTCCATGCCTGGCGTTGTTGCCGGCACTTTGCTTACCTTTATTCCGGCAGCTGGTGATTATGTAAATGCATCGATTCTCGGCAGCCCAAACACCAAGATGATCGGAAATGTTATCGAGTCAAGGTATTTCAAGATCGTTGACTACCCAACAGCGGCAGCTCTTTCATTTACCTTAATGGCTGCGATTCTTATTCTTGTAACTATTTATATTCGCAAAGCCGGAACAGAGGAGTTGGTATGAGCAAGAAAATTGCCGATCCGACGATCCCTAAAATTCCAGCAGCCGCTAAATTCCAACGTTGGTTTGGGCGCAACCTGATTCGTGTTTATATGGTAATCGCTTTTACTTACTTATTTATTCCAGTTGCGTACACATTTGCCTTCTCATTTAATGATGCCGGCAAGAGCAACTTAATCTGGAAAGGCTTCACCTTCCGTAACTGGCAGAACCCATGTGGCGCACCTGAAGTATGTTCGGCACTAGCTAACTCAATAAAGATAGGTTTCTTAGCCACCTTATTTGCCACCATCTTAGGCACGATGATCGCCTTTGCTATTGGTCGCCATCAATTCAAGGGTCGCTCAACTTCAAATCTATTGATCTTCTTACCTATGGCCACACCAGAGATTGTTTTAGGCGCATCGCTGCTATCGCTCTTTCTAGTTTTTAAGATTAATCCTGGTTTCTGGCCTACCGTTATTGCGCATGTAATGTTCTGTATCTCCTTTGTGGTTGTTACAGTTAAAGCGCGTATCGCAAGTCTTGATCCTCGCTTGGAACAAGCGGCGATGGATCTATATGCAAATGAATTTGAAACTTTCCGCCGCGTCACACTTCCGTTAGTTGCACCTGGTATTGCCGGCGCAGCCCTGCTGGCTTTTAGCTTATCTTTTGATGATTTTATTATTACCAACTTTAACTCTGGAACAGTTATTACATTCCCTAAGTTTGTATATACCGCTGCTGCGCGCGGTATTCCAGCACAAGCAAATGTGATCGGTTCCGGTATGTTTTTCCTAGCATTGGCAATTGTTTTAGCGGGTCAGTTCGTAAACGGCCGCAAAGCGCGCTAATATAACGTCCAACTACTAGTAGTAATTGCAGAGGTGATTTCCGGTATAACCGGAAAGCGTGATGGCGAACATAGACCCATCGATTCTTAAACATTTATCTCTAATGCAACCGCAACTTTATTGGTTGGATGAAGACCCACTCGAGCCTATGCCGCACCCAACGCTTATTGGTGATGTGACGGCTGATCTTTGTATCGTCGGCGCCGGTTACACCGGGCTATGGACGGCGATCTTGGCTAAGGAAGCCAATCCAGAACGCGAAGTTGTATTACTAGAACGGCGCGAAACTGGGGCTGGTGCATCTGGGCGCAATGGTGGCTTCTGTAGCTACTCACTAACCCATGGATTCATGAATGGCTATAGCCGCTTTAAAGATGAGATGCAGGTTATCGAGCGCTTGGGGCGTGAGAATCTAGATGCGATTGAAGCAACGATTACAAAGTACGGAATCGAATGTGATTTTGAGTGGAACGGCGAATACCGAGTCGCTGTCGAAGATTGGCAGATGGAAGGTTTAGCGGAAGAAGCGCGCTTACGTAACTCATTTGGCGACAACGTTGAACTCTTAGACCAGCAAGAGATTCAAAAGCGAATTAAATCTCCAATTTACAAAGGCGCTTTATGGGATCCAGATGGCACAGCGCTAGTTGATCCAGCTCGGTTGGTTTGGGGCTTAGAGCGAGTCTGTATCAAACTCGGAGTTAAGTTGTTTGAAAACTCACAGGTCAATCGTCTTGAGCGAACTAAAAATGGAATGATCGTTCATACTCCTTATGGAAGCATCTATGCCAATAAGGTTGCACTTGCGACAAATGTCTTTAAATCATTGATTAAACGCGCCCATAAATATGTTGTTCCGGTTTATGACTTCCAATTAGTTACGGAGTCATTGACTGCAGAACAACTCGAATCAATTGGCTGGAAAGATCGCGAAGGACTTTCCGATGCCGGTAATCAATTCCATTATTACCGTATGACTAAAGATAATGAGATTTTATGGGGCGGATACGATGCGATTTATAACTTCCGCGGAAAAGTTCGCCAAGAATACGAGTCAGATGCGCAAACTTATGCACATTTAGCCGAAGCATTTCTAGAGACTTTTCCGCAGTTGAGAGGAATTAAATTTACCCACGGCTGGGGCGGTGCGATCGATACCTGTTCTCGTTTCTCACCTTTCTGGGGGATGGCTTATCGCGGCCGAGTTGCATACGTTCTGGGTTACACCGGCCTCGGCGTAGGTTCAACTCGCTTCGGTGCGCAAGTAATGTTGGATTTGTTAGATGGCGTAGACAATGAGCGAACCAATCTGAAGATGGTTCGTAAGAAGCCATTCCCATTTCCACCAGAGCCTTTCCGCTTTATATTTATTCGCCTGACACAATGGTCAATAAATCAGGCAGATAAGAACAGGGGCAAGCGCAATATTTGGCTTAAATTCCTAGATTCACTTGGCCTAGGTTTCGATTCTTAACGAATAACGCCTATCCTTTAGCAATGGTCAACCACGGCAATATGTATGGGCCAAGCTTTACCTTTCTTGGTATCCCACAGTGCGATCTCGACGATCCCAAAACATATGCTGACGCCGATGTAATCATCGTTGGCGCACCGATTGATTCGGGCACATCACATCGTTCGGGGGCCAAGTTTGGTCCACAAGCAATACGTGGCGGCGATTACTTGCCACATGATGCAGAGCGTCCCCATTTAGCGCTACGGATCGATGCATTCCAGGCGTTAAAAATTTATGATGCAGGTGACTTACTAATGCCACCCGGTGATTTAGTCCAATCTTTAAAAATTCTGGAAGCGGCCACCGAAAAGATTTCGCGCGCGGGAAAGATTGCGGTAATTCTTGGGGGAGACCACTCGATCGCATCTGCCGATGTTGCAGGTATTGCAAATCATCGCGGCCAAGGCAAAATTTCCATGATCCACTTCGATGCCCATGCCGATACTGGTGAAGATCAATTTGGTGCGTTGGTCGGGCATGGCACACCAATGCGCCGTTTAATCGAGAGCGGATCGGTACGCGGTGATCGATTCTTGCAATTAGGTTTGCGCGGATATTGGCCAGATAGCAAGACGTTAGATTGGATGCGCGATCAAGGAATGCGCTCTTACGAGATGACTGAGATCCATCATCGTGGGCTAAATACTGTGCTTGATGAATCTTTCGCGACGTTAACAGATGGTTGCGATGGAGTTTTTCTCTCAGTAGATATCGATGTTGTAGATCCGGGAATGGCACCAGGTACTGGAACTCCTGAACCAGGTGGAATGACAAGTCGCGAGTTACTCGAAGCAGTTCGTCGCATTTGTTTGGAACTTCCCGTTGTCGGAATAGATATTGTGGAAGTTGCGCCACCTTTTGATTCAGCAGATATCACCGCCATCTTGGCAAACCGTGTCGTGTTGGAGGCCTTATCTGCAATCGCGAAGCGCCGCAGCGGTACACCCTATTCACCGACACAGAATCTCTTAGATCGTTAGCCACCGGATTCAGCAATGAAAGATTTAGTAATACTTGGATCTACGGGATCAATTGGTGTGCAAGCGCTAGAAATTCTGGAAGATAACCCTTCGCTTTTTCGCGTGGTTGCAATCACTTCGGCTGGAAATAACCCAGCCTTGCTGGTTGAGCAAGCTAAGAAATTTAAAGTTCCCGTCATTGGTGTAACGAAAGGCGCTGAATTAATTAAATCTGCGCTACCTGAGGCCACAATCATTGATGGTCCTGGAGCCTCCACGGAAATAGCGGCGATTACGTGTGATGTTGTATTAAATGGAATCACTGGATCAATCGGGTTGGGACCAACTCTGGCTGCTCTTAAAGTTGGTAACCGAGTTGCACTAGCCAACAAAGAATCACTCGTAGCTGGTGGTGACTTGGTTATGTCGATCGCCAAACCCAATCAATTACTACCGGTTGATTCTGAGCACTCTGCTCTTTGGCAGTGTCTTATGGGCGGTAAAAAATCAGAAGTTACAAAGCTTGTCTTAACCGCAAGTGGTGGACCATTTCGCGAGCGTAAAGATCTGAGTGAGATAACGGTTGGTGAGGCGCTCAGCCATCCGACTTGGGCTATGGGTCCAGTCGTGACAATTAACTCCGCGACTTTAGTTAACAAGGGCTTAGAGATAATTGAAGCGCACTACTTATTTGATCTGCCTTATTCGCAGATTGAAGCAGTTATCCATCCCCAATCCGTAATTCACTCTATGGTGCAATACATAGATGGATCGACAATTGCGCAAGCATCCCCGCCAAATATGAAAGGGCCAATCTCTCTCGCCATCAATTATCCAGATCGCGTACCGAGTGCAACGCCAGCGGTTGATTGGACTAACTCCCATAACTGGAGTTTTCACCCGATAGATAATGAGAAATTTCCAGCGATCGATTTAGCTCGACGCTGCGGAACTTTAGGAGGAGGCCTACCAGCCATCTTCAACGCCGCAAATGAAGTATGTGTTGCCGCATTTATTGACGGCAAGATCGGGTTCACTTCAATAATTGAAACGGTAGAAGAAGTTGTGCAATCTTTAGGTTCAAAATCAGCCGGGTCACCGCGCGATTTAGCCGATGTCAGTGCGATCGAGAATGATGCACGAAAGATCGCCCAAGAACTTCTCGTGAAAGTAGCCCGCTAATGCAATTGCTCGGAATCCTCGCCTTTATCTTTGCCCTGCTATTTTCTGTGATGGTTCACGAATTCGGCCATTACCTAACTGCACGTAAATTCGGGATGCGAGTCTCTGAATTTTTCCTCGGCTTCGGAACTCGCATCTGGTCACACCAACGCGGAGAGACCGAATTTGGTATTAAGGCGATCCCGGCCGGTGGGTACTGTCGTATCGAAGGCATGACGCCGGATGATGAAATGGCGGTCGGCGAAGAAGGTCGCGCCTTTTACCGTGCATCATCTGGAAAGAAACTTATCGTTCTAGGCGCCGGTTCCTTTCTACATTTTGCGCTTGGTTACCTGCTCCTCTTATTACTTGTAGCCGGTGTCGGTGTAAATCAAGTACTTCCTGCAATTGACACAGTTGCGCCAAATAGCGCTGCTGCTGCCGCTGGTTTCCAAAAAGGTGATGAAATCGTTGCGATAAATGGTGATCGTAATACCAATTGGCAGAGCCAGTTAAATAAGATCCGTAACTCCAAAGGCGCAAATCTAACTTTCACAATAAAGCGCGGTGGCGCTGAGCTAGAAATTTCCGCAGCCCCACGTATGACAAATATCGATGATGGATCATCTAGATATGTCTTGGGCATAATTAATAAATTTGGTACCAAACGCCTAAGCCCCGTCAAGTCAGTGACATCTTCGGCACAACTGACCTGGCATTTAACAACTACATCTGCAAAATCTTTAGTGCAACTTCCAACAAAGATTCCAGCGCTTTGGGGCCAGACCTTTGGTGGCGAAAAACGCGATCAAAATGGTCTGGTCGGCGTCGTTGGCGTAGCTCGGGTATCTGGACAAGCCGCCTCTAGTGGAGCACTAACTGTATCTGAACGTCTTGGGACATTTATTTTGATCGTTGCCAGTTTAAATATCTTTGTTGGGCTCTTTAACCTGCTGCCGATCCTTCCACTAGATGGTGGACATATGGCAGTTGCTATTGCAGATGAGATTCGCGCTCTGTTTGCCAGATTACGTGGCAAGGCGCGCCCGGCAGCGATAGATGTGAAAGTTCTTACACCAATCACAGCAGTTGTCTTTGTGGTGCTTGCTGCGCTGACCGTCCTGCTGCTTATTGCAGATATTTTCAATCCAATTTCACTAAACCTTTAACCATAAATCGCCCTGCAATGATTTTTAAGGCAGAATAGCGACATGGTTGATCTCGGCATTCCTAGCGCTCCTCCTGCTCCACTGCATCCCCGTCGCAAGACGAAGCAGCTAATGGTGGGGAAAGTTGGAGTAGGTAGCGACTCTGCAGTTAGCGTGCAATCAATGTGCACAACTCTTACCGCAGATGTAAACGCCACGCTGCAACAGATCGCCGAACTTACTGCTGCAGGATGTCAGATCGTGCGCGTGGCCGTTCCAAGTCAAGATGATGCTGATGCGCTGGCGCAAATCGCTAAGAAATCTCAGATTCCAGTAATTGCCGATATCCATTTTCAACCAAAATATATCTTTGCGGCAATTGATGCCGGTTGCGCTGCGGTGCGTGTTAACCCCGGCAACATTAAACAATTTGATGACAAGGTAAAAGAGGTAGCTAAAGCTGCTGGAGATGCCGGAATTCCAATCCGTATCGGAGTAAATGCCGGTTCGCTTGATCCACGTTTACTAGCCAAGTACGGCAAAGCAACTCCTGAAGCACTTGCAGAATCTGCGCTTTGGGAAGCATCGCTATTTGAAGAGCATGGCTTCTCTGATTTAAAGATATCTGTTAAACATCATGATCCGGTAACGATGGTTAACGCTTACCGCATCTTGGCTGCAAAATGTGATTACCCATTGCACCTTGGCGTGACTGAAGCAGGCCCAGCTTTCCAAGCAACGATCAAATCAGCTACCGCTTTCGGTATTTTATTAGCAGAAGGCATCGGCGACACGATTCGTGTATCGATGTCAGCGCCTCCTGTTGAAGAAGTAAAAGTTGGAATCTCAATTCTTGAATCACTTAACCTGCGTCAGCGTAAGCTCGAGATCGTTTCTTGTCCTTCATGTGGTCGCGCCCAAGTAGATGTTTATACTTTGGCCGAAAAAGTTCAAGCCGGCCTTGAAGGAATGACCGTTCCACTTCGCGTGGCAGTTATGGGTTGTGTTGTAAATGGTCCAGGAGAAGCTCGTGAAGCAGACCTTGGTGTGGCATCTGGAAATGGAAAAGGTCAGATTTTTGTGAAGGGCCAAGTAATTAAGACTGTGCCTGAAGCGATGATCGTTGAAACCCTTATCGAAGAAGCGATGCGCCTTGCTGAGGAAATGGAAGCCGCCGGAGTTACTTCAGGCGAACCTTCCGTCACAGTCAAGTAATTACGCGATAAGGTTGCGCCCATGTTGCGCATGTCCACCTTATTTCTTCGCACTCTGCGTGATGATCCTGCCGATGCAGAAGTTCCAAGCCATCGCCTCTTAGTTCGCGCCGGCTATATTCGCCGAATCGCAGCAGGTATTTACTCTTGGCTGCCACTCGGTGTTATCGCATTGCGCAACGTAGAACGCATTATTCGCGAAGAGATGGACTCGGCCGGTTTTCAGGAAGTTCACTTTCCAGCGCTCTTGCCACGTGAGGCATACGAAGCAACTAACCGCTGGGAAGAATATGGCCCATCGCTCTTTCGTCTGCAAGATCGCAAAGGTGGCGATTATTTACTAGGCCCAACCCACGAAGAGATGTTTACCTTGATGGTTAAAGGCGAATATTCATCTTATAAAGACTTGCCGCTTACGATCTATCAGATTCAAAATAAATTTCGTGATGAAGCTCGCCCACGCAGCGGAATCATCCGCGGCCGCGAGTTTGTCATGAAGGATTCATACTCCTTTGATTTAACTGATGAAGGCTTGGATATTTCTTACCAAAAACATCGCGATGCCTATATCACCACCTTCGATCGCTTGCACCTGAAATACAACATCGTAAAGGCAGTCTCTGGCGCAATGGGTGGGTCAAAGTCCGAAGAATTTTTGGCGCCATGTCCTACCGGTGAAGATACTTATGTCCTTTGTCCAAAGTGTGGCTTTGCCGCAAACGTTGAAGCGATGGTTACCAAGGTTGCTTCCGTTGATGCTAGCAAGGCGCCAGCGCTGGAGGAGTTAGATACTCCAAATACTCCAACCATCGATTCACTCGTTGCAGTTCTAAATGAGAAATTTGGCGGCGGCTACACAGGAGCTTCGACTCTTAAAAATGTAGCGTTGATGGCAGATAATAAAGCGATCTTAGTTCTGGTACCCGGTGATCGCGAAGTAGATCTAAAACGTTTACAAGCAGGTCTGCCTGGCGTGGAAGAGTTACGCACATTTGAAGAAGCTGACTTTGCTAAATTCCCATCTCTGATTAAGGGCTACATCGGACCGCAAGATGCTGCAAAATCTGGCATCACCGTTTATGCCGATCCACGTGTTGCACCTGGCACATCTTGGGTTACTGGTGCAAATAAGAAAGATCGCCATGCACGTAACGTGGTCAATGGCAGAGATTTCACACCATTTGCATACGTTGAAGCCGCTGAAATTCGCGAAGGCGATTCTTGTCCAGAATGCGCAACTGCAGTTGTAATTGATCGCGCAATTGAAATTGGCCATATCTTCCAATTAGGTCGCAAATATGCAGATTCACTTGGCTTAACAGTGCTTGATCAAAATGGTAAATCACAAGTTGTCACCATGGGCTCTTATGGCATCGGTGTATCTCGCGCAGTAGCGGCTATTGCAGAACAAAGTTACGATGAAATTGGCTTATGTTGGCCGCTAGAAGTTGCCCCGGCAAAGGTCCATATCGTTGCAACCGGTAAAGAAGATCTGCCCTTTGATACTGCACTGGATATTGGAAATAGGTTAGAGGCAGCAGGAATTTCCGTGATGTTAGATGATCGCCGTGACCCAAGCGCTGGCGTTAAATTTAAAGATGCCGAGCTAATTGGCATCCCGGTAATCATGGTCGTAGGCAAATCTCTCGCTGATGGCAAAGTTGAACTTCGCAACCGTAAGACTGGTGAAAAGTCTGAAGTGCTACTGGCTGATGCAGTCTCTGCCGTAACCGCATTGATTGCCGCACTTTCTTAAAGTGTTCGCCGATCTAACTCTCTACACACTTCTCTTTCTTGGTATCGCAGCTTTCGCCGCCGGTTTAATTGATGCCATCGCTGGCGGGGGAGGCTTGATCCAACTCCCGGCGCTGATGATCGGTTTAGCGAAATCTGAAACAGTTGTAATCCTTGGCACCAATAAAGTTCCTTCCATATTTGGAACAACGGCCTCGGCGCTGATGTATCGCCGGAACATTAAAACTGACTCTAAATTGTTGGCAACAATGGCGCTACCCGCTTTTATCGGATCGATGGGTGGAGCATCACTGGCATCTCACATACCCACCGAAATTCTCAAACCTATAGTCGTTTCTTTATTAATTGCCGTCCTTGTCTACACATGGAAGCGACCACAGCTTGGTCAGATCGAATCACTTCGCCATAGCGAAGGCCTGCGCCTGAAAATCGCAGCTACAGCAGCTTTGGTAATTGGTTTCTACGATGGGCTGATCGGTCCAGGAACTGGCTCATTCTTAGTTTTAACTCTGGTTGCTGTGCTTGGCTTCGCATTTCTATCAGCATCTGCGATCGCCAAAGTAGTAAATGTTGCTACAAATCTAGGGGCAATTCTTATCTTTGGCGTAAATGGCGAGATTATTTGGAAGGTTGGTTTAACTCTGGCAATTGCCAATGTTGCCGGCGGGCTAATTGGAGCCCAGATCGCCTTGCGGGGTGGATCGAATTTGGTTCGAAAAGTCTTTATGGGGGTGACGCTAGCCTTAATCGTAAAGGTGGCGATCGATACCTTCGCCGCCTTTAATTAATGTTAAACTTAAGACCTAAGAACAATCTAAGAACAATCTAAGAACAATTTAATAATAATTTAATATAAGGAGCAGTAAATGTCTTTGACTCAGTCAATCACAGATTTAATATCTCCAGCTGTTACAGAAGCTGGTTTCTTTCTAGAAGAAGTGGTAATGGCATCCCCTGGTAGCCATCACATCGTCACTTGCGTAGTAGATGGCCCAACACCACTTAATCTTGATCAGGTCACGGTTGCCTCACGAGTTATCTCTGAACTCTTAGATACCGCTGAATTTATGGGAGAGACTCCCTTTACTTTAGAAGTGACATCTCCTGGCGTTGATCGCCCGCTAACCCAGCCACGTCATTGGACCAAGAATTTAACGCGCTTGATAAAAGTTACCTTAAGCGATGGCGCGGTAATCACCGGGCGCCTAACAGAATTTGATGCAGTAAATGCCAAGCTAGTTGAGAATATTAAGGGTCGGATTAAGGAACATACCGTCGCATTTGCCGATATCAAACGTGCTGTCGTCGAAATCGAATTCAATCGTAAAGATGCCAGCGATGAATAAATCACAGGTCGATGTTGAAGCGCTAATAGCTTTGGCAACGCATAAAGAGATTCCGCTAGAACAGTTAATTACTGAAATCGAAGCTGGAGTCCTTGAGGCGTATTACCAAACCCTGGAACCAAAGCGCCAAGCGCGTGCGGCAATCGATCGCGAAAGCGGTGAAATCTCTATTTTGATCCCGACCTTTAATGAGATTGGTGAGCGAATCAGCGAAGATCGCGACGAGCCAGAAGGCTTTGCCCGCACAGTAACTTCAACAGTTCGCCAAGTTATTAAGTTAAAGATGCGTGCTACAAATGATGCCGAAATTGTTGGTGAATTTAGCGCATCAGTTGGTGATGTTATCTCTGGCATCGTGCAACAAGGACGTGACCCAAAGATGATTAACGTTAACTTGGGACGCGTTGAAGGCCGTATTCCGCCACAAGAGCAAGTACCTGGTGAGATTTACCAACATGGTGATCGCATAAAATGTTTCGTGGTTGAAGTAAAGCAAGGCATGAAGGGCCCAGAGATAATGCTCTCACGCAGCCATCCTGCTTTGGTTAAACAGTTATTCGAGTTAGAAGTTCCGGAAATTAAAGATCGCATCGTAGAAATTATGGAAGTTGCACGTGAAGCAGGCCATCGCACCAAGTTGGCAGTTCGTTCACATCGTGCCGGTGTATCTGCAAAGGGATCTTTAATCGGACCAATGGGCGCAAGATCGCGTGCGGTGATGGATGAGTTACACGGTGAAAAGATGGATATCGTTGATTGGTCAGAAGACCCTGCTGAATTCGTTGCTCAAGCGCTAGCTCCGGCAAAGGTATCGAAAGTTGAAATTGTTGATTTAGCTATGCGTTCTGCCAAAGTAACTGTGCCTGATTATCAACTCTCACTTGCGATCGGCAAAGATGGACAGAATGCGCGCCTTGCTGCGCGCTTGACTGGTTGGCGTATCGATATCCATCCAGACACCCCAGTATCGCCATAATTACGCGCGTATTTAGGTTAATTGGGGCGAGTTCGCTATCCTTTAGCCTTAAGTGATGGTGAGAGAAGCGAAAGTAATGCGATTAAGTATCAAACCGATACGTACCTGTATTGTCTGTCGTAAATCAGAATCGCCTTCACAGCTACTGCGAGTTAACTGCATCGACGGGGTCGTAACACCTTCGCTAGGCGGTAAATCTCAAGGTAGGGGAGCGTGGCTACACCCCAAGTGTGGATACGTTGCAATAGAACGGAAAGCATTTAAATGGGCTTTTAAGCTCGATGAGATGCCAGATGTAACTCAATTCAAAAAGTTCTTATCGGAACTTTTATTAGGGATGGATGCGAAAGATATGAAACTCAAATGAGCTCGTTCAGATTATGAGGTCGTACAACTAAGGCTCGCATCCCTAGATAAATATCTAGAATAAAGATTGCGGGCCAAGACAGGAGAAATGTGTCAAAGGTCCGCGTACATGAGTTGGCAAAACAACTCGGTATGGAGAGCAAGGTCGTTCTTGCCAAACTCCAAGAAATGGGCGAATTCGTTCGCTCTGCATCATCAACTGTAGAAGCGCCAGTCGTGCGCAAGCTCATCGAGATGTATCCCGATGCCAAGCCAGCTGAAGAGGCAAAACCAGTCAAGAAGGCCGCTGCTAAAAAGACTGCCGCCAAGAAGAGCGTTGCAGCCAACCCAGAACTCGCCGCTGAATTGGCTGCTGAACTCGGTGTCGATCTCGAAGCGCTTAAAGCCGCGCGCGCCGAAACTATTGCGCCAGCCCCAACGCCAATTGATACAGAAAAGATTTCAAATACAACAGGTGGCGAAGAAGTAAAACCGGCAACTCCACGTCCGGGTAATAATCCATTTTCAACAGGTGGCGCATCAGTACCGCGTCCACCACGTCCTGGTAATAATCCATTTTCAACAGGTGGCGCAGTTCCACGTCCACCACAACGACCAACAGGTGCAACAGGTGCACGACCTGGAATGTCAGGACCACGTCCTGGTTCCGTTCGTCCAGGTTTTGCAGCACGTCCAAATACTTCACGACCAGCTGGTACTGGTGGTCCAGGAAATTACCCACCACGTACTGGTGGTGCACCATCTTCTAGTCCATATCGTTCAGGTACTCCAACAACTGGTGCGCCAACTACTGGTGGTCAACAACGTCCCGGCGGCGGTCCTAATCGCGGTCCTGGTCGCGGCGGCGCAGCAGGTGCATTCGGTAAGAATGCAAGTAAGAGCAGCAAGCGCAAACCAAAATCTAGAAAAGCGCTGCGCGATGAATTCGACAATATGCAAGCGCCACAATTGGGTGGCGCAGTTATTCCGCACGGCGATGGCAAGACTCAAATCCGGATGCGTCGCGGTTCAACACTTGCAGATTTCGCTGAAAAGATTGGCGCAGATGCCGCAGCGCTAGTTGCAGCGCTATTCCACTTAGGTGAAATGGTCACTGCAACCCAATCAGTAGATGCCGATACCTTCGAAATTCTTGGTGCGCAATTGGGTTATGTAATCCAGATTGTTAGCCCAGAAGATGAAGATCGCGAACTGCTACAAGATTTCGATATCGATCTAGCGCAAGAGCTATCTGATCTAGATGCAGATTTACTTGTGGCGCGTCCTCCAGTTGTAACTGTTATGGGACACGTCGATCACGGTAAGACGAGTTTGCTCGATGCCATCCGTAAATCTGAGGTTCTTAAGACTGAAGCCGGCGGCATCACACAGCACATCGGTGCTTATCAAATTCACCACGATCATGACGGTGTAAACCGCGCGATTACCTTTATTGATACACCTGGCCACGAAGCCTTTACCGCTATGCGTGCTCGTGGTGCCAAGGTCACCGATATCGCAGTACTAGTTGTTGCAGCAGATGATGGAATCATGCCGCAGACAATTGAAGCTCTAAATCACGCCCAAGCAGCCGATGTTCCAATTGTGGTTGCCGTTAACAAGGTTGATAAAGAAGGTGCAAACCCAGATAAGGTCCGCCAACAATTAACCGAGTACAACTTGATCGCTGAAGAATATGGCGGCGAGACTCTATTCGTTAACGTATCTGCTAAATCAGGCGTTGGTGTAAATGAACTCATCGATGCGATTCTTTTGACAGCAGATGCGGCGATTGATCTACGCGCTGTTGCCGAAGATGCTGCTCGCGGTGTTGCCATCGAAGCTCACCTAGATCGCGGTCGTGGACCAGTTGCAACTGTCTTGGTACAGCGCGGAACGCTGAAAATCGGTGATGCAATTGTCGCTGGTGGTTCATTTGGTCGCGTACGTGCGATGCTCGATGAGCATGGTGAGAATGTAGAAATGGCTGGACCATCACGTCCAGTGCAAGTTCTTGGATTTACATCTGTGCCAAGTGCAGGTGACACATTCTTAGTTGCTGATGAAGATCGCACTGCTCGCCAGATCGCTGAAAAGCGTCAAGCAGCAGAACGTAATGCGCAACTTGCTAAGGCGCGCAAGAAGGTCTCACTCGAAGACTTTATGGAACAGTCCAAAGTCTCAACGCTTAACCTCATCCTCAAGGGCGACGTATCCGGATCGGTGGAAGCTCTCGAAGATGCGCTTATGCAACTCGACGTTGGAGCAGAAGTTGATCTACGCGTTATCCACCGTGGCGTAGGTGCAATCACTAAGAGCGATATCACTCTGGCATCGGCATCTACTGCAGTTGTTATCGGCTTTAACGTTAAGCCAGAACCACAGACCGCAATTTATGCAGATCAAGAAGGCGTGGAAGTTCGCTTCTACTCCGTGATCTACAACGCTATTGAGGAGATTGAACTATCTCTAAAGGGCTTGCTCAAGCCAGAGTACGAAGAAATCATTCTCGGCAACGCAGAAGTACGCGAGATCTTCAAATCTTCTAAGGCCGGCAATATCGCAGGATCTATCGTTCGCGATGGTTCTATCAAGCGAAATGCTAAGGCTCGCATTATGCGCGGTAGTGAAATCGTCCTAGATGATCTAACTATCGATTCTTTGAAGCGCTTTAAAGATGATGCCACTGAAGTCAAGGAAGGCTTTGAGTGCGGTATCGGTCTTGGAAATATGAAGGATCTGCAAATTGGAGACACCATTCAGGTCTTCGAGATGCGCGAGAAGAAGCGGGCATAACGTATGGGCCAATCTCATCGCACTCAGAAAGTTGCCGATCGCATCAAAGTGGTAGTTGCGCAGCTACTCGAGACAAAGATTAAAGATCCGCGTCTTGGCTTCGTAACTGTCACTGATGCGCGCGTTACTGGCGATCTGCAGAACGCCTCCATCTTCTACACCGTTTTCGGTGATGATGAACAACGCGCATCAACTGCGGCAGCACTTGAGAGCGCCAAAGGGGTAATTCGCAGCGCAGTCGGCCGTGATTTGCAGACACGTATTACACCTTCGATTGAATTCTTTGAAGATGGGCTACCTGAATCTGCGAAAGCGCTCGATTCTCTGCTCGATAAAGTTCACGAACTTGATGCCGAAGTCGCCCAACTGCGTAAGAATGCTTCATTTGCTGGGGGAGAAGATCCTTATAAAGTCCCCAAAATAATCGAAGATTAAGCAATAACACTTGCCATGACAGATGGATTTCTAGTTGTAGATAAAGCACCAGGTATGACTAGCCATGATGTTGTGGCGGTGGCTCGTAAAGCTTTAGGCACGCGCAAAGTCGGCCATGCCGGCACCTTAGATCCGATGGCTACAGGTGTTTTGGTTTTGGGATTTGGTAACGGTACGCGCCTTCTGCAATATATAACTGATGGCGATAAGTCATATACGGCAACAATTATCTTGGGTGCTGCAACAGTTACTGATGATCGTGAAGGTGAAGTTCTAAGTGAAAGCAATGCTTCTCATATAAACGATGACCAAATTAAAACTGGCCTAGCCAAGATGATTGGCGAAATCGCGCAGCGACCTAGCTCAGTATCTGCGGTTAAGGTTGATGGAGAGCGCGCTTATGACCGCGTCCGAGCCGGAGAAGTATTCGAACTTGCAGCGCGCACGATCACAATTTCGGCGCTAGATATTTTAGAGATTCGCCACCTTGGTGCGCGCATTGAGATAGATATAGATGTGACATGTTCAGCCGGAACTTTTATCCGAGCCATTGCACGCGATTTAGGGAGCGATTTAAAAGTCGGCGGCCACTTATCTGCACTGCGCCGGACTCGGGTTGCGGGCTTTCCAATTTCGCAAGCTATCTCCTTTGCAGATTTAAAAGCGCAAGTATTTAGCCCTCTGGCTCTGGCAGATGTAGCGCGCGCTACTTTCCAAGTACGTGAATTGGGTTTGGATGAAGTACAAGAGCTTTCCTTTGGTCGCCCGCTGCAAGCCAATGCCACCGATCTGATCTTTGCAGCGTTATCACCGGATGATCGCTTAATTGCGCTCCTTAAGAATGAATCCGGTAAAGCCAAACCAATCGCCGTTTTTGCAGCGGCTAATTAATCAGTCATAATTAGCAAATGGCCACCGGCAGCGTCGTATTAATCGGAGTCTTTGATGGTGTGCACAAAGGCCACCAACTATTACTAAACCGCGCTAAAGAGATCGCAGATGGCCGCAACATAATCGCGCTGACTTTTGATCCCCACCCGATGCAGATCTTTGCACCCGATCGTGCCCCAACCTTATTAACCACTTTGGCTGATCGGGTCGAGCTCTTAAAGATCCACAATGCAGATCAAGTAGCGGTTCTGAAATTCAATGAGAAATTTTCCCAAATGTCACCTGAGGATTTTGTAAAGAATATCTTGGTCGGCCAGCTCAGTGCTTCCACTATAATTGTGGGCAAGAACTTTACCTATGGCCACAAGGCAGCCGGTAATGTCGAATCTCTGATTGCAGATGGACTTAAATTTAATTTCACAGTAGATGTGCAAGATTTAAAGTCTGGGGAAGGCGAAGTAATCTCTTCCTCGCGCATCCGTAATTTAGTGACCGCTGGCCAAGTTGAAGAAGCGCGCAAGCTGCTTTCACGCCCACATCGCCTCGATGGTGTTGTGGTGCATGGAGAAAAGCGCGGACGCGAAATTGGATACCCAACTGCGAACTTAGGAAGTATCGATGGCCAAACAATTCCTAGCGATGGCGTCTATGCAGGTTGGTTAACAGTTGGAATTAACTTCTGGCCCGCAGCAATTTCGATTGGTACCAATCCAACTTTTGCAGGCGTGCGTGGACGACAAGTTGAGGCGTATGCACTTGATCAAGAAGGTTTAGATTTATACGATAAGAACGCATCTATTGAATTTGGTTGGCGTTTGCGAGATACCTTGAAATTTGATGGGTTAGAGCCGCTCTTGGTGCAGATGAAGCAAGATTGTGACCAGGCTCGCTCATTAACTGAGCAGTAAATTCTCATTTTGCCTTATCCACAGGCGCGCTGGTAATCTAACCCCTGTCCAACGATCAAAGTGAGTGACCGTGTATCAAACCGGTCGCCGTCGTGGCGGTAACTAATAGGAGACCAGAAATGGCTTTAACACCAGAAGTAAAGAAAGAAATCATTGCTAAGTACGGCTCATCAGCTACCGACACCGGAAGCCCAGAAGCACAGGTTGCTTTGCTCTCACGTCGTATTGAAGACATCACAACACATCTAAAGACCAACCCACACGATCACCACAACCGTCGCGGTCTGTTGTTGCTCGTAGGTCAGCGTCGTCGCATTCTTCAGTACTTATCAAAGACAGATATCAATCGTTATCGTGCGATTATCGAAAAGCTCGGTATTCGCCGCTAATTAAATAACTACCCACCAGGGGAGTTTGAGGTTTCCAGTTTTATGTGGAAGCAATGGTCCTCGGTAGTGGTTTCCGCAAGACGCTTTCGTTCTGCGTGAACTTCGATCGACGATTCATTACTTAACATAATTGCTGGTAACTCCTTGCGAACCTGAATGGGTTCATATAAATGCAAAAATAACAAAGGAGGACCCATGGAGGGTCAAGAAGTACAAACATCAGTTGCCGTTATCGATAATGGCAAATTCGGAAAGCGCGAAATCCGCTTTGAAACAGGGCGCCTAGCGCGTCAAGCAGCCGGAGCAGCAGCAGTTTACTTAGATGATCAAACAATGATCTTCTCAGCAACAACTGCTTCAAAGACTCCAAAAGATCAATTCGACTTCTTTCCTTTAACAGTAGATGTTGAAGAGAAGATGTACGCAGTCGGTCGCATCCCAGGATCATTCTTCCGTCGCGAAGGTCGTCCCTCAGAAGATGCAATTCTTACTTGTCGTCTAATCGATCGTCCGTTACGCCCATCTTTCGTAAAGGGACTTCGTAACGAAGTTCAAATCGTCGTAACAGTTATGGCGCTAGATCCAGATCATATGTACGACGTGATCGCAATCAACGCGGCATCAATGTCAACACAGCTTGCTGGTCTTCCATTCTCAGGTCCAATCGGTGGCGTTCGCGTTGCATTGATTGATGGACAATGGGTTGCCTTCCCTAACCATTCACAGGTTGAAAACGCTGTATTCGATATGGTCGTTGCCGGCCGCATTAGCGATGGCGATGTTGCAATCATGATGGTTGAAGCAGAAGCAACAGCTAAGACGATCGAACTAATCAAGAACGGTCAGCCAACTCCTACTGAGGAAGTTGTTGCTCAAGGACTTGATGCAGCTAAGCCATTTATTAAGATTCTCTGCGAAGCGCAGTCGAAGCTAGCAAAGGTTGCTGCAAAGCCAACCGCTGAATTCCCAGTCTTCTTGGATTACCAAGAAGATGTATTTGCAGCAGTTGAGAAGGCAGCCAAAGATGATCTAGCTAAGGCTATGACTATCGCAGGCAAGCAAGAGCGCGAGACAAAGATTGATGAAATCTCAGCCGCTGTTAAAGAGTCAGTTTCTGCACAATTTGAAGGACGCGAAAAGGAAGTTCCTGCCGCATTCCGTTCACTTACTAAGAAGCTAGTTCGCCAGCGCGTATTGCGCGACAAGATTCGTATCGATGGACGTGGCTTGCGCGATATTCGTGCGCTATCTGCTGAAGTTGAAGTTATTCCACGCGTTCACGGTTCAGCAATATTTGAACGCGGTGAGACTCAAATTCTTGGAATCACAACTCTTAATATGTTAAAGATGGAGCAACAGCTCGATACTTTAAATCCAGAAAACCATAAGCGTTATATGCACAACTACAACTTCCCACCATATTCAACTGGTGAGACCGGTCGTGTTGGCACACCAAAGCGTCGCGAAATCGGCCACGGCGCACTTGCTGAGCGCGCACTGATTCCAGTTCTACCAACTCGCGAGGAGTTCCCTTACGCAATCCGTCAGGTCTCTGAAGCACTTGGGTCAAATGGTTCAACTTCAATGGGTTCTGTTTGTGCCTCAACACTTGCCATGCTTAACGCTGGTGTGCCACTTAAGGCGCCAGTTGCAGGTATCGCAATGGGACTTATCTCAGATAACGTCGATGGCAAGGTTGAATATGTTGCCTTGACAGATATCTTGGGTGCAGAAGATGCATTTGGAGATATGGACTTTAAGGTTGCTGGAACAAAAGATTTCATCACAGCCCTGCAGCTAGATACCAAGCTTGACGGAATTCCAGCATCAGTTCTTGCCGGAGCACTTCACCAAGCAAAAGAGGCGCGTCTTGCGATCCTAGATGTCATGAATGAAGCGATCGACACACCAGATGAGATGAGCCCATTTGCTCCTCGCATCATCTCTGTGAAGATTCCAGTTGATCAGATCGGTGCAGTTATCGGACCTAAGGGCAAGATAATCAACCAGATTCAAGATGAGACTGGCGCAGATATTTCAATCGAAGATGATGGCACGATCTACATAGGCGCAGTCGATGGTCCGTCAGCAGAAGCTGCACGTGCACAGATCAATGCGATCGCTAACCCACAAATGCCAGAAGTTGGAGAGCGCTACCTCGGTACCGTTGTAAAGCTCGCCGCATTCGGTGCATTTATCTCACTTATGCCAGGTAAAGATGGCTTGCTCCATGTATCCCAGATTCGCAAGATGCATGGTGGAAAGCGCATTGAGAACCTGGAAGAAGTTATGAAGGTTGGCGACAAGATTCAAGTAGAAATCGGCGAAATTGATCCTAAGGGCAAGCTTTCGTTGGTACCTGTACTCGAAGATGGAACAACACCGAGCGCTGAATAAGTAACGAGCGCAAAAATGTCAGTTCGTCGCACAGTATTACCTAGCGGTCTGCGTATCGTCACGGAAGAAGTTCCGTCGGTACGCAGCGCCGCGATCGGTATCTGGGTAAATGTTGGTTCACGTGATGAAACCCCGGCAGTTGCTGGGGCTTCTCACTTTCTAGAGCACTTGCTCTTTAAAGGAACCACGCGACGTACCGCTTTAGAGATTTCGGCAACTATTGAAGCCGTCGGCGGTGAGATGAATGCCTTCACCAGCAAGGAATACACCTGCTTCTATGCGCGGGTAATTGATACCGATCTACCGATGGCAATTGATGTTGTCTCAGATCTAAT
The DNA here is from genome assembly GCA_002284875.1 of Actinobacteria bacterium IMCC26103. GTDB lineage: Bacteria > Actinomycetota > Actinomycetes > Nanopelagicales > Nanopelagicaceae > Planktophila. Next base: position 792,244 of record CP015604.1, read on the forward strand.
TACATCTTCCATAGTTTCAGCACTCGATGTTGATGCTGAACGTAAAGTGGTTTTAGAAGAAATCGCGATGCGCGATGATGATCCCAGTGATTTGGTGCATGATCTTTATGCCGAAACTTATTATGGGGATACCCATTTGGGCCGGCCAATCTTAGGCACGATTAAATCAATCAAAGAGATGTCGCGCAGTAGCGTCTTTAATTATTACAAGAAGAAGTACCTGCCCCAAGATCTCGTGGTTGCAGTTGCGGGAAATATTAAACATAAGCGCGTTGTCGCTATGGTTGAAGATGCGCTTTCGCGCGATAACTTCTTAAATGTAAAGGGCGCACCACAGATTCGCCCCAATACTCCAGTGAAAACCAAGCCGATGCAGAGCGTTGGCTTACTTACTCGCAAGACTGAACAAGCCCACATGTTCTACGGAATGGAAGGCGTTGCGCGCAGTGATGAACGCCGCTTTGCGATGGGCGTTCTAGCTTCAGCTCTCGGTGGCGGAATGTCATCACGTTTATTCCAAGAGATCCGTGAAAAACGCGGCTTGGCTTACTCGGTCTATGCCTATGCACAACAATTTGCAGGATCGGGACAGATTGGTTTCTACGCCGGCTGTAATCCAACTAAAGCGATTGAAGTCGTTGAGATTATCCGTGAAGTTCTGGCAGATGTTGCTGAAAATGGAATGAGCCATGAAGAGATAGAACGCGCTAAAGGCGCAGTCCGCGGCTCACTTGTATTGAGCCAAGAAGATTCGGCTTCCCGCATGAGCCGTATCGGCAAAAATGAAATTGTTTACGGCCAGGTAATGGGATTTGACGATATTTTGAAAGCTATCGCGCGCGTAAACCCAAGCGACGTTCGAGAAATTGCCAGCGAATACCTGACCAAATCGCCTACCCTTGCACTTGTCGGTCCATTTAAAAACGAGGCTAAGTTCGAGAAGGTGTTACGTTCATGATTAAAGTCGGCGTACTCGGTGCCCGCGGGCGCATGGGGGCAGAAGTAGTTAAGGCTGTTACTGCCGCTGCCGACCTAGAACTAGTCGCAGCTTTAGATCTGGGCGATTCACTAGATCAACTTGTATCTAGCGGTGCACAAGTAGTTGTTGATTTCACGACACCTGATTCAGTTATGGCCAATCTCGAATTTTTAATTGCTAACGGTATAAATGCAGTTGTGGGAACAACTGGCTTTGATGACGCGCGGGTTGCCAAGCTAAAGACTTTGGTTGCAGCTAATCCGAAGGTCGGTGTATTAATCGCTCCGAACTTTGCCATTGGCGCCGTCTTAATGATGGAGTTTGCAACCAAGGCAGCTAAGTACTTTGAATCTGCTGAAATTATTGAGCTCCATCACCCAGATAAAGTTGATGCGCCATCTGGAACTGCCGCACGAACTGCCGAACTAATGTCGCAAGCACGTAAAGATGCAAAGCTGCCTGCCGCCCCAGATGCCACTAATTCTGGTAATCCTGCCGCGCGCGGTGGCAAAGTTGGCGATATACCTGTTCATTCAATTCGTCTGCGCGGTTTAGTTGCCCATCAAGAAGTTTTACTTGGCGGACCTGGTGAGACGCTAACAATTCGCCATGATTCACTAGATCGCGCCGGTTTTATGCCAGGTGTATTACTTGGCGTTCGCAAAGTTCTTAGTAATCCTGGGCTGACTTTCGGCCTAGAGAAATTTATGTAAGGGGATAAGCAAATGGCTAAAGCAGATATCACAATGTATGGCGCTGACTGGTGTGGAGATTGCCGCCGCTCTAAGCGCTTGCTTGAAGAACTCGATGTTCAGGTAACCCATATCGATGTGGAAGCAGATAAATCTGCCGCTGCCAAAGTTATGGAGATCAACGGGGGAGCACAATCAATTCCCGTAATCGTCTTTTCAGATGGAACACATCTGACCGAGCCTTCTGATAATGATCTAAAGGCGAAGTTGCAAGCGCTTTCAATAATCTAACTATTGGATTTTAAAAAGTAGCGCTGAAGTCGCTGCCGCCGAAAGCACAACAACCGGAAATGGTGCGCGCAATATCAGCGCCACAACGGCAACGGCTACCCCCGCCATACGCTGGTCAGCGATCAAGCGCGAATCTTTGGTAAATGATTGAACCGCAACCAGTGCGCTCAATAGCGCGATCGGTACAAGCGAGTTAATTTTCAAGATACGTGGATGTGAAAGCCAACTCTTCGGAACGCTCTGTCCCAGATATTTCAAGATAAAGGCAATCAGGCTTGTCCCAATTACTGCAAGCCATAATGGATCAAAGGTTGTTATCTCCATAAGTTGGCTCGCAATCCAAAGACCAGCGCCAATAACGCAGTTGAAATAATTGGAACACCTGGCACAAAATATGGCGTCATCGCCAACGCCAGTGCGCAGGCAGATACCGCAAGTAATCGGTCGGTCTTATTTATTAAGCGCGGCCAAAGTAGACCTAAAAATGCCGCAGGTACGGCCGCATCTAGCCCCCAAGCAGCAGGATTGCCCATCGCTTGTGCACCGAGTGCGCCAGCCAAAGTAAATATATTCCAAAAAATAAAGACGCCGATTCCAGTTAACCAGAAACCTTGGCGCGCAGCTTTCACCCCGAGATGTTCTTGCGAAATGGCCACACCAGTTGATTCATCAATTGTTATTTGTGCGGCCAAGATTCGCCGCAAACCTTTTACTTGTAATACCGGGGCCATACGCAGCCCATATAAAGTATTTCGAACACCGAGTAAAGATGCAGTTGCAATTCCACTGATTGCGCTGCCGCCGGCGCCCAATACTCCAACAACTGCAAATTGTGATGCCCCGGTAAAGGTCAGTAGTGAAAGTAAGCAACTCTGCAAAACAGAGAACCCGGCGGCAACAGATGCGGCACCAAAAGCGATTCCATAGGCGCCAACTGTTAGAGATACGCTCAATGATTGGGCGGCGGTGGCGCGGTTCACTCTAGACACGGGGCCATTCTGCCTTAGATATCCTCAAGGAGATAGCGCCTTATATATAAGGTGACGCCCATGAGTAATGAAGTCATTTTCCGCGACGATGTCACGGTTGAACTTGTTAAAGCTAGCGCTAGTGATGCCGATGTAATTTGGGCTGCGCGAGTTTCAACTGCCGGAGAACAGTCGCTAGATGAGATCGGCGAAGATCCAGCGCGCTCTGCAGGGCTGATTAATTACTTAGCCCGCGAACGTCACGGTTCTCCCTTCGAACATACTTCGATGACATTTTTCATCAGCGCTCCAATATTTGTCTTCCGCGAATTTATGCGCCATCGCATCGCTTCTTATAACGAAGAGTCAGGTCGCTATCGTGAACTTAAGCCGGTTTTCTACATCCCAGCTAAAGAGCGCAAGCTGATCCAAGTCGGTAAAACTGGCGCATATACATTTGAAGATGGCACACAAGAACAATTTGATATCTCAGTTTCGGCAATGAAAGAAGCATATTTAGTTGCCTACGATAGTTATCAGAAAATGTTAGATGCTGGGGTTGCCCGCGAAGTAGCACGCGTAGTCTTGCCCGTTGCAACTTATTCATCGATGTATGTCTCAATGAATGCGCGCGCGCTGATGAACTTTCTTTCCCTTCGCACAGCGCGCGAAGGTTCACATTTTCCAAGCTACCCACAACGCGAAATTGAGATGGTCGCTGAGAAAATGGAAGCGGAATTTGCAAAATTAATGCCGCTTACCTACGGAGCTTTTGAGAAATCTGGACGAATCGCACCCTAAAACGGTAGGTTTCACCCATGACAATCCCGGCACCATTCGGACGTATGCTCACCGCGATGGTGACGCCATTTGATAAAGATGGCAAAATCGATTGGCCGGGCGTCGAAAAATTAGCAGCGCATTTAGTTTCAAATGGCCATGATGGAATTGCAGTAAATGGCACGACAGGTGAGGCTCCAACAACAAAATCTTCCGAAAAAGAAGAGATCATCCGTGTTGTTAAAGATGTGGTTGGTCCCAAGATATTTGTAGTTTCCGGCGCTGGAGATAACGAGACTGAGTATTCAATCAATCAAGCCAAGCGCACCGAAAAAGCTGGCGCAGATGGTTTGCTAGTTGTCGCCCCTTATTACAACAAACCTCCCCAAGCTGGTGTTGCCGCCCACTTTAAAGCGATTGCCAGCGCTACTGATTTACCACTGATGATGTATGACATTCCGGGGCGTTGCGGAATTGAGATTGAGCCCGACACAATTGTTGAGCTCTATAACCACCCACAAATCGTGGCGCTAAAAGATGCCAAAGGAAATGTCGCTTCGACTTCTTGGGTAATTAAACGTTGCGGTATCCCTGTTTATTCTGGCGATGACATTCTTAACTTGCCACTTCTCTCAGTCGGGGCAGTTGGAATGGTTTCAGTATGTGGCCATACAGTTGGCAAAGATCTTAAAGAGATGCTCGATTCTTGGTTTGCTGGAAATGCTGCGCGCGCTCTGGAGATTCATCAAAAGCTTCTTCCTGTCTTTACCGGAACCTTCCGCACGCAAGGTGCGATTTTGACCAAGGCTGCGCTAAATATGTTGGGCCTACCTGGCGGATACACCAGACTTCCTCTCGTCGATGCAACCGAAGACCAGATCACGCAATTGCGTAAAGATCTGATCGCCGGCGGCGTCGCAGTATAAAAAAACTTTATGACCCATCCACATCCTGATCTCGGCACTCCTAGCAAGTTAGTTGCTGGCGGTTTACGTATCGTGGCCCTGGGTGGAATTGCCGAAATTGGTCGCAATATGACCGTCTTTGAAACCAACGGCAAGTTATTGATCGTAGATTGCGGCGTTCTCTTTCCAGAAGATAACCAGCCAGGTATTGATTTAATCTTGCCTGACTTTAGTTATATCCGCGATCGGTTAGATGATGTAGTCGGTTTAGTTCTAACTCACGGACATGAAGACCATATCGGAGCAACTCCTTACCTGCTACGCGAACGTGGCGATATAGCACTCTATGGTTCGGCCCTTACCTTGGCTCTAGTTACTGCCAAACTTAAAGAACATCGCATCTCACCACTTACTCGCGAAGTTAAAGAAGGAATGCGCGAAGATATTGGGCCATTTGAAGTCGAATTCGTTGCCGTTAACCACTCGATTCCAGATGCGCTTGCAATTGCAATCCACACTAAAGCTGGAACCGTCCTGCACACAGGTGATTTTAAGATGGATCAATTGCCGTTAGATGGACGTATTACCGATTTAAGAACATTTGCTCGCTTAGGCGATGAAGGCGTCGATCTATTTTTAGTCGACTCCACCAATGCTGATGTTCCAGGGTTTACGCCATCGGAACGTGAAATCATCCCGGCGCTAAATCGGGCGATCGCTGCGACTAAGAAGCGAGTTATTGTCGCCTCGTTCTCATCTCACGTTCACCGCGTACAACAAGTAATTGATACCGCAGCGCTACACGATCGCAAGGTCGTCTTTATCGGCCGTTCCATGGTGCGCAATATGAAGATCGCATCCGATATGGGTTATCTCAATATCCCAACTGGAATACTTATCGATGCTAAAGACTTAGATAGCTATGACGATCGGGTCGTTCTGATCTGTACTGGCTCACAAGGTGAACCGATGGCGGCGCTTTCTCGTATGGCTAATGGTGATCATCAGATCAGAGTCGGTGAGGGCGATACGGTAATTCTCGCCTCTTCACTAATCCCAGGAAATGAAAATTCAGTCTTTCGCGTAATCAATGAGTTAACTCGCTTTGGCGCAAAGGTTGTCCATAAAGCAAACGCCATGGTTCATGTCTCGGGCCACGCCGCTGCAGGTGAATTGTTGTATTGCTACAACATTGTTAAACCTAAGTATGCGCTGCCCGTGCACGGGGAATGGCGCCATCTAAAGGCAAATGCCGAACTAGCAATTCAGGCAGGTGTGCCGCGCGAAAATGCTTTCATCATTGAAAATGGCATCGTCGTAGATTTAGTAGATCATGAAGCATCGGTTGTTGGGTCAGTACCCTGCGGATTTGTTTATGTGGATGGGCAAAGTATCGGCGATATTACCGAGTCATCTTTGAAGGATCGCAGAATCTTGGGAGAAGAAGGTTTTATCTCCGTAGTAGTTGTAATCGAATCGCAGAACGGCAAGATTGTTGCCGGCCCTGATATTCATGCACGTGGCTTTAATGAAGATGAAGCGCTCTTTGATGAAGTAAAAGGTCAGATTGAAAAGGCGCTACAACGTGCGGTTGCAGACGGAGTTAACGGAACTCATCAACTCTCCCAAGTAGTTCGTCGCACAATTGGTAGCTGGGTTGGTGGAAAACATCGCCGCCGCCCAATGATTGTTCCCGTAGTTATTGAGGTCTAGCCACTAAGATTTAAGGTGTGGCCAAGAAGAAACGCACAACATCGACCAAGGCAGGTAAGTCCGCCTTTTCGATTATTGGTCGTGCGTTAGGCGCCCTCTGGAGAACTATCGCCAAAGCGCTCGGTTCAACTATTAGATTTTTAGCTCGCGGAGCGCGCGATCTAGATCCAGCTCACCATCGCGATGGCTTCGCCTTTCTCTTATTAATTGTGGCTCTGGCATCATTTGCCGGCACTTGGTTTGCCGCCGATAACTTTGTCGGACGCAATCTTTATGCCGTCATATATGGCGCCTTTGGTCGGATTGGTTTCTTCGCACCCGTTGTAATCATCTACTTCGCGATTCGCTTATTCCGAGTTCCAGATGATCACAAAGCAACTTCTCGAATGGTCGTCGGTTTTGTAACAATGATCTTTAGCGCAGCAGGTTTAGCCCATCTCTTTAATGGCTCACTTGGCGCAATAAATCCAACCGGAACAACTGCGATGCGCCATGGTGGGGGATGGTTGGGTTACGCAGTTGCGATGCCGCTAGAGCGCTTAATGACATCGATGTTGGCTTATCCATTCTTATTTGCGCTCTTCTTCTTCGGCGCGCTGGTGACTACTGCAACTCCATTATCATCGGTTGCAATTCGGATTAAAAATACCTTCGTTTGGGCTTGGTCAAAACGCCCACAACGCGAAGAGACTGACTTTGAGATTACCGATACTCCACCTTTTGAAACACCAGTTGTAGCTTGGAACCATCATGCCGATGAAGTCGCGGAAGAAGATTTAGATGAAGAAGAATTCGATGAAGAATTCACCGTGGAAGTGCCACGCCACGTCCAAGCCCCAGCTGATAGCTCTAGCGCACCGGCAACTGCAAAGCGGCCAGAACAACTTCTACTAACTGCTGATTCTCATTACACCTTACCTCCGCAAGATTTACTGCGGCTGGGTCCTGCAGCCAAAGCAAAATCAAAGGCAAATGACACCGTTGTTGCCGCCCTTACTGAAGTCTTTGCCCAATTTGAGATTGATGCCCAAGTAACTGGATTTATGCGCGGGCCTACGGTTACGCGCTATGAAGTTGAGTTAGGTAATGCGGTGAAGGTTGAGCGAATTACTGCACTTGCTAAAAATATTTCTTACGCAGTAGCCAGCAGTGATGTGCGAATTCTCTCGCCGATCCCGGGTAAATCTGCGGTCGGTATTGAAATTCCAAATGCCGATCGGGAAATCGTCGCTTTAGGCGATGTAATGCGCTCAAGTGTTGCGGGCCAAGATCATCACCCGATGTTGGTGGCCCTTGGTAAAGATGTGGAAGGCAATTTTGTCTGCGCAAACTTGGCGAAGATGCCACATTTACTTGTGGCAGGTGCAACTGGCGCAGGTAAATCTTCGATGATCAACGCCATGATTACCTCGATTTTAATGCGCGCAACTCCGGATGATGTGCGCCTAGTTTTAATTGATCCCAAGCGCGTTGAGTTAACTGCTTATGAAGGCATCCCACATTTAATTACACCGATCATTACCAATCCTAAGAAAGCGGCCGATGCGCTTACCTGGGTTGTACGCGAAATGGATCTACGTTATGAAGATCTCTCAACATTTGGCTTTAGACATATCGATGATTTCAATAAGGCAGTTCGCGCCGGAAAAGTTATCCCACCACCAGGCAGTGATCGGGTAGTAGAGCCTTATCCGTATCTCTTGGTGATTATCGATGAGCTCGCAGATTTGATGATGGTTGCAGCGCGTGAAGTAGAAGAATCAGTTGTGAGAATTACACAGTTGGCTCGCTCTGCAGGTATTCACCTCGTGCTTGCCACCCAACGTCCATCAGTAGATGTAGTTACTGGTCTAATTAAAGCCAACGTACCTTCCCGCCTCTCCTTTGCCACAAGTTCACTGGCAGATAGTCGAGTTATTTTAGATAGCCCAGGCGCTGAAAAACTTGTGGGTCAAGGCGATGGTCTCTTTATTCCAATGGGCGCATCGCGCGCGATACGTATCCAAGGCGCATATGTTTCAGAGCGAGAGATCGAAGCTGTAACGAACCATGTTAAGAAGCAACTATCTCCGCGATATCGCGAGGATGTAACAGTTGCGCCGCAGTCCAATAAATTGGTTGATAAAGATATTGGCGATGATCTAGATCTACTCTTGCAAGCTGTTGAATTAGTAGTTGGCACACAGTTTGGTTCAACATCTATGTTGCAACGAAAGTTGCGAGTTGGCTTTGCTAAAGCTGGGCGTCTGATGGATCTCATGGAATCGCGCGGAATTGTCGGACCATCAGAAGGATCCAAGGCGCGCACAGTGATGGTTAAGCCAGATGAACTCGATTCTGTTCTTGCAACTTTGCGCGATTACTAAATTTCATCGCCTGTTAACCGAATAGGGGACTAGCGCTAAGGGTGATCTTCGGCCTTTATCACCTTCTGGGCTAGGCGTGGGGTGATCGGCGCTCTAGACTTTAACTATCGAACTTTCAACAGCTTTAGAACGGCGAAGTTAAATGTCTCTGGGTGAATTTCTGCGAGGTGCGCGCGAGAGCGCTGGACTTAGCGTTGACGACCTTGCAGAGCGCACCAGCATTCGCGCCGGTCTTATCAAAGAGATGGAAAAGAATAATTTCATTCATTGCGGGGGAGACACTTATGCCCGCGGACATTTACGAAACATTGCACCGATAGTTTTTGCTGATGCGCAAACACTTATAGATTTATATAACCAAGAGCATTCAACCGAGCAACGTTTAATTCACGATATGTTGGTTGAGAATAACGTCTCTAAAATTCCAACTGAGCGAAAGACAATTTCCTGGAAAACTTTAGCGATAGCTTCAGTCGTAGTACTTGCGGCAGTAGCAGGCGGACAAGTTATAATTTCAAATTCGAAGAGTACCGTTACCCCTATGGATGTTGTCTCTCCTACCGCTAGCGTGACGCCTACTTCTATCCCTGCTGAATCACCTTCTGCCAGCAAGAAGAGTGAAGTTGTAACTACCTCTGTCTCTGGAGAAATGTCGCTGACCATTTCGGCAGCCCGCGGAAATTCAAATATTGATGTAGTTGTAGATGGAAAGCATTTATATAAAGGACCGCTCTTTCAAGGCGATTCCAAGAGTTTTACCGGGCCAACATCAATCAGTGTCTATTTAAGTAACGCAGGAGACCTAGATTTAACGTTAAATGGCGAAAACCTTGCCCCATTAGGTGCGCGTAACCAAGAGATTCGTAAGACTTTCAGATCTAAGTAGGCGCCAACGCTGTACCATCTGACAAATGAGTCGGACTGTTGCAATTGTTACCATGGGCTGTGCCCGCAATGAAGTCGACTCCGAAGAACTTGCTGGTCGCTTAGCCGCCGATGGTTGGACCTTAGTCTCTGATGTTGAAGCAGCTGAAGTTGCAGTCGTTAATACCTGCGGTTTTATTGAATCCGCTAAGAAAGATTCAATTGATGCGCTTTTAGAGGCAAATTCACTTAAAGGCCATGGAACAACGCGAGCCGTAGTTGCCGTTGGTTGTATGGCCGAGCGTTACGGTCAAGAGTTAGCCAAGGCGCTTCCGGAAGCCGATGGCATCTTAGGTTTTGATGATTACCAAGATATTTCGGCGCGTTTGCAATCAATTGTCTCTGGTGAAAAACACACACCACATGTGCCGCGCGATCGTCGTTCGCTCTTGCCAATTGCACCTGCTGATCGTCCAGCTGCGCGCCAAGAAGCCATCGATGAGTCATACGCATCAACACTTGGTGCAGGCGGATCGCTCTTTCGCAAACGCTTAGGCAACGCACCATGGGCGCCTTTAAAGATCGCATCCGGATGCGATCGCCGTTGTTCTTTCTGCGCGATTCCATATTTCCGTGGTTCATTTATCTCACGCAAACCAACTGAAATTATTGAAGAAGGTAAGTGGCTGGCCCAAAATGGCGTTAGCGAGCTCTTCTTAGTTAGCGAAAATACGACCTCATACGGAAAAGATTTAGGCGATCTTAAATTGATGGAGAAGATCCTTCCTGAATTTGGTGCGATCGAAGGTGTGGAGCGAGTCCGTCTTTCATATCTACAGCCTGCAGAAATGCGCCCATCGCTAATCCAAGCGATGATCGAATCTGAAAAAGTGGCTCCTTACTTTGATCTATCTTTCCAGCACACTAGCCCCACCGTTTTACGACGCATGCGTCGCTTTGGTGATTCTGAAAAATTCTTACACTTAATTACCCAGATCCGCGCCTTATCTCCAGAAGCTGGCATTCGCTCTAACTTCATCGTGGGCTTTCCTGGAGAAACCCAAGCTGACTTTGATGAGTTAGCAGATTTCATTAGCGCCGCCAAGTTAGATGCGATTGGAATCTTTGGGTATTCCGATGAAGACAATACCGAAGCCCTTGATCTAACTGACAAGGTTGATGAAGATGTAATTCGCCAACGCGTTGAATCACTTTCCTCATTGGCCGATGAGATGGTATCGGCGCGTGCGGCTGCGCGAATCGGTGAAAGTGTGCGGGTACTTATTGAAGATAGTGAGCTCCAAGAAGGTCGGGCAGCGCACCAAGGCCCTGAAGTAGATGGCACGACCTCATTTATTGGTACAAATTATCAAGTTGGGCAATATGTTGATGCTGTGATTATCGATTCAATGGGCGCGGATTTGGTGGCTCGTCCGCTGTGAATGTACCTGCCTTTATAACTCCAAACTCGCTCACCATTGCGCGCTTAGTTTTAATTCCATTTGGAGCAATCGCTCTATTTATGAATGGCGGCACAGATTACAACTGGCAGATTATTTCCTGGTGGATCTTCTTCATCCTTGGCCTAACCGATATCGTCGATGGCAAATTAGCGCGCAGCCGCCAGCAAATTACCGAGCTTGGAAAGTTTCTTGATCCAGTAGCAGATAAAGCTATGGTCGGAACTGCGATGGTCTGTTTATCAATTTTAGACCGTATGCCTTGGTGGATAACCATAGTTATCTTGGCCCGTGAAATTGGCATTACTCTCTTCCGTTTAGCAATCGTTAAACGTGGAGTTATTCCAGCAAATAAGGGTGGCAAGATCAAAGCAACTTTCCAAGGCTTTGGCACTGGCTTTTATGTTCTGCCATTAAGTCCTAGTTTGTATTGGTTCCGGGATGGCTTTATGTATATTGCAATCGCACTGACTATCGTTACCGGCGCATACTATGTACGATCTGCCTACAAACCTCAATCTTGATTGGAATAACTTGTGGCGATAACAAATGAGATTTTGGGTCTGGTCTCAGATATCCACGACTCATTACGCGCGCGGGGTGAAACACTTTCTACAGCAGAGTCGCTTACCGCAGGTGGCTTGAGTAACGCCCTCACAATTGTTCCTGGTGCATCTGATGTTTTCTTAGGATCAATTACTGCATACCGCCCAGATATAAAATCATCACATCTCGGTGTTGCAGCGGACACAATTGCAGAACACACCGTTGTCAGCGAAGAAGTTGCAATTGAAATGGGAATCGGTGCAAATAAATCTTTTTCTTCGACTTGGGCGATTTCAACCACGGGCGTCGCAGGTCCCGGCCCAGCAGATGGATCGGAAGCAGGGCGCGTCTTCGTAGCTTTCGTCGGCCCAGTCGTACAAGTAATTGAACTTTCGCTCTCGGGCGACCGTGAAGTTGTGCGAAACGCCACGGTGGCAAGCGCGATCGCCTCATTTGCGCGTATCCTTAGACAACGAGATAAGCAGTAGAAAGGATGACCACCATGGCGCTACTACGCACCGCAGTTGGCCAGACTCTTCGCGCTGCCCGCACTGAGCAATCACGCACTCTGCGCGATGTTGCTCGTGAAGCTCGCGTTTCTCTTGGTTATCTCTCAGAAGTAGAGCGTGGCCAAAAAGAGGCTTCATCTGAACTATTAAATGCAATCTGCGAAGCACTTGGCCTCACACTTTCTTCAGTGATCGTCAACGTCTCGACTGAACTAAAAGTTCTCGAGAGCGCGAAGTTGTCCGTTGTCGACGCAGCCTAAGTACGCCACTCAAGGCGCAACCCATCGCCGCACCGAGAGCGCAATTCTCGAAGGTACAAAATCTTTAATCGCTCAATTTGGTCTTGCCAATATTTCGATGATTGAAATAGCCGATGCCTCGCAAGTATCGCGCGCAACTTTATATAACCATTACCGCGATAAGAACGCAGTTATTGCAGCCCTTGCTACCGCCGAGATCGAATTAATGATTGATCTTGCCAATAAAGCTGGAACACCGGCCGATGCGCTAGAGAAACTATCACTTTATATTTCAACTGATCCAGCACTTGCGGCCATGCGCCAACACGATCAAAAGGCTCTCACTGAAGCTCTATCGCACAGCGATCATCCGCTTTATTTGGAGATTGCGCGCAGCCTTTATGGAGCAACGAAATCAGAGGCTGGCACAGGCGTTGCAATGCGCTGGTTAATTGGCCAAGTAATGCAGCCTTTAAACGCTAAACAATCTCGCGAACAAGCCGAACTTCTTGTAGATCGCACTCTCTTTTAAATCTGCAAATGCGTATTTCAGATCTGCGTGAGCGCTTGATGCTCTCATTTGGCGAACAATGGGCGCCCTCATTTGCCCAAGATATTGCCATTAGCGAACTCGGTAGCCGCACCGTAGACGAAGCCTTAAAAGCCGGACTAGAAGCAGATGAAATTTGGCGCGCAGTTTGCAAGCAATGCCCAACTGAAACTGCTAAATATAAATATTAATTAAACGGCAATTACTTCTAAGATCCAGGGCTCATGGCCGTCAGTGGGCGTCAAGGCGCAGGGGTATTTCTCGGAGACGATCGCATATAGATCTTCCGGGGTCTTAGGCACTGAACGAGATTGCAGCAACCACCGCGTTATCTCACCGCGCGTCTTCTTCGACATATGCGTCACCACGGTGCGGACCCCATCAACCACGGTAGAAACTCGCACCTCAACTGTCTTATCAATAGGGGAGTGCCAGACGGTTTTATAAGTAGATGAGCGACAATCCACGATTAGATCGGCCTTGATCGCATCTAATACTTGCGCAACCGGCCCACGCATCGCCTTGTTATCAATCTTCTCCTTGTAACTTTCAATTAGCTGATCTGGGCGCACCGCCCCGTATTTGGCCGAGATGATCACAACTGCGCTCGCCGCACGCTTGCGGGCAGCAGCTGAAAGGCTCGCCCAATCCAGGGCTTGGTAGAGGACCCCGGTATAGACATTGATGGCAGCAGTCACCTTGGTTGTCGCGTTCTTCTTCTCAGATGGCGGCAGCAGGATCAACACCTGGGCATCTTGCCACGCGACACGCCTAAAGGCGGTGTCAGCCCTGCCTGCTACCTTTCGAACAGATGTTCGGATAAAGTTATCCCTGCACAACCAGAGCGGTTCCATCATCCGCCCACAGGCTCTCTATAAGCCTCGTAGGCCGTCGGTGGCCTTCCGTACCTTCTGGGCCGACTACCAACGAATATGCACACGCATAGACGTTCTTATCTAAAGGAGAAAAACGTGGCTGCTGATAAAGCAAATAAAGCCGAAGAGAAAAACACATCCGATCGCCAAAAGGCGCTCGATACCGCGCTCGCCCAGATTGAACGTCAATTTGGAAAAGGCTCAGTAATGAAGATGTCCGATCGTCAAAACACGATCATCGAAGTTATCCCAACTGGTTCAATCGCACTCGATATCGCACTCGGTATCGGCGGCTTGCCACGTGGACGTATCGTAGAAATTTATGGACCAGAATCCTCAGGTAAGACAACTCTTACCTTGCATGCAATTGCAAATGCACAGAAAGCCGGCGGTATCTGCGCCTTCATCGATGCTGAACACGCATTTGATGCAGAGTACGCAAAGAAGCTCGGCGTTGATATCGATGCACTTCTTGTTTCACAACCAGATACCGGTGAACAAGCACTTGAGATCATGGATATGTTGATCCGTTCCGGCGCACTTGATCTCGTTGTCGTTGACTCTGTTGCAGCACTTGTTCCACGTGCAGAAATCGAAGGCGAAATGGGCGATTCACATATGGGCTTGCAAGCACGCCTTATGTCACAAGCGCTCCGTAAAATTACCGGCGCACTTCACCAATCAAAGACAACTGCAATCTTTATCAACCAGCTCCGCGAAAAGATCGGTGTCTTCTTCGGATCTCCTGAAACTACAACTGGCGGTAAGGCCCTTAAGTTCTACGCTTCAGTTCGCCTCGATATCCGTCGTATTGAAACACTTAAAGATGGCACCGAATCTGTCGGTAACCGCACCCGTGTTAAGGTCGTCAAGAACAAGATGGCCCCACCATTTAAGCAAGCAGAATTCGACATCATCTACGGCACAGGTATCTCACGCGAAGGATCCCTCATCGACCTTGGCGTTGAAGTCGGCATAGTTAAGAAAGCTGGCGCTTGGTATACCTACGAAGCAGATCAGTTAGGACAGGGCAAGGAAAATTCTCGCGCCTTCTTAATCGATAACCCAGATCTAGCTAACGAGATCGAGACCAAGATCCGCGCTCACTTTGTGCCGATCGAGGTAGATGCTGAACTCGTTGCCGCAATCGATGAAGCAGCAGCAGAGGTTGATTTCTAATCAGCCTGGAATTTGCAAAGGTTGCAAGAGGCGAAGGCTCCGACCCTTACGAAGTAGCACATACGATCGCGCTAAATGCGTTGGTTACACGTGCGAAAAGTAAGGGCGAGCTTCTCGCTCATCTGAAGACCCGGGGCGTAGAGGATGATGTCGCGCAAGCAATTATCTTCCGGTTGCAAGAAGCCGGCCTCGTTAATGATGAAGAGTTCGCTAAAGCTTGGGCTCAGTCACGCCATAACCATAAGAAGATTTCCAAGCGAATAATTGCGGGGGAGCTACGCCAAAAAGGCGTTATGCAGAGCGCGATTGATGAAGCCTTAGATGAGATCGATGACTCCGCTGAATATCGCAGCGCCTTTGATCTCGCCTTCAAGAAATACAACACCATGTCGCGGCTTGAGCCAGAAGTTCAGATCCGCAGAATTCAATCGTTGCTACAACGAAAAGGTTTTAGCTTCGGAGTTATTTCGCAAGTATTAAAAGAGTTAGATCTCTTGAATAATTAGGTCAAGTAATAGTTAGTTTTTAGATAAGTGCTCAGTTAATCGGGCTGCTGTAGCAACTACTGCAGCAGCATGTACGCGACCTGGTTGGCGACCTAAACGTTCGATCGGTCCAGAAATTGATACTGCTGCAATAACTTTTCCATTTGGGCCTTTTACTGGGGCGCTGACAGATGCAACACCGGCTTCACGTTCTCCAACTGATTGCGCCCAACCACGGCGACGATCTGCTGCCAAATGAGCTGCAGTAAAGCGTGCGTTCTTAACGCCGCGATGAATCTTCTCTGAATCTTCCCAAGCCAATAAAATTTGTGCAGCAGAACCTGCCTGCATAGTTAGCGATGCGCCAACTGGTACAGAATCACGTAAGCCCGATAAACGTTCAGCCACTGCAACACAGATTCGGATATCGCCTTGGCGGCGGTATAACTGCGCAGATTCACCCGTTGCATCACGTAAGGCGGCCAGCGCGGGGGCGGCAGCTGCCAGTAGGCGATCTTCACCGGCGGCAGCTGCTAATTCGCCAGAGCGCACACCCAATACAAAACGACCCTGCAAGTCGCGTGTGACCAAGCGGTGATGTTCTAGCGCTACGGCTAGGCGGTGTGCGGTAGGACGGGCGATTCCGGTAGCTGCAACTAGTTCAGCCAGTGAATGTGGGCCAGATTCGAGGGTGCCTAAGATGGCTACCGCTTTATCTAAGACGCCAACTCCGCTATTCTTCTTATCCACGCAGCGAGATTAGCATCCCATTTAATGAGATGCAAGGCTTAAGGAAATGGATCAGGCAATTATGGGTAAGACACTGGCAGAGAAAATTTGGGAAGACCACGTCGTTCGTTCGGCGCAGGGTGAACCTGATCTGCTCTACATAGATTTGCAACTAGTTCACGAAGTCACAAGTGCGCAAGCATTCGATGGTCTGCGCCTTGCAGGCCGAAAAGTGCGCCGCCCTGATTTAACGATCGCAACTGAAGATCACAACACCCCAACTTTAGATATCTTAAAACCGATCGCAGATCCGGTTTCAAAGCTGCAGATCGATACCTTGCGCAATAACGCAAAAGAGTTCGGTATTCGTATTCACTCATTGGGCGATGCCGATCAAGGCGTGGTTCACGTCGTTGGCCCGCAGCTCGGGATTACCCAACCAGGGATGACAATTGTCTGCGGAGATTCACATACCTCAACTCATGGCGCATTCGGTGCGATCGCATTTGGTATCGGAACATCCGAAGTTGAGCACGTGCTTGCCACCCAGACCCTGCCATCTACTCGCCCCAAGATGATGGCGATAAACGTTGAAGGAAAGTTAAAGGCTGGCGTCACCGCAAAAGATATTATCTTGGCGATCATCGCTCAGATCGGAACTGGCGGAGGCCAGGGCTACATCATCGAATATCGCGGTTCGGCAATTCGCGAACTTTCGATGGAAGGTCGCATGACTGTTTGTAATATGTCGATTGAAGCTGGCGCGCGCGCCGGTTTGATAGCACCTGATCAAAAGACCTTTGATTACATTAAGGGCAAGCCACATGCACCAGAAGATTTTGTCGTTGCCCAAAGTTATTGGCAGACGCTATTTTCAGATAGCGATGCAAAATTTGATCTCGAGATCACTCTCGATGCTGACCAGCTTGAGCCATTTGTTACTTGGGGAACCAACCCAGGACAAGGCTTGCCACTTAATGCATCTGTTCCAAATCCGGCAGATATTAAAGATTCTGAAGCACGAGGTGCGGCAGAACGTGCGCTGGAATACATGGGCTTAACCGCCGGCACACCACTTAAAAACATAGCCATTGACACTGTTTTCTTGGGCTCTTGCACCAATGGGCGCATTGAAGATTTGCGCGCTGCCGCGTCCGTTTTAGAAGGCAAGAAGATCGCGCCAAAACTTCGCATGTTAGTTGTGCCAGGTTCCGAGCGCGTTCGTCAGCAAGCGATGAAGGAAGGCTTAGATAAAGTCTTTTTAGATGCAGGAGCTGAATGGCGTAACGCGGGTTGTTCTATGTGTTTGGGAATGAACCCTGATCAGCTAAGCGTTGGCGAACGTGCAGCATCTACTTCCAACCGAAACTTTGAAGGACGCCAAGGTAAAGGCGGTCGTACCCACTTGGTAAGCCCACTAGTTGCAGCAGCAACCGCTATCCGCGGCACTCTCTCATCGCCAGCGGATCTGTAGAAAGGTTATAAAAATGGAGAAATTTATTTCACATACCGGCACCGGAGTACCTCTGCGCCGAAGTAACGTTGATACTGATCAAATTATCCCAGCGGTTTACCTCAAGCGCGTTACCCGGAGCGGTTTTGAAGACGGCCTATTTGCCGCTTGGCGCAACGATCCCGAGTTTGTTCTAAATCAACCACAATATAAGGCCGGCACCGTTCTAGTCGCAGGTCCTGAATTCGGAACCGGTTCATCGCGCGAGCACGCAGTATGGGCGCTACAAAATTACGGCTTTAAAGTTGTTATCTCCAGCCGCTTTGCCGATATCTTCCGCGGTAATTCGCTCAAGGGTGGGCTATTGACTGTGATCTTGCCGCAGGAGGCCGTTGAAGAGATCTGGGTAGCCATAGAGGCAGATCCGACCACTGAAATCAAAGTTGACTTGGACTCACGCACTGTTTCCTACGGAGCAACGACAATCGCATTTGAATTAGACGATTACACCCGCTGGCGCTTGATGGAAGGTCTAGATGACATCGGACTTACCTTGAAGCAGACTGATTCGATTGATGCATTTGAGGCAAAGCGCCCAAGTTATAAGCCTAAAACGCTGCCAATTCGTATTTAGACAAGTGCTCCACTAAATAAACTTTCTTTTCGTAGAGAAAAGCAGCGTAAAATGCTTACTTCTTAGATGGGGTGAGTTAATTCTGCGTAACTCTCAACTTGTAAATGAGAGTTTTTTACGCATAAAAAGTGCGATTTCTTGCAAATATTAAATCGCGACACGCCCGCGTTAATATCGCTCTCACCCTATAAAAAGGTTTAAGTTTTAGCCACAAGTTAAGCAAAGGCTTAATTTACGCGTAAATCTAAGGGGATTTAGATGAATAAGGCACAATTTATTGCCGCGTTGGCCCCACACTTCAACGACAGCAAGAAAGAAGCAGCACACGCTGTAGAAATCGTATTCGACACAATTACACGCACCATGTCAAAGGGTGAAGATGTAATGATCAACGATTTCGGTAAGTTCAAGAAGGTCGATCGCAAGGCACGTATGGGCCGTAACCCATTTACTGGCGAGACCATCAAGATCAAAGCTTCTAAGAAGGCTCGCTTCCTACCTGCAAAGGGTTTGAAGGATGTCATCTCAGGTGAGCGCAAGCTAGGTCCTGCTCCAAAGCCAGAACCAAAGCCAGTAGCTAAGAAGGCTGCAGTCAAGAAGGTTGCGAAGAAAAAGCCGGCAGCAAAGAAGACTGTTAAGAAAGTTGCTAAGCGCAAGCCAGCAGCAAAGAAGGTTGTAAAGAAAGCCGCTAAGAAGCGTTAATCAATAACTTCTTAGAACTTTTTTAAAACTGGGGTCAGCATTTGCTGGCCCCAGTTTTTCTTTCCCCACTAGAATTGAGTTATGGCCCAGATGCGTGTGTCTTATGCGCCACCGACCGGGCGCCCGCTAGGGACAAATCTCACCTTTAAAATCTGTACAAAAATTGCTATCCCAATTATCAAGTTAATTACCAAGCGCACTTGGATCGGCGCAGAGAACATTCCTAAATCTGGCGCAGTAATCGTTGCCAATAACCATCTCTCTTACTTCGATGTCTTAAATCTTGCGCACTTTCTATATGCGAATGGACGCGCTCCACGGTTTTTGGGGAAGGTAGAAGTCTTTAAAGTTCCGATCATCGGTCGCATCCTTTTGGCAGCCGGTCAGGTTCCAGTCGAGCGGGAAACTCCCAATGCTGGCAAAGCAGTTGATCATGCCAAGCGCTTATTGGAAGCAGGACATTTACTTGGCGTCTATCCCGAAGGAACACTCTCGCGCGATCTGGGACATTGGCCGATGGTTGCAAAAACTGGTTTAGCGCGATTAGCACTTACAACAAATACTCCAGTAATTCCGGTTGCCCAATGGGGTTCACAAATCATGATGCCGACATATTCCAAGAAGTTAAAGATATTTCCACGAACTCAGATAACAATGGTTGCAGGTAAACCGGTAGATCTTTCTCCTTGGTATGGCAAAGGCGATGATCCGCAAGCCTTGATCGAGGCGACCGCCAAGATTATGCGGGAAATTACAACTCTACTTGAGCAAATTCGTGGCCAGAGGCGCCCTGAAGTAATCTTTGACCCACATACTTCTGATTTGCCGCGAACCGGCAACTTTAAGAAGAAGCGTTAACGAGTAAAGGTAGGCAAGCGATGAGCAAGGTATCGGTATTCGGAGCAGGTGCTTGGGGTTCAACCCTTGCACAAGTTCTCTGCGATGCCGGAAATGAAGTCTTACTCTGGGGCCGAAGCGCTGATGTCGTAAATGAGATCAATACCAAGCACACCAACTCTAAATACATTGGCACCAATATTCTGCCCTCTGAAATCCGTGCAACGACTGATCTCGATGAAACCTTCGCCTTCAGCAAGAACTACGTTCTAGCTATTCCATCCCAACAACTTCGCTCGACACTTCAGCTCTGGAAACCTCATTTTTCAGATGGCTGTTTAATCGTAAGTACGCTCAAAGGCATCGAGATCAGCACCCAATTGCGGATGACTGAAGTAATGGAAGATGTCATCGGTAAGCATCGAGTGGCTTTGATTACCGGACCGAACTTGGCAGATGAATTAATTCTGCGCCAGCCAGCAGGCGCTGTTGCCGCTGCAACAAACCAAGCAACCTCTGAAGAAGTCCGTGCACTTTTCCGCACTCCGTATTACCGCGTCTATACCTCAGTTGACTTACTTGGCTGCGAGTTAGCTGGTGCGATTAAAAACGTTATCGCACTCGCCGTTGGTATCTCAATCGGTATGGGATTTGGCGAAAATACCCAAGCGATGTTAATTACTCGCGGGTTAAATGAAGTTGCCCGCTTATGTGCTGCCCACGGTGCAGATCCACTCAGCGCCGCAGGTCTTGCTGGTATGGGTGATCTTGTAGCAACATGTGGTTCACCACTTTCGCGTAACCGAACATTTGGCGAACTATTGGGCCGCACCGGTTCCATGGAATCAGCGCTTGGCCAATGGGCTAAGACCGTTGAAGGCGTTGCTTCATCTGGGGCGATCGTAGAAATTGCACACCGCGTCGGAGTTGAAGTTCCAGTTATTGAATCAGTTGCCGATATCGTCAATGGATCTTTAAGTCCGGAAGCTGCGCTACAGCGTTTAATGGAGATCACCACAAAAGCTGAGAACTTCATCCGATGACCCAGCGCGTAGCAATCATCTGCGGTGGGCGCTCTAGCGAGCATGAAATCTCCTGTATTTCTGCCGGGGGAGTCCTATCGGCGATCGATCGCAGCAAATACGAACCAGTTTTAATTGGTATCAGCAAGAGCGGAAAGTGGTTCTTACTTCCTGCAAATCATTCACTGGCTTTAAGTAATGGAGTACTCCCAACGATTCCAGAGAATGGAATATCGGTTGCACTTAACGCAGATGGATTTATCGCTGCAGGTGAAAATCTAAATATTCAGATCGCTTTTCCAGTTCTTCACGGACCTTATGGAGAAGATGGCACGATCCAAGGTTTACTTGAAATCGCTGACATTCCATATGTTGGCTCGGGCGTTTTAGCATCAGCGGTAGCGATGGATAAGTCTTTTGCTAAGCCAATCTTTGCATCTCACGGAATTAAGACAGCTGCCGGTTTTGTGGCGCGTCAAAGCCAATGGAAAGCAGGTCAAGCTGCAATACAGAAAGCGGCAGATCAACTTGGGTATCCAGTATTTGTAAAGCCTGCGCGAGGTGGATCTTCCCGCGGAACAACGAAAGTTAAATCTGCTGCTGAATTTGCTTCTGCAATTAATGAAGCTTTTAAATTCGATACCAAAGCGTTGGTAGAGCAAGAAATTCGCGGGGCGGAAATTGAATGTGCAGTCTTGGAAATTGATGGCGTGGCAAAAGCCTCGATCGTGGGCCAGATAAAGATTGATCCGAAATACGATTTCTATGATTTTGAAGCAAAGTACCTAGATGGTGCAACCACCATTGAACTTCCTGCTCCAATTGATCAAAAGCTAAGCGATGAAATTCGCGCCAAAGCTGTGGATGCCTTTATCTCACTTGGTTGTTCAGGACTTGCGCGAGTTGATTTCTTCTTAACGCCAAATAACGAGGTAATTATCAACGAGTTGAACACGATGCCGGGATTTACAGCCACATCAGTCTTCCCAAAGATGTGGGCAGCCACTAACGTGACTTATACGGAAGTGGTCAGCCATCTCCTAAAGACTGCGCAATCTCGCACAAACGGAGTGTTAGGGAATTAGATGAATCGAAAAATTATTAAATTAGCTGCCATAGCCAATTTAATACTTTTCACTCTCTTTACAGTCGCCCCAAATACCCCTGCACAAGCCGCTGATTCATTTGTCTATACAGATTTCACCGCAAATGACTTTGGACTTTGGAGCCAGTCTTCGCTTTATGGTCAAGATCATTTAGGTAAGCCTAATCAAGAAGATTGGAAACAGCTGTGGTGTTCTGGTTGGGATGATCCAAGCTGCGCGGTGTATGACAATCTATTTGCAGATTTGATTCTTAGCCCGTGTGTAAATGAGGCAGATCGCGCTTGCTTAGATAGCGTTGAAGCGAAGAACTCCTCAGGCTCACTTGAGAAGTTAACTCTTTACGGAGAAGCAACTTCACAAAGAATTGCCAAGTATCAATTTAAGAACGGTACCAACCTCGTAGACATGCCAGCTGGTGGCGGATTGTCGGTTTGGAAGAGTTCCGATAAAAATAGTGACGGTACAGATAAATACTACGCCGCCCATATTCTCTTACGTTACATAGCAACCTCAAAGAAGAGTGGTTTAGTTGCCGAAGATCAGGTTGTTCTCTCTGATTTCAAAGGACAGGTATTTCCAGTAACCCTCAACCCCGGCGGCGTTTGCAAAGAATTTGCCATAGGTACGCAATGCATAAATTCTGCTGATTTTGCAGGCAGCGAGAAGATCGCAGTTACCTTGCGAATGAATAAGAATTTAACTGGCTGGATCTTTGGACGAATGCAAGATGCTGACTTTTCAGTGACCGCCCTAGATTCTGTCTATAATAAAATTAGAATTGCAGGAGATGTAACTTTTGTTCCAGAGCTAGCCGCTACGGTAGCAAAAGCCGATATCGCCAAAGATCCAAAACTGGAGAAATACCTGCGTGATTTCTTCACCGTTGGACGAGTTGGATTAAATGTTCCGGATCCGGGTGGAGGATCGTGGAACGACGGAAATATCGGCGGATCGCAATCCAAAACTTACGATAGCTTCTTAGCCGCCCAAACAACGACCAGACTATATTCGGTTAACTTTGAAAAGTTTGCGCTATTTGCCGCCTTTGAAGATCAATTTAAACCCTTTTCTCCGGCGGCTAGCAACAACGGCAGGAATATTCTGCGCAAGACCAATTCTATTTTTTGGAACTTCGGAGCAAATTCATACATCGGAAATAACACTTGCTCGGCCGATAAGAGCAAGCTCCATGGAATGGTCGTAACAAATGCACCGATATTTGAGAATGGTCCGCCTGAATTCAAGGACGGATCACTAAATTATCGAGTTGCTGGAATTCACAACAATATCGATGGCAGCGAGTTCAAAGGTAGATACACATACATTGTCCGCTCTGACACGGCTCGTTGTTATTATGGTTTCTCCAACGCCCCAATAGAAGCTAGAGTCGAAGTTGTCTCTTCTAATTCTGCTAGCCAAGTGGCGTCGGTATTAGTATCAGAAAAAGATGGTTTTCTAAAATTACAAGCAGATAACTTCACTTTCTCATCCCCAACTATCAAGATGAAGTTTTCACAAAGTAGCGAAACCAAGCCTGCGACACCTGCGGTAGCGACTCCTGTCGAGGCTCCTGCGAAAAAGATTTTGTCGATTACTTGCATTAAGGGCAAAGTTACGAAGAAGATTTCAGGTGTTAGCCCAAAGTGCCCTAGTGGGTATAAGAAGAAGTAAGTTCTAGTAAGTAACTGGGCAAGTTAAAGTACGTGTAATGCCCGCAACTGCCTGAACTTTAGACAAGATGCTGCGTCCGAATTCTTCCATCGAAGGGGCTTCAGCGCGCATGATCACATCGTATGGACCGGTTACGCCTTCAGCGAGAGTTACGCCTGCGATCGCAGAAACAGATTTGGCAACACTCGAAGCTTTACCGACTTCAGTTTGAATCAAAATAAATGCTTGAACTGACATTGTGGTCATACCTTTCTCGTGAAAGCTTCGCCGTTGAAGATAACCGTAAAGGTACTCCTACTTGCTTTGATGTTCTAGTCTTGGCGCTATGGCAGATCGTTCGGGAGCGTACTCAGAAGCGCAGGTAATTGCGCGACTGCGTGAGATTTTCGCCAGCCCTGATCCGCGAATTGAAGTTGGAATTGGCGATGATGCTGCCGTTGTTGCCGGTGATAAACGGCAAGTTATGACAACGGATATGGCCGTGGAAGGCGTGCACTTTCGCAACGATTGGTCTTCCGGATTTGAAATCGGTCGCAAAGTTACTGCGGCAAATGCTGCAGATATTTTGGCGATGGGCGCTACTCCCGATTATCTACTGGTTGCCGTGGCGCTCATTGGTACTGAAAGTATGGAATGGATTAGCGAACTAGCGCGTGGAATCAAATTTGAAGCAGATCTTGCGGGTATGCAGGTCATTGGTGGAGATATTTCCCGAAGTGAGAATGTGGTTATCTCAATGACCGCAGTTGGACATTGTGACAACGCAATCACACGGGCTGGCGCGCAGGTCGGTGATGGTATCTATCTATCATCCTTAACGGGTTGGTCAGCAGCAGGTTTGGCTATATTGCAAAGCGCTAGTGGTGCCAAGAGTGAAGCCGGTCAGTTAGCAGTTCAAGAGTTTAAATCTCCGACCATTGATTACAAATTTGATTCTGCTAGGGCTACAGCTATGTGTGATGTAAGTGATTGCGTCATTGAACAAAGCGCTCAAATTGCTGATGCATCAGGTGTTGAACTAGCTTTTGATATAAATCTAATTGCAAACTCTGCAGAGTTCATCGAATTGCAATCAATCGCAAATGATTTAGATATATCTATCTGGCAATGGATTTTCGCTGGGGGAGAAGACCACGTATTACTCGCTACTGGCAAAGATCTGCCAGGCTTGCGAATTGGCGATGTCATAAAGGGTTCTGGGGTATCCGGCGTTCCTACAGGCGTAGAAACCAGCGCATGGCGACACTTTAAATAGAGATTGCGATTTTTATGCACCGAAGTTCATTTTTTATTTATTTTTAATTGGTCGTGGTTCTATTGCCTAGCCACTGAACAAGCGATAATTTTGCCGCATGAAAAAGTCTTCGTTTATAGCATCCATTGCGACCGCCGCGCTTTCTCTCTCTGCAGTATTAGTTGGCGTTACCTCAGCTAACGCGAGTATCACACTTCCTAAGGGAGCCTTTCTTCCATGTGCTGCAGGTGGTGGCACATATTGCATCGAGTCAGTAAGCGTTACACCAAGTGGTGGTAAAGCTATTGCACTTACTTGGGTTGCGACTGGATCGCAAGGTGCGGCAGCAGGAAATACAAATGGAGTTGCAGCTGGTAAAGAGCTCCCTGGACGCTGGAGCGCAGATGGAGCTTTTGCAAATGAGAATTACGATGGTTTATATGTCGAAGCACAAGCGGCCAATGAATTTGTCCCATGGATTATGTTGGATGCCAAGCCAACTTATTCACCTGGTAATAAAGTATCACTTGCTGCTACGACTACAAGCGCCACAACTCCAGTAAATCTAAACGCAGATGCGTTGATTTCTGTGAAGATGAGAATTTCAGATTTTAAGTTAGGCGTTACCTATGGAATCGCAACGGAAGCCACCGTAGATGTTCAAGCGGGCGTCTTTGAGATTGCGGGCTACCCAGTAAAAGTTCCACAAGCCAAGAGCACAAAAGATTGCAGCGGAGATGCCGGAGTTTCATCTGCACTTGTTACTCAATTCCAATCGATATTAGTCCCATCTAACGATCCACTTGGTTTCTCATTCGAAGGTGGCTCAGGCAAGATTTATGTGGGATCAAATGGACTCTGCAAGCTATCAACACCGGTGTGGAATTCTGAGAAGAAATCACTTAGCTACAAAGCATCTGCGCCGCGACTTGCTCCAGATGGCAAGACTGTTAATACTGGTTTCTATTATGCGACTATCTCAGCAGCTGATGCGCTTGCACTTTGGGGGCTAAAACGTGCTGAAGATGCTGCATCAGCGTTAATGGTTTCAGTTCGTACTACCGATGGCGGTTCAACTGCTGCTACGAAGACAGTTGCCGTTAAGAATGGGCGCATCATTATTCAGGTATTTGGTTTTGAGTTCCCAGATCCGATGCTCGATATCTCGCTAAATCCAAGCTTTGATTTGATGGCATCTTCGGCGCTATCTGATAGCAATATGTCAGCTCAAGCAACTGTTAAGAAATCACCAACTCCCAAGCCAACAGTTGCGCCAAAGACGACAACAATTTCATGCTTGAAGGGTAATGTTTTAAAGAAGGTAACTGGCGTTAAGCCAACTTGCCCAACGGGTTATAAGAAGAAGTAACTAATTCTAGGCGAGTTAATTAACGAGTTACTTTGCCAGCCTTAAGGCATGAAGTGCAGACATTTTGGCGCTTTGTGCTTCCGCCAACCAGGGTCTTGATGCGCTGAATATTTGGATTCCAGCGGCGACGTGTCTTTACCTGAGAGTGGGAAACGTTATTTCCGAAGCTGGGCCCTTTGCCACAGATATCGCATGTTGATGCCACAGCAGTACTCCTTTTAATTTCAAATTCTTAAGCCAGATCCCCAATTGCGGCCCGGCGGGTTAACAGGCCGTAAGGGTAGCAAGAAGTTGGGCATGGTGGCTAATCGCCAAGAAAAGAGTGCTGACCCTCAAGGATCTACGCGTAAAAAATAGTGGGTGGTGGGCACCACACGAAATTCTGCAATAACTCTGCATCGGCAGGCGCAAGATAAGAAATGAGAAAGATACCCACTCAGAAATGGAGAAATGAGTTCGATGAATTCACTCGATCTAGCAAGGTGGCAATTCGCCATCACAACCGTTTATCACTTCCTATTTGTACCTATCACGATAGGAATGGGTTTCCTCGTAGCAGGTCTACAAACTGCTTGGTATAGAACCAACAAAGTAAAGTACTTACGAGCAACTAAATTTTTCGGAAAACTCTTTTTAATAAACTTCGCTATTGGTGTTGTAACTGGAATTGTTCAAGAGTTCCAATTTGGCATGAACTGGTCGTCATATAGTCGTTTTGTCGGAGATATCTTTGGAGCTCCGTTGGCTATGGAAGGGCTGCTCGCGTTCTTCCTGGAAAGTACTTTCCTTGGACTCTGGATCTTCGGCTGGGATCGCCTACCTAAGAAAATTCACCTTGCATCTATTTGGTTGGCTTCGCTTGGAACCTTGTTATCCGCTTACTTCATCCTGGCTGCAAATGCCTGGATGCAGCACCCAGTCGGCTACACGATGAATCTCGAAAAAGGTCGAGCTGAGTTAACCAGCATTGTTTCCGTGCTAACTCAGAAAACAGCGCTTGCAACTTTCTTTCACACCATACCTTCTGCCGCATTCACTGCAGGAGCATTCATCGCTGGGATTTCTGCTTGGCTACTAATAAAGAAGATGGATGCTGAGATGTCACGCACGACTCTCAAATTAGGTTTGATTACGATGATGGCATCATTTGTCTTGGTATTTATATCTGGTGACGTCACCTCTAAAATTATGACTGAACAACAGCCTATGAAGATGGCAGCGGCGGAAGCGCTTTATCAAACTACCGATTCAGCTCCATTCTCGCTTTTGACCATCGGCACTCTTGATGGCTCACGATCAGTTTTTCAAATTGATGTTCCTTCCGTCCTGTCATTTCTGGCAACCGGGGACTTTAAGGGAACCGTAAAAGGCGTCAACGATATTCAGGCAGAGTATGAAAAGACCTACGGCCCCGGTGATTATTCGCCAAATATTCCGCTGGCATATTGGTCGTTCCGATTAATGATTGGTTTTGGCGCCCTTGGGTTCCTCTTTGCCTTACTTACGCTTTTTAAAATGCGCCGTGAGGGCACACCAAGAGGTAAGTGGTTCTTGCCGGCGATGATATTCCTTCCATTTACTCCGCTATTGGCAAACTCGTTCGGATGGATATTTACTGAAGCGGGACGTCAACCATGGGCAGTATTCGGATTGATCCGAACTGCAGATGGAGTAAGAGCGGTTGTATCTGCGGGAAGCGTCTTATTTACAATGATTGTCTTCACGCTTCTATATGGCGTTCTGGCATTTATAGAAGTGGGCCTCACTCTGAAGGTAATTAAGAACGGACCACAGACTGAATTGGATTATGCAGATCCCAAACTCGGTGGTTCCGATAAACAAACTCTCGTGATGGCCTACTAGGAGGTATCGATCATGTCACTAGAAACTACTTGGTTCTTACTTATCTCAGTCTTATGGATCGGGTACTTCATCCTGGAAGGTTTTGATTTCGGGGTAGGTGTACTTCTTCCCTTTGTGTCACGAAATGAAGCCGACCGTCGCGCGGTATTGACGACGCTTGGTCCCGTTTGGGATGGCAACGAGGTTTGGTTGCTAGTTGCCGGTGGTGCAACATTTGCAGCTTTTCCAGAGTGGTATGCAACTCTCTTTAGCGGTTTCTATCTTCCACTATTTCTTATTTTAGTTTCACTAATTGTTCGCGGCGTCTCATTTGAATATCGCAGCAAATATGGAAATGCAAAGTGGCGTCAACGTTGGGATATCGCAATTGTGATAAGTAGCGCTCTTCCAGCATTATTGTGGGGCGTAGCTTTTGCAAATATCGTGCGTGGAGTTCCGCTCGAGAAATCGGCGCAAGGACATATTGAATATGTAGGAGGGTTCTTCAATCTGCTGAACCCGTACGCTCTTCTCGGAGGAGTCGTAACCCTTACTGTTTTCTTGACGCACGGGGCTATCTTTTTATCCTTGAAGACTGCTGGTGGTATTCGCGATCGTGCACATGAACTAGGGCTAAAGATCGGAATGGTCGCAGCAGTCGCAGCGGTCGCATTCTTGCTTTGGACTAACCTGGCACTCCCTGCATTTAATAGCAAAGTTGCCCTCTTGTCCGCAGGAGTTGCACTTGCCTGGGTATCTGGACTGGCTGCAACCCTGAAGCGACGAGAAGGTTGGGCTTTCATATTCTCTGCCACGGCAATTCTCTTATTTGTCTCTGATCTTTTCTATGCGCTATATCCACGAGTAATGCCAAGTTCACTCGGAGCGCAGTTTGATCTAACAATCCGTAACGCTTCAAGCACGGCTTATACCCTCAAGGTTATGACTGTTGTTGCGGTAGTTATGACCCCATTAGTTTTAATTTATCAAGGTTGGACTTATTGGGTGTTCCGCAAACGTGTAAGCGCTTCTCAAATTTCTCATCCAGAGCGAGGAATTTTAGATACTGCAACACATATATTGCATCAATGAGATTCGCCCAACTACGACTACTGCTCTCACGGAGCGGTAGTCGTAGCTATTTCCCAGTGATTGCCGTTGCCGCAGTTATTTCTACTTCGATTGTAATTACTCTTGCACGTTTGATTTCCAAAGTGGTCGTTTCCTTAGTCCAACACTCTGGCGATGTTAAGAAAGAGATCTTTTGTATATGTTTGATTTGGTTATTCCGTGCCTTTTTTCAAGCGCAATACGAGTATTTCACATCAGTACAAGCCCTTAAGATCAAGGCGCAGATACGTAGTCAGGTGACTTCCGCGTTACCCACGTTCGGAGCAACTTCACCGGCAGCTTTAACAAATTTACTCGTAAAAGGTTTCAACTCACTCGATATCTATTTAGGTAGATTCTTTCCACAAATAGTCTCGGCGTTAATTACTCCATTAGCCGTAATTGCAGTTATCGCCCTTTTCGATCCCACTTCTGCATTAATCGCAATTATTACCCTTCCCTTGATACCCTTTTTCGGCGCTCTAATAGGCAAGTACACATCAGACTCGGTTGCAAAGAAGTGGGCAACTCTTGGAACTCTATCTAAATATTTTGAGGATTCACTAAGAGGTTTTGTCACCCTTCGTATTTTTGGGCGTCATAAATCTCAGGCCAAGCGAATTCGTGAAATGGGAGATCAATATACGAAGGAGACGATGCAGGTCCTTCGAATATCTTTTCTATCCGCCTTCGCCTTAGAGCTGTGTGCGACGCTTTCGGTTGCGCTTATTGCAGTTGCGATCGGCCTTCGCCTTGTGAATGGAGATATCTCATTTCTCTCAGGCCTGACCGTCTTGCTCTTAGCGCCAGAAGTTTATTTCCCTCTAAGGAACGCAGCCGCCCTATTCCATGCATCTGCTGATGGCAAAGCTGCACTGGATGAGATTGGCAAACTCTTTGATCGCGCATCTAGACAAGTTATGCAAGAGGCAAATGACTTCTCAACCTTTGAAGAGATATCTTGGTCTGAATGGACGATCGATATTCCAACTGTTGCAAAATCGATATTGCCTGCGGCAAAGGTTAAGCGCGGCGAAGTCCTTTTTATTACTGGCGAATCAGGTATTGGTAAATCTACTTTCGCGAGGAATTTACTCGGCCTCACCGAGGATCAGATTGTGGAGTTGGATAGTCAGATACGCATTACGCCAGCGTCAGCGCAAGCCTGGCGCAAAGTGGTTGGTTGGATCCCGCAAACGCCGCATCTGGCTCCTGGATCTATTGCAGATCAATTTCGTAACTTAATTCCACAGATAAGTGATTTCGAGATAGCGGAGAAATTACGCCAGGTCGGTTTGGATCTAATTGAATTGCCGCTTGGACTTCAGACACAAGTAGGTGGATTTGGAGAAAAAAGTGCAGCAATATCGGGCGGCCAACTCCGCAAAATTGCGATTGCTCGGGCGATAGCGGTCAACCCTGCCCTAATCATTGCCGACGAACCTAGTGCAGATTTAGATGAGGCCAGCACTAGAGTGATAATGAAAGAGTTTCGAAGAATCGTTCGCGAAGGTGCCGCACTTATCTGCATTACTCATGAAACCGCGATGATTCACAGCGATGATCGCGTAATCTCATTTTCGCAGGAGTCAGTCAATGCCTAAATTTGAGAAGCGAATGTGGATAGCAGCCCTCGTTGGCGCTGCTGCATTTATTGCAGGATCTGGGTTAACCATATCTAGCGGCTGGCTAATTACCATGGCATCTCAGCAACCACCGATTTTGACCTTGTCAGTTGCCATCGTTTTAGTTCGATTTTTTGGAATTTCTCGTTCACTGGCACGATATTGCGAACGCATTATTAGCCATAGTGCGGTCTTTAAAAGACTTACATCAATACGTGTTGAACTCTTTCAAAAGCTAAGCAAGAGCAGCGTCGCGCTAGCCCGAGATTTAAATTCTGGTGCAACAGTCAAGGCGATTGTTGATGACGTAGAACGGGCACAGGAATATCAGCTGCGAGTAACTCTGCCGTACCGTTCTGCCGTTTTAGCTATTATCGCAGGCTTAGGTTTTGGATATTGGATCCGCAAAGACACGATCATCTTCACTATACCGTCAGCAATTCTCGCTCTCTGGATAATTCCTGGCTATATAAAGCTTACTTGCCGCAAGAGCGCAGAAGATATTGAAGTCTTAGAGAGTGAATATGCACAAGCGATTCTAGATTCAACTGCAGGCTTCGTCGAAGCCGAGATGTATGGATATCTTCACAAGAGCGCTAATTTCGCACATGAGACGGAGAAAGGGTTACTAGAGCGGGAGAAAAAGCTAGTTCGCAACAGTTCGTCGGCTCAGTTTATTACCTTATTAATGATCGGCGTTGCGATCACATCTTCGCTTTGGTTAGCCAGAGATTTGCAAGGAAAGAACCAAATCGCCTTAGTTGGAATTACGATGTTAATTTTTCTTCCCCTTGTTTTCTTCGAGCCTATAATTGCCTGGTATCCAAATCTCTTTGCGGCTGGAAAACTAATAACCGCTCAGAATCGAATAGACGCCTTGTCTTCTAGTAAAAATGAGAACCCACAGATTCAAGCAACTTTACTTGAGCGCCCTAAGGATATTTCTCTCCAAGAAATGAAAGTTTCTTGGGGGGAGGAATTCATGGCTCCGGTTTCCTTTAACGCCACTGTGGGAAGTGTCGTAGTTGTGCGCGGTCCTAGTGGAGTTGGCAAGTCCACTCTCGCAATGGGGCTACTCGGAGCGCTGCCCTACCGAGGTAGCGCGAAAGTGAACGGTTGCGAAATTTCCGGGATTTCAAATTTAAGTGAAGTGATTTCTGGATCACTCCAACAAGGACATATATTCAATACTTCAATACGCGAAAATTTGAAGATCGCCAATCAAGCCGCCTCGGATGCTGCGCTAATCCGAGTTCTAGAAATTTTAGAGATGGCGGATTTAGATTTAGACACCGTAGTCGGTGATTTTGGGAGACCGCTTTCGGGAGGTGAAGCTAAGCGATTGGGCTTAGCAAGAGCCCTTCTATCACCAGCTGTGATTTTGATTTTGGATGAACCAACTGAACACCTTGACCAAGAGTTAGCAGAAAGAATTGAAAGTAGAGTTTTGGAAGAGTGCGCTGATCGCATTTTGATCATAATCACCCATTCGGGGTGGGGCAAAGTAGGAAGAACCATCTATCTCGCGAGAGAATAGGCGGCATGGCCGGCCTTGATTCTAAACTCGTAAACGTTGTTGGCGATCGTACGGCAAAGGTCTTGGATTCAGTCTTCGGATATAAAATTCTTTCCGATCTTATTCACCACTACCCCCGGAGATATTTAGTACGAGGTGAATTAAGCGATATTGCAGAATTAAAAGAGGGAGATGAAGTAACCGTTCTCGCCGAAATATTTAGCTCAACAAGTCGCAAATTACATGCACGAAAAGGCAGCATTCTTGAAGTTATTGTCACCGACGGAAGCGCGAAAATGTCGCTTACCTTTTTTAATCAAGCCTGGCGCGAAAAAGATTTGCGTGTTGGTAGGCAAGGGCTCTTTGCCGGGAAAGTTGGCGTCTTTAACGGGAAGCGACAATTGGCTCACCCCGATTACGAAATGATTCCGGATGGAAATGATGTGGATTCTGCGGTCGCAGATTTTGCTGGAAAATTTCTACCTATGTATCCGGCTAGCGCGAAATTACCTTCATGGAAGATTGCGCAATGTATAAATCTTGCTATCGGTGCACTTGATGATATTCCAGATTTTCTGCCAGAACGGATTTTAATTGAGCGGGGATATCCAACGCTGCAGCAAGCCATCTCGCAGATCCATAATCCAGTAGATCTCGAAAGCGCAGAAAAATCTCGCGAACGCATTACCTTTGATGAAGCTCTTTTAATGCAACTGCTTCTCCTGGAGCGAAGAGCAGAATTGCGGGCGCTGAAGGCTATCTCCCGTAGCGCTAAAAGCTCCGGGATTCTCTCTGCATTTGATGCATCACTGCCGTGGCAACTAACCGCTGGACAATTGGAAGTAAGTAAGGAAATTGAGAATGATTTAGCTGCGCCATATCCCATGCATCGTTTATTACAAGGCGAAGTTGGTTCCGGTAAGACAGTGGTCGCGCTGCGTGCAATGTTGGCGGTTATCGATAGTGGGGGACAGGCTGCACTTCTTGCGCCAACTGAAGTTTTAGCTGCGCAACATCTGCGAACAATTGAAAAGTTATTGGGACCCCTTGCGCAAGGCGGAATGCTCGGCGGGGAAGAAAGTGCAACCCAAATAACTTTATTAACCGGATCACAAAGCGCAGCAGCGCGTAAAGATGCGCTGGCGCTGGCCGCTTCTGGACAGGCTGGGATCGTGATCGGCACTCACGCTTTACTAAGTGAATCTGTTGTATTTAACGATCTCGGGTTAATCGTTGTCGATGAGCAACATCGCTTTGGCGTTGAACAACGCGATGCACTGAAAGCGAAAGCGGTAAATCCACCACATCTTTTAGTAATGACTGCAACGCCGATTCCTCGCACCGTGGCGATGACTGTCTTCGGTGATTTAGATGTATCGACATTGCGTGAACTCCCGCTGGGACGCCAGCCGATCACAACTCATCTGGTTCCGACTTTAGAGAAGCCAAATTTTTTAGATCGAACTTGGGAACGAATTCGCGAAGAAGTTTCCCAGGGCCACCAGGCGTATGTAGTTGCACCGCGAATTTCTGCGGGAACTTCGGAAGATGCAGATTTAGATTTTCTTTATGGCGAGAGTTCACCCGATATCGCCTCGGTTGAGGAGCTGGGGCCAAAATTACAGTCAGGGCCGCTGAAAGGTTTACGTATTGCGCCTTTGCATGGACGCCAGAGCAGTGAAGTAAAGAACGCCACGATGCAGGCCTTTGCGCAGGGCGATATTGATGTATTGATCTCAACTACCGTTATTGAAGTCGGTGTAGATGTTCCTAACGCCACTGTAATGGTCATCATGGATGCCGATCGTTTTGGCGTTTCACAATTACACCAATTGCGTGGTCGTGTTGGCCGCGGAACTTCACCAGGGCTTTGTTTATTGGTTACCTCGGCGCCAGCAGATAGCACTGCGCGCGAGCGATTGGATGCGGTAAGTAAAACACAAGATGGTTTTGAACTATCGCGGATTGATTTAGAGCAAAGGCGAGAAGGTGATGTACTGGGTGCATCGCAATCTGGATCGCGTTCCCATCTTCGTTTGCTTCGTGTATTACGTGATGAGAGTTTGATTGAAAGCGCGCGTGAAGTTGCGGCAGAGCTTCTGGCCGAAGGGCCTGAATTAAATGGCTATCCTTTGCTAAAAGAAGAGTTAAAGAAATTGCAGGCCGACGCTGCTGCAGAATTTATAGATAAGGGCTGAACTAAATGCGCATCATTGCCGGCAATGCGAAGGGCCGAAATATCTCATCGGTTGCATCCGCTACCCGCCCAACATCTGATCGCGCCCGTGAGGCGCTCTTCTCCACGTTAACTTCTGAATTTGGAGAGCTAACTGATCTAAATGTGCTCGATCTATATGCGGGCACCGGTGCGATTGCGCTCGAATCACTTTCACGAGGTGCGGCGATTGTGCATGCGGTCGAAAAGGATGAACAAGCACAGAAAGCGATCGTGGCAAATTTTGAAGGGTTAAAGACTGCACAGTGCCCCGGAACTTTTCGCTTGTTTGGACAGAGCGTTCATCGGTTTCTGCAAGATCCGGCACCTTTCAAATATCACTTTATTTACATCGATCCTCCGTATGAAGTAGAAGATCTAGATGTGATTGAGACGCTAATTCAATTGCACGATGGTGGTTTCTTAGATCCGCAGGCGCTGGTTGCAATCGAAAGAAATTCACGAGTAAAGGAAATTTCCTGGCCCCATGGATATGTTGCAGTGCGCGAAAAGAATTATGGGCAAGCGACCATTTTCTATGGCGCTCTGGCCGAAATTGAGCCTGAGAATGGATAAGGTTCCCAATCGTTGCTAGCGTTTACTCTATGAAGCGCGCCGTATGCCCAGGATCATTTGATCCAATCACCTTTGGGCACCTAGATATTATCGAACGCGCTAGCGAACAATTTGATGAGGTAGTCGTAGCCGTATTAGCTAACCGCACAAAGGCCAGCCTTTTCACAGTTGAAGAGCGTATGGAGATGATTCGCCAGACGACTGCAAAATATAAGAACGTCAAAGTTGATTCATGGCATGGCTTGTTGGTTGATTACTGCAAAACTAATTCAATCCAAGCAATCGTCAAGGGTTTGCGCGCTGTGACAGATTTTGACTACGAGCTACAAATGGCACAAATAAATTTGCAAGGAACTGGGGTTGAAACAATGTTTATGGCCACCGCACCTGCCCACTCATT
Organism: Actinobacteria bacterium IMCC26103; assembly: GCA_002284875.1. Taxonomy (GTDB): domain Bacteria; phylum Actinomycetota; class Actinomycetes; order Nanopelagicales; family Nanopelagicaceae; genus Planktophila. The sequence goes on from CP015604.1 coordinate 827,686, forward strand.
CCTCTCATCATCTATCGTTAAAGAGCTTGCTCACTTCGGTGGCGATGTTTCTTCTATGGTTCCAAGCATCGTCAATGATGCGCTCAAAGCACGAGTAGCAGGGAAGTAAAATGGACTCAATTGAAAAGTTAAATACCGCGATCACACTTGTTGAAGAAGCACGTGGAGTTCCGCTCTCGGCATCGTGCGTTGTTCACCGTAGCGAGATGCTAGAAATTTTAGATGGCGCCCGCGAAAGCCTGCCACATGATCTTTTTCAGGCTGAAGAAATTCTGGCCAAGAAAGATTCTTTAATTGATGAAGGCCGATCAAGTTCTGAACAGATGATCGCCACCGCTCGTGAAGAAGTTGCCCGGATGATTGAACAGACTGCGATTGTGCAGGCCGCGCGCGATGAAGCTCAGAGAATTCTCGATGATGCACGAGCACAGGCCGCCGATGAGCGCGCCGAAGTCGAAAGTTATATCGATGGTCGCTTAGCAACCTTGGAAGTAATTTTAAATAAGACAATGGATGCCGTTGCCCGTGGTCGCGATCGATTAGCTGGCGCCAACGATAAAGATGTACTTTCGCAATTAGCTGACGACAAGTAATTTAAGTAAAGCCAAAGCGCCATGAGCCGAGCCTCCCAAGTATTTCAATTTAATACCCATGAACTGCCCCGTCGTGCGGGGGAGATGAAGGAGTACCAGCTCGATCTTGAGATCCTGGAGCCGGTAGGCGTAGATTTGCTGGCAGTTCCAGCTGGTGACATCATCGAGATTGATATGCGCTTGGAATCTGTGACTGAAGGGGTATTACTTAGCGCAGAGTTATATGCAATCGCTAAAGGCGAATGTATTCGCTGCTTAGATCCAGTTGAAATTATCGTTGAGCGAAAGATTCAAGAGCTCTATCGCTATGAACCGAGTTCGGATAAGGGTGGAAAGCGCAAAAAACACTCTGCTCGCGCCGAAGCATCTGATGAAATTGATCTCGATGCAGTTGATGAACTATGGCTTGATGGCAATGAGATGAATTTAGAAGCTCCGATCCGTGATGCGATCGTTCTCGATCTGCCAGTTAACCCGCTCTGTTCGCAAGATTGTCTGGGGCTGTGCCCCGATTGCGGTGAGAAGTGGGCGAACTTGCCAGATGGCCATATCCACGAGGCGGTCGACGCTCGCTGGGCTGGGCTGGCGGGCTTGGATTTTAAGAATTCGGATGAATAAGGGATACTTCTCCCAGTAAGCCTTGAGCGCGATCTGCTCGGGGTAAATAGAGATTAAGGACGATTACCGTGCCAGTACCAAAGCGAAAGATGTCGCGTTCTAAGACGCGCTCCCGCCGCGCTATGTGGAAGACAACTGCAGCATCACTTGCAGCTTGCCCACAATGCCAGCAACCAAAGTTGACTCACACAGCTTGCCCAACTTGCGGAACATATAACCGCCGCCAAGTCCTAGAGGTTTGATCTGTACTCTTCTTTAACTTCGCAACTCGGGATTTCACTTTCTCCTGAATTGCTTGAGTTAGCTTTTACCCACCGTTCTTTCGCATATGAAAGCGGTGCAAAAGAGACGAACGAACGCCTGGAATTTTTAGGCGATTCAGTTCTTGGGCTAATAGTTACAGAAGAACTTTATCTACGTTATCCAGATTTAGATGAATCACGTTTATCTCCGCTGCGCTCTGGCATAGTAAATATGCGCGCGCTCGCCGACATTGCGCGCACTCTCGATTTAGGAAAATACATTCGCCTGGGTAAAGGTGAAGAAGTAACTGGTGGACGTGATAAAAACTCACTCCTAGCCGATGCGTTAGAAGCGTTAATTGGCGCAATTTATTTAGAGCTAGGTTTTGTCAGCACTACAAATGTGGTCCGCGATTTAATTAAAGAGACTATGGAAATTGCGATGGCTAAGGGCGCTGGCCTAGATGGCAAAACTGCGCTGCAAGAACTTGTCTCATCCCTTGGCAAGGGAACCCTGGAATACCAAGTTACTGAAACTGGTCCAGATCACGATAAGAGTTTTACTGCAATTGCAATGGTTGCCAGTGAGGCAGTTGCCGAAGGTACTGGTAAGAGCAAACGTGAAGCCGAACAATCTGCTGCCCGTTTGGCATATGAAATTCTCGCAACCCTCAAGTAGTACTTCACTTGCGCCTTGTATATAAAGACGCCACCTAAACGGTAGGTTTACGCCGTGTATTTAAAGAGCATGACGCTAAAGGGCTTCAAGTCCTTTGCATCGGCGACCACGCTGCGTCTAGAACCCGGCATCACCTGCGTGGTCGGACCTAACGGCTCGGGTAAATCAAATGTTGTGGACGCCCTCACCTGGGTTATGGGTGAACAAGGTGCGAAATCTTTACGCGGTGGAAAGATGGAAGATGTCATCTTCGCGGGTACCAGCGGCAGAGCACCGCTTGGTCGCGCTGAAGTTTCGCTAACAATCGATAACACCGATGGCGCACTTCCAATTGAATACGCTGAAGTTACTATTTCACGCATTCTCTTTCGCAATGGCCAGAGTGAATATCAGATTAACGGCGAAGCCTCACGCTTACTAGATATCCAAGAACTCCTTAGCGATTCTGGCATCGGTCGCGAAATGCACGTCATCGTTGGCCAAGGCCAACTAGATGCAATTTTGATGGCAACGCCAGAAGAACGTCGTGGATTTATTGAAGAAGCAGCGGGCGTTCTTAAGCATCGCAAGCGAAAAGAGAAAGCGCTTCGTAAATTAGATTCGATGCAGGCGAATTTAGCGCGCGTTCAAGATTTAACTGTAGAACTTCGTCGCCAGCTTCGCCCACTCGGTAAACAAGCCGAGGTCGCCAAGAAAGCGGCAACGATCCAAGCCGACCTACGTGATGCAAAACTTCGTTTGCTAGCAGATGATTACATCTCACTGTCTAAAACTCTTGATGCAGAAGTTGCTGATGAAACGGCGCTACGCGAACGCCGCTCACTTGTTGAAGCCGAAGTTGAAAAAATCAGACTGCGCGAAGAATCACTCGATGCACAAGCTGCTTTTGAAAGTCCACTATTAATCGCAGCCCAAGAAAACTTCTATTCCTTAAGCGCGCTTCGCGAAAAATTCCGCGGCACGCAATCACTTGCGCAAGAGCGTTCCCGATTCTTAGCCGAAGAAGCTGAAGAAGCACGTAGCGCAGGACGCGATCCTCAAGCACTTGAGCAAGAAGCGGCAGCGCTTCGCATTGAAGAAGCCGAACTTCGTGCCGGGGTTGAAAGCTCCCGTAATTCGCTGGCAGCGGCTACGCAAGAGTTAGCAAAATCTGAAGCTCAATTAAAAGCTGAGGAAGATAAAATCGCAGCGGCAATGCGCGCAATTGCAGATCAACGCGAAGGCACTGCACGACAAGAAGGACACATTAAATCTCTAGCCGCGCGCTTAGATGCGATCGCCGAGGAAATTGCTCGCTTAGTTAAAGCCCGCGATGAAGCAGCCGCACGTGCGGCAAGTGCGCAAAGTGAATATTCAACTTTTGAGATGGATATTGCCGGCGCCGATGCAGGTGAACTCGGGCTAGATTCTGAATTCGAAGTTGCCAAGCAATCACTCGATTCCGCAAAATTGAATTTAGCTAACCTAGTTGAAGCCGAACGCGCCGCAGATCGCGAACGCAACGCCACAGAATCAAAACTGGAGGCGATGCAGTTAACTTCGCAGACGCGCGATGGGGGAGCGGCGCTAATTCGCGACTCACGCGGTATCTCTCTTTTGGGAAGCGTTGCCTCGCTTGTAAAGGTAGATAGCGGTTGGGAAGCGGCTACCGCTGCAGCTCTAGGCACACTCGCTGATGCGATCGTTGTTCGCGATTTAAGTTCTGCCGTAAGCGCGCTAACTACCTTACGCAGCGAAAATCTAGGACAAGCAGATGTACTTGTTTACGAACCAGGATCGCATAATGCACCCGCAATTCCTGCCGGACTTACACCACTTGCAAATTATGTCCGCTCTTGTGAGATCGGAGATCTACTCGCATCGTTACTTGGTGCAACAGTTGTGGTCGAAAGCGCCCGCGATGCGCAAGAAATTCTGCGCACAAATCCTGGACTAACTGTGGTTACCCGCGATGGTGACGTGGTTTCTGCAAAGCGTGCTCGTGGCGGTTCAGCCTCATCTACATCACTTATTGAAATCAGCGCACTGGTTAAAGATCTAACTAAGAAATTGGAAACGCTTACCCATAATTGTGATCGCCTTAAATTTGAAATTGTCACTGCACAGAGCGATGTAGATTCCAAGCAAGGCGCTTTCGATGTTGCGCTATCTAAGTTAAATGAATCTGATGCGCGAATTGCTGCCCTGACTGAACAATTGGCGGTATCTGGTCAAAATATGAAATCAGCTTCAGCTGAAGTAGAACGTCTAAACTTGGCGATTGCCGAAGCAACTTCTGCAAAGGGGCGCGATGAGAATGAACTCTCTATTGCATCAGCGCAGTTGCATACCCAAGGTGCTACGGCAGAACCAGATCACAGCAACGCCGATAATTTACGTAATCAAGTCTCACTTGCGCGTACTGCCGAAGTTGAAGCCAGACTCGCAGTTCGAACAAGTGAAGAGCGAGTCGGATCTACTGCAGCGCGCGCCAAAGCGTTAGAAGATTCTGCGCAGGCCGAACGTGAAGCATCTGAACGCGCCATCTCTCGACGTGGCGCTCGTGCTCGTGGTGCACTCATCTCATCAGCAATCGCTGAAGCAGCTTATGAAGCGCTAATTCATATTGAACGCTCTATAGCAAAGGCGGCAACTGAACGCGCCCGCTTAGAAGCTTCCCGCTCTGATCGCGAAGGCGAGACTCTTACAGTTCGCGCCCGTAGTCGCGAGCTAGCCAGCGAACTTGAACAACTAACTTCTTCAGTTCATAAAGATGAAATTGCCAGAGCTGAACAACGCATGCGCATCGAAGCACTGGAAACCAAGTGCGTTGAAGAACTCGGCGTAGATACAACAACTTTGGTAAATGAATATGGACCACAAAATGATGTGCCGACCTTTATAGAGACTGAAGATGGCGAGATCATCGCCACTGAGTTAATTCCATATCGTCGCGACCAACAGGAGAAGCGCTTAGCTGCAACCGAGCGCTCTTTGACCTTACTTGGAAAGATCAATCCACTTGCCTTAGAAGAATATAACGCGCTAGAAGAGCGTTTGAAATTCTTAGCCGAGCAGTTGGAAGATCTAAAGCGTACCAAGAAAGATCTGCTAGATATCATCAAAGAAGTCGATGATCGTGTTCAAAGTATCTTTATGGAAGCCTATGAAGAAACAGCAAAACACTTTGAAGATATCTTCGCCCGCTTATTCCCTGGTGGAGATGGCCGTCTAATTCTTACTAACCCAGACGATCTGTTAAACACTGGTGTTGATGTCGAAGCGCGCCCACCAGGCACGCGCATTAAACGTCTCTCACTTCTATCAGGTGGACAAAAGTCGCTCGCTGCAGTTGCGATGTTGGTAGCGATTTTCAAAGCGCGCCCAAGTCCGTTCTATGTTCTCGATGAAGTTGAAGCTGCCTTAGATGATATAAACCTAGGACGTCTATTGGTAATTCTGGAAGAACTCCGCGAGAGCTCACAACTAATTATTATTACCCACCAGAAGCGCACCATGGAGATCGCCGATGCGCTCTACGGTGTAACTATGCGCGGTGATGGCGTAACTGAAGTTATTTCACAGCGTTTGCGCGACTCTGAATCCGCCTGACAACTTTGGTTTGAAATGGGAATTTTTAGTAAATTCGTCGCCAAGTTAAAGGGCCAATCAACTGCCGACCCGCTTGATTGGAAAGAACTTGAAGCAGAACTCCTGGCTGCAGATCTAGGGCCTAGCCTTACTGCAGAGATTTTAAAGAACGCCAAAGATTTAAAGGGTGATGATGCTGCAGCATCACTTACCCAGATTCTTAAATCGCATCTGTCCAATAAGCCACGTGCGCTATCTGCCGCAAATCCAGTAAACGTTGTACTCGTAGTCGGCGTAAACGGGACCGGTAAAACCACTTCAGTTGCGAAATTAGCAAACCACTTAAAATCTTCTGGATATTCAGTGGCAATGGCAGCAGCTGACACTTTCCGCGCCGCCGCCGTAGATCAACTACAAACCTGGGGCCAGCGCATTGGTGCTGCTGTAATAGCCGGCAAAGATGGCGCCGAACCGGCATCAGTTGCCTTCGATGCTGCAATTTCTGCCAAAGATTCTGGGGTTAATTACTTATTAATTGATACCGCTGGGCGCTTACATAATAAGCGCGATTTAATGGCCGAACTTGGCAAGGTGCGGCGCGTGGTTGAGAAAACGCTGCCAATTTCTGAAGTTCTATTAGTTATTGATGCAACAACCGGTCAGAATGGAATTGCCCAAGCGAAGATATTTACTGAGGCCGTTGATGTGACTGGATTAATCGTTACTAAATTAGATGGCAGCGCACGCGGTGGGGTTGCCCTAGCGATCGAGAGCGCTCTAGATATTCCCATTAAATTTATCGGTAACGGCGAAGGCGAGCGGGATTTTGCGCTATTTGATTCCGGCGCCTACTTGGCAGGGTTAACCAGCGATTAATTCGCACTGCTCTGTAACAAAGTTGTAACACAAGGCGCCCTTTTGTGACCTCGTCTTAACCTAGAAAACGACCCTCCGTAACCCACCATTGGCATCTTTACCCCATCTCAACGGCGAGGTTTCACGCAGTTGGCTCTCTCGTAAGAAGTCAGCGCATACTTGAAAGAAGAAACTAATGGAAGAGATTGTTTTAAATTCAGGCGATACCGCTTGGGTATTGGCAAGCACAGCTCTCGTTCTCTTAATGACACCAGGCTTGGCATTTTTTTATGGTGGAATGGTTCGCGCTAAAAGCGTTCTAAATATGATGATGATGTCGATGGTGACTATCGGAATCGTTAGCGTTCTCTGGGTAATTTATGGATTTGAACTCGCTTTTGGTTATAAGGCTAATTCGCCTTGGTATGGAAATATTTCATTATCTGGACTGGGTGGAATAGTTAACGATTTAACTAATAATGGTGGAATTTATCCAATTCCAGTTCTTGTTTTTGCAGCATTCCAATTGATGTTTGCGATCATTACCCCGGCGTTAATATCAGGTGCAATCGCAGACCGCACAAAGTTCACCGCTTGGGCAATCTTCGTTGCGATCTGGTCAACCATCGTTTACTTCCCAGTTGCACACTGGGTATTCGCATTTGGAAATAAAGTTGGCGACACCGTTACCGGCACAGGTTTTCTCGCTGGTAAGGGCCTAGAAGACTTTGCAGGCGGAACTGCCGTTCATATCAACGCTGGCGCCGCTGGGTTAGCACTTGCCATCGTTTTAGGTAAGCGCGTTGGATGGCGTAAAGAAGCTATGCGTCCGCACTCATTGCCATTGGTAATGCTCGGTGCTGGCTTGCTCTGGTTCGGATGGTTTGGTTTTAACGCAGGGTCTGCACTTGCTGCAAATGGAACTGCGGGACTTGCCTTTATGAACACTCAGGTTGCAACAGCTGGCGCACTACTTGGTTGGTTGTTAGTTGAAAAAGTCCGTAATGGACATGCAACTTCACTAGGTGCTGCATCTGGCGCAGTAGCCGGATTGGTAGCAATCACTCCAGCTTGCGCATTTGTTGCTCCTTGGGCGGCAGTTGTCATCGGTCTGGTCGCTGGAATTCTCTGCTCACTCGCAGTTGGAATCAAATATGCACTTGGTTTCGATGATTCTCTAGATGTGGTCGCAGTTCACCTCGTTGGTGGAATTTGGGGCTCTCTATCTATTGGACTATTCGGAACACACGTTGTTAATAGCATCGGCCTCGATGGCATCTTCTACGGTGGTGGAACCGCGCTGCTTGTGAAGCAAGCACTCGGAGTCGGACTTGTCCTGGCTTATTCCTTCGTCGTAACTCTAATTCTCGGGTTTGTTATCGAGAAGACGATTGGATTCCGCGTTAAAAAGGATGCCGAAGTTGAAGGCATCGACCTCAGCGAACATGCTGAAACCGCTTATGAAATGTCTAGCTCATCACGTGGAGGTTCATTGCTATGAAGTTAATTACAGCTATCTTGAAACCGTTTAAGTTAGATGAAGTAAAAGATGCGCTGCAAGCAGCAGGTGTAACCGGGATGACCGTTTCCGAAGCCAGTGGATTCGGCCGTCAACGCGGTCATACCGAGGTTTATCGCGGCGCTGAATACACAGTCGATCTTGTACCAAAGGTTCGCCTTGAAGTATTAGTCGATGACAATGACACTGCTGCGATCGTAGATGTAATTGTGAAAGCCGCATCTACCGGATCTATTGGCGATGGAAAGGTTTGGACAACACCAGTTGATTCAATCGTCCGCGTCCGTACTGGTGAACGTGGAAGTGAAGCGATCTGACCTCCTAGATTGCTATCAATTAGCGTTATCTCCAGTAAATCAAGTAAGTAAGATAGCTACATGGGTACACGTGAACGTCGAGAGCGATCGAACGAGAGCGATCGTCTTTTAAGTTCACTCTTTACTGGTGTAGCAGGGGTAGCACTCGCCGCGGTCGGTGGTTACGGCCGCGGCGAGCTAGCTCCCGGTTCAGATCTAGATATCCTCTTTCTACATAATGGTCGCCTAGACGATCAAACTCTCGGTGAGTTAGTTAATAAAATTCTCTATCCGCTATGGGATAAATCTTTTAAGGTTGATCACTCGGTTCGCACGCGTGCAGAAACCCGTGATGCGGCAAGTTCAGATTTAAAGGTCGCCTTAGGTTTATTGGATATCCGCTTAATCTGCGGTGATGCCGATTTAGTCGCTGCTGTTCAACACGATGCAATTGATGATTGGCGTGGACGATCGCGCGAGAGGTTGCCCCAACTTCGCACCTCTCTTATTGAACGCCATCTACGAGCCGGTGAGCTGGCGTATTTACTCGAACCAGATTTAAAGGAAGCTCGCGGTGGGTTGCGTGATATCACTGCGTTACGTGCAATTGCGCTAAGCGGCGCAGTTAGCGTCTCTTTGGAACAAGTAAGCGCGGCTGAATCGATTCTGATGAACGCACGTGAAGCGCTGCATGAAGTCACCGGGCGCGATAAAGATCGCCTGCTTTTTCAGGAGCAAGATAAAGTCGCGGATCTTTTGAGTTATAAAGATGCTGATGAATTAATGAGTGCGATCGCTCAGGCGGCGCGTTCGGTTGATTATTTGCTTGATTCAACTTGGCATCGCTTCGATCACCGAGGCAAAGATGGTCTGGGACGTTTTCTTAAGCGCCCACGTTCAACTCAAATTGCACCTGGCATCGTGATTTCACACCAACAAGTATCGATTGCCGATGGTTTTGATTTAACGAGCGATCCGGTAATTGGAATTCGTGCCGCAGCCATCGCTGCCCAAGCTGGACTGCCGATAGCTCCAGCAACTCTACAAAGTTTATTTAACTCTTATCAAGAATCAGTTGTCCAAATGCCCACTCCTTGGCCGCGGGCTGCGCGCGAGAATTTAATTGCCTTAATTGGAGCAGGCCAACCGATGGTGCGTATTTGGGAGGCGTTAGATCAAGAAGAGATTCTCTTTCATTGGCTACCCGAGTGGCGCGCAGTGCGTTCGCTGCCACAACGCAATGTCTTGCATCGCCATACCGTTGACCGACATATGGTTGAAACTGCCGTCTATGCAGCAGCGTTAACCCGCCGCGTTCACCGTCCAGATCTACTCTTATTCGCAGCCCTTTTTCACGATATTGGAAAAGGTACGCAAGAAGATCACAGCGAACGTGGAGAACGGTTGATCGAACCGCTAGCGGCCCGTATTGGCTTTGCCGAACCAGATATCGCAACCCTAAAACTATTGGTGAAACACCATCTCTTATTGAGCGCGACTGCAACTAGGCGAGATCTCGATGATCCAGCAACGATTGCAACAGTAACTTCGGTAATTCCAGATCTACAGACGCTAGAACTTTTACATGCTTTGAGCATCGCAGATGGGCAGGCGACGGGACGAGCCGCTTGGAGTGATTGGAAGGAGAGTTTGTTAAGTGAATTAGTCTCTCGCGTGACTAGCGCACTTACCGATAACACAATCGCAACTGCCCCAATCTTTACTGAGGAGCAAATCACCTTTGCGCGAACCGGAGAGCTGCGGGTAATCATTGAAGATCGCAATCCAGATTTCGTCATTGAAATTATCGCGCCCGATAAACCTGGGCTGCTCTCGGTGGTTGCAGGTGTCTTAAATCTGGCGCGCTTTGATGTTCGTTCGGCTCGTACTCAGACAGTAGAGAAAAGTGCTGTGATGAAATGGCTAGTCACGCCAAATCAATATGCACCTACTGTAGATAGCGCGCTGATTCATCAGATGATTTCCGATGCCTTGGAAGATGCCAGTGAGCTAAGCGCCAAGATCTCACAACGTATCGCCGATTATGCAAGCCTTCCTACTATTCCCGTTCCATCACCCGTCGTTGAAACCTTTATGGATGCAGCAACAGATGCCACGATTATCGAAGTTAGAAGCCACGACCGCCCGGCGTTGCTCTTTGGTATCGGTGAGGCAATTACCAAGTGCCAGATCGATATCAAATCAGCAATTGTCACAACTCTTGGCGCCGAAGCCATCGATACTTTATATGTAACCGAAATTGGTGGTGGAGGCTTAACGCAGTCACGGGCGCAGGAAGTAGCCGATAGATTATCGGCGGCTCTGGCGTAGGATCACCTCCTATGTTTGATTCACTATCGGCCAAATTAACTGGCGCCTTCTCTTCACTGCGTTCGCGCGGCAAGATATCAACTTCAGATATTGAAAATACCTGCGCCGATATTCGATCTGCATTACTTGAATCCGATGTCGCACTTTCAGTTGTCGACTCCTTTATAAATGTAATTCGCGAAAAATCACTCACTGCACTGCCCAATATCCAATCTGGGACCAACCAAGCGCAAGCGATCTTTGAAATTGTAAATACCGAGCTCGTAGAGATCCTCGGAGGAGCGGCCCGCCGAATTCGCTTTGCTAAAAATCCACCAACTGTAATTATGTTGGCAGGTTTGCAAGGCGCCGGCAAGACAACTCTGGCAGGTAAATTAGCAAAGTTTTATTTAGATCAAGGCAATACACCGCTCTTAGTTGCATCAGATCTACAACGCCCAAATGCAGTTACTCAATTACAAGTAGTCGGTGACAGTGTGGGCGTGCCAGTTTTTGCCCCAGAGCCAGGTAACGGCGTTGGAGACCCAGTCAAAGTTGCCGAACAAGCGCTGATCTTTGCAAAATCAAAACTTTATAACATGGTGATTGTCGATACCGCAGGGCGGCTAGGCGTCGATGAAGAGTTGATGAAGCAAGCGATCAAAATTCGCGATGCAGTAAAGCCTGATGAAATTCTCTTTGTTGTAGATTCAATGATCGGCCAAGATGCAGTTCGAACCGCGAAAGCTTTCGAAGATGGCGTAGGTTTCGATGGCGTTGTATTAACCAAGTTAGATGGCGATGCCCGTGGTGGCGCAGCTCTTTCAATCGCTAAGTTAACTGGCCGACCAATTATGTTCTCATCAAACGGTGAGAAGTTAACTGATTTCGATATCTTCTATCCAGAACGAATGGCCTCTCGCATCCTTGGTATGGGAGATGTTGCAACACTGGCTGAACAAGCTAAGAAAGCTTTAGATGGTCAATCAACTGCAAAGTTAGAAGAGAAATTTGCGCGCGGAGATGACTTCACTCTTGAAGATTTCTTGGAGCAGCTGGAAGCGATGTCAAAGATGGGATCAATGTCGAAATTGTTGGGAATGTTGCCTGGCGCCGGCGCAATGAAGAAACAGATAGAAAACTTTGATGAATCTGAAATCGTACGCACCAAATCAATTGTTCAATCAATGACGCCTTTGGAACGACGCGATCCCAAGGTATTAAATGGTTCACGTCGTGCCCGCATTGCAATTGGCGCAGGCCGAAAAGTTCAAGATGTTAATTCGCTAGTTGATAAATTTGCAGCGGCTCAAAAGATGATGCGACAGATGCGCAAAGGCGGCGGTATGCCACCGGCCATGGCGCAAAGTATGGGAATGCCACCTGGAATGGGCGCCGGCCAGATGGCGCCGCAGAAGGCGCAGCAACCAGCTAAGAAGAAGTCCAAATCGGGAAACCCTGCCAAACGGGCCGCTGAAGAACGCGGATAAGGGCTCAATTTCGCATCTGCACGCGTTAATGGCAAGATTAGCCTCCTGTTGAGGGGCCCTCTACCCCCACAACATCCATATCCAAAGTTGGATCAAGCAAGTGCGCACCCCGCTGCATGAGCCAAGATTCGACACACTTTTTAGGAGCACTACTTCTTTGTCTACAAAAATTCGCTTAATGCGCATGGGAAAGATCCGCACACCATTTTTCCGCATCGTCGTAACAGATTCACGTAAAGCACGTAACGGACTTTCAATTGAAGAGATCGGTCGTTACGTTCCAGGGCAAGAGCCATCAATTATGGAAGTTAACTCTGATCGTGCGCAGTACTGGCTCGGCGTCGGAGCACAACCAACTGCCGCTGTAGAGGCGATCTTTAAGGTCACCGGCGATTGGCAGAAGTTCAAGGGCCTTCCAGGAACTGAAGGAACACTTAGATTTGCAACACCAAAGCCAGCTAAGAGCATCGCTTACGAAGCAGCTGTTAAGCAGGCGATGGATGAGCCTAAAGAAGGCGCAACAACTATGAAGAAGAAGGCGCAAGAGAAGTTAGCTGCAAAGGCTAATCCTGCTCCAGTAGTTGAAGTGTCCGAACCAACTGCGACCGAAGTTGTGGCAGAGGTGTCCGAACCAACTGCGACCGATGTGGTGGCAGAGGTTCCAGCTGAAGTTACGACTACAGACGTTGTGGTTGAAACCGAAGAAGCGGCTGCCGAATAACAATGATGGACGAAGCTCTCGAGCACCTCGTTAAAGGAATCGTTGATAATCCTGAAGATGTCATCGTCAAGGAGAAGACTCACCGTCGCGGCACAACTCTAGAAGTTCGCGTCAATCCTGAAGATATCGGCAAGGTGATTGGCCGCAATGGTCGCACTGCAAAGGCGCTACGCACTGTAGTAAGCGCAATTGCCGGTCGCACAGTGCGCGTTGATCTCATCGATACCGATGAGGCTCGCTAACTTTAAAGAAGTAAAAGTCACTAGCCATGCGCCTTAATGTAGGACGCATCGGTCGCGCTCATGGAATTCTTGGTGAGGCGACTATTGAAGTTCGCACCGATTTAGCCGAAGAACGTTTTGCAATCGGTGCTCAATTAGAAACAGATAGCCACGGAGTATTGACCGTGGCTTCTGCACGCGTACATAACGGGATATTGCTCTTGGGATTTACTGGAATATCTGATCGCAATTCTGTTGAGAAACTGCGAGATGTTCTGCTTTATTCAGAAGTAGATATCGATGAACCTGGCTTTGAAGAAGATGATTATCACGTCCTGCAGCTTGTCGGTTGTAAGGCTTATCTCGTAGATGGTGATCTGCTCGGGGAAGTAAGTGATGTGCTAAACCTGCCTGGCCAAGATGTACTTTCGATTAAATCTGAAAATGGTGAAGTACTTATTCCATTTGTTCACCAACTGGTTCCGGTCGTTGATATCAAAGCCAAGCGAATGACAGTTATTCCACCGGAATTCTACGAAAGCGAAGCCAAGTCATGAAGATTGATGCAGTAACTATCTTCCCGGAGTACTTTGCGCCCGCACAGCTCTCCTTGCTTGGTAAAGCTCAGAATAAGGGAATTGTTGATTTAGCTGTTCACGATTTACGATCAATTACTAGCGATAACCACAACACAGTAGATGACACTCCATATGGCGGTGGCGCCGGCATGGTTATGCTTCCTGAAGTTTGGGGTAAAGCCCTTGATCCACTTTTGATCTCTGACGTTGATCTAATTATCTTGACTCCAGCTGGAAAGCGCTTTAACCAAGCGATGGCAGAGAGCTTTGCCAAAGTTAACCATTTAGTCTTTGCCTGCGGGCGATACGAAGGAATCGATGATCGCGTTCGTCAGTATTATTCACAACCTGAATTTGTAAAGTCTGGCGTTCGAGTCCACGAAGTCTCGATCGGTGATTATGTTCTCGGCGGGGGAGAAGTAGCATCGCTTGTAATGATCGAAGCGATCACTCGCTTAATTCCCGGCGTGCTCGGCAACCCAGAATCACTTATGGATGAGTCACATAACTCTGATGGGTATCTGGAATACCCGAACTTTACAAAGCCACAAGAATGGCGTGGAATTTCAGTGCCTGAGATCTTATTAAGTGGAAATCACGGTGAAATCGCTAAGTGGCGCAAATTACAGGCCCAAGAACGCGCCAAAAAAGCTCATTGACTCGTCAGTAACCACCAAACTCGCGTAGCGTTCACCTATGAGCGATGAGTCAGCAAAGATCCAGGCACGTTTAATTCGCGATCTGGAACCTGTTGTTGCAGTAGAGCTCGAACGTCATTTATCGGTACAGAAAAATTGGTATCCGCACGAGTATGTCCCTTGGTCAGAAGGCCGCGATTACGCAGGTCCACTAAATGGCGATGCGTGGGAAGCGAAAGATTCTCGCCTGACTCCGGTTGCGCAAGATTCACTAATTCTTAATTTACTTACTGAAGATAATTTACCTAGTTATCACACTGAGATTGCGATCTCTATGGGACGCGATGGCGCCTGGGGCAATTGGATTGAACGCTGGACTGCTGAAGAAGCGCGCCACGCAATTGTTATCCGCGATTATCTAATGGCAACCCGCGGAGTCGACCCTTACGAACTCGAAGATTTACGTATGGCGCATATGTCACTTGGTTACCAAACTCCATATGAAAACGATATGTTGCACACAATCGCTTATGTTTCCTTTCAAGAGTTAGCTACGCGTATTTCTCACCGCAATACTGGCAAAATTTCTGATGATCCAATCGCCGAAGGCATGATGCAACGCGTTGCTTTAGATGAAAACCTACATATGCTCTTCTATCGAAACACCTTGTCTGCAGCCCTTGATATGGAACCTAACGCTTCCATGCGCGCTATCGCCGATGTAGTAACTAACTTTGATATGCCAGGTGCGAATATGCCGGGCTTTGGTCGCAAGGCGGTGCAGATTGCACTGGCCGGCATTTATGATCTGCAACAACATCTTGATGAGGTCGTATCTCCAGTCTTGCGTGCCTGGAACGTCTTTGAAAGAAACGATTTAACTGGCGATGGTTTGGTCGCGCGAGATGAGATCGCTGCCTTCATGAATAAGTCAGGTAAGGAAGCGGCCATATTCAACGATAAGCGCGAAGTTTACTTCGATCGCCTGATCGCACGCGGCCAAGAACCAATTCGCATCCAAAAGTAGCCGTTAGTAGAGTTCGCCCATGTCTAAACGTGTGCTATTTATCGAACACGACCATGCATCCGAGGCAGGTCCAATTTCACAAAGATTTGCTGAACTTGGCTTTGAGATAAATCGCTTTCTAATTGTTGATGAAGCAAATTACTTAACTCCCAACGTAACTGTTACTTGGCCAGATTTATTGCAATTTGATGTGTTGGTTGTATTAGGTGCGCCATGGGGAGCTTGGGAAGATGAGCGAATCGGTAATTGGTTAACGCCTGAAAGAGCAAAAGTTTTAGAAGCCCATAACGCTGGTATTCCTATTCTCGGTATTTGTTTTGGCGGGCAATTAATGGCCCGCGTATTAGGCGGATCGGTTGCACGTGCCCCAAAGGCCGAACTCGGTTGGTATGAGATCAAGAGCGATGACACTTCTCTAATCGAAACCGGTCCGTGGTTTCAATATCACTGGGATCGCTGGCAATTGCCTCCTGGCGCAGTAGAAATTGCACGCACTGAAATCGCTTCACAAGCCTTTACCTTTGGGCGCACTTTAGGTCTGCAATTTCATCCCGAAATCGATTCGCATGTATTGGATCTTTGGTTAGCCATGGAAGGCGGATGCGTCGAAGTTGAGTCAGAAGGCGTAGTCGTCGAGGAGCTACGAGCCCAAACCAAGGCGATTGAGCCTGGCTCAAATAAGCGAGGCTACGATCTGGTCGATCGATTCCTCTCTAGAATAGCGACTTCAGAGATAAAAACTTTTAACGCTTAACTATTTTTAGGAGATGTAATGAACACCTTTGGCGCCTTTAATAACCACCTACCTGTAAAAGTGCGCTTCGGCGAAGGGATCTCTAACTCGCTACCAGTTGTAATTGATGAGCTAGGTGCGAGCAAAGTTTTTTTGATGGTCGATGCTGGGATTGAGAAATTTAATCCGGCGGCTAAGGCGCTGATTGATCGCCTAACTTCAATTTCACATCTGACTGTGACAGTCTTTGAAAAGCCGGCAGGGGAACCAACAATTGAGATGGTTGATGATGCAACTGCTGCCTTTAAGAGTTCTAGTTCAGAAGTCGTGGTCGCGTTGGGTGGCGGATCTGTTATCGATACGGCAAAAGCAGCGCGTTTATGTGCAGAACTAAATTGTACCTTCCGCGAATTTCAGGCCCAAAGCCCAAACTATCCAGCGCCAATAGCCTCACTTATCGCTATTCCAACATCAGCAGGAACTGGCTCTGAAGTATCTGGTGGTTCGGTAATTTCAGATAACCAATCCGGAATTAAAGCTGGAATCGCCAACGGAAATCTGCGTGCCCAAGTAGCACTTGTTGATCCAGTTCTTACCTACAGCATGCCACCAACTATGACCGCTAACACCGGAATTGATGCGCTGGCACAAGCAATTGCTGGAATTATCGCCAAATGCTCAACTCCAATCGGAGATGCAATTGGATATGAAGCAGTTCGCATGATGTCTGGCGCGCTAGTTGCCGCTTATAAGAACGGCGAAGATAAAGAAGCGCGTGCTGCGATGTCAGCTGGCAGCATGATGGCGGGCTTAACTATGAATATCTCTGATTGCACAGCCGAGCATTCACTTGGCCAGGCAATTGGCGGCTTAAAGCATGTGCCGCATGGTTTAACTATTGGATTAGTTTTAGTTGAAACCCTTACTCGGGAAGCTAAAGTTGTTCCCGAAAAGATGGAGCGCGTCGCAGATGCACTTGGTGCAGCACCTGACGAGACCCGCAATGGATCTCGCGCGGTCAACGCAGTTCGTAAAATCCTGGCAGATCTAAATTTCCCAGTACTTTCAAGTATCGGTGTAACCGCAGATGACATTGAACTTCTGTCCGATAACGCTTTAGATGATTACTTCATCACCCAATCACCGCGTCCCTGGACGAAGGCCGAGGTCGTTGAAGCCTTTACCGCCGCGCTTAATTTAGAGAGTCGAAGTGCTTAATTTATTCAGTTGCGAAGAATACGTTCTTCGTTTCGGTGTAAGCATCGAGTGCATCGGGGCCTAGGGCTCTGCCTAAACCAGATTGCTTAAAGCCACCAAATGGTGTCCAGAAGCGAACTGATGAATGCGAATTAACCGAGAGGTTTCCACTTTCAATTGCGCGCGATACGCGCATGGCGCGACCTAAATCATTTGTCCAAATGGAACCAGATAGCCCGTAATCAGATGCGTTGGCTAGCGAAATAGCTTCTGCTTCATCTTCGAAGGTTAGGACTGAGACAACTGGTCCAAAGATCTCTTCCTGCCACGTACGAGTATTGACACTCTTTGGCATCAAAACTGTTGGCGGCATCCAGTACCCAGGGCCAGTTGGTGCACTACCTGTAAAAGCAACTGTGTCATCTTTATTGTTTAGAAAAGATTGAACTGTCTCTAACTGCTTCTTGGAAATTAGTGGACCCATTTGAGAAGAATCAAGGTTGGGATCTTCGACGCGATAAGCCTTAACGCTCTTTTCAAAACCTTCCATAAAGCGATCGAATGCGCTCTTTTGCACCAGGATACGTGAGCGTGCACAACAATCTTGTCCGGAGTTATCAAAAACCGCACCAGGTGCAGCAGCTGCAGCGCGATCGATATCAGAGTCAGCAAAGATTACATTTGCGCTCTTCCCGCCAAGCTCCAGCGTCACGCGCTTAACTTGGTCAGCACATCCGGCCATGATCGATTTACCGACTGCCGTTGAACCAGTAAAAGAGATCTTGCGAACAGTTGGGTTAGAGACAAAGCGGGCGCCGACGACGCTACCTTTTCCGACGATTACATTTAATACACCTTCGGGAATTCCCGCATCGAGTGCTAACTCCGCAAGTCTGACTGCAGTCATGGGAGTTAACTCAGCAGGCTTTAAGACAACGGTATTGCCTGCGGCAAGTGCTGCGGCAAATCCCCAACTTGCAATCGGCATTGGAAAGTTCCAAGGAACGATAATGCCGACTACACCTATCGGCTCTTTAAAGGTTATATCTACGCCACCGGCAACTGGAATCTGCTTTCCAAATAAACGCTCAGGGGCGCCTGCGTAGTAATTTAAAACGTTAGCAACGTTATCGGCTTCCCATAGCGCGTTGCCACGAGTATGGCCAGAGTTAGTTATCTCAAGTTGTGCAAGTTCTTCGCGGTGTGATGTAACCAGCGCTGAGAAACGGCGGAGCAAGTTAGCGCGGTCACCGGGGGAAACTTTCTTCCAACTTTCAAAGGCTTTGGCCGCTTTGGCAATTACCGCATCGGTTTGGGCTAGATCTGCTTCTTGCAGCGATACAACAATGGCCTCGGTGGCAGGGTTGATGAGATCAAAAGTTGTAGACAATTTAAGCCTTTCTTAGAAGCGTTCGAAGTTACGGAAGAGTTCCCAATCAGTTACAGCTTTTCCATAAGCGGCAATTTCTACACGAGCCATATTTGCATAATGAGCTTGAACTTGCGCGCCAAAAGTTTCCTTAACCCAAGCGCTATTTTCCCAAAGTCCGAGCGCTTCGGTCATTGAGGAAGGAACACGAGAAGAATCTGATTCGTAGGCATTTCCTGTGAAGGCGGGCTCTAACTTAAGTTTCTTATTAACGCCATCAAGACCTGCGGCGATGATGCCAGCAACTGCTAGATAAGGATTTACATCTCCACCCGGAACACGATTTTCTAAACGCAACCCGGCGCCATGGCCAACTAGGCGCAGTGCGCATGTGCGGTTATCGCGTCCCCAGCGAATGGCAGTTGGTGCAAATGATCCTGGGACATAGCGCTTATAAGAGTTGATATTTGGAGCAAAGAGAAGAGATAGTTCGCGCAGGTGTGCTATCTGGCCTGCAATGAATTGGCGCCCGATCTCGCTCATACCGTGTTCTTTATCGGCATCATCGGTCATAACTAACTCGCCTTTAAGTCCACGGAAAGATAGGTGAATGTGGGAGGAGTTTCCTTCTTTTTCATTTGGCTTAGCCATAAAGGTAAGGGCATATCCCTGTTGTGAGGCGATCTCCTTTGCGCCATTTTTATAGATAACGTGGTTATCGCAATTAGATAGCGCATCTGAATACTTGAAGGCGATCTCGTGCTGACCGAAGTTACATTCACCTTTTACAGATTCCACAGTCATTCCAGCAGCAGACATTCCTAAACGGATATCGCGCAGCAACGGTTCGATCCGGGATCCACCAAGGATCGAATAATCTACGTTGTATTGATTTACTGGAATTAGGTTCTTATAACCCTTATTCCAAGCCTCTTCATAAGTATCTTTAAAAACAACAAATTCAAGTTCAGTGCCGCACATTGCCACCATGCCCGCTTTTTCAAGTTCGGCGATTTGCTTGCGCAAAACCTGGCGAGGGGATGCAACGACATCTGTGTGATCGAGCCAAGCCACATCAGCAAGAACTAAAACCGCACCAGGCTGCCAAGGAATAAGGCGCAAAGTATTTAGATCTGGAATAAGCGCGAAATCGCTGTAGCCGCGCTCCCAAGAAGACATCTCGTAACCATCAACAGTATTCATATCTACATCTACGGCAAGTAAATAATTACAACCTTCAGTTCCGTGCTTAACAACCTCATCTAAAAAGTATTGGCCGTGGATTCGCTTGCCGGTTAAACGACCTTGCATATCGGTCATCGCGACTACAACGGTGTCGATGGTTCCGGCAGCAACAAGCGCCTTTAACTTCTCAAGGGTTAGCGAACTCATATCCGTACTATCTCAGTTACTGCGCAGTCATGCCACCATCGGCTGAAACGATGGAACCGGTCATAAATGAACTCTCATCTGAGGCTAGAAATAGCACCACATTGGCGATTTCGCGGCTAGTTCCGGGGCGGCCAATTGGCTGGAATGAATCGATGGTTTTATAAACATGATCAAGACCACCCAGCATCTTGGCGTGCGCATGATTAATCGGAGTATCAACCCAGCCAGGGCAAATCGCATTGCAGCGGATACCGGTCTTGGCATAATCCAAAGCGATTCCTCTAGTAAACATAACGATCGCACCTTTAGAAGCTGAGTAAACGCTTAAGTAAGGCTCAGAGACTAAGCCGTTAACGCTGGACATATTTACAATCGAACCGCGTGAATTTTTAAGCATGTAAGGCAGAGCTGCGCGCGTTAAATACATCGCGCCCTTGACGTTCACATTTAAAGTTCTATCGATCGTCTCGTTTGTGACCTCGTGGAAGACACCTGGCAGATTTACTCCTGCGTTATTTACCAAAATATCGATAGCGCCGAATTTCTTAACAGTATCGTCAACGAGTGAGGTGCAGGCTTGGCTATCTGCGATATCAATTGCATATCCTTCAGCGACAAATCCTGATGCCGTTATTTGTTGAGCAGTCTTATTTGCTGATTCGAGATTGATATCGGCGCAGATAACTTTGGCGCCTTCTTCAGCTAAACGGATAGCGCTAGCCTCACCGATGCCAGATCCGGCGCCGGTCACTATGGCGATTCGGTCTTTCACTCGATCAGACATTGGGTGCTCCTTAAAATAATTAGCCCACCTAACAATTGCTAGGTGGGCTAATTATAGGTTAATTAGGAATTAATTTACGTTACGAACAATTCCCTTGAAGTGCTTGTGAGCAGATACCCACCACCAGATCATGGCGCCACCGAGGACGACCAAGAAGGCGATAGGTGTGTAGTTAGCAGATAAGAGCTTGAAGTCTGCAGACCACCAGATACCCGCTGGAGTAGTTGGGAGACAGAAGTAGATAGAGACGATAACAATTTCAAGAATTGCAATCGGTGCCATCCACTTCCATTTATTTCCCAGGTTCCAATCTCCTTGCTTAAAGGCATCACCTTTACGCCAGCGCAGCCAGATTGGAATTGCGAAAGAACCAAAGAGACCGATAACTGCCATCGAAGTAACGGCAAAGAAAGCGACTGCAGACCAGATTGCCGGAAGAGCAATCACAAGAGCTGCTGCACCGAGTGCAAAAGCAGCATTGGATGGGTTGTGGTTCATATCTAACTTGATCCAGTTCTTATGTCCTGGAACTGCACGGTCGCGAGAGAAGGCGAACAACATACGAGATCCTGCAGTTACGCAAGACATGCCGCAGAAGAATTGTCCGACACAAGTAATTATCAGAATTATCTTAGCCCAGCCCATTGATAGCGCTGTTACGAAGATTGCCTGTGAAGCACCGCCAGCCTTGGTAATTCCAGCCTCATCAGTTGCTGCATATAAGAAAGCAAGAAGCATTAGCCAACCTGCGACTGCAGAGTAAGCAATTGATTTCCATAGCCCTTGAGCAGCAGCCTTAGTTGCTTGACCAGTCTCCTCAGATACGTGAGCTGAAGCATCGAAACCAGTAATTGTGTATTGGGTAAGCAAGAAACCTACTGGAAGTACATAGAACCAGTAGTTACCAAATCCACTGTTATTGATCTGGTGGGTGAATACCCAAGAAGTTGATTGATGCTTGGCAGGAACCAATACCAGGATCAAAATTACTGCCGCCACACCACCTACGTGCCACCAGACATTTATGCCCTGTAAGCGATGGATGATGTTTGCGCCATAGATATTCATTGCAATATGAATTAATAGAGTTGCGGCAAAGACTGCGAAGACAATCTTCAAATTCCCTGGATCTATTGAGTTATTAAAAAGATTTGCAGTGTAAACAAAGAAGTTGGCAAATCCATAATCAACACCTGCGGTTACTGCGATTAAGCCCATAAGGTTTAGCCAGCCGGTCACCCAACCGTGTACTGGCTTACCTAGGTTTAGCGCCCAATAGTAAATTCCACCAGCAGTTGGCATTGCAGATAGCAGTTCTGCCATAACCAAGCCGATGATCATGATCAAGCTGGCGATAATTGGCCAACCGATAGAGATCGCAACCGGCCCGCCGTTATTCCAAGCTTGTGCGAATGTTGTAAAACATCCAGAAAGAATTGAAATGATCGAGAATGAGATAGCGAAGTTGTGAAAACCGCTCCACTTTCGATCAAACTCTTGTTTATATCCCAGTTCGGCTAACTTAGCCGCATCTGCATCGTGTGTATTAACCAATTGCATTCCTCCTATAGCCGCTTTAACAGCAGAACTCCGTGATCTGCAGTCGTTGGTGCTGGATCGGTGAGGGGCACCGAGGTAACCTTTCTACTTCAAGTCTCCTCTAAACGGAAGTGGTTTGTCAGAAAATGTGCCGACTTTTAGGGTTCGTGTCTTCCCAGCCCGAGTCTTTTGCGCAGGCGGTCGGTGAAAATTTAGATGAATTTATCCATCTATCTACCGTGCATTGTGATGGCTGGGGTATAGCGACTCTTGATGAGAAAACGGCGGCAGCCCATGTATCTCGCGCTCCTGAATTAGCTGAATCCAGTTTGCTATTTACAAAAACATTACAGACTACAAATACTGACGGGGCTCTGCTGCACCTGCGCTGGGCAACGACCGGAATTCCCGTTAGTGAAAATAACACCCATCCATTTACACACAATGGATTTACCTTTATTCACAACGGTGCGATAAATCCACCGAGCGCGCTTGAACCTGAAATCGCACCTAAATTTGCGGAATTTATCTTGGGGCAGTCCGATAGCGAGAGATATTTTTACTTTCTATTGACGCAGATAGAGAACTTAGGTCTAGTCGATGGTGTTAAGAGCGCTGTAAATAAAATTCGGGACAGTTATGATTTTTCAAGTATTAATGCGATGTTGATGAATGATAAATATTTCATTACTATCTGCGAACATGATCCTGCCCGCAAACCAGCATGGGGACTCGACGGTTATTACGATCTATTCTATAAACCAGAGATGGACCAAGTTCTAGTCGCATCCAGTGGTTGGGATCAGGCAGGTTGGATAAATTTGCCAAACCATCACATCTTGGTAGTAGATAGAGCCAGCCTTAGCCCGAAGGTGCTAGCCCTCTAATCCACCGATAGTCTTAGCGCTATGACACGCACATATACAGTCGAAACTTATGGCTGTCAGATGAACGTGCATGACTCTGAACGTATTTCTGGGCTTTTGGATGATGCCGGTTATCTGCCGGTTACTCCAGGTGAGCAAGCAGACATTGTTGTCTTTAATACCTGTGCAGTGCGTGAGAATGCCGATAACAAGTTATATGGAAATTTAAGTTTCTTGGCACCAATTAAAAAAGCTAATCCCAATATGCAGATCGCCGTTGGTGGGTGTTTGGCGCAGAAGGATCAATCGATAATTTTGAAGAAGGCTCCATACGTAGACGTGGTATTCGGCACCCATAATGTGGGTTCGCTGCCTGTTTTACTTGAGCGTGCTCGAATCGAAGAAGAGTCGCAAATAGAAATACTGGAAGCTTTAGAGCACTTCCCATCCACCCTTCCCGCACGACGCCTATCAGCTTTTACATCCTGGGTTTCGATCTCGGTCGGGTGCAATAACACTTGCACATTTTGCATCGTCCCCACGTTGCGTGGAATCGAAAAAGATCGACCGGCTAACGATATTTTAAAAGAGATCCGCGCCCTGGTCGCGCAAGGCGTTATTGAGATAACGCTACTAGGCCAAAATGTAAATGCCTATGGCGTTGATTTTGCAGATCGCGGAGCATTCGCAAACTTACTCCGCGAATGTGGTGAAATCGAAGGGCTGGAACGAGTACGTTTCATGTCGCCTCACCCACGTGACTTTACCGACGATGTTATTGAAGTCATGGCCAATACAAAGAATGTGATGCCGCATCTTCATATGCCGTTGCAATCTGGATCAGATCGAATTCTGCAGGAAATGCGCCGCTCCTATCGCAGCAGTCGATATTTAGGAATCTTAGATCGCGTTCGTCAAGCAATGCCACATGCGATGATCACGACCGACATTATCGTTGGCTTCCCAGGTGAAACCGAAGAAGATTTTCAAGCAACCATGGATTTAGCAACTCAGGCGCAATTCGCCGCGGCTTATACCTATAAATATTCGATTCGCCCCGGAACACCTGCCGGCATCATGCCCAATCAGGTTCCTGCTGAAATTGTCGGAGAGCGCTACACGCGTTTACATGAACTCCAACAGGCGATATCACTCGGTGTTAATAAGCGCGCTATAGGTAGACAGCATCGCGCCTTAGTTTCCGAAGCAGAGGGACGTCGCGATGCCGCACAATCACGGCTTACCGGCAAGACCGAAGATTTTCGCTTGGTGCACTTCGATGCCACAAGCAACGCTCGGCCCGGTGATTTCGTAGATCTAACAATCACAGATGCATCGGCACACTATTTGATTGGGCGAGAAGATTCACACCTGAAAACGCGTGGGGGAGATGCCTATGCTGCGCGCCAAGAACAGGCTGGACCGCAGCGAACGATGCTCGGAATTCCAACGGTGAAATGAAGACCATCGTAATTTGCGGTGCGACTGCAACTGGCAAAAGTGACTTAGCGGTGAGTTTGGCCCAAGAAATCGGGGGCGAGATAATTAACGCCGATTCAATGCAAATCTATAAAGGCATGGATATTGGTACCGCCAAACTTACGGAAAGCGAACGCGCAGGAATAGCCCATCATTTATTAGATGTCTTGCAAGTTACCGAAGATGCCACCGTTGCCTGGTATCAAGGCTTAGCGCGCGCTGCCGTTACGGAGATTCATGACCGCGGCAAGCACGCAATTATTGTTGGCGGTACCGGCCTTTATATTAAATCGATTTTAGATGATCTGAATTTCCCGGACACCGATGCCGCAGTACGTCAGAAGTTAACTGAAGAAGCGAAGGAGTTTGGCATTGTGCAGCTATTTCAACGACTGGAACTCTTAGATCCGGCTGCAGCCGCGGCGATAGATCGCCAGAATGAACGACGCGTTATCCGCGCGCTAGAGGTCATTGAAATTACTGGTAAACCATTTACCGCTAATTTGCCACGCGAAGATAGTTCACTTTATCCAGATGCTTTGCAATTCGGATTGGTTATGGATCGTGAAAAAATTGGCGAAAGAGTCCAAGCGCGAGTAGACCAAATGTGGCAAATGGGCTTTGTCGCGGAAGTTGATCGATTAATTGCAGACGGAATATTGGAGGCCACAACTGCTCGGCGTGCGCTGGGTTATGCGCAAATTATCGCCATGCGAAATGGCGAAATCACCGAAGATGTCGCGATTGAAGAGACAAAACGTGCTACTCGGCAATATGTCAGGCGACAAGAGACTTGGTTCTCCCGTGATGCGCGAATCAATTGGATCTCACCTGTGCAACCCCGGTTGGAAACGGTATTGAACAAGATAAACTCAGCCACATCATGAGCGAAGAAATTATCGATAAAGTCATCGGCACCTATGGCCATGGCACAGAAAATGATTTCGTCCTCGTCTTTGATCCTTCCGATGAAATTTCCATTACCACGGCGCAAACAGCTGCTATCTGTAATCGTGAAACTGGAATCGGCGCTGATGGCTTAATCCGCATTACCAAGCGAGATGAGAAATGGTTTATGGATTATCGCAATGCCGATGGATCCTTGGCTGAGATGTGTGGCAATGGAATCCGGGTTATGGCGCGATATTTAGTCGAACGCGGCCACCAACCAGAAGGAATCTTTGCGATTAACACTCGAGATGGCATAAAGCATTTACGAGTACCTAAAGTCGATGACATCTCGGTAAATATGGGGAAAGTCAGCGATGAGAATGAGGAGATTACCGCTTCAGTTGAAGGAAAAATTTGGAATGGCTACAACATAAATACCGGCAATCCACATGCAGTTGTTTTCGTTGAAAAACTAGAGGATGTTGGATCTCTAAAGGATGCACCAGTTGTTCGCCCTAAGGATGTTTATCCCGAAGGAGTAAACGTGGAATTTGTTGAAATCATGGCAAATCACGAAGCCAAGATGCGGGTGCACGAGCGCGGCAGCGGAGAGACTAAATCTTGTGGTACCGGAACGTGTGCAGTGGCTCTAGCCGCAACTATTCACTTGAAAGAGAACCTGCCGGCGCGCTGGGTAATCTATCCACCAGGTGGAAGGTTGGTCGTCGATATTGATCCACATTCCAACGCAACTTTAACTGGCCCGGCACTTTTGATTACAGATCATGATCTAACGCGCTTTTTGCAGGATGCATGAACGAGGAAACTCCACACGATAACGATCTATTCGAAGAACTGCTGCGCGAAAGTGCCCGAGTTGCCGCAGATTTTGATGCAGATGAGAACGATTTCGAAGTCACATCTCAGCCTGACTTAGCTGATCGCCATGCGCTGCGACGCGTAAAAGGTTTCTCTACTGAACTGCAAGATATTTCAGATGCCGAATACCGCCAACTCCAATTAGAACGAGTTGTACTTATAGGAGTCTGGACTGACGGCAGCGCTGAGATGGCTGAGAATTCCTTAGCTGAATTAAAAGCCCTTGCCGAAACCGCTGGATCAGAAGTACTAGATGGCTTAATTCAACGGCGCGATAAACCAGATCCGGCAACCTATATCGGTTCTGGCAAAGTAATTGAATTGCGCCAGATTGTCGTTGCAACAGGGGCCGATACGGTTATTTGCGATGGTGAACTTTCCCCCTCACAGTTGCGCCAATTAGAAGATAAGTTAAAAGTTAAAGTCGTCGATCGCACTGCGCTAATTTTGGATATTTTTGCACAGCATGCCAAGAGTAAAGAAGGTAAAGCGCAAGTTGAGTTAGCCCAGATTGCTTATCTATTACCTCGGCTTCGCGGTTGGGGTGACTCGCTATCTCGCCAAGTAGGTGGACGCGCCGCCGGTGGCGCAGGTATTGGTGGCCGCGGACCGGGTGAGACAAAGATCGAAACAGATCGCCGCCGAATTCGCGACAAGATGGCTAAGTTACGGCGAGAAATAGCGGAGATGAAAATCTCGCGCGATACTAAGCGACAAGAACGAAAACGCTTCAATATTCCATCGGTTGCCATCGCAGGTTACACAAATGCCGGCAAGTCTTCACTATTAAATAAATTAACCGATGCTGGGGTATTAGTTGAAAATGCGCTCTTTGCGACATTGGATCCAACGGTTCGCAAATCTCAGACCGCAGAAGGTCGCGTTTACACTCTTTCAGATACCGTCGGATTTGTTCGACACCTGCCGCACCAGTTGATTGATGCCTTTAAATCAACGCTGGAAGAAGTATCTGGATCAGATTTGATTGTCCACGTAGTCGATGGATCCCATCCCGATCCTTTCGAGCAGATTCGCGCTGTTCGCGAAGTAATTACTGAAATCGGTGGCGGAGATATACCGGAAATTATTGCGATTAATAAAGTCGATGCGGCAGATCCTGAAGTCGTTATGGAGATTTTACGAAAAGAGAAGAATAGTTTTGCGTTTTCGGCACGCACTGGATTTGGAATTGAAGGGTTAGTCCGTGCAATTGAAAAATCTCTTCCACATCCAAATGTCGAGATAAATGCGATAATTCCTTATGATCGCGGTGATTTAGTAAGCGCTATTCACGAACGCGGAGAAATTATCAGCGAGGAATATCTTGAGACAGGTACGCAATTGCGAGCCCTGGTAGATGGTGGACTAGCGAAGGCTATAGAGGCAGCCCTCTTATAAAGCGCTCCATGCCTTAGATCACGGCTCGAAGTCGGGAATATATGCGACACGCCGCAGGTTGTAAGGGGTAATACTGGTTAGATGCGCGAGTATGCGCCCGTATACGAACTATCTTAAAAAAAAGGTAGTTCTTTGAGTTATAGAAGGTAGGTGAGAGCAGTGGCAACAGATTACGACACCCCCCGAAAGACGGATGAAGAACTCCACGAGGAGTCGCTAGAAGAACTCAAAGCCAAGCGCGTCGATGCTCAATCCGGGCAGATCGATGTTGATGAAGCCGAAGCTGCAGAAAATCTAGAACTTCCAGGTGCAGATTTATCAGGTGAAGAGTTAGCCGTTCGCGTAGTTCCAAAGCAAGTCGATGAATTTACTTGTTCACGATGCTTCTTGGTACATCACATAACACAACTTGCTAAGGGCGAAGGCGCTAAAGCAGTCTGTAAAGAGTGTAATTAAAAAATAGTTAAGAATTAATAAGCAGCGCGGCGATTTCTTCGCCGCGTTTGCTCGTTATAAGCCAATAAGGCGTTGGATCGCGCGGGTCTTTTAACTCAATTTTTACCCCGGTTGGGGTCCAAAATTTGATTGCTAGAAAAGCAGCGGGATCAGCATCACGTGTGCGCAGCAACTTCATCTCCGGTGCATCCAGGACCGTAATATTTCCTAGGTATTTGACTTCGATATGCGCGTTATCAAATCGGAACTCGTCTTGATTGATAGTAATTGTCGAGCGCATCTTAAAAGCAAGATAGATAACTGTAATAGTGGCGATTACGAATGCGTAGATAGTAAGAAGGCTGCCAAAGGCGGCCCAAATCGCAATCACAAGTGAGAGCAAGAGAAAATAGATAAAGGCAAGCACCCAGATAGGCGGGCGCAAGACTTCTTTGAATATCACCATCGCAGTCTAGATGAAGTAAAGTAAGGCTATGAGTCGCGTTGCCAGTACAACCCCTCCAGAGGGAGCGGTAATTCCACCGCGCCATTCGAAAGCTCCTGAAATCGGAACCAAGATCCCTTCACATTTTGGCCATTGTTTTGGTTGTGGCGAGCTACATCCGACTGGACTTCACTTAGTTGCACACGCTGGCGCTGGTGCGGATTTAACTGCTGAATTTACAGTCACGGAGAATCATCAAGGTGCTCCAGGTTTAGCACATGGTGGTCTTCTCTCATTGGCATTTGATGAAGCTTTGGGAAAGTTAATGTGGTTAATTCGCTCGCCAGCTGTAACGGCTCGTTTAGAGACAGATTTCTTAAAGCCAGTTCCTATGGGAACAACACTTCACATAACAGCGCGCATTACTGGTCAGGTAAATCGCAAGGTTTATACAGCGGCGGAAGGTCGCTTGGGCGGACCAGATGGTGAAATTGCAGTACGTGCTGCCGCACTCTTTGTGATCGTTCCGATGTCACATTTCTTAGAGAATGCTCCGAAAGAGTATTTGGAACATATCGCCAAAAGCCCACAAATCTTGGCCTTCGTCGATCCGGAATTTGAGATAAATCCATAATGGCCGTAAAAGTTTTGGTTACTCGCTTAGATAAAGATTTGCCGCTACCAAATTATGCAAAGAGTGGCGATGCTGGTGCCGATTTAGTATCACGCGTGGATTTCACCTTGGCTCCGGGGGAGCGCAAACTGGTACCAACTGGCATTTCGATTGCACTTCCTGATGGTTACGTAGCCCTTGTGCACCCAAGATCAGGTTTGGCAATCAAACACGGAGTGACGATGGTCAATTCGCCAGGCACTGTTGATGCAGGTTATCGCGGAGAGCTACAAATAATCTTAATTAATCACGATCAGAAAGAAAGTATCTCGTTTCAACGCGGAGATCGAATTGCCCAGTTAGTTATTCAACAAGTAGAACGCGCTGAATTTATTGAAGTAGAAAACTTGCCAGGTTCAGGCCGTGGCACTGGCGGATTTGGATCGACTGGACGTTAATGAGAAATTTACCGATAGATGCTAACGGGTCTGATAAAGATAAAGTCCTAGCTGCCTTTGGTGGCAAGAAAGGTCTAATCGATTCGGGTATACCTTCGATAATCTTTCTAGTTGTCTTTAATGTGGCAGATGATCTGCGCAAGGCGCTTATCGCCTCACTCATTGTTTCAGCAACGCTAACTATCGTTCGATTAGCTAAAAAAGACACTATTCAACATGCGATTTCAGGGCTAGTTGGATCGCTCATTTGCGCATGGTTTGCCAACCGCACAGGAAATGCCAGTGATCTCTATATCCCAAAGCTATTAACTAATTTGGGATATGGCAGCGTTTATCTAATCGCAAACTTGGCCGGATGGCCCGTACTCGGCCTGCTACTTGGTCCCATACTTGGCGAGAATTTAACTTGGCGTAAAGATCCTGTGCGCTCTCGCGCTTACAAGCTAGCGAGCTGGCTTTGGGTCTTGATGTTCTTTACTCGTATCGCAGTGCAATACCCGATCTATCGCAGTGGAAATGTTAATTTGCTTGGAACAGTCAATCTAGCTATGGGATATCCGCTATTTCTGGCTACAGCGTATGGATCTTGGATGATCTTAAAGAGCGTTCCTACAACTAAGGTTGCAGATAATTAATTAGCAATAAAGCAAGATTTAATTAAGCCCTCAGCGGTAGCAGAGGCAACAAAGAGAAGCTCATCGCCGGCGCTAAATACATCAGTCGGTGTCGGGGTAATTACGCGCCCATCACGAACAATCGCTGCAAGCGAGGCATCGTCCGGCAAGGTAATTTCTTCAACTGTCTTACCGATGCAGCTAGATGAATCGGGCAAGGTTAATTCCACGAGGTTTGCTTGGCCTTTGCGGAATGAGAATAAGCGAACCACATCGCCCACGCTAACCGCCTCTTCAACGAGAGCCGAGATGATGCGCGGGGTGGATACTGCAACGTCAACGCCCCAAGATGAATCAAAGAGCCATTCATTTTTTGGATGATTGATGCGAGCTACGACGCGAGGAACACCATATTCAGTCTTAGCAAGTAGAGATGCAACTAAATTTACTTTGTCATCACCAGTAGCTGCGACCAGTACCTGACAATTATTTAATACCGCTTTATCTAGTGAAGTGATTTCGCAAGCGTCAGCCATCAACCATTCTGCATCAGGGACTGATTCAAGTTTGAGCGCCTTCGGATCGCGATCGATCAAGAGCACTTGATGGCCATTATCTAGAAGCTCACGCGCGATGGCGCGACCCACATTTCCAGCTCCGGCGATCGCAATTCTCATGAATGATCCTCTGGCGAGCGAGAGAAGATATTTTCAACCTGGCTAATCTCATTATCCCGCACGGTTACGTGCAGTAAATCGCCTTCTTGTAAAACGGTATGTGAATCAGGAATGAGGCCTTCACCTAAACGAGTTATAAATGCCACTCGTGCACCAGTTGCATTTTCAAGATCTGTAATTGCCATTCCGAACCAACCCTTATGCGGATGCATTTCGCAAAGTTGAATCGCACCGCTGGCATCGCGCCATTCAGATTTTGAACCTTCTGGAACCAGGCGGCGCAGAATTTGATCAGTTGCCCAAATAACGGTGGCTACTGTCGGAATTCCAAGGCGCTGATAAATTTCGGCGCGGCCAGGATCATAAATTCGAGCAACAACATTTGAGACCCCATAAGTTTCGCGAGCAACGCGTGCTGCCAAGATATTTGAGTTATCGCCATTACTTACCGCGGCAAAGGCATCGGCAGTCTCAATTCCGGCTTCGAGCAAGGTGTCACGATCGAAGCCAACGCCTGAAACTGTGCGACCTTTAAAATCAGGCCCTAAACGGCGGAAAGCCTCACGAGATTGATCGATAATTGCAACTGAGTGTCCAGCAGCTTCGAGCTCGGTGGCTAATGAAGAACCAACTCGACCGCATCCCATAATCACGACGTGCACAAGGTTTAACTTACACCCTTATTCTTATCTATATGACATCAAATGGGCAGAACCAGCAAAATTCGCCAGATCGCGTTGCGTTGGCAGTTGGGGATCGCTTCGTTACCACCATTGAGAAAGTCGCTCATGGTGGCCACTTTATAGCGCGCCACCTTGGTGCGGTCATATTTGTCAGACACGCAATTCCTGGCGAAGAGGTAGAAATTGAAATTACCGGTACCGGAAGTTCATTTAACCGTGCTGATGTTGTAAATGTACTAACTGCATCTGCCGATCGTGTCAGTGCACCGTGCCAATTTGCACATCGCCTAGGTTGTGGCGGTTGCGATTTTCAACATATTTCCCTGCCGCGCCAACGTGATTTAAAATCAGAGGTGATTACCGAACAATTTAGTCGAATTGCAAAACGTGAGCTAAAGATAGAAGTTGAAGAAGTTGGAGCGCCGCTGGGATATCGCACACGATTTAATGCGGTAACAACTAGTAATGGAGATCTAGGATTTAAGCAGGCCAGAAGTAACAAAGTTGTACCAGTAAGTGATTGCCGAATCTTGCAGCCAGAAATTAAATACCAAGAGCTAAGTTCTCGTAAATGGAAAGGTAATTTACGAGTTGAAGTCTCGCTATCCTCAACCGGTGAGCGCACCATTGCAACCGGGTATGCCAGCGACGAGTCTGCTGTGCGCACTAGCGAAGGCCCAGATGTGGCTGAGTACTCAGTAAATGGATTTAAGTTGGAAGTGGCACAGCGCTCCTTCTGGCAGAGCCATAAATTGGCGCCAACTGTTCTGACCGAAATAGTAAATGGCTATGCCAAGTTGCAAGCAGGCGATCAGGTCTTAGATCTATATGGTGGAGTCGGGCTCTTTACATCGCAATTCCTCGAAGCGATTGGTGAAAGCGGCCGCGTTGATCTCGTAGAAGGCAGTAAGAGCGCTACTACCGATGCCATGCGCAACTTTTCCACTTTTACAAATGTGAAGGTTCACACCGGTGATGTCGCAAAGTTGCTGCCCCGTTTTGCTAAGGCAGATGTAATTGTTTTAGATCCGCCGCGCGAAGGCGCCGGTAAAGAAGTGGTTGCGGCTATGGTTGCACTTAAGCCGCGCGCGATCATCTATGTCGCTTGCGATCCAGCTGCGCTAGCCCGTGACACCACTTACTTGAGCAGCGCCGGATATGAGATGGCAAAAGTTCGCGCCTTTGACCTTTTTCCCATGACTCACCACATCGAAACGGTTGCCTTATTTACACAAGATAAGGTATCTTGATATCAAGATAAATTGAGTAAAGGATTAAAATGAGCAAGAATTCATTGGGCGCCAAGAAGAATTTAAATGTAGCCGGTAAAGATTTTGAAATATTTGATATTTCAAAGATCGAGGGCGCCACTAACCTACCTTTCTCACTCAAGATCCTTTTAGAAAATCTCTTGCGCACAGAAGATGGCGCTAACATCACCGCAGATCACATCAAGGCGCTTGCACAATGGGATCCATCAGTTGAACCCGATACGGAAATTCAATTCACTCCAGCACGAGTTGTAATGCAAGATTTCACCGGCGTTCCTTGCATCGTAGATCTAGCAACTATGCGCGAGGCGATCGTGGACCTGGGGGGAGATCCCGCAAAGGTAAATCCGCTAGCTCCTGCTGAACTTGTAATTGATCACTCTGTTATCGCCGATGTCTTTGGCACTAAAGATTCTTTTGAAAAAAACACAGATATTGAATATGAGCGTAACCGTGAGCGCTATCGCTTCTTGCGCTGGGGACAAGGTGCTTTTGATGAATTCAAAGTTGTGCCACCTGGAACTGGAATCGTCCACCAGGTAAATATTGAATTCTTAGCCCGTGTTGTAATGACACGCACCGTAAATGGAGTTCTGCGCGCTTATCCAGATACTGTCGTTGGTACTGATTCACACACCACGATGGTTAACGGTTTGGGCGTACTCGGCTGGGGCGTCGGTGGCATTGAGGCAGAAGCAGCTCTTCTGGGGCAGCCGGTATCAATGTTGATTCCGCGAGTAGTCGGATTCAAATTAAGTGGCGCGTTGCCGGTTGGCACAACAGCGACTGATATGGCGCTAACTATTACTGAGATGCTGCGCAAACATGGCGTGGTTGGTAAATTCGTAGAATTTTATGGCCCAGGTGTTGTATCGGTGCCAATGGCAAATCGCACGACGATCGGCAACATGAGCCCAGAGTATGGTTCGACTTGTGCAATCTTCCCAATCGATGAAGAGACTTTGCGTTATCTACGTTTAACCGGTCGCAGCGATGAGCAAGTTGCTCTCGTTGAGCAATATGCGAAAGCGCAAGGCATGTGGCATGACCCAGCGGTTAGTCCAAGATTCTCAGAACATATCGAATTAGATCTTGCGACAGTGGTTCCATCTATTTCTGGTCCGAAGCGTCCACAAGATCGCATCTCACTTAGCGCATCAAAGAGCTCTTTCGAGAAAATTCTGCCAACGTACTTCACTGAAAAAACTGGCCGAGAGGCTTATCCGGTAAAAGTTGGCGCAAAAGATACGACCATCAAAAATGGCGATGTAGTAATTGCTTCAATTACCTCTTGCACAAATACTTCAAATCCATCAGTAATGATTGGTGCTGCGCTTCTTGCAAAAAAGGCAGTTGAACGAGGGCTGACTTCAAAGCCATGGGTTAAGACCACTTTGGCGCCAGGCTCAAAGGTCGTCACCGATTACTACGATCGCGCAGATTTAACCAAATACATGGAAGCCCTTGGCTTTAACTTGGTTGGTTATGGCTGCGTAACTTGCATCGGTAACTCTGGTCCACTGCCAATTGAGATCAGTAAATCAGTTAACGAACATGATTTAGCGGTAACTGCAGTTCTCTCTGGAAACCGTAACTTTGAGGGACGTATTAGCCCAGATGTGAAGATGAACTACTTGGCATCTCCTCCGCTAGTTGTGGCCTACGCCTTGGCCGGAACCATGGACCATGATTTTGAAAAGGATTCATTGGGTAAAGATAAAGATGGCAGAGATGTACTTTTGGCTGAAATCTGGCCAAGTGCAAAAGAGATTCAAGATGTTATTGATTCATCAATTTCTTCTGAGATGTTTAAGAAGGATTATGCAACTGTCTTCGATGGTGATCACCGCTGGAAATCTTTAGATACTCCAACCGGTAAGACCTTTGAATGGGATGCGCAATCAACTTACGTGCGCAAACCTCCTTATTTCGATGGCATGCCAGCAAATCCAACTCCAGTAACTGATATCTCCGGAGCGCGCGTCTTGGCGATTCTGGGAGATTCTGTGACAACAGATCACATCTCACCTGCCGGAAATATCAAGGTTGATTCACCTGCTGGTAAATATCTGGAAGCGCATGGAGTAGCGCGCGCTGATTTCAACTCTTATGGATCACGACGTGGCAATCATGAAGTCATGATCCGCGGAACTTTTGCAAATATTCGCTTGAAGAATATGTTGCTAGATGGAGTAGAAGGCGGCTTTACCCGCAACTTCCTCAGTGCGGGAGAGCAGAGCACAATTTACGATGCATCTATTGCCTATCAAAGCGCTGGTGTGCCGCTAGTAATTCTGGCTGGCAAGGAATATGGATCGGGTTCATCTCGCGACTGGGCGGCAAAGGGCACAGCGTTGCTCGGAGTCCGCGCCGTAATCGCTGAAAGTTTTGAACGTATCCATCGCTCAAATTTAATTGGTATGGGAGTTCTGCCATTGCAATTTAAGGATGGCGACACTGCGCAATCACTTGGTCTAACCGGCTCTGAGGTATTTGCAATCACTGGAATCACTGAGCTAAATGGCGGTGGGATTCCTAGAGAGGTACAGGTAACTGCGGGGGATAAGTCATTTGCAGCCAAGGTGCGCATCGATACACCTGGTGAGGGTGATTATTATCGCCATGGGGGGATCATGCAGTACGTGCTCCGCCAATTACTGCAGTAATGGCGAATAGGCATGGCCGGTCTCTGCTCGCGTAAAAATCGCGGTTTACTTCGCTCCAAACTAGAATAAATACATGCTTGAACGAATTGAGTCACCTGCCGATATCAAGGCGCTGGATCTTGCTCAACTAAATTCTTTAAGTGATGAGATTCGCCAATTTTTAATTACCAAGGTCTCTAAGACCGGTGGACATCTCGGCCCTAACTTAGGCGTAGTTGAGTTGACTCTGGCCATACATCGCACCTTTGATTCACCGCGCGATATCGTCTTATTTGATACTGGCCATCAATCATATGTTCATAAAATTATTACGGGGCGTGCCGATAGATTTGATGGGCTGCGCCAACGAGGTGGCATTGCGGGTTACCCAAATCGCAGTGAGAGCGAGCACGATGTAATCGAAAATTCACATGCTTCAACGGCGCTTTCTTGGGGCGATGGAATCTCTTATGGTTTCTCGCAAACTGGTCAAAGTGATCGCCATGTCGTCGTCGTTGTTGGAGATGGTGCGTTAACCGGTGGCATGTCTTGGGAGGCGCTCAACAATATCGCCGCGACCGAGAAGCGAAATCTAGTTATCGTCGTAAATGACAATGAACGTTCTTACTCACCAACTATCGGTGGACTGGCAACTTATTTAGCCACCCTGCGAGTAACTAAAGGTTATGAGCGTTTCCTTGATTGGGGTAAAGAAGTTCTTCATAAGACCCCAGTTGTAGGAACGCCGATCTATGAAACTTTGCACGGAATGAAAAAGGGCATTAAAGATATCGTCGCGCCACAAGGCATGTTTGAAGATCTCGGTTTGAAATATATGGGGCCAATTGATGGCCACGACATCGCCGCTCTTGAAAAGGCGTTACTCAAAGCTAAAGCCTTTGGAGCGCCAGTTCTTGTTCACGCAATTACTGAAAAGGGTCGCGGCCATAAGCCAGCGATGGATGATGAGGCCGAGAAGTTCCACGCCGTCGGAATCGTAGATCCTGAAACTGGCGCGCCAATTGCCAAGAGCGCGATGAGTTGGACCAAGGTATTTTCGGCTGAGTTAATTGAAATTGCCCGCGAGCGTGAAGATATCGTTGCGATAACCGCTGCAATGCTTGGACCCACAGGCCTTGATTCCTTTGCCAAAGAATTTCCGGAACGCACAATTGATGTTGGTATTGCAGAACAACATGCTGTTACTAGCGCAGCCGGAATGGCTTATGCGGGTCTACACCCAGTTGTCGCCGTTTATTCAACATTCTTAAATCGCGCCTTCGATCAACTGCTTTTGGATGTTGCCCTTCATAAAGCTGGCGTCACCTTTGTATTAGATCGCGCTGGCGTAACTGGCGATGACGGTCCATCACATCACGGAATTTGGGATTTAGCGCTAACTGGAATTGTGCCGACTATGCACGTTGCCGCACCTCGCGATGCAGCGCGCTTGCGTGAGACGCTTCGTGAAGCAGTTGCTATCTCAGATGCGCCTTCAATGGTGCGTTACCCAAAGGGCGCAGTACAAAGTGATATTCCAGCATTTGAACGGCGCGATGGCATTGACGTTCTCTATCGCGGCGAAAGCGCAGATGTCTTATTGGTAAGTATCGGAGCAATGGCGGCGATCGCAGTTGAAGCAGCTTCGATGGCTTATCGCGAAGGAGTTGGTGTAACGGTCATAGATCCACGTTGGGTAAAACCGCTTCCTGCAACTCTTGTCACCATTGCACAAAGATATAAGAGCGTCGTCGTTCTAGAAGATGGCATCAAACACGGGGGAATCGCCAGCGCAATCTCCGAAATGTTCCGCGAAGCAGAGTTAAGCACGCCAATTCATTCAATTGGAGTTCCTTTGGAATTTATAGAACATTCCAAGCGCGCTGAAATATTGAGCGATTTAGGAATTACCGCGCAAAATATCGCACGCAGCATCGTTGAATGGAACAGCTCAAACGGTGCAGCAGGCACAAATTCGATTATGGAAGAGATGCAATCCCCGGCGCGTGAAAACGTTGACCGCAAACCGCTTGGCTAATTCCTTCACGATCTAAGTACGGCAAGATTCCGCCGAGATGCATGGGCCAACCTGACCCCATCAACATGCAGAGATCGATTTCGGCAGCAGTTGAAACCACACCTTCATCGAGCATCATTCGCGCTTCAACGGCCAGCGCTTTAAGTGCGCGATCACGAACTTGTTCTGCAGTAGATGCGCTGGTTCCTTGTTTTATTAAGGCTAACGCTTCTGGGTTGGCAACGACTTTCCCATCGCTGTCCTTTATATAGAAGTTGCGGACTTTTGCGCCAACCATCGCTTGCATGGTTGGGGAGATGCGATAGCGCTCACCAAGATTTTCATGCAAAGTTTCTGAAACATGCAGCGCAACACCTGGACCAACTAAATCTAGGAGTTCAAAGGGAGACATTGGGAATCCGATACTGCGCATTGCGCTATCGGCAATCGCCGGTGGAGTACCTTCATCTACTGCATCAGTTACTTCACCCATAAACCGCGTCAAGAGACGATTTACAACAAAGCCAGGTGCATCTTTACAGATGATCATCGTCTTCTTTAGCTCTTTACCAACGCTTACAGCTGTTGCAGTAGTTGCATCATCTGTCTTTGAGGTACGAGCAATTTCAAGTAGCGGCATTACTGCAACTGGATTGAAGAAGTGAAAGCCAATGACTCGCTCTGGATTGGCAAGTCCATCACTCATACGTTCTACCGAAAGTGATGAGGTATTTGTAGCAAGCACACATTCGGGGGAGATGATTGTTTCCAGCTTTTTAAATAGCTCTTGCTTTAGCGAGAGTTCTTCAAAGATCGCTTCGATAATAAAATCACAGCCAGCAAAGCTAGCTTGATCTGCCGAACCGCTAATAAGAAGAGAGAGGCGACGAGCAGATTCTTCGCTCATACGCTTCTTCTCAACTGATTTAGCGAGTTCATTCTTAACCCAGGCCACACCTTTATCGGCGCGTTCTTGATCAATATCTGTCATGACGATTGGGCATTTCAAATTCCGCAGCAATAACAGCGCCAATTGCGAAGCCATTAAACCTGCACCAACAACACCGACCTTGGTTACCTTGC
Source organism: Actinobacteria bacterium IMCC26103 (assembly GCA_002284875.1). Classification (GTDB taxonomy): domain Bacteria; phylum Actinomycetota; class Actinomycetes; order Nanopelagicales; family Nanopelagicaceae; genus Planktophila. The sequence continues at coordinate 866,511 of CP015604.1, forward strand.
GGGCCAGAGCGGGCTTAGGAGCGCCTTCTACTTTCTTACGCTTCTTCTGAATTAAGTTAAAGGCATAAAGGGATGCGCGCAGTGGGTCAGACATGGTCAGATCAGCAAGTGCTTGATCTTCGGCATCAAAGCCGGCGCCGCGAGTATTTGTACGCGCAGCTGCAATTAATTCCAGAGCGCGCATTGGTGATGCAATTTCGGCACCGCCATATTTCTTAAGAGCCGCCGCTTTTCCGGTTGCCAGTGCCAAATCCCATGCTGGATCGTTTGAGTAATCTTTGCGTTCAATTTTATTCTTACCCGATAAAACGTTTGCTGCAAAGGCGACAGAACGTTCTAGGAAATCAGCAGGCTCGTAAACGGCATCGACAACACCAAGTGCAAGCGCGTCTTTTGCCTTCATCATGGTGTTGTTATTAAGGGCATTTAGCATAATTACTTGCACGGCGCGTTCTGGGCCAATTAGCTTGGGCAAGATTGTGGCTCCACCCCAACCTGGAACTAAACCAAGGAAGACTTCTGGCAGGCCAGTAAATGCAGTCGATGCCAAAGTCCGGTAATTGCAGTGCAAGCCAACTTCCAGGCCACCACCGAGAGCTAGACCATTTATAAAAGCAAATGTAGGAATTGCGCATTCATCTAACCTGCGAAAGACATCGTGGCCAAGTTTTCCAATCGCCAGCGATTGTTCGCGTTTGGTTAAGAAAGCTAACGCAGATAAATCTGCGCCAGCGGCGAAGATAAATGGCTTTCCCGTAATTGCGATAGCCGCAGGTGTGCGAGCAATCGCATCAGTGATTGCATTATTTAGCGCAGCAAGTGATTGTGGACCAAAGGTATTTGGGCGAGTGTGATCTAAACCGTTATCTAAAGTAATTAAAGCCAGTGAGCCATTATGGCCAAATGGCGTCAGATCAACGTCGCGAACAAGTGCGTTGGTAATTACTTCTTCAGGAGCGCCTTCTGGCAAGATCATTTCGGCAGCCATTATTTCTTTCCTCCTGTGAAATGTGGGTTCTCCCAAATAACGGTGCCGCCCATTCCGAGTCCGATACACATAGTTGTTAAGCCATAGCGAACATCGGTGTGCTCTTCAAAGGTACGCGCCAGGTTTAGCATTAAGCGAATTCCAGAAGAGGCCAATGGGTGGCCAACCGCAATTGCGCCACCGTAAGGATTGACTCGTGGATCATCATCTGCAATTCCAAAGTGATCTAGAAATGCGATGACTTGAACTGCAAAGGCCTCGTTAACTTCAAAGGCGCCGATATCTGAAATCTGCAAACCTGCTTTGGCTAGCGCTTTAATAGTTGAGGGAACTGGTCCATATCCCATTACTTCTGGTTCGACTCCGGCAAAAGCAAATGAAACTAACTTTGCTTTAATAGTTAGCCCAAGTTCTTTAGCCTTATCTTCACTAGCAAGAAGAGCGGCAGTTGCGCCATCGTTTAAGCCAGATGAATTTCCCGGAGTTACGCGACCTGCGGGACGAAATGGTGTCTTAAGCGTTGCTAAGCCTTCCATCGTTGTTGTTGGACGTGGTGGCTCATCAACTGTTGCAATACCCCAACCGATTTCTGCAATGCGAGCAGCAGTTGGAATCAAATCGCGTTGAATCTTGCCGGCGGCATACGCGGCAGCGGTCTTCATCTGAGAGTTATAGGCAAAGCGATCGGCGCGCTCTTTCGTCAAATGCGGAAAGCGATCGTGTAAACGCTCTGCCGTTGCACCCATGGCGAGCGCATCTTGTTCCACAATCTTCTCTGCTAAAAATCTTGGGTTGGGATCTATGCCTTCACCGATTGGGTGATTGCCCATATGTTCAACCCCACCGGCGATTGCGATATCGATGGAACCAATTGCAATTGCACCGGCCAACGAAGTAGTTGCAGTCATTGCACCTGCACACCAGCGATCTACTGAATATCCGGGAACTGTATTTGGCAGTCCCGCGAGAAGTGAAGCGCTTCTACCGATATTCATTCCTTGATCGCCGCTCTGTGTCGCAGCTGCGATCGCCACATCTTCAATATCACTTGGGTTAACTTTGGGATTTCGCTCCAAGAGCCCGCGCATTGCACGCACCATCAGATCATCGGCTCGAGTACCGGAGTACATGCTGCCGGCCTTTCCAAATGGAGTACGGACAGCATCAACTAGGACAACGGTGCGAGACATTTGGACTGCTTTCTAAGGGCTCTTGTCTAGGTAACTACGAAGGATAGGTTACTCGCCAGTAGCAGAAAGCGGAAGAAGGGTAGAACTAAACCGCTGCAGGAATGCGTGGAGCAGGCGCGCTCTTCTTAGATAGATATGGCGCCAGAACGGCGACGAGGTATCCCGCCCAAGCAAAGAATTGCAGAAAAGATGTAGTGGTATCAAAACCGATAGTGCCGCCCAGGATTGATCCCAGGATTGACTCCTTGGCAACCCACGGGGTTACATCCCAGATAAAAGCATCTGCGCCAGGAAGCCAACCGAGTTCTTGGAATTCGTGGATGCCATAAGAGAGAACGCCGCCGGCGACAATAATAAGAGCAACGCCGGTTACGGTGAAAAATTTAGAGAGATTTAATTTTACAGAGCGGTTATAAATCAAATAACCGAGAGCAACTGCCAGCGCTAAACCAAGTACCAATCCAACTGTTGCAGATGATGCTGCACCGACAGTTTTAAAGTTGGTATATATAAAGAGCGCTGTTTCAAGGCCTTCGCGAGCAACTGCGAAAAAAGCCACTAAAGCAAGGCTTATTGGCCCACCCATGATTGCGCTATCGACCTTGCCATGTAATTCATCTCGCAATGTGCGAGCTGTGCGCTTCATCCAGAAGACCATCCAAGTAACTAGACCGACGGCGATAAATGAAGTTAAGCCAGCGAAAAGCTCTTCACCACGAGGCGTTAATTCAGCGGATGTGAAGGAGAGAATTGCGCCAAGTCCCAAACTCACTATTACTGCTATAGCCACGCCAGTCCAAAGCGGCTTGAGCAGTTGTTGGCGGTTGGTTCTGACTAAATAGGCGACCAAGATGCCGACTATTAGGGCGGCTTCTAGCCCCTCACGAAGGGCGATCACGAAGGTGCTAAGCATGGGTCAAATCTAGAACTGCTTGGCGAATTACGCAACTTAAGTGTTGCGTAATTCCTCACACCTGGTCGGGTTGGTCTTCTTGCTCTGTTGCCTCCGGCGTGGCCAGGGGGATCGTCTCTAGGAGGGCGGACTCGAGAATGGGCGCTGCGATCTCGATCTGCCAGTTACGAGCGCCCAGAGCGGCTAGAGCCTGGGCTACTGCGCCTTGTGGTGTATTCCAACAGATACGACGGACATATTCCGGAGTGATCATATTTTCTAGCGGAATAGAGAGCTCTTCAGCCTTAGCGCTAAGGCGGGCCTTGGCATGGGTAAGAGGGGCATACTTTTCGGGAAAGCGCTCGCGCCAAATTTTTAATGGTGGCAGCGAATCTGAATCGGTACGAACTTGTGGCCACTGATCCTCGGCCAGCGACAGCGCATCCGAAATCGCGCTAATCCAGGAGGCAACATTTTCCATCCAGCGCGCTCGCAACCCAATCGGTCGCAATACCCGTTCCAAATCCTTTTTAGAATTGATCGCTTTGGTGTGCGCAACCATGGCAATCTCGACAATTGCAGCATCTGACAATAAGCGACCTTGTGAGATATCAACTTCTTGGGCGATCTCATTTCTCACTGTCCAAAGTGCGCGAACGACCGCGAGTTGGTTTCGCTTTTTAATTTTATGCATTCCGGAAGTTCGGCGCCATGGATCAACTCGGGGCGGTGGTGGGGGAGCATCCAATATTGATTGAAACTCTTCGCGCGCCCATTCCCATTTATTTGCACCATTTAATAGCTCATAAACTTTATCGCGCAGTTCAATCAGTAACTCAACATCTAAAGCGGCGTAATTTAGCCATTCTTTTGGCAGAGGACGTTGCGACCAATCTGCAGCCGAATGTTCTTTGGCGAGCGATACCTCCATCAAAGATTCCAATAGCGGACCCAATCCGACGCGGGGCAAGCCGGCAATTCGTCCACCAAGTTCGGTATCAAATAAGCGCTTGGGATTGATCCCAAGCTCGCGCAAACATGGCAAATCTTGAGTGCTGGCATGCAAGATAACTTCATCGCTGCATAGAAGCGTATTTAACTTTTGAAAGAGTTGGTGATTTGGACCGAATGGGATCGGATCGATTAGATGCAGACCACCACCATGGCGTTTGATCTGGATTAAATATGCTCGTGCACTAAATTTAAAGCCAGAAGCGCGCTCAGCATCTACTGCAAATGGACCAGTGCCTTGCGCTAATTTGGCGAGCGCTTTCTCAAATAGCGAAACGTTATCGATAATGATCGGTACGCCTTCGGCCGGTGCCAAAAGAGGAACTGCGGTGGGAGCCGGTTCAGCTTCAATAGGCAGAACTTCTTCCACCATCTCGCTCTTATCTTCCATGATTTATGATCCAGCCACCTAGCAAATTAAATAATCGCAATAGATAAATTACGCCTTACGACGTGCTGCAGATATCGGCGCAACCCCTTCAACCATTGGTGGCAGCCCGGCGACTTCGCCTAAGAGATTGCACCAGGCTAAGACGTGAGCGATCATCTCGTTGCTGTCTTTGATAATTGGGCTCCAAGATGCGCGGATTTCAATTTCGGATTCATCATTACGTGGAGATAGCTTTCCAAAGGATGCGCTGGAGACGCGAGTTACAGTTCCACTCGGTGCCGTAAATTCGCAACCGCCGGCGGCAAGTGAATCAAGGAGCCAAGACCAACCGACTTCAGGCAGAAGTGGATCATCTTGCATCGCTTCATCAACATCAGCGCTTAAAAATGTTACGCATCGGAATTCACCTTCCCAAGTATCTTGCCCACCGGGTTCGTGAAGTAATACAAATCGACCTGATGCGATTTCATCTTCAGCATCGCCAAGTAAACCGTTAGAGACATCAGCGGTAAAAGCAAAAGAGTAAGTAGCCAATTTTTGCGGAGCCGGAACTTCTTCCAAGATTATTTCTGGTCTTGGGGTCACCGTGCGCAAATGATCGATCATGCGATTGAATTGGGCGACATCCACTACTTAATTCTAAAGATGGCTCGCCTAGATAAGTGGGAGGCGGGGCGCAGCGCTGTGTAACCTTGCTCTCCATGGCCACCTTATTAGCGCTCTTTTCTAGCGTTCTCTGGGGAACTGCTGATTATCATGGTGGAAAGCTAAGTAAGAAATATCCTGCGATCGCAGTTCTTGGTGTGACGCAAGCAATTGGATTGGCCTTTGGAATTATCTTGGCGCTTATTGGTGGAGATTTTTCCGCAAAGGCTTTTGGAGATGGCGGCTATTTTATTCCGGGCGCATGTGCTGGAGTACTTGGTTATCTTGGCCTAATTTGTTTATATGCCGGGCTCTCAACTGGCCGCATGGGAGTTGTCTCTCCAATTAGCGGTTTATCAGCACTAATTCCAGTTTCTTATGCATTTTTCATAAAGGGCGATCGCTTATCGCTAATACTTTCAATCGGCGCAACGCTGGCGATCTTGGGGGCTTTTTTAGCCAGTGGTCCCGAAATCGCTAAAGATATACCGATCAAACCACTGATCTTGGCACTCGGTGCCGCAGGTGGATTTGGTACTGCTCTTGTCTTTATGGCGATCGGTTCTCAAGGTAGCGCTTTGATGACGATGGTGATGATGCGCGCTACAACCTTCTTTGTCTCACTTGGGATCTTGGCAAAATATCGTACCTTCGGCGGTTTATCTTTTAAGTTATCACCGATTCTTATATTTATCGGGTGTGCAGATTTCTTAGCTAATTTACTTTTAGGTGTAGCAACGACAAAAGGTAATTTAACTCTTTCGATGGTGCTGGGGGCGTTATACCCAATCTTTACCGCGATTCTGGCTTTTCAATTTCTTCACGAGAGATTACATAAAATTCAATATCTTGGAATCGTTGCCGCAGTCGCTGGCGTTGCGATTATTTCAGCCTTCTAGCTTCGATAAAACTGGTTCCATCAATTTCTTCACGTTTTACCTCTTGAAAATTTGCCAATAACTTTTCAATATCTATTGGGTATTCACCACCAACAACCGAGGTAACGCTTAGATAAATTCCATCTAGAACCTTATTTGCAATTAACTCATTGATTATCGTCGGCCCTGACTCAACCAATACGTTGGGGCCAAATTGTTTTATCCCTTTGGCCAGCGCCGCAGTCGGGGAGAGGTTCCACCAGTGGGCTAGGCGATTGTCGGCCAGTGCGCTAATCATCGAACGCGATGAGATGACAACCGGAACCGGTGTGCGGTGGTAAGGCTCGGTGCGAGCGGTCTGGCCACCGATTAAGAGGAAATCTGCGCTGCGCCGGCGGGTTAAGAAAGCGCTTCGATCGACTCCGGATGCAATGCCCCCAGAATTACCGCCTTTGGTGGTCGACCCATCTCCTCCAACTACAAGGGAAGAAAAGACCGCCATTTCAGAAGGCTAGTGCTTTGTGTCGCCATGTCAGTGGAGGTGGTTATATTTTTTTCATGATCATTTCATGCGATACCTGTGCTGTCCGAGATATTGGATGCGAAGATTGCATCCTTACTTTTTTCATAACGAAAAAGAGCGAACCTGCTTTATGTGAGATTCCTGATTCCACTGCAGATGCCATCGACTTGCTCTCATCCCGCGGAATAGTGCGTCCTCTGCGCTTTAATACCGCCTGATCAGCGAAAAAATCTAAATTCACAGCCTAGCCACGCTTAACCTAAGTTGAGCCTGCGCGATATCGCCCGTTAGCCTTGTGGTCTTATGTCATCTACGGGCTTCACTCTGCGTCTGCGAACTGCTGGCGCAACTGCATTCGCACTAATTGCGATAGTGGCGCCGCTCTTTATCGCACCGAATGCGCAAGCTGCACAGACTTTGGAGCAGGTACAAGCTCGCGTGCGCCAATTGGAAGAAGAGGCGACAACTGCTGCAGAAGGTGCGCAGGAAGCAAAAGTAAAATTAGCATCCCTTAATCGCACGCTCGCGGGAATTCAAGCCAAAGAGGCGGTGCAGAGTCAGAGCGTTAGCGCACTTTCAAAATCTCTAAGTGCAATCGCTGTTGAACAATTTAAGACGGGCGGCCTTAGTCAGAGTTTAGAGCTGCTTTTTTCGGCAAATCCTGCCTTGTATTTATCTGCAGCCGGTTCACTTGAGGCGATCACGCGAAAGAAGTCAGTCGAACTTCGCAAATTTCAAGCCGCTAAACAGAAACTTACCGCCACTTCGTTAACAGTAAATGACAAGTTAGCTTTAGTTAAGGCGACACAGAAAAAACTGGCAGCACAAAGTGCGCAGGCAACTGCCAAATTAGCCGAAGCCGAATCCTTACTTGCTCAGTTAAAGAAAGAAGATCGCGAAAGATTGGCGCGCCTTGCCCAAGAGGAAGAAGATGCAGATCAGGCATCGTCACTGGCAGCAGCAAAATCGGCATCGGGAGTATCCGGTCGCGCTGGTAAAGCGTTGCAATTTGCGCTAAAACAAATTGGAGATAAGTACGTTTTCGGTGCAGATGGAATGACATACTGGGATTGCTCTGGGTTGACTATGCGGGCATATCAAGCCGCTGGAGTATCGCTCCCTCATTCTTCTCGGGCCCAGTATGGCTATGGCAAATCAATCAAACGCGCCAATCTCATGCCGGGGGATCTCGTCTTCTTTGGTCGCCCAATTTCGCACGTTGGAATTTATCTTGGTGGCGGCAAAATGGTTCACGCACCGAGATCTGGTTCGCGCGTAAAAGTGGCTAGCGCTTCAAGTCTTGGACGCAAGCCATATATCGGCGCACGTAGACTCTAGTTACTGAATATATTTATATGAGCAAGAAAACCCTTTGCATAACCAATGACTTTGGCCCGCGCGCGGGTGGAATAGAAACATTTGTGATGGGGTTGATTGAGCGGTTGCCGCACAATACGGTAATTGTTTATACATCTGCACAAGGTGATACTAAAGATTATGACCAAAAGTGGTTTAACGAATTTGGCGTAAAAGTTATACGTGATCGCTCAAAGATCTTACTTCCGACACCACGAGTATCTCGCGCAGTAAGAAAAGTAATAATTAGCGAGAATGTAAAAGTTGTTTTTTTTGGAGCGGCCGCGCCTTTGGGCGTTATGGCCGGTGCCGTGCGCAGAACTGGAGTGCAAAAAATAATTGGACTAACTCATGGCCACGAAGTTTGGTGGGCGAAAATTTGGCCCTTCAATTGGGCGATCCGTTATATCGGTGCCAAAGTCGATCACTTAACTTACTTGGGAGATTTCACGCGCCAGGAGATTTCACGCGCCTTATCTAAAAAGGCTAGCGCAGCAATGGTAAAGCTTGCCCCGGGAATCGATACTGAACACTTTGCACCACAGAAATCAGCTGCGCAATTACGAGCATCACTTGGTTTAACAGATAGGAAAGTTATCGTAAGCGTTGGACGCCTGGTACATCGCAAAGGCCAGGACTCTTTAATCTCAGCCCTTCCAGAGATTTTGCAACGCCATCCGGATGCACATATCTTGATGGTTGGCGCAGGTCCATATAGAGATCATCTAGAGAAAATGGTTTCGGATTTAAAGGTTGAAGGCGCCATAACTTTTATTGGACGAATCGAACATGGCGACCTGCCGCGATATATAAGCGTGGGGGATGTATTTGCGATGCCATCGAGGTCACGTCTTGCTGGGCTTGAAGTAGAAGGTCTGGGAATCGTTTATCTCGAAGCTAGCGCCTGCGAATTGCCCGTAATAGCTGGAAATTCAGGTGGCGCCCCGGATGCAGTTCTTGAAGGTGAAACTGGAATAACTGTCGATGGAACAAATCCGTCGGAGATTGCGAAAGCAGTCATTTCCCTCTTTGATGACCCAGCTCGCGCGAGTGCGATGGGTAAACAGGGGCGTCAATGGATTTACGATAACTGGCGCTGGGAAATATGGGCAAGCAAGTTCAATGAACTGCTTTATACAAACTCTTAAAATAAATTCAGGCTACGTGCTTTTGTTACTGCACCAAATCTACTTTTAACTTCCAATTTTCGATAAATTGCGGCCAGATGAGTCTTAAAAGTAGCCTCTGAAATAAACAAGCCTTTAGCTAACTCTTTGTTAGTGCCAGGCTGATTTAAGGCTTGCAGCACTGTCATTTCCCTTTGCGTCAGCTGTTCTGCTACTTGCGAATTCTTTAGCGCTGCTGCTAGCCCGGCTGCGTTAAAGTTTTTGGGAAGATCTAGCGAACTCTTAAGAGCTGAAATGACTTCACTCACCGGTGCGCTCTTCTTCACAAATGAACTTGCTCCCGCGCGCATTGCGGCGATTAGCTGGCTTTCATCATCGCTCATCGTCAAGATAACAATCGCCATCTCTTGTGAATGTTTACGAATCCATTGCACGACATCAAGCCCAGATCCATCGGGCAGGTTTAAATCTAGTATGACCGCATCTGGTGACTTGTGCGCAATCTGCGCAAATGCCTCGGCTCGATTTGCCGCTTCGCCACAGCAATTTAGACCAGAAACTTCAAGAGCTCTCTTGATTCCAGATCTAACTGCGGGGTGATCATCTATCAGCAATATATTTGCGGATAAATGAGAATTCAAAGAGTTATGGAGACGCGAGTTCCTGAACTATCAGAGCGGCAAGAAAATACGCCGCCGAGTGTTTCAGTTCTCTCCTTTATTCCAACCAAACCCAAACGTGAACTCTCCAAGGTCGCACCTCCTTCGCCGTTATCGCGCACCTCTAGGTAGGTGTGATTTTCAACTTGGCTCAGATGTAATTCAATCTCGCTACCCCTAGAGTGACGCACGCTATTTCGCATTAACTCGGTGGCGATGGCGGTAATTTCCAGCCCTATCGATGGCGGGATATCAAACTCAGCAATATCTAAAACGCTTAGAAGCGGCCCACAAATCTGGGAAGCTATTTTGGTAAGCGCCTCCTGTACTGATTCAACTTGTGCCTGGCGAAGTTGGTACATCTCACGGCGTATCTTTGAAATTAATTCATCTACCTGGAAACGCAGCGAGCGAATTCCCTTACGAACCGGCTCTTGCGATTGCGTTGCCGCAAGGAGTAAATCTAATTCGTATCCTAAGGCCACCAAATCTTGCGCGATTCCATCGTGGAGCTCGCGAGCTAATTCAAGGCGTTGTGGAGTGCTCACTTGGCAAAGAGGTCGCTGATTTCTTTAGCAAACTCTTGCGCCACAACATGGCGCTTAATTGAAAGCTTGGCGGTGAGTTGACCACCAGCGATTGTGAAATCGGTCGGCAGAATTGTAAATTTACGAATTGATTCGGCCTTGCTTACCGCTTTATTTGCTTCATCAACGGCTGTCTGTACGACAGCGATTAGATCTGGATCCTGGGTAAGTGTTGCAATCGTTGCTCCATCTTTCTTATTTGCCACGATCCAACTCTTGAGCGCGTCTTGATCAATTGTTACTAGGGCTGCAATAAATGGTTGATTATCGCCCACGACCACACATTGGCTAACGAGCGGATGAGCACGCAAGCGATCTTCTAGTACAGCAGGTGCTACATTTTTGCCACCAGCGGTAACGATAAGTTCTTTCTTGCGGCCGACTATATAAAGGAAGCCATCTTCATCGAGCTTTCCGAGGTCACCAGATCTAAACCAGCGATCTTCGGTAAATACTTCAGCGTTTGCCGCATCGTTCTGCCAATAGCCGCGCATTACGATCGGGCCTTTAATTAAGACTTCACCATCATCGGCAATCTTGATACTTGTTCCGGGGATTGGTTTTCCGACCGAACCAACTTTTAGCGAACCAGTAATGTTTAAAGTTGCTCCAGCAGTAGTTTCAGTTAAACCATAACCTTCATAAATAGTTACACCAGCGCCGCGGTAGAAGTGCCCGAGGCGCTTACCAAGCGGTGCGCCTCCGGAGATTGCACCTTCCACGTTGCCACCTAGCGCAGCGCGTATTTTTGAGTAAACCAACTTGTCGAATAGCGCATGCTTTAGCGAGAGCAGCGGGTTAAAGCCGCGTTTATCCATCGCTTCGCTATAGGAGACTGCAACTTCTGCGGCTTTGCGGAATATCTTTCCCTTGCCAGCAGCATCAGCTCTCGCTTCGGCACCGTTGTAAACCTTTTCAAAGATACGTGGCACGGCGAGAACGAAAGTTGGTTTAAAGGATGCAAGATCTGGTTGCAAGCGGCCAACCGGATCGCTGCAATGTGCCAAGTGTAAACCGGCGCGAATCGCACCGATCTGGACCATACGTCCGAATACGTGAGCTACTGGCAAGAAAAGCAACGTTGAACCATTTGCTTTTAGAAATAGATCACTTGCTCCTTCGACAACATTGCCGCACTCAGATAAGAAATTGCCGTGGGTTAGTTGAACGCCCTTTGGCTTTCCAGTTGTTCCTGAGGTATAGATCAAAGTTGCCAAAGTGTCCGGCAGAAGTGCGTTGCGACGACGGTCGATTTCATCATCACCAATATGAGCTCCTGCTGTCGCAAGCACAGAGAGAACATCTTCGGTCATAGTCCAAATATGTTTGGTATGTGAAGGCAGAATTGAGTTAACTAATTCGCGATGGCTTGGGGTTTCGACGATTAGCCCTACTGCTCCAGAATCGCTCAAGATCCAATCAACCTGTTCTGCAGAAGATGTTTCGTAAATTGGTACTACGCAACCACCGGCAAACCAGATTGCGAAATCTAAAATCGTCCACTCATATCTAGTGCGCGCCATGATCGCCACCCGGTCACCGATCTGGATTCCAGCAGCGATCAAACCTTTGGCTGTTGCCCGTACTTCGGCATCTAACTCTTGAGCAGAAACTTTCTGCCAGCCATCACCAAGTGGGCGCGACATCATCACGCGATTTGGCTCAAACCACGCACGTTCTGTGATCAGATTTGTGAGGTTGCCGGTAGTTGCTGTTGGGACAAGGGCTGGGATCGTGATCTCGTTCATAGCCCTAACGCTAGCGCCCGCTTAAAGAAAAGGGGAGAGGTTGGAAAGTTATTTTTACAGGTAACCTTTAGGCATGAGCGATTTCAGTAGTTCAACAGTTTCCATCGATGCCCCTATCGCCGAGGTCGGCGCCACGCTATTTGCCGTTGAGTCCTACCCCGAATGGTCGGGCGCTTTTAAGAAAGTGGATGTACTCGCAACTGATTCGCAGGGTCGTGCAACTAAGGCCAAGTTAACCGTCGATGCTGGTGCCGTTAAAGATGTTGTAACGCTTGATTTTGATTGGAGCCAAGCACCAAGCAAAGTTACATTTTCACTCGATGATGCCAACATACTTACCAAGATGGACGGCGCATATCTGCTAAAGAGTTTAGACGCTGATTCAACTTCAGTAACATACGAACTTTCAGTCGGCCTATCCATGCCAATCCCAGCGATGATGATTGCAAAGCAAGAGAAATCCACAATCGATAGCGCGTTAAAGCAACTTAAAGAACATCTAGAAGGTTAATTTCGTGGCAAATAACACCATCGGAATCGATGTCGGTGGCACGAAAGTTCTAGGCGGAGTCGTATCCGAAACTGGCGAGATATTAACTACTGCGCGGCGTGATACTCCACGAGAAGGCGGTCGCGCGCTAACGCAAGCTATCGCTGATGTAGCAAACGAATTAGCCCACGAATTCCCAGTCGACTCAATTGGCGTATCAGCGGCGGGGTTTATCTCATCTGACCGTAAGACGATTTTGGCGACACCTAATATCGCTGAATGGAATGGCGTTAATTTAGATCGAGAGCTAAATGAAATATTAGGAAAGACAATTGTTCTGGAAAATGATGCTAACGCTGCCGCATGGGGTGAATTTAAATTTGGCGCCGGTCGTGGTCGCAATGACCTAATGCTCTTGACTCTTGGCACAGGTGTCGGAGGCGGTTTAATTCTAGATGGTGCACTCTTTAGAGGAGCCTTTGGAATTGGAGCCGAACTCGGACATATCCGCATAGTCCCGGAAGGACATTTATGTGGTTGCGGTATTCGCGGCTGCCTCGAGCAATATTCATCTGGCTCAGCACTGCTGCGCCATGCACGTGAGGCAATTAGCGCAAGCCCGGATATTGCCCGTAATTTACTGGCGCGCGGCGATGGAACGTTAGAAGGTTTGAAAGGCGAACACATAACAGATGCTGCTCGCGAAGGAGATCCAGTAGCGATGGCTGCCTTTAACACTATGGCAAGTTATCTCGGCGCCGGAATTGCCTCGTTATGTGCAGTGATTGATCCATCCTGCATAGTTATAGGTGGGGGAGTAATTGATGCGGGTGAAATCTTCCTTGGGCCAACTCGCGAAGCTGCGTTAAGGCTGATTCCTTTTAGCGGGAAACATCCATACCCAGAAATTGTTGCAGCAGAACTTGGCAATCATGCGGGCTTAGTTGGCGTCGCAGACCTTTCGCGAATTTAAAGCGCTACTCCGTCGTCATCTCGGAAAGCTTTACCGTTCTTCCATTTTTTGAGTGATGCAATTGCGGCTTGAAAAGTTTGTTTAATACTTTTTGCGGGTGGATTAGGTGCAACAAATCTATTCTCGTCGACAAAATTATCGAGTTCATCTAAATAAGAAGTTGGCGCTGATTCATCCAACGATAAGCCTTCAACCATAGATTGAAATTCCATGTCGATTAACTCACGTTCAGTGGCATCATCTGGACCATCGGCGCCCTTGTTTTTATCGCTCATAACTCCTGCTCCATGGTTCATATTCGCACATTCCAACCTTTTGACGCTAAATTAGCCTCATGAACAATCTGCCTTATGGCATCTTGCGCGCGTTCTTAACGCCATTTTTGATGATCCTCTTTCGCCCAAAGGTAAAAGGGTTGCGGCACGTGCCCGGAACCGGTCCGGTAATCATCGCTTCAAATCATCTCTCCTTTAGTGATTCCATCTTTATGCCACTAGTTGTCCCACGCAAAGTTACCTTTCTGGCTAAGAGTGAATACTTCACTTCTCCTGGACCCAAAGGTTTGCTAAAGAAGCTAACTTTCATCGCGCTAGGTCAAGTACCGGTAGATCGTTCTGGTGGACGCCGCAGCGAGGCCGCGCTAATTACCGGGCTTAAAGTATTAGCAGAAGGTAAATGTCTTGGTATCTACCCAGAAGGCACACGTTCACCAGATGGACGTTTATATAAGGGACGTACAGGCATTGCCCGCTTGGCCATCGAATCTGGCGCGCCAATAATTCCAGTTGCAATGTTTAACACCGAAAAAATTCAACCAACCGGAACGGTAATGCCAAAGGTAATGCGGGTTGAGATGATCTTTGGCGAGCCAATGTATTTTGAGGGCGATTCAACAGATTTGCTTCACCTGCGAGATGTAACTGACAAGATTATGTCTACGATCCAAGAGCTTTCTGGACAAGAATATGTTGATACCTATGCAACGAAGGCAAAGAAGAGCTCAGAAGAAGATGAAGGTTAATTTCCTTCAATCGCTAGCCGTTTAACCAAGTAATTACAGGTATCGCAATCCGGCCCTGCCGCTGGCAGTTCACCTTCAATGACATCGATTAAATCTGAGATTAAAGAGTTAAATTGCGCTTGATCGCGGGTTACATGCAAATAGTGTTGGGTGACGCCAAAACCGTGAGCACCATCAGCGGTTTCAGTGATACCAGCTAACTTCCAGACCAAGAGCCCCATGCTAGAGACGGGAAAAGGTTTTCCTTTATCGGGATTTTCTAGCGCATAGGCATAAGCCTCCAGTTGTGGCGCATAAAACTGGGCGTTATCTCTCTCTGAATCTGAAACTTTGCAATCGATAATGCCGACTGAACCATCGTCGTAATGTGCCAATAAGTCGTAGATACCAAGGATGCGCCAGCGTGTGGCCTTTCCATCTACTTCAATCGGCGCGCTCTTTACCCATTGCCCCCATTGCTTAACAACTCCTGGGGCAAGTGATGGATCTAGATCCGGCATGGATGCACGCCGAAAATGTTCTTCTTGTGCGGCAGAGAGCGGTTTTACGAGAGGGAATTGACCAGGCATTGTGATTTTAAACCAGTACTTAATCCAAAGGCAGCGCTTGCAAGTCGATAGCCCAAAAGTTAGATCAGATGGCGCGATAGTGTCGCGGGCAGGTGCAGCGGGCTTTGCGATCTTTAAAGTCATGTGGTGATTAAATCACGCACTGCTGACGCAATGACCAATAGACCCAAGATAACCATCACGATTCCACCTGTGGCGCGTAACTTTTCTAAACGTTTCTCATCACTTGCCAACCAGATGCGCGCCGTCCCGGCTAAAAGTCCCCAAGATCCATCTGAGATAAATGCCAGGATTGAAAAGAGCGCACCAAGTAGTACGAGTTGCGAAGTTACATGGCCACGATCGATATCAATAAATTGGGGTAGCACCGCGGCATAAAAGACAAGACCTTTTGGGTTTAGCGCTCCTACCCAGAAGCCATCGCGCGCCGAACGCCAGAATGTAGGAACAATAGTTCCCTGATTGCGCATATCTGCAGCATGAATTTTTCGGGCGCGTATTGCTGTAACTCCTAAGTAAACCAAGTAGCCACCGCCACCCCATTGCACAGCAGAGTAAGCCAGATGTGATCGTGAAAGGATTGGCCCTAATCCAAAGGCAACGAGCGATGAAAGCGCAAATGCGCCGGTGACATTGCCGGCAACTGTAAATACTGCAACTTTGCGTCCCCACGCGATTGCGCGAGCTATAACGAATAAAACACTTGGACCGGGCGCCAAGATAATTACCATCGCTGCAATTATGTACTCGAATATGCGGCTCGGAATTACCATTTGGCAATTGTAACCACTAGAAAATGCAGAAGGGGCGGGATAGCCCGCCCCTTCCTCACAGAGTTTTAGCGCTGATATTTAGCTGTTATTTGCTACGCGCATCTGAAATCGCATGGAGTACGCGATAGCCGATAACCGCAACTAGCGTTGCATTTACGATGCCGGTAAATGTGTAATCACCACGTGTCCATGAAAAATCAGCGATACCGATTATCAATGCAGATGCGGCAATTAAGAGGTTGGTTGAATCAGCAAAATTAACCTTAGATTCAATCCAGATGCGTGCACCCAAAATGCCAATCATTCCGAAGAGCGCTGTGGATACGCCACCAAGTGCGCCGACGGGTGTTGCGCTAAGTACTGCTCCAAATTTTGGAGAGAGTGAAAGCACGATTGCGCCGGCTCCTGCTACCCAATATGCAGCAGTAGAATAGACGCGAGTTGCCGCCATAACACCGATATTTTCTGCATAAGTTGTAGTTCCAGAACCGCCACCTAGTCCAGCCAGCGTAGTAGCTACGCCATCTGCCATAAGTGCATTACCCATTTGGTTATCTAGATCTTTACTAGTCATTGCAGCCACTGCTTTAACGTGGCCAACGTTTTCTGCAATTAGTACAAGAACGACTGGCAAGAAGAGGATCATCACATTCATATTAAATGTGGGAGTCGTGAAAGATGGAGTAGCAAACCAAGCCGCAGCCTGAATTCCCTTAGTGTCAACATCTCCCATGATCAGCGCTACTACGTAGCCAACAACCAACCCAAGGAAGATGCTTATTCGACTCATAAAGCCTTTAGACATTGCACCTATCAGAGCAATGCTGGCCAAGGTAATAATTGCAATGAGTGGATCCTTAGTGAAGTTTCCTTTAGCAGCTCCGGCGAGGTTAAAGCCGATGACCATGACGATAGTTCCAGTTACAACCGGTGGAAGGAGCCAGTTGACCCAACCAATTCCCGCAGCTTTAACTGCAAAACCAACCAGCGCAAGGACAACGCCCGTAAAGACGATGCCGCCAAGAGCTGCTGCCATTCCGCCATTAGCGCCAGCTGATGCAACTGCGGCGCCGATGGGCCCAAGGAAGGCAAATGATGAACCGAGATAGCTAGGAACTTTATTTCCAGTGATTATTAGAAAGAGGATCGTTCCAATACCGGAGAAGAAGAGAGTCGTAGTTGGTGGAAATCCAGTGATGATCGGAACCAGGAAGGTTGCGCCAAACATAGCGGCGATATGTTGCAGGCCGACACCGATTGTGCGGGGCCAGCTAAGTCTTTCATCGGTAGAGACAACTTCTCCAGCAGAAATAGACTTGCCATTTCCGTGAAGTTTCCAAGTAAGTAACGACATTTTTTACCTTTCCAAATAAGTTGCTACGAGAGCGTTCACCGTGTGTGAGCACCTATGGAAGGGAAGATGTATCAAGGGTAGGCCTGCTAAATTCTTGGCTAACAGGTTATGTGGACGCGACTCGCCAGAAAAAACCCTCGTCAGCCACTTATTTGCGGCTAACGAGGGTCGCCCTCACGGAGAGTTGAGGGTTAAATCGTCGCATCCTCAGGGACGCGACGAATATGCATTAACCCAAGTATCGAGAGCAGCAACATTACGAGTGAGCCAATTAGTGCCACGATCGCTGCAATACCCGCGATAGATCCTAAAGTTCCAAATGCATAAGCTGTCAGTAATGTGCCACGCAACATTGTGCCTTTGAAAACAGTCTCCACCATTCCAGCTTTTGCAGCTGCATCTGCTTTGAGTGCTGGATCAGCGGGATTTGCTGCCAAGGCTGCACTGGCAGCACGACTTGCACCAGATGCTGCTGCATATGTTGGCATCTTTGATAAATGGAATCCAAGATAGTGATCGGCATACATCTGTGCCTGTTTGCCATCAGACAGTACTTTGTCACCATTATCGGCGAAGAACTTTGTTACTTCTGCGCTTTCATCTGGATTTCCAGTAGCTGCAGGAAATGTAATTTCTTGCGCTTGTAATTGTGAGCTAACTGAATCGGATGCAAAGCCTGCGCCCCAATTCAATAACCCAGCTGCTATCAACAAAAATACGGCAAGGCCCAAACCAATTGCAGTAACAATTCTGTCGAAACTCTTTCTCTTCATTTTAATCTCTCCCTATTTAAACACCTAACGTTTAGGTGCAAAGCCATTAATACTCCTATAGGGATATCGGTATTAAAAAAAGGTCAGGGCTAGCCCTTTACCAAAATTGGTGAGTGCTAGCCCCGAAAAATTTGTGATCTATTTAATGTATTTCACGGTTGCAGATAGATTTTCCATCTGCCCCAATCTCCATATGTGAGCAAGGCACTTTTAATCGATCGAATGCCACATCGCCATAATGGGTGCGGTATGCAAGCGCAAGCAAGACTCGAATATTTGTATCAGGATCTGATTTTATATTGAATGCTTTTGCTGATCGACCGATGGTATTTTCAATGACTTTCTCGGTGTGTGAAGTTTCACGCGCGATCGCAGAATTTGTCCTGCCTTCGCATAAAAGCCCAAGCACTAAATGTTCAAATGGATTGAGTTCTCGTGCCGTAATAGTGATATCTCTTGCCATGTCTGACCTCTCCCTCTCCTTCATCTTCCTCCTTTCTTCCTTGGTTACCAACCAGTAAGATGGTCAAATGTCTGAAATCACCAGCCGCCGCGAGGGCGATATTCAAGTCCTAACCTTTAACCGCCCAGCCAAGATGAACGCGCTTACCCGCGAGATGTATTCAGGGCTAGCCAGTGGTTTAAATGAGGCCGCCGGAGATTTCGGTGTTCGTGCAGTTGTAATCACCAGCGAAGGCGATCACTTCACCGCCGGTAATGACATCGCAGATTTCTTGGCGAATCCACCCACCGGTGAAGATAGCGATGTCGCACGATTTTTAGGTTCGCTACTTGAATTTCCGAAACCGTTAATTGCTGCGGTCAAGGGCAATGCTGTTGGAGTCGGTACAACCATGCTGCTTCATTGTGATGTTGTGATTGCCTCACCTTCTGCAAAATTCTCAATGCCATTTGCTTCCCTTGGTTTAGTACCAGAGGCTGGGTCTAGTTATCTCTTCCCACTGTTAGTTGGTTACCAGAGAGCGGCCCGAATTTTTTTCACCGGCGAAAGTTTCGATGCCGAGAGCGCACAAGAGATGGGGCTCGTCGCATCGATTGTCGCAGATCCGTTACGTGAAGCGATGGAACTTGCCAACCAAATTGCTAAAAATCCACCGCAGGCGATGATAAATACCAAGGCGCTATTAAAGGCGAGCAAACATGATTCGGTTGCTGCAGTTATGAAGGCCGAATTTGAACTCTTCTCTTTGGCGTTGCAATCGGAAGAAGCCATGGAGGCATTTATGAACTTTATGGCAAAGAAGGGAAAGTCATGACTATCACTGGAGATCTATCAGGCAAAAAGATCTTTATTACTGGGGGATCGCGCGGAATCGGACTTGCGATAGCGCTACGCGCGGCGCGCGATGGTGCATCGATTGCAATTGCTGCCAAGACAACAGAGCCCAACCCAAAGTTGCCCGGCACCATTCACACCGCAGCTGAAGAAATTCGGGCAGCCGGTGGAACGGCACTTGCAATCCAATGCGATTTACGTGATGAAAATCAGATCACTGATGCCATTGCGCAAACCGTCGCCGAATTTGGTGGGATTGATATTTTGATTAATAACGCAAGCGCAATTAATTTGACGCCAACGGAGGCCACTCCAGCCAAGAGATTTGACCTGATGTTTGATGTAAATGTGCGCGGGACATTCTTGACCTCGCAAGCAGCAATTCCGCATCTGCGCGCATCAGCTGAAGCAGGGCGCAATCCACATATCTTGACCCTTTCACCACCGCTTTCCATGAAGGCGAAATGGTTCCAGCACCATGTTGCTTACACGATGGCTAAATATGGGATGTCTATGTGTGTTCTTGGCATGTCCGAGGAATTCCGTAAGACTGGAATAGCCGTAAATGCTTTATGGCCACGTACCGCAATCGATACCGCCGCGTTGCAGATGATTCCTGGCATTGATACAGCTGCTTGTCGCACACCAGAAATTCTGGCCGATGCCGCTTATGTAATATTAAATAGAGTCTCTAAAGAGACTACCGGAAACTTCTTCGTAGATGATGAAGTCTTGGCATCAGTTGGCATAACCGATCTTGATGGCTATTCGGTAGTTCCAGGAACGAAAGATTTTCTCCTTGACTTCTTCCTCGATTAAAGATTATGCAACGGTAGTCAACCTCCTAAAAGATCGAAAGAACGATTTAGAAACCTTTACTACTTATGCTCCAAGCCATCGCTTTATCGAAGCCTTTGTATCTGCAACCAGTGTAAGTTTTTCAGTAAAAGATGAGGATGGTTCCATTTTCGCTATGGCGCTGGGTAGCGCTCCAGTAATACTCAAATGTGATCGTTTGGCGACATCGCGTGGCCTAAATGTAGATGTCACGCTTTTTGAGCAGCGCGCAGATTGGGATTTTTACTCGATTGATACTGAAGTATTCATGAAGTTAGAGAGCGCCGAGATCGGTAGCGATAGCGACGAAATTAGCGCCTTTTTAAATAAGCACGCTCCAGATTCTTCAGTCTGGCCAGATGATCCAGAGATTCTCTTTTGGGGGCAGAAACGTATCGCAGGTGAGTTAGTCGCTCTTGGGGCGCTGGTGCAATGGAGAACTGGGCAAGTGATGTTTGCTTCTATTGGCACGCATTTAGATCACCGCAATAAGGGATTGGCGCAGCAATTGGTGCGAGAAGCGTTAGCTCGGGTCGCAAAAGATGGGGTAACACATGTTGGATTAGGTGTTTTTGCGGGAAATGTCAGCGCCAAATGTGCTTATGAAAAAGTTGGCTTTGAACTAGTTAACGAGTTCACCTCTTACCAACGTCTATAACTTGGGGAATTCGCATATAAGGTTTGTCCCGTACCATCGATAAATGAGAAGGCTAATATTTTGAATTTAGAACTTAACGGAACCAATGTCATATCCGAATCAGAACGCTCTGGAAAAGCCTCCTCTCTTTTCTGGCCGTGGTGTGGTGCCAACGTTTCTCTTTTAGCTCTCTCCTATGGATCTTTCTTCCTCGGCTTTGGAATCTCGTTCTGGCAAGCCACCTTCGCAGCGATTATCGGAACAGTTCTCTCGTTCCTACTAGTTGGTTTTAGTTCTCTAGCTGGAAAACGATCTAATGCACCAACCATGGTTCTGTCGCGGGCTGCCTTTGGAATAAAGGGAAATCTCGTACCAGGCTTGCTCTCGTATTTAATATTTGTTGGTTGGGAGACAGTTCTAGTGTCGCTGGCAACTCTTGCCACCGGAACAATTTTTGTGCGCCTGGGACACATCAACCATGATCTTGCGATGGTGATCGGTTTTCTTATTGCAGTTTGTTTAACTATATATGGCGGTGTACTTGGCCATAGCGTTATTATGCGGGTTCAAAAATATCTAACGATTATTACAGTCGTTGCGACGGTATTATATATCGCCCTAACTTTAGGAAAAATTGATTGGCAAGCCGTCTCCAAGATCCCAGCTGGTAATGCGCAAGGATTTATTGGTGCACTTATCTTTGGCGTCACCGGAATTGGCTTAGGTTGGGTAAATTCTGCAGCCGATTATTCGCGCTACTTGCCAAGAAAAACTTCTAGCGGCGCAGTCGTCGGTTGGACGGTCTTCGGCGCTTCAATCGTTCCAATCGCGCTAGTTATATATGGAGCCTTACTTGCTGGAAGCGATTCCAAGCTCGGCCAGGCGATTGCCATGGATCCGATTGGAGCGCTAACAACCTTGCTCCCGACTTGGTATCTCGGAATATTTGCTCTGATTGCAATTTTAGGTTTGGTCGGGGGAGCGATCCTGGATCTTTACTCATCTGGGCTAACTCTGATTGCAATAGGACTGCCGATCAAGCGTCATATTGCAGCATCAATAGATGGCTTAATTATGTTGGCCGGCACGATTTATATAGTTTGGTTCGCTGAGAACTTCTTTTATCCATTCCAAGGATTCCTGATTACTTTAGGCGTTCCAATTGCTACCTGGTCTGCAATTTTTGTAACTGATGTCCTTTTGCGAAAGCGCGCTTACGATGAGATAGATTTATATAGTTTGACCGGAAGATACGGACTTTGGAACTTTAAATCACTTACCTTAATGGCGATTGGTTCGATCATTGGTTGGGGCTTTGTCACCAATACATTTGCCAGTTGGTTATCTTGGCAGGGATATTTCTTATGGATTATTGGTGGGAAAGACGGGGGATGGGCCTTTGCCAATATCGGCGTGCTGCTCGCGCTAGCTGTTGGCGCAATCGGTCATTTCTTATTCGCTAAGCGATCTATTGCGCGACAGGAATCCTTCTAAGCCAGAGATACCCCAGGGCGCCAGAAATTAGCGCCGCGAGAATTAACCCAGCTTTCACATCCCCTTGAACGGTTTTACTTTCGACTGCAACTTCGGAGATTACCAGGGCAACTGTTAAACCCATTCCGGCAAGTGCCCCAACTCCAGCAATCTCGGAAATCTTAAGGCTACTTGGCAGTTGCGCCATTCTAAAGCGAACCACCACCCATGCAAATAGAGTAATTCCAATTATCTTGCCAGCGACTCGCGCAATTGTCAGAGCGATCGCTGTTCTGGAAGTAATTGAATCGAGTGAAATTCCTTGGCTCAATTTAGCAATCACATAAATTGGAATCACGATATATGTGCAGAGTGGTGAGAGTATGGCAACGGTTTGCTTAACTGGAAATTTTGGAATAAGTGCGAGTGAGGCACCAAGGGCGGCTGCGCCTAAAGTGGAAGCGCTATGAGCAAGATCTAGCTGATCTCCGTAGAAGATAGCTAGAACTATTAGCGAGAATAAATCATCAGCAACTGCCAAAGTTAAAAGAAAAATACGAACCGCTGGATTTGCGCGCTTGCCTAGTAGTGCAAAGACTCCCAGCGCCAGTGCCAAATCAGTTGGCATTGCAGTAGCCCAAGCTTGGCTGCCGGGGTTAAGAAGTAGAAAGATGGTGGCCGGAAAGATCATTCCGCCGAGTGCGGCAATTGCTGGCAAGAGGATCTGCTTTGGATGGCTAAGGGTCGCCGTAATCTCAATCCCTATGAATAGAAAGAAGATTGCAATTAGCAGGTCAAGTACCATGTCTTGATATTACAAGTAAAGGCAAAAGCCCCGCTGAATAATCGACGGGGCTTTTGCGGTAATTCGATTTAGATGTCGTAGTAGAGTTCGAATTCAGCTGGATGTGGGCGCAAACGCACATAATCAACTTCGTTCTTACGCTTCCATTCGATCCATGTATCAATGAGATCTTGGCTAAAGACGCCGCCCTTAGTTAAGAAATCATGATCCTTCTCGAGGTTGTTGAGTACTGCTTCAAGAGAGCCTGGAACCTGTGGAATCGCGGCAGCCTCTTCGCCTTCGAGTTCGTAGAGATCCTTATCAACTGGGGCAGGTGGTTCGATCTTGTTGATGATTCCATCGATACCAGCCATCAACATCGCAGCAAATGCGAGATAAGGATTAGATGATGGATCTGGGCAACGGAACTCAACGCGCTTTGCCTTTGGTGATGATCCGGTAATTGGAATACGGATACATGCCGAACGGTTACGGGCTGAGTAAACAAGGTTTACTGGCGCTTCATATCCTGGAACCAAACGACGATATGAGTTAACAGTTGGGTTAGTGAAGGCAAGAAGTGACGGTGCGTGCTTTAAGAGGCCACCGATATACCAGCGAGCCATATCTGAAAGATCGCCATATGTTCCTGCTTCGAAGAAGAGTGGCTTGCCATCTTTCCAAAGTGATTGGTGAACGTGCATACCTGAACCATTGTCACCGAAGAGTGGCTTTGGCATAAAGGTTGCAGTCTTGCCACCTTCCCAAGCTACGTTGCGAATGATGTATTTGAATTTCATCAATTCATCGCCTGCGCTAAGGATGTCGGTAAAGCGATAGTTAATTTCCATTTGGCCAGCAGTACCGACTTCGTGGTGTGAACGCTCAACCAAGAGACCGGCGCGTCCAAGTTCCATAACCATCTCATCGCGCAAATCTGCAAATTGATCAGTTGGGGAAACTGGGAAGTAACCGCCCTTAATACGTGTGCGGTAACCGCGGTTTGGGGTGCCATCAGGATCTGCAACGATGCCTGTGTTCCAAGCACCTTCATAAGAATCGATGTGATGGTAAGACTCGTTCATTCCAGTGCTAAAGCGAACCGCATCGAAGACATAGAACTCAGCTTCTGGTGCAAAGAATGCTTGATCGGCAATTCCGGTTGACTTCAAGTAATCGACAGCCTTAGCAACTACACCACGTGGATCGCGTGAGTAAGGAGTGTTATCGGATGGGTTGTGAACTGAGAAGAGAATTACGAGAGTCTTCTCAAGACGGAATGGATCGATAAAGGCAGATGATGGAATTGGAAGCAACTTCATATCTGATTCGTGAATTGACTGGAAGCCACGGATAGAAGATCCGTCGAACATCAAGCCATCGGTAAAGACTGCTTCATCAAATGATTCAACTGGGACGTTGAAGTGATGCTGGATACCTGGAAGGTCTGTAAAACGAACATCAATTAGTTTTACATCTTCCTTCTTGATAAATGCAAAAATTTCTGCGGAATTCTTAAACATTAAGCGAGCTCCTCGTATCTTCGAATTTTTCGAGAGTAAGGCCGGATTGTTACATCTGCCAGATTTACTCGGGCCTTCACCTTTGAGGGCAACCGATCTGGGTAAACCCTAAGACTTCCAAGGCCATTTGGCATAACTGGTGTGTTACAGCCATGTAAATCCTGCAGCCTCCTAGAGGTCTCTGTAGGCTCGCCCGTGTGAAACACGAAATCGGCTTGGGGCGGCGCTTCCTGGGATTAAGCATCGATTGGCTGATGTGTTACGCGATCGCGCTGGGATTCTTCGGGGGCAGCGGCTCTTTCGCCGAACGCGCCCCGCATGCCCGAGTACCTCACCTAGTCATCTTCTTTAGCGAAGTCTTAATCCTGACCGCCTTTGGTGGCGCAACGGCAGGACATCGAATAGTTGGAATAAAAGTCATTCAATTCCAAGGTGGTGCTAACCCAACGCCCATCCAGGCGCTGATCAGAACGGTATTGCTGTGTCTGGTGGTTACCGCCATTACCTACGATGAAAATGGCCGCGGCATTCACGAGCGGTTAAGCCGAACAGCACTAATTGATTTACGAGAGAGAAAAATTTAGTTAACGCTTTGGAACGCGAATTCCCTTTGGCATTGGACCCTTTGGAATAGGCATAGACATTCCGCCGATTGCCTTAAAGCGTGCTCTAACTTCGCGCATCTGGTGAGGCGATAATTTCTTTGGCAATTTTGCAACATGTTTTTGTAACTTGCGGAGCGAGACTTGGCCAGGGCCATCTCCAACGTAGATCTCAGTAATCGGAACACCAGGAGCAAACCGTTCGGCTTTCTTGCGCTCATCTTGCAACATCATGCGCACCGCTTGCGTTCCTTCGCCAGTTAAAACGATTCCAGCGCGGCCCAAACTGCGATGGACCATATCTTGATTCTTAGTTACTGCAACAGCAGGCGTAGTTACCCAGCCTTTGCGAATTGCCATCAAAACACTTGCACCGGCTCCAATTTGTCCTTCGATCGAGACATATGCGGCAGATGATGCGATACGAGTGAAGAAGAACATTGCAGCAAGTATTGCAACTGGAAGTGCAACAAAGCCAAGGTAAATTGGATGGCCTATAACAATTCCAGCCGAGATTCCAATTGCCCAAGTGATTGCAAAGACTCCGAAAATTCCGGCACCGATCCAAGGCTTAACACTCTTAGTTACTGAATAGGCATCGCGGAAAGTTTGGAAACGGACCTTTTTAATCTTTGGCTCTGCTGACTTCTTCTTATTAAACATGCGGTCAGTTTAGGGGAGCAGGTGCTGTACCACCAAGACGAAGCGGCGCCCAGCGCTGGCCGACGTGGTTATCGGGGTATTTGCCTTGCACTTCATGCAGTAATTCCAGAAGCGTTTCACGCAAGAGTTTCTCTCCTGCTTCAACATCTGCGCCTTTTTCAAAGAACATCGGTTTGCCAAAAGTTACATAGATCGGGACTTTCTTGCGGCGCAAGTCTCGTTTAACACCTTTGGTCCAAATGCGCTGGGAACCCCAAACGATTGTGGGGATAACAGGAACGCCTGAACCCATAGCTAGGCGGATCGCGCCAGTTTTCAACTCGTTTATCTCAAAACTTCTCGAGATTGTGCCTTCTGGAAAAATGCCAACGATTTCACCAGAACGTAGCGCACGAAGTGCGGCAACAAAAGAAGCGGTGCCACTGCTACGGTCGACATTGATGTGATGCATGCCGCGCATTAACGGGCCGGCAAGTTTGTTATCGAAAATCTCTTTCTTCGCCATAAATCTTACTAATCGACCTGTTGGCAGCGCAGCAGTCCCAATCAGCGCAAAATCTAAATAACCAATGTGATTCATCGCAAGGATTGCTCCACCTTTACGTGGGATATGCACTTGACCTTCAAAATGAAATTGCAGACCGAGGTATCTCCAAAAAGTCTTTAAGGCAACGATTACTGGCGGATAAACAATCTCAGCCACGCATTGATCCTTGGCTAGCTCGCGCTTCCAACGCCTGCTTATATAGACGGCCAGCGCGGTAGCTAGAACGCACCAAAGGCCCGCTCATGACGCCAAGAAAACCGACCTCAGTTGCTTCAGCTGCAAGCTCGACAAATTCTTCTGGCTTTACCCAACGTTCGACTGGATGATGCTTATTCGTTGGACGCAGGTATTGGGTAATGGTTATTAGATCGCAGCCGGCAGCCTGTAGATCTGCCAACGCTTGTGAAACCTCTTCACGAGTTTCGCCTAAGCCGAGAATTAAATTCGATTTTGTAACTAAACCAAAATCACGCGCCATACCGATTACTTGCAAAGATTTCTCATAAGTAAATGCCGGACGAATTCGCTTAAAGATGCGAGGGACTGTCTCAAGATTGTGAGCAAAGACTTCTGGTTGGGTTTCAAATATTTGGTTTAAGAGTTCGCCCTTGGCATGAAAATCTGGCGCCAACATTTCGACGCCACACCCCGGATTCAATTCATGAACTTGGCGAATCGTTTCGGCATATAGCCAGGCACCCTCATCTGGTAGATCATCGCGAGTTACGCCAGTAATAGTTGCATAACGCAATCCCATCGCCCTAACGGATTCGGCAACTTTGCGCGGTTCTTCGCGATCGATTGGCAGCGGCTTACCAGTATCGATATTGCAGAAATCGCAACGTCTAGTACAGCGATCACCACCAATTAAAAATGTCGCTTCTTTATCTTCCCAACATTCAAAGATATTTGGACAAGCAGCTTCTTGGCAGACGGTGTGCAAACCTTCACTCTTTACCAGTGCGCGTAACCTTGTATATTCCGGGCCCATGTTCGCCCGAGTCTTAATCCATTCCGGCTTTCGCTCGATCGGCGTCTCGGTATTGCGCGCTTCGATGCGCAGCAATTTACGTCCCTCAGGTGCGATCGTCATGCGCTTACCTTACCCAGTGCTTCCAGGAGATACTTCTCAACGATTGGTGAAACTTCAGAGATATCAATTTCCCGCTTGAGTTCTATCGCCATGGAGGTCACGTCTGCATCGTCTATCCCGCACGGAACTATCTGGCCAAAGGCGGCTAAATCTGGAGATACATTTAACGCAAAGCCATGCATGCTCACACCGCTTGCCACACGGATTCCGATTGCTGCGATTTTGCGGTCTCCTTTGACATCACTAATCCAAACACCAGATCGGTCATCAATGCGAACCGCGTTAATACCGAAGTCACTGCAGACTTTAATTAGCGCACCTTCTATCGTGCGAACAAATCCGACAAGTTCGGTGGGTTTTAATAATTTTACGATTGGATAACCCACTAATTGACCAGGCCCATGCCAAGTAATACGACCCCCACGATCCACATTTATTACGGGGGTTCCATCATTTGGAAATTCGGAAGGTTGGGTGCGCTTGCCGGCGGTGTAGACCGATGGATGTTCTAGCAGCAATAATGTATTTGGCCGATTACCCGAAGCAACTTTCAGATGAATTTCTCTTTGTAGGGCAAGTGCCGACTCATATTCCAGCAGCCCGAGGTGGTTTACCTCAATTTGCGACGCGCTTTGCACGGCGTCAGTGGGTGATTGAAGAGGCACAGGTACAGCCTAAAGGTAGGCTGTGCTCCTAGCGAATTCTGCTCATAACTTAAGCCCGAAAGGCGAAAATATCGTGTCTATACAACGCGCCCAAAAGAACCGTAAACCCTATGCAATTGCCATGTTGGTGGTTATCGCCTGGTTCATGATTACCGGCATCTTCGGGCCACTTTTTGGCAAGCTATCTTCGGTGCAAGAAAATAACAACTCATCATTTCTACCCAAGGGCGCTGAAGCAACGCTTGCTGCAGATGAGATCAAGGAGTTCTCAGCGCAAGATACCTTTGCTTTTCCAACTCTCGTACTTTTTGAGGGTTCTGCTACTCCAGCAACGCTCGCTGTGATTAGCGATCACGTATCAAAGGTTGGGTCGTTAACTCTCTCAGGGACCTCAGCAAGAATTTCAGATTACCTAGCTCCCGGCCAATCGATAACTGTATTCCCAGCGCAAGATGGCAAGGCGCTGCTTGCAAACATTCCACTTGATGGAAATTCATTAGCCAAAGTTCTGCCAAACGATAAACCGGTTCTGCCGGCGATAATCGATGCGCTGCGCACCGATATCGCACCGATTGCGAAAGCAAATGGCTTTGAGCCATATGTAACTGGCCCCGGTGGATTATTGGGCGATCTCTTTGGTGCCTTTGGCACGCTAGATTCTTCTCTATTGCTTACAACACTTGGCGTTGTAGCAATCATTTTGATCGCAGTCTACCGATCACCAGTGCTTTGGATTATTCCCCTCATGTCCGCACTGTTCGCGCTATCTACTGCCGGTGGAATTGTCTACCTACTTGCCAAAAACAACATCATCGATGTTGATGGCCAATCACAAGGAATTCTCTCTGTTTTGGTAATTGGTGCTGCGACCGATTATGCACTTTTGTTGATCGCGCGCTATCGCGAAGAACTTCACTTCACCGACAATCGATTTATGGCAATGCGCGCTGCATACAAAGGCGTCTGGGAACCGATCTTGGCATCAGGTTCTACAGTTTCGATCTCGCTTTTAATCTTGCTCTTTAGCAAGCTAACAAATACGGCAGGTCTCGGGCCCATTGGCGCGATCGGAATTGTGTGTTCCATGATCACGATCCTTACCCTTTTGCCTGCGCTGCTATTGATCTTTGGCCGCTGGATTTTCTGGCCACGTGTGCCTAAAAACGATGGTGATGATCATGTGATGACAGGTGTTTGGTCAAAAATTGCAAACTCAATTGGCCGCAATCCTCGCAAGGCATGGATTATTACCGGCGTAATTTTGTTGGGATTCGCTGGCGCATCTTCAACCTTAAAGGCAGACGGCATCGGAACGGTAGACACCTTTACTGGTAATCCTGAATCTGTTGTCGGTCAAAAACTCCTCGTCACACATTTCCCTGGTGGTGAAGGCGATCCGACTCAGATTGTCATAGATGTTAATAAATTGGCAGCGGTAACAGCTGCAGTTAAATCTGCCCCTGGTGTAACGGATGTAGTTCCGATGCTCGATGGAATGGAACTACCTGGACAACCAAAGCCGGAAATGAAAGTTGTTAACGGGCGAGCTATTCTAAATGTCACCTTAGACAAGGCGCCAGATAGCGTCGAAGCAGGTAATGACATTCCTAAGATTCGCGAAGTTGCACATACCGCAGATTCCACATCCTTAGTAGGTGGCACTAGCGCCGTTTATTACGATGTTCGATCTGCAAATAATCGTGATAAC
Source organism: Actinobacteria bacterium IMCC26103 (assembly GCA_002284875.1). Lineage (GTDB taxonomy): Bacteria > Actinomycetota > Actinomycetes > Nanopelagicales > Nanopelagicaceae > Planktophila. The sequence continues at coordinate 896,288 of CP015604.1, forward strand.
CATACAATTATTCCGATTATTCTCTTGGTCATTACTTTAATTCTAGGTTTATTGTTGCGCAGTATTCTGAGCGCTATCGTTCTACTTGGAACAGTTGTCCTCAGTTATTTTGCAACTTTAGGTGTGTGCGCACTTGTCTTTAACCATATCTTTGGTTTTGCTGGTGGCGATAACTCCTTCCCACTCTTCGCATTCATATTCTTGGTTGCACTTGGTATTGATTACAACATCTTCTTGATGACCCGCGTGCGTGAAGAAAGCGGCAAAATTGGCACTCGCGCAGGCGTTGTAAAGGGCGTGACCGTCACTGGCGCAGTCATTACATCTGCAGGCATCGTCTTGGCTGCAACTTTCGCGGTCTTGGGACTTCTGCCTTTGGTCCCACTTGCCGAACTTGGCTTCGCTGTGGGATTTGGCGTTCTGCTGGATACGATCATTGTGCGCTCCATTTTGGTACCTGCTCTGGTCCACGAGATTGGACCAAAGATCTGGTGGCCATCTAAATTGCAAAATAAGTAAGCCTTGCAACTTAGATGTATGTAGTAATCGGTGCCGGTCTTGCAGGTTTGAGCGCAGCTCTAACCTTGCAAGAAGCAGGCGCTGATGTCACGGTTTTGGATGCATCAGATCGGGTCGGCGGACGTGTCGCAAGCGATTTAATTGATGGCTTCATCCTGGATCGCGGTTTTCAACTAATTAATTTAAATTATCCTGAAATCCAACTTTGGGGGATTGGCGAAGAGTTAGATTTTAAGTTAGCGCCGCGTTCGGTACGTGTCTCCTATGACCAATCACATGTATCTCTGGGGGACCCGCGCAATTCGCCTTTTTCAATATTCTCTGGAGCCTCAGGATCACTCATCGCAAAGGCTTGCTTTCTCAAATATTTGCTCTCAAAACCGAGGTTAAATGAGAGCGTTGAAGCGCACTTAATTCGCAGCGGCACCACAGATCTATATAAAAAAGCCTTAAAGCCATTTCTTCAAGGCGTTTTTCTTGCAGATCCTGCGCGAGTTAGCGCAGTTGTGGGGCGAGAGGTTATTGGATCATTTATCTCAGGGAGATCGGGAATTCCCGCCAATGGAGTCGCAGCACTACCACAAGCTTTAGCAAAGAGAGTTACAAATTTGCAGATCAATACCCGCGTGGAAGAGATCCGGGGAAATCTTCTAGTTACAAATCATGGTGATGTAAAAGCCAAGAAGATCATCTTGGCAACAGATTTAACTACGGCAGGTCAGCTATTAGGAGCTACGCAGGTGACTCCGTTATTGAGTTCGACTACTTGGTATCACGCAACTGATTCGGCGCCTACGGAAAATGCGCAGCTTGCGATTGATTCGCAGTATCGCGGGCCAGTAGTTAATTCAATTGTTATCTCAAATCTTTCGGCTAACTACGCCCCAGCAGGTCAGTCTTTAATTTCATCCACAACTATTTCGCATGCTTCAGAATCAGAGGTTCGCCGCCACTTAGCGTTGCTTTGGGGAGCCTCAACTGCATACTGGCGCTTCTTAGCCAAGTACGAGATTCATTCTGCGTTGCCGTTATTTGCTCCCGGTGCGCAAAAGATCCAAAGTTCGCGGATGAGTGAAAATATTTATCGTGCGGGTGATTATTTAGCAGCGCCTTCACAAAACGGTGCGATGTTATCTGGAAGGTTAGCGGCGCAAGAGTTACTGCTCGACGAGGGCTTCTAGCGCATTTGTTATATGCGGATAATCCCATTGGAAGCCAGCTTCAGTTAGCGCGGTTGGCATAACTTTCTTTGAACCAAGTACTTCGCTAGAAAAACCACCGAGTGCAATCTTTAGAGCAATTGCTGGAGCAGGAAAGAGTGCAGGTCGCTTCATCGCACGAGCAAGAGCGGCAGTGAATTCTTGATTGGTCACTGGATTTGGGGAGGTTAAATTCACTGGACCTGTGATTTCGTTTTCGAGGGCGAAGGTAATCGCACGAACGACATCATGCAGAGTTATCCACGACCACCATTGCTTGCCTGAACCTAATTTTCCGCCTAGCCCAAAGCGGAACAGGGGCAACATGCGTCCAAGTGCTCCACCTGTGGGATCCAGAACTAGCCCAGTACGAAGTTTTACAGTGCGCACTTCACCAGCTAAATCGGCAGCCCCTTCCCACTCGCGGCAAACCGCAGCCAGAAAATCATTTCCAACAGAGTCGGATTCAACAACTGCGCGATTGCCAGAATCTCCATACCAACCAATAGCGCTGGCTGAGATGAAAACTTGTGGTTTAACTTCTGCCACAGCATTTGCAATCGCAGTTGTTCCGAGTAAACGTGAATTTAAGATCTCTGATTTAAAGCGTTTGGTCCAACGTTTATCGCTAACACCAACACCAGCTAGGTGGATCACTGCATCTACTCCGCGTAGAGCTTCAACATCTACAAAGCCGGTCTTGGGATCCCACTGAATTTCCTCTGGAGAGACTGGTGCGCGTCGAACTAAACGTTGGACAGTGTGGCCTTCAGATTTTAAGTGGCCGACTAGTGCGCTACCGATTAAACCGGAGGCGCCAGTGATGGCAATTCTTTGGGGAACCTTCATAGATATTAGAGACCTAGGTCAGATTCAAATGCGCCGCCTTCGAGGCGCTCTTTCAAAGTAACTAGGAAGCGGGCCGCATCGGCGCCATCTACTACGCGATGATCGTATGAAAGCCCGAGATAGACCATAGAGCGAATTGCAATTGTTTCTCCGCCATCTTCGCCCTTAACAACCATCGGACGCTTTACGACTGCACCCAAACCAAGGATTGCGACCTGCGGTTGGTTAATGATTGGTGTATCAAAGAGCGCGCCGCGGCTGCCAGTGTTGGTAAGAGTAAATGTTCCTCCGCCTAATTCATCTGGAGTTACTTTGTTATCCCGAGTGCGAGCTGCCAGATCTGCGATCTTACGAGCGATTCCGCCCATATTTAGGTCACCTGCGTTATGGATTACTGGAACGAGCAATCCACGTTCGGTATCTACTGCAATACCTAAATGTTCTGCACCGTGATAAATAATCTGATCGCCTTCAACGGATGAGTTAAGTACCGGGTGCTGCTTTAGCGCTTCGCAAACAGCGACGGCAAAGAAAGGAAGGAATGAAAGCTTGACGCCCTCGCGCGCTTCAAAAGTTGGCTTAGAGCGATCGCGCAGACGAGCGATCTTTGTGACGTCAACTTCGATAACGGTGGTTAGCTGCGCACTAACTTGCAGTGATTCCACCATTCGCGCTGCGATAACTTTGCGAAGTCGCGACATAGTCACCGTCGTACCGCGCAGTGGCGAAACGGCAACAGGTGCTGCAGAGCGCTGTGTTGTCGCAGCGGCTGGCGCAGATGTAACAGGCGCTGCAGATGGAGAACTAACTTTTGGTGCTGCCGCTTGCACATCTTCTTTGCGAATTCGTCCGCCGACGCCCGTGCCAGTTACATTTGCGAGATTTACGCCAAGTTCAGAAGCGAGTTTGCGCACGATCGGAGTTACATAAGCATCAAGTGGTTGCGAAACTGCAACAGGTGCGGCAATTGGTGCTGCTGGTGTTTGAACGGGAGCTACAGGCGCTGCTACAACAGGTGCGACAACTGGAGCTGCGACTACTGGAGCAGGCGCAGCAACTGCACCCGCGCCACCGATAACGGCCAAGCGAGCACCGACTGGGACAGTTGTATCTACTGGTACATCAATTGAAATAATCGTTCCGGCAACAGGTGAAGGAATTTCTGTATCGACTTTATCTGTAGAAACTTCCAGCAGAGCTTCATCTACTGCAACGCTATCGCCAACTGCCTTTAACCAGCGGGTGACTGTTCCTTCGCTAACGCTCTCGCCAAGTGCGGGCATCGTAATGATTGTTCCGGCGCTGCTTGCAGATGGAGTTGCAACTGGTGCTGCAGGGGGAGGAGTTACTGGTGCTGCAACTGGTGCTGCAACTGGTGCTGCAACTGGTGCTGGCGTTGCAGCAAGGGCTGCGCCATCTGCAATGATCGCAAGTTCGGCACCAACTGGAACCGTCTGATCTATTCCGACAACAATCTTTTGTAACGTGCCGGCAACAGGTGAAGGAATTTCGGTATCGACTTTATCGGTCGATACTTCAAGGAGCGGCTCATCCATTGCGACGTGATCGCCTTCGGCTTTGAGCCAACGTGTAACTGTTCCTTCGCTGACGCTCTCGCCAAGTGCGGGCATCGTTACTGAGAAAGTCATAACTTTTTCCTTTTCCTTAATTAACCGTGAGCGTGCAGTGGTTTACCAGCAAGGGCCATGTGCGCCTCACCCATTGCTTCAGAGAGCGTTGGATGAGCATGGATGAAAGGTGCAACATCATCTGCTGATGCTTCCCAGTTAAAGATTAGTTGTGCTTCAGCTAAAAGTTCACCGACGCGCGAGCCGACCATATGGATACCTAGAACTGGGCCACCTTTTTGCGAGACCAATTTGATAGATCCTGCGGTACGTAAGATCTGTGCTTTTCCGTTACCGGCTAAGTCGTAATTAAGTTCAACCACGTCATACCCACGTTCTTTTGCCTGCGCTGTTGTTAGGCCGACAGAGGCAACTTCTGGTTCAGAGTAAGTAACGCGAGGCACACCATCGTAATTAATTGGACGAGGATTCAATCCTGCAATCTCTTCGGCAACGAGAATTCCCTCGCCAAAACCTACGTGAGCTAGCTGCAAAGTTGGGATCAAATCTCCTACGGCCCAAATGCCTGGAACGTTTGTGCGGCACTTGTTATCAACCAGGATGTAACCGCGATCCATGGTTATGCCTCGTTCTTCATATCCCAGATTTGCCGAAACCGGTCCACGTCCGACCGCCACGAGAAGAACTTCGGCGGTAAATGCCTTGCCGTCTTCCAAAGTGATAGTTACGCCATCGGCGGTAACAGTGTGAGATTTAAAGCGCACACCAAGTTCAAAGTTAATACCGCGCTTGCGATAAGCGCGCTCTAGCTGCTTACTTGAAGATTCATCTTCCAAAGCGACAAGGTGAGGCAAGCCTTCAATGATGGTTACTTCGGCCCCAAAGGATTTCCAGACTGATGCAAATTCGCAGCCAATGACTCCGCCGCCAAGAACTATTACGCTCTTTGGAACATAATCTAGTTTCATCGCGTGGTCAGAAGTCATTACTCGCTTGCCATCAATTTCTAAGCCAGGCAGAGTCTTGGCATATGAGCCAGTAGCTAGAACAATATTTTTACCAGTGTACTTTGCACCATTTACTTCAACGGTATCTTTGCCAACTAATTTACCGTGGCCTTCGATATAGGTGATATTTCTAGATTTAACTAAACCTTGTAGCCCTTTATGGAGCTTATTGATTACTCCATCTTTATATGAATTAACGCCCGTCATATCTATCGAATTAAAAGTAGCGTTGATTCCGAAATGGCTAGCCTCGCGAGTGCCATCGGCAATCTCACCAGCATGCAGGAGCGCCTTAGTTGGAATACATCCGCGGTGCAGACATGTGCCGCCGAGTTTGTCCGCTTCGATCAAAGCCACATTCAAACCTAGTTGAGCCCCGCGTAGTGCTGCTGCGTATCCGCCGCTGCCGCCACCTAAAATTACAAGATCAAAGTTGGACACCCGTGCGCGCTCCCTCGTAAAGCAATCTACTTAACGTGCCTATCTTGCCAGTTTTACCCAGTGATTACGAAATTGCGGCAGATTGTGCCAGCGCCACCAAGGAGCGAAGGGCGATACCCGTTCCGCCTACAGGTGTGTAGCCATACGGGTCACCTTCGTTATAGGCAGGTCCTGCAATATCTAGATGTAACCAAGGTAACTCGGGGGCGATAAATTCATTTAAGAATAGGCCAGCAACCATCATGCCGCCCATTCTCTCGCCGGTATTTGCCATATCGGCAACCGGTGAATCAAGGGATGCGCGAAGTTCAACAGGTAACGGCATCGGCCAGAAAGCTTCACCAACGCTCTTACTAACGGAAAAGAAGTGATCGCTGAAATCTTGGTTATTAGTCATTATCGCACTTGTGCGAGTTCCGAGTGCTACCACTTGTGCTCCAGTTAAAGTCGCTACATCAATAATTCCATCGAGCTTCTTATTTTCCTGTGCCTTAACTAAAGCATCTCCAAGTACGAGACGTCCTTCACAATCAGGATTTAAGACTTCAATAGTCTTTCCGCCAAACATCGTAATAATGTCACTAGGTCTAGTCGCGTTATCGCTAATCATATTTTCAGCGAGTGGTGCATAGGCATCTATAGCCACGGGTAGCTTCATTAGCGCAATCGCAAGTGTTGCGGCACATACTGCAGCAGCGCCAGACATATCTGACTTCATTGCCTCCATACCAACAGCAGGCTTTAACGCCAGGCCACCGGTATCGAAAGTGATTCCCTTACCGACAAATGCGTAACTCTTCTTCGCTTTTGCTTTAACGGGGGTGTATGAAATTTGTAGAAGTCGCGGCGGATTTGCAGAGCCTTGACCAACAGCGGTAATCCCACCGTAGCCCTTTGATTTAAGTTGTGATTCGGTCATCACCGAAACCTTCAGACCAGCAGTAGCGCCGCCGGCTTTCTTAACAAGTGCCGTAAATTCTTTGCAAAATGAATCCGGGGTTAAATGGCTCGGCGGAGTATTAATCAAATCTCGAACTAAATTGGTGTATTCGCCGATGACTGCGGCGCGTTTGATTGCATCTTTAGCCTCAGCTTTGTTGGCGAGGTTTGAATGAATAGTCGCTGACTTAAGGCTTAACTGGCGCTCTTTCATTGAATCTACCCGGAACTTATTAAAGGTATAGCCGCCAAGTGCAACACCTTGCGCAATAGCCTCCAACGTGGAAATTTTCTTTGCCGGTAGCGAGAAGGTTGCACCGGTACTTCCTGCAAGGGAGCGCGCGGCCGCTCCTGCTGCGCGACGAAGTATCTCATCATCTTGCGTTGTTTTATTCTTACCGAGTCCCGTGAAGACAAGTAGTCGAGTAGTTAGGCCAGGAATTTTTATTACTTCATCGCACTTTCCAGTCGCGCCCAAATCGGCGAGGCTTTGCAGCAATTTCTTAGTATCGAGGGCGATATCGCCACTTTCTATAACTAACGTTGCCTTGCTATCTTTCAAAGACTTCTTGTAGGAGAGGCCAATGACCAGAATCTCATCTTTGATGATGCCATCGGATAGACGAAGGGCGGTCATTAAATCTCCTTAGAAACGGGCGGTAATTACGCCCTGAATTTTGCCTGAGGTAAGTGTAAGTTGTTGCTATGAAAAATTCTCCCTTAGCCGAGAAACATCTCCAACTTTCGGCGAAGATGGCCGATTTCGGTGGCTGGCTAATGCCGATCGAATATCCAGGTGGTGGCGTATTGGCAGAACATGCTGCGGTCCGCGAGAAAGTTGGGATTTTCGACGTTTCGCACTTGGGAAAGGTGAGCGTCAAAGGCACTGGTGCCCTGGAATTTCTCAACTCGGTATTCACAAATGATTTAAATCGGATCTCTGATGGCCAAGCGCAATACACCTTGCATTGCAATTCTGATGGGGGAGTAATTGATGATCTGATTGTCTATCGCAATAGCGCAAGTGATCTTTTTCTAATTCCAAATGCTTCTAATACCAGCGATGTGGTAGCAGATCTCAAGAGTAAATCGCCCGATTTGATAGAGATCGTAAATCTCCACGAATCATTTGGTGTTATTGCAGTGCAAGGACCGCTCTCTAAAGATGTGATCAAGAGTTTTGGGATTGATCCTGTGATGGATTACATGGCCTTTGCGCATGTGGTAATTGCAGGATGCGAGGTAATTCTCTGCCGCACTGGATATACCGGTGAACATGGTTACGAAATCGTTCCTCGCTGGAAGGATGCCTCGAAAGTTTGGGATGCACTGGCATCTGCAATCACCCCACTTGGCGGGCTAGTTTGCGGACTTGGTGCGCGCGATACGTTGCGAACCGAGATGGGATACCCATTGCACGGCCACGAGTTAACTCTCGCCATCAGCCCAGTTCAGGCAGCCGCAACTTGGGCAATCGGTTGGGATAAAGCATCATTTAGCGGAAGCCAAGCGCTAAGCGCTGAAAAAACTGCGGGAGCGCATCCGCGGATACGCGCCTTAGTAAGTCAAGATCGCGGTATTCCACGCGCTGGTATGGAAGTCAGGAGCACATCTGGTGCCGTCATTGGAGTTGTAACAAGCGGAACCTTTTCACCGACGCTAAAGAAAGGTATCGCGCTAGCTCTCTTGGATAATTCAATAAAGCTAAGTGATCAAGTAATTGTTGATGTGCGCGGCCGCGATTGCCTAGCGGAAGTTACAAAGCTGCCGCTAGTTAACTCAAACGTTCGCTAAATTCAATCGGAGTTAAGAAAGCTGCTCTATTTTTGCTGCGCCTTAGCGCTGCCAAAACCGCAGGTCCGGCAGAGATTACTAGGACAGTAGTTAATACCGCGCGCGGAATATCCCAAGCCATCGAGGATAGAAAATGAAACACGATAAAGCGATGCAGATTTTCAGAAAGTGCGCCGCCTGGAATAAAAGAGAGTTGGGTATTAGCGCCAATGGCCCACGGCCAAAATTGCAGATCCATCAGCAACCCATAACTAAGTGCGGAGATTATTGAGATCAAGATAAGTAAGGCAAGTTCGCGCCGGCCACGCAATTTCTTGGCAAAGCTGCCCGCTAATAGCCCGATAATTCCTGCAGCAAATAATTGGTAACTAAGCCACGGACCAATTCCCCCGGTAAATAGCGCCGAAGCAAGCATTCCTAAGACACCAAGGAGAAAACCGAAAGCGCCACCGAAGACGCGTGCTGCCAATATTAAGAGAAACCACATTGGTTCGAGCCCTACTGCACCCGCGCCAAGTGGGCGAAGTGCTGCCAATAATGCAGCCAGCATTCCAAGAAGAGCTACAGATTTGGCATCGAGACTGCGATCACTTAACTGTGCCAATAGTAAGAAAAGAGCGAGCGGTAAGGCGATCCAGAAAAAATATTGCGCGAAATGAGCACTACTTATGTCGGCAGCGAAGAAGGGCCAAATAAAACCTGCCAAAGCAAAGGCCGAGGCAAGCGTTAGCGCAATCTTCGAAGATAGCGAGAAGCGATAAATATCTTTGGTTTGTAACTTCATCACTCAACCGCCCGCAGAACATCCGAAACAGTTAGCCACGGCCGAGGCGACATAACTTTGGCAACTTGTGGCGCAAATGCAGGTGAAGATAGAAGAATTTCCAGCGTTGGACCATCGGCTACAACTTCACCTTCGGCTAAGAAGATAACGCGATCGCAGAGTTCAGCCACCAACTCCACATCGTGCGTTGCGATCAAAACCGATCGATTTAACTCTTTTGCAAAACTCTTAAGCAATGTGATCAAAAGTGTCTTTGCTTGATAATCCAATCCACGAGTTGGCTCATCCAAAATTAGAACCTGTGGCTGTGCGGATAGGACAATGGCGAGGGCAAGTGCTAATCGTTGCCCTTCAGATAAATCTCGGGGGTGGGTATCTGGATCTATCGCGGGGACGATTCGCTCGAGCAGAGCCAGTGCAGTTCCTGCGGCACATTCATTATCTTTATCGGCTTGCGCACATTCACCTTTCACACTCTGCCCATAAAGTAAATCACTTGGCTCTTGTGGAATGAATCCAACTATTTCGCGTCGCGCTCTTCCTTTGAGATCTGCGGAAGATAAACCACAAATTTCAGAACTCCCTTTCGCCTCTTTATTGAGACCCACCAATGTCGTTAGCAGCGAGCTTTTGCCGGCGCCATTTCTTCCCATTAAGGCGACAATTTCTCCGTTGTAGATATTAGTTGTCACATCACGCAGCGCCGGTTTTCCTTGATAGGAGAGCGATAAATTTAGGGTACTAATTACCAAGTCTGCTTGCACAGGTGCAATAACTTCCGGGTCTCTTCCATTTGTTCGAATCTCTTCAGTCATTCTTCTAACATCACGCACATTTAAGCCGACTTGTGAAAGCCCCAAAGCGCGGGCGAGATGAACAATTGGGGGCGCAATGTCGGAGCGTTTTAAGATTTCTTCCGGCAAATTAATCTCGGCGCTACCATCGCCTGCGATATGGATGATTCGATCAGCAAAACCAATTACTCGCTCTAGGCGGTGTTCGGCGATAACCACGGTCAAACTCAAATCATGAACGAGTCTGTGCAATATCGAGAGAACTTCTTCAGCAGCTATTGGATCGAGTGCGCTAGTTGGTTCATCAAGAAGCAGAACCTTAGGGTTCATAACTAAAGCGCTACCGATGGCAACTCGCTGTTGTTCACCGCCGCTAAGAGTTGAAATTGCTCTATCTCGCAAATGTGAAAGCGCTAACAAATCTAGGATCTCTTCAACCCGCTTACGCATTAGATCTGGCGCGATATTTAACGCCTCCATACCGAAGGCGAGCTCTTCTTCCACGATATCTGTGACAAAACCTTGCGCGGGATTTTGACCAACGATTCCGACTAAATGCGAGAGTTCACCAGGTCTAACCAGACGCGTAGAAATTCCATCGACAGTGATATCTCCGGCCAGAATGCCGCCGGTGTGATGGGGGACTAGTCCATTTATTAAGCGTAAGAGCGATGATTTTCCGGTACCAGTTGAACCAATAACCAGAACCATCTCACCTTCGGAAATTTCGAAGGAGAGATCTTCCAGAATTGTCTTTGTAGAAGTCGGATATACCAAAGAGACTCTTGAAAAATTAATCATCGAACCGCCACCAGCGTTACAGCCAGAACTACTGCCGAGGTAAGAACTATTACCGAATCAACTCCATGCCAAGTGATCGGGCGATAACGAGAACGCTTACGATTGACTCCGAAGCCGCGCGCATCCATGGCCGCCGCTAGTTCAAGTGAGCGCGAAAGTGAATCCTCTAGCAAAGGCAGAGCAATGGAGCGCCAAGATGGCTTCTCATCACCGCGCAGCGCACGTGCTCGGCGGATACGCGAGATACTTTGGACCATATTTGGTAGCGCAGATGTGGCAATTACTGTGGCAACGCCAAACTCGTAAATTGCAACCGGTGTTACTCGCAGTAATTTATGGGGGCTAGTTAGTGAAACAGCTGCGCCAAAGAGCGAAATCACGGCAACGATTATCAGACCTTCATGGATCGATGAAAGTAAGCGCTCCTGTGTGATGACGCCACCGATGCGAATACCAGCTAACCAATGTGGAAGCGGCACAATCGGCAGAGTTGCCAATTTAGTGCCAGGGATGGGCACTCCTATTAGAACTCCAACTATGGTGCGAATTATTAATATAAAAGCGCCAATTCTGAGGGAAAACCAGAAACTTTTAGCCCATGGTGCGGCAGCGGCGAATCTCCAAACTAAAATCGCTGCAACCGCCATGGCAGATACAGCCAACCATGCGCTATCGGCGCTAATTACCGCGCAAATAGTCAGAAGTGACCAGATCCACCACGTAAGCGGATGCAGCGATCTCATTTAGTACTTATTACTTCTTCAGAGCAGTAGGTGTTGGAATTTCAACTCCACACTCTTTTTTCGGGTAGCCATTTATGCCGCAGATTAAGCCGCTCTTGGCGGCGCGAATCTTTACCGCCATACCGAGAACATCTATGCCTTGCGATGTTTTAGCGGTGCGGACGCAAGTTGTAAAGCTCTTTTGTACCTTCTCGCCCTTTGGCGCATACGCCGATGAACCAAAATCAATTACCAACGCAACACGCTTGGTGTCGTTATCGGCCTTGACCTTGCCACAAATAGTTGCAAAATCTGGCTTAATCGCCGGAGCGATAGATGGGACATCATCTGAGCTAAATACAAATGACCAACCTTCAACAGCGCCATCTGCAACATCAACGGTAGGCCCGGTCATTGCCGCAGTCCAAGTGGTTGCACCTGGGGCTGCTTGGTAATAACCCCAATACCGCCAACCTTTCCCAGCCGCATTGGCGGTAGGCGCGAAGGTAATTCCGGTTACGATTAAAACGGCAGTAGTTATAACTGCGAAAAATCTATTATTGGTACTCATTTAAGTTTTTGGAGCCTCTCTAAAGTTGAAGAGTCTCACGGGGTAGCGGCAATGAAAGTAATCAAACTACTTTCTTTGTGACTACACCCCGCAAACCTCGGCGGGTGTTGGTCTTTCTTGACTTAGCGATCCAGGTAATCCGACTTAAGCGCGAGAGCGCTCTTACGGTTGCGGGTCAGCGTCGGATTTGCACCGACTTCCCCTGAAAGGCAAGCTTTAAAACTATTAAATTGTCTTACCTGCGAACCAAACCATAAGCCAGCTCCCTTTGCAACTAACCACGCTTTAGCGGTGTCGATACAAGTATTGACAGCGAGGGTATGGTCAGCGCATGGAATATCGTCGCCTCGGTTCATCAGGAATGTATGTATCAGAAATCTCCTACGGCAATTGGATCACACACGGTTCACAAGTTGAATCTGACGCGGCGATTAAATGTGTCAGGACTGCATACGATCTAGGGATAACCACTTTTGATACTGCAGATGTGTATGCCGCAACTAAGGCGGAAAGTGTTTTAGGAAAAGCGCTCAAGGGCATTAGGCGCGAATCATATGAACTTTTCACTAAGGTTTATTGGCCAACGGGTGCAGGCAAGAACGATCGCGGCCTATCGCGTAAACATATTATCGAATCCTGTAACGCATCTCTGAAGCGCTTAAATACCGATCACATTGATCTATATCAAATGCACCGCTTTGATTATGAGACCCCGCTGGAAGAATCTCTCAGCGCCTTTGATGATCTAATTCGCGCCGGTAAAGTTCATTACATTGGTTTCTCGGAATGGAACGCCAAGCAGATCGCGGATGCGCTAAAGATTCAAGATAACAAGGGCTATAGCCGCTTTGTATCTAGCCAGCCGCAATATTCAGCGCTATGGCGAGTCATTGAAAGCGAAGTAGTTCCGCTAAGTGCCAAAGAAGGTATCGGCCAAATTGTTTGGTCACCTATGGCTCAGGGAGTTCTAACAGGTAAGTACTTGCCAGGGAAGAAACCACCTGCAGGATCGCGCGCAACTGATAAGAAATCAGGCGCCGGCATGATTTCACGCTGGATGCGCGATGATGTATTAACTGCAGTTCAAAAGTTGGCCCCAATTGCAAAAGAAGCCGAGCTATCTATGGGACAACTGGCTATTGCGTGGGTACTACAAAACCCTAACGTTTCAAGCGCGATCATGGGTGCGACCAAACCATCACAGGTGAAAGAGAATGTAAAAGCATCTGGCGTGAAACTTTCACCTGATCAGATGAAGGCTATCGATAACGCGCTTGGTGCAATCCCAACTACAGATCCGAAAGAGACCAAGAGCCCCAACCCGCGCGCTTAATTAACTTTATCGCCAGGTTTAGATTGTGGCTTTGGTGCGCGCATGCGACGCATCTGGGTCGAGCGTAGCCAGCCATAAAGACCTAAGCCTTTAGTGCTCTGATTTGGAAAGCGTTGTGCGACCTCGGATTTTATTTTGCGAGATAAGAAGAATCCATCGACCACAGAGAAGAGTAAAACGCCGTACATAATTATGATTCCCGAAACGGCGAATGCAGCAATTGGAATTAGCGAAAGAATCAGAACGAAACCGATTACCGGCAGGAAATATTCGCCAATCGAACGGCGTGAATCGACTAAATTACGGACTAACTTCTTCTCGGGTCCACGATCTCGCGCAGGAAGCGCTGACTCATCCCCACGTAGATACGCAGCACGCTGTGCAATTCGTGATGCACGAGCGGCTTCTTTAGCGCGGGCTTTCTCAGCCTTTGTTGAGGCGGGAGCTAAAGAAGAGAACTTTGTAGATGCTTGCGCATCTTTGCGCTTTGGCGTTGGGCGTCCCTTTTTCTGGGAATTATCGTCAGGGCTAGTCATATCGCAAACTATAGGGCGAGCATCTGCTCGAGAGCCAACTTTGAGAAGCGAGCGGTCTCAGGATCAACCTTGATCTGATTGACCACATGGCCCGCTACAAGCGATTCCATCGCCCACACCAGGTGAGGCAGATCAATTCGGTTCATAGTTGAGCAATAGCACACTGTCTTATCCAAGAAGACGATCTCTTTATCGGGATGGCTATTGGCTAATCGAGAAACCAAGTTCAACTCTGTTCCGATCGCCCACTTGCTGCCAGGCGGTGATTGTTCAACAGCGCGAATGATCGCTTCTGTACTACCAACTACATCGGCTATTGAAACGACTTCATTCTGGCATTCTGGATGAACTAGGACTTTCACTCCGGGAAGGCGTTTGCGTACTTCATTTACTGATTCAACGCTAAAGCGTCCATGCACCGAACAGTGACCGCGCCATAAAATAACTTTGGCAGCCTGTAATTGTTCGGCAGTCAATCCGCCCATAGGTTTCCATGGATTCCACAGAACACAATCTGCGAGGGTAAGGCCAAGTGAGAGCACTGCAGTATTGCGGCCAAGGTGTTGGTCTGGCAGGAAGAGAATTTTTTCACCTTGAGTAAAGGCCCATTCCATACTCTTCTTGGCGTTAGAAGAAGTACAAATAGTCCCGCCATGTTCACCAGTAAAACTTTTAATCGCAGCCGATGAATTCATGTAAGTAACTGGAATCGTTTTATCTGCGATACCAATTGCCGAAAGTTGGCTCCAGCATTCCTGCACTTGATTAGCGGTTGCCATATCAGCCATGGAACAACCAGCTGCCAGATCAGGCAAGATCACCTTTTGCCGAGAGGAAGTTAAAATATCGGCGCTTTCTGCCATAAAGTGAACGCCACAGAAAATTATGTATTCTGCCGATGATTGTGCGGCTGCTGCTTGAGCTAACTTAAATGAATCACCGGTTATATCTGCAAACTCGATTACTTCATCGCGTTGATAGTGATGCCCTAAAACGAGAGCACGATCACCTAACGCAGCGCGGGCGATACGAGCGCGGGAGACTAGTTCAGGATCGCTGGCTGCAGGTAGTTCACCTGTACAGGAGACGCCACGTTCTGATTCCAGATCAAGACCTCGGCCAAGTAGCAGCAGATTCGTCAAGGACCCGGTTTGGGATGTGGACATAGCCACATTCTCGCTTATAAATGGCGTTGCTGTCGCATCGACTCAGCAGGGCAGGTAGGCTAAGCCCATGACAACTGAGACAACCACAACATCGTCCGAGACATCAATCTCAACTTCAATTGCACTCACCGATGTTGCCGCCGCCAAGGTAGCCGCACTTCTAGCGCAAGAAGGTCGTGATGATCTCTACCTGCGCGTTGCTGTGCAGCCTGGTGGATGTTCTGGGCTTCGTTACCAGCTCTATTTTGATGATCGTAACCAAGAAGGCGATATCGCCCGCGAATTTGGTACGGTAAAAGTTGTTGTAGACAAGATGAGCGATCCATACCTAATGGGCGCAACTATCGATTTCGTTGACACTATCGAGAAGCAAGGATTCACTATCGATAATCCACAAGCGCAGGGTTCTTGCGCATGTGGCGATTCATTTAATTAAAGTTAAGCGCTCTCTTTAAAGACTAATGAAAATTGGTGTTGCAGGTTCTGTAGGCCTTGACCATTTGATGACATTTTCCGGCAAATTTACCGATTCACTGGTTGCCGGATCACTTGAAAAAGTTTCGTTATCTTTCTTAGTTGATGGACTCGAAGTCCGACGCGGGGGATGCGCGGCAAATATTGTCTATGGCATGGGCGTCTTGGGTTTAAATCCAATTCTGATTGCAGCAGTTGGAATTGACTGGCCTGATTACGATGCGTGGCTAGTTCGACATGGCGTTGATACTTCTCACGTCTTGGTCTCAAAGACTTTGCATACCGCGCACTTCATGGTCACAACTGATACCGAACTAAATCAGATTGCCTCATTTTTTCCAGGTGCGATGTCGGAGGCGCGTAATATTGAGTTAGCCCCAATTATGGAGAAGACTGGAAAGCTGGATTTACTTGTTATTTCACCGGATGATCCGGAAGCGATGTTGCGCCACACCGAAGTCGCCCACCAGATGGGAATTGCAATCGCAGCCGATCCTTCCCAGCAAATGGCTCGGATGAGCGGTGAAGAAATTAAGCAACTCGTAACTGGTGCCACTTACTTATTTCTAAATGAATATGAACTGGCGCTTGCAATCCAAAAGACAGGGTGGAGCGATCGCGAAATTTTGGAGAAAGTTAAATATCGCATCGTGACCTTAGGTTCAGATGGTGCACGCGTTGAATCAGTCGCTGGCGAAACGATAAAAATTGGTTGCCCAAAGGAGAAAGGCAAAGTTGATCCAACCGGAGTCGGCGATTCATTTAGATCTGGGTTCGTTGCCGGCTTAGCTTGGGGGCTTAACCACGAACGATGTGCACAATTAGGTGCGATGATCGCGACTTATGTAATTGAGACAACTGGCACCCAGGAATATCGTTTTACAAAGGCAGAATTTTTAGCACGCTTTAGCGAAGCTTATGGTGCTACTTCTGCTGCAGAGATTGAACCGCATCTAACAACGCGGTAATTAGCCCATTAATTTCAGATTCAGAAGTTTTTGGATGAATTGCGATTCGAATATTTCCATTAGTAGGAAGCCCCATAGCTGCTAAAACATGGCTCGGTTGCAGATTCATTGCCGTACAAGCCGATCCGGAATCGACGGCAAATCCCTTAGTCGCTAGAGCACGTAAGATTTCCTCACCATTCGTACCCGGAAATATCATTGAAAGTAGATGTGGCATCGATTTGTCGAGATCTCCGGCAATTAGGGCATTTGGTACTGCTGTGGTGATGGCACTGCGTATTTTCTTGTTCTGATTTCGGATCAAATCTGTATCTTCTTCAAAATTCTCCAAAGCAACCGCACTCGCTAGCAATAACGGAAGTGAATATGTGCCGTAGGTGCGACGGACGCTAGAGATATGGGGGAGCGGATTCTTCCATTGTGCAGAATTTGCAATCGCGACAATGGCCAATCCAGCGGGTCCGCCCCATGCGCGAGAATCAAAAGCTGCGCTGTCCCATCTTGCAGGCAGTGCCACTCGAGAGCCAGATGCGGTGGCATCTATTGCGATTAGCAGATCTTTGGGAAGTTGCTCAGGTAGCGAATTAATCGCCCCACTTTCACCATTGGCCAATTGGAGAGCCAGAATAGAGTTCGCCTCGATCGCAACTCTTCCAAAATCTAATCGTCCATCTTCTCGCAACGGAATCTCTTTGATTACACCTATATGAGAACGCACCGTGGCGATGACTCCGCTGCGATCTCCGGCGCCAAAATATAAATTTTTTTCCGGGTTAAGAAATCCGGCTAACGATAGAAAGTAACTAAGTCCAACTTCGCCGGTAATTTCGATCTGGTCGACGCCCAGTCCCAATCGATGAGAAATCGATTCCAGTGCGTTATTTCTTAATATCGCCGCTTTGCTGGGGTTTTGTCCGATCTTCTTGGGATCAGCCCAGCCAGAGTCGAAGGCAGCCAGCAGCGCTTCTTGAGCCAGTGGATTTAGCGCTGTCTCTGCTTGGAAATTTCCTGTGACTGGAACCACGCCGCGAACGCTACTAGCCAAGGAGCGGATGAGGGAAATGCAGCACTATCCTTAGCCATATGTCCGTCAAATCAGCCCGCCCATTAATGCGGGCGCTTCTTTTAGCGCCGATTGCCTTGCTACTGACAGGCTGCGCCAAAGTCTCTGGGCTTGGGTTTGAAGAAGGTATTACCAGCGTAAATGACACTTCACTATCTCTCTGGCAAGGCGCCTGGATTGCCGCAGGTGTCGTCGGTGTATTTACTTTAATTTTAATTCTATGGCCGGCGATCTTCCATCGCGCCAAAGTTAGCAATGGAGAATTTCCAAAGCAGACTCAATACAACATTCCAGTTGAAATCGCCTACACACTAATTCCATTTATTATCGTGGCCGTTCTCTTCTATTTCACAGCGGTCAAAGAACATAAGATCACCGAAAAGACGACTACGTATTCGCACGAGATTAAAGTTGAAGGAATTCAATGGTCATGGCAATTTGCCTATCCTGAAGCTGGCGCGAAAGCAGTCGTAACAGGAACTCCTGCCTATCCTCCCACCCTCTACGTCCCACTTGGCGAAAAAGTTCGCTACACGATCACCTCCAACGATGTAGTTCATGGGTTCTGGATTCCGGCGTTCATGATTCAAATGCAGAATCTGCCTGGCGTTACCAATCACCTGGAATTTACGGCTAATAAGCTCGGAACATATCCAGGACGTTGCAATATTCTCTGCGGTCGTAATCACTCTCAGATGCTTTTTAATGTAAAAGTCGTTACCCCAACCGAGTACAAGGCATATCTAGAGACTCTGAAGGCGAGTGCAGCATGACAACTTATGCAGAACGTCCAACCATAAACGTAACTCCCATGCCGCCTTCGGCTAAGGGCAAGAATTTTGTAAAGTGGATTACCTCAACCGACCATAAGGTCATCGGTTATATGTATTTGATTACGACATTTGCCTGGTTCTTAATTGGCGGTCTTTTAGCCTTGATTCTGCGCGCAGAACTTGCTCGTCCGGGCATGCAATTCTTAAGCAACGAGCAGTACAACCAGATCTTCACCATGCACGGCACAATTATGCTCTTGATGTTTGCAACACCGCTCTTTGTTGGTTTTGCTAACGTCATTATGCCGCTGCAAATTGGCGCAGCAGATGTAGCCTTCCCGCGTTTGAATATGTTGTCCTTCTGGCTCTTCTTCTTTGGCAGCGTTACTGCAGTTGCGGGTTTCTTAACCCCAGGCGGCGCTGCCTCATTTGGTTGGACCGCTTATGCACCACTCGCCAACTCAACATATTCACCAGGTATTGGCGGAGATCTGTGGGTAATTGGCCTTGCGGTATCAGGTCTGGGAACAATCTTGGGTGGCGTTAACTTCATTACGACTATTTTCACAATGCGCGCACCAGGTATGACGATGTTTCGTATGTCGATCTTCTCCTGGAACGTGCTACTTACCTCAATTCTTGTGCTACTGGCGTTTCCTCCACTAGCTGCGGCGTTACTTGGCTTGGAATCAGATCGTCTATTTGGTTCGCATCTATTTGATCCAGCAAATGGTGGCGCGATGTTGTGGCAGCACTTGTTCTGGTTCTTTGGTCACCCTGAGGTTTATATTCTGGCGCTGCCATTCTTCGGTATCGCAACTGAAATCTTGCCCGTCTTTAGCCGCAAACCAATCTTCGGTTACAAAGGTTTGATTGCAGCAACGATCGCAATCTCCGCACTCTCTGTTGCGGTTTGGGCCCACCATATGTTCGCCAGCGGCCAAGTGCTTTTGCCATTCTTCTCGTTTATGACTTTCTTGATCGGCATTCCGACGGGTGTGAAGTTCTTTAACTGGATCGGCACGATGTGGCGCGGCCATGTCACCTTCGAAACCCCAATGCTCTGGGTAATGGGCTTTCTAGTTACCTTCTTATTTGGTGGGCTGACCGGAATTATCCTTGCTTCACCACCGCTTGATTTTGCAGTTTCTGCCTCTTACTTTGTTGTTGCCCACTTCCACTACGTTCTCTTCGGCACCGTGGTCTTTGCGATGTTCGCGGGTTTCTATTTCTGGTGGCCAAAGATGACCGGGCGCATGTTAAACGAGCGCTTAGGCAAGATCCACTTCTGGACTTTGTTCTTCGGATTCCACCTAACCTTCTTAATTCAACACTGGCTTGGTATTAAGGGTTTTCCCCGTCGCTACGCTGATTACCTATCAACTGATGGTTTTACAACGATGAATATGATTTCAACAATCGGTTCAGCGCTGCTTGCCCTTTCCATGATTCCATTCTTTGTAAATGTTTGGATTACCCGGAAGTCACCGCTAGTTAATTGCGATGATCCATGGGGTTACGGTTCTTCTCTGGAATGGGCGACATCTTGTCCGCCACCACGCCACAACTTCTTGACGATGCCACGTATCCGCTCTGAGCGACCAGCATTTGATTTGCATCATCCGCACATTAAGACCGAAGGACACTAATGAAAGCCAACTGGCGCCTATTTACCGGCCTCTCAATCTTCTACGTAATAATGGCAGTTGTTTATTACTTCGTTGGGGGAGAAGCGGTCGGTATAACCGGCATGACGCTAGCTGCATGCTTGGCTGGCATGGTGGGTTTCTATCTCTGGTTTACCTCAAAGAGAATTGGTCATGAACTTCCTGAAGATCGTCCGACTGCAGAGATTGCAGATAGCGCAGGAGAACTCGGCTTCTACAGCCCTCACTCGTGGTGGCCACTTCCTGTTGCGCTAAGTGCCATGGCTTTAGGTCTATCTCTTGTAATTGGTTGGTGGTTAACCCTTATCTCACTCGGTGCACTGATCATTAGCATTATCGGTTTTGTCACCGAATATGAGAAGCCACTTCCTGAGAACTCTTCCCACTAAAGGGTTTTATCTCTAGATTTACGCAATGGAAAAAGTCCGCGCACAAATTCTGGAAGTTGATATCCCACGAACTACCGCAGCACGCATCGTAATCTCTGCACCTGCAGAAAGAATCTTTGATCTAATCGCCGATCCACGTTCACACCAACTCTTTGATGGTTCAGGCACGATTCAGAAGAGTATTTCAGGACCGAATCGACTTAGCCTAGGCGCTAAATTTGGAATGGGAATGAAGATTAAAGTTCCTTATCGCATCACAAATAAAGTGGTTGCCTTTGAAGAAGGAAAGAAAATTTCTTGGTCTCACCTTATGAAGTGGACTTGGACATATGAACTGCAAGACCTTGGGGATGGGAAAACCCAGGTCACTGAAACCTTTAGCGGCGCCAATATTCCTTGGTACGCCGTTAAGTGGCTAGATGCCACAGGCTCCTTAGAACGCAATCCAAAATGGATGGCAAAGAGCTTGGTGCAGTTAAAGAACCTCTGCGAGAGTTAGTGGTGTTCGATCTCTTTGAGATCTTCGGCGGTAACCTTTGGAACAGCAACTGCATGCGCCTTACTTAAACGTGCACGTAGCTTGTTCTTAAGAGCTCCTGGGCGACGAACGCCACGTGAATCGTTCTCGTCTAAGGCTAGTGCTGGGTTCTGCTCATGCTGAGTCAAAAGCCATGCCTTTTCAGGTGAGATCGGTTCGTGGACTTCCACGAATTCACCATGCGGCATCATTACCAAACGACCAGTTTCGCGTCCATGTAGCACAAGGTCACGGTCGGCTCGTTGTAGCGATAGACAGAGACGCTTTGTAATAACGAATGAAAGCGGTGGAAGTACAAAGATTGCAATTCGAGAGAACCACATAATCTGATTGATAGTTAAGTGGAATGTAGTTGCGATGATGTCGTTACCGCCGTTGATAAGTGCAACCAACATAAAGGTAAGAGACATGACGCCAAGGGCCGTACGGTTTGGCGCATTGCGTGGGCGATCAAGTAAATGGTGCTCGCGCTTATCGCCAGTCATCCAGCTTTCGATAAATGGGTATAGAGCCATTCCGGTAAATAAGATTCCCGGAACAATTAGGCCGGGAATTAAGATATTCCAAGAGATGGTGTGGCCAAAGGCATGCGTTTCCAGCGGCGGAGCCATACGGACTAAGCCATCTAGCCAACCCATGTACCAATCGGGTTGTGATCCGGCAGAAATTTGTCCTGGTGTGTAAGGACCATATAACCAGATCGGGTTAATTGATGCGACAGCTCCAAGGAATGCTGTAACACCGAAGACGATGAAGAAGAAGCCGCCAGCTTTAGCCATATAGACCGGCAAGAGTGGATAACCAACGACGTTCTTTTCAGTTCGTCCTGGACCTGGGTATTGGGTGTGCTTCTGATACCAAACCAACATTAAGTGCACGGTAATAAGCGCAAGGAATGCGCCAGGAAGTAAGAGCACGTGCACGGTGTAGATACGTGGAATAAATGCCTCACCAGGGAATGCTCCACCAAATGCAAAGAAAGCTAGGTAAGAGCCGACCAAGGGAAGGGCTTGGATAATCGCTTCGGCAATTCGGATACCTGTTCCTGAAAGTAGATCATCAGGAAGTGAGTAACCGAGGAAGCCTTCAACAATTCCTAAAGTCAAAAGTCCAACACCGATAATCCAGTTAAATTCGCGGGGCTTGCGGAAAGCGCCGGTGAAATAGACGCGCATTAAGTGAACGACGATCGCGGCCATAAAGATAAGAGCTGCCCAGTGGTGAATCTGTCGCATCAAGAGTCCGCCACGAACTTCAAATGAAATATGCAGAGTTGATGCGTAAGCCGCTGACATCTTTAATCCAGATAGCGGTTGGTATCCACCATCGTAGATAACTTCACGTTGTGATGGATCGAACCAGAAAGTTAAAAATGTGCCAGAGAGCAACAAGATCACAAATGAGTAAAGTGCGATTTCGCCAAGTAAGAATGACCAGTGATCTGGGAAGACCTTATTTAGGTTCTTCTTCATCCATGCGGCTGCGCCAGTTCGCTCGTCAACATAGTTAGCGACACTGCCTGCGATTCTTTCACGTGCTGTCATGATGAGCGCTCCCAGAAGCTAGGTCCAACAGGTTCGGTAAATGGTTGTTTCGCAATTAAGTATCCCTCAGAATCAACGGTGATCGCTAGTTGAGGAAGCGGGCGAGCTGCTGGCCCAAAGATAACTTTGGCAGCGCGAGTAACATCGAATGTCGATTGATGGCAAGGGCATAACAAGTGCTTGGTCTGCTGTTCATACAAGGCAACCGCACAACCCATGTGAGAACAGATCTTAGAGAAAGCGATGATTCCTTCGTGCGTCCAAGAGAGACGTTCAGCATCTAAGTTAAATTCTTCGGGGCGGAGGCGAATCAATAGAACTGCATCTTTTCCAATATCTGAAAGTGCGCGATGGCCACCCTTAGCAATTTCTGGCAAGGTCTGTGCAACTGCGCCAACTTCGAGATCTTCGGCGCGAATTGGACGATCGCCAGGATCTGTTACTAAACGAGTTCCAGCTTTCCAAGAAGTCTTTGAGAGTTCATCTTTTGGCAGCGGACCAAGGTCGCGAAGCAAGATAAGAGGAGATAGACCCGCTAATCCAAGAGAAAGGCCAAGTGATCGTTTAATTAGTGAGCGACGGCCAAGTCCGGCAGCTGCAGCTCCTGCCTTAGCGGTTGCTACAAAGTCTGCGCGATCTTCATCAGGGGATCGGAACTCATGGCGTTGAATAACTACTTCTTCATCCGGCATCAAAGTCTTAGCCCAATGAATTGCGCCCATTCCGATAAAGAAGAGCGATGCCGCCATTCCTAGACCAAGGAAGAGTTGGTGTGCATTTGTATTACCTAAAACTGGGAAGAAGATAAAGATATCTTGCGGAATAAAAATATAAGAACCAATCATTGTGACTGTGCCTAGCGCAGAAAGAAGAAAGAGAATCGCAACCTGACGTTCGGCTTTCTTAGCTGCCTTGGGATCAGTATCTGCGCGGCGATGAACGTGCGCTGGAAGGCCAGGATCTTTTATCGCTTCGATTTCATTAGACATTCTCTATCTCGCCTTCATCGCTAGCCAGACCGCGACGCCAACTAACAGCCCGAGTCCAAGAGTCCAAACAAGTAGTCCTTCAGTAACCGGACCAACTCGACCAAGTGCTGCCCCGCCAAGTTGTGGCTCGGCTTCGGCTGCCTTAATCCATTTTATAATTGAAAGTTTTTCAGCAGGTGTAATTGTCTTATCGGAGAAGACGGGCATTGATTGCGGACCAGTGATCATCGCTTCGTAGATATGACGAGGTTCTACACCCATTACAGATGGTGCATATTTACCTTGAGTAAGTGCTCCACCTTGTCCAGCGAAGTTATGGCACATCGCGCAGTTTGTGCGAAATAGCTCACCGCCTTGCGCAGCTGATCCATCGCGTTCGTAATTCAATTGCGATTCGCCCGGAACTTCTGGTCCAGGTGCCAGTGATGCAACATATGCCGCTAAAGCTTCAACTTGCTTCTCGTTATATACCGGCTTTTTGCGCATTGCTTGGGTGCTCATATCCGCCATCGGCATACGACCAGTTGCTACCTGAAAATCTACAGATGCTGCGCCAACGCCTATTAGTGAAGGTGCGATACCTCCACCTTCAGCATTTAAACCGTGGCAAGAGGAACAGCCCTTAAGAAAGAGTTGCTTTCCCTCATCGATTAGCGCGCTCTTTTCAGCCGCGGAGATTGGTGTGCTTGTCGCAGCACCTGCAACCGAGAAAGTTGTTCCGATTGAGAAGAGAGCCAAAACTAATAGAAGTGGCGCGACTGCACGGTGTCTGCGAAATCTAGAGAGACGCTTCAAGATATTTTTTCCGTTTCTTCTCTGTAAGTTCTTACTTAATTAAATAAATCGCTGAGAAAAGGGCAATCCAAACAACATCGACAAAGTGCCAGTAGTACGAAACTACAATTGCTGTTGTTGCTTGGTTATGGGTAAAGCGACGCGCTTTTGAAACGCGGACCATTACAATTAAAAATGCGATCAGACCGCCAGTTACGTGCAGTCCGTGGAATCCAGTTGCGACATAGAAAACTGAACCGTAGGCAGTTGAAGCCAGGGTTACACCTTCAGTTACTAGGCTGGCATATTCATAAATCTGGCCCGCGATAAAGAATGCGCCCATTAAGAAAGTTAGCGAGAACCATTCGCGCATTCCCCAGGCGTTAATCTTAAAAATTGATCCGGTGCGCTTTGCTTGAAATCTTTCCGCTGCAAAAACTCCGAATTGACAGGTAACTGAGGAGAGAACTAGGACTGTCGTATTTAGCGCAGCAAAAGGGATATTTAATATCTCTGTTGATTCCAGCCAGATAGCCGGTCCTTGAACGGCGCGCGTAGTGAAATACATTGCAAAGAGCGCTGCGAAGAACATCAACTCGCTTGAGAGCCAAACGATCGTTCCGACCGCGACCAAATTTGGGCGGTTTATCTTGTGCGCAGCAGCGATTGTTGAACTGGTCATGGGGGCAAGTATCCCTGAAAGTGCGCCTACCTACCTATTTAGCGGACGAGTTCTGGCCCTTAAATTGGCTGGATTTGGGTGAAACGGGTCACGCCCTTTTCGGCGAGAAAACAGGCAGATGCAGGGGTTGGCTTTGATTAGACTTGCCCCATGTCAACGACCCGTAAGCCAATCATCATCGTCTATTCCGATGACGCTTCCGTCCGCGCCGCAATCAAAGCTGCCCTTGGCAAACGAGTGAGCGATGACTTGCCAGAACACCAAATCGAAGAGTTTGCAACAGGTCCTGCCCTGCGCGCATTTGTAGATCGTAAGAGCGTAAGTGGCCAACTGCGCGCAGATCTATTTATCTTGGATGGAGAAGCAGTTCCTGAAGGTGGCATGGGAATTGCCCGCCAATTAAAGGATGAGGTCTTTAACTGCCCACCAGTTTTGTTGATTACCGGACGTCGTGAAGATGCCTGGCTTGCAGCATGGTCACGCGCCGAGGCCAGTGTTATTCATCCGATAGATCCATTTACTTTGGCCAATACGGTCGCAGATTTAATGCGATCAAATACCGCAGCCGCTATCGGCTAACTTAAAGTTTAAATCATGAGCTCTATCGATTGGGCTGCCTCTATCTCCAAGTTAAATAACGGCTTGGATTTAGAACCGCTAGAAGCGCAAGGCTTGATGCGCGAAGTCTTAGAAGATCGATCAGATAAAGAAACTCTCAAGGAATTTTTACTCGCCTTAAAAGCCAAAGGTGAAACCCCGGAAGAAGTTGGCGCCTTGGTCGAGCAGATGTATTCCCATTGCGGGCCAATCAGTATTGCCGAACGTTCCGTTGACACAGTCGGCACTGGTGGAGATGGTGCACATACGATAAATATTTCAACGACTGCCGCGATTATTGCTGCGGCAGCTGGCTCACGCGTGGTTAAACATGGAAACCGCGCTGCATCTTCAAAATCTGGCGCTGGTGATCTATTGGAAGCACTCGGTGTTGCGATAAATCTTGATGGTGCAAAGGTGGCTAAAACAGTTGCAGAACTGGGGATTGGTTTCTGTTTCGCACCGGTCTTTCATCCAGCGATGCGCTTTGCCGCACCTGCTCGTAAAGAGTTAGGCACACCAACCGTCTTTAACATCCTCGGACCTTTAGCAAACCCAGCGCGACCCAAGGCCGCTGCAATTGGTGTGGCAAATGAGCGTATGCACTTGGTTATGGCGCAAGTTCTGGCAGACCGTGGCGTTGAAGGTTTCGTCTTTCGCGGCGATGATGGTTTGGATGAAATAACTCTTGCTACGAGCACTTCCGTTCTAACAATTGGCAACGGTGAAATCACTAGCGATCATATTGATGCCAAAGATTTTGGTTTAGCTAACGCTCCAATAAGTGCTTTAGTCGGGGGAGATGCCACTGAGAATGCCCGAATAACCAAAGCGATTTTTGCTGGAGAAAAAGGTGCCCCGCGAGATGCGGTATTACTAAATGCCGCCGCTGCAATAGCTGCTTTCGATGGAGACATGACGCAAGGTATTCACGAGAGAATCAGTAAATCGCTGGCTAAAGCAATCGCCGCGGTCGATAGCGGTGCGGCAAATAATTTGCTCGATCGCTGGGTTGCCTTAAGCCAAGAGCTAGCTGTTAATTAATCTAACGGACGGCGGGCGCGCTTGCGTTTGAATTTTATTAACTGATCAAGAGTTGTTACATCGTGAGTACCAAGGCGTTCAAAGATGCCGTGCAGAACGTCGACGGTGGCGCGCGCATCATCTAAGGCGCGGTGAGTCGGCGATGTGGCAGAACCGAAGAACGGCGCAAGAGTAGATAACTTGCAGTTGGGGACTTCGTCGCGATCAAGCACGTAACGAGCCACACGTGCTGTATCTACAACTTTGTATTCCGGCCATTCATACTCATGAGCGATCGCGGCAGCCTTCATAAAACTCATATCAAATGGTGCGTTGTGGGCGACTAAAACCGTTTCATGGCCAGGCCCCAAGAAATCTAAAAAAGTGGGCAGTACTTGATCGATGGTTGGCGCATCGGCCAACATCGAATCTGTGATGCCAGTAAGTGCGGTAATGAAGTCAGATAGATAGTGCCCAGGATTTACGAAAGTTTGGAATTCACCAATTACATGCCCGCCTAAAACTTTCACGGCACCGATTTCCGTAACGGCCGCGCCGGTGGATGGCGCAGACCCCGAGGTCTCAAGGTCAAAGACGACAAAGGGCACATCGACTAATAAACGATCCGCACCCGACATAAATGTAAGGCTAATCCATCGCTCTGACACTAAGTACTTAGTACGCTTGCGATATGACAGTAATTGGCGCACCTGCAGGTTTGGTTTCAGATTGGTCAGCAATTGGAACCGGTGCAAATAAAGAGATCGGTGTTGTTCTGGTGCACGGATATACCGGTTCTCCTGCCGGAATGCGTCCCTGGGCTGAGTATTTAAACCAAAAGGGTTACACCGTGCGAGTCCCATTGTTGCCGGGACATGGAACAAAGCCAGAAGATTTAAATGAAATTAAATGGGAGCAATGGCCGGCAAAGGTTGAAGCCGAGATCGCCGAATTACAAAAGACTTGCACCAAGATCTTTGTTTGCGGGCTATCCATGGGCGGTGGGACAACGCTACATATCGCCGCCAAAGCTTCAAATAAATTGACCGGGATTATCTTGGTCAATCCGATGATCCACGTCGCATTTATCGGCCCAAAGATTGCCTTCTTCTTATCTCGCTTTCAGAAATTACGTAAATCAGTTGGCGATGACATTAAGCGCCCGGGTGTAACCGAATGGGGTTATGACGCACTGCCAACTAGAGGCGTTTATGAACTATTGAAAATGCTCAAATATACGCGTGAGCGATTGCATGATGTGACTGTGCCGATGCAGCTCTTCCACAGCGTCGATGATCACACTCTGCCAGTATCTAATACGGAGATCGTCATGAAGGGCGTTGGTTCCCGAATTAAGCAACGCATCGAACTTACAAATAGCTATCACGTTGCCACACTTGATTATGATGCCGAAATCATCTTTGAAAATTCTCGCATCTTTATAGAAAGCCAGTGTTCGTAATTGGATTTTACAAAGATAGAAGAATCTCTACAGAAGATTGCAGATGTAGATCAGAGCGGATACCAACTCAATTCGGTATTGGCCTTAACGAAAGATCTCAAATTTAATGAAGTATCTGGCTCGCTTTCTGGTATTCCAATACTGATCAAAGACAATATTGAGGCAATTGGCTTACCCGCAACCGCAGGTTCTCTTGCTCTGCAAGACACCGAAGTCGTTAGAGATTCAACGATCGTTAAACGTTTGCGCGCAGCCGGCGCCACAATAATTGGTGCAACAAATCTTTCAGAATGGGCAAATATTCGATCTGGAAAATCCACCAGTGGTTGGTCAGCGGTCGGCGGATTAACAGCCAACCCATGGAAGCATGCGCACAGCGCTGGTGGTTCTTCTTCTGGATCAGGTGCAGCTGTCGGTGCCGGCCTGGTTTCGATGGCTGTCGGTAGCGAAACCGACGGTTCGATTGTTTGTCCGGCATCGCTAAATGGTTGTGTTGGAATTAAGCCAACGGTTGGTGCAATTGCGCGCGATGCGATGATTCCAATTAGCGCCAGCCAAGATACGCCCGGGCCAATGGCGCAGACCGTTGCCCAAACAGCGGCGCTATTAGATGTACTGACCAATAAGAATATTTACACAAAGGCAGTTACTTCAGATGAACCACTGCGCATCGCTTATGTAAAGGAATGGGCGACTGAAGATTCTGGGACAAATCAATTATTTACAGAATTACTCTCAAAGATGAGTTCGACAAATATCAAGATAACTGAAATTTCTCTGCCGGCTCCAACCGATGAAGACGGGACCGCTGAGTTCCAAGTCTTAATGCACGAGTTAAATGAAGGCTTAGCGGCCTATTTATCTGGTCGGGCAGGTGCACGCATTCACTCGCTATCGGATGTAGTTAAATTCAATATCGATAATGCAAGCACAGAGATGAAACATTTCGGACAGGAATACTTCGAGCAGGCGCTACAACTGGGCGGTCGCAATTCAAATTATGCGAAGCTTCGTAAAGAAAATCTCGATTGGGCGCTAAATCGTGTTTTAAATCCAGCATTCGCGGACTTTGATATCTTGATCGGAGAAACTTACGCACCTGCCTGGAAGAGCAATCTGGGCGGCGGTGATGACTTCTCGTCTGCGACTTGGATAACTATGGCACCAGCAATTGCAGGTACTCCGATTGGATGCTTGCCTATGGGGCTAGTTGATGGGCTACCGGTTGGAATCGGAGTCGTATCACGCGCGAATGAAGAAACGAGATTGATTGCTGCCATGGCTAAAATTGAACATGTTCTAGACCTAGGCGTATTAACCCCTTCGTTCACGAAAAATTAACTAAAAAATTCTAAGAGTTTGGTTGCGATACTCCGGTAATTAACCGCTAAGTCAGATAGCCGACATACCTTGCGCGAGTGAGAAATCCTCGCCCCTACCCTGGGAACGCAAGATTGGTATTGACATGAAAACTAGCGTAAAAATCGGCGCGGTAATTGCATCTATTGCAGTTGCTGTCTCCGGAGGCGTTGCATACTCAGCCTCATTAAAGCCTGAATACATTCTGCCAGTTGCATCTGGTGTTTCAATTAAGCCAATCGCCTACGCAGGCGACAAGATCACGAGCACCGTTGTACGCGGAATCCCTGATGGTATGGGCGCATACAAGAATGCAGCTGGAGATCTAACACTTCTCTCTGTTCACGAAATTCCTTCATATTCTCCACTTGCTCAGCTTTCAAAGTCTTCAACTTCACAATGGGGCGTATCCATTACAGAATTTAACTACGCCACAAAGACTGGTCGCATTACATCGGCCAAGAATTTCATCCAAGATATTAAGTACTACAACTACAACACCGGTGCTTACGGGGACACACCAATTGGCGGAGCTCCAGCCGGAACAACTAAGGGTATGGACTGGAACATTTCACGTTTCTGTTCTGCAACTTTGGTACAAGCCGGAAACCTCGCCTTTAAAGATGGCGCCACAACTTATGGCTACGAAGGTGGAGTATTCCTAAGCGGTGAAGAAGATGGCGATAGCGGATATGGACGCGGCTTCGCATTCGACATGGATGGCCATGGAATTCAGCTACCCCGTATGGGACTTGCATCATGGGAGAACTTGATGCCAAATCTAAAGCCAGGAATCAACACTGTCGTAATGGGTAACGAAGATGGCTCATCAACAGATAGCCAGCTCTTTATGTATGTTGGCAAGAAGACAACTTCTGGAACATTTGCCGATAAGGCAGGGCTGACAAACGGCGATGTACACGTAATGAGCATCCCAGATATCGCAAATGACAACGCTTTCCGTGCCAAGTACGGCAAGAACAACCCAGTAGAAGTCGATTTCAAGAAGACAATCTGGAACGCCGATATGGCCACACAGCAGAAAGATCATGCTGAAAAGGGAACAGAGATGACACGTGTTGAAGATGGCGAATGGGATTCATCAAATCCAAACGTCTTCTACTTCATTACAACCGAATCCAATAAAGATGCTGGCGCAACTAAGCCAAATCCTGCTGAGCCAGGTATTTCACGTGATGGTGGAGCGCTATGGCGTTTGACTTTCGTTGATGGTCAAAAGCCTGAACTTGGTGCAAAGCTAGAACTTCTTCTTGATGGTTCTGAAGCACCATATTTGAGCAAGCCAGATAACTTGGCTTTGACTTCAAATGGAATCGTTATGATTCAAGAAGATCCAGGTAACAACGCTCACGTATCTCGCATTGTTGCTTTCCGCCCATCTGATAAGAAGATCGCAGTTGTTGCGGAATTTAACAAAGCCTACTTCGCAGCTGATGCAGCCCAATTCATGACAATCGATGAAGAGTCCTCAGGAATCATCGACATTACCAAGATGCTGGCGAAGTCAGATGATAAGAACACTTACTTCTTCTTCAACGCTCAGGTTCATACAACTGGTGGAGCAATTGCTCGACCAGACCTTCCTTCAAAGAGCGCACCAAGAAAGCTCGCCATTGATAAGGCGACTATCGAAGGTGGCGCTTACTACCTAATGACAATCTCTGATTGGAACGCGGTATTTTCTAACTAAGGGATAGAGAGAAGAAGCTGGGTGGGAGGTCGAGGGCCCACCCGGCTTTTCTTTGAAATTTTTAGCTTTTAAAAGGCTCCGGTGTAACCATTAATTGCAGGTTGTCCGCCCAGGTGCGCATATAGGACTCTTGAACCTTCCTTAAAGAAATCTTCACGAATTAAATCGATCATTCCGGCCATAGATTTACCTTCATAAACAGGATCAGTGATCATTCCTTCGAGGCTGCCCGCTAAACGAATCGCTTCAATAGTCCGAGGACTGGCAACTCCGTAAATGTCATCATGCCAGCGATCTAGTAAAACGATTTCTGAATCACGTAGATCGCGGCCTAAATCAATCGCAGCTGCAGTGCGCGATGCGATTCGTTTAATTTGATCCCAAGTCTTTTCAACGGTGGCGGAAGCATCAATTCCGATTACAGACTCAGCGCGATTCGAATGAGCGAATCCAGCGATCATTCCTCCTTGCGTTGATCCAGTAACTGAGCAGACGATGAAGTTATCGAATTTAAATCCAAGTTCCTTCTCTTGATCTTCAACTTCAAAGGCCCAACCCGCAAAGCCATGGCCACCTAGTGGATGATCAGAGGCACCGGCTGGAATTGGATATGGCTTACCGCCGCGTGCAATAACATCGGCGATCGCATCTTCCCAAGATTTGCGGAATCCAATATCGAATCCTGCTGGATCTAAGCGAACTTCTGCGCCCATGATGCGACTTAGCAAAATATTTCCGGTCTTTTCGTAATTAGCTTCTTCCCAATCAACCCAATGTTCTTGAACAAGAACACATTTGAGCCCTAGGTGCGCAGCAACTGCGGCAACCTGTCTGGTGTGATTGGACTGAACTCCTCCAATAGAAACGAGAGTGTCGCAACCATTGGCTAGCGCTTCGGCTGCCAAATATTCGAGCTTGCGAGTTTTGTTTCCACCGTAAGCAAGGCCGGAATTAACGTCTTCCCGTTTTGCCCAGATCTCAACCTTGCCGCCTAGGTGCTCAGTTAAGCGATCTAGTCGCTGCAGGGGAGAGGCGCCGAAAGTTAATTTCTCTTTGGCAAAGGATTCCAGTTTGGCTCTAGTCATTGCAGGATCCTCTCACAACTACTCGGCTAAACGAGCCTTGACGATCTGGAGCAAGAGCTTGCTATCAACGTCCCAGTCACTAGGAATCTGAATCGTTTTCTTGTTGACTTTGTAACCATCTAGCTTTGGGAGAAATTCTTCGATCACACCGGTACTCCAGGGAGCCATCAGCAAGTATCCCTTGGTGGCTGAAATTCCAAAGACATACTTAGTTCCATCACGCAACATTGGTTGATTCCAAGCCATGACAAGTTCTAACTTTGGATACTTGGTTTGGATCACTTTCATTATTGCGCGCACTGTCTTGGCTTGCTCGGGTGTAATAGTTTTGTAGTAGTCCGCCGGTTTAGCAAAGCGTTTGGCCGATGTGGACCCACGTGAATACATAACCAAGGCATTGGCATGAGCTTGCGAGAAGCCGTAGTTCTCACGCAAGTGCGCGATCTGCTCTGGATATTTTTTACCTTCGAGTTTAGACATAACACCAAACCAGTACTTCATCTTCTCGCCATACTTCTTTTCGATAGCAGGAAAGTACGCCTCACGCCCTGGATTATCAGCGCTCATAAATCTATTTACGTCGATCTCGCAGATTTAAGTAGACGGCGTAACCCATATAAAGGAATACCGATGGTGGGTATAAGAAAACCGGAATTATTAGAAGAATTACCGCCACCACCTTCATATTTGATGAAAGCTTGTCCCATTCGCCGAGAAAACCTTTACGCGGTTGCTTTTCGTTCATACTGAAAGTGTAATCAACTTTCTAGAAAAAAGATCGTACGTGGACGATACTGGGATCGAACCGGTGACCAACTACTTCATGTTCTCCACTTGTAAGAATTTTATACTTGGCTCACATTTAGCACCATAGGTCTGACATTTATGGTTTTGATCGAGAATTGGGTTATTTCTTCTCCCTTTTTTGCGGTAGTAACATTTTCGACAACCGCTCTGGCGCTTGCTGAGATTTGACTATTTTCCGTTCGCAATGGATCCACATACAAGGCATTTAGAGTTCCAAGGGGAAGCGCCTGTCTTGAATGGCTTAATTGGCTCCAACTTTGCTTTACCGAGTACTTCTCGCACTTTTCTTTCTGAGGTAGAAGATCTTGAACAATTTTTCATTTGTAGCTCACTAAACGGACATGAATCAAGAATTGTTTCAGGAGACTTCGTGGCGCATTGTTAATTGAATCCTAGAAGTGAATGTAGGCCGATCTTAAAAGTCTCGGATTTAGAAAAAAAGTCTAGGAGATGTTAGAATAAAAGTATATAAATTTTGAGTAACAATATCGACTTCAAGTCAAAACATCCCCTCCTCATGCAGATGTGCATTTAGTATTTCGGCACTTCTTCAAGGTGAAAAAGTAGACAGGAAAAAAATGTTCAAAAGAAAAACTTCTGTTGTCGCGTTGATTTCAGCTGCGACAATCATTTTGGGTTCATTTGTCTCCACTCCTGCTAAAGCTGCCTCCGGATTCGTGGGAGTGATACTCCCTGATGCGGCATCTTCAGCACGTTGGGAAACTGCTGATCGTGGATTCTTGAAAGCTGCGTTTGATAAAGCAGGCGTAACTGTAGATATCCAGAATGCAAATGGTGACAAAGCTGCTTTTGCAACAATTGCCGATCAAATGTTGACAAAAGGTGCAAAAGTTCTAATCATGGTCAATCTTGATTCAGATTCTTCTAAAGCTGTTCAAGACAAGGCAAAAGCACAAGGCGTGCCAACAATTGACTACGATCGTCTAACTCTTGGCGGATCTGCTTCGTATTATGTCTCTTTCGACAACGTCTCTGTAGGAAAATTGCAGGGAGAAGGAATAGTTAATTGCTTGAAGGCTAAGGGAGTCAAGAAACCACGAGTGGTCTATCTCAATGGTTCCCCAACCGACAACAATGCAACTTTGTTTAAGCAAGGATATAAGTCTGTTGTTGATCCTTATCTAAAATCAACCGGTGGAACTCTAGTTGCAGATCAAGCGGTACCAGATTGGGACAACGCAAAGGGTGGAGTAATCTTCGAGCAGATGCTTACGAAAGCTAAAGGAAAGCTCGATGCAGTTGTTTCTGCTAATGAGGGACTTGGCCTTGCTGCTGTCGCAGTTCTGAAGAAGAATCGACTCAATGGAAAGGTTTGCGTTTCTGGACAGGATGCAACTGTTGATGGTCTTCGTGCGGTGCTCACTGGTGATCTTTCAAACACTGTGTATAAGGCTATTAAGGCGGAAGCACAAGGAGCGGCAGATCTTGCAGTAGCTTTGATTAACGGAAAGACTGCGAAGACAAATGGAACTACTGATAATGGAGTTTCCAATGTACCTTCGGTTCTTCTCGTGCCAGTTGGAATCACAAAAGAGAATGTTAAACTTGTGATCGCCGATGGTTTCCAAAAGAAAGCCGATGTATGTAAGGGAATTGCCCAACTTTGTACAAAGTTTGGCGTTAATTAGCCCTTACGTTTGAAATCTAATAAGTGGCTGGGCTAATAGAATTTAAGCCCAGCCACTTATTACAACCTGAAGGGAATTTCCTATGACCAGCCCGATCCTTTCTTTGCGTGGAATCCAAAAAAGTTTTGGTCCAGTAGAAGTACTTAAACGTGTGGATTTCGACGCATATTCAGGGCAAGTAACTGCCTTAGTGGGCGACAATGGTGCCGGTAAGTCCACACTCATTAAATGTATGTCAGGGATCTATGGAATCGATGCTGGCGAATATTTCTTCGAAGGTGAGAAAATTCAGATAAGTGGACCCAGAGATGCAACATCTTTAGGGATTGAAATCGTTTATCAAGATCTAGCTCTATGCGACAACTTAGATATTGTTCAAAATATGTTTTTAGGCAGGGAGATAATTAACCGTGGAACTCTAAGCGAAGAGACCATGGAGACACTCGCACGGAAGACGCTCGATGGCTTAAGTGTTCGCACAGTAAAGTCAATTCGACAACTGGTTTCTTCTCTTTCAGGAGGACAACGACAAACTGTTGCTATTGCTCGTGCGGTTTTATGGAATAGTAAAGTTGTTATTCTTGACGAACCGACTGCTGCATTGGGAGTTGCACAGACTGAACAAGTTCTCAATTTAGTACGTCGACTTGCTGACAAAGGATTGGCAGTAATCCTAATTTCACACAATTTAAGGGATGTTTTTCAAGTTGCCGACAATATTGCAGCTTTATATCTCGGGCAGATGGCTGCACAGGTTAAAACGCGAGAAGTGACAGATTCCCAAATTATTCAATTGATAACCACGGGCATGCATTCAAAGAAAAGTGAGGCATAAAATGGGTAAAAATTATGATGTCGCACCGCTCCAGGAATGGTCAAGTGAATACTTTAAGAGGGTTAAATCTGGAGACATGGGTGCCCTGCCAGGTGTATTGGGCTTAATAGCTCTATGCATTGTTTTTGGTGCGATGAGCGAAGTTTTTCTGACCCCCGGAAACTTTGCCAATCTACTCACGCAAGCTGCATCTGTGATGGTAATCGCCATGGGTCTTATATTTGTTCTCCTGCTTGGAGAAATTGACTTATCGGCGGGATTTGCTTCAGGAGTATGTGGCGCCGTTTTGGTCATTCTCATCACTAATCATGGCGTTGCATGGTGGGTGGCATTGTCAGTTAGTATTTTGTTTGGTGCGCTACTTGGACTTGCTATTGGAATCTTGGTTTCTCAATTAGGAATTCCATCCTTTGTGGTGACTTTGGCTGCTTTCCTTATGTTCCAGGGCTTACTTCTATTATTGGCTGGCGAGGGCGGAACTATCCGGGTCGAAGATCCGGTGATACTCTCGATTCAAAATAGTAATTTGTCGCCACTTGTATCGTGGCTATTTTTTGCTGTTTTGGCGGTGGTATATGTAATAGCTGGACTTACCAAGATCTATTTGCGATCTAAAAAAGGGTTGAAATCTAATTCTCTGACTATTTGTACCATCAAAACTAGCGGTGTCTTATCTATATTCGGCCTAGGAGTCTATTTCCTAAATCTAGAACGTTCAAATAATCCAGAACTAGTCAGTCTTAAGGGAATGCCTTATGTAGTTGTAGTAATTCTTTTCCTTTTGATAGTTGGAACATTCGTTTTGAATCGTACAAGATACGGACGTCACTTGTATGCAGTTGGAGGAAACCCGGAGGCAGCGAGAAGAGCAGGTATCAATGTTAAAGCAATTAGAACAAGTGCATTTGTAATCTGTTCATCTTTTGCTGCTGTAGCAGGTATGCTTTTTGCATCTCGGCAAAACTCAATTTCACCCACCACAGGAGGATCAGCGACCCTGCTTTATGCTGTGGGAGCAGCTGTTATCGGAGGTACCTCACTCTTCGGTGGCAAAGGCAGAATGAGTGACGCAGTCCTCGGTGGTTTCGTTGTTGCAATCATTGATAATGGTATGGGGCTACTTGGTTACGCAGCTGGAATAAAGTTTATTGTGACTGGTTTGGTCCTTCTGATTTCTTCCAGCGTAGATGCCTTAACTCGCAAAAAAACTTCAAGTGGTTAAATTTTGGATTAATACCTGATGATTTTTAGTTACCATCCCACAAAGTTGCATTTACTGCAAACCACGAGTTACCTCATGGATAAACTGCCTGATTACACAATCACAATCGAAGAGGTTCTGAAAGAATCAGGTATTTCTAAAGGCTCTCTGTACCATCATTTTGAGGACTTTCAACACTTAATTGAGACTTGTCGAGTCTATAGGTATGGACTTTGGATTGATGCCACTATTGAATACCTGAGTTCAAGAATTTCCACATCAACATCAAGAGACGACTTGATTAAAATTTTTGAAGAGATTACAAAAGCTGTTCACGCTGATCGACGAAGCGATGCAAGGTCAGATAGAGCGGCTACATTGGCTCTAGCTTTAAAGAATGAAAGAATGAATAGCATGTTAGGGGAAGAGGTTAAACAATTAACTTTGTCCATCTCATCCATTATCGATAATTTAATTGAAAAAGAATACTTCGAAGACAGCACTAATCCAAAGGCGTTTGCAACCTTCATCCAAGCGCTTGCGCTTGGAAAAATCGTCAATGATTACAACCCAGAAGGTGTATCGGAGAAAGAGTGGAATGAGATGCTTATGAATATTTATGTTAAGGTTTTTTTCAAAAAATAGAATAATTTGGTTTTATCCGAGGATGCCTAGGATTATCAAGCAGTTCTGAAAATTGAAATGCCGGCAGTTAACGTCAGCCAAATTTGACCATGAGATAATCCAAATTTAGATTTTTTGTGGACGATACTGGGATCGAACCAGTGACCCCCACAATGTCAATGTGGTGCTCTACCGCTGAGCCAATCGTCCGGGTGTAAATGTTTTCGGTAGGTATTAAATTGTTGGGAAAGTATAGCCGAGCGAATTAACGCCCAAAATCATCCTCAATACGCTCAATATCATCTTCGCCAAAATAAGTTCCGGTCTGAACTTCTACGAAGATAACCTGAGAGCTACCGATATTTTCAATGCGGTGTAAGTCACCGATTTCGATATCGATTGAATCTCCTGCGCCCATTTCAAAGGTATCGCCATTGATCGTGATGCGTGCATCGCCTTCGACGATGAACCAATGTTCGGCGCGCTTTTGATGGCGCTGATAAGAAAGTCGCTTACCTGGTTCTACCCAGATAGTTTTTACTTTGTGAGAATCGCTCTCAGACGAAATCTCATAACGTCCCCAAGGACGTTTTGATTCATCTTCTGTCATCTGTATCTCCTGATCGACTCTGATCATTCTTTACTTTGAGGTCGGAACGGGATTTGAACCCGTGTAGAGGGATTTGCAGTCCCTTGCCTCGCCTCTCGGCCATCCGACCAAACCTTTACTTCTTCACTTATAGAGAAACCGCCACCTGAAAAATTAATTCCAAAGCGGCGGTCCATCCGAGCGGACGACGGGGTTCGAACCCGCGACCTGAACCTTGGCAAGGTTCCGCGCTACCAGCTGCGCTACGTCCGCATTTCGTGCGGGGGCAAATCTAGCGCAGCAAGGGGCTAACCGCCAAAGCGAGAGATTTCACCGTAGCGTTACGCCTATGGATCTGCGCGATGACTGCTTCTGGATGGGCGGCAGGTTTGCATATTCGCTCGTTGAAGTTAGCGATGATCTTTCGCGCTTAGATGATGGCAATTTCTGGGCGCTTACTATCTCCTTCGAAGGCCGGGTTCGCTTGGCGCGGTTTGCGCAAAATTACGCTGCGAATTTCCCTGTGCAAGCAATTCAATGGCAGGCACTTGCCACCAGTTGGAAATCATCGCTGGATCAATCTGCCTATTGCGAATACGTAGCAAATATTCGCGAATCAATCGCTGCCGGTTGGGTCTATCAAGTAAATGCTTGTAGAACTTTGAGCGCAGATTTTCATGGAGATCAGATTGCATCGTTATTTGCAAAGTTACTTGCAGAAAATCCAGCTCCTTACGCCAGTTATCTAGCAATTCCCGAGGTACAAATTGCATCGGCTTCGCCAGAACTTTTTCTTCGCCGCAATGGAGATCAACTAGTAACTTCCCCGATAAAGGGCACGCAGAAGTTGAGTGAAGCGGGCTTTGGAAACAAAGATCGTAGCGAGAATGTGATGATCGTTGATTTGATGCGTAATGACCTGGGGCAGATCTGTCGCCCAGGTACCGTCGATGTTGCAGAGCTGCTACGCAGTGAAGATCATCCGGGTTTGCGCCACTTGGTCTCCGATGTTGTCGGATCACTTAAAAAAGATCTAACTTGGAGCCAAATTCTTAAGGCGCTTTTGCCGGCTGGATCAATTAGCGGTGCGCCGAAGAGCTCAGCGCTGAAGGTAATTAGTGAACACGAACCGGTGGCGCGCGGACCTTACTGTGGAATTCTGGGTTGGGTACAAGGAGATAAGTGCGAACTCTCGGTTGCCATTCGCACCTTTTGGAACGCCAAAGACGGACAATTGCGCTTTGGAACTGGTGCAGGAATTACTTGGGGGAGTGATCCCCTGGCCGAATGGGAAGAGACTCAGTTAAAGGCTCGTAAATTAATTTCAATTGCTGGGGGAAATATCTAATGCAGATTTGGCTCAATGACGGACTCGTCGCTGCCGCCTCTGCTGGCGTTGCGCTAGATGGCTGGCCTGATGGTGAAGGTATTTTCGAAACTATTAAAACTGAAAATGGCGAGATATTTGAATTAGGTCGGCATATGCGGCGTGCTATTGATGCTGCTGCACAAAAGAATATAAAACTGCCTGATGAAGATCTAATCCGGGTTGCCATCTCGAAATTATTGGCTGCGGAGCCACATACCGTAGGGCGCCTGCGATTGTTATTTTCCAGCGATCGTTTTGTTGCAGTGCATCAACTCTATGAGGAGATAACTACGCCGGCCAAGTTAACGGTGATTACCGATCCTTCTGAAGTCGCAGGCATTTCTATAAAAACTTTTCCATATCAACACCGTTTAAGTTTATTGGCAAAGGCGCAAGCGTTGGGATTTGATGAAATTATCTGTCTTAATTCAGATCTGGAAGTAACAGAAGGTGCCGTCTCTAATTTTATATTTCGCATAGGTGGTACTTGGGTCACACCACCGCTTTCTTCCGGTGTCCTACCCGGAGTACAGCGGGGGATAGTGATTGAGCGCTGTGGCGTTGGCGTCCAGTTAATCAGCAAAGCGGATTTAGTGCGGGCGGATGCGGCATTTGTTATATCGAGTTTAAAGCTGGCGCTATCGGTTGCAGAGATTGATGGCGTCGCTATGAAAATTGATGAAGATTGCGCAGCACTTGAAGCAAATATTCGGGCAAAGACGTTAAAGCATTCGGTAGGCTAGCCATATGTCGCAGATATCGATAACCGTAGATGGTGCACGCACCAGCGTGGAAAGCGATGCTCGCCCAACCCAAATTTTTGCCGAACGTAAAGACATTGTCGTCTGTAAGGTAAATGGAGTTCTGAAAGATCTTTGGACTCAAATTACTGACGGCGATGTAATTGAGGGAATTTCTATCTCCTCACCAGATGGTTTGTCGGTGCTACGCCACTCAACTGCCCACGTCATGGCGCAAGCGGTGCAGCAAGTCTTTGCCCAGACTCGACTTGGAATTGGACCACCAATCACCGATGGTTTTTACTACGACTTTGATCCAGAACGCCCTTTCAATCCAGAGGATTTAGAGAAGATTGAAAGTGCGATGCGTAAGATTGTTAAAGATGGTCAAAGATTTCGCCGTCGCGTAACTTCTGAATCCGATGCGCTAAAAGAGTTGGCACACGAGCCGTATAAATGTGAATTGATCGGATTGAAATCAGGTGCCGTTGATGAAGCTAGCGTTGAAGTCGGCGGAGCTGAGCTAACGATTTATGACAACTTAGGTCGTGATGGCCAGCCCGTTTGGTCAGATCTCTGTCGCGGGCCACATCTGCCTTCCACAAAACATATTCCAGCATTTAAGTTGATGCGCACAGCAGCGGCATATTGGCGCGGTTCTGAAAAGAATCCGATGTTGCAACGAATTTATGGAACAGCGTGGCCCTCAGCAGAAGAGTTAGCCGCCTATTTAGAACTACTCGCCGAAGCAGAAAAGCGCGATCATCGTCGCCTAGGCACTGAACTAGATCTATTTTCATTCCCAGAAGAGATTGGTTCTGGCCTTGCCGTCTTTCATCCCAAAGGTGGAATCATTCGCCGGGCGATGGAAGATTATTCGCGCAAGCGCCATGAAGATGAGGGTTACGAATTTGTTTACTCACCACATTTAACCAAGGCTGCGCTCTTTGAAAAATCAGGCCACTTGCAGTGGTACTCCGAAGGTATGTATCCACCAATGGTTATGGATGAAGAACTTCATGCCGATGGCACCATAAAGCGCGCCGGCCAGCAGTACTACATGAAGCCGATGAACTGCCCCTTTCACAATCTAATCTTTGCCTCACGTGGTCGCTCATATCGCGAACTCCCACTTCGTCTCTTTGAATTCGGCACCGTTTATCGTTACGAAAAATCAGGTGTGATTCAGGGCCTGACTCGCGCCCGCGGATTTACTCAAGATGATGCCCATATTTACTGCACCAAAGAACAAATGGTTGGCGAACTCGATTCGCTTTTAACATTCGTTCTTAATTTATTGCGCGATTACGGCTTAGAAGATTTCTACCTCGAACTTTCTACCCGTAACCCTGAAAAATCAGTTGGTGAAGATGCTGATTGGGTAGAGGCAACAGAGGCTCTGCGGAAAGCAGCCCTTGCTCAGAATTTAGAGTTAGTCCTTGACGAAGGCGGCGCTGCGTTCTACGGTCCGAAGATTTCAGTACAAGCAAAAGATGCGATTGGTCGTACCTGGCAGATGTCTACGATCCAAGTTGATTTCCAATTGCCACAAAGATTTGAACT
This sequence comes from Actinobacteria bacterium IMCC26103, assembly GCA_002284875.1. Classification (GTDB taxonomy): domain Bacteria; phylum Actinomycetota; class Actinomycetes; order Nanopelagicales; family Nanopelagicaceae; genus Planktophila. The sequence continues at coordinate 937,807 of CP015604.1, forward strand.
TGAATATTCAGCAACTGATGGCACACGTCAACGTCCGGTAATGATTCACCGTGCGTTATTTGGTTCAATCGAAAGATTCTTCGGTGTTTTAACAGAGCACTATTCCGGCACCTTCCCTCCATGGCTTGCGCCCGTGCAGGTTACTGCGATTCCGGTAGCTGAGGCCTTTGCCGATTATCTAACTGGCGTTGTAAAAGAGTTTAAATCCGCTGGAATTCGCATCGACTTAGATTCATCCGATGACCGTATGCAGAAAAAGATTCGTAACGCCCAGATGCAGAAAGTTCCATATATGTTGATCGCAGGCGAAGAAGATCAAGCTGCCGGCAAGGTATCTATTCGTTATCGCAACGGAGATCAGAAGAACGGCATTGCAGTTGCGGATGCAATCGCTGAGATTCAGAGCGCAATTCGCGATCGCAAGCAGGTTTAACAATGGTTGATCCAACACCTGGAATGCCAGATCGTTGGGCGCGCCTGTGGGCGCCGCATCGTATGGAGTATTTAAAAGGCGAGAATCGTCCGTTGGGCGATAACGACGTCAGCTGTCCATTCTGTCGTGTCCCAACCTTGGATGATCAAGCAGGTTTGATCGTGGCGCGAGGAAATACTGCCTACGTTGTAATGAATCTATATCCATATAACGCGGGCCATCTCTTGATCTGCGCTTATCGCCACGTTGCTGATTTAACTGACTTAACTAAAGAAGAACGTGATGAGATCTCTGAAATGACTGCACATGCCATGGTTACCTTACGTAAAGTTTCCTCGCCCGCAGGCTTTAACTTAGGAATGAATCAAGGCGCTATTTCAGGTGCGGGCGTGGCCGAACATATCCATCAACATGTGGTGCCGCGTTGGTCGGGAGATGCCAACTTTATGCCGCTAATTGGTCAAACAAAAGTTATGCCAGTTCTACTTTCTCAGACACGAGATGAGCTAGCTGCCGCCTGGTAAAAGACTTTATTGCAACTGATCAATATAACTTTTCACGATATCGATACCTATGCCATTGGATACGACGATAGGTATCGCCGGAAATAGTAAGCCAGCTGCGAAAGCTCCCTCACCAGCACCAGCAATATCTTCCAAATACTCTTCGCGAAATTCGGCGACCATTTCTTCATGCTCATGCTCGCCGACAGAAACAGTCGGGGGGTTTGTGCTGTAGTCGAGTATTTGCAAATCACTTAAAGAAATCAAGGCAATTGGACTGCCGGTTTCAGAGTGCAATACTAAATAAGGTGTGACCAATTGATCGAATACACGATTGGCTAACATGATCGCATCTTCAAAATCAGCGTCACTTCCTTCTAGTTCATTAACAACAACTAGTCGAGGCAGTTGATAATCACTTAAAGCTTGCCATTGATCAATCGTGTCTTGGTCGATTCCTGCCGCAGGATTAATTGCAAATATCGCAAGATCAGAATCGGAGATCACTTCGCTCGCCACCTGTGCGCTAAACAAATTAGCGATCGCCTGCGGTTGGGCCGAGACATGTCCGTATACGTGGATACGTTTAAGAGAACTCACAGGCGTCAGAATAGGTGAATTTCCGCCCTTGAGCCTACGATGGTGGCGATGTTAAGCGCCTCTTTAAAGCCAGCCGTAACCCGCGCCATCAATCCACTAGCGCGCGGTGCCCTTCGCATGGGCATAACTCCTAATGCCGTCACATTCACGGGAGCGATTGGATTAGTCGCTAGCGCTCTCTATTTCTATCCGCGTCAAGAGTTTTTTATTGGAACTTTACTTATCGTTTTCTTTGCCCTGAGCGATCTCTTTGATGGTGCGATGGCGCGAATCTCACACGCTGGAGCAAGTCGCTGGGGTGGATTCCTGGATTCAACGATTGATCGCATAACAGATTCTGCAATATTGCTCGGTTTATGTGTTGCGCTAATTAATAGTAATGATCCTCTGGTTCCTGTTGCCCTTGGTGCGCTAGTTGCAGGGACTTTAGTTCCCTATATTCGGGCAAAAGCGGAATCACTTGGAATCGAATGCTCGGGTGGTATTGCTGAACGCACAGAGCGTCTCATCATCGCCCTGACGGCAATAGGTTTTGAAGGGCTAGGTATCCCATATGCACTTGCAATTGGGGTTTGGCTACTTTTAGCCCTTGGGGCGATAACGGCTGTACAACGGATATTGATCGTTAAGGCGGCGTTGTAAAGCAATGAACTTGGACCATCTTGTAGCTGTTGCATATTTCACGGGCTGGAAGTTGGTTAGAGCCCTACCCGAGAAATTTGCCTACGTCTGCTTCGAACGGATCGGAAGAATCACCTTGCGCCGCAACGCAGCTCCAATTCAAAGGTTGCGCAGTAATTTGCAACGAGTCTGCCCTGAAAAAGATAACGCTGCCATAGATCAACTGATGGTGGATGCGGTCTCCTCTTATATGCGTTACTGGTGTGACACATTCAGATCACCGGATTGGTCTAAAGAACGGATAAAAAATACGGTAACGGTTACTCGCGAAGAGCTGCTAACCGAACCGATGCGCGATGGTCGCGGAGTCGTAATCTCACTGCCTCATGCTGGTAATTGGGATCATGCCGGTTCATACTTTTGTGGAATGGGTTTTCCTCTTGTCACGGTGGCCGAACGGTTAAAACCAGAAGCTCTTTTCAATAAATTTTTAGAGTATCGCCAGAATATGGGAATGGAAGTTCTCGCCCTAGATGGCAGATCCATGGCGACACTTATGCAACGCGCTAGAGATGGTGCGCTGATTGCTCTGGTAGCAGATCGAGATTTATCACGCAGTGGTATAGATGTAAATTTCTTTGGTCATCCAGCGCGCATGCCCGCCGGTCCCGCTCTCTTAGCTGTCAGAACTGGGATTCCACTTGTTACGGCCTTTGTTTCATATACGCCCACGGGGATTCATGTGGAGTTCAATAGCGTTCCGATTCCTTCGGAAGGCACAGACTCAGAACGAGTTGCGCAAGTAGTTCAAACTTGTGCCGATCATTTTGCGCAAGGGATCGCTAAAGCTCCGCAAGATTGGCATATGTTGCAAAGAATCTGGATAGATGGCGATTTCCAGGAGCGCAGCGCATGACTTTAAAAAAGTTACGTATCGGACTTGTCTGTCCGTATGGATGGGATACCCCGGGTGGGGTTCAGAACCATGTGCGCGATTTAGCTGAGTACTTAATTGCTAAAGGACATTATGTTTCGGTCCTAGCTCCAGTAATCGATGAAAATGCCATCCCGGATTATGTGACTAGCGCCGGAAAACCAATCTCAATTCCATATAACGGTGCGGTTGCACGCGTCCTGTTTGGTCCCATTGCATTCTCGCGAGTAAGACATTGGATTACAAACGGCAAGTTCGATCTACTCCACTTACATGAACCGGCAATTCCTTCCATATCTTTACTTGCATGTTGGGCTGCCGAAGGGCCACTGGTTGGAACATTCCACGCTGCAGCCAAACGTCAGAAAGCGATATTTGCAATTGGTCCAATCTTGGAACCAGTTATCGAAAAACTTTCGGCGAGAATTGCGGTAAGCGAGGCCGCGCGCGAGACCCTTACCGAACATTTACAGACCGATGCAGTGGTTGTGCCAAATGGAATCTATGCCGACCGTTATCGCGATGGCGAAGTTCGTGCGCAATGGAGTGGCAACACCTTAGGTTTTATCGGAAGATTTGAAGAGCCTCGCAAGGGCTTATCTGTGCTGCTGGAAGCGTTACCAATTATCGCGCGCTTTGCTCCTGATGTTCGAGTCATCGTGGCCGGACCAGGCGATAGTAAAGATTTTGAAGATCAGATCGACCCGCAATTGCACCACCGCTTTGAATTCCTTGGGCGTATTAGCGAGAAGGATAAAGCTGACTTCTTATCTTCGGTTGCTTTATACATCGCACCAAATACAGGCGGTGAATCATTTGGAATCATTCTCGCTGAAGCACTAGCTGGGGGAGCGGCAGTTGTGGCAAGTGATATTCCCGCCTTTGTCTCCCTGCTTGGTAATGGCGAATACGGTGCGCTCTTTGAGTCCGAAAATCCGCAGGAATTGGCTAAGGTCGTCATAGACCTGTTACGTGAAAAAGATAAGAGGTTGTCGCTGGCTCGACGGGGTAAAGAATATGCGCAACGTTTTGATTGGGATGTAGTTGCTGAAAATATTTTCTCTATTTATGAAATGGCCTTGGTCGGCAGCAACGGAATTTCTCTCTCATCTGAAAATCGCGCTTGGAATCGTTTTCTTGGACGGGAAGGTGATTAAATGGAGAGATATTTCTTTTTAGTACTATTCGTCATCTTTGCGCTCTGGTACTTGTCTTATTCGGCAACTCGTTTGGATCGTTTACACCATCGTGTGGAAACTAGTTGGGCAAACTTGGATGGATTACTGCAACGTCGTGCTGCAGTGGCTTTAGAGATTGCCAAGAGCGATATCGCCGACCCTGCTTCCTCGCTTCTACTAACTGCAGCAGCACATCAGGCGCGTGATGCTCAGATGAAGACGCGGTCTCAGGCTGAGAGTGGTTTGTCTGGTGCGTTAGGACTGCTCTTAAATGATGGCCATTTAGTTGAAGGTGTGATCGAGAGAGATTTGCTTCGCGAACTTTCGGAGCTAACTGACAAGATTCGGATTGCGATTGCGATGCATGTTGATGCTGTAACCCGCACGCAGATGGTGCGAGCCAAGCCAGTCTTTAAGATCTTTAGATTAGCCGGACGGGCACCGCTACCTGTTACCTACGAATTCGAAGCTGATGTCCTTTAAGAAATTTCTTAAACGCACCGCTGGCTTAGCCTCGATCGCCGTTGTCGCTATTGCGCTCTTTAATTTTCTACCCTCAGTCAAAGTTGTCACTTTGATTCCTAATTTGGGTAAATCAGAGCCAACTAATTCACTTAGCGGTCGAGTAGGCAGCGATGGTCCGATCCTGGTTGTGAAGATCGATGACACTCCACCAGCACATCCGCAAGCCGGTTTAGAAGATGCAGATGTTGTTTACATCGAACAAGTCGAAGGTGGGCTTACCCGACTTGCAGCGGTTTTTAGTTCCAAAATTCCACAGGTAGTGGGCCCGGTTAGAAGTGCGCGCATTTCAGATATCGAAATTCTGCAGCAGTACGGTCGAGTAGCCTTTGCCTATAGCGGTGCACAATCAAAATTGCTGCCAGTTATTGCGGCGGCGAATCTCGAGAACTTAGGTGCGCAACGCCAATCACCGGAGATTTACGCAACTGATCCATTGAGGGTTGCACCAACAGCAATGATGCTACAAGCGCGGAAATTGATGACTAACGCTGCAGCGTCAAAATTACCTATTGCTCAATCTAAACCGATTGGTTGGAGCTTCGGTGATGGACCAGATACCGGGACTGCTGTCGCATCCGTGAAAGTTTCATGGCCAGCTAATTCTTACGATGCCACCTGGTCACTGTCGCAAGGGCGTTGGTTGTTGTCACAGAGAGGCGTTCCAGATTTGTCTGCATCTGGATTGCAATTAGGTCCGACTACATTTTTGATTCAATTGGTTTCTATTTCACCTTCGGAATATCACGACAAAGTTGGTGGTGTGACTCCATTTAGTCAAACGATTGGAACCGGTACTGGATATGTACTACGTGACGGTCTTGCGATTGCAGCAAATTGGAATAGATCCACCGGTGATCAGGGAACGACTTGGTTTGATAAATCGGGTAAAGAGATCAAATTTGCTCCAGGTCAGGTTTGGATCGCCTTAACCGATAAAGAGCCGGTTTTCACGCCCAAGGCTGCGGATGCGCCATCGCCCGCCACAAAGTAGTATTGGTCTAATAGTTTTTATATTAAGAGCCAATTTAAGGGAGTAAGTCATGTCAGAGGCAGTCGGCACAGCGCGCGTTAAACGCGGAATGGCAGAGATGCTAAAGGGCGGCGTCATTATGGATGTCGTAAACGCTGAACAAGCCAAGATTGCACAAGATGCTGGCGCCTGCGCTGTTATGGCGCTAGAGCGCGTACCGGCAGATATTCGCGCCCAAGGCGGCGTCGCTCGTATGTCTGATCCAGATATGATCGAAAAAATTAAAGCTGCAGTAACAATTCCGGTGATGGCCAAGGCACGTATCGGCCATTTCGTTGAAGCACGCATCCTTGAATCACTCGGCGTGGATTACATCGATGAATCTGAAGTTTTGACTCCTGCGGATTATGAAAACCATATCGAAAAGTGGGATTTCAAAGTTCCTTTCGTATGCGGTGCTACGAATTTGGGTGAGGCGCTACGTCGCATTAACGAAGGCGCAGCGATGATTCGTTCCAAGGGCGAAGCAGGAACAGGCGATGTATCCAATGCAATGATGCATATGCGCAAAATTGGTGGAGAAATTCGTCGCCTCTCCTCGATGCGCGAGGATGAACTTTATGTGGCAGCCAAAGAACTTCAGGCTCCCTTTGCACTTGTTAAGGAAGTTGCTGAAACCGGCAAACTTCCAGTCGTACTTTTCACAGCTGGTGGAATCGCAACTCCGGCAGATGCAGCGTTAATGATGCAGATGGGCGCCGATGGCGTATTTATCGGTTCCGGCATCTTTAAATCGGGAGATCCAGCAACACGTGCAGCAGCTTGCGTTAAGGCAACTACCTTCTTTGAAGATGCCAAGGTATTGGCAGAGGTATCACGAGGGCTAGGAGATGCGATGGTTGGAATTAACGTTGCAGACTTACCTGCACCTCATCGCTTAGCCGAGCGCGGCTGGTAGTAATTTACTTTCGATGAAGATCGGTGTTCTTGCGCTGCAAGGCGATTTCCGTGAACATATCCAGGCCGCCAAGGCATCAGGTCATGCCGCTTTAACAGTACGCAGACCGGAAGAGTTAGATGAAGTAGATGCCTTGATATTGCCTGGTGGCGAATCGACAACAATTGCGCAGTTAGCTCAAACTTTCGATCTCTTTCTTCCAATCAGGAAGCGAATTGCTGCAGGTATGCCGGTTTACGGCTCATGCGCTGGAATGATTTTGCTAGCAGATCGGATAGTCGATGGCGCCGCCGGTCAAGAGACATTCGGCGGGATAGATATGACCGTTCGTCGAAATGCATTTGGTCGTCAAGTTGACTCTTTTGAAAGCGATTTAACTTTTAATCAGGAACTTCTTCGTGCTGTCTTTATCCGGGCTCCGTGGGTAGAAGAAGTAAGTCAAAAAGTTGAAATCTTGGCAGATGTTCAAGGAAGCGATGGCAAACGCCATGCAGTAGCAGTGCGCCAAGGTTCGCTATTGGCCACATCGTTCCATCCAGAATTGACAGGGGATTTACGCGTGCATCGCTACTTCTTTGATCAAGTCTGTGCCGGCGCGATAAAGTAGCCCCATTGCAAAAGCTCCAAATCCGATCCCAGTTTGATTGAGGTGTTTTAAATGTCCGGCCATTCCAAGTGGGCAACGACAAAGCATAAAAAAGCGGTCATCGATAGCCGACGCGCTAAGAATTTCGCTAAGCTAATTAAGGCGATTGAAGTTGCATCACGCAACGGTGGACCTGATGTTGATGGCAATCCAACTTTATTTGATGCAATTGCTAAAGCTAAGAAGAATTCCATGCCCGCTGACAATATTGATCGCGCGGTAAAACGTGGTGCAGGTCTTGAATCTGGTGGAGCTGACTGGCAGACGATTATGTATGAAGGCTACGGTCCAAATGGCGTTGCCATCATGATCGAATGTCTATCTGATAATCGCAATCGCGCCGCCTCTGAAGTTCGCGTTGCTGTAACTCGCAATGGTGGATCAATGGCCGATCCAGGTTCAGTTGCCTATCTTTTCAATCGCAAGGGCGTAATTATTGTTAATAAGGTTGCGGGCGTGACTGAAGAGAGGATTTTGGAAGCAGTTCTTGAAGCTGGCGCGGAAGAAGTAAATGATCTCGGGGATTCCTTTGAAGTAGTTTGCGAAGCAAGTGATCTGGTAACAGCTCGAACCGCACTGCAGACAGCAGGCATCGATTACGAATCCGCCGATTCATCGTTCCTGCCTTCTATGACTATTCCGCTTGATGCAGAGGGCGCTACCAAGGTATTTGAACTTATCGATGCGATTGAAGAGTTAGATGATGTGCAGAATGTATTCAGTAACTTCGATGTCTCCGATGAAGTTATGGCGAGCCTTTCCTAACAGCGCGCACTTGGCGTCGTAGGCTGTGAGGTTATGAGCCAACGAGAAATCCGAGTCCTGGGAGTAGACCCAGGTCTGACTCGTTGCGGTGTTGGCGTAATTGAAGGCGCTCCCGGTTCGCAACTTCGTCTTATAAATGTAGGCGTAATCCTGACCCCCAGCACAACGGCTTTAGAACTCCGCCTTCTGCAATTGGAGCGCGAGCTAACGCAATGGATTGAAGATAATCGTCCAGATGTAGTTGCAGTCGAACGAGTCTTCTCGCAGCACAATGTCCGAACCGTTATGGGAACTGGCCAAGCCGCTGGTATTGCGTTACTTGTTGCAGCTCGCGCTGGAATTCCAGTTGTCATGCACACGCCTAGTGAAGTCAAGGCAGCAGTAACCGGATCAGGTCGCGCCAATAAAGTGCAAGTTGCGGAAATGGTTAAACGATTGCTGGCGCTAAAAGAGATTCCTAAACCAGTCGACAGCACCGATGCGCTGGCGCTTGCGATCTGTCATATCTGGCGCGGCTCTGGTGATTCGAAGTTAGCGGCAGCTGTGATTGCTGAAAAATCTCGGTTGGCTAAGTTGGTAGGCAAATGATTTCGCTCATAAACGGCACGGTGCGTTCGCTTACCTCTGATCGCGCAATTGTTGAGGTTGGGGGAGTTGGATTGTCGATCACCATAACTGCCGGAACTAGCGCGCAGTTAAATATTGGAGCACCCGCGCAGTTCTATACATGTCTAGTTGTCCGTGAAGAATCGCTCACTCTCTTTGGATTTTTAGATGACGGTGCCCGATCGCTCTTTGAACTTGTGCAGACCGTAAGTGGAATTGGACCAAAAGTAGCGATGTCTATAGTTGCAGCGCTCTCACCTGGCCAACTTGCCTTAGCGATTGCAAATGAAGATATTTCGGCAATTGAGAAAGTGCCGGGTATTGGTCGCAAAGGTGCGCAACGTTTGATTCTGGAGCTCAAAGGCAAGTTAACCGATTTCGGTTCTGGCGGTAAGAGTGCACATCATCAACCTGCTTGGCGTGAACAACTTGCCAGTGCGTTAATTTCCTTGGGTTTTTCTGCCAAAGAATCCGATAGCGCTATAACTAACGTTGTCAATCAGATATCTGAAGAAGGCGGAGATGCCAATTCTGCGGAGTTATCTGATCTCCTTAAGCGCGCTCTGCAAAAGGGTGGTCGTTAGTTATGAGCGATGAGCGCTTAGTTAGTCCAGATTTTGCAAATGATGATTCTGCAGCCGAACATGCGCTTCGCCCCAAAACTCTCAAGGAATTTATCGGTCAACATAGAGTGCGTGATCAAATCGATGTACTTCTTACGGCGGCGCGCCAACGAAATTCCGCCGCTGACCACATTCTTCTATCTGGCCCACCTGGACTTGGCAAGACAACTCTGGCTTTAATTTTAGCCAGCGAAATGCAGACACCCATTCGCATAACAAGTGGGCCCGCAATTACTCATGCCGGAGATCTGGCCGCTATTTTATCTTCGTTAGTAGAAGGTGAAATTTTATTTCTAGATGAGATTCATCGCCTGCCACGTCCGGCTGAAGAATTGCTCTATCTGGCAATGGAAGATTTTCGAGTAGATGTGATTGTTGGGAAAGGGCCAGGAGCTACAGCTATTCCATTGCAATTGCCGCGTTTTACCTTAGTTGGCGCAACTACTCGAGCTGGTTTATTGCCGAGCCCACTTCGCGATCGCTTTGGATTTACTGCGCATTTGGATTTCTATGAAGAAAATGAGTTAGAAGAGGTACTACGACGCAGCGCAGCGCTCTTGCAATTGGAAATTGATGCCAAGGCCGTTAGCGAAGTTGCCAGCAGATCCAGAGGAACACCCCGAATTGCCAATCGTTTACTTCGCCGCGTGAGAGATTATGCGCAGGTTAGATCTGGGGCTAAAGGCGCAACGCATCTAACGCATAGTGATGCGATGGCAGCCCTGGAAATGTATGAAGTAGATGAAAAAGGTTTAGATCGCCTCGATCGATCGGTTCTGGTTGCACTAATTGAACGATTTAACGGGGGGCCAGTAGGTCTTTCAACGCTAGCGATAGCCGTTGGCGAAGAGACTGAAACTGTGGAATCGGTGGCCGAGCCATTTTTAGTTAGAAATGGCTTTATGGCGCGTACTCCGCGCGGACGAATCGCAACGGCGCAAGGCTGGGCGCATGTGGGACGAACACCACCTGCTGGGGCTGCGACGCTTTTCGACACGCCCGTCGATGACGCCTAGACTCTGCTCCTATGTCCACACCAAATAAAACTGTGAAGAGCCCTGCCCGCTCTGGCCGATCTCTCGTGATCCTGGCTGTGATCCTGCTCGGCTTAATTGTTACCACTTTTATTCAAGGCGCTTCCTCTGTCCGTCTTGGCCTCGATCTGCGCGGAGGTACTAGCGTCACGCTGCAACCTCGCGCATCCAATGATGCCAACAAGATAACAACTGAAGCAGTTGACCAAGCGGTAACAATTATTCGCCAACGCGTTAACTCACTTGGCGTGGCTGAAAGTGAAGTAACCGCGCAGGGTAGTGGAACAAATCGCCAGATCGTAATCTCGGTACCAGGCGATAGCGGCCGTCGCGTTGTTGATCTAGTTGGGCAGACAGCCGAACTGCGTTTTCGCCAAGTACTAGCCGAAAGCGCTGGAGTTTCCAATCCTGCAGATACTGCAACAGCGGCAACTCCTGCTGCTGGTGTATCACCAGAAATTAACGCCCGATTTGCAGCACTGGACTGTACAAACTCTGCTAATCGTCAAGGTACGGGCGCCGATGCACCGACTGACACAATTGTTTCCTGTTCACGCGAAGGTGGTGCTAAGTACATTCTTGCTCCTGCTGAAGTTCTCGGCCAGCAAGTATCTGCGGCGACCGCCGGTTTTAATCCGCAGCAAGGAGTTTCCTGGTTTGTTTCACTGACTTTCAACGGTGACGGAACCAAAGCTTTTGGCGCTTTAACTAATCGCGTGACCACGCTAGCTTCACCACTTAACCAAGTTGCAATTGTTCTTGATGGCCTAGTGGTTTCTGCCCCACGTATCAACGAAGCGATTCCATCTGGCAACGCACAGATCACTGGTTCATTTTCGCAAGTTGAAGCGCAAGATTTAGCTAACGTTCTTAAATATGGAGCGCTTCCTCTCGCCTTTGATCGCGGCGAAGTCCAACAAGTATCACCAACACTTGGAGCTGACCAATTACATGCCGGTCTCTTGGCAGGATTCCTCGGTCTTGGCCTGGTAGTTATTTACTCACTTCTCTACTACCGCGGACTAGGTTTAGTAACAGTGGGATCTCTCGCCGTTGCCGGTGGACTTGTTTATCTACTGTTCTTAGTCTTGGGTAAGAGCATCGGGTTCACGTTAACTCTGGCTGGTATCGCAGGTGCAATCGTTGCGATCGGTGTTACCGCTGACTCATTTATCGTCTTCTTCGAACGTATCCGCGATGAAGCGCGCGAAGGTAGATCTCTCCGTTCTGCCGTCGAAAGCGGTTGGATAAAGGCGCGACATACGATTTTAGTAGCCGATGCAGTTTCGCTAATCGCTGCAGTTCTTCTCTACTTCTTTGCAGTCGGAGGCGTTCGTGGATTTGCATTTACTTTGGGTCTGACCACATTGGTTGATCTATTTGTTGTCTTCTTCTTTACAAAGCCGATCGTCACCATTCTTGCAGGTGTTGATTTCTTCGCCTCCGGACACCGACTTTCTGGTTTATCGCCAAAGAGCATCGGTATTAAACCGACTACAAATCAAGTAACTACTTCAACTTTGGAGGCATAAGCGATGTCAAAGCTAACTGGACTTGGTGGTCGTTTATATACAGGCGAGACATCATTTGATTTCATTGGAAAACGCCGCCGGTGGTATTCAATCTCTGCCATCTTTATCTTGCTATCGATCGGTGCGCTGGCGATCCAAGGACTTCACCTTGGAATTGAATTTAAGGGCGGCTCCTCCTATACCGTAAATAAATCAGGCATTAGCGTTGAGCAAGCTCGCACCTCTGTCGCTGGCGCCGGCATTCCTGGCGAGATCATTGTCCAGAAAATTGGAAATGATAAAGTCCGTATTCAAACTGGCGCACTCACCTCGGAACAATCCAAAGCGGTCGAGGCCTCGCTGACTCAGACCTTTAACGTAACGCTCGAATCGATCGACACTCAACTAGTTGGTCCATCATGGGGTAAGGAAATTACTAAGAAGGCGCTCTATGGCCTCTTCGCCTTCTTGCTTGTCATCATGCTCTTCTTAGCAATGGCCTTTGAGCCAAAGATGGCGATCTCTGCAATCGTTGCAGTTATTCATGACGTCTTCATTACCGTCGGAATTTACGCACTGGTCGGATTTGATGTTACGCCCGCGACGGTAATTGGTTTCTTAACAATTTTGGGTTATTCGCTCTATGACACAGTGGTTGTCTTCGATAAAGTCCGCGAGAACACCAAATCAGTTGCGGCTGTCGGCAAAGTTACCTATTCGCAAGCGGCTAACTTGGCGGTCAATCAGACCATCGTTCGCTCGGCCAATACTTCGTTAATCGCGTTATTGCCTGTGGGATCAATCCTCTTTGTTGGCGCTGGCCTGCTTGGCGCAGGAACGCTTAAGGATCTCTCTCTAGCACTATTTATTGGCCTAGCCGTCGGTACTTACTCTTCAATCTTTATCGCACCACCGTTCCTTGCCTCACTTCGCGAAAAAGAGCCAGCGATGCAGGCTCTTGCCAAGCGCGTGGCATCTCGCGGGGGAGCAGTTGCTGAAACAGTTACGGCTGCATCTGCCCGACCTGTCTTTGCACCAAGTGCTAATCGTGGACCACGCAATCAACCAAAACGTAAAGGGCGCAAGTAAAGCGAGTTAATTCGCCACTGGCGCAAAACCAACGAGAGACGATAACGAGATATGGCCAATGACATACTCGTTGCGCCGCTGGTTTCTGCGTTAAGAGAGAATCATCCGACCAGTCGCTTCGCCGATGTAGAACGTGCATATGAGATTGCCAAAGTTGCCCATACCGGTCAGCTGCGCAAATCCGGCGAAGATTACATTACGCACCCAGTCGCAGTCTCTTTAATATTGGCTGAACTTGGTTTAAATGACACAACGATAATCGCATCTCTGTTGCACGATACTGTTGAAGATACGCCTTACTCACTAGCGCAATTGCGTAACGATTTTGGGGATGAGATCGCCAATTTAGTCGATGGCGTCACGAAGCTAGATAAATTAACTTACGGTCCAACGGCGGAGGCAGAGACAGTTCGCAAGATGGTTGTTGCGATGTCTCGCGATATCCGCGTGCTGGTTATCAAATTAGCCGATCGTCTACATAATGCTCGTACCTGGAAATATGTCTCAACCGAAAGCGCTGAACGCAAGGCCCGTGAAACTTTAGATATCTATGCACCGCTGGCCCATCGCCTTGGAATGAACGCCATCAAATGGGAGCTAGAAGATCTCTCCTTTGAAGTATTAGAACCAAAGAAGTTCGAGGAAATTTCTCGCTTAGTTGCCGAGCGATCACCATCACGCGATGCGCTGACGAAAGAGGTAATTGACGCGGTCCAAAGCGATTTAACTCAGGATTCAATCACTGCGACGGTAACCGGACGCAAGAAGCACTTCTTTAGCGTCTATCAAAAGATGGTAGTTCGTGGCCGTGATTTCAATGATATTTATGACCTAGTCGGTATCCGAGTTCTAGTTAATGATGTTCGCGATTGCTACGCCGTACTCGGCGCCATCCATGCGCGTTGGTCGCCAGTTCCGGGAAGATTTAAGGATTACATCGCAATGCCGAAATTCAATCTTTATCAATCGCTGCATACGACAGTGATTGGTCCCAACGGCAAGGCCATTGAAATTCAAATTAGAACCTTCGATATGCATTCACGTGCAGAATTCGGTATCGCCGCACACTGGAAATACAAGCAGGGAAGTGAATCTAACTCTTCATCTCCCGAAATGCTTTGGCTGCGTCAATTGCACGAATGGCAGAAGGAGACAGAAGATCCGTCTGAATTTTTGGAGGCGCTGCGCTTTGATTTAGGAAGCCCTGAAGTCTTCGTCTTCACACCAAAGGGCAGCGTTATCGCACTGCCAGGTGGATCAACGCCGGTCGACTTCGCTTATTCGGTGCATACCGATGTTGGCAGTCGCTGCGCGGGTGCAAAGGTAAATGGCCGGTTAGTTCCCTTGGATTCTCGCTTAGTAAATGGTGATGTGGTTGAAATTGTTACCAATAAGAGCGAAAACGCCGGGCCATCGCGGGATTGGCTCAACTTCGTTAAATCACCACGTGCGCGCTCAAAGATTAAGGCGCACTTCAGTAAAGAGCGTCGCGAAGAAGCCATCGATGCCGGGCGCGAATCTATAGCTCGACAGATGCGCAAAGCGGGATTGCCGCTGCAGAAAATTTTTGCTGGGCATTCACTTTTGGAACTGGCACATGATCTGCGTTACCCGGATATTTCTGCGCTCTATAGCGCAGTGGGAGATGGCCATGTTTCAGCGGCATCGATCATTGAAAAATTAGTGCATGCTCTAGGTACTGAAGATTCACACCCCGAACCGACTATGGAAAATATCCCAACGGGCTCTCACGTGGTTCGACGTTCTAGCAGTGCGATTGAAGTTGAAGGCGTAGGGGATGTCTTAGTAAAGCTGGCTAGATGCTGTACGCCAGTACCTGGGGATTCAATTATTGGTTTTATTACCAAAGGCTCCGGTATTTCTGTGCATCGAGAAGATTGCATCAATGCCGCCGATTTGCAACAAAATCAAGGCGAGCGTATTGCTAATGTGCGATGGCTGGAAGGGGCGGGTAGCGTCTTTTTGGTAAATATCCAGGTTGAGGCTCTGGATCGCCCGCGACTATTAGCAGATGTAACACGGACTTTGTCAGAGCAGCAGGTAAATATTCTTAGCGCAGCTGTTAATACTTCAAAGGATCGGACAGCTATCTCAAAATTCACCTTTGAAATGGCAGATGCCACGCATTTAGATTCAGTTTTAGCCGCCGTTCGCGCCGTTGAAGGCGTGTACGACGTTTATCGAAATTAGTTAAATTCCGCCAAAGATTTTTCAGCTTCAGCGAGCCAGACTTTACGGGCAACTGCTGAATCAAGTGCTTCCTTGGCCTTCTTGGCATTTCCTGCCGCTTCAGACTTTGCAGCGATTTTCTCGTAATTTGCGATTGAATCAGCAAGTTGTTTCACCACATCTGCCGCGCGGGCCTTAGCGGCAGGATCTGTCTTACGCCAGATTTCTGCCTCTGCGCTCTTTATTGCTTCTTCGACTTTTGCAACGCGCGCATCTAGTGCGGCACGCTTATCACGGTGAGTGATTCCAATCTTGGTCCAAGCGTTAAAGAGTTCGCGGAAGGCCGCCTTAGCCTGCTTTAAATCAGAAAAAGGAACCAGCGCTTCGATTTGAACAATTAACTCCTCGCGCTTGATTAAGTTAGCGCTCATCGATACTTCGCGCTTTTCTAAATCAGCGTTCTTTGCTGTGAAGAATTGATCTTGGGCGGCCTTGAATTTTGCCCACAATTTGGCATCATCACTTGGCTTGCCACGACCGGCGGCCTTCCATTGATCCATAAGTGTTTTGAATTTACGAGCTGTCGGAACCCATTCAGTAGAAGTTGCCAAGGCAGTTGCTTCTTCAACTAGCGCTTTCTTAGCAGCCGTTACCTTTGAGGTTGTCTCTTCCAAGGTCGCAAAGTGGGTACGACGGCGCTTATCAAATTTATTGCGTGATGCGGAAAAACGCTTCCAGAGATCAGCATCTGCCTTCTTATCTAAACGAGGCGCTGACTTCCACTCTTCTAGAAGAGTCTTAAGGCGATCGCCAGTTACCTTCCAGCTTTCTGAGAGAGCGAGTGACTCAGCCTCGGCAACTATCTTCTCTTTTTCAATTAAAACTTGTTCCCGGCGGGCAGCCTTATCAGCGGCTTCGGCGGCCTTCTTGGCTTCATATGCTTCGCGATGGCCTTCAATTAGAGGTTCGATCTGTTCAACTGAGGCGGAAAGGGCAGCGAGATCACCAACGCCATTTAGCTCGGCTACTTGCTGGCGCAATTTCTTAACGGCGTCGTAGGCATCAGATGGGACCACTGCACCGCTTGTGACGCGCGCTGCGGTAAGTGCGACTTCAGATGCTAGAGCTTCAAACTTGCGAACAAAATATTGCAACGCTTCTTCGGCAGTTTTGCCGGGGTATGAGCCCACTGCTTTCTCTCCTTGTGGAGTGATTACATAGACAGTTCCGTCTTCAGCTACTCGACCGAATTTTGAAGGATCACCGATTAGGGCGCTAGCTGCACTTAAAATAGTTGGTGCAATCGGTGCGATATTGATTGATCCTGGAGTTATGTTCTCGGTCATGGTTTTTCCTTTCAGCGCGTCGGCTCGTTTAAGCCTTCGTTGTTGGAGCGTGTAAGACGGATATTGCAGAGATAAAAGGTACCCTGTCTTAGTGCGCAGTGAAAGTTCGCGCTTAAATATCGGGTTACTGGAGGGGTTATTTATGTTTGTCACCTCCTATCCAGCTCCGATGTATGCCACAAATTGCTGGATCATCGCTTCAGCCCCTGGGCATGAGTGCATCATCATCGATCCAGGTATGCCGGATATTTCCCATGAGATAACCGCCATCGTCGCCGAGTATCACCTGAAACCAGTAGCCACCTTAATGACACATGGACATCTGGATCACACTTTTTCGGTAAAACCTTTGGCTGATGGGTATGGGATTCCTAGTTATATACATGCCGAAGATCGCGAATATTTATTGAAGCCGCAAGGCGCACATGGCCCAGAATTTATTGCAACTTTAGATGCAATGATTTTCGAAGAGCCGCTTGATATGCGCAATTTAAAACACGGCGAGTTAATTGAAATTCTTGATATGAAGATCCTTGCAATCCATTCACCAGGACATACAAAAGGCAGCACAATGTTCTCCATAAATGATGAGCTCTTAATTTCTGGGGATGTCCTCTTTGCCGGCGCGATTGGCAGAACAGATCTACCTTCAGGATCACACGATGCCATGATCAAAACCTTGAAAACACGGGTTCTCCCGCTCAGCGATGATCTGCGAGTACTACCAGGGCATGGACCTGAGACCACAATTAAATTCGAGCGAAAAAATAACCCTTATCTGAAAGAATTACGGGTATGAAGTACGAAAAGATCCAAGCGCCAAAAGGGGTTAGCGAATACGCGCCTCCACTTTCGGCTGCCTTTGAATGGGTTCGTAGCTCCTTAATTGCTCCAGCAAAATTGGCGGGATATCAATTGATGGAACTGCCGGTATTTGAAGATACCGCTCTCTTCTCACGCGGAGTCGGTGAATCTACAGATGTAGTTTCCAAGGAGATGTACACCTTCGAAGATCGCGGCGGTCGTTCAATCACACTTCGCCCCGAAGGCACAGCCGGGGTAATGCGCGCGGTAATTGAGAAAGGTCTGGATCGCGGACAACTTCCAGTAAAGGTTTGGTATTCGGGCCAATTCTTCAGAGCAGAACGTCCACAGGCAGGTCGCTACCGTCAATTTTATCAAGTTGGAATCGAGGCAATTGGCTTAGATGATCCGGCAATTGATGCTGAAGTAATTGCTATTGCAGATCAAGGATTTAAAGCAATTGGGCTACGTAACTATCGCCTGGAAATTACATCGCTAGGAGATTCGCAATCTCGCGCAGCACATCGGGTGGATTTACTTAAATTTATCGCCAAGCTAGATCTTGACGAAGCAACCAGTGCGCGCGCAGCAATAAATCCACTACGTCTATTTGACGATAAACGTCCGGAGATGAAAGAGGCGATGCAGGGCGCACCGTTATTACTTGATTATCTGTCGCCAGAATCTTTAGCCAATTTCACACAAGTAAAGAAGTATTTAGATCAGATGGACATTGCCTACGAAGTAAATCCGCGCATGGTGCGCGGTTTGGATTACTACACCGGAACGACCTTTGAATTTATTCATGCAGATCTTGGCGCCCAATCTGGGATTGGTGGCGGAGGACGTTATGACGGACTTATGGAAATTCTTGGTGGGCAATCACTTTCTGGCATTGGTTTTGGTTTAGGTGTTGATCGCGCACTGCTTGCAGCACAAGCCGAGGGAGCAATTAAAGAAGATCAATTCACATCTGATCTATTTATTATTCCACTGGGCGATAATCAGAAATCAGATGCTTTGTTCATAGCGACGCAACTTCGCGCGGCCGGAATTCGTACCGAGATTGCTTTCGGCGATCGCGCCTTAAAGGGGGCGATGAAGGCTGCCGATAAGAGCGGATCACGCTATGTCGTGATTATTGGTGATTCTGAGGTTGCATCCGGCATCGTTGAACTCAAACGTATGAGCGATGGCACGACAACTTCGGTTAAGATTAGCGAATTACAGAAGGCCCTAATCGGGGCTCTCTAAAGTTTCTGTTAAGAATTTAAGGCGGGCAATCACGAGATGTTACGTACCCACGACGCTGGTTCATTGCGCGCAACCGATGCCGGTCAAATTGTTTCTCTGGCTGGCTGGGTAGCTCGTCGTCGCGATCATGGCGGCGTTGCCTTTATCGATCTACGCGATGCCACCGGCTCTGTTCAAGTCGTTATCCGCGATGAGGCGCTAGCTGGCCAATTACGCGCAGAATGGTGTTTGCAGATCACGGGCGAAGTTGTTTTACGTCCGGACGGAAATGCCAATTCAGCGTTACCAACTGGTGCCATCGAAATTATGGGCGATGATGTCAAAGTATTGAGTGAATCTGCAGCACTTCCTTTTCCGGTAGATAGTGGCAATGAATCAGAAATTTCAGAAGAAGTTCGCTTGAAGTATCGCTACTTGGATCTACGTCGCGAGAAGCCAGCGGCTAATTTGCGATTGCGTTCAAAAGTTACTTCGACAATCCGGCGTGTAATGGAAGATCTGGATTTCCTAGAGATTGAAACTCCTTACTTAACCCGCAGTACCCCAGAAGGAGCGCGTGATTTTCTAGTGCCAGTTCGCTTGCAACCCGGTAGCTGGTACGCGCTTCCTCAATCTCCACAACTCTTTAAGCAGTTATTGATGGTTGCGGGTATGGAGCGTTACTACCAAATCGCACGCTGTTTCCGCGATGAAGATTTCCGCGCCGATCGCCAACCAGAATTCACCCAACTCGATATTGAGATGTCCTTTATTGATCAAGCAGATATTTTGGCAGTTGCTGAGAAATTGTTAGTCAGGATTTGGAAAGAGGCGGTTGGTTTCGAAATTAAGACCCCGATTCGCCACATGACATATGCAGATGCCATGCAGAACTATGGTTCTGATAAGCCAGATCTACGTTTTGATCTGCAACTCGTAGAACAGACAGAGTTCGTTGCCAAGACAGAATTCCGAGTCTTCCAAGCACCTTATGTTGGCAGCGTCGTAATGCCAGGGGGTGCATCATCTCCACGTCGCGAGTTAGATGCTTGGCAAGATTGGGCGAAAGCACGTGGAGCTAAAGGTTTGGCGTACATTCTTGTAAATGAAGATGGCACTTTAGGTGGTCCGGTTTCCAAAAATATTTCAGAAGTAGAAACTGCGGGAATTGTGCAAGCAGCTGGCGCTAAGCCAGGAGATGCAATCTTCTTCGCAGCTGGCGAACGCAGCGCATCACTGCAACTACTTGGCGCGGTTCGCTTAGAAATCGGCAAACGCTGTAACCTAATTAATGAGGGCGCCTGGGAATTTCTCTGGGTAGTCGATGCGCCGATGTTTGAACCAACCGATAACGGGGGATGGACTGCGGTGCACCATCCATTTACTGGACCTAAACCAGAGTTTGCAAAGAGCTTTGCGACAGATCCTGCAAATGCGCTGGCTTATGCCTATGACATAGTTCTTAACGGTACTGAGCTCGGTGGTGGATCGATTCGTATCCACGATCGCCAAATTCAGAAGGATGTCTTTAGCGTAATTGGGCTTAGCGATGAAGAAGCTACCAGCAAATTTGGTTTCTTACTTGAAGCATTTAACTATGGACCACCACCACATGGTGGAATCGCACTCGGTTTAGATCGCGTTTGCGCATTGCTGACCGGTAGCGATTCGATTCGCGAAGTAATTGCATTCCCAAAGACTGCCAGCGGCGGAGATCCGCTAACTGGTGCGCCAACGCCAATCACGCCAGCACAGCGTAAAGAGAGCGGCATCGACGGCCTACCGAAAGCCGAAAGCAAGAGTTAAGAGTCTTCTCAGGTAGGCTCTACTTATTAACTTTTCTTAACTATAACCAGCAGTACCTAGCGAGAGGCGCGAAGAATGGTGACCGGCCCAGGAGGAATAGCGACGATAATTGCTGCTTGCTCTCTGCTTGTCATTGCCATCGCCATCTCTTACGCGGTGATTCGAATTGGTCGCTTTATTGATGAGGCAAAGACCTCTCTGAAGACCATGACAGATGAGACCGCTCCACTAATTCATGAATCAACTAGAACTGTTGAATTGATCAATAGTCCGCTCGAAAGCTTTGCTCGTATTACCAAGAATGTTGAAGATGTGACAAGCAAAGTTGCTGATGCGACAACCGGTTTTATGGATAAGAGTGGACCTGCGGTAAAGGTGGCGGGTGCTCTCATCAGCGCAGCAAATATGAAGAAGGCGCGCTCCAAAAAGAAGAAGAAGGCTGAGTGAACCCAGAAAGTGGAATCCGCCGAGATCCGTTCGCGCTGGCTGCGCTTCTTTGAAAGTGATAACCGCGAAGGTTTAAAACATACCGTGGTGCCATCGGCATCTTTGATTGCAGATGACCCGAACTTGTTGTTGGTAAATGCCGGAATGGTTCCATTCAAGCCATATTTCTTAGGTGAAGTAACCCCGCCTTACAAGCGCGCTACATCGGTACAAAAATGTGTGCGTACTTTAGATATTGATGAAGTTGGAAAGACTACTCGCCATGCATCTTTCTTTCAGATGTGCGGAAATTTCTCTTTTGGAGACTATTTTAAAGAAGGAGCAATTTCTCTAGCTTGGGATTTATTAACAAGATCAATATCCGATGGTGGTTATGGTTTCCCAGAAGATAAATTATGGGTAACTGTTTATCTAACTGATGATGAGGCGGCCGATATTTGGCATAAAAAGATCGGAATCCCAAAGGAGCGAATTCAACGCCGCGATATGGCCGATAACTTCTGGTCGATGGGAGTACCAGGGCCATGTGGTCCATGTTCGGAAATTTACTTCGATCGCGGGCCAGCTTACGGAATTGATGGCGGACCAATAGCCGATGAAAATCGTTATTTAGAGATCTGGAACTTAGTCTTTATGCAGAACGAACGCGGTGCTGGTGGCGATAAGAATGGTTATCCAATTCTTGGTGAGCTTCCTGCCAAGAGCATTGATACCGGCTTAGGACTTGAGCGAACCGCAGCTTTATTGCAAGGTGTTGAAAATATCTACGAGATCGATACGACTATGCAGATATTAAATCGTGCCATGGATCTAACTGGTGTTAAGTATGGCGCTAACGAGAAATCTGATATCGCACTGCGCGTTATTGCAGATCACGCACGAACATCGGCAATGTTAATTGGTGATGGCGTAACCCCAGGCAATGAAGGCCGCGGTTACGTTCTGCGTCGCATGATGCGCCGCACCATCAGAAATATGCGCTTGCTCGGTACAAATGATCCGATTATGTCGGAGCTGACCGTGGCCGCGATTGGTGCCATGGGGCCACAATATCCAGAGCTAATTAGCGATTCCAAACGTATTCTTGCGGTATCTGTGGCCGAAGAAGAATCATTCTTGCAAACCTTAAAGAGCGGTACGCAAATCTTCGATCTTGCTTCAACGCAACTTAAGAAAGAGAAGAAGAAGATTTTGTCGGGGGATGAGGTATTTAAACTTCACGATACTTACGGCTTCCCATTTGATCTAACCTTGGAAATGGCACGCGAACAAGGCTTGGAAGTAGATGAAGCTGGCTTTACTCGTTTAATGAAAGAACAGCGCGATCGCGCAAAAGCTGATGCTAAGGCTAAGAAGAGCGGCCACACCGATTTAAGTGAGTATAAGAAGATTGCTGACGTAAACGGCGCTAGCGAATTTATTGGCTACAGCCACATCAGATCTGAATCCAAGATCAACGGAATTCTCGTCGACGGTATAAGTGTTAAGAGCGCCAGCGCAGGTGTTGATGTAGAAATCATCTTAGATCGCACGCCTTTCTATGCTGAAGGCGGCGGGCAGTTAGCAGATGGCGGAAAGATCACTTTAGCAAGCGGTGCGATCGTGGAGATTGATGATGTGCAATCACCTGTTAAGGGATTATCTGTGCATCGCGGTCGGGTACTTTCTGGTGAAGTATCTCTCGGTGATGATGGTTTAGCTGAAATTGATAATGAGAGACGTAACGCGATATCTCGCGCCCATACTGCAACCCATATGGTTCATAAAGCCTTCCGTGAATTATTGGGCGAGACTGCCACCCAAGCAGGTTCCGAGAATTCTCCGGGTCGCTTCCGCTTTGATTTTCCCTCAACTGGCGCAGTCCCAGAAAGTGTTTTAAATGATGTCGAATCACGAGTGAACACTTTGTTGTTGGAGGATTTAGAAGTTAGTGCAGAAGTCATGGCGCAAGATGCCGCTAAGAAGATTGGCGCCATGGCTCTCTTCGGTGAGAAATATGGAGATCAAGTACGTGTGGTCAGCGTTGGAGATTGGGCGCGCGAACTCTGTGGTGGCACTCACGTTGCTAGATCAGGACAACTTGGCGTTGTAAAACTACTCAGTGAATCTTCTATCGGCGCAGGCGTGCGTCGCGTGGAAGCACTTGTTGGTGTAGATGCCTACCGCTTCTTAGCACGCGAACATATCTTGTTAAATTCTCTGACCAGCCTGATCAAAGGCTCACGCGCTGAAGAGTTACCTGAGAAAATCTCTGATCTTCTGATAAAGATGAAAGAGATTGAGAAAGAGCTCGCTGCTGTTCGTTCAGCAGCTGCGATGTCGGATCTCTCATCGGTTGCAGCTAAAGCGCAAGAATTAAATGGAACTTCTGTGATTGCAACGCAGATCGGCGATGGAATAGTTGCCGAAGATCTACGCAAGATCGCTTTAGATCTTCGTGCGCGCAGCGCTGATTCGGTTGTGGTTCTAGTCAGCGTCGTTGAAGGTAAACCGGTATTGGTCGCCGCAGTTAGCGATGCTGCGCGCGCTAAAGGTATTAAGGCTGGTGCGCTGGTAAAGATTGGTTCCACAATTCTTGGCGGGGGCGGGGGCGGTAAAGATGATTTTGCCCAAGGTGGCGGAACTTCTATCGCTGACGTTTCAGCGGCGTTAGCAGCAATTACTAAGGCGCTGTCAGGTAATTGATGGCGCGTATCGGCCGTCGAATCGCTTTCGACTATGGCGATGTGCGTATAGGTGTCGCCATTTGTGATCCAGATGGAATTTTAGCTACACCAATTGCAACTTTGCAGAGCAAAGCCCCCTCACTAAAAGCGGAGATTGCCAAGTTGCTCGAAGAGTACGAACCCGTCAAGGCCTATGTTGGAAATCCCAAATTGTTAAATGGATCCGATGGCAGCGCTGTGGCTAAAGTTTTAGAGTTCACTGAATTTCTTACTTCTAATTTTGATCTGCCAATTACCTTAGTAGATGAGCGCCTTTCCACAGTTACCGCTGCTAAAAAACTTCGTGAGTCAGGCATTGATGCCAAAGGCGCAAAGGCTCTAATCGATGCTGCGGCAGCCGTTGCGATTCTGGAGCAGGGACTGGCTAATGAAATTCGCTAACCCGGCTCTCCTTCGAGTTTTCTCAGCGCTGGCAGTCGTTTCGATTTTTACAGCTGGAGTACACGAAATGCGTAAGGGTGGCGGGGCGGCGGCCGATTTTCCTTGTACGACCAATAGTTCGCAAGAGATTGTGATTGCTATTGGGGAAGGTGCAACTGGAACCGAGATCGCACAAGAGCTTTTTCAAAAGGGAGTTGTCAAATCTAGCGTTGCATTTTTCCGCGTTGCGGTAGGCGATAAACGTTCCCAGAGAATTGCGCCGGGAACGCACCGTATTCAATTAGGAATTTGTTCTCGGGATGCGCTCGAGCAACTTTTAGATCCCAAACGCATCTCCGGCTTGATTAACATATTTGAAGGCGCATGGAATAGCGAAGTTTTTGCGCAGATGGAGGCCGCCGGTTTTGCAAGCCAGGACATTTTGGCGGCTGTAAAGTCGATTAAGTTGCCGACCGGTTATAAAACCTTAGAAGGTTTACTTTTTCCAGCTCAATATTCATTTGCTAAGGGCACGACAGCGCAGGAGGCCATCAACGTGATGGTGGAGCGCGGAGTCTCTGAAATATCTAAATCCCAGATATCAGCAGGAAGTGGCAAGTATCTTCCCCAACAGTTGTTAACGATTGCTTCGATCATTCAGGCCGAGGCCGATCTTAAGGATTTCAGTAAAGTCTCGCGCGTAATTCGTAATCGGCTTGAAAAAGGTATGCCGTTGCAGATGGATTCAACGATTCATTATGTTAAGAAAGTTCGTGGAAAGATCTTCTTGAGCACCGCGTCAACCCTCTTAAAATCTGATTACAACACCTATCGCAAATATGGACTTCCTCCAGGGCCCATAGGCAATCCAGGTTCAGCAGCGCTGGTTGCATCGGTAAACCCTGCACCAGGTGACTGGATCTACTTTATAACTGTGGCTCCCGGCGACACTCGCTTCACTTCCAGTAACGATCAATTCAATCTATGGAAGGCTGAGTACAAGAAAAATTTGCGAGCCGGAGCCTTTAGGAGCACCAAGTGAGCACACAACATCTGCGCGGGGCGGTACTTGGATCTCCGATTGCCCATTCACTTTCACCTCTACTGCATAAGACTGCATTCAAAGCCCTCGGTATAACCGGTGAGTACACCGCCCTTGAAGTAAGCGGTGGAGGGCTTCAAAAATTTCTGGAAGAACGCGGAAGTGAATTCGACTATCTATCTTTGACGATGCCACTTAAAGAAGAAGTATTAGAATTGCAGTCCAGCGATAAAGTTATTGTAAAAGTTGATGAATTGGGAAAGCGAATTCAATCTATCAATACCTTGGTGAAGACTGGTGATGGTTGGAGCGCTACCAGTACTGATGGATCTGGTTTTGTAAAATCTTTGGTAAATGCTGGCTATGACCGCTTTGAAAGAGTTTTGGTGTTAGGCGCTGGTGGCACTGCGCGCGCTGTGGCAGGCGCATTAGACGACATCGCTTCTTCGGTAGATGTGATGCGCCGCAGCGTTCGTCGTAGCCCCGCCATCGCAGCTTGTTTTCAAAAGATCGAATGTTCTTTTCTGGATTGGGATGATTCCGCTGATCTAAGCAGTTACGACCTGGTGGTTAATACAACGCCGTCGGGAGCTGCAGATTTGGTGGCAGAGAATTTATCGCGCAATATCAAAGGTCTCTTATTTGATGTTCTGTATAAACCCTGGCCAACACTATTGGCCAGGCGTTGGAGTGATTCAGGCGGAAAGATCATTAGTGGCCTTGAGTTATTGCTCTACCAGGGGATAGATCAACTCAGCTTGGTTACCGACTTAGCCGGCACGGAGATCGATAAAGATCTTCGTTTAGCCTTGGTTAACGCAACCACTTAATCCACAGCCTGATCTATCCAAAGGTTTTCTTCATTAGCCTTTTGCGGTGTTTATCGCCCTAGTAGTTTTCTCTTCTTATCTAACTTTTAAAGATCTACGTACTCACCGAATTGCCAATAAATCTTTACTGCTGGGGCTCTTTGGATTTGCAGCACTTTCTTGCATCCAGGGCTCGAGCATTCACCCCAAGAGCCTTTTGATAAGCGCTTTGGTTGCACCCATCTTTCTCAAATTTAGGTTGGGGGCAGGCGATGTGAAATTGCTCTTTCTGCTATCGACTTTCTTTCTACCATCCTCCCTGGTGGCTCTCCTTAAATTCTTAACAGCGCTATCTGCAATATCCACGCTATTGATATTTCTTCATACAGTAGGTGGTAGATCTTTACGCTCCGAGATCGCATTCGCGCCCGCGATCTGTGGCGCGGTTATTTGGTGCGCAAAGTAAGGCGTTCTTCTGCCACAATATGCCAATGCGTTGGTTAACTGCAGGCGAATCCCATGGTCCAGCGCTCTCGGCAATTATCGAGGGCATTCCAGCAAGCGTTGAGTTAACCTCGAAAGATATCGATTATCACTTAGCCCGACGTCGTCTGGGATTTGGTCGTGGAGCACGACAGAACTTCGAAGCAGATAAAATTTCAATTCTCGGGGGAATCCGTTTAGGACTGACTCAAGGCGGACCAATCTCAATTCAAGTTGGAAACTCAGAATGGCCTAAGTGGGAAAAGGTCATGTCAGCTGATCCAGTTCCTTTAGATGAGATTAAAGATTTGGCTCGTAATGCTCCGCTATCTCGCCCACGTCCAGGACATGCAGATTTAGTTGGAATGCAGAAATATGATTTAGATGATGCGCGTCCAATTTTGGAACGTGCCAGTGCCCGTGAAACTGCGGCACGTGTGGCACTTGGCGCAGTTGCGCGCGCTTTCCTACAACAGAGCGTGGGCATAACTATTTTGAGCCATGTCGTTTCAATCGGTCAGGCGCGGATTCCCGAAGGTACCGCTCTGCCGAAAGCTGAAGATATGGAGCGCATTGATGCAGATCCGGTTCGCTGCGCAGATCCAGCAACAAGTTTGTTAATGATCGCTGAAATTGAAGCAGCGCATACAGATGGTGACACGCTCGGTGGAGTCTGCGAAGTTCTGGCATACAACGTGCCACCAGGTCTTGGTTCTCATGTTCACTGGGATCGTCGCCTAGATGCACGTTTAGCTGGTGCAATGATGGGCATTCAAGCGATTAAGGGCGTGGAAATCGGTGACGGATTCCGCACCGCAACTCGTCGCGGATCAGTTGCCCATGATGAGATCGAACGCGGTAAAGATGGATTGATAACTCGACGTACCGATCGCGCCGGTGGTACCGAAGGCGGAATGTCGAACGGTGAAATATTGCGCGTAAGCGTTGCGATGAAGCCGATCTCAACTGTTCCAAAAGCGCTAGATACGATCGATGTAAAGACCGGCGAACCCGCTAAAGCAATCAATCAACGATCAGATGTTTGTGCGGTACCAGCATCAGGTGTCGTGGCAGAAGCTATGGCAGCGCTAGTTCTTGCCGAAGCTGTTCTCGAAAAGTTTGGTGGCGATAGCATCACTGAGACGCGACGAAATTACGAGTCATATATCGCAAATCTTCGATTCAAGTAGGCCAGATGTCGAAATCAATCATTCTGATTGGCCCACCTGGATCCGGTAAATCTACGATTGGCAAAGCATTAGCCCGCAAGCTGCAGAAATCATTTGTAGATACCGATGATGTAATTGAGTCGCGAACCGGAACTTCTATCTCACAAATTTTTGTTGATAAAGGCGAGCCCTGGTTTCGTGAACTTGAACAGACGGTCTTATCTGAAGAGCTAAGTAAATTAAATGGAGTCCTCGCACTTGGCGGAGGTGCACCACTTTCGCAAAGCGCCCAGCAGCTTCTGCAATCCGTGGATGCCGCAGTTATCTATCTAAGCGTTTCACTTGCTACTGCCGCACCACGCGTAGGTTTCAATCGCGATAGACCCTTACTTTTGAATAATCCGAGAGCTGCTTGGCAGGAGCTAATGGATAAACGCCGTCCAATATATGAGGCGCTTGCGCACTATATTGTGATTGTCGATGAGCGCGCTCCAAAGGATATTGTCGATGAGATTGTTACTCTGACACAGTGAGTAACGTGAAAGTCACTGCCGAGCGCAGCTACGAAGTCTTAATTGGCGCCGCATGGAAATCTGAATTAGCGAACGCTTTAAAGGGGCGAACTCGCGCTGCGATAATTGTCTCCGAATCGATGCAAGAGAGTTTGGGGAGTCTGGAAAGCGGCGATACCGAAATTTTCACCTTCACAATTGCCGATGGTGAAGCAGGAAAATCAACTACAACTCTTATGCAGGTCTGGAATTGGTTAGGCGCAGCTGGCTTTACCCGTAACGATTTAATCGTCGCTATCGGGGGAGGAGCAACCACCGACTTTGGTGGTTATGCAGCAGCTTCTTGGTTACGCGGAATTGATTGGGTCGCCATTCCAACGACCGTAGCTGGAATGGTTGATGCGGCAATCGGCGGAAAGACGGCAATCAATAGCGACTATGGCAAGAATTTAATTGGCGCTTTCCATAGCCCTATATCTGTGATTATCGATTTCGAATGGCTTGCGACTCTCTCTGATCGAGACTTTGCCGCCGGTTTAGCTGAAGTTGTGAAGGCAGGATTTATAGCCGATGGCACAATCCTGGATCTCATGCGCGGCAAGGATTTGGCAACACTTCGCAGAGATCGAAAAGTCATCGCAGAACTTATTGCGCGCGCCGTCGCAGTAAAGGCTGAAGTAGTTAGCTCAGATTTCAAGGAGAGTTTTGCGCGCGAGGCGTTGAATTACGGCCACACCTTGGGGCATGCCATTGAATTAGAAAGTAAGTTCTCACTTCGTCATGGCGAATGTGTAGCCATCGGCATGGCTTTCATGGCCCACTTACAGCTAGCGCTCGGTTTGATCACCAGTGAGTTAGCACAAGAGCATCTCGATATTCTGCAAGGTTTAGAACTTCCGATTTCCTACAAGCGTCAATCTTGGCCGACATTGCTCGCCAATATGTCGCTTGATAAAAAGGCGCGCGGAAAATCCCTCCGGTTCGTTACCATTACCGGTATAGGAAAGACAGATCGTCTGGAGAATCCAGATGAGCAGGTACTACTCGCAGCATATGAGAAGGTGAGTTCATGAAGGTTTTAATTATCAATGGACCAAATTTGTCTCGCCTAGATATTCGTGATTCAGCAATTTATGGCGATATGACATATGCGCAATTAGTTTCACATATCGATAGCGCAGCAAAGACCCATGGATTTACTGCCGATATCCGCCAGAGCGATGATGAAGCAACGATCATTGGTTGGCTTCACGAAGCCGCCGACACCAATACTCCGGTAATAATCAACCCGGCTGCCTTTACCCATTATTCATATGCGATCAGAGATGCTGCCGAGTTAGTAAAAGCACCGCTAATTGAAGTTCATCTATCTAACCCACTGGCTCGTGAGGAATTTCGTCACACTTCAGTGATCTCTGGTGTTGCTAATGGAACTATCGGTGGATTTGGTCCGAATTCCTACGTCTTAGCGCTGATCGCCCTCAAGGCGTTAACTTCATAAATCATCAGGTAAACTTTCCCGATAGTCTTCGAAAATCGAAGACCAACCGCGCTCAATAAATCTAGTCAAGGGCAATTGGTTGATGAATTGCGCTAAATGCGCGAACTGGAGTCATCGTGGCAACAACAAATGATCTTAAGAATGGCATGACCTTGGATATTGAAGGTCAACTATGGACCGTTGTTGAATTTCAGCACGTGAAGCCAGGAAAAGGTCCAGCGTTCGTTCGCACCAAGTTAAAGCAGGTTCTAACTGGAAAAGTTGTCGATAAAACCTTTAACGCTGGTGTGAAGATCGAAGTTGCGATTCTAGAAAAGCGTGAGATGAACTTCCTTTACAAGGAAGGTGAAGATTTCGTCTTTATGGATAATAAGACCTTTGACCAGATGAATATCAGCGCAGCAACTGTTGGCGATGCCTCGCAATATATGTTGGAGAACACTGAAGCAATCGTTGCTATCCATGAGAACAACCCGCTTTATATCGAGCTTCCTGCATCAGTTGTTCTCACCGTTACCTATACCGAACCAGGCCTGCAAGGAGATCGCTCTTCTGGTGGCACAAAGCCGGCAACTGTAGAAACTGGAATTCAGATTCAAGTACCGCTCTTTATCAAGCAAGATGAGAAAGTACTTGTTGATACCCGCGATGGCTCTTACCAAGGTCGCGCTAACTAGTGTCAGCTAGAAGCAAGGCTCGCAAACAGAGCCTTGACCTACTCTACGAAGGCGATATCCGCGGTCAAGCGCCGGCGGATTTATTAGCGCTACGTGATGTAGTCGAAGAAGGACCTGATGCCAGGCCGATTCGTGAATATACAAAAGAGTTGATCGCAGGAATCGGTGAAAATCGTCGCAAGATTGATGAGTTGATCTCAACATATGCGCAAGGCTGGGATATGGATCGCCTACCAGCTGTGGATCGTAATATTTTGCGTCTTGGAATTTACGAAATTCTCTGGTGTAAAGAGCTAGCAGATGCCGTCGCTATCGATGAGGCGCTGAATTTAGCGAAAGAGTTATCAACCGATGACTCGGCAACATATATTCACGGAGTTTTAGGGCGTATTGCATCAATTAAAGATAGCCTGGCGATTTAACTTACCTTAAGGTTATCTTCCACTGTTTCAACCACTGGCTAAATAATTCTCGCTTCATCGCTAGTAAAAGAGTGAGAGTATCTAAATCACTGGCGCGAAGAGTCAGAATTTCACCATTCCAATCACCTCTGCGTTGGGCAATGGCTATTAAAAAATTATGAAGGCTGCGGAACTCATTCTCGCTCTGTCTTGTGGCTAACACCGCGCTCTGGCGGAGATCAAATCTTTCGATCTCAACCTTGTTTTTTACGCCGCCTTCGGGCGCAGCAAGAAGTTCGGCAACCGGTATGGCGAAGAGATTGGCGAGTTCTAAGCAACGGGCAAGTGAGATCGCGCGAGTCCCACGTTCATAGGAGCCCATCACCACCGATTTTATTGAGCCGTGTGATTTGCTTTCGATATCGTGCAAAGTCCAACCCCGTGCCTTACGCAAGGTGCGAAGCCGCAGGGCAACCGATTTAGGGGTGGGTTGGGTAAAAGGTGCGAGGTTATCGATCTTTGATGTCATGGCGCATAGGCTAGAGATCGACTTAACGCGCCCATGTTTCTCATCCACAGGGCCCGCTCTTTACGGTGTATCATTTGCCAACATCCTTTAACGACCCGTCCTGCGAGGCGGGGAAGGAGATTTAAATGAGCCTTGTCCTGCCTGCGCCAGATTTAACACGCGCGCTAACTCGTATTTCTCACGAGATCCTAGAACGTAACGCCGGTTCAGCAAATATCACCTTGCTAGGGATTCCAACTAGAGGTGCGCATCTAGCCAGACGTATCGCTGAGATTATTACCAAGATTGAAAACGCCCCGGTTCAGGTTGGCACCTTAGATATCACCTTGCATCGCGATGACTTGCGGCTGCGACCACCTCGTGCGCTGATGCCGACGGTAATTCCCGCATTGGGCGTTGAAGGTAGAGATGTAATTTTGATCGATGATGTTCTCTACTCTGGCAGAACTATCCGCGCAGCCCTTGATGCACTGGGGGAGATAGGTCGCCCCAAAACCGTGCAGCTAGCGATATTGGTCGATCGCGGTCATAGAGAGCTGCCGATCCGGGCTGATTATGTTGGAAAGAATATTCCTACCTCGCGAGAACAGAGCGTCGTAGTTCATCTAACTGAGCTTGATGGCGTCGATGAAGTACTCGTTGAAGGAAGTGCAGAATGAAGCACTTACTCTCGATCAACGATTTATCCAAGGCTGATGCAATCTCAATTTTAGATACCGCTCAAGAACTAGCGCGGGTCAGCGATGGACCGATGAAGAAGTTACCAACTTTACGTGGTCGCACCATCGTTAATCTCTTTGCTGAAGATTCCACGCGGACGCGAATTTCCTTCGAAGCTGCAGCCAAACGTTTATCCGCCGATGTGATCAATTTCTCGGCTAAAGGCTCGAGTATCAGCAAGGGTGAATCCTTAAAAGATACTGCGCAGACTTTGCAAGCGATGGGCGCCGATGCAGTAATCATTCGCCATGGCGCATCAGGTGCGGCCCAGCGGTTAGCAGATTCACAATGGATGTCGGGTTCGGTAATTAACGCCGGCGATGGAACACACGAGCACCCTAGCCAAGCTTTATTGGATGCCTTTACTATCCGCAAACATCTTTCAAAAGGGGCAAGCGATCTTGCAGGATTGCGGATTGCGATAGTCGGAGATGTTTTACATTCCCGAGTTGCCCGCTCAAATGTTCTCTTACTTTCGAAATTGGGCGCCCAGGTAATTCTGGTGGCTCCGCCTACATTGTTACCAGTTGGAATCGAAAGCTGGCCGTGTGAAATATCTTATGATCTAGATGCTGTCATAAAGAGCGTTGATGCGATCATGATGTTGCGAATTCAGATGGAGCGAATGAATGAATTATTCTTTCCTAATGCGCGTGAATACTCGCGTTACTTTGGGCTAAATAGTGACCGCATGAAGGCGTTAAAGCCCGATGCAATCGTTATGCACCCAGGTCCCATGAATCGCGGCTTGGAGATTACGGCAGATGCTGCAGATGGCGCGCGGTCGGTAATTGTTGAGCAGGTTGCAAATGGAGTCAGTATCCGAATGGCGATTCTATATTTACTTCTGGCGGGCAGCCAAGAAATCGGAGCGGCGCTATGACAATAGATAATTACTTGCTTAAAGGGTTATTTCTTCCTGATGGCAGCGTTAGTGATATTGAAATTCGCAGCGGCAAGATTTCTGGACTCGGAAAAGATTTAGTAAAGAGCGAAGACCTGACAGAGATCGACCTTAAAGGCTGCGTCGTTCTACCTGGATTGGTAGATCTACACACCCACTTGCGCGAGCCTGGCCGGGAAGATGCGGAAACAGTTCTGTCAGGAACTATGGCAGCAACTAAAGGTGGTTATGTTGCGGTATCTGCGATGGCAAATACCTCACCGGTTGCCGATACTGCAGGAGTTGTTGAGCAGGTTTACGCCCTTGGACAGAGCGCTGGATTTGCCGATGTCTTTCCAATTGGTGCAGTAACTGAAGGGTTGCGGGGAGAAAGCCTTTCGGAAATGGGTGCGATGGCTGATTCGCGAGCGCGAGTAAGAATTTTTAGTGATGATGGTAATTGCGTCTTTGATCCGCTGGTGATGCGTCGCGCTCTGGAATATGTAAAGAAATTTGATGGTGTTATTGCCCAACATGCGCAGGATCCACGATTGACTATTGGGGCGCAGATGAATGAGGGAGAAATTTCTTCGCGCTTAGGTTTAAAGGGTTGGCCGGCAGTTGCTGAAGAAGCGATCATTGCACGCGATGTTCTGATTGCCGATCACGTTAAATCTCGCCTACATATCTGCCATTTAACGACAGCAGGGGGAGTTGAGATAATTCGTTGGGCTAAGGCGCGCGGCATAGATGTAACCGCGGAAGTCACACCACATCACTTACTTTTAACTGATGAAAGCGCTTTGAGTTACGATCCAATTTTTAAGGTAAATCCACCGCTACGTACTCAGCGCGATGTTGAAGCTTTGCGCGAAGGTTTAGCCGATGGAACGATCGATATCGTTGCAACTGATCATGCACCTCACCCGGCTGAGGCGAAAGAGTGTGAATGGCAGGAAGCGGCCTTCGGCATGCTTGGCCTGGAGAGCGCGCTAGCAATCGTTAATAAGGTTATGGTGGCTACAGGTTTGCTGACGTGGGAAGCGGTGGCAGATCGCATGAGTTACGCACCAGCACGTATTGGCCGCTATGAAGAGCACGGTCAAAAGATCGAAATTGGCAGCCAAGCCAACTTAACTGTGATTAATCCGACGCAGACCTTTCGCGTGGATCGCGACCTAGTTGCCTCGCGCAGTCGCAATACTCCCTTCCATGGAATGGAGTTACAAGGTGTCGTTAGCGCAACGATTTATCGTGGCCACCCAACTCTTCTCAATGGCAAACTCTCTGCAATCGGGGAGCGCTGATGGCTAAAGCATTTCTAGTTTTAGATGACGGGCGAATATTCGAAGGTAAGTCTTGGGCAGCAACCGGTCGCACCTTTGGTGAAGCGGTTTTTCAAACTGGAATGACTGGCTATCAAGAGACTTTGACTGATCCAAGTTATCATCGTCAGGTTGTAGTTATGACCGCACCACACATCGGTAATACGGGTGTAAATACTCCAGATAATGAATCTAAGAAGATTTGGGTCGCTGGTTTCGTTGTAAGAAATCCTTCAACAATTACCAGCAATTGGCGCAGCGAAAAAGATTTAGAAGCTGAGCTTATAGATCAGGGAATTGTGGGCATTCAAGGCATCGATACTCGAGCGCTTACTCGCCATTTACGCGATCGTGGCGCTATGCGGGTAGGAATCTTTTCCGGTATTGAAATTTCACGAGAAGAGATGATCATTGAAGTCCGTAAGACTGAAGCAATGTCCGGGGCTTACTTGAGTGCAGATGTTTCAACAGCGCAGCCTTATATTGTTCCAGCAGTTGGGGTTAAAAAATTCACGGTTGCCGCAATTGACCTAGGAATTAAGGGTGCAACTCCGCGCGCACTTTCCGCCCGTGGGGTAGAAGTTCATGTTCTACCTTTCAATTCAACTCTAGAAGATATAAAGGCAATTAACCCAGATGGTGTTTTTCTATCCAACGGGCCAGGCGATCCTGCGACGATGACCGATGTTGTTGACCTAGTACGTGGAATTCTTTTAGAAGAAATTCCTATCTTTGGAATCTGTTTCGGTCATCAGATATTAGGCCGCGCACTTGGATTTGAGACGTATAAATTGCAATTTGGCCATCGTGGAATTAATCAACCAGTTCTAGATAAAAACACCGGGAAAGTTGAGATCACCGCGCATAACCATGGTTTTGCTATCAAAGCTCCAACTGAAGGTGTTTTCAATACCGTATTCGGCTCCGGCGAAGTAACTCATGTCGGTCTAAATGATGGTGTTGTCGAAGGTTTGCAACTCTTAGACCGCGGAGCTTTTAGCGTGCAATATCACCCGGAAGCGGCAGCCGGTCCGCATGATGCGGCTTACCTCTTTGATCGGTTTGTGGATTTAATGGCGAAGTATCCTCGTAAAGTTGGGGTGAATTAATGCCACGCGATACCTCCATTAAAAGCGTTTTAGTAATTGGCTCAGGACCAATTGTGATTGGTCAAGCGTGCGAATTTGATTATTCCGGAACTCAAGCTTGTCGCGTACTTCGTGCTGAAGGCGTTCGCGTGATTTTAGTTAACTCTAATCCAGCAACAATCATGACCGATCCAGAATTTGCAGATGCAACTTATATCGAGCCGATCACGCCCGAATTTATTGAAAAGATCATCGCCAAGGAACGACCTGATGGGGTTCTGGCAACGCTCGGCGGTCAGACTGCGCTCAATGCTGCCATCGGTCTTCAGAAAGCCGGGACGCTGGAACGCTATGGAACAAAGTTAATTGGCGCCGATGTCGATGCGATTGAACGCGGAGAAAATCGCGAGATCTTTAAAAGCATCGTGTCCAAGATTGGCGGAGAGTCAGCCAAATCAGTTATCTGTCACACCATGGAGGAAATTATCGCTGGTGCTGCGATCTTGAATTATCCGGTCGTTGTTCGTCCATCTTTTACGATGGGTGGACTTGGCTCAGGAATCGCATTTGATGAAGAGAATCTGCGCCAGATTGCAGGCGCTGGCCTGCGCCACAGTCCAACATCTGAAGTACTTCTCGAAGAATCTATCTTGGGTTGGAAAGAGTACGAGCTCGAGGTCATGCGTGATTCATCTGACAACGTGGTGATTGTCTGCAGTATTGAAAATATTGATCCGATGGGCGTTCATACTGGGGATTCAATTACGGTGGCACCAGCACTGACGCTTACCGATGTGGAATTCCAGAAATTGCGTAACCTATCGATCGACATCATCCGCGAAGTTGGGGTAGCAACTGGTGGTTGCAATATTCAATTTGCAGTAAATCCTGATAATGGACGCATCATTGTTATTGAGATGAACCCACGCGTATCTCGCTCCAGCGCTCTGGCTTCGAAAGCTACGGGATTTCCAATCGCTAAGATCGCGACCAAATTGGCGATTGGCTACACCTTGGATGAGATCAAAAATGATATTACGCAAGTAACGCCAGCATCTTTCGAGCCAACCCTCGATTACATCGTGGTCAAGGCGCCACGATTTGCCTTTGAAAAATTTGCCGATGCCGACCCTCGTTTAACAACGACTATGAAGAGCGTCGGTGAGGCTATGGCGATTGGACGTTCTTTCCCAGAAGCGTTGATGAAAGCGCTGCGTTCGTTGGAACGCAAGGAGGCGATCTTTCAATTCCCAGCCGATACATCCGGCATTGATAAGGCAAGGCTCTTGCAATCGATGAAGATTCCAACCGAATACCGCTTGCAGCAAGTACAACAAGCGATGTGGGCGGGTGCCGATATTGAAGAGATCTTTGCAGCCACCAAGATTGATCGTTGGTTCTTACATCAACTCGAATTGATTAACACCCGCGCCCGTGAGCTGGCTCAGCCTGGCGAGTTAACAGTGGAAGTTCTACGTTCTGCCAAAGAAATGGAATTTTCAGATGCCCAAATTGCTGCACTGCGCGGAATTACGGAAGAAGATGTTCGCAAGGTGCGCCATCACTTAAATGTCAGACCAGTTTATAAAACAGTTGATACTTGCGCGGCAGAATTTGAAGCTTTCACTCCTTATTATTATTCAAGTTACGAAGAAGAGACCGAAGTTAAACCACGTACCAAGCCTGCAGTAATCATCTTGGGCAGTGGCCCTAATCGCATTGGTCAGGGTATTGAATTTGATTATTCATGTGTGCATGCATCTTTTACGCTTCGTGAAGCCGGCTTTGAAACTATAATGATCAATTGCAATCCTGAGACCGTTTCAACAGATTACGACACATCAGATCGCTTGTACTTCGAGCCGTTAACTCTGGAAGATGTCCTTGAAGTCATCCATGCCGAAACGTTGGCTGGTCCGGTACTCGGTGTTATTACACAGCTTGGTGGGCAGACACCGCTAGGTCTTGCAGCAGGGTTAAAAGCCGCTGGCGTTACGATCTTAGGAACCTCACCTGAAGCGATAAATCTGGCTGAAGAGCGCGGTGCTTTCGGAAGAGTTCTAGAAGAACAGGGATTAACTGCACCAGAGTTTGGAATGGCGGCCTCGCAAATGGAGGCGTTAGCGATCGCAACTCGTATCGGTTATCCAGTTTTGGTCCGCCCATCATTTGTACTAGGCGGGCGCGGAATGGAAATTGTTTATGATGATGCTTCTCTTTCTGGTTTTATCAGTCGAGCAACTGAGATAACCCCGGATCATCCAGTTTTAGTAGATCGTTTTCTAGATAGCGCGATCGAAATTGATGTTGATGCGCTCTACGATGGCCACGAATTATTCCTCGGTGGCGTAATGGAGCACATTGAAGAAGCAGGAATTCACTCAGGTGATAGCGCCTGCGTCTTACCAGCAATGACGATTACGGCAACTCAGAATAAGGCGATCCGTGAGGCGACCTTGAAGATTGCGCAAGGCGTAGGAGTTCTAGGACTGATCAATATTCAATTCGCTATGGCTGAAGAAGTTTTATATGTTCTCGAAGCCAATCCACGCGCATCGCGCACCGTGCCCTTTGTCAGCAAAGCAACTGGAGTTCCTCTGGCTAAAGCAGCAGCCCGAATCTCTTTAGGAGCAACCATTGCTGATCTAAAATTAGAAGGCTTGCTACCTAATTCGGTAGATGGAGTTGCTAAGGGCATCTCGGTAAAAGAGGCAGTTCTTCCTTGGAATCGTTTCCGTCGCACCGATGGTCGCGGCGTTGATGCAGTTCTGGGACCTGAAATGCGTTCGACCGGTGAAGTAATGGGTATTGCAGATACATTCGGTGAAAGTTATGCCAAATCACAAATTAGCGCCTTCGGTTCGCTACCAAAGAGTGGAACTGTCTTTATTTCCTT
This sequence comes from Actinobacteria bacterium IMCC26103, assembly GCA_002284875.1. Classification (GTDB taxonomy): domain Bacteria; phylum Actinomycetota; class Actinomycetes; order Nanopelagicales; family Nanopelagicaceae; genus Planktophila. Next base: position 975,750 of record CP015604.1, read on the forward strand.
AGCCGATAAAGATAAGGAATCAGGAATCTCTCCCGCCCGAGCGCTTCTTTCCCTTGGTTTTAAACTGCTCGCTACCGGTGGCACCGCAGATTTTCTAGCAGTAAATGACATCTTGGCACACAAGGTCCGTAAGAATTCGGAAGGCTCTGGCCCAATGGGGGAGCGCACTATCGTTGAGCTTCTAAATAGTGGAGATGTTGATCTAGTGATTAATACACCGGTAGGGCGTGGAACTCGTGCTGATGGTTGGGCGATTCGAACCGCTGCGGTGCAACGTTCTATTCCGTGCATCACCACGACTGCCGGATTTAGTGCTGCAGTTGAAGGAATCAAGGCGCTGCAACGCGGTGAGCTATCTGTGCTGCCAATTCAGGAATGGTTGAAGAAGTAATGTCAGAGATCAATCGGGGCGCAGCGCATCTCAACGCAACAGTTTTAGCTAATAAGCGAGTTGGTCAATACCATCAAATAGTTTTAGGGATTGGCGATCTCGTTAAGAATTGTCGCCCCGGAAATTTTGTGGCTATTAAGGTCGGAGGAGATTCTTCCAAAATGATCCTGCGCCGCGCCTTTGCAATCTCTCGTGTGGCCGAAAGCGTTAGCTTTGGTGGAACTATGGAACTCATCGTTGCCCCTCATGGCAGTGGTTCGAAATGGCTCTGCTCGCAAAGTGAAGGCGCGGAATTAGATATCGTTGCGCCACTCGGCACCGCTTTTGGAATTCCTACTCAACCAGTGAATGCACTTCTTGTCGGCGGCGGTTACGGTTCAGCACCGCTCTTTGGTTTGGCTGAAGTTTTAAAGTCGCGCGGTTGCAAAGTTGATATGTTATTAGGTGCCTCAACTGGCGGAAAAATTTACGCTCCCATGGAAGGTAAGCGCTCGGTTAATTCCCTAAAGATTTATACCGAAGATGGATCGATGGGTGAGCTAGGTCGGGTTACTGAACCGATATTGAAATTGGTCGAAGATAAGGCAGTCGATGTTATTTATTCTTGTGGGCCGATGGGAATGTTACGCGCGATATCGGAGATCACGGCCGGAAGCGATGTTGTCCACCAATGTGCAGTTGAGGAAGCTATGGCATGTGGCATCGGAATTTGTATGACTTGCGTTCTTCCGGTAAAGGATGACTCTGGTCAAATATCAATGCTGCGATCCTGTATTGATGGTCCGGTTATGGATGGTTCACAAGTGCAATGGCACTTGGTCGGACAAGTACCAGAGGTCGCCCCATGAGCAACTTCGATTTCTCTACAACTTTAGGAAACGCCTTCTTTAATACGCCAATCTTTACCGCTAGTGGGTGTGCTAGTTCAGGAAAAGAGTTATCCCAATTTTTTGCGCTAAGTGAAATAGGCGCAGTAGTTACAAAGTCGGTGATGAATAAGCCGCGCTATGGCCGCCCAACGCCACGTATGGCAGAAACGCCATCTGGAATGCTCAATTCCATTGGTCTACAAGGCCCCGGAATAGATGCCTTTCTAGCTAAAGATATTCCATGGCTCGTTGAACAAAAATCTCGAGTCATCGTTTCAATCGCAGGTGAGACTGTTGAAGAGTATGCAACCTTGGCTCGCAAGGTTAGATCAGTTGCCGGTATTAGCGCCCTAGAAGTGAATATCTCATGCCCAAATGTAGAAAATCGGGGCTTGGTTTTTGCCTGTGATCCGGAAGCATCACGTCGGGTAGTAGATGGCGTGCGCAGAACAATTGGCGGTGAGATTCCGATCATCGCCAAACTCTCACCTGATGTAACTAATTTGCCAGCGATTGCCCAAGGCGTCGTAGATGCTGGCGCAGATGCATTAGCTCTGATAAATACCGTTTTAGGCATGGTCATCAATTTAGATTCAATGCGTCCACATTTAGGTGGCAAGACAGGTGGTTTATCTGGGCCAGCAATTCGACCAGTTGCAGTGCGAGCTATTTATCAAGTGCATGCAGCGATGCCACAAGTTCCAATTTTAGGAATGGGCGGAGTTTCATCTGGCCGAGATGCGCTAGAACTTATTTTAGCTGGCGCATCTGGAGTAAGCGTTGGTACCGCTAGTTTTGGAAATCCGCACGCAGTAATTGAAATTCAGAGAGAGCTGCAAGAGCTCTTAATTGCAAAGGGTTTTCCTTCTCTAAAATCTGCAGTTGGATATGCCCATCGTGAGGAGAGCCAATGAAAGCCCCGATTATCTTGGCGGTAGATACTTCAGATTTTGAGACCGCGATCGCTTGGATTAAAGCGACGGAAAATTCGGTCAGCGTTTATAAGTTGGGGCTTGAGTTCTACTTAAATTTTGGCGCCGCAGGTGTTGCGCAAGTTATGAAACGTACTGGCGCAGATATCTTTTTAGATCTAAAACTCCACGATATTCCACATACAGTCGCGGGAGCCGCCAAGGCGATCGAAGAACTTAAACCACGTTTTCTTACGGTACATTCCAGTGGGGGACGAGCCATGGTCGCAGCCGCTGCACAAGCAGTGCCAGATATTTCCATTACCGCAGTTACGATCCTTACCTCACTTTCAGAATCTGATTTATTTGAAATTGGCTATGCCAGCCCCGCATTAGAGAGCGCGGTTGCGCTTGCGAAATTAGCGGTGGCTGCAGGTGCAAAGGCGTTGGTTTGTTCACCTCTTGAAACAGCGGCTATTCGCAGCGCCGTTGGTCCAGAGCCAATCATTATTACGCCAGGAGTCAGGCCGATATCTGAGCAAGGAAATGACGATCAGGTACGCACTATGACTCCGGCCGATGCAATCGCTGCAGGTGCAAACTATGTTGTGATTGGCCGTCCTATCACCAAGGCATGGGCTGGTGGAGCCGAAGCTATGACGGAGAAAGCGCGCGCCATAGGCGATGAAATTCTCGAAGCACTTGCGTAGAGTTCACTTATGCCGATTCCACCAAAGTTAACTGCGCAACAGCGAGCGGCGGCACTAGCCAAATCAACAGCCTCGCGTCAAGTACGTGCAGCAGTCAAAGCGCGCGTCAAATTGGGAGAGCTTTCATTATCTGCCGTCTTTGATCTGGCGCAAAACGATGAAGCTATAGCCAAGATGCGAGTTGCCGAACTTCTAGAATCTTTCGCTGGTGTTGGAAAGATTCGTGCGCTTGCAATGTTGGAGCGTTTGCAGATTTCACAGACGCGACGAATCCAAGGCTTGGGTGTTGCACAGCGCCAAAATCTCTTAAAAGAATTTCCCGATCGGGTAGCGGCTGCCCAACGCGGCAAGCTAATTGTTCTCTCTGGGCCCGGTGGTGTCGGAAAGAGCACGGTCGCCAAAGCTTTACGCGAGACTGGAGAATTCTGGGTTAGCGTTTCGGCAACAACCAGAATCGCGCGCCATAATGAAGTAGATGGTGTCGACTATTTCTTCTATAGCGATGAAGAATTTGATAGCGCGGTAAAGTCAGCGCTCTTTCTGGAATGGGCAGAGTTTGCAGGAAATCGTTACGGGACTCCACGCAAACCTGTAGAAGATGCGTTGCGTGATGGGAAGAGCGTTCTTTTAGAGATTGAGATTGCTGGAGCTAAGCAGGTAAAAGAGAGCGCACCTGAGGCGATCCTTATCTTTCTCCAACCTCCATCATGGGAAGAGTTGGTCTCTCGATTAGAAGGTCGCGGTACTGATTCGCCTGAACGTCGGGCGGCGCGGTTAGCTCTAGCGCAAGAAGAACTCGCTCAGGTGGGAATCTTCGACCATTCTCTAGTAAATGAGCGAGTAGAAGAGGTGGTCGCAAGCCTGATAGGATTACTAAATAATCGGTAGTTTTCCTCTACCTTTGCAAGCATTCACAGGAGGTCCAAATGGACGGAATCACTAATCCACCAATCGATGAACTTCTCGATAAGAGCGGTTCTAAGTACAGCTTGGTTCTCTATGCTGCAAAGCGCGCTCGTCAGATCAATGCATATTATTCACAACTCGGTGAAGGCCTATTGGAGTACGTGGGCCCGCTAGTTGAGACACACGTTCACGAGAAGCCACTTTCGATCGCGCTTCGTGAGATCAATGAAGGTCTCTTAACGATCGAAAATCTCGAACCAACTGCTTAAGAAAAATACTTTAACTCAACTCAAATGGCCAAAGTTCGAGAAGTAATTCTCGGGGTTGGCGGCGGCATTGCCGCTTATAAATCTTGTGATCTGCTGCGCCGGCTACAAGAGCGTGGATATCAAGTCACCGTTGTTCCGACTCCTTCAAGTCTTAATTTCGTAGGCGCAGCAACATGGGAAGCCCTCTCTGGTAGAGCTGTTACAACCCAGGTCTGGGAACGCGTTGATGAAGTCAGACATATCTCTTTAGCAAATACCGCAGATGCTTTGATCATCGCCCCAGCGACTGCAGATTTAATTGCGCGAATTGCAGCAGGTAGAGCTGATGATCTACTGACAAATTTGGTTCTGGCTATCGATGTACCGATTTTGATTGTGCCAGCGATGCATCCCCAAATGTGGAACGATCCAGCAACTCAATCTAATGTGGCGACGCTTCAGTCACGGGGTTTTTCGGTTATGGAACCTGCGATCGGTCGTTTAACCGGAAGCGATATTGGACAGGGAAGATTTCCCGAGACAAATGAGATCATCACTAAATTTGAAGAGGTAACCGAGATTGAGAAGGATTACTTTGGTAAGCGAGTATTAATTACTGCAGGCGGTACACGTGAGGCGATAGATCCGGTGCGCTATATCGGCAATCGCTCAAGCGGTAGACAAGGCGCAGCCGTTGCACGTGCTGCACGCGATCGTGGCGCACAGGTAAAGATGATCTTTGCAAATGCGCAGTTATCACCCGATGAGATAAACGATCTATCTGGAATTGAAATCGTCAGCGTTGAGACTGCAACCGAGATGTTTACCGCTCTGGAGGAAGCCTTTCCTAAGAGTGATTTACTCGTAATGAGTGCGGCGGTTGCAGATGCTAGGCCTTCGCAATATTCAGAAGGCAAGATTAAAAAGGGAGAGTTGCGTGACATTGCCCTAGTTGAGAATCCAGATCTTCTGAAATCAATCGCAAAGCTGCGAACCAAGCAGATAGTTGTGGCCTTTGCTGCAGAGACCAATAACGATTTAGCGGCTGCTCAAGCAAAAATGGAGGCGAAGGGCGCTAATATTCTCTATCTAAACAATGTATCAAATGGTGCGATCTTCGGATCCTTAGATACAGAAGGCTTTATCATCACGAGCAATGGCGCTCCTATTCCAGTTCCACTGACCAGTAAAGACACGCTTGCCGAGCTATTACTCGATCAAGCGCTAAACCAGTTAGGTTAATCCAATGTCGAAACGATTATTTACCTCCGAATCAGTAACTGAAGGCCATCCAGATAAGATCGCAGATCAAATCTCAGATGCAATTTTAGATTCGTTACTGTCACAGGATCCATCTAGTCGCGTTGCGGTCGAGACTCTCATCACCACTGGACAAGTACACGTTGCTGGTGAAGTTACGACTAATGGGTATGCCGACGTTATGGGAATTGTTCGCGATACCGTTATTGGAATAGGTTACGATTCATCGGTTAAGGGCTTTGATGGCAATAGCTGTGGAGTTTCTATCTCGATCGGACAGCAATCTCAAGATATTGCTCAGGGCGTAGATGATGCATATGAAAATCGCGTGGCTTCATCTGTCGATCCGTTGGATTTACAGGGCGCAGGAGATCAGGGCTTGATGTTTGGTTACGCCTGCGATGATACAAAAGAGTTGATGCCGCTTCCGATTTGGTTAGCTCACGAACTTGCCCAACAACTTTCTGCCGTTCGCAAATCAGGTGCTTTGCCTTACCTGCGTCCAGATGGCAAGACCCAAGTAACTATTGAATACGATGGCGATAAGGCAGTTGCATTAGATACGGTTGTGATCTCGAGCCAACACGCTGAAGAAGTAGATGTTGTTAAGAAGTTAACTCCAGAGATTATTGAACATGTCATCGAACCAGTTCTGGCCAAGATTGATCTGCCTCGCAAAGATATGCGAACACTTATCAATCCAACGGGGCGCTTTGTGATCGGTGGACCTATGGGAGATGCCGGTTTAACGGGGCGAAAGATTATTGTCGATACATATGGCGGAATGGCCCGCCACGGTGGTGGAGCATTCTCGGGTAAAGATCCATCTAAGGTTGATCGTTCGGCTGCCTATGCGATGCGCTGGGTTGCTAAGAACGTAGTTGCCGCAGGTCTTGCAAGACGTTGCGAGGTTCAAGTTGCCTATGCGATCGGTAAGGCGCAGCCAGTTGGCGTCTTCGTTGAAACTTTTGGCACAGAAACCGTTCCAGTGCAAAAGATTCAAGATGCGGTAACAACTGTATTTGACCTTCGCCCAGCTGCGATCATCCGCGATCTAAATCTATTACGTCCAATTTATTCAAAGACTGCTGCCTATGGCCACTTCGGTCGCGAACTTCCTAACTTCACTTGGGAGTCAACATCGCGAGTGGATCAACTTCGCGCAGCCGTTAAATAACTTTACGGAATTTGCCGTGTCGACTGCGCGGCCGCTTCGCCTAAAGACCGAGACGGCAAAACGCACTGAGAAAGTAGCGGCTGCACATAACCCGATCGCAAAAGTATGGGTTGATAATTCGATTTCTCATCTGGATGGGTTATTTGATTATCTAATTCCAGAGCGTTTTGATCTCGACGCTAAAGCAGGAGTTCGAATTAGCGTCGATTTTGCAGGACGTGAAGTAGAAGCGCTAATAGTTTCCCGCACCGACGAGGGCGCCGTTGCTGGTCTCAAATTCATATCTAAAGTTCTCTCGCCAATTGTGGTTGCACCAGCTGGACTGATTAATTTGATAGCGGCAGGTTGTGCGCGTTGGTTGGCCCACCCTTATGATTTTCTTCGTAGTGCAATTCCACCGCGAATTGTCAGCGTCGATAAGAAGATAGCGGCCGTTGTAACTGAGAAGGCAAAGCGGGGGAGAGGCGGCGCATCTAAGACCTTTATCCATATTCAACCGCATGAAGATGCGATGGCAAAAATGGCGGAATTTGCTTTATCAAAAGTAAAAAATGGTTCAGTTTTGATAATTACTCCAGAAGAGCGAGAACTGCAGTTGCTCTCCGATCATTTGCACGACAGAGCTATTGTGCTCTCTGCTTCGTTGAGCCGAACTGATCGTTATAGGAACTACTTAAGGTCGATTAGTTCCACCAACCAGATTACTATTGGAACTCGAAGCGCTATCTTCACCTTTCCGCCAGATTTAAAGACGATAGTCATCTTTCGTGAAGGTGCGCAATCGCATTATGAACCCAGATCTCCGGGATGGAATACTCGAGATCTAGCGATTTTGCGTACGCAAGAAGATGGGTGTGATCTATTTTTTGTTGGGTATTCGCCCGCCATTGAAACAGGGGCGCTAGCTGAAGTTGGAGAACTTAAGACTTTAACTAAAGGAAACCGCCTTAAGGTAAGCAATTTCGAATCCACCAATGGTGAACTTCTACCTGGACGTATTTTTTCTCCGATTCGAAGCGCACTTAAGTCCGGTCCGGTTCTCTTTGTAGTGCCACGTAAGGGATATGCCAGTTCGTTAATGTGCAAGAAGTGTCGCAATATCGCTAAATGCGAATGTGGTGGAAAGCTCTCCACACGTAGCGCCACTTCTGTACCTGAGTGCGTACTTTGCTCAAAGGTTTACTGTGCTTTGAAATGTAAATGGTGCCAACAAGATGTAATGATCTTGCTCGGTCGTGGTGGCGAGCGACATCTCGAGGAGATCGGCAGGGCATTTCCAGGGATACCGGCGCACTTCTCAAATTCCGAATCACCAATTCTGCAGTTGCCAAGAAATCCAGCCTTAGTAATCGCAACGCCTGGCATGGAGCCGCAGATAGTTGGTGGTTATAGCGCTGTTGTTTTGTTAGATGGTGATTCATTCTTCTCATACTCTGATCTGCGTGCTCAAGAAAGAGCGCGCGAGATCTTCTTTGCCGCTGCGGCGCTAGTAACGCCAAATGGTGAAGTCATAACTGTAATTAACTCTTCGAACCCCATAACTGCGGCGCTGGCACAGTGGAACCCAAAGGTAATGTTGACGAGAGAACTTTCGGAATTACGTGAAGTTGGTTTCCCACCATTTGCTAGATCAATTGTTATAGAAGTTGCCAGCAGCGAAGCAACGTTGATTGTGGCAGGTCTGAAGAAGGCGATATTAGATGGGAGAGCCCCGGCAAGCACAAAAGTCTTAGGTCCGGCGCAACGTAGCGGAGATAGTGCGAGGATTTTAATTATGGCGCAGATCAAAGATAGTGAAAAACTCCTAAAATTCTTTTCTGAATATATTCGACACCGCGCCATCACAAAGAAAAAACCAATTTTGCTACGAGTGGACCCGTACTCGCTTTCTTAAAGACAATCCTGGCTCGCCTTTAGGCTAGACTTGACGCATGTCAATCCAACCAATTCGCTACTTTGGCGATCCGGTCCTAACGACCCCAGCGTTGGCTGTCGTGGACTTCGATAAAGAGATACGTACTCTGGTTGCGGATTTAACTGAAACGATGTTAGAGGCACCTGGCGCTGGTTTATCTGCGCCACAAATTGGGGTGGGCTTGCGTGTGTTTGTCTGGGATGTTGATGAAGCCCTTGGCCACTTAATCAACCCGACTTTAGATTTAAGTGTCGAGATGCAAGATGGTGAGGAAGGATGTCTGTCTTTCCCCGCATTGAGTTATGAGACCCCTCGCGCCTTTAAGGCGGTTGCTAAAGGCTTCAACATGTACGGTGAGCCAATTACAGTTGAAGGCACTGAACTTTTAGCGCGCTGCCTACAGCATGAGACTGATCATTTAGATGGAATCGTCTTTATCGATCGACTTTCAAAGGAAGATCGTAAGTTAGCGATGAAAGAGATCCGCGAATCTGAATGGTTCAACTCCTCGCTTGCGTTAGGTGCAGATCCAATTGTGAAGCTCTCTCCGCATAGCCCATTTGGTAAAGGTATTTAGTGCGTATCGCAGTTGCGGCAACTCCTATTGTGGCTATCCCGACTCTAGATGCGCTTCTTGCAAGCGATCACCAATTAGTTAGCGTAATTACGCGAGCAGATGCCCCAGCTGGACGCGGAAGAGAAATGCAAGCCAGTCCAGTTGCACAATGGGCGAAGTCACAGAACTTGCTGACGTATAAGCCTGAATCCGTCTCGTTAATGAGTGAATTAGTCAATGATCTGGATCTTGTTATAACAATTGGGTATGGATTTATTATCCCAGACAACATTTTGCAGATTCCGCGCCACGGATTTATAAATCTGCATTTTTCTTTATTGCCGCGCTGGCGTGGGGCGGCTCCCGTTCAACGCGCGATTGAGTCCGGCGATAGCGTCACTGGAGTAACAGTTTTTAAGTTAGATAAAGGAATGGATACTGGGCCAATTTATGCAACTGAGCAGATTGCACTTTCACCAGATTTAAATAGCGGGGAACTCTTGTCGACTCTGGCCGAACTTGGTGTTGGTCCAGTTCTGCAAAGCTTGAATCTAATTATGGCTGGGACAGAACCAAAGGTGCAGAGTGAAGTTGGTGCCACACGAGCTGAGAAGTTAAGTAAAGAGCAAGCCCATATCGACTGGAACCTCGATGCGGTAGCTATACAACGCAAAGTTAACGCCTTCAATCCCAATCCCGGTGCTTGGTCGCAATTTCGTGGCCAGAATTTGAAGATTAATAAGGTTCGAATTACCGATCAACATCTTGCGCGTGGTGCGATTGAAGCAACTAATAAGAGTGTCTTCGTAGGAACATCGACGCTCGCCTTAGAAATTCTAGAAGTAACACCTGCAGGTAAATCCACTCTGGCCGCTTCGGCGTGGGCTAATGGCGCCCGTATTACTTCAACTGATGTTCTCAATTAGCCATGGTTGAAGCCAGACGTAACACCTTCAAATCTCCCAAGCCAGATGCAGTCCGCTTATTGGTCTATGACATTTTGCGCGAAGTTAACCGATCCGATGGTTACTCAAATCTACTTCTACCACAGGCCTTAACTGCAGCAAATTTTGAACAGCGCGACAAGGGATTTGCGACCGAGTTACTTTATGGAACTCTGCGGATGCAAGGGCGCCATGATTACATCGCTAGCCAAGTTTCAGATCGCCCTTGGTCAGAAGTCGATGAAGGCATAGTCGATGTAGTTCGTTTAGGTGCTCATCAACTCTTCGAAATGCGAGTTCCATCGCATGCGGCGGTATCGGCCACGGTGGAGCTCGCCCGTAAAGTAACCGGAGAGTCGAAAGCCTCTTTTGTAAATGCTCTCTTGCGCAAGATGAGCGCCAAAAGTTTAGAAGAATGGTTAGAACCGGCACAACAGATCAAAGATCCCGTCGAGCGTTTAGCAATTATCTATTCACACCCAGAATGGATTGTCTCGGCCTACTTTGATTTGCTACGCGATTTCGACGAAGTAGAAGCCTTACTTGCAGCAAATAATGTTGCGGCGACTCCAACAATCGTTTGGTGGCCGGGTAGATCTAACGCCGCAGAGTTTATTGAACTTGGTGCCACCGCAACACGCTATTCCGACCATGGTTTTAAGTTCGAGGGCACTCCCGCATCCCTAGAAGCGGTTCGTCACCGTCGCGCGGGTATCCAAGATGAAGGATCACAATTAGTTGCAGAGATTTTTGCCAAGGTAGTTGCAGATACCGATGATTGGTTAGATCTTTGTGCAGGTCCAGGCGGTAAAGCAGCTCTGCTCTCAGCTCTTGCGAAGGAGAGTGGAAAGAGATTTAGCGCCAATGAAGTTTCGCAAGTACGCGCCAAGTTAGTTGAGCAAGTAATTGGTGGGGCCCGGATTCTGGTCAGCGATGGTCGTCAAATATCTTCGCTCGGAGAAGAATTTGGTGCAATCTTGGCGGATGTGCCATGTACTGGTTTGGGAGCGTTGCGACGTAGACCGGAAGTACGTTGGCGGCGAACAGTTGCGGATTTGCGTGAGTTAACGCAGTTGCAGCGCGAGCTTGCCGATGGCGCTATCTCTGTTTTAAAAGATGGTGGATTCTTTGGTTATGCAACCTGCTCACCGCATCTAGCCGAGACCAGCATTGCGGTAAGCGATATTTTACGTAAACACCCAGAATTAGAGATCGTCGATTTGATGCCATATCTTCCGGCTGACTTAGAAGGCGCGCTACGCGATAAGTCGCTCTCGCTCTGGACCCATCGCCATGAAACCGATGCCATGTATCTAACGGTTTTCCGTAAGAAATTAGCGAGTGAGAATTAGGATACAGATATGGCTTCCGAGATCCGAATTACCCCCAGCATTTTAAATGCCGATCATGCGCATTTAGATTTGGAGATTGCCAAAGTTGCAGCCGTTTCAGATTTAATTCACTTAGATATTATGGATAATCTCTTTGTTCCAAATAAATCATGGGATTTTTCAGAAGCTCAGAAAATTATTGCAGCATGCCCCTTGCCAATTGACGCTCATTTGATGGTAAATGATGTCGATCGCATCGGCCTTGAATACGCGCACGCAGGAGCTGCAAGCGTGACGATCCATATTGAAGCATCGCAAAAACCATCCACTACGTTGCAGGGAATTCGAAAGATCGGGGCGCGTGCTGGCTTGGCGCTAAAACCGGGCACTGAGATCGAGGGATATTCTGATCTATTAAGTGACGTTGATATGTTATTGATAATGACGGTCGAACCAGGTTTTGGCGGTCAGAAATTTATGGCGCAGATGATGGATAAGGTTAGGCGAGCAAAGAAGTTGATCGGAGATCGACCGATATGGTTGCAGGTCGATGGCGGAATTTCACTTGAAACCATCGCCATTGCTCGCGAGGCGGGAGCCGATACCTTCGTAGCAGGATCTGCAGTGTTTAACGCACCCGAACCAGCTGTGATGGTAGAAACTCTCCGTCACGCAGCAGGCGATCTCTAGTAAACTCAAACCCATGAAATCATTCGATCAGTTGTGGGAAGAGTTAGCAGCAAAAGTAGCTAGCGGAGCAACTGACTCGGCAACGGTGGCCGCGGTTAACGCGGGAGTTCACACCATCGGGAAGAAGATATTGGAAGAAGCTGGTGAGGTCTGGTTGGCGGCTGAACATCAAAGCAATGAAGAGTTAGCGCAGGAGATCAGTCAATTGATCTATCACCTACAAACTTTGATGTTGGCCCGGGGATTAAATCCCGCAGATATTTATCGTTACCTATAGAAGAGAGAATTTAAGTGTTAAAAATTGCTGTTCCCAACAAGGGATCGCTAGCTGATGCCTCGATCGCTATCTTAAAAGAGGCGGGCTATCGTCAACGTGTGGATTCTCGTGATCTGGTATTAACCGATCTGGAAAATAGCGTTGAGTTCTACTATCTCCGCCCGCGCGATATCGCACTATACGTGGGATCGGGTGAATTAGAAGCCGGAATAACTGGCCGTGATTTGTTAATCGATTCCGGCGCTTCAGCTGTCGAAATTCTTGCTTTAGATTTTGGGGGATCGACCTTTCGTTTTGCAGGACCATCTGGAACTAGCTGGAAATTAGGTGATGTCGCCGGCAAGCGTGTGGCAACGGCTTATCCTGGTTTAGTTGAAGATTTTCTGCAAAAGAACCAGATTAAGGCTGAAGTTGTGCGCCTTGATGGCGCGGTAGAAAGTAGCGTGCGCTTGGGTGTCGCAGATGTAATTGCCGATGTTGTTAGTACCGGAAATACTCTACGACAAGCAGGGCTAGCCATTTTTGGAGACCCAATACTGCAGAGCGAAGCTATCTTAATTTCGCGTAGTGCATCTAATTTGCCAGCAGAGTTAGAAATCATCCTGCGCAGATTGCAGGGCGTTGTGACAGCGCGCCAATATGTTCTTCTTGATTACGATATTCCGAAGGTAAGTGTAGATAAAGCGTGTGCGATTACACCTGGGCTGGAATCTCCAACTATTTCGCCACTGCAGAAAGCAGATTGGGTAGCAGTTCGCGCAATGGTTTTACGTAAAGATACCAATCGCCTTATGGATGAGCTTTGGGCACTTGGCGCCCGCGGCATTTTGGTTACTGATATCCACGCTTGTCGCTTATAAAGAGTCGGACTCTTCTACTTCCTCGCGAGTGATTCCGAGCAGATAAAGAACTGAATCCAAATATGGGGCAGAGACTGAACTATCGGCTGCTGCGACGACTGCAGGTTTTGCGTTAAATGCGATACCAAGACCAGCGATTGCAATCATATCTAGATCATTTGCACCATCGCCAATAGCGATTGTTTGTTCTAGCTCTATTGCATGTTCGGCGGCAAACTCACGAAGCGCCTGTGCCTTACCGGCACGATCGATAATCGGACCAATTAATTTGCCGGTTAATTTTCCAGCGACAATCTCCAAATTATTAGCGCGCATATGCTCAATTCCAAGCTCTGCTACTAGCGGTGTGATCACTGTTTCAAAACCACCAGAGACCAAGGCCACGTGATGGCCGAGCTTATGCATAGTCCGGACTAGGGTGCGAGCACCTGGAGTAAGGGTTATCTCCTTCTGAACATCGGTAAGAACAGATTCAGGAAGGCCTGCCAAAAGGGCAACGCGCGCTTGTAAACTTTCGGCAAAATCTAACTCACCGCGCATCGCAGATTCGGTTATGGCCGCGATTTCTGCGCCCTTATTTGCTTTAGCGCCCAACAATTCAATTACCTCTTGTTGAATCAAAGTTGAATCAACATCCATTACAACTAGTTTCTTGGCCCAACGCATTAATCCACCGGGGGAGATCGCTACATCAATGGCATGCTCGGCAGCAATTGCGGCAAGTTCGGTTCGCAACTTTCCTAACAGTGCGCCTGAGACGGTGAATTCGATCGCGGTAACGGGATAACTGGCGGTGCGATGGATTCGCTCAATATTTCCATTATTTAAAGCGATCGTATTTGCAACAACATTTATCGCCTTTGGAGTCAAAGCTTGTGCCAAGACAACGACATGGAGTAATGATTTCTTGGCGGCGATCTCGGTTATGGCACTTACTTCGAAGGCAGATGCGATATCAACACCGAGGGATTGAGCACATGCTTCTAAATCAGCTTCGATAGCTTTGGCGTGTGCTGGGCTACAGGATATAAGTACCGTCAGAATTACACGGCCGCGGATAACAACCTGTTCGATATCTAATATGTTGACGGCAAAGGGTGCGAGAGTTTGAAAGAGGGTCTCAGTAATACCGGGTGCATCGACTCCAGATAGGAGAATTAACCCAGTAAATTGCTCGCTTTTATCGATAGATGCCATAACGAGGAGAAGATTAGCGTGAATCACAGGCGATAAGTTGAGGAATTAACCAGATTCTTCAGTGATTACCGCTATCTTTTTCATCTATGGAAAATCCGAACGATCTAACTGTCCTGGCAATGCAGGGTGTAACCGTCACCCGTGGCCAGCGCAGGATTTTAGGTCCGCTCGATTTTCAAATTCGCAGCGGTGAACGATGGGTAATTCTTGGCCCAAACGGAGCCGGTAAATCAACGCTCTTAAATATCCTGGCAACGCGGATCTTTCCGACATCGGGCACTGTAAGAATCCTCGATCAAGAGATGGGGAAAGTGGATCTCTTTGAACTTCGCACACGCATTGGAATTTGTGCAAGCCTATTAGCTGAAGATATCCCTGATGATGAATTAGTTCGCGACGTTGTACTAACTGCGGCGTATGCAGTCTTAGGACGTTGGAATGAAGTTTATGATCTTTGGGACGAATCGCGCGCAGTTGCACTTCTGACTACCTTTGGTGTTCGCGATATGGCAGAGCGCCGTTATTACACATTAAGCGATGGCGAGAAGAAACGAGTTCAAATCGCTCGCGCGCTTATGGCAGATCCAGAACTCCTGCTCTTAGATGAGCCAACCGCCGGACTTGATCTAGGAGGACGGGAAGATTTGCTACGACGCTTTGCCGAATTCTCAACTGATCCGCTAGCACCAGCCAGTATTGTCGTAACACACCACATTGAAGAGATTCCAGTTGGAACAACCCATGCTTTGATCATCAAAGATGGAGCAATTGCAGTTTCGGGTCCAATTGCAGATGTAATAACATCGGAACATATGAGCGCGGTATTTGGAATCAACATCTCTGTCACAACGGATAAGGGAAGGTTCTTCGCCCGCAGCTGATGAAATTTCGCGATCAGCTTCATCCTTCATGGCGCGAGGTATTGGCCAATGATCTAGATCTTTTAGATGAGATAGAGTCGAAGATTTCTACTGAGAGCTATCTTCCTCAACACGACTTGGTGATGCGGGCGTTCTCATCTGAATTCGCTAGTGCAAAGGTACTGATCCTTGGGCAAGATCCCTATCCAAATCCGAGCGATCCGGTTGGTTTAGCATTTTCGATTCCGCTAGAAAAGAGAAAACTTCCGCCGACCTTAAAAAATATCTTCAAGGAGTTAAATACCGATCTCGGTCTACCCATACCCGACCATGGTGATTTAATGCCCTGGGCGCAACAAGGGGTAGTACTTCTCAATAGAACTTTGACTTGTCGAAGTGGTGAGAGTAATTCACATTCCAAAATTGGCTGGAACCGTTTTACCGAATCTTGTGTGAACGCACTTGCCGGATCTGGTTGCGTAGCAATTTTGTGGGGAGCAGGCGCCCAGGAATTAAGTAGCTATTTCTCTGCGAACAAGCTTATTTCTTCGGCGCATCCGAGTCCGCTCTCGGCATATCGGGGATTCTTCGGGTCCAAGCCCTTTAGTCGAACCAATGAAGCTCTACTTACTTCAGGTATCGCACCTATCGATTGGTCGCTATAAGAAAACGGCGCCCCACGAAATTAATCGCAGGGCGCCGCCTCGGAGCGTCCTATATCTAACTATCCAACCCACGCATTAATTGGTGAGGATAAGAAGTAGATCATAAAGAGGCCAGATACAAGCAGAAGCAGCGGGTGTACTTCTTTGCCGCGACCTTGGACGTATCGAATGACTACGTGAGTTACGAAGCCGGCACCGATACCAACAGAGATGTTGTAGGTAAATGGCATCAAGATAATTGTTAAGAATGCTGGAATAGCAATTCCATAATCTTCCCAATCAATGGCCTTGATTTGAGTCATCATTAAGAAGCCGACAATTACTAGTGCTGGTGTCGCTGCCTCGTAAGGAATGATCGCCACAAGTGGCGCCAAGAAAGTTGTCAGCAAGAAACAGATACCGGTTACAACTGAGGCTAAACCAGTACGTGCGCCTTCACCAACGCCTGAAGCAGATTCAATATAGCTAGTGTTTGAGGAGATGCTTCCTGCACCACCTGCAACTGCTGCGATTGAGTCGACCAAGAGGATGCGATCATTATTTGGAATATTGCCATCTTTATCAACAAGCCCTGCTTCATGTCCGATTGCAGTAACTGTTCCGACTGTGTCGAAGAAATCAGAGAGCAATAGAGTAAAGACAATAAGTACTACGGTGATTACCGGTACTCGATCTAAAGATCCGAAGAGGTTAAATTTACCAAATAGACCAAAATCTGGAGTAGCGACGATGTTATCTGGCATAGCCGGAACATTTAGCCCCCAACCCTTTGGATTGACCTTGCCAGTTGCACCATCGAAGTTGGGACCGATTTTAAGAGAGGTCTCAACGATTACCGCAGCGATTGTCGCAACGATGATACCGATAAGAATTGCTCCCTTTACCTTCTTTACCATCAGACCGATAGTTAGGAAGAGACCAATTGCAAAGATGATGATCGGCCAACCGACAAGTGTTCCACCGTCGCCTAGCGTCACAGGAACTGGACCAGAAGGTGTCTTACGGACGAATCCGGCATCTACCAAACCGATTAGTGCGATAAATAGTCCGATACCTACAGAAATCGCAATCTTCAATTGGGCAGGGACTGCCTTGAAGACTGCAGTTCTAAATCCGGTAAGAACCAACACTGTGATGATCAAGCCTTCTAACACGACAAGACCCATAGCATCTGCCCAAGTCATTCTCGATGCAATACCTACTGCAACGAAAGTGTTCAGTCCTAGACCAGTTGCGAGAGCTAGCGGATAATTTCCGACTACCCCCATCAGAATGGTTAAGAGGCCAGCCATAAGAGCTGTCATTGCAGCAACGAGTGCGAGATTAGGGGCATCTGCGCCGCCGATAAATTTTCCATCTGCGTCTTTGGCAAGACCGATGATTAGTGGATTAAGCGCCACGATATAAGCCATGGTGAAGAATGTGACGATTCCGCCGCGAACTTCTCTAGCTACTGTGGAGCCACGTTGCGATATTTTGAAATAGCTATCGAGCATGACATACCTTCCTAATTTTGTTAACGGGGGTGGTTGCGACCCCGTGTGAAATGACGGCTCACAGACCGAGGGATAAGAGGATTTAAGCGGATTTATTGGTTACTTCGAGGTAAGGCGCGCTACTACTCCGAAGGAAATTGCGACGGATTGACCAATAAGGAGCGCAAATAGCGCAGTTCCGAGCCCAATCTTGCCGCCCAAAAGCCCACCGATAATCAGGACAGTTACTTCGATCGCCATGCGAACTCGTCCGACGCGAACACCGGTTCGATTGTGAATGCCAGTCATTGCGCCATCGCGCGGACCAGGTCCGAGACCACAAGTTATATATAGGGCTGAACCGACACCTACTAAGGCAATACCTAAGAGTGCGGAAATTAATCCACCGATAAAGGTGTGTTGCAAGGGAAAGCGATCAACTCCAAATTGAATAGCGGCAGAGATGATTACGATATTTGTCAGAGTTCCAAAGCCAGGACGTTCGCGCAGTGGAATCCAAATGAGAAGAACAAAACATCCGGTGAAAAAGGTCGCCCAACCCAGGGTTAGGCCAGATTTAAGACTCAGCCCTTGTGCAAATACTGTCCAAGGCGCATTACCTAGGTTGGATTGAACTACTAGGGCATCGCCGAATCCGAAGATAGCCAGACCGAAAAATAGGATCAGTACGCGAGAAAGAGATAAATCCCAACGATGCTTGGCCCGCCAAGGTGTAATCGGGACCGTCTTATGTGGACGAAGGTGAGCTAGTAGCGAGTTAAATCTTGATCCTTGTTCCATTTGGGGAGTTTATAGTAAGAGAGACAATTTATATCCTCTATTGTTACCGCTATGTTCGTAGGCTTTGGCACAACTGTAAATATTGCAACTATTATCGTCGGTTCTTGCCTTGGCGTATTAGTTGGTGCTCGTATGTCGTTGCGAACCAGAACGCTAATCACTGAAGCACTCGGCCTAATCACCCTCTTAGGAGCAGTAAGTGCGCTAGCGCCTATGTGGGGTGAGAGATTTATTGCTTCACTTCCTAATGGATGGCCAATGCTTGCCATTCTTGGATCATTACTTATCGGTGGATTAATTGGTTCAGCGCTAAATCTTGAGAGCAAGTTAGATTCTCTGGGGGAGAGCTTACGTAAGAAGTTTCGTGCCCACGAAGAGAGCACATTTGTCGAAGGCTTTGTTTCAGCATCACTTCTCTTTGCAATCGGACCACTAGCCATCTTAGGTTCAATTAGCGATGGCATGTCGACTGGTATCGATCAACTGCTTTTGAAATCGAGCCTTGACTTCTTTGCCGCTATGGCCTTTGCCGCAAGCCTGGGTTGGGGCGTTGCGGCATCTGCAATTCCAGTTGGTATTTACCAAGGGGTATGGACCTTAATTGGTTTAGGCCTTGGAAATATTCTCAGTGGCTACCAAGTAGATGCGATGACAATTACCGGTGGTTTGATGTTGGTGTGCATCGGGTTAAGACTTTTAAAGATAAAAGATATCGCCGTCGGCAATTTACTTCCGGCGCTTTTTATCGCTCCAGTCTTAGTCCTGGCTTTGAACTCTTTTCTTTAACAATTAGAAAGTAGTAGCGTCGATTACGAAGCGGTATTTAACATCGCTAGCAACAGTTCTCTCGTAGGCTACGTTGATGTAATCAGCCTTGATAACCTCAACATCACTGACGATATTGTGCTTGCCGCAGAAATCGAGCATCTCTTGCATCTCTGGGATGCCACCGATCATCGACCCGGATAATGAACGTCGCGCCGGCAAGAGCGAGCCAACTTCAACCGCATAAGGCTTTCCGGGCAGGCCAATTACGACAAGGGTTCCATCGACGTTAAGCATCTCTAGGTATTTATTGATATCGAGCTCCGCACTAACAGTGTTTAGGATCAGGTCAAAGTGCTTAATATACTTTTTATTAAAATATGCTTCTTTTGTAGAAACAAAGTGATGAGCTCCCATCGCTTTCGCATCTGCCTCCTTTGATGGCGAATGAGAAAAGACAGTTACATCGGCACCCATGGCAACTGCAAACTTAACTCCCATATGACCTAGTCCGCCTAGACCCATAACGGCAACCTTTTTACCTGGCGCTGCTTTCCAATGTTTAATTGGTGAGTACAAGGTAATTCCAGCGCACAGCAAAGGTGCGACGCCATCTAGTGGAAGATTTTCGGGAATCGATACTGCGTAATCTTCATTGATCACCATGATGTTTGAGTAGCCACCCATTGCAGGAGTTTTACCATCACGCTCTAATTGATTGTAGGTGCCAGTCATACCTTCTATGCAGTACTGTTGCAAACCTTTTAAGCAGGATGGGCATTTGCGGCAAGAATCAACAAATACCCCAACGCCGATACGATCACCAACTTTAAATTTACTTACGGAAGAACCAACTTGGGAAACTATTCCTGCTATTTCGTGGCCAGGAACCATAGGAAAAAGTGCGGAGCCCCATTCTTCGCGGACTTGATGGATATCAGAGTGGCAAATTCCTGAGTATTTGATATCCAGTGCTACATCGTGAGCGCCAAGATCGCGACGTTCAAACTCCCAGGGAGTCATCTGGGCGTTTGCCTGCATTGCTGCATATCCACGTACCTTCATTTTCCATCTCCTTTGGCGCTGTTGTCTTTTGAACTATCTTCTTCTGGGGTAAAGGGTAAAGACATCGGCGAGGTGTGTCCTGCGCGAGATGCGCGCGCAGTTACTTGGCGCATATGGTGGCGGCGACAGAGAACTTCATAAGCTATCTCAGCTCCTGGTGCCACATCACCGACGACAACTTGCTCGCCTTCAGTGACCATGACGCCACCTGAGGTTCGTGCATTATGAGTGGCGCGAGATCCGCACCAACAAAGGGCCTCGACTTGCAAGGTATTTACCCGATCTGCCAATTCTACTAAACGCGCAGAACCTGGAAAAAGTTTGGTGCGGAAATCAGCGAGAATGCCAAAGGCAAATACATCGATACCAAGTCCATCAACGATCTTGGCTAAACCTTCGATCTGTTCCGGTTGATAAAACTGTGCTTCGTCGCAAATGATGTAATCAATACGATCACCTAGCGATAAACGTTCTACGACTAAGCGGTGGATATCTAAATCTGCATCAACTTCGATCGCCGTGCTCTGTAGTCCCAACCGTGAAGAAATTATCCCGCTTCCTGCACGATCTTTGCTGGTGAAGATCAGACCGCTCCGTCCGCGACTTTTATGGTTATGGGCAGTCTGTAAGGCGAGGGTGGATTTACCGCTATCCATCGTTCCGCAGTAATAGATTAGCTCAGCCACAGGCGGCATCCTGCCACTTTTTCGTAGATCGCGCAGACATTGCCATTACAAGATTCCGAGATCAGTTAACACGCCTTGAATTTCTAACGCTAGAGATCGGCTCATCTCTACGCTGATGTGTGAGGCATCTCGGTAGGCGATAACTCCATTTACTACAGCTGGACAGGTGGCGGTGCATAGCCAAGGTGTCGGGTTTACTTTGGTGAAATTTCCCGCAATTGCAGGATCTGATTTTTCACTGTCATCGCATTTAGCTCCGCCTTTAGATGCCAGACAGTTAGGAATATCTCTCGTTGGATGAGGAGTATCGGAGATGTAGATCAAATTCTTAGATGCGCCAAAGAGATGTGCATAAGTAGTTAATTGCCCATGGGCCCACCACTTCTGGCGCGATCCCTGACCATCTGGAACGTCGAAATGTTGGTATCCGCTTAATATAACTGCCTCCGGTTTTAATTCATGAATCCGCTTTAAAGTATTGGCCCTCCACTTAAAGCAATCGGAATTCTTATATGCACCGATCTGCACTTTTTTAACTTCTGGGGCGGGACAAGCAGATTTGGTGAGGCTGACCAATTTAAAGCTTTGTTCATTCGCTAATTTTTCCAAAGCTGGAAACCATTGTGCGGCATGTGAATCGCCATATAGAACTATAGTTTTAGAAGAATTTCTATCGCCATAAGTGCATTTACCTGATTTAACCTCGCCGTTATTTACATGGCAATCATCTAGATACACCTGAGGCTTCTGCATGACTGTTGCAATCGAGATTGACTTACCGTTTTTGAGAGTTATCGAGCTGTTATCAGTTGAGAGAATTGCAAGCGCCGCCAGCGAACAGAGTGCGGTGGCGGTGACGGATGATCTAAAGATTTGTCGGGCGGTAAGAGGCCTTGCTGCAATTGGTTTCTCGAGAAAACGATGGGTTAAATCAGCCGCTAAAGCGGTGAGGAGAATAAAGAAGATACGTTCCAAAAGCGTCAACGGACGACCAAAACGAGTACTAGGCAGAACTAATAACGGCCAGTGCCATAGATAGAATGGATATGAGATTTCACCAAGCCACTTCACCAATCGCAATTTTGATAGGTCATTAAGGATAGGCGGCCAGAATGCGATACCAGCGATCATTAAGGCAGCGCCGACAGTTGGCGCAAGCGCGTTATAGCCTGGAAAGGCGGTTCGCTCAGAGAAGGCAAAGACCGAGAAGGCTAAAGCGATCAGCCCAAACCAAACTGAAAGCGTTTTTACAAGAGTGCTTCTTATATTAAAACTATCTGGAATAAATAGAATTAAGGCCCCGATTCCTAACTCCCATGCCCTGGTCGGTAGAGAGTAGAAAGCCCAAATTGGATTCACGACTGTGAGAAAGAGTGAGAGCGCAAAAGATAGAAGAGTTGTAACCGCGATACCGACAGCGACTAACTTCTGACGACCGATCCGCCAGAGCGTGAAAACTAGAATTGGCCAGAAGATATAGAACTGCTCTTCAACGGCTAAGGACCAGTAATGAATTACCGGAGATGGCGTGGCGTTTAGATTCTGATAATCGTTCTGCCACCACGCAAATAGATAGTTAGAAACATATAAAGATGCGGCGAGAATATCTTTGCCTAAAGCACCTCTAACAGTTGGCGGTAGAACTAACCAGGCAGCTAGCGCCGTGAGAGCAAGCACGCCAAGGGAAGCTGGCAGAAGTCGCTTAGCACGACGCAGATAAAAGGCACGGTAATCAAACGAATTCTTTAGATTGATCTCTTTAATAATTAGACCAGTGATCAGGTAGCCAGATATTACATAGAAGACATCAACGCCTATAAAACCACCGGGGGAGAGTTTGGCGTGGAAGAGGACGACCAGCAGCGCCGCTAAGGCGCGCAAGGCCTGTATTTGATGGATCTTAGGTTTAGAACTCACGCATGGGCCAAAGTGATAATTTCGATATCTGGGTAGAGCTCATTAATTCGCTTGCGACCTTCCAGAATATCAATTTCAAAGAGGACCATCACTTTATTAACAATGGCTCCACATTTACGAGCCAACTCAATTGCGGCGATCAAAGTCCCACCGGTTGCCAAAACATCGTCCACGATCAAAACACGTTCGCCACTTTGGAAGGAATCGATATGAACTTCTATCTCATCGTCACCATACTCCAGACCGTACTTGGCGCCGAAAGTTGTATGAGGTAGCTTTCCGCTCTTTCGGAAAGGGACAAATCCCTTTTCTGTTCGAGCCGATAGAGCCGCCGCTAAGATAAAACCACGCGCTTCAATTCCAGCTATAACGTCTATCTTGCTTGAGGATTTCTCCATCTCCGAGATGACGGCGGAAAATGCGCTGGCGTCAGAGAGCACAGGAGTAATATCTAAGAAAAGGATTCCAGGTTTGGGAAAATCAGGAATTTCGCGTATTAGTTTTAGCGCGCTGTTGAAGTCCATAACCCGCCAATTCCACCACAAAATGCGTGTCCGAGAGGGGACTTGAACCCCTAAGCCCTTGCGGGCACTAACACCTCAAGCTAGCGCGTCTGCCAATTCCGCCACCCGGACGAGTGCGTCGGCAACGATATCAACGGTGAGGGGTCGTAGGCAAAGCGAGGGGCGCTTCACCTGCGCCGAGTTGGCGTATAAAGGTTCTAAGCGAGCATATATGTACTGGTTTAGTGGAGAATGGGTAGATGAGTAACGAAGCAACCACAGATCGCACATCTGTAGAAGATGATGCAATAAATATTTGTCAGGAATTGATTCGTATTCCTAGCGTAAATTTTGGTGAAGGACGCGGTGATGAATCAGCGGTGGCTACATATATCGTAAAATCTTTAGCCGAAGTTGGGATCGAAGCAACGATTTATGAATCCGCTCCGAATCGTTGCAATGTCATTGCACGCATAAAAGGAGGTGACGCTAATCGTCCCGGCTTAGTTGTCCACGGCCATATCGATGTCGTTCCTGCAAATGCAGATGAATGGTCAGTTGATCCGTTTGGTGGAGTCATAAAGGATGGAATGATTTGGGGACGTGGCGCAGTTGATATGAAAAATGTCGATGCGATGATCCTGGCGATAGTTCGTGATTGGGCAAAGCGCGGGTATAAACCAACTCGCGACATTGTCTTAGCTTTCTTTGCCGACGAAGAGGCTGGCATGACTTATGGCTCGAGATATATGAGCGCGAAACATCCTGAAGTCTTTGCTGGTTGTACGGAAGCTATATCTGAAGTTGGTGGCTTTTCGGTCACAGTTGCTGATGGCAAACGTTTATATCTAGTTGAAGCCGCGCAAAAGGGAATTCATTGGATGAAGTTAACGGCGCAAGGTCGAGCCGGACATGGTTCGATGATGAACGATGAGAATGCGCTGACTGTTCTGACTGAGGCCGTTGCCAAAATTGGCCGCTTTGAATGGCCACAACGATATACCCAAACAGTTAAAGATCTCTTTCGCGAGGTAGCACGAGTTACTGGAAAAGTTTACGATGAGAAAGACTTGCGACCATTATTAAAAGAGATTGGTTCAACTGCGCGAATGATCGGTGCAACTCTGCAGAACACCGCCAACCCAACAATGCTAGAGGCCGGTTATAAGGCAAATGTTATTCCAGGGGCTGCAAGTGCTGTTATCGATGGTCGTTTCCTGCCTGGATATGAAGAAGAGTTGAACTCAACGATCCGCTCGATCATCGGTGTAGATATAGAAATTGAAACGCTATCGCATGATATTTCGCTGGAAGTTGATTTCAACTCTCCATTAGTTGAAGCGATGAAAGCAGCGCTCGTGCGCGAAGATCCAGAAGGAATTCCTGTTCCATATATGATGAGTGGAGGCACCGACAATAAGGCGCTTTCAGAGCTAGGAATCGTAGGATACGGATTCTCTCCACTTCGCTTGCCGGCAGAATTAGATTTTATGTCGCTCTTTCACGGCGTAGATGAGAGAGTTCCGGTAGATGGAATTAGATTTGGCGTACGAGTACTAGCGGATTTCTTGGAACACGCTTAATTTTTTAGAGCGAAACTTCATCCAAGGCGGCTCGAACAACGTCCGGTAGAACTATCTCTTCACTCGTTAATATGCCACGCATTTGCGCGCCGGTTCGGGCTCCAACAACTGCGGAGGTTACGCCTGGGAAGTCCCTTACCCACGCCAGGGCAACTTCAAGTGGGGCATATCCCAGACCTTGAGCGGCAACGCTTACCGCTTCCACAATTCGTCGCGATTTTTCATTTAAATAAGGTTCTATAAAAGGTGCAAAGTGCGGGGTAGCTGCGCGTGAATCAGCTGGAATACCGCTTCGGTATTTCCCAGTCAAAGCACCGCGGCCAAGTGGTGACCACGCAATAAAACCGCGTTGCAAATTTACTGCGCAATCTAGGGCGTCAACTTCAATACCACGAGAAAGTAAAGAGAACTCATTTTGTAGTGAAATTATCGGCGCCTTTGCAGAGTTAGCTTCTTGTAACGAAATGGCACGAGCGCTCTGCCAACCATTGAAATTAGAGACGCCAACATATCTGGCCCTGCCAGTTGTATAAGCCCAATCCAACGCTGAGAGTGAATCCTCCAGAGGAACTTTTTCATCCCATATCTGAACCTGCCATAAATCAACATGGTCAGTTCCCAAGCGCGACAGGGATTGATCTAGTGAAGACATTAGAGAAGTTCGTGAAGTATCAGTCTTTAAATCTCCGCCTTCGTAAGTGATTCCAGCTTTAGTAGATATGACAACATCTTCCCGGCGAAATAGCGTTCCAATTAACCCACCGATAACCCGTTCAGAATCGCCTGCTCCATAGTGGCTCGCTGAATCTAGGAAATTTCCGCCAGCTTCCATGTAAACGCGGGCTTGATCCGCCGCCTCATGAGTATCGGTATCTCGTCCCCAAGTCATGGTTCCCAGTCCAAGGCGAGAGATTTCTAGCCCTGAATTGCCAACCACTCGCATTTCCATGGCGCGACCCTAGCAAGACGGAGCGATAAATTACGGATAACCTTCCAACATGACACGGATACTTCTAATTCGTCATGCCCATTCAGTTGCAAACGATCGCGGCATTCTTGCCGGGAGGTCCGCGGGTGTGATCTTGACCGAACATGGATCTAAACAAGCAAGCGATTTAGCAGAACGTTTAAAAGGTGTTGCAATTGCAAAGATCCATATCAGTCCACTAGAACGTTGCCACCTGACGATCAACCCACTATTGAAGAAGATTCCAGTCAAGAACCGTCCCAAAATTGTAATAACAGAGGATTTATCAGAAGTTGATTATGGCAAGTGGACCGGTAAGAAATTGGTCTCGCTCTATCGCCATAAGTTATGGAAAGTTGTGCAAAATCGTCCCAGCGCCATGTATTTTCCAGATGGTGAAGGATTGGCCAATGTGCAAGTCCGGGCCATGCGCGCAGTTCACACCGCAGCTAATGAGTCAGGGCTGCAAATAATTGTCAGTCACGGAGATGTAATTAAGAGCATTGTTGCCGCAGTTCTGGGCACACATATGGATAACTTTCAGAAGATAGTTATCGAGCCTGCATCGATAACAGTTCTTGATTTTGACGGTAGCAATTTTAGAATTCTGACACTGAATAACACCTCCGCACCGATAGCCGAATTAGCGAAAATTGATGGAAAGAGGCGACCTGCACGAGCTCTGTTGGGCGGCGGCGTAGGGAGGAAGCGCAAGTAATGTCATCGCAGATCTTTCTCTTTGATCCCGCGGAACGTTTTGTTGTGGGAACAGTAGGAGTACCGGGGGAGCGCACCTTTTTTATCCAGGCGCGTACGGGTTCACGATTGATTTCAGTTGCTCTAGAAAAATCGCAAGTAGCTGCTATCGCTGAGCGCGTCCTGCAGATTTTGCGCGAAATTCGCCATAGCGAACCGTTATTAACTTTCGAACACGTGGCACCAGACGATAACCCGCTGGAAACACCTATAGACGAAGAGTTTCGCGTAGGTGTGATCGGACTTGCTTATGTTTCCGATCGTCGTCTGATCGAGATAGACCTGCAAGCGATCGCTGAATCAGAAATTGAAGATGACGAGCTTTTAGAGATTGATACCTCCTCTGATCAGAGCATTCTGCGCGTCCTAATTCCCTTGGGTTATGCCGAAAGCTTTGCCAAGCGTGCAAACTCGGTAATTGCAGCCGGTCGCGCACCTTGCCCATTCTGCGGTGGACCCATCGATATTAAAGGCCATCTCTGTCCGCGAGCTAATGGTTATCGCAGATGACGAAAACGGTGCGCGACTTATCTTTAATTGAACAAGATTTGGTTGATCTAAATAACGGAGTTCTAACAGTTACTGGGCGACTAGTTGATGCATCCAATGCGACCTTGTATGCGATGTGTAGCGTGAAAGATGAAAGAGGTGATCGCGAATTTGCTTGCATCTATAAACCAATTGCAGGTGAGCGACCTCTGTGGGATTTTCCAGATGGCTCATTAGCCAACCGTGAGTATTTATCTTTTTTGATTAGCCATTGGCTAGAGCTGCATTTAGTGCCGCCGACAATACTTCGAGATGGCCCATATGGAACCGGAATGGTACAAAAATGGATCGATATTGATCAATCCGTAGATCTAATGGAGTTCTATCTAACCGATCATCCAAAGCTACGAGAGTTAGCTCTCTTTGATTTAATTACCAATAACACCGATCGTAAAATTGGCCATTTGATCCCCACGCAAGATGGACACTTATATGGATGCGACCACGGCGTCACCTTTCATGAAGATGACAAGCTGCGCACCGTTCTATGGCAATGGGCTGGCACTGCCTATACAGATAATGAAAAATCACTCTTACTGAAAGCACGCGATCTATTTACAGGATCAAAGCTGGAGATAATTAAAGGACTGATCACCGATGAAGAAATTGCCGCCACGGTTGCTCGGATCGATCGCGCCCTAATCGAGGGATCATTTACCTTACCTAGTCCTGACTGGCCAGCAGTTCCTTGGCCACCGTTCTAAGATGTACCTATGAATTCGTGGGCACAAGTAGCAATTCCGCCGCTTGATAAGAAATTCGCTTTTCCTAATCTGCAAATCTTCGATACTGCGACGCAAAATGTTAAAGAGCTTGAGAAGAAAGCGCTCTATCGCATGTACGTCTGCGGGATTACTCCCTATGACGCAACGCATCTGGGCCACGCCAATACTTATCTCGCCTTTGATCTATTAAATCGCTACCTACGCGCCACCGGAAGCGAGGTCAATTTCGTTCAAAACATTACAGATATAGATGATCCTTTACTCGAACGTGCAAAGCGCGATGGTGTTGATTGGCAAGAATTGGCGCAATCTCAAATAGATTTATTCCGATCCGATATGGTGGCGCTTCACATTCTCCCGCCCCGAAATTACATTGGGGCAGTCGAAGCAATACCTCTGGTTCTTGATTCAATCAAAGATCTGCAACGCGCTGGAACTGTTTACAAAGTAGATACCGATTACTACTTCAAAGTTCGCAGCGATAAAGCCTTTGGATCTCGTTCCCATCTATCTAACGATGAAATGTTAGAGATTTTCAGCCAACGCGGTGGTGATCCAACTCGTGTAGGCAAAGAAGATCCATTGGATGCTCTTCTTTGGTTGGCACAACGTCCGAGCGAACCAGGCTGGGAGAGCGATCTCGGAACAGGTCGTCCGGGATGGCACATCGAATGCTGTGCCATCGCGCTAAATTATCTTGATATCGATCCCAACGAATCTTCCTCGATCGATATCCAAGGCGGCGGAAGTGATTTGATATTCCCGCATCATGAAATATCTGCTTCTCAAGGCAAATTAGTAAATGGTAAAGCTTTCGCAGCAAATTTTGTACATGCCGGAATGATTGGTCTAGATGGCGAAAAGATGAGTAAATCAAAGGGAAATCTGGTTTTTGTTTCGAAATTGTTGCAAGACGGGGTAGATCCGATGGCAATTCGTATTGCCTTGATGTCTCATCATTATCGTCTCGATCATATGTGGCAGCAATCAGATCTAACTAAGGCAGAGATTTTCCTGAAGGATTTACATATTTGCTTGGCACGAATGGAAGTTGCACCAACAGATAACGTAATCAGAGAATTGATCAAGGCGATGGCAGATGATTTAGATAGCCCAAGCGCTTTGAGTGCGTTGCAGGACTGGATTGACGAAACAAATAATGGAGCAACTGGTGGCAGCGCTGGCGAATTAGGTCGCGCAATCGATGCGATTCTGGGAATAGCCCTTTAATTACCGCTCTGGCGACGAAGAAAACGCTCTAACTCGCGCGCTAAATCTTCACCGGAGACATCAGTTAGCTCGATGGCATCCTTGCTCTCTTCCAAAGCTTTTACATATTCGGCGACATCGCTATCTTCGCGGGCAAGCTCGTCGACTTCTGATTCCCATTCAACGGCTTCGGTAGGTAATTCGCCTAAAGGTAGCGAGATGGAAAGGAAATCCTCAAGTGCATTTACTAAAGCAAGGGTTGCTTTAGGTGAAGGCGAATTACTTGCATAGTGGGGAATTGCTGCCCAAAGTGAGATGGCATCAATACCACGGCGAATACAAGCCTCTTGGATTACGCCAAGAATTCCAGTTGGACCTTCATATTTACCCACCTCAACACCCAATCGACGTGCGATATCTGGATGTGATCCATTTCCAGTTACCGTAATTGGTCGTGAATGAGGTGTATCAGCCAACATCGAACCCATAGTGATGATCATTCCAACCTCAAGATCATCTGCGAGATCTAAGAGATCGTGAGTAAAAGTTTTCCATTTCATAGATGGTTCAACACCGCGCACAATAATAAAATCAAAATCAAAGCTTGGAGTTTGTAGCCCAAATACTTGTGTGCCCGGCCAAGTCAGCGAACGAATACCTGATCCATCTAAATCAACCAGCGGGCGATTGACTTGAAAGTCGTAGAATTCTTCCGGATCAATATCGGCGATTAATTCAGGTACAACACCTGTTTGCGCATCTATTGCATGTGCTGCATCAGTCCAAGCTTCTAAAATGTGAGATGCAGCGCTAGTTGCTGCCTCGGCTGCATCGTTCCAACCTGAAAACGCTACGAGCATCACTGGATTTCGTAGCGCCGGAATTTTATGAATCTCCACGTCGCGACTTTACGGTAACCTTGCCTAGGTGACGACCCCAAATCGCAGCAGACCAGCCGGCGCGCTTCGCCAAGCGCTGGCTTCGCGCACGGTTATCGCAGATGGTGCGATGGGCACGATGCTGCAAGAGGCCGATCCAACGTTGGAAGATTTCCAAGGCCACGAAGGTTGCAACGAGATTCTCAACGTTTCGCGCCCAGATATCGTCCGTTCGGTACACGATCAATATCTCGCCGCCGGCGTAGATGCGATTGAGACAAATACCTTTGGTGCTAACTGGGCGAACCTTGCTGAATATGGAATTGAAGATCGGATCTACGAGTTAGCTTACGCAGGCGCGGTAATCGCACGTGAAGCAGCCGATGCCGTTGCAACACCGGATAAATCACGCTTCGTATTAGGTTCGCTTGGTCCCGGCACGAAACTTCCTTCAATCGGACATACAACATATAGCTTTCTAAAGCAGGCCTACTACACAGCATCCAAGGGTCTTTTAGATGGAAAATGTGATGCGCTTTTAATTGAAACAACGCAAGATTTATTGCAGGCAAAAGCTGCCGTAAACGGTGCGCGCCAAGCGATAGCAGAAGCCGATTTCGATGTTGTGCTAATTGCACAAGTAACTGTTGAAACAACAGGCACGATGCTTTTGGGATCAGAAATCGGCGCAGCGCTAAACGCTTTGGAGCCACTAGAGATAGATTTGATTGGCCTTAATTGCGCAACTGGCCCTGCCGAAATGTCAGAACATTTACGTTACTTATCAAAGTTTGCACATTGTGCAATCTCAGTAATGCCAAATGCTGGCTTGCCAATCTTGGGCGCCAAGGGTGCAGAGTATCCATTAGGTCCCGATGAATTAGCGCAAGCGCTGGAGACCTTCGTTGGTGATTATGGAATCTCCCTAATTGGTGGCTGCTGCGGAACCACACCTGCACATTTACGTGCAGTAGTTGCAAAGCTCGGGGCGAAAACAATTCCGGTACGCACCACCTCGATTGATCCAGGTGCCTCATCCCTCTACCAATATGTACCTTTCCGACAAGATAAGACTTATCTGGCTATTGGTGAGCGCACCAACGCAAATGGATCGCGCGCATTTCGCGATGCGCTAGTTGCCCAAGATTGGGAAACCTGCGTTGAAATCGCGCGAGATCAGATCCGCGATGGCGCACATATGTTGGATTTATCAGTTGATTATGTAGGTCGCGATGGCGCTAAAGATATGACGGAACTTGCAACTCGCTTTGGAACTGCTTCAACGCTGCCGATCGTTTTAGATTCGACAGAACCGGCGGTTATAAAGGCAGGACTTGAGGCCCTTGGCGGACGAAGCGTAATTAACTCGGTGAACTATGAAGATGGCGATGGCCCAACTTCACGCTTTGCCAAGATTATGCCGCTTGTAAAAGAGCATGGTGCTTCAGTAGTTGCCTTGACAATCGATGAAGAAGGTCAAGCACGCGATTGCGAATGGAAGTTACGCGTTGCCCGTCGTTTGATTAAAGATCTAACTGATAACTGGCAGATGCACACCGGAGATATCTTGATTGACTGTCTAACCTTTCCTATTGCAACTGGGCAAGAGGAAACCCGTCGCGATGGCATTGAAACAATTGACGCTATTCGCGCTCTAAAGGCCGAGTATCCAGAAGTACAGACGACTCTGGGAGTCTCCAACGTCTCCTTCGGCTTAAATCCTGCGGCACGAGTCGTACTTAACTCAGTCTTCCTTCATGAATGTGTAAATGCTGGACTCGATTCTGCAATTGTTCATCCATCAAAGATCACTCCGTTATCTCGTATCGATGAACGTCAACGCGAAGTTGCCTTAGATCTCATTTATGATCGGCGCAGATACGAGGGCGAGACATGTATCTATGACCCGCTAACCGAATTCTTACAACTTTTTGAAGGCGTTGAGCTTGCAGTCTCCCGCAATGTTCGCGCCGCCGAACTTGCCGCTTTGCCTCTTACAGAGCGTTTACAACGTCGCATTATCGATGGTGAAAAAGTGGGCCTGACTGACGATCTAGATCAGGCAATGGCCGAGGATATAAAGCCACTTTTGATTATTAACGATCATCTACTTGAGGGTATGAAGGTCGTTGGCGAACTATTTGGTAAAGGTGAGATGCAACTTCCCTTCGTACTGCAGAGCGCGGAGGTAATGAAGACAGCCGTTGCCTATCTAGAACCATTTATGGAGAAGAGCGATGACGGTGGTCGCGGCACGATGCTGTTGGCTACCGTTAAAGGCGATGTCCACGATATTGGAAAGAACCTGGTTGACATTATCTTGTCGAATAACGGCTATACCGTTGTAAATATCGGCATCAAACAGACGATCAATCAAATTATCGATGCTGCTCAAGAATCTAATGTGGATGCAATTGGTATGAGCGGCTTGCTCGTTAAATCAACTGTCATCATGAAAGAAAATTTGGAAGAGATAACCAATCGCGGCCTAGCTGAGAAATGGCCAATTGTTCTCGGGGGAGCAGCGCTTACTCGCGCCTTTGTTGAGCAAGATCTCGCCGCGGTGTTTCCGGGTGAAGTTCGTTATGCGCGCGATGCCTTCGAGGGTTTGCGTTTAATGGATGCAATCATGGCGGTAAAGAAGGGTGTTCCGGGTGCTGCGTTACCGGAGCTACGCGAGCGAAAAGTTCCACTGCGGCCAAACAAAAGTGAAGATCGTGTCATCGACACAAAGCGCAGCGATGTTGCTACCGATATCGATATTCCGACCGCACCGTTCTATGGTTCGCGAATTATTAAAGGCGTTCCACTCGCGGATTACGTAGGCATGCTCGATGAACGTGCCTTATTTGTTGGGCAATGGGGCTTAAAGGGTGCCCGAGGCGAATTTGATTTGATGGCCGAGAGTGAAGGTCGCCCACGTTTGCGCGCGCTTCTCAACCAAGTGCAATCAAAAGGTTGGCTAAATGCAGCGGTTGTCTATGGATATTTCCCTTGCTACAGCGAAGGCAATGACTTGGTTATCTTGCATCACGAAGGTGAACTTAAAGGTCAAGAGCGAACCAGATTTACCTTCCCGCGCCAATCACGCGACCGTCGTTTATGCCTGAGTGATTTCTTTGCCTCCAAAGAATCCGGCAATACCGACGTGGTTGCTTTCCATGTAGTAACGATGGGCAGTGAGATCAGCAAGGCAGCAGCTGAATTGTTTGCCGCAAATAACTACCGCGAATATCTGGAGTTACACGGATTATCAGTGCAGTTAACTGAGGCCCTTGCTGAACATTGGCATGCCCGAGTACGAGAAGAGTTTAAAGTTCGCGGTGATGACGCTGCAGATTTGCAAGGGATTTTGGACCAGGGCTATCGGGGTTCACGATATTCATTTGGTTACCCAGCATGTCCAAATCTAGAAGATCAGATTCAATTGTGTGAGCTACTTGAACCAGGTCGTATAGGTGTTGAGCTTTCGGAAGAATTCCAGCTACACCCAGAACAGAGCACTTCGGCGATCATTGTTCATCACCCTGAAGCTAAATACTTTAACGCTAATTAGCTCTAGTAAATAAAATCCCAAAGAGAGTAGATAGATATGTTTGACGCAGTTCTCTTTGATATGGATGGTTTATTTATC
Organism: Actinobacteria bacterium IMCC26103; assembly: GCA_002284875.1. Taxonomy (GTDB): domain Bacteria; phylum Actinomycetota; class Actinomycetes; order Nanopelagicales; family Nanopelagicaceae; genus Planktophila. The sequence continues at coordinate 1,009,030 of CP015604.1, forward strand.
GACTCTGAACCAGATTGGCATGACGCCGAATCCGAGATGATGAAAGCAAATGGTTACGCCTGGTCCCCAGAGGATCAATTGCAATGTTTGGGCGGGCCTTTATCGCGCGTGACTGAGTACATGGCTAAATGTTTGAAAGGTGCCAAGACACCAGAAGAGTTAGGCGTGATGATCGTTGATGAGATGGTGCGCCGCATGAGTGGAAAAGTGCAGTTAATGCCCGGTTCACTTGGGTTTTCTAGGACCCTTGCTGAGGCGAAGATTCCGCAGGCTCTTGTATCGGCTAGCCCAAGGGTGATCGTCGATGCAGTGTTATCTGGAATGAAAGATAAGTATTTTGCAACAAGTGTGGCATCAGGCGATATCGCACGAACCAAACCCTTTCCAGATCCATATCTTCATGCCGCCAAACTATTGGGTGTGGATATAGAAAATTGCGTGATCTTTGAAGATTCACCCACCGGGCTAACTGCGGCTAGAGCCAGCGGCGCCTTTGTTATTGCAATTCCGCATTATGTGACGATTACTGAAGAGGCGCGTCTGAAGGTAGTTAAAAGTTTTCAAGATATTGGATTGCGCGATTTAGAAGCTTGGTCAGAGATCAACCAACGTGAGCTGGGCAGATCGCTTTAAAGAAGCACCAGTCACAAAGCTTGGTAGGTCGTGGACGAAATTCATTCTTTTCGATTGCGCGCAGAATCTCATCTGCGATATCAAAGAGAATTCTTTCAGTCTTCGCAAGATCTTGTTCGGTAGGAACGCTCTTTACTAAACGGGTATCGCCTAGGTAAATCAACTGAAGTAGCTTTGGGATAACGCCGTTATTCTTCCAATACAACAGGGCATAGACGCGTAGCTGAAAGAGCGCTTTCTCTTCCCATCCCGGTTTCGGAGATTTTCCAGTTTTATAATCCACGATACGAACTTCGCCAGTTGGAGCAACATCTAAGCGATCTACATAACCATGAAGATAAAGTTTTTCAGAGAGATCCATCTCCAAATGGAGTTCGCGATAAGTAGGTTCAAAGGTATTTGGTTTCTCTAACGTGAAATAATTACCTAATAGCTGTTCGGCACGAGCAAACCAGGCGCCTTCATCAAGAACTAATTCTGCAATTGCGGGATTTTCAGAGATCTGCGCCTGCCATCTACTCGGCAATAGTTCGGTGGCCCGTTGTAGATCACGATCTTTGGCCGGAAGCTCGAAGAGATCTTCAAGGACGGTATGGATCAACGTTCCGCGTTCGGCATCGATGCTAGGCGGCTCTGGTAGCAGGTCGATAGTGCGATATTTGTAGAGTTGTGGACAGTTATTAAAGTCATTGATGCGGCTAGGTGAGAGGCGCAACTGGTCCATAGAGAAGGAAGATACAGCCTTTGCGCTGATAACGCTTAAGATGCACCTGTGTCGAAGACCGGTAAAGATCCAGCAAGCGCAGCAGCAACGCGCAATCGTGGTGTCTTCGTTGCCGGAGATCGCGTGCAACTAACTGATCAAAAAGGAAAGATTTATAGCATCACAATTACGCCTGGAAAAGAGTGGCATACCCACAAAGGTTGGATCATTCACGATGATCTAATTGGCCTTCCCGAAGGTTCTGTTGTCAGCACAAGTGCAGGTTTAAAGTTCACCGCTTTCATTCCGCTGTTAACGGATTACGTCCTATCCATGCCGCGGGGGGCAACAATCGTCTACCCCAAAGATTCAGCGATGATCGTTGGATTTGCAGATATTTTTCCGGGCGCACGCGTTCTTGAAGCCGGCGTTGGTAGCGGTGCACTAACCCTTTCGCTTCTGCGCGCCGTAGGTGCAGCAGGTCATGTGCATTCAGTTGAAAGACGAGAAGATTTCGCTGAAAATGCAAAATTGAATATTGAGAATTATTTTGGGGGAGCGCCCAGTAATTGGTCTCTTGATATTGGTTCGGTTCAAGAAAAGACCTTTGATGAAGATTTCGATCGGGTAATTCTAGATATGTTGGCACCTTGGGAATGTATTGAGATGGCAGCGAAAGTGCTTCGTCCTGGTGGCGTCTTTATGGCATATGTTGCAACTGCAACTCAGCTATCTGCAACTGCGGAAGCGCTAAAGGATGATGGCCACTTCACCGAACCTGAGAGTTTTGAAAGTATGGTTCGTGGTTGGCACCACGAAGGTCTAGCGGTACGTCCACAACAACGGATGATTGGTCACACCGGATTTCTGATATTCGCCCGACGTATGGCCCCTGGAGTCGAAGTATTAGCGCGCCGGAGACGCCCGGCGAAGGGTTCCTACGGTGTCGCGGAAGACTGAACGGTTAGTTAATTTAACTATCGCGCTTCTTGCGACCAAGCGTTACCTAACCAAATCGGAAATTTTTCGAACGGTAGATGGCTACGAAGGTAACGATGAGAGCAAAGAGCGCATGTTCGAGCGCGACAAGGACGATCTTCGCAATCTAGGAATAGAGATCGAAGTTGGAACCTTTGATCCACTATTTGAAGACGAATCTGGTTATCGAATTAAGCCTGAGAATTATCAATTCCAATTAGGTGAAGTTAACGCTGCAGAGATCGCTCTTCTATCGCTAGCTGCGCAAGCTTGGCGGGGAGCTTCGCTTGGAACTTCCGCACTGAGTGCGCTGAATAAATTGCATTCCATCGGTATTGAAAGCGACTCCGAACTCATTCCTGACTTAGCTCCTTCGATAGTTAGTGAAGATACAAATCTACCTATTGTTATTTCGGCGATTACGTCCCGTACCGTTCTATCGTTTTCATATATAAACGAAGCGATGCAATCTGAAGGTAGAGCCATAGAACCCTACGCAGTGGCTGCACGCCATGGGCATTGGTATTTGCTAGGCAGTGATCTCGATCGCAAGGCGCAACGTATATTTCGATTAGATCGAATCTCCGGCCCTGCCAAGCTCCAGGGCAGAACAGGCAGCTATGAAATACCTTTAAATATCGATATCGACGCAGCTTTTTCTACGCAACAGCCGCTGCAATCTGCCACCATTTTACTCAGAGATGGTCGGGCAATAAATCTTAGAACTCGCACGCAAACGATTACCGATTTCGAGACAGAAGAAGGCTGGCAGCGAGTAACCATTCAGTTCCGAGATCGCGAACGTTTTGTGGAAGAAATTCTCTGGTATGGCAGCGATGTAATTGCTCTGGAACCGCAAGATCTTCGTGAGCAGATCATTGGACTCTTGAAGGAAGGTTTCCAACGTTATGGCTAAATCTCAGAGCACTCCAGTCGATCGAGCAGCACGTCTCTTAGATCTGGTGCCATTTATCTCAACTCATCAAGGTATTGCAATAGGTGATCTAGCGCGAGAGTTTGAACTATCCGAGAACGAATTACTGAGTGATCTAAATACGCTTTGGATGTGTGGACTTCCCGGATACACCCCGCTTGAGTTGATTGATCTCGAGTTTGAGTCAGGATACGTCAGCATCCGTAACGCCGAAGTTCTGCAGCGAGTACGTTTACTGACCAAACAGGAACTAGTGATAATTCTTTTGGGTCTTGATATTTTGCGAGATTCATTTACAGCAGACCGCACCGATTTAGTTAACGCGGTAGATAGTTTGATAGCCAAGATTAGAAAGATAGTTGGAGATGTGGCAACGGCAGCACCGATTGTTGACTCCAGTCACCGCGCAATAATTGGACAAGCGCTCCAAAGTCGACAGGATCTGGAGATTTCTTATCATTCGACGATTCGTGATGCAATATCAACCAGACGAATTACCCCACTTGATTTATCTGTGGATTTTGGTTTTGAAGTCTTAAATGCCTATTGCCATTCCGTGGCAGGCTTTAGAACTTTTCGCTTGGATAATATGAAGTCAGTCACTCTAACAAGTGCAACTTCTGAAATTCCAAAGGAACGAGATGAGAACGAATTTCAATGGACGGTGCACATCTCTTCGCGCCTGCGCACATCTTTAGAACGTTTTAGAGAGAATCCAGGGGATCTGCCAACTGATAATGAGTTAACGGTAATCGTGAAATCCTTTAGTCAAGACTGGTTGCTACGTAGCGCCCTAAGTACCTTGGGTTCAGTCGAGGTGAAAGGTCCACACGAGGCTCGCACCTCCATTGCAAAGGCTTGCCGACAGGCGCTAGAACTTTACGAGTAACGCTCGGGTTGGGATGCGCACTGGCGCTGCCATGCGCTACCGTTTGGCTATGCCATTTCTTCGAGAACCTAGCCATATTCTAATTCTTCTGATTGTCGTCGTCGTTCTATTTGGCGCCAAGCGCCTGCCTGATTCTGCGCGTTCTCTCGGTCGCTCTCTTCGTATCTTTAAGAGCGAAATGAAGGATATGAAAGAAGATGGAAAAGATAAGAAAGATGGACCTGATGGCGCAGCCGGTCAATAGAATTTATGGCGACCTCCGTCGGCGGTCGTATGCCGCTTATAGAACATCTACGTGAATTTCGTAAGAGAGTTGTTCGCTCCGCAATTGCGATCAGCCTCGGGTCAATAGTTGGTTGGTTCTTCTACAACGAAATCATCACCAAATTAGCCGAACCGGTATGTGATTTAAAAGCGGCCCAAGCAAGCGGTGCAAATAATTGCGGAGCTCTTTATATTAATGGGGTCCTTGGTCCACTTAATCTGCAAATAAAAGTTGCCATCCTTACGGGTGTAATTCTCGCCGCTCCAATTTGGCTCTACCAACTATGGGCCTTTATCGCTCCTGCCCTACATCGCCGAGAGAAGCGATATTCGGTTTTATTCTTCGTCGCCGCAACGCCATTCTTCGCAGCTGGCACTTATCTTGGTTACTCAATACTTCCAATAGCGGTTCGGGTTCTCTTTGGTTTTACTCCCGATGCGCTGAATAACCTGGTGAAATTTGATGATTATTTGGATTTTGTAATGCGGGCGATTCTGCTCTTTGGAATCGCTTTCGAACTGCCCGTGTTTCTAGTTACCTTTAATTTAATTGGTTTCCTAAGTGGAGCAGCCATCTTGAAACCGTGGCGGATTTGGATATTCGCAATAACCTTATTCGTTGCCGGATTTACTCCAAGTGCTGACCCGTTATCGATGATCTTATTGGCGCTACCTTTAATTGGCCTTTACCTGCTGGCAGGCGTTTTCGCCCTTCTAAACGATAGGCGCCGCGCGAAGAAGAACGCCCTAGTCGAGTAGTCAATTTCAATGTGGGCAATAGTTATTAATCCAATTTCCGGCGGCGGGCTTGGCGCAGTATTAGGTCGCGAAGTCGCCGGATATTTTGCGTCCAAAAAACTGAGTTACAGCATCATTACCGCGACCTCGTCACCAAAACTACGTAGTAATCTCGTTGAGTTCCTAGATAGCAACGTTAATGGCGTTGAAGGAGTTATCTCGGTCGGGGGAGATGGACTGGCTCATTTGGTCTTGCAAGTTGTTGTTCCTCGGAGAATCCCATTCAGCGTGGTGGCAGGTGGTACAGGCAATGATTTCCTGCGCGCAACTGGCTGGGATCTAAATGAGGTCACTGAACAGTTAGATGCGGTTACAACACGAACACCAAAGCCAATTGATTTAGGTCTGGTTGATTCTGAATGGTTTGGGGCGATTCTCTCCACCGGCTTTGATTCAGTAGTAAATGAGAAAGCCAATACTTTGAAATGGCCTAAGGGCCCGATGAAATATAACTTAGCAATCGCCATGGAGTTGCCAAAATTTAGACCGCTGGAATATCAGATAGAAATGGATGGCCAAAGTATTGCAACTGAGGCGATGCTAATCGCGATCGGAAACGGTAATAGTTATGGGGGAGGCATGAAGGTTTGCCCTGACGCTGATATGTCAGATGGCCTCTTTGATGTGATGGTTCTGCGCCCAGTGAGTAAATTGGAGTTCCTGCGAGTCTTCCCAAAGGTTTTCTCTGGAAAACACATAGACCATCCCCAAGTCGATATCTATAGAACCGCCAAGGTTTCACTTCACGCCGAAGCGATTGCATATGCCGACGGTGAAAGAATCGGTGGATTACCAGTTCGCGCTGAATGTATGGCAGGTGCTGGACTATCGTGGACCCCGTGACGACTCCAGCTGCCAAATATGCCGCGGCGAAGTCTCGCAAAAGCCACCCCATTACTGAGGAATTTATCGCCCAATTTGAATTTCCCTTTGATCAATTTCAGATCGATGCCTGCCACGCCGTAGAAGGTGGCCATGGAGTTCTTGTTGCGGCTCCTACAGGCGCAGGCAAGACGGTGGTCGGTGAATTTGCCGCTTTTCTGGCTCTAAGTAATGGGAAGAAATGTTTCTACACAACCCCAATCAAAGCTCTTTCCAATCAGAAATTTCAAGAGTTTGTAGCTCGCTTCGGTGAAGATCGGGTCGGACTTTTAACCGGCGATACCAATATAAATTCCGAAGCCGATATTTTAGTTATGACCACGGAAGTATTGCGAAATATGCTCTATGCCAATTCATCGACCTTGGTAAATCTTGGCTCTGTAGTGATGGATGAAGTGCATTATCTGGCCGATAAATTCCGCGGCGCCGTCTGGGAAGAAGTATTGATCCATTTAATGGAATCAGTACAAGTCATATCGCTTTCTGCAACAGTTTCCAATGCCGAAGAGTTCGGAGAATGGCTGGGTGAGGTCCGTGGTCAGACCGAAGTTATCCTTAGTGAGCATCGCCCAATTCCGCTTTATCAACACGTTTTGATTAATTCGAGTTTGGTCGATCTCTTTAGTCAGCCGGGCAAGATTAATCCGGAAATTTTGGCCCTAGAGCGCGAGGCTTTACGTAAGGTGCGATTTCCTAGAAATCGCCGGGAGCAATGGGGCGCTCAAGAATCGCGTTTGTCGCGCGCCGAAATAATTGAGAAGCTAAATCGCGAAGATATGTTGCCGGCTATTACCTTTATCTTTTCTCGAATGGGTTGTGATGCCGCAGTAAAGCAGTGTTTAGCAGCAGGTTTAAAGCTAACTAACACAGAAGAACGCGCTGAAATCTTGGCAACGGCGGCCCGCTTTACCGCGAATCTTCCTGAAGAAGATTTGGAAGTACTTGGTTATCGCGAATGGATCACCGCTCTAGAACGTGGAATTGCTGCACACCATGCTGGTCTGCTACCGAGCTTTAAGAATGCGGTAGAAGATCTCTTTCAACGCGGTCTGGTGAAAGCAGTCTTTGCCACCGAAACTTTAGCCTTGGGAATTAACATGCCAGCGCGCACAGTAGTTTTGGAAAAGCTAACTAAGTGGAATGGTGAAGCGCATGTTCCAATTACTCCGGGGGAGTACACCCAGTTAACTGGCAGAGCCGGTCGTCGCGGTATCGACATTGAAGGAAATGCCGTTGTTCAGTGGTCGCCAACAGTTGATTCGGCTACAGCAGCAGGCCTAGCGTCTACTCGAACTTATCCATTGCGGTCATCATTTACTCCGACTTACAACATGGCGATCAACTTAATTGCTCGTTTTGGTCGCGAACGCGCTCATGGCAGCCTGGAATCCTCCTTTGCTCAATTCCAAGCAGATCGCGCTGTCGTTGGATTGGTACGACAAATTAAGAAGAATGAATCAGCGCGCACTGAGTTAATTGAGAGCGCCAAATGCCATCTCGGCGATTTCGAGAGTTACGCCTTGCTACGCTCTGAAATTAAGGAGTTAGATAAGTTACTTTCTAAACGCGATGGCAGAAAGACTTTCGATAATCGCCAGCGCAGTCACATGGAAGGTGAGATAGATAATTTGCGGCGCTCCATGCGAAATCATCCTTGCCATGGCTGTAACGACCGCGAAACCCATGCTCGTTTCGCCGAGAGAGCAGAACGTTTAGTCCGTGAATCAGATGGGCTGCGTGCACGAGTCGAAAATCGCACACATGTTATCGCCAAGACCTTTGATCGTATATGCGATGTACTGACCCACTTGGGTTATATCGAAGGTGAAAAACCTTTGGCGCAAGGAAAGATCCTAGCCAAGATATATGCAGAATCTGATTTATTGCTTACGGAAACCATTAGAGCGGGCGTTTTAGATAACCTAACCGCTCCCGAATTGCTATCTACAGTCTCATCAATGATCTTTCAATCTCGATCACGAGATGAATACGCCCCAAAGATGCCACATCAGAACGTAGCAAACGCACTCGCGGAGATAACAAGGCTCTGGGCTAAATTAGAGGCGATTGAAAATGATTTCGATGTAAAGACTCAGAAAGAGCCGGACTTTGGATTTGCCTATATTTCATACCGCTGGGCGCAAGGTAATTCTTTAACGAATGTATTAAAGGGTAGCGATATGTCGGTCGGTGATTTTGTTCGCTCCATTAAGCAATTGATGGATTTAATGGTTCAGATCGGTGGAGCTAGCGAAGCGCTTCGTCCTGTCTGCCGAGAAGCGATCAAGCGTTTAGATCGTGGAGTAATTTCATATATGGTGGATGAACTATGACTTTAATGCTGCTCGATAGCGCCTCGCTCTGGTATCGCGCTTATTACGGAATGCCCGACACGATGTTGGCACCAGATGGAACATCGGTAAATGCGATCCGTGGTTATCTCGATATGACAGCGCGTTTGATAACTATGTATTCGCCGAAACGGATAGTTGCCTGCATCGAAGGGGATTGGCGACCTTCTTGGCGAGTAGATCTTTGGCCCGATTACAAAGCAAATCGCCTAGAAGAAGATGGTGAAGGCGAAGAAGAGCCAGATTTATTAACTCCGCAAATTCCGATTCTGCTCGATTTACTAGATGATTTCGGCATACCGATGGTCGGCGTTGATGATTACGAAGCCGATGATGTTATGGCAACTTTTGCAGTCAAAGAGAAGGGCCCCATTCGTATAGTCACTGGCGATCGAGACCTCTTTCAACTAGTCGATGATAAACGCGACGTTAAGGTCGTTTACTTGGCCAAAGGTTTATCGCAACATGATCTAGTTGATATCTCTTGGGTTGCCCGTAAATACGCCATCCCGGGAGATCGCTACGCACTCTTTGCCATGTTCCGCGGTGATCCGTCAGATGGCCTTCCCGGAGTACGCGGTATCGGAGAAAAGGGCGCTGCTGTCATCGCTAACCACTTTTCCGATGTCGATGAAGCGCTACAAGGTGCACAAGATGCTCATCCTGCATTAACGCCAGCGTTGGCTAAGAAGATTATTGCGGGAGCAGATTATTTAAAGATCGCACCGACTTTGGTGCATTGTGCAAAAGATGTTGCTCTACCAACTTTAGATATCTCTATGCCGCAAGCCCCGAAAGATCTATCAAAGATTTATGAAATGAAAGATCGTTATGGTCTGGGGGCTAGCGTAGATCGGTTGATTGCAGCCTTGAAATGGTAGCAATAGCCTTAGCAGCCTTCTTGGCAAGTGCAGCTTTTGCTCCAATGGGTCTCTGGTACCTGGCGATAATTGGTTACTCATTACTTTTTCGTAAGATCGCAAAGGGTGAGAGAGAGATTTGGTATCTCTTTCTCTTCGGCCTTATCTACAACGCAATAGTTCTGCAGTGGTCGGGAAAATTTGTAGGTGCGCTGCCTTGGTTGCTGTTAGCGCTGTTGCAAGCGCTCTTCTATATTCCCGTTGGTTACGTCGCCAAGAAATTTACTAATATTTGGTGGACAATTTTCACACTTTTGTTAACCGAAGAAGTAAGGGCAAATTTTCCATTCGGTGGCTTTGGTTGGACGCGAATCGCCTTTAGCCAGGTGGAATCACCTGCCTTGCCAATCGTTTCATACGGGGGAGTCCTCGCCTTATCGGCTTTAACTCTCATGATCGCGGCTCTATTGACGCGGGTCTCTGTGAAAAATCTGATCAAATTGGTTTTAATTCTTATATTTGTGGCTGTGATTCCGGCTAACCCACAGGGGAGTGGCTCAGTAAAATTACTTGCCGTACAGGGCAATACTCCTTCAGTTGGTTTGGATTTCAACTCTCGCGCTAAGGCGGTCTTTGATCTACATCGTGATGCGACATATCGCTTTGCTAAAGAGAAATATGATGCAATTGTGTGGCCGGAAAATGCCATAGATATAGATCCAAATGACTATCCAGAAGTATCAGCTGATATTCGAGATTTGACTGGCAAACTGCAAACCCCACTTGTTGCAGGAGTCGTTCTTGACCAAAACGGCTCACCAGCTAATGCTTCCGTGATGTACGACATCTCAGGCGATCCGGTGAGTACTTATATAAAGCGGGGACTTACTCCATTTGGCGAATATATGCCGCTTCGAACTATCGCAGAGTTTGTCTCTCCATATGCCAAGTCAGTGAGCGATTTCCAAGCCGGTACTACCTTGCAGACGCACAAAATTGCTAGCTCGGCTATTGGACCAATTATTTGCTACGAGATAATCAAAGATAAATTGGTGACAGAAATGGCGCGAAATTCTGCGGCGCTGATTGTCCAAACAAATAGCGCAACATTTGCAGGAACTGCCGAAAGTCGGCAGCAGCTGGCGATAACTCGGATTCGATCTGTCGAAAATTCACGGGATATTTTAAGCGTTTCCACTATCGGAATCTCAGCTTTTATCGACAATAATGGGCGAGTGGTAAGTCAAACAGCCGAAAATTTACAGACGCACCTAACTGGCAGCCTCGAATTGAATCGCCACAATACATTGGCTAACCAATTAGGAAATTGGGCACCTATCTTGGTTTCAGTACTAATAGCATTCTTTGCGCTAAGTAGTAACAGAAAGCGTAGATATTTATGAATCGCTTAGTAATTTTGATTCCGACTTATAACGAAGCAATTTCAATTGTCGAGTTGTTAGATAAATTATCTAAATTCCGAGATCAATCATCAAGTGATTTTGATGTAGTCGTAATTGATGATAATTCGCCAGATGGAACTGCGGCGATAGTCGACAAATTGTCGATTAATTGGGTAAAACTTTTAAACCGGAGCGAAAAAGGCGGTTTAGGTGCTGCTTATCGCGCTGGATTTGCCCAAGTTCTAAAAGATGACAATTACACACATATAGTTACTATGGATGCAGATGGATCTCACCGCGTTGAGGATTTACCCGCGATGTTTGCTGCCATTAAGCCGGGAAAGTCGATAACACTTGGAACTCGTTGGATTCCGGGTGGTAGCGTCGTAAATTGGCCAAAATCACGTCAGTTGCTATCTAAAGCAGGTACCAGATATGCCAAATTGGCTCTGGGTATCAATTTAAATGATCTAACGGGCGGTTTTCGGATATATAGCGTCGAGTTATTACGCGCTCTAAGACTTAGCGATATGACAGCTACTGGCTACTGTTTTCAAATTGAGATGGCGATGGCTGCAGATTTAGCTGGCGCAGTTGCTACCGAAGTTCCAATTACCTTTGTGGAGCGAATCAATGGAGTGTCGAAGATGTCGCAGGCGATAGTCGTTGAGGCTTTGTTGCAGACGACCCGTTGGGGCCTGGCACGCAGGCTTAAACCTAACGCCGATAAGTTACATTATGTTAAGTAACCTAAGATAGCCCCATCCCCGCGTAAATCGAGTTCGATTATGAGCTGTAGGCCTCTATCGGCGCACAGGAACAGACCAGATTGCGATCTCCGAAGGCGCCATCAATACGGCCAACTGTCGGCCAATACTTACCTCGGGTTCCAATTAACTCACCTGGAATCAGCCCTGTAATCGTTGCTGGGAAGGCGCCTACTTCACGAGGGTAACCGCGCTCCCAATTGGTCGCTGCGATCGCTCCTATCGTGTGTGGCGCATTACGTAGCGGCGAACCTTCAATGCTCTGTTTGCCATCAATGATCTCTTGGATTTCAGAGCGAATCCCGATCATGGCATCGATAAAGCGATTCATCTCGATCATATCTTCAGATTCGGTTGGTTCAATCATCAAAGTTCCAGCAACCGGGAATGACATCGTTGGGGCATGGAATCCAAAGTCCATCAAACGCTTTGCGATGTCATCGACTGTCACGCCCGATATCTTGGTGATTTCTCGCAAATCTAAAATACATTCATGAGCGATTAGCCCCTTATCGCCGGTGTAAAGAATTGGATAAGAGCTCTTTAAGCGAGCGGCCATGTAGTTGGCGTTCAATATCGCAACTTCGGTTGCATGAGTTAGACCTTCTCCCCCCATTAGGCGGATATAGGCCCAAGAAATCGGCAAGATACTTGCAGATCCAAATGGTGCAGCTGAAATTGGTCCAGGACCTGTGGCAGGACCTGCAGTTGCATCAAGCGGGTGGTTCGGCAAGAACGGCGCCAAATGTGCCTTAGCGATAACTGGACCGACACCTGGTCCCCCACCGCCGTGCGGAATGCAAAATGTCTTATGTAAATTCAAGTGCGAAACATCTGCACCAAATTTTCCAGGTTGTGCAGTGCCAACTAGAGCATTTAAATTTGCACCGTCTACGTAAACCTGGCCACCCGCATCGTGGATCATCGCGCAGATTTCAGATATAGCAGATTCAAATACACCATGAGTCGATGGATAAGTCACCATCAACGCAGCCAATGAATCAGCATGAAGGGCGATCTTTAACTTTAGATCTTCTAAACTAACGTTACCTTCATCATCACATTCGATAACAACGACAGACATTCCCGCCATGACAGCACTTGCCGCATTAGTGCCGTGGGCACTTGAAGGAATTAAGCAGATATTACGTCCGAAATCTCCGCGTGAATCGTGGTAATTACGAATCGCAAGCAGCCCGGCAAACTCACCTTGGCTGCCCGCGTTTGGCTGCAGCGATACCGCGTCATACCCGGTGATCTCAACTAACCATTTCGAGAGTTGTTCGATGAGTAAACGTGAACCCTTTGATTGATCAGCTGGTGCAAATGGGTGAAGGGATGAGAACTCTGGCCAAGTTACCGCTTCCATTTCAGTGGCGGAATTTAACTTCATTGTGCAGGAACCCAATGGAATCATCGTGCGATCAAGTGCTAGATCCCGATCTGCCAAAGAGCGTAAATATCGCATCATCGCAGTCTCTGACTTATAGGTGTTGAAGACGGGGTGTGACAAATAAGTTGAGGTACGCGCAAACTGTGGCGCTATATCCGTGCCTTTGGCATCGGATAAACCAAGAATGCTTAGTACTTCGCTGAATGATGCATCAGTTGTTGTCTCATCGAATGAAATTCGAATCTGAGTATCTGAGATGCGTCCAAAGTTATATTTCTTAGAGATCGCAAGCTTATGAATTGAAGTTGCGTCTGCCACATCAATTGTGACGGTATCGAAGATATTTACATTGCGAGATTTAGCAGCTATCTGCAAGCGGGATGCATAGCCATGAACTCGTTCTGCAATCGCGCGCAAACCATCTGGGCCATGCCACATGGCATAGAAGGCGCTCATGTTGGCAAGCAAAACCTGCGCGGTACAAATATTGCTCGTGGCTTTATCGCGACGAATATGTTGTTCGCGCGTTTGCAGCGCTAATCGAAAGGCAGGATTGCCGTGGGCATCAATACTTTGGCCAACTAAACGACCAGGTAGTGATCGCTCTAAACCAGCGCGTACCGCCATGAAGCCGGCATGCGGTCCACCAAATCCCATTGGAACTCCAAAGCGCTGTGCAGATCCAACTGCGATATCTGCGCCCCACTCTCCCGGGGCTTTCAACAAAGTCAGCGCCAACAAATCAGTTGCAGCAATTACCAACGCACCTTTTTCGTGTGCATATTCAGTCACTTTTGAGTAATCGCAAATCTCACCAGTTGTATCTGGATATTGCACCAACAAACCAAAGAATTCTTGATCGAAACCATCGCGCGCGATCTGGCCAGCATCGACTTCAATCACCTTGATGCCAAGCGGCTTAGCGCGAGTCTGCACTACTGCCTTGGTTTGCGGATGCAGGTGTACCTCGATTAAAAACACAGCATCATCGCTTGCAGTGGAGGTACGACGGGCAACGGTCATCGCCTCTGCTGCAGCGGTGCCTTCATCGAGCATCGAAGCGTTAGAGAGCGACAGGGCTGTCATATCGCAGATAACTGTTTGGAAAGCAAAGATCGCTTCTAGGCGACCTTGAGAGATCTCTGGTTGATAGGGCGTGTATGCGGTGTACCACGCGGGATTTTCTAAAACGTTTCGTTTGATGACCGGTGGTGTAATTGTTCCGTAGTAACCGCCACCGATGAGCGAGGTAAAGACTTGGTTCTGCGCCGCGATTTCGCGCAATTCGGCGATAACGGCAACCTCACTCTTTGCTGAATCTAAAACTTCCGATAACTTCTTGGTGATTTGAATATTGGAAGGGACGACATCGCCAATGAAGGTCTTGATATCTTGATAGCCAAGCAGCTGAAGCATCTCTGACTCATCAGAATGAGATGGGCCAATATGGCGCGTTTCAAAGCGCTCACCGCTGTAAGTCATTACCGCTCCCCTGCTTGGAACCTAATTAAAGGCAATTAAAAATGCGTAGGGGAAGAGTATTAGAGTTAAGCGCCTTTCGCCTTTCGACGTTGCGAGAGCTCATCGTTATCTGCAACACCGTTGGGATGGACAGTCTCGCCATTGAACTCGCCTTGCAAGGTCGCGAGTGAACCCTCAACCTCATGCCAAACCTTACCTACGGCGATACCAAATACACCTTGGCCACCTTGAAGTAAATCGATAATCTCGTCAGGACTGGCGCACTCATAAATAGATGCGCCATCGCTCATCAATGTGATGCTCTCAAGTTCAGTTACGCCACGTCCGCGCAAATGTGTAACCGCGGTGCGAATATTTTGTAGCGAAATTCCAGCATCTAATAAACGCTTCACTATCTTTAAAACTAAGATGTCGCGGAAACCGTACAGTCGCGCAGTTCCAGAACCACTTGCGGTGCGAACACTTGGTTCGAGCAGACCAGTTCGCGCCCAATAATCTAATTGGCGATATGAAATTCCGGCAGCTGCACATGCAGTAGCGCCGCGATAGCCGATTTCACTCTGTTGATCTGGCGTAACTGGGGAAGTCACGTTTGCTCGATTCTCTTGGGGAACTCTCGGGAAGTGGCTTAAGGCTACGATCAGATGAGCCTTGAAACAACGACCGACACGGGGCAAACCTCAAGTAGAGAGTGAGACTTCTGAGGCGCTAGCCGGCAAAGTCCTCAGGGTTGATCTGATCCAAGAATTCACGAAAACGCTCGAGTTCCCCATCTGAGCCCTGACCATCTACCTCATCGCCATCGCCAATCAACCGCTCTGGAATATCGATTCCGACCTGATCTAGCAATTCTGAAACTGCCAAGATATTGCTCTGGGTTCGTAGCGCTATTGCGATCGCATCTGAAGGACGGGCGCTGATCTTTAATACATCACCTGAATCGGTACGGATCTGGATCTCGGCATAGAAGATGCCATCTTTTAACGCAGTGATATGGACCGAGGTCATAGTTAGATCTGCGACCTCGAGAATATTTGCAATCAGATCATGGGTTAACGGGCGCTGCGCCGCCAAACCTTGCTGGGCGAAAGCGATAGCGGTCGCCTCCACTGCGCCAACCCAAATCGGCAGGAAGCGAGAGCCATCGACTTCCTTTAAGAGAACAATCGGTTGGTTAGATGGCATCTCAATACGGACACCAACTAGCTCCATATTGACCATCATTTCAATTCACCAGGTCCGTGAGTTTAAGTAATTAGCGAGGACGGTTAAGACCGGCGCGAACCAGTGAGGCATGCAAGCGAACCGATAACGATGCGATCTGCTTCTGCACTTCTTCGGCGCGAGCTTTTGAATCGGCGCTCTTTTGGCGGTTAATTGGTGTGATCACTTGTTCGATCAAGCCGATCTCGCGATCTGCGGCAGATTTGAAAGAACGAAGGTGACGGGCTTCAATTCCAAAACTAGCCATTTCTGCAACCGCTGTGGCAACTGCCAAGGCATCGTTATCGTAATGACGACCGCGCAGGGCGATAAAACCATATGATTCAAGTTCAACCAATTGTGCATCCTTCAAACCGCTCGCCTTTAAAAGTTCCTCGCGCGATAGGCGCAGATCAGAACTTGCCCCAAAAGATTCCGGAGATGAATCGCCATCGATAGTGGCCAAGGTTGGTCGTGGCGCAGCTACTCCCCCGTTGGCGGCTGGCTCTAGGCCACGATCGAGTGCTTCAAGATTTTCCTTTATAACTCGCAGTGGCAGGTATTGATCACGCTGCAGCAAAAGAACATAACGCAGGCGATCTAAATCAGCGGCGGTGAATTTGCGATATCCAGAAGGCGTACGTTGTGGCTCGATTAAACCTTCAGATTCAAGGAAGCGGATCTTCGAGATTGTGATATCTGAAAAATCTCCTCGCAACTTAGTAAGGACTTCACCGATGCTCAAATATGCGCGGGCTGGAACGCTCATTTATTACTCCCCTAGTTAGAACTTAATTGGCTGTGATTATTTGCTTTGTGCAGAGATAAAAATTAGATGGAACTTACCAATCTGAATCTCATCGCCACAAACAAGTGCGGTCGAATTAAGAGATTGGTTATTGATGTAGGTTCCATTGAGGCTTCCTAAATCATTTAGAGTAAAACCGGTTGTACTGCGCTCGATGACCGCGTGAGATCGTGAAACGGTTACATCGTCTAAGAAGATCTCATTCTCTGGAGAACGACCGATTGCTGATCGATCCTGTGCGATGAGAAAACGGGCCCCTTTACTTGCGCCGCGATGAACAACGATCATCGCCTTTTCCGGGCCACCCTTTAGAACCTCATCAATTGCAGAACGTTCTGAGATTGAAAGTGATGAGAGAAATGAAGTAAATGCACTCTCTTGGGAAATCACTGATCTCAACCCGAGATGTAGAGTGCTAGTTAGCTCGCTGTTATCTGGCGCCTTCTCCACAACGAACCTCCTTCTCTCTTATCTCTGGGACAGGTTCAACTTCTACCTGAGGCTGACATTAGAGAAAGAGTGGAGAGAAATCAAGCGGAAAAGTGAATGAGATCAAGCGGCAAATCGTGCGGCAATTACGCGGTGATTTGACGGTACTGCTCTGGCGAGAGTAAGCCCGCTACAGCGCCAGATACTTCGATATCTGCCAGCCAACCTGCACCGTAAGGGTCAGAGTTAATCGTTTCAGGGGTTTGCCCAAGTGATTCATTTATGGCGACGATCTTGCCGGTAATCGGCGCGAAAATTTCTGAGACGCTCTTAGTTGATTCGACTTCGCCGCAAACTTTGTCTGCAGTTATGTTCTCTCCAACTTTTGGAAGCTGCACATAGACGATATCTCCCAATGCGCCTTGTGCGTAATCGGTAATACCCATGCGATAAACGCCAGTAGAGGTTTCGCTAACCCATTCGTGTTCTTTGGTGTATTGCAAACCTTCAGGTATTAGCGACACAACGCCTCCTTGGCATTCTCAGTTTTACGCGTTTTACTATTTTTCTAGGAATGAAATCTACCGCGCCACTCTAATGGCCGCTATCGCAGTTGTGAAATAGGAAAGGCCTGTATAGAGATAGAGGCCGACTCCCCACCAGGTAAAGCTCCAGCCCAATACGTAAGCGATACTCCCCGGCCACCCGGGATGAAGGGCCAAGAGTAGAAATGGAAATGCGTAGAGAAGGTTGAAGGTTGCAGCTTTTCCTAGATAGGTAACTTTAAGTGGCGGAAGAGATTTAAAGGTCAGCCCGATAGTGACTGCCCCTAAAGCCAGGTCGCGAATAAGCAACACCGCTATCACCCACAATGGAATCGCATCTCGCATAAAAAGCACGATCAAGGTTGCAACGATATAGAGGCGATCAATCGCCGGATCGGCTAACTCACCAAAGCGTGATTCCTGACCCCAGGCGCGAGCTAACTTCCCATCGAAATAATCGGTCGCCCCGCCAATGGCTAAGGTCAGAATCGCCCAACCATCAGCCTTCGGAACCAGCGCCAGATAGATAAATAGTGGAATCCCTAAGGCCCGCAAGCCCGTTAAGGCATTTGGAATAGTCAGTAAGGACGGTATCTTCATCAATCGCGCTCTTTGACTCGGATCGCAACTTGTACTGGGGTCCCAGGGAAACCAAACTCTTCACGCAAGCGGCGCTCGATAAAGCGACGGTAAGAAGCTTCGATCCAGCCACTGGAGAAGACCACAAATTTCGGTGGGGCGATTCCGGCTTGGGTGGCGTAGTAAATCTTCGGTTGTTTTCCACCACGGACTGGAGGTGGCGTAGCACCGATAAGTGCGCCAAGGAATGAGTTGAGTTTGGCAGTCGGAACCCGGCGTTCCCAGCTATCGATTGCAGTTCGTAGCGCCGGCGCTAAACGATCGCGGTGCCACCCAGTCTTGGCGGCGACGTTAACGCGTTGAGCCCATTCAACTTGATCTAAGTGGCGATCGATTTCGCGATCTAACTGATCACGACGATCTTCATCGACTAGATCCCACTTATTCATCACAATAACCATCGCCTTACCGGCTTCTTCCACCATGGTGATGACGCGCAAATCTTGTTCTGAAATTGGCTCTGATGCATCTAATACAACGACTGCACATTCGCATCGCTCTAGCGCTGCTTGTGTTCGTAAGGTTGCGTAATAATCGGTACCACTTGCTTGATTGGCGCGCTTGCGCAGACCAGCTGTGTCGATAAAGCGCCAGATCGATCCACCAAATTCAATTAACTCATCAACTGGATCACGGGTAGTTCCGGCAACATCATCGACAATGGAACGGTTTTCTCCTGCTAAGGCATTTAACAAACTTGATTTACCAACATTTGGTCGACCAATCAGCGCGATCTTGCGATAACCATCTTGGGTCTGTGCGCCGCCGACTTCTGGCATCTCAGAAACGATGTAATCAAGTAAGTCACCGCTACCGCGACCGTGCAGCGCCGATACGAATCTTGGTTCACCTAAACCTAAATTCCATAGCGCGTGCGCATCTGCTTCATCAACATCGCTATCTACCTTATTAGCCACTAAAACCATTGGTTTCTTAGCTTTTCGAAGTTCCTGAACCAAGATGTCATCTTCATCTAACGCACCAACGTGAGCGTCAACCACAAAAGCTAAAACATCTGCCTCTTGCATTGCGAGTTCTGCCGATGCGCTGACCTGAACGGAAATACCATCTGGTTTAGATTCCCAACCACCAGTATCCATAATTATAAATCTGCGTCCGCCCCATTCGCATTCATACTGAACGCGATCGCGCGTAACGCCAGGTGTATCTTCAACGATTGCTTCGCGGCGACCAATAAAGCGATTGATCAGCGTCGACTTTCCAACGTTTGGGCGACCTAAGATCGCAACGATCGGCAGACCTAATAAAGAGCGCTCTTTTAGCAGCTCCCAGATCCAGTCCGCAGTTTCTTCAAGAGTTAAATCAGTTGAATCAATTAAAACCGCATCCATCGCTTTGGCCAGCGGAGATACTGCGCGCGTTGAATCCATCTCATCACGCGATGCTAACGACTCACCTACTGCTGTAGTTGGCGAATCAGTTTCCGCAGAACGTCGCGCAGCTCTAGCAGCAATATCAGCTTGTAGATAAATCTTTAGCGCAGCATCAGGAACAACTACAGTTCCGATATCACGGCCTTCAACAACAATGCCCCGTTCGGCGTTAGCGATAAACTTTCTTTGCGTTAGCAACAACTCGGCGCGAATTTCTGCAACAGCGCTAAATTTACTAACTGCGCTAGTTACCTCTTCGCTGCGTATCTCAGTCGTTACAGATACATCGCCTACGAAAATTTCGGGGTTATTTGGATTGGCAACAAAGCGCAACGGGAAACGTTTTAACGCCGCCAAAATATCTTCACTTGTTTCTAAATTCTCACGTAAGGCAAGCCAGGTAACCGCGCGATATAAAGCGCCAGTATCTAGATAACTCCAACCAGCGCGTTTGGCGATCGCTTTGGCGGTGCTGGATTTACCTGCTCCGCTTGGTCCATCAATGGCCACGACGATCATTTAAATTACTTCCCGTCATTGCGCACTTTAGGTGCGTAGATCAATATTAATTAACGCAGCGCTTATTCTATCTTGGCGCGTGAACCTTCCAACCCGATCCAATCAGGTGATCACTTAGTATCTGCGCATCACTTTGTGACAGCGCAAGGGTAATAAGGCCCGTAAATTGCCCCGGTGAGTGCTCGATAGTCAGATCCTCGATATTGACTTTGGCGCTGGCACATTCATCAAAGAGCGCTGCCAATTGTCCAGGCTTATCCTCAATTACGACCGGCAGATATGTGTATTCGCGAGCTGCTCCCCCGTGCTTTCCGGGAATCATCGCCCTTCCGGTATTTCCCTTCTCGATGAAAGAGGCTACCGATTGACCGTTCTGCAGCGCCTCTACCAGAGCGCCCAAGTCACTTTGTAGACTTATCAATAACGGCAGCAATTCTTCGGCATTTGATGCCAAGATCTCATCCCATAAATCAGCCTTCGATGCTGCAATTCGAGTTGTATCGCGAAGCCCCGATCCGGCAAGGTCTAGCGCCGAGCTCTCCCCTGTTACAAGTTGCCCAGCCAAGAGAGATGCGACAACTTGCGGAAGGTGAGAAACCAGGGCAACGGCCCGATCATGCTCGGCAGCGCTCATCGCAACGGGTGTTGCGCCCAAGGCTTGGATGATCCAAAGCCCGGCCGCCAATAACTCTGGATCAACTGGCAATCCTTGGAGATCAGCCGGCATATAAACCCAGGTACGTGATTGGAAGAGATCGGCTCGGGCAGACTCTGCCCCACCGACTTCTCGACCCGCCATTGGATGGGTTGCTAGGAAATTCGCAGGTAAGAGGGCTGATCTTGATACATCAAGTAGAGGTTTAGTTTTAACGCTACCAATATCTATAAATTTAGATCCTGAGTTCAGTGCTAACTCGCGTTTTAAGGACTCTGGCAGGGCGCTGCTGGGCAGAGCAAAGAGAATTACTTCTGGATTGACCAATTCCTGCGATTTAACGAGATCGCGAGCTAGCTTCTGTGCGCGTGGGTCTGAATCTTGCATCTCGATCGATATTCCGCGACCGATCAACCCAAGGCCAATAGATGTGCCAATTAAGCCTGAACCGACGATTTTTAGCGACGAGAAAGGGGCTCTTGCTTGTGAAAAATCTGCCATTTTCTGCTCGATTCGCCTACTGAGCGATATCTCTACGTAAGGATTTAGCTGCCCCTAGGTAGATATGCGTGATTTCGCTCTTGCTGAGCGTGGATTGAACGTGTGCCATAACTCGAATTGTCCGTTCCAGAGCGCCCGGCACATCAATCTCAACTGCACAGATCAGTGGGGTATCGGTAAAACCAACTTCGCGGGCTGAGCCAGCTGGAAAGGCCGCAGTTAGATCTGGGCTAGCTGTAAAGATGACTGAGATGAAATCATCAGTTGAAAGACCATTTGCCTTCAAGATTTCCAGCAAGAGCTCCTTGGTCGCAGCAGCTATAGCCTCGGCGGTATTGGCGCTGGCCTGGGTGGCTCCACGAATGGCTCGGACGCTAGACATTGGCAAATCGTACCCCGTCGACCAATCTCGCGGTGTTATTTACAACTAGATTTGCTTACTTAAAGTTTTATCTACAAAAGGTTTTTTCGTAGATCTCAAAAGCATGATATGAGTCGAACTCCTGCGTATCCGTAATTTGCAAATATCGATAAAACGCTATTGATCGTGGAAAATACGCGCAAAAGTTCAAGTTATTATCGACAAATAGATTATATTAAGCCTTCGGTTTATAATGTCGATATAACGTTTTATTAATTAAGCAATATTTTATCGATTAAACCTTAAAGATCTAAAGCCTTTTGTAGGCTAACCAATTCACCGCTATTAAGATCTCGCCATCTTCCCTCAGGAGTATCTCCTAACGAGATCGGTCCAAACTTTGTTCTGATCAATCGAAGGACGTGGACATCGACTGCCTCCATGAGACGACGGATGATGTGATACCGGCCTTCATGGATAGTGACTTCGATCCATTGAGGCGAAAGTTGTTTAAAGGTCAGGACTCGACCCATCCCGTCTTCTAGCTCGATCCCCTTCAAAAGGACCTTATCTACACCGGTTGGGAGATTGCCATCGAATTCAATTATGTATGTCTTCTCCAGGCCAAAGGATGGGTGGGTTGCGCGGAAAGTTAAATCGCCGTCGTTTGTTAGAAGAATTAGCCCTTCCGAGTCCTTATCTAAACGACCAACATGGAAGAGTCGCTCGGTCCGCAGGTCGATAAAGTCGGCCAGTGAAGGACGGCCTTCCGGGTCGAACATCGTAGACAAAACACCTCTTGGTTTATGAAGCACAACGTAATTCTTAGTCAATGATCTAGTAATTGTCTCACCATCAACCATGACTTTTACCTTTTCGGGGTCAAATTTAGCCCCAAGCTCGCGAACGATAAATCCGTCAACGCTCACGCGTCCATCAATGATTAATTCATCCGCTCCGCGGCGGCTGGTAATTCCAGCCTCAGCGATAATTTTATTTAGGCGCATCTCAGACATTTTTTGGCTATCCATTCTCGACAGTCAGGCGCTCTCCCCCGCTTAAACCGGCAAGGAGAGCTTGAAGGCAGCAGTCTACGTCAGAGCGCTGGCGGGGCCAAATGGAGCGTCAGGGCAGCTTTAATCAGGGCTAATCAGTTAGAGACTCAAGAACCTCATCAAGACGATCAAGATCTGGCAGGTATGGAGCCAGGGCTGGAAGGTCATCTAGCGAATTTAGTCCTAAGCGCTCCAGGAAGTAGCTTGTGGTCTTATACAAGATCGCCCCGGTCTCAGGCTCAAGGCCAAACTCCTCTACCAGGCCACGTGTAACCAAGGTCTTCATGACAGCTTCAACATTTACACCTCTGATCGCCGAAACGCGGGCGCGAGAGACGGGTTGGCGGTAGGCGATCACGGCAAGGGTCTCAAGAGCTGCCTGAGTCAGACGATTCTGTTGGCCATCTAGGACGAACTTTTCCACGACAGCTGCGCAATCTGGATTGCTGTAAAAGCGCCAGCCGCCATTTATCGCCTTGAGGCAGAAGCCACGACCATCATATGAATTGGTCAGGCTCTCGAGCGCCGCCACGACCTCATCGACGGTGACCGCAAGGACTGAGGCCAAGGTCAGCTCGGTAACCGGCTCATCTACGACCATCAAGATCGCCTCGATAGAACGTTCAACTTCGGGATTAGACATTTTCGCCCTCTTCTGTCGGAATTACTGGGATATCAAACTCATCTGTGGCCTCAATATCGCCGGAATCTGAACCGGTCCAGCTAATCTGCAGCTCGCCAAGGGCCATAACCTGATCAAAGCGCAAGACGCCTTGGCGGTAAAGATCTAGTAGCGCCAGGAACCTTGCGACCACGACCAAGGTCGAATCGGCATCGGAGACCAGGTTGCGAAAACTAATGGTGCGCCCGGCGCGCAGGGCCTCGACTACCCGTTTCGACTCCTCGGCGACGCTGACTGAGCTCGAATGTAGGTGCTGCAGCGCCACCACAGGAGCCACCTTGGGCGTAAGACAGCGTTCGGCGATCGCGGCAAAGCGTGCAGCTCCTACCCCGATAAGGACCTCAGGCAGAAGCGCTGAGAGCGCCGGATCGAGCGCGACCACGCGTGCGAAGGATTTATCGGCCGCCTCGATCTGCAGGGCAAAGGTCGCCGCAATCTCCTTGAAAGCGCGGTATTGGAGCAGGCGAGCAAAGAGGATATCGCGCGCCTCAAGCAGGGCGAGATCTTCCTCATCTTCGATCTCACCGCTCGGAAGCAGTCGAGCCGCCTTTAGATCGAGCAAAGTGGCAGCGATAACTAAGAATTCGGTGGCCTGATCTAGGCGCCAGCCTTCACCAGAAGCTTCTAGCGCTCGGATAAAGGCGATGAACTCATCGGTCACCATGCTCAAAGAGACCTCAGTGATATCCATCTTGTGGCGCGAGATCAGCTGGAGCAGTAAATCAAATGGACCGTCAAAATTATTTAGGTGGACGCTAAAACCCGCGCCGATTTCGACATCATCGGGCGCAGCCGCGCTTACGGCGATTGCTCCATCTGACTCGATATTCACCTGCGAACCATACTTGTTTACTTGCTCAAAACTGTGCACGGAGGCTAGAGTCGCGCCAACGAAAAGAGGTTTCTCGCTTGAACGCTAAATCGACATTTGATGATGATGTGGCAACTACCGCCACCTTGCTGGGGCGCGAACCAAAGAACTTTCGAATTCCTGCCGCACCGGTTGAAGGACTCGATGCAAAAGTTATCTCAATCTTTAACCAGAAAGGTGGCGTCGGTAAGACAACGACCACTATCAACTTAGGCGCTGCGATTGCCGAACTCGGTCGCCGTGTATTACTCGTCGACTTTGACCCACAAGGCGGTCTCTCACTTGGCCTAGGCGTAAATGCTCATGCCCTGCCACTTGAAAATACCGTTTACTACGCGTTAATGACACCTGATGCAAATATCGATGAGATTGTTTTGAAATCATCAGTTGCTAATTTAGATTTCCTTCCCGCTAACCGCGACCTTGGAACTGCCGAGACAACGCTCGGTGCCGAAATTGGTGGACAACAATATTTAAAGCGCGCTCTTGCTCGTTTAAAAGATCGCTATGACGTTATCTTGATTGATTGCCAGCCAACAATGGGACAACTAACTATTAACGCTCTTGTTGCCTCTAATGAAGTAATCGTCCCGTTGCAATGCGAATACTTTGCTCTCCATGGTTTTATTGAGCTAAAAGGCAATATCGAAAAGGTGAAGAACTTCCTAAACCCTGATCTCAATTTAATTGGAATTTTGGCGACTATGTATGAGAAGAAAACGCTGCATAACCGCGAGGTCTTAACTGCAATCTTGGAAAAATATCCGGATGATGTCTTTGAAACCATCATCGCTAAAACTATTCGCTTCTCAGAAACAACCGTTGCCGGTGAACCAATCACCAGTTATGCATCATCATCAGGGGGTGCTGCTTCTTACCGCAGACTTGCCCGTGAATTAATTGCCAGAGGAGGCGCACGATGACCCGTAGAGCTAGTTTGCCAGGAGCGGATGAGTTATTCCGCGCCAATACCCCAGCACTTAGCGCAGTTCGCCAGGTAGTTGAAGATGCACCAGAAGTTTCCAAGTCAATTGGTGTCACAGCGACTCCAAAGACAAAGAAGGGCGTGCGGTCAACTCCACGACGTCGGGTAACATCAGTTGATCGCTCACCATCTGGTCGCGAAAGACATGATGAGAAAATTACTGTGTACTTATCTCCTGATGAACTCTTTGATATCGATCAAGCTCGTTTAACTCTGCGCGGAGATCTAGGACTTGCAGTAGATCGCGGTCGTATTGTTCGTGAATCTATTGCAGTTATCGTGGCAGATCTTGAAGCCAAAGGCGATCAAAGTATTTTAGCTCGACGTCTTCGCGGAATCTAAATAGCACGCGGGTGCGCGCTGGCATAAGCCTGGCGCACTTTATCGATCGTAATTAACGTGTAAATCTGTGTTGTTGTGACTGAGGAATGTCCCAATAACTCTTGAACTACACGGATATCTGCTCCCCCATCTAAGAGATGCGTTGCATATGAATGCCTGAATACATGTGGTGAAACTTTTCCACTAAGCCCGGTGGCCTCGGCTGCATCGGTAACGATTTGCCAAGCACTTACACGTGATAGTCGCCCGCCGCGTGAATTTAGAAAGAGCGCAGTTGATGTTTTACTAGATTTTGATTTTTCTGCGTATGCCGGGCGCAACCGAACCAAGTAATTCTCGATAGCCGTCTTTGCGTAAGAACCTAACGGAACGATCCGTTCCTTTGATCCCTTGCCGCGCAGCTTTATAGTCGTTACCTCATCGCCGGTCAAAGTTGATTTACCGAGATCGGCGAGATTTATTCCGACTACTTCACTTACACGTGCACCGGTGCCGTAGAGTAGTTCCAAAATCGCGCGATCACGTAGCGCAGTTAAGTTTCCTACGCGTTCTGAAGAGTCAATCAATGAAGTTATTTCAGCGACGGTTAGCGCCTTGGGTAGCTTTCGGGGCAAGCGATTAGCAGTTAGCTCTGTGGTTGGATCAGCAATCGCATATTCGCGAGAGAGATATTTAAAGAAAGTCTTTAGAGCCGATACACCGCGGTTTATTGAAGATATCGCCAGACCTTCTTCCTTTAGGGAGATCTCATACTCTGATAAATCCTCTGCAGTTAGCCTTTGATAATCTAACTTCTGCGCGATGAGATAGCTGGCAAAGCGATCTAGATCTCGACCATATGCCGAAATAGAATTTGGTGATAGACCACGCTCGATCTGCAGGTGATCTATAAAGCTCTTTTGCGCTTTTTCAAACTGCATAACCATGGGCCAGTGCAACGGCGTTATATCTGATCTTTCCGGCGTGAACATTTAATCCGCGATCTAACGCTGGATCTTCCTCAATCGCGCGCTCCCATCCCTTATTTGCGATCGCGATTGCATATGGCAATGTCGCATTAGTCAAGGCATAAGTAGATGCCACTGGAACGGCACCTGGCATATTGGCCACGCAGTAGAAAATTGAGTTGTGTACTTGGAAAGTTGGTTCAGCATGCGTGGTGGGCTTGGAATCTTCGAAGCATCCGCCTTGATCAATTGCGATATCGACCAATACCGAACCAGGTTTCATATGTGCAACCTGTGCATTACTGACTAACTTAGGAGCTTTCGCGCCATGTACGAGAACTGCCCCGATGACTAAATCTGCTTGCTTAATCTCACGTTCGATCGCATGCATCGTTGATGCCAGAGTTTTGATTCGGCCGTTATAGAGCGAATCAATATAAGCAAGTCTTGGCAAGGATCTATCTAGAACGGTTACATCCGCCCCCATACCCATTGCGATTACCGCCGCATTTAACCCAGCAACTCCCCCGCCGATTACAACAACTTTGCCAGGTGCAACTCCGGGAACTCCAGCAAGTAAAACTCCACGTCCCCCGTTGGGCTTTTGCAGTGCAAATGCACCAACCTGTACAGCAAGTCGGCCAGCGACTTCACTCATCGGAGCAAGTAGCGGAAGCGCGCCATCTACTTCAACTGTTTCATAGGCAATCGCGGTTGTGCCACTTTTTAAAAGCGCATCAGTGCATGCCTTTGATGCGGCCAAGTGGAGATAGGTAAAGAGAATTTGCTCGGCGCGAAGCTTTGGATATTCACTTTCAATTGGCTCTTTTACCTTCAATATTAAATCCGCCGTGGCCCAAATCTTTGCCACGTCGCTTTCAATCTTGGCTCCTGCTAAAATGAAATCTGCATCGCTGATAGCCGAACCTAAACCTGCCCCAGCTTCGATAATTACTTGATGGCCCATGCGAATAAATTCGAAAACACCTTCTGGGGTAAGCGCAACTCTGGATTCGTGGACCTTAATCTCTTTCGGTACACCAACTAACATCATTAACCTTTCGCAGCTATAGCCGCCGAAATCAATCCCACAAATAGTGGGTGTGGTCGCGTTGGACGCGAACGCAGCTCAGGATGTGCCTGCGTTCCCACGTAATAAGGATGTACCTCAAGCGGTAGTTCTACAAACTCCACAAGATCGCGTTCTTGAAAAATTCCTGAGAAAGTCAGTCCAGCGCTTGAAATCTGATCGCGATAGGCGTTATTTACCTCATAACGATGACGGTGGCGCTCTGCAATTTCAGTTGAACCATAAGTCTTGGCAACGATCGAACCCGGTGTCAGCGTTGCTTTATACAGTCCTAAACGCATTGTGCCGCCCATATCAGCTTGCCCGGAAACTATCGCTTTCTGATCATCCATCGTTGCAATTACATGTGTGCCAGATTCCGGTGAGAATTCAGCAGAATTTGCATCCTTAATTCCTGCCATATTTCTGGCTGCTTCAATAACCATGCATTGCAAACCTAGACATAGCCCCAAGGTCGGGATTCTATTAGTGCGCGCATAAGTTAACGCTCCAAGTTTTCCTTCAATACCGCGAACTCCAAATCCTCCCGGAACGCAAATGGCATCAACATCTGCGAGAGCCTGCTTTGCTCCTTCTGGAGTTTCGCAGTCATCACTTGGAACCCAGAGA
The DNA here is from genome assembly GCA_002284875.1 of Actinobacteria bacterium IMCC26103. Lineage (GTDB taxonomy): Bacteria > Actinomycetota > Actinomycetes > Nanopelagicales > Nanopelagicaceae > Planktophila. Next base: position 1,037,002 of record CP015604.1, read on the forward strand.
ATTGAAACCTTTGCGTTATTGGCAAAGCCACCTGCGCGTAGCGCCTCTGAAACTGAGAGATAGGCATCTGGAAGATCGATATATTTACCAACCAAGGCAACTTTAACTTGATGTTTTGGATGATGAACTTTCTCTAAGAGCTCATCCCACTCTCCCCATTTAACTTCGTGGCCACCGAGTGATAAACGACGGACCACATAGGCATCCAAGCCTTCCGCAAATAAAACCTTAGGTATGTCATATATAGATGGCGCATCAACTGCGGCCACAACTGCTTCAACATCCACATCGCACATCAGCGAGATTTTCTTCTTAATGCTTTCTGGAATATCGCGATCTGAACGCAGCACGACTGCATCAGGTGCGATACCAATACTGCGTAGCGCCGCAACCGAGTGTTGCGTCGGTTTGGTTTTTAACTCGCCGGATGGGCCAATATATGGAACTAGCGAGATGTGGAGATAAAAGACATTGTCGCGACCGACTTCTTGGCGCATCTGTCGCGCAGCTTCCAAGAATGGTTGAGATTCGATATCGCCAACCGTTCCGCCAATTTCGGTGATGATCACATCTACATCCGGAGCTGTCATCGCATTCATGCGCTCTTTAATCTCATTTGTGATGTGCGGAATTACTTGGACTGTCTCACCTAGGTATTCACCACGACGTTCACGCGCAATAACACGTGAATAGATCTGCCCTGTGGTTACATTGGCTGAACCTTCAAGATTGCGATCTAGGAATCGTTCATAGTGGCCGATATCTAGATCGGTCTCGGCGCCATCGTCGGTTACAAAGACTTCACCGTGTTGAAAAGGATTCATGGTGCCAGGATCCACGTTTAGATAAGGATCGAGTTTCTGCATTGTCACGCGGATACCGCGGGCTACTAGCAATCTGCCGAGACTTGAAGCAGTTAAACCCTTGCCAAGACTTGAGGCGACGCCACCAGTTACGAAAATATGTTTAGTCACATGCGCTTGGCCCATGGAAGACAAACCTATCATCTAGATGAAGCTATTAAGAAACTGACTCGCGCATCGCTAGTAGTTCGGCGGCATGTTCTTGTGCACTAGCCGAGCCTTCCAAGCCAGCAAGCATGCGGGCGATCTCCTCGACCCGGCCCGGTTCATCTAATTTGGCAACACCTGATTGTGAGACCGAACCATCGCCGCTCTTCTTAACTACGAAATGTGTATCGGCCCAAGCTGCAACTTGCGGTAAATGAGTCACAACTATGACTTGTGTGTGCTTTGCCAAGGCAGCAAGACGGCGACCGACTTCAATCGCAGCTTTACCGCCAACGCCAGCATCTACTTCATCGAAGATATAAGTTCCGACTGGATGAGTCTGCGCTAAAACTACTTCTAGCGCCAACATAATGCGCGACATTTCACCACCACTTGCACCTTTACCAAGTGCGATTAGCGGACCATCGCTATGTCCCTGAATCTGCATCAGTACTTCATCGCAGCCCATTGTTGTGAAATCAGATTCCTTCAAAGCGCCTTTGTAATCAGGAGTTGAAATTGCAATTGAAAATTTAGTGTGCGGCATGGCAAGTGCGTTGATCTCTGCGGTAACAGATTTTGAAAGTGATATTGATGCAGAAGTTCGCAGATCAGTAAGCTCCTTGGCAGATTTTAGGAGCTCAGCCTTAATCTGACTCAGCTCTGCTTGCAGTTGCCTAATCCGGTCTTCGCCACCATTTAAATCTGCGATCGCCTCTTTCGCACCTTTTGCGCGAATGGCTAACGCAGCCAGATCGTCATCGGCTGCTAAGGCGCTGCCATATTTCTTAAGGAAGGAATTTATCTCTGCTTTGCGCCCTTGAAGTGCATCTAACTTTCCAGGATCTGCTTCGAGCGCAGTCAGATAAGAGCTAATCTCACGGGCAGCATCATCTATTAAGAAGAAGCCTTCAGCCAAAGCGGAACTTATCTCATCTAACTTGGCATCTTTGCCTTTAGCCAGATCTAAAAATCTGCGTGCTGCTCCCAGCGCGGTAAGTGCACCAGCGCTTTCATCCGATAGCGCAGCGTTTGCGCCCGAACTTGCCGCGCGCAGATCTTCCACACTTGATAAACGAGCGATTTGATTGGTGACCTCACCGTATTCACCGCGGACTGGTTTTAACTTGGTCCAACCATTTAAGAACTCTTCCAGGTCTGCGACTTCACGATCGCGCTTACTGGCGCTATCTTGCGCAGCTTTGATACGCGCCTTCAAATCGTTGTAATCTGCAAAGACCTTTTGATAGGTTGCTAGCGCAGTTGCAAACTTTGGACCCGCGTAACGATCTAACAGTTCGCGTTGCCTGGCCGGCTTAACGATCTGATGATTAGCAGCCTGGCCATGAATCTCAACTAAATTGTCGGCAAAGTTTGCCAGAGTTGCAGCAGGCACTGTGGTGCCACCAGCAACCGCTTTGCTCTTACCATCGCTATTTACAGTGCGCGTTAAAATTAGAGCGCCCTCGGAAATATCTGCGCCCGAACTTTCGGCAATCTCTGTCAGTGCATCAGTGACGGCAGGTAGTGCAAATTGTGCAGAAGCTATTAACCGCTCGGAACCGCTTCTAACTAAATCGCTATCGCTCTTGCCACCTAAAACGAGTGCGAGTGCGGTAAGAATCATGGTCTTGCCAGCGCCGGTTTCACCGGTTAATACATTTAAACCACCACCGAATTCAAGAGTTGATTGATCAATGATGCCCAGATTACGGATTGAGATTTCTTCTAGATAAGTGCGTTCACTCACCGCGCCAGCCTTCGACCGGAAGTTTGAATTTTGCAACCAGACGATCGGTAAAGAGCGTTGGATTTATATGTGAGAGCTTGATAACCGAGGAATCCTTGGTTATCTGTACTCGATCACCAGAACGCAGCGGTAGCTTTCGTAGCGCATCTGCCGATAACAGGGCATCACTTGATTCAATTTTAACGACAATTTGGGATGTCGGTGCAACCACCATTGGACGAGCAAAGAGCGCGTGCGCTGAAATTGGTAACAACACCAAGGCATCGATCTCTGGCCACAAGACCGGACCACCAGCGCTAAAGGCATATGCAGTTGAACCAGTTGGCGTTGAACAAATCAGACCGTCACAACCCCAGCGCGACAGGGGACGATTATCGATTTGCACAAAGAGTTCAACCATAGTTGTGCCATTACGTTCCACGGTTACTTCATTTAGCGCCCAGCCAGTTGAAATAACTACGCTTTCACGAATTACTGAATATTGCAGAACCATACGGTTTTCGGTGACAAAGTTCTTTGCGACGATACTTGCTGCGATATCAGTTAAAGCAGGTTTTTCTACTTCAGCTAGAAAGCCAACATGTCCGAGATTGATTCCGAGGATAGGAATATTTTGAGTACGAGCGATTTCAGCGCCACGCAAGATCGTTCCATCTCCTCCAAGAACGATGACAATTTCCGCTATGGCTAAACTCTCGGCACCGGTTTGAGTAATACCAATAATATTTACATCAGAAGGTGTAGAAAGTTGGAACCCTTCCTTTAAGAGAATCTGCGAGATCTCCTTAGCGGCGCTTACTGCTTCCGTACGAGATGGATTGATAACAAATATTGCATGGCGTGACATTAGGCCGGTCCCATCGCGATCGCTTGATCAACCGCTGCGCCATCGATTGCAGGTGCACCACGTCGCAGCCATAAAAAGTATTCAACATTTCCGGCAGGACCTGGAAGTGGTGATGCCGCAATTCCCATAGTGCCTAGGCCAACGTCATAAGCGGATTCGGCAACATCTAAAACAGCTGCTCTGCGCAGCGCGGGATCACGAACGACTCCGCCAGCACCGAGCTTTTCGCGTCCGACTTCGAATTGCGGCTTAACCATTAAGACAAAATCCGCGTTTGGTTTAGAGACCGCTGCAAGGGCTGGCAGAACTAGAGATAGTGAGATAAATGAGAGATCGGCAACGACCAAATCAATTTCTTCACCGACCATTTCGCCAGTTAGATGCCTAATATTCGTGCGATCTAAGATCTTTACACGTGGATCTTGTCTTAGTTCCCAAGCTAGTTGGCCATAACCAACATCGACTGCAACAACTAACTTTGCTTCACGGCGCAGTAAAACATCGGTGAAACCACCAGTTGAAGCGCCGGCATCTAAACAATTACGGCCTGCAACTTGAACATCTTTAAAGACATCAAGGGCTCCAGCTAACTTGTGGCCACCGCGTGATACAAAATCATCACGATCGCCCTGCAAGGTAATTGACGTTTCGGCATCGACTTGGGTCGCAGGTTTTGTTGCAGGAATGCCGGAGACTAAGACAGAGCGAGATTCAATTAGATCGGCGGCATGCTCCCGAGAGCGCGCGAGCTCCCGGCGCACGAGTTCTGCATCTAACCGAGTCTTCATATCTTTGCCTTACTTATATCTTTATCTTAAAGACCATCAATTGTATTTAGCGCCTCTTGCAACTTGCCATGCAGCGCTTCGAAACGGGCAGCATGCTCAGTTAAATCCGAGTTATCTATTTCGCTTAACTCGATCTTGACTTCTTCAACTAAATTAACTTCAGAGTTTATTTGAGTATTTGCATCTTGCGTGAAATCACTCATTTCTTAGCCGCCTTCTTAACGCTCTTCTTCGCTGGTGATTTCTTAACAACCTTCTTCGCTGGTGATTTCTTTGCAGCGCTCTTCTTGGCAGGTGCGCTCTTCCCGCTTAGGGCAGCAACTTGCGCAGCTAAGCGATCGAATTCATCTCGTTTAATAAAACCCATCTTAGAAACGCTGGCATCTACTTCTTCGTGGATCTTCGCCTTTAGCGCTTCCGCACTCTCGCGCGCCCAAGAGTTAACTGCAGCAGCGACTTCTGCAGGTGATCGCTCACCTTCAGTGACTTTGCTGAGGTAGGTACGTAGCGTTGAGAAGAGATCATTCGATGCTTTAGCCATGTCGCTAGCCTATCCAAAATAATCGCAGCGCCCGGCTTGAGCGTTAGAGTCGCGAGATCTCGAGAGCCTCTACCTGCCACCGCGAGGCAAGGCCAGTGGGCGCCTGCCAGAATCTACGATGGACTGAACCTGAGATTTCAACCCATTCATCGCCTTTGAGTGAGAGTGCGGTTTTACGTGATTTGGCGCTCCAGGCAGCGATATCCAAGGTGTCGACCCCATCACGATCTGTGCGGGTAATTATCAAACGAAATTCAACGACCTTATCTCCGCTTGGTAACTCCTTTACCGTCGCTGGCGCTGAGACTCTGCCGCGAAGTAAGACATCATTTAGCGAGAGATCGATCTGATCTTGCGTCTGATCTCGCTTCTTATCTTTTGATTTGCTTGGTGTGTTCTTGCTTGTCATAACTTCTCCTCGAGGTAATTGCGCTCAAGTAAGCGCGTATAAGGAGGAGATATTTACTATCTGGACTGACAAAGCAGAGCGAGAAATTTTAAGGCTGTGGAGATTTAAAGTTGCGCGCGCATCTGTGCATCGGTGGCTTCATCATGATCAATGCTGGCGCACTTAGCGAACCATTCACGAGCTTCCTCTTTACGACCAGCTGCAGCCAGGGCGTCGGCATATGCATAACGCAAGCGAACCGCCCATTCTTCACTCTCAGTCTTTAACTCTTTGCAGGTCAGAGTAATGACAGCAGCATCGAGTTCACCTAAATCGCGGCGTGCACCAGATGCAACGATGCGCATTTCAATTTCTTCTGGTTTTGCAAGGCGCTTAACCTCATCAGAACCAGCCAAATTCAGCGCTTTTAGCGGTCTGTTCATTCCGCGTTCGCAATCTGCCATTACCGGCCACATTGAGACATCGCCCGATATTCGATGCGCTGCACGCAATTCTTTTAACGCAATTTCGTAATGGCCAGCGCGGTATGCGGCATAGCCTGCGCTCTCGCGAACAACAGCCAAGCGACCTGCGTGATGCGCTGCAGCGATCCCGTGCTTATGAGCCAGTTCTGGATCCGAATCCATATGAATATTTATACAAACTAAATGGCGCGCAACAACTTTGGCATTTTCAGCAGACAAACTAAGTAGCTCCGCACGAACGCTTTTCTCTAGCTCCTCCCCTGTAACATCTTCTGGAATATCGGGTTCAAAGATACGTGGTCGAATACGCGATTGATCACGATCTTGCGGAGTAGCGCGAAACCCCCGTGGATCACTGACTTCACGGCCTTCGCTGACGTTGCGAGTTGCACCACGGCGATCAGTGGATCCGCCTCTTGCCGGTAAATCCTCGCGGCGGCGATCTTTATTTGGTCCCGTTGCAGGACGAGAAGATGAAGGACGGCCAGTTGGTGAAGAAGATGGACGTGAAGAAGATGGACGTGAAGGAGATGAGGAGGGACGGCTGGATGGGCGCGATGAGTTATCACGTGCCGAATTTGAGGGACGCTGCCTTTCATCCATTTTCCTTCTCCTCTATTTAAATATATTTAAAACAAAATCTTGTAACGGTTGCAAGTGTACGAGAAATAAAAAAGGGGCACTCGTGAAAGTGCCCCTTTTTATAAAAGAAGTCCGGCGACGTTCTACTCTCCCACAAGGTCACCCTTGCAGTACCATCGACGCTGAGAGGCTTAACTTCCGGGTTCGGAATGGGACCGGGTGTTTCCCTCTCGCTATGGTCGCCGAAACGCTATTGAGATTTCGACAAAACCTTTGAATTAGATCGAATACTGAAGCCATCGTTTATAGATGTCAGTCTTCTCTCTATTTCGTGGTTCTCGACCGTATCTCGAGAACCACACAGTGGACGCGTAGCAACTTTGTAGTTAAATCCTCGGCCTATTAGTAGTGGTCAGCTCCAAGCCTTGCGGCTCTTCCACTTCCACCCTATCAACCCAGTAGTCTAGCTGGGGGCCTTACTTGGTAAACCAATGAGAAACCTAATCTTGAAGCGAGCTTCCCGCTTAGATGCTTTCAGCGGTTATCCCTTCCGAACGTAGCTAATCGGCGGTGCTCCTGGCGGAACAACCGACACACCAGAGGTTCGTCCGACCCGGTCCTCTCGTACTAGGGTCAGGCCTTCTCAAGTTTCTTACGCGCACAGAAGATAGGGACCGAACTGTCTCACGACGTTCTGAACCCAGCTCGCGTGCCTCTTTAATGGGCGAACAGCCCAACCCTTGGGACCTACTCCAGCCCCAGGATGAGACGAGCCGACATCGAGGTGCCAAACCTTGCCGTCGATATGGACTCTTGGGCAAGATCAGCCTGTTATCCCCGGGGTACCTTTTATCCGTTGAGCGACGGCGCTTCCACAAGCCACCGCCGGATCACTAGTTCCTGCTTTCGCACCTGCTCGACATGTCTGTCTCACAGTTAAGCTCCCTTGTGCACTTACACTCGACACCTGATTACCAACCAGGTTGAGGGAACCTTTGAGCGCCTCCGTTACTTTTTAGGAGGCGACCGCCCCAGTCAAACTACCCACCAGACACTGTCCCTGATCCGGATTACGGACCGAGGTTAGAAGTTCAAAACGATCAGAGTGGTATTTCAACGATGACTCCACAAACACTGGCGTGCCCGCTTCAAAGTCTCCCACCTATGCTACACAAACCGTTCCGAACACCAATATCAAGATATAGTAAAGGTCCCGGGGTCTTTCCGTCTTTCTGCGCGTAACGAGCATCTTTACTCGTAATGCAATTTCGCCGAGTTTACGGATGAGACAGCGCTCAAGTCGTTACGCCATTCGTGCAGGTCGGAACTTACCCGACAAGGAATTTCGCTACCTTAGGATGGTTATAGTTACCACCGCCGTTTACTGGGGCTTAAGTTCTCAGCTTCGCCTTGCGGCTAACCAGTCCCCTTAACCTTCCAGCACCGGGCAGGCGTCAGTCCGTATACATCGTATTGCTACTTCGCACGGACCTGTGTTTTTGGTAAACAGTCGCTTGAGCCTGGTCTCTGCGGCCTTCCAACGCTTCGGAGGAAAACTCCTACACGTCAAAGGGCCCCCCTTCTCCCGAAGTTACGGGGGCATTTTGCCGAGTTCCTTATCCATAATTATCTCGATCGCCTTGGTATTCTCTACCTGACCACCTGTGTCGGTTTCGGGTACGGGCTACTTAAAATCTTGCTAGATGCTTTTCTTGGCAGCATAGGATCATTCACTTCGCCTTACGGCTCGGCATCAGCTCTCAGGCATGTGTTACGCGGATTTGCCTACGTAACGCCCTACGACCTTACCCCGGGACAACCATCGCCCGGGATGAACTACCTTCCTGCGTCACACCATTGCTTAACTACTAGTACACCGGTTCGACGCAACCTCAGGTCTGACCGAAGCCAGCCTGATTATGGGTCTTAGCATTAGTACGCTCGTTATGGGCGATTTTAAGCGGGTACTGGAATATCAACCAGTTGTCCATCGACTACGCCTGACGGCCTCGCCTTAGGTCCCGACTTACCCTGGGCGGATTAGCCTGGCCCAGGAACCCTTGGTCTTTCGGCGGAGGGGTTTCTCACCCCTCTCTCGCTACTCATGTCTACATTCTCACTTGTGTGACTTCCACGGCTAGATTCCTCTGCCGCTTCACCAGTCACACAACGCTCTCCTACCCATCCAAGCTCCTGGATCTTACGACCGGGATAATGCTTGAATGATAGAACTTCGGTGCTGTGCTTGAGCCCCGTTACATTGTCGGCGCGAAATCACTTGACCAGTGAGCTATTACGCACTCTTTTAAGGGTGGCTGCTTCTAAGCCAACCTCCTGGTTGTCTATGCGACTTCACATCCTTTTCCACTTAGCACAGGCTTTGGGACCTTAGTTGCTATTCTGGGTTGTTTCCCTCTCGACCATGAAGCTTATCCCCCACAGTCTCACTGCTGCGCTCTCACTTACCGGCATTCGGAGTTTGGCTGATGTTGGTAATCTTGTAGGACCCCTCGACCATCCAGTAGCTCTACCTCCGGTAAGAAACACGCAACGCTGCACCTAAATGCATTTCGGAGAGAACCAGCTATCACGAAGTTTGATTGGCCTTTCACCCCTACACACAGCTCATCCCCTAATTTTTCAACATTAGTGGGTTCGGTCCTCCACGCGGTCTTACCCGCGCTTCAACCTGGCCATGCGTAGATCACCTCGCTTCGGGTCTAGATCGTGCTACTTAATCGCCCTATTCAGACTCGCTTTCGCTACGGCTTCCCCTCGACGGGTTAACCTTGCAACACGACACTAACTCGTAGACTCATTCTTCAAAAGGCACGCTGTCACAACTTACGTCGCTCCAACGGCTTGTACGCACACGGTTTCAGATTCTATTTCACTCCCCTTACGGGGTTCTTTTCACCTTTCCCTCACGGTACTAGTCCGCTATCGGTCATCAGAGAGTATTTAGGCTTAGCGGGTGGTCCCGCCAGATTCATACCGAATTCCTCGAGTTCGGTATTACTTGGGATACCAATAAAGAGTTAACTAAGTTTCGACTACGGGGTTCTCACCCTCTATGACTGGCTTTCCCACGCCATTCATCTACTTAGCTAGTTTTTGACTCTTTGGTTGAACGGCAGTCCAACCTAACTGGTCCCACAACACCGATACTGCAACGCCTGCCGGCTTGGCACAGTATTGGTTTGGCCTCTTCCGTTTTCGCTCGCCACTACTAACGGAATCACGGTTGTTTTCTCTTCCTGTGGGTACTGAGATGTTTCACTTCCCCACGTTCCCTTTATCTGCCCTATATATTCAGGCAGAAATAACCAGACATTACTCTGGCTGGGTTTCCCCATTCGGAAATCCTCGGATCAAAGCTCGTTTGACAGCTCCCCGAGGCTTATCGCAGCCTACTACGTCCTTCATCGGCTTCTGATGCCAAGGCATCCGCCATGTGCGCTTAATAATTTTTCCACAAAGATGCTCGCGTCCACTGTGTAGTTCTCAAAATACGGGCGGTACTAAATAAGAGTTGAGACTTAAAAAATAACTTTCGTTAATTTCCAGTTTCTCTTCTTATTAAGTCCAGAGGTTTGGCGCTAGCCGTCCCCTCAGGACCCAACAACGTGCCTAGTTGAAATTCGAAGTTCAGGGATTTTCCACTCCCAAAAAATTATAAATAATAATTTAGGTTGTACTGGTATGAATTCTTAGATAAACCTAAGTCAATGCTCCACATATGAGATCTGATTTCTCAATATTTTTGAGTTCAGATGCTCCTTAGAAAGGAGGTGATCCAGCCGCACCTTCCGGTACGGCTACCTTGTTACGACTTCATCCCAATCACCGATCCCACCTTTGGCAGCTCCCTCCTTGCGGTTGGGCCACTGACTTTGGGTGTTACCGACTTTCGTGATGTGACGGGCGGTGTGTACAAGCCCCGGGAACGTATTCACCGTAGCGTTGCTGATCTACGATTACTAGCAACTCCGACTTCATGGGGTCGAGTTGCAGACCCCAATCCGAACTGAGACTGGCTTTATCGGATTCGCTCCACCTTGCGGTATCGCAGCCGTTTGTACCAGCCATTGTAGCATGCGTGCAGCCCAAGACATAAGGGGCATGATGATTTGACGTCATCCCCACCTTCCTCCGAGTTAACCCCGGCAGTCTCCTGTGAGTCCCCAACTAAATGCTGGCAACACAGAACGAGGGTTGCGCTCGTTGCGGGACTTAACCCAACATCTCACGACACGAGCTGACGACAACCATGCACCACCTGTATACAGACCTTGCGGCTATGACATCTCTGCCATATTCCTGTATATGTCAAGCCTTGGTAAGGTTCTTCGCGTTGCGTCGAATTAAGCCGCATGCTCCGCTGCTTGTGCGGGGCCCCGTCAATTCCTTTGAGTTTTAATCTTGCGATCGTACTCCCCAGGCGGGGCGCTTAATGCGTTAGCTGCGTCGCACAAACCGTGGAAGGTTCGCACAACTAGCGCCCACCGTTTACGGCGTGGACTACCAGGGTATCTAATCCTGTTCGCTCCCCACGCTTTCGCTCCTCAGTGTCAGTATTGGCCCAGAGACCTGCCTTCGCCATCGGTGTTCCTCCTGATATCTGCGCATTCCACCGCTACACCAGGAATTCCAGTCTCCCCTACCAAACTCTAGCTTGCCCGTATCGGCTGCAAGTCAGGGGTTGAGCCCCTGAATTTCACAACCGACGTAACAAACCACCTACGAGCTCTTTACGCCCAATAATTCCGGACAACGCTTGCACCCTATGTATTACCGCGGCTGCTGGCACATAGTTAGCCGGTGCTTCTTCTGCAGGTACCTTCACTTGCGCTTATTCCCTGCTGAAAGCGGTTTACAACCCGAAGGCCTTCATCCCGCACGCGGCGTCGCTGGGTCAGAGTTTCCTCCATTGCCCAATATTCCCCACTGCTGCCTCCCGTAGGAGTCTGGGCCGTGTCTCAGTCCCAGTGTGGCCGGTCGCCCTCTCAGGCCGGCTACCCGTCGTCGCCTTGGTGAGCCATTACCTCACCAACAAGCTGATAGGCCGCGAAGTCATCTTCAACCGAAAAACTTTCCAGCCCCGATCATGCGATCAAGGCTCATATCCGGTATTAGCCCCGGTTTCCCGGAGTTATCCCAGAGTTGAAGGCAGATTCTTCACGTGTTCCTCACCCGTTCGCCGCTAATCCTTCACCGAAGTGATCTCATCGCTCGACTTGCATGTGTTAAGCACGCCGCCAGCGTTCGTCCTGAGCCAGGATCAAACTCTCCATAGAAAGTTTTCTTCATGGCTTACGAGACAAACAAACTGTCGTTTATCTTGTCTTTACCAAAGGAAATCAACGAGTATTGCAAATCACTGAATAAACAGTGTTTTACACATACTTCATTGAAGTATTTATTTAGAAAATGACTATTAAAGCCATCTTCTGGCATTGACTTATGGCACGCTGTTGAGTTCTCAAGGTACGGATGCGCACTGCGTTTCGGCTTATGACCGATTTTCAGGGCAGACTGCCAAATCTAGTCCATGCACGCGGGCACGGTCAAACCGGCCTTTGGAAGAGCTAGATCTGGTAAATGCTGTACGGCCTAAATCGTCCGTTCACACAGCAAGGAGCGTAACTATAGGCGCCCAGGGTGAGAGGGTCAAATCGGCTAGAGGAGATCGCTAGTGGGATTGGTCATAGGCCAAAAATACGAAAAAATGCGATATTTATGCGTAAAAAACGCTAAAACGCTGGCGGGGGTGGGTTTTAAATCAATTCAACTGCAGCGAGATCGCGCTTGCCTTTACGTAAAACCGCATATTTTCCGCATAAAAAGTCAGATTTTTGGGGTGCGAAATCCTCGCCCGAGATCTTCACGTTATTTAAATACGCTCCGCCCTCTTTAACGATTCGGCGGGCTGCTGACTTTGAGTCAACTACACCGGTAGCAGCCAATAGATCCACCCAAGTTGGAATCGGATCTCCACTCTTAACTGTTGTGCGCGGTAATTCGGCAAGTGCAGATACGAGAGTTGCCTCATCTAGCTCTGCGAGTTCTCCTTGGCCAAATAATGCGCGCGCTGCAGCTTCTACACGATTGCAAATATCTTCAGAATGAACAAGTGAGGTTAGTTCGCGTGCAAGTGCACGATGAGATTCACGTGCTCCAGGATTTTCGGCGTGCGATTTTTCAAGCGCTTCAATCTCTGCGCGAGATTTAAATGAGAAAACCTTTAAAAAGTTGACTACATCTTTATCATCAGTGTTTAACCAATATTGGAAGAATGCGTAAGGCGATGTCATCTCCGGATCTAGCCAAATCGCTCCCCCTGCAGTCTTACCAAACTTGGTGCCATCGGCTTTGGCAAGTAGAGGAATGGTCAGTGCATGGCCGCTGCCACTTTCAACACGGCGGATTAAATCAAGACCGCCGACGATATTTCCCCATTGATCAGATCCACCCAGTTGTAATGTGCAGTTGTAGCGGCGGTAGAGTTCAAGAAAATCAAAAGATTGCAACACTTGATAAGAGAATTCCGTGTAAGAAATTCCGCCAGATTCAAGGCGTGAAGATACTGAATCTTTTGCGAGCATTTGATTAACGCTAAAGTGCTTTCCAATATCGCGCATAAATTCAATTGCCGAAAGGGGCGCAGTCCAATCTAAATTGTTGGCAACTATCGCAGCGTTATCTTTCGCGTTGAAATCTAGATATTTGGAGACTTGTTGGCGAATACGTTCCACCCATCCGGCAACAACATCAGTTGTATTAAGCGAACGTTCTTCGCTCTTGCCGCTGGGATCTCCGATCAGGCCGGTCGCTCCCCCAACGAGAGCGATAGGAATATGTCCGGCTAGCTGAAAGCGGCGTAATGCAAGGAGAACAACCAGGTTTCCCACGTGCAAACTAGGTGCGGTTGGATCAAAGCCAATGTATAAAGTTGTTGGCTTCTTTAACGATTCAATAAGCGCTGCCTCATCAGTTGACTGCGAAAAGAGTCCGCGCCATTTCAGATCATCGATTAATACCTTCGATTGTGGCGTCATAGCAGTGCTCATTGCCCCATCATCTCGGAAAAGGTGGTGACTTGGGTGGATATTTTGCTTTGCGTGGCCTTTACCGCAGCAGTTGCTTCAGCGAGTTGTTTAGCTAGCGCTGCCTTCCCTGTTGCACCAACAGTAGTGCGCGATGCGATCGCACCTTCTACCGTTAGTGACTTACGGACCTCGGAAGTTAACTTGGGATTTACCGTGGTGAAATCAGAATCGCTCAGCTCGTGAAGTTCAATATTTTTTGATTCACAGATCGCAACACATTTGCCCGCAGCTTCATGAGCGACTGCAAATGGCACACCTGCGCGCACCAGAAAATCTGCAACTTCGGTTGCTAGTGAAAATCCTTGTGGGGCGGCAGCTAACATCTTGGCGCGATCAAAGGCGGTTGTTGCAACCATGCCGGTAACGGCCGGTAGAACTAAACGCAAAGTATCTATCGAATCAAAGAGCGGCTCTTTATCTTCTTGTAAATCCCGGTTGTAAGCAAAGGGCAGACCTTTTAACATCGCAAGAACCCCAGTTAGATTTCCTATTAAGCGCCCGGCTTTACCGCGGGCAAGTTCTGCCATATCTGGATTCTTCTTCTGCGGCATTATTGATGAGCCAGTTGAATATGCATCGGCAACTTTTGCCCAACCAAATTCTGTTGTTGCCCAGATGCACCACTCTTCACCAATCCGAGAGAGATGAACTCCAACTAGTGAAATAATAAAGAGCGCTTCGGCGACGAAATCTCGATCGGAAACTCCATCAATGCTATTTGCACTCGATGATGTAAACCCTAAATCTTTTGCCGTAATTTCTGGTTGTAAACAAAGGCCCGAACCAGCTAACGCACCCGAACCAAGTGGGCTTACCGAAGTTCTAGCCAACCAATCTTGAATACGTTCAATATCGCGCGCAAAGGCATGAATATGTTTAGCTAGTTCGTGGCCAAATAAAATCGGTTGTGCATGCTGCATATGAGTAAACCCTGGCGCAGGTGCATCACCATATTCTGTTGCTTTAGCAATTAAGGCTTGCTGCAGCAGTCCAATCTGTTGGGCAATGTCGAGCATATGATCGATGGCATAAAGTTTTAGATCTGTTGCTACTTGATCATTTCGTGAGCGGCCGGCACGCAGCGCTCCCCCGGTTTCACCGATCTTCTCCATTAATCCACGTTCTAAAGCGCTATGGACATCTTCATCTTCTGCTGAGGGTAGAAATTTTGCGGATGCAACATCAGAAATAAGATCCTTTAAAGCGCCCTCAATTTTTGTGGCTGCCTCTGGAGTCAAGAGACCCGAAGATTTAAGTACCCGCAGATGAGCTAGAGATGAACGTAAGTCATATGGTGCAAGGCGCCAATCGAATTGAACGCTTCGCGACAAGGCAAAGACAGCATCGGCCGGTGCATCTGAAAAACGTCCACCCCAGAGCGCCATTAACGAGCCTTTCTTTTCGCGGTTGTCTTCTTAGTTGAAGTACCGAAGGAGAGTAATTCTTTCGCTAAATCGGCTCCCCCGTTGGACTTCTTCGCAACAACTAAGACCGTGTCGTCGCCGGCAATAGTTCCAATAATGCTCTTAATACCTGAGTTATCGAGTGAACTTGCTAAGAATTGCGCACCCCCTGGCGGAGTACGAACTACCGCCAAATTTCCAGAAGATTCAACTGAGAGGATTAGATCAGAAGGCAGCGGCATCGATCTAGAGATTGCGCCATCTGAGGTCGCTCCGATTTGATAGATAAGTTCGCCTTGTTCGTTGCGAGAACGAACTGCGCCGAGTTCTTCCAGGTCGCGGCTTGCAGTTGCTTGCGTGACATCGAATCCGGCTTTTTTAAGTAATTTGACGAGATCAGATTGTGAGTGGACTACACCAGCTTTTATCAGTGAGATTGCTTTAGAACGACGCGCTGATACCGATGTTGAGTTTAAAACTTTAGCCACGGTTAACCTCCGACATAGATTGCGTGAAGATCGTGATGAATTTATCAATTTGAACTTTGGAAACGATTAACGCAGGTGCGATGCGAATCGTGTCGGCATTAGGCGCATTAACTAATACCCCACAATTGGCCAACAACCCAGCAAGTTCCTTCGCATAATCTCCATCGAGACCGATACCGATTAACAGCCCTCGACCACGAACCTCAGTGACCCCACGGATCGCTTCTAATTTGATCTTTAAACGTTTTTCAAAACTCTTCGCCGAGACCATTAAACGGTTCTTAGTAATCAATTCAATTGCCGCAAGTCCTGCTGCCGCAGCTACCGGATTACCACCAAAGGTTGTGCCGTGTTCTCCTGGTTCAAATTGAGGGGATTGACTTCCGAGAGTGATCATCGCACCCAGCGGTAAACCTCCGCCTAACCCTTTTGCCAAGGTAATTACATCAGGGCGAATCTTTTCATCTTCATATCCAAACCAAGTTCCAGTGCGACCCATTCCGGTCTGTACACAATCAAAGACAAGCAGTACACCGTATTGGTTACACATCTCGCGCAACTGCTTTAAGTAACCGAAGGGCGGAACAATTACTCCGGCTTCGCCCATAATAGGTTCGACAATAACCATCGCAGTCTTTTTATCAACCGCTTTACGCATCGCGGTAATATCACCAAAAGTTACGTGTTTAATATCTTTTAGAAGCGGCTTAAAAGGATTGCGCTTACTTGGCTGGCCTGTCAAAGAGAGCGCACCCATCGTGCGTCCGTGAAATGCTCCCGATGTAGCAACAATTTTGGAACGTCCGGTCTTTCGCGATAATTTCAGAGCCGCTTCATTTGCTTCCGCTCCAGAATTGCAGAAGAAGACACGGGCATGTGGATCGCCAGTTAGCTGCTGCAATTTACTGGCCAACGCCAAACCCGCCGGATGGCTATATAAATTACTGACATGTCCAAGCGTTGCAATCTGCTTAGAGACAGCGCGAACAATCACGGGATGTGCGTGTCCTAAAACATTTGTAGCAATTCCGCCGAGGAAATCGAGGTACTTCTTGCCTGATGTATCGGTGACGATTACGCCTTTTCCGGAAGCGAGAGTTATCTTCGGCTCACCATAGTTATTTTGCATAACGTCGAGCCAGTTAAGTGAACTTTTATCTTTAGATGTACTCATTTTGTCACCAGCGTTCCTCCGTGATTATCCAAAGCTGCTGCGAAGGCAGCAGGATCTGTCCCATCGATAATTCTTACAGCGCTAGCTCCACCTTTGATTGCATCTAAACAAGCTTGCACTTTTGGCGCCATACCTTCGGCGAAATCTCCCTTAATCGATCCTAGTTCGGCACCAGAAATTTCAGCAATAAGTGAGGAAGTATCGGGCCAAGAGCGATAGATACCAGCAACATCGGTCATGATTATTAAACATTGTGCATCTAGCGCGCCCGCGATCGCTGCCGCTGCTAAATCTGCATTTACATTTAAGCCACCTTTAAAGCTTTCATCGATAGCTATCGGTGAGATAACTGGCACCTGGCCGCCTTTTAGAGCGTTCTTAATGGCCTGTGGATTTACGGCCGTTATGACTCCTACTAAACCTAAATCTGCTGGAGTGCCATTTACTAACTTACGTAGCGGCTCTGCAATTAAAGATTCACTCGTGCGCCCAGATAGCGCTACTGCATTAACGCCGGCTTTCTGCAGCGATCTAGCAACTGCTGGCCCAACTTCTTCGGCCAGCACACGTTCTACAACTTCAAAGATCTCAGGTGTTGTAACGCGAAATCCACCGATAAATTCTGAAGTAATTTCTTCGGCCTTTAGCGCGGCATCAATTTGCGGACCGCCACCGTGAACAATGACTAGTGCTACTCCCTGGGTTTGCGCAGCGGCTATCGCCTTGGCAAATGCCCCATTCTCATCTTGCATCGCATGGCCACCAAATTTAACGACGATCACGTTGCGTATGCCGAATTCTCGTGAACATAATCGTGCGATAGATCATTTGTAAATACCGTGGCGCTAGCGCTACCAACCTTGAGATCGATATCGATAGTAACTAAGCGATTGGCAAAGGAAACTAGATTGCGATCGGCAAAAGGGGCGCTGGATTTAGCTACCTGAACTCCGTTTAAAGTTACATCCATATCTAACGGGTTCAAGCGCACTTGTGCTGTGCCAACTGCGGCCAGAACACGTCCCCAATTGGGATCTCCTCCGAAGATGGCGCATTTCAATAGATTATTGCGGGCACAGGCGCGCGCTACTTCTACCGCATCAGATTCTGACGCTGCACCGCTAACTTTTATCGCTACCGTCTTGGTCGATCCTTCAGCATCTGCAATCAATTGTTGTGAGAGCGAACCACAAACGCTCATTAGCGATTCTTCGAGTTCGGTCTCAGATGGCGCAAAGCCGCTGGCACCGGAGCCCATTAACAGAACCGTGTCATTAGTTGATGTGCATCCGTCTGAATCAATTCGATTATAAGTACGGTCACAAACCCGTTGAAAAATCTCTTGCGCCGTATCTGGCAAAATCGCATCTGTCATAACTACAGATAACATCGTTGCTAGCGCTGGCGCCAGCATGCCGGCGCCCTTAGCAACCCCAGAGACCTCGAACTTTTCTGATTTAAAGTTAGCGATTTTGGCCACGCTATCTGTTGTCATAATTGCTTTGGCAACTTCTTCGACAGCGTTCTGGTGAAGTCCTTTAGCGATGAGATCAATGCCGGAGATGATTTTCTGCATGGGCAATAGTTCGCCAATTAAGCCCGTTGAACAAACAACTACTTCACCAGATGAAATCCCAAGTACTTCGCCCACGTGTTCGGCAGTCTTATGGGTATCTGCAAATCCTTGCGGTCCAGTGCAGGCATTCGCTCCACCCGAATTTAATATTGCCGCACGAACGATCTTCTCTTTTGTTACCTGCTTGCTCCATATGACGGGTGCGGCAATTACTTGATTTGTTGTGTAGACAGCGGCAGCAGCAAAGATCGGCCCGTTATTTACAATTAGCGTCAAATCTAGCGCACCGGAACTCTTAAGGCCGGCGGCGCAAGATGCGGCGGTAAAGCCATTGGGTAACATCATGCGCCAATGCCTTGACTCGTGAGCCCTAAGTTCTCTTTCAAACCACAGATAATGTTCGCATTTTGGATTGCTTGCCCAGCAGCTCCTTTGACCAAGTTATCAATCGCAACGCTGACAATTAAACGATTGGTGTGCTGGTCAACGGCTACCTGCATCGCAACGTAATTACTTCCTAGAACTGACGCTGTCTTAGGCATCTGGCCTTCGGGAAGCAGATGAACAAATTCCTCTTTTGCGCAGGCCTTCTCATATGCGCTGCGAACTTTCTTTATATCAACACCCGGTTTCAACTTCATCGTTATAGTTGCCAAAATTCCGCGCGGCATTGGAGCCAATATCGGTGTGAAGGAAACTTTCGTCTCTTCACCCGTGGAACGGATAATCGCTTCTTCAATTTCCGGGGTATGTTGATGCACTCCCCCGAATTTATAAGAAGTGAGATTTCCCATCACCTCACTTGCAATGAGATTTATCTTTGCGCTGCGGCCCGCCCCAGTTGTTCCAGATGCGGCAACAACTACGACATCGCTGACATCGGCTATCTGCGCAGCAGGTGCCACACCAAGGGCAATTGCAGTTGCGTAACAACCTGGGTTTGCCACTTTGCTAGATTTTGCAATCAGATCACGTGCACCTGGCAGTTCAGGTGCGCCATATGTCCATGTACCTGCGTGATCGCCGCCGTAATATTTTTCCCACTTTGTGGAGTCTTCTAAACGGTAATCGGCACCTAAGTCAACGATCTTTGCCTTCGGGTTCAGGGAGGCAATAACTTTTGCGCTCTCGCCATGCGGTAGCGCTAGGAAGATAAGTTCGCAACAGTCAAAGTCACTTGCAGCGAAAGCGCTAAATTTCTGACCCGAATAGCTAACTAATTGCGGATGTACCGATGTAATCATCTCGCCTGCGTTGGAATGGGCGGTGACAGTGCAGACTTCAAATTCAGGATGGCCCGCTAATAAACGCAGCAGCTCTCCCCCGGCATAGCCGCTAGCTCCAATGACACCGATTTTCATGGGGTGACTATAGCATAATTATGCGCCATCATGCATATTTATACATAATCAGTTAGTACGTAGGACCGCTCCGGTGGCCTTGGCAGCCGCCAAAACGGCCGATTCACGCATCGCAGAGACCTCAGCCCCTGTAAGAGTTCGATCAGAAGCGCGGAAAGTAAGGGTAAAGGCAAGTGAAATCTTGCCATCGCCAATCTTGTCGTAACGATCAAAGAGTGCGATTGATTCAAGTAGCTCGCCGGCGCCGGCGCGAAGTGCACTTTCTACATCTTGGGCAGATACCGAACTATCCACGATGAGTGCAACATCCTGCACCGCCGCGGGCATTGTGCCGACGCGCAATGGGCGGACAATATCTGAATCAGGTAGAGCGCTTAATCCAACAGCAAAGGCAGCGCTACGTTCTGGCAGACCGTACTTCGCAATAATTCGTGGATGAATTTCTCCAGCATGTGCGACCGCTTTACCGTCTACAATTAATTCAGCGCATCGCCCGGGATGCCAAGGTGCAAAATCAGAACGCTTTATCGTCCATTGCAGATTGCACAACTGCAAAATATCTTGGGCATAAGCGATGGCATCTTGCCAGTTATAGCTACGCGCCTTTCCTTGCCAATCTTCACTTTCAGTTTTGCCTACGAGTAGACCTGCGACGTGAAATGCTTGTGGTGGCACGCTGGCATAAATGGCGGCAATAGTTTTCGCATCAGGGCGAGAACCAATTTCTGGCGATACTGCAGGAGTTAACTTCTGAGAGCTTCTGAAAATAGAACCCATTTCAAAGATTGCAAAATCTTTGGCGCCGCGGCTGATATTACGAGCAGCCACCTCAATTAACCCTGGCACCAAATGCACGCGCATAAGTGGGGCTTCTTCAGACATTGGATTTGCGATGCGATAGGTGGCAGCGCGATCGCCGACAAATCCCATCTGGTCAATCGTCTCTTGATTGGTAAATGGAAAAGTTTGAACTTCCGCTAAGCCACGGGCGGCTAGCATCGCAGCAATTGCGCGGCGCCGCTTTTGGGTTGGCGTCAGGCTGGCGTGCTTAGGTCGTGGCGGCAAAATTGATGGGATCTTGTCATAACCGATCATGCGCGCAACTTCTTCGGCCAAATCTGTCTGTGTTAATAAATCCGAGCGCCATGCTGGCGGATCAACGGTGAAGCTCTTCTCATCCACATCGCAACCAATAACCCGAAGGACGCGGGCGATCTCATCTTTAGATACCTCTAGCCCAAGTAACTTGGGGATAAATGCGGGATCTAACTTTATAACCGGCGCATATTTAGGCTCTCCAGCAACCACAGTTGCAACGTGAACGGCAGAACTGTGAGCAGTCAGCAGTTGAACAAATCGCGCCGATGCAAATTCAGCAAGGCTGGGATCAACGCTGCGTTCTAAGCGGCGGGATGCTTCAGAAGATAATTTGTGGCGGCGTGAATTTCTAGCTACACAAACTGGATCAAAGCGAACTGCTTCGAGTGCAATATCTGTCGTGCTCTCTGAAATCTCGGATGACTGCCCACCCATGGTTCCGGCTAGTGCAAGTGGTTGCTTATCGTCACAAACCATCAAATCGTCTGGATCTAGTTGTCGTACCTGACCATCGAGAGTTGTAAATGGCTGCCCTTTACCCGCACGTTTAATAGTTAAGCCACCAGAGATCTTCGCCTTATCAAATGCATGCAGCGGTTGACCGAGTTCGAGCATCACATAGTTGGTTACATCTACCACTAATGAGATGGAGCGCATCCCCATCTTTTCAATACGACGGCGCATCCACATCGGAGTCTTGGCCGATGGATCAAAGTTAGAGAGCGTTCGTAAATAAAAAACTGACGCGGAATTGGGATCTTCGATCTTTGCCGTAACGCCTTTACCAGAATCGGAAAAAGCAATCTTGCGCAGAGCATCCACTGGATCTGAATATTTAAGGTTTAGTGAGCCGGCAACTTCTCGCGCCACACCACGGATGCTAAGGGCATAACCGCGATCAGGGTTTACTGCGATATCAAAGATGGTGTCGTTTATTTCCAAACCAGTTATTGCATCAGCACCAATTTCAACATCGCCTTCGGCAAAGACCATAATTCCGGAATGATCATCGCCGAGTCCGAGTTCACGCGAAGAACAGATCATTCCGTTGGAGGTCTTGCCGTACGTTTCACGAGCTGCGATATGGAAATCCCCCGGTAGAACCGCACCAGGAAGCGCTGCAACGATCAGATCGCCGACCGTAAAATTAGTTGCTCCACAAATTACATAGCGGGTTTCTTTCTCACCACAATCCAGGCCAACGTAGCGAATCGGCTTCTTAAACTCGGTAATCTCTTCAATCGATAAGACCTTGGCGAATTTAAGCGGCCCAGTTAGCCCAGCTCCAGCTTCGATTATCTCTTCAACTTCGAAGCCAACCCGAATCAAACCATCTGAGATTTGTTCTGAAGTTATATTCGCTGGAATATCAACGAATTCACGGAGCCACGATAAAGGTGCGCGCATTTAAAGACCTACTCCGAATTGGCGAGTAAAGCGCAGATCGCCTTCAACGATGTCATGCATATCAGTTACGTTATGGCGGACCATCAGCGTACGTTCCAGACCCATACCAAATGCAAAGCCGCTATAAACTTCAGTGTCTATGCCGCATGTTTGTAGAACTATGGGATTTACCATGCCGCAGCCGCCCCACTCAATCCAGCGACCGTTAAAGAAGATATCGACTTCCGCACTGGGTTCAGTAAAAGGAAAGAACGACGGGCGAAGTCGAGTTGTAACATCTGGGCCAAACATCGCTTGCGCAAAGTTATCGAGCGTTCCTTTGAGGTGGGCCATGGTGATGCCCTTATCTACTACTAACCCTTCCACCTGATGAAATACCGGGCTATGGGTTGCATCTAACTCATCGGCGCGAAAGGTGCGCCCCGGGCAGATCATGTAGATAGGTGGTTCGTGCTGGAGCATAGAACGAATTTGAACCGGTGAAGTTTGGGTACGTAAAACCATTCCAGAGCCAACTGGTTCGATATAGAAAGTATCTTGCATTGTTCGAGCAGGATGATCTGCTGGGATGTTTAGCGCATCGAAGTTAAGCCAACCCGATTCAAGTTCTGGGCCTTCCTCAACGCTATAGCCCTGTTCGATAAAGAAATCACTAATCTCATTTTTAATTATAGAAATTGGGTGAAGACCACCACGATGAGAACGATTGACTGGCAGAGTTATATCGACGATCTCTTCTAGTAAAACTTTGGCATCACGTTCTGCCTCTAACTTTGCTGTTGCCACCTGAAGTGCCGCGGTAATCGCAGCTTTGCCCTCGCCGATAATCTTGCCGGCGCTGGCTTTCTCATCTGCCGCCATTGAGCCAAGGGCACGATTAGCTAGCGAGATATCTGATTTGTCGCCAAGATGTGCCAAGCGCGCGGCCTTTAACTCATCTAAATCTTTGGCTGATGCAAAGGCCGTTTCAGCAGCAGCGATCCAACGCTTTATATCTGCCGGATTCATGCGGGAATTCTAACCTGCTGACCTTGCTCGGTGAGGGATATTTGCTTACTTATGCGAGAGGTGAAAGATCACAATCGCCGCTGAGGCTGCAAGATTAAGGCTTTCGGCATTGCCGGTCATAGGAATACTTACTTGCATTACATCAGAATTGATCAAGGCATCAATGCCACGTGCCTCATTACCAAAAATCGCTACGCAATCAGGTAAATCGCTAAGTTCTAAAAGTGAGGTACTTCCTTGTGCGCTAAGGGCGATCTTCTTGACGGTCGGAAGTTGCTCACTCATTTGGTTAAGTGTGATCCCAGTAAATAGCGGCACATGCCATAACGAACCAGCGGTAGCCCGGACCACCTTCGGCGAATACATATCGACGCTGCCAGGTGAAACTATGACTGCGTCTACACCCATGGCATCTGCTGTGCGCAGAATAGTTCCGGCATTGCCCGGATCTTGGATCTCGTGTAGATATATGAAGCGCGAATTTCCATTTGCTTTTAACTTTGTAAAATCATTATCGGCAACAGCACAGATTGAAATAATTCCTTGCGGAGTCATTGTCGATGACATCGCCGCCATCACGGGTTCGCTGACCATTACGACTTCAGCGTTTGAGAGGTCAAGGCCCACTTGAGCAATGCGGTTATTACCGCTTTCAGTTAAGTAGACCGTTTTAACGATGGGGCCTTGCATTGCAGTAAATGCCTCCCGAGCACATTGCAAACCTTCGGCGATAAATTCGCCATGCGCTGCTCTTTCTTTGTTGCCGCGGGAAGAGATAAGAGCCTTCACTCGCGCGATATGCGGCGAGTGAAGGCTCTCGATCATCTAATTTCTCAGCAGCGGCTAATTACGCGCTGACGAGGTTCTTGCGCGCTAGATCAACTAGCACCTTAAATGTTGCAGGATCATTCGTAGCGATATCCGATAGAACGCGACGATCAACCTCAACACCAGCAGCCTTTAGCCCTTGGATAAAGCGGTTGTAGGTCATTCCGTTTTCGCGAGCAGCAGCGTTAATGCGCTGGATCCAAAGCTGACGGAAATCGCCTTTCTTATCTTTACGATCATTGAAGGCGTACACCATTGAGTGAGTAACTTGTTCCTTCGCCTTTGTGAAAAGACGGGAACGTTGCCCACGGTATCCACTGGCACGTTCTAAGGTTGTGCGACGCTTCTTAGCAGCGTGAACTCCACGTTTTACTCTCATTTAATTCACGCTCCTTACTTAAGACCAAGCATGCGCTTGGCTGTCATAGTTACGGTTGGCTTTGCTGATTGTTCAGTACTCAGACGACGAGTAACGCGAGATGACTTACGCTCCAAAAGGTGGCGCTTGCCGGCACGCTCGTGCATGATCTTTCCTGATCCGGTAACGCGAAAAGTCTTCTTCGCGCCACTGTGGGTCTTCATCTTTGGCATCTATCTTCTCCTGTACTTCGTCGTGTTATTAAATCTATTTATCTTCAGCAGTTGCCGCTTGCGCTGCCACCGCTGCTTCTTTAGCAGCTCGCGCCGCTTTCTGTTCTGCAACTGCTTCGGTCTTCTTCTTTGTAGGACCGAGCACCATCGTCATATTTCGTCCCTCTTGCTTTGGGGCGAACTCGACAAAAGCGACTTCAGCAACATCTTCTGCAAGGCGTTGCAATAGTTTGTAACCAAGCTCGGGGCGAGTTTGTTCGCGTCCGCGGAACTTCATCGTGATCTTTACCTTGTCGCCACCTTTTAAGAATTTCACGATCGCGTTACGTTTTGTTTCGTAATCATGGTTCTCAATCTTTGGCGTCAAGCGCACTTCCTTCACCACAATGTGGGTCTGGTTCTGACGGGCTTCACGGGCTTTCTGGGCTACTTCATATTTATATTTGCCGAAGTCCATAATTTTGCATACAGGTGGATTGGCATCAGGTGCGATCTCTACGAGATCTAATCCGACTTCATCTGCCATCTGTAGCGCCGTGTCGATATCTACAACTCCAACTTGGTCTCCGGTATGTCCGATAAGACGAATTTGAGGTGTGCGGATACGGTCATTAATGCGCGGTTCAGTTGTGATTTGTGCTCCTTAGTTGGTCTGCTACTTGTCTTTTGACTTAGGTAGCCAGGCTTATCGCAAAAATCGCGCACCGCTAAGGAAAATAAATAACGCCCGCAGGCGAATTACTTTCGACAAACCAGCCAGCTCTACTTAAGTAGGCTGAGAAGGTGGGAGCGGTGAGCTCCTCTTGCAGTAGCCGAGGCCACTGGTCTGAGGGTTACTTTACCTTTAGGCACCCATGGCGTGCAAACCGCCGTCTACGTGGATGATCTCAGCGGTAGTTTTCGGGAACCAATCAGAAAGTAGAGCTACAGCCGCCTGGGCAGCTGGGACTGGATCGGTCACATCCCATTCCAGCGGTGATCTCTCATTCCAAACCTTTTCAAATTCATCAAAACCCGGAATCGACTTTGCAGCCATAGTACGTATTGGACCTGCAGCAACGAGATTTACCCGAATATTTTCTGCCCCTAAATCACGGGCTAAATAGCGCGAAGTTGATTCCAGCGCTGCTTTGGCAACGCCCATCCAGTCATACTTTGGCCAAGCAACAGTTGCATCGAAATCTAAGCCGACGACTGAACCACCACCATTGAAAAGTGGGCGCGTAGCCATAGTTAGCGATTTAAGTGAATAGGCCGAGACGTGTACTGCAGTTGCTACATCTTCCCAGGCGGTATTTAGGAAGTTTCCGCCGAGAGCTGCTTCAGGTGCAAAACCGATCGAATGAACAACGCCATCTAGATGTGCGACATGTTCTTTAACGCGATCAGCGAGTGCATCAAGATGCTCCTGATTTGTAACATCTAATTCAATTACGGGCGCAGGTTGTGGCAGGCGTCCTGAAATTCGAGTAGTCAAACTCATTACTCGACCATAGGACGAGAGCAGAACTGTGGCGCCTTCTTCTTGGGCGATCTTTGCAATATGGAATGCGATAGAGCTATCGGTAAGCACTCCAGTTACTAGAATATTCTTGCCTTGTAAGATTCCCATAATTAATGTCCCATTCCTAATCCGCCATCGACTGGTATCAGCGCACCAGTTATGTATCCAGCCTCTTGAGATGCAACAAATGTAACAACATTTGCAATCTCTTCTGCACTACAAAACCTGCCTAATGGAACTGACTTGGCGATCTCATCGCGTCGTTTCTGATCTAAATTCGCGGTCATATCTGTTTCTACAAATCCGGGAGCGATCACATTTGCGGTAATTCCACGAGAACCGAGCTCACGAGCAAATGAGCGAGCCATACCAAGTAAGCCTGCTTTGCTTGCTGAGTAATTGACTTGGCCAGCCGCTCCGACTCCCCCAACGACCGAACCAATAAATATCAGACGGCCACGCTTTAATTTAAGTAAACCTTTGCTGGCCCGACGAGCAACACGAAATGCGCCCGTTAAATTGGCGTCAACGACATCTTCAAAATCGGAATCACTCATTCGCAGTACCAAACCATCTTTGGTAATGCCAGCGTTGGCAACGATGATTTCGGGAGTTCCGTACTTCTCTTCGATTTCTGCAAATCCAGCTTCTACGCTTTCGGTGGAAGTGACATCCATTTTTACCGAGAGGAAACCAGCAGGTGCATTTGCGGAACGATGAGTGATGATTACGCGATGACCGGCAGCGGCAAGTGATTGTGCGATCGCCAATCCAATTCCACGATTTCCACCAGTGACCAGGGCAAGTGAAGTATTTTCATCTGTCATAAGAGAAAACTTACCCTGCTACTTATGCGTAACCAGCATTTCCGCCTCGCGCCCTGCCTAATTGCCCAATACTCTTCTCTTATGGCCAAGGCGTTCGGTATCGGTAGAAAAAAGAGCAAAGCCACCAACGTTTATGACATTACTGCGGCTCCCGCTTCGCTAACCCGCGATCAAGCAGGTCGCCAACGCCGCTACTTCATCTCCATGATGATTCGCACAGCTTGTTTCTTGCTCACCGTCGCTCTTCCTAGCCCATATCGCTGGTTCGCTTTACTTGGAGCAGTAACACTGCCTTACGTCGCAGTTGTAATCGCTAACGCCGGGCGTGAGAGTTTTGCACCCGGTGAGGCCTTGGTTACCGATAAAGCAAAGTCTTTAGAGTAATTAGCCTTCGCTAGACTCACCCGCATGTCAGCCAAGCCAGAAAAAACACGTGAGCCGCTGGCCTTTCTAAAATCTATTATCGCGCTTTTGCTTATTGCACTTTGCATCTGGGCTGCACAATGGCAGTTTCAAAGAGGGATTGATCGACACCAAAGAAACACCCTAATTGAATCGCAATTGACTCTGCCGGAAGAAGATATTTCTAAAATCACATCCACCAGCACGAGTGAAATCACTGCATTTGAATGGCGCACCGTAAAAGTAACTGGACACTTCAATTCGGCAGAACAAATTTTACTTAAAAATCGTTACTTCGAAGGTGTGTACGGCTACGAGGTATTAACCCGTTTTAAGTTAACTGATGGTCGTTACATCTGGGTGGATCGCGGATGGGTTAAAGCGGGCAGGGATGCTAAGACTGCCCCTGTAACAACGATGGTTCCCGCTGGTGAAGTCTCGCTAATCGCGCGTGTGCGTTTGGATAGGTCGCTACCGGTTGGTGCATTCTTCGCACTTCCATCTTCCGGAACAGGAATGATCTCCAAATTAAATGCCCAGACTGGTTTTAAGAGCGAGGGCTTCTATTTAGATCTAATTAGTGGCTCAGATAGTTCACTGACTCCTGCAGTAGCAGCCCAAATTCCTGAACTAAGCGATGGGCCTCATTTAGCTTATTCGCTGCAGTGGATCTTCTTTGCTGGGCTAATTATTTATGGCCGAATCTTAATTAGGCGTGGTCAAATCTTGACGCGCAAAGAGCTCTGAGTAAAGACCACCGGCGCGAACTAACTCATCATGCTTACCGCGTTCGCGGATCAAACCATTCTCCAAAACAATTATCTGATCGGCGCTCATTACCGTACTCAAACGGTGTGCGATAACGATGCTGGTGCGTCCCTGTAGCGCGCTAGCCAGAGCGTTCTGCACTAACTCTTCATTCTCGGAATCTAAGTGAGCCGTTGCCTCATCTAAAATTACGATGCTTGGCGATTTCAAGAGCAAGCGAGCAATCGCAAGTCGTTGTTTCTCGCCTCCTGATAAGCGGTGGCCACGTTCGCCGACCATCGTCTCTAAACCATTTGGAAGTGAGTCAATCAAATCCCAGATTTGCGCCGCCTGACAGGCTTGTTTCATCTCTTCAACAGTTGCATCTGCCTTTGCGTATCTTAAATTAGAGGTGATGGTGTCGTGGAATAGATGTGAATCTTGCATGACCACGCCAATTGAATCGCGAAGCGAAGTCAGCGTTAAATCGCGCAGATCATGGCCATCAATTTTTATAGCACCAGATGTCACATCGTATAGACGTGGCAAGAGCGCACTGATAGTTGTCTTACCCGCACCTGATGGTCCAACTAGAGCTGTGACTGTTCCCGGAAGAGCGGAGAAAGTAATCCCTTTTAATATCTCTTCGCTATCTCGTACTTCAGGAATCGATGCCGCCTCAAGAGATGCAAGTGAAATCTGCTGTGCATTTGGATATGTGAAATGAACATCTTGGAATTCAATCGCCGGAGTTCTGCTAGCCAATCCCTGCGCGTTGGGCTTTTCTTGCACCATTGGTTCTAGATCAAGAACTTCAAAGACGCGCTCGAAGGACACAAGTGCGCCCATGACATCTACGCGCACGGTAGCTAACGCAACTAGTGGGCCATAAAGTCGAGCCAATAACGTAGTAATAGCAATCAAACTTCCAACAGTTATTGCCCCATCAATGGCTAAATGTCCACCGATGCCGTAGGCAATCGCGGTAGCAAGTGCTGCGATACTGATCAACGCGATAAAGAAGAAGGTGTTGAGCATCGCCATTGATATTCCGATATCGGCGACTTTGCGCGCCTTCTTCTTAAATACTTGTGACTCTTGATCAAGGTCTCCATATAGCTTCACAAGGAGCGCTCCAGATACATTAAAACGCTCGGTCATAGTTGAAGACATTTCTGCGTTTATCTGGAAGGAATCGCGGGTATAGCCCTGAAGCCTGGCCCCGATCCACTTAGTCGGTGCTAGAAATATCGGCAAAAGTAAAAGTGAGGCCAACGTGATCTGCCAACTAAGAGCAATCATTGTTCCCACAACCAAAATCAAAGTTAAAGCATTACTTATGATCCCTGAGAAAGTAGAAGTGAAGGCTCGCTGCGCTCCGATAACATCGGAATTTATTCTGGAGATTAAAGAACCGGTTTGTGTGCGCGTAAAGAAGGCGATCGATTGTTCCTGTACGTGGCGAAAGACTTGGGCGCGCAGATCATAAATAAGACCCTCCCCGATCTTGGCTGAGATCCACCGGATCACGATATTTACTACGGCAGTCAAAATTGCCAACACCGCAACTGCTATTGCCATCGTGGTTACAACTGCTCGATCTTTCGGTATTACTCCTTGATCGATTAACTCGCGCAGTAACAGCGGAGTCGCGACTGTCAAAACAGCGTCAACGATTAAGCAGAAGAGAAAGAGTACAAATGTAGATTTATAGGGAATAGCATAAGCAAAGATTCGCTTTAGGGTGCCAGGACGTAACTTGGCGTTTTTAACTGATTGATCTGAGCTTAGAGTTCTTAGTGCCATCCAACCAGCGTGCATGGACATTAGATACCCCGATCTAAAAAGCTAGAAACACTAAAGACGAATTAAACAGTAAATCCCAAGGCGCGTAATTGTTCGCGACCGTCATCACTGATCTTATCTGGGCCCCAAGGTGGCATCCATACCCAGTTAATCTTTACATCAGAAGTCAGTGGAGCAAGTGCTTGGCGCGTTTGATCCTCAATTACATCCTGCAAAGGACAAGCCGCTGAGGTCAGAGTCATATTTAGGACAGCGATATTGTTGTCATCGACCATAACATCGTAAATTAAACCGAGATCTACCACGTTGATACCAAGCTCCGGATCGACAACATCCTTCATCGCCTCTGTTACATCATCTACTGCAGCAACCATTATTGACCTCTCTCGGTGATTTCTATTCTAGTTCAGATTTAGCTTGCGCTTGAACGCTGGCATCTTTAAATGCCATCCATCCTAAAAGTGCGCATTTAATACGCGCTGGATACTTGGAAACCCCCGCCAGAGCGATGGCATCTTCTAAGACTTCTTCGTCACCGGCTATTGCGCCCTTGCTCTGCATTAGAGCTACAAATTGATCAAAGATTGAATATGCCTGGGCTATGGGTTTGCCGATTAGTAGGTCACTGAGAATCGATACGCTCGCTTGCGAGATAGAGCAACCAACACCATCCCACGAGATATTGGTAACTACGCCATCGGCAATACTTAAATTCAAATCAATCTCATCACCGCATGAAGGGTTTACGTGATGAACTTGCGCATCATAAGTTGGCGATAACTTCTTATGCTGTGGCCGTTTGTAATGATCCAAAATCACTTCTTGATAAAGGTTATCGAGCTCCATTATCCGAAGTATTTCTGTGCATCTTTAATACCCGAAACTAGCGCATCGATATCTTCGGTTGTGTTGTAGAGATAGAAAGATGCTCTAGTTGTTGAGGCAACGCCCATCTTGCGAGTAAGTGGCCAAGCACAATGATGACCAGTACGAACTGCGATTCCTGCGTTATCTAAGAACTGGCCAAGATCATGTGGGTGGATCTTACCCACGGTAAAGGAGACCGCTCCCCCGCGAAGAGACATATCGGTTGGCCCCACGATTCTTAACTCTGGAATTTCCTGTAACTTTGCAAGGGCATATTCTGTTAAATGAGTTTCATGCTCATGAATCTTCTCCATGCCGATAGCGGTCAGATAATTTAAGGCAGCGCCCAATCCAACTATCTGCGCCATATTAGGAACTCCAGGTTCAAATTTTCGTGGCGCTGGTGCCCATGTTGCATCCGTCATCGTGACGCTTTCGATCATTGATCCACCAAAGAGAAATGGTGGCAACTCGGCCAGCAGATTGCTTCGACCCCACAGAACACCGACCCCAGTTGGACCGACAGATTTATGGCCAGAAAATGCTAGAAAATCGATATCTAACTCGGCGACGTTTACCGACATATGTGGAACTGATTGACAGGCATCAAGGATGAAAATGGCACCGACTTCATGTGTGCGCTCAACTAATTCAGTCAGTGGATTGATTGTGCCTAGCACGTTTGATTGGTGTGTTAGCGCTACAACCTTTGTGCGGCTAGTTATTACCTCAGAGATATTAGAGAGATCTAAACGGCCATCTTTATCTACTTCAAACCATTTAAGAACGGCGCCGCTTCGCTTAGCCAGTTCTTGCCAAGGAATGAGATTGGCGTGAT
Source organism: Actinobacteria bacterium IMCC26103 (assembly GCA_002284875.1). GTDB lineage: Bacteria > Actinomycetota > Actinomycetes > Nanopelagicales > Nanopelagicaceae > Planktophila. The sequence goes on from CP015604.1 coordinate 1,068,427, forward strand.
GCTCCATTTCAGAGACCACAATTTCATCGCCTGCCTTTAGATGGAAGCGATTTCCAACCGGTGCGCTGCCAATTGAGTAAGCCAAGAGGTTTAGCGCTTCCGTGGAGCTCTTGGTAAAGACAATCTCATCGGTGGCACCACCCAGGAAGTTGGCGACAATTGCGCGAGCTGACTCAATTGCTTCCGTTGCTTCCTCGGCCAATTGATGTGCACCGCGATGGGCGGCGGCATTATGTTGGCTATAGAAATCTGACTCCGCCTGCATTACAGCCCTTGGCTTTTGGCTAGTTGCCCCGCTATCTAGATAAACCAACCGTTTGCCATCGCGAATACTCCGATCAAAAATCGGAAAATCCTTACGAATAGTTAGCGGATCAAAGGTCATAGCAAATTACGCGGTGACGTACTCCGCATAACCATTGGCTTCCAATTTATCGGCAAGCTCTGGTCCGCCTTCTTCGACGATCTTTCCATTTGCGAAGACGTGTACGAAATCTGGCTTGATGTAACGCAGGATGCGGGTGTAGTGAGTAATCAATACAACGCCAATATTATTATTATCTTTAGCGCGGTTAACGCCTTCGGAGACAATGCGCAGCGCATCAACATCTAGACCTGAATCAGTTTCATCCAAGATCGCAATCTTTGGCTTAAGGAGTTCCAGTTGCATAATTTCGTGGCGCTTCTTTTCGCCGCCTGAGAAACCTTCATTGACATTGCGTTGGGCAAATGATGGATCCATACTTAAAGCTTCCATCGCACCCTTTACTTCGCCAACCCAAGTACGCAATTTAGGCGCTTCACCACGTAGCGCAGTTACTGCAGTGCGTAGAAAATTAGAGACAGATACGCCAGGTACTTCAACTGGGTACTGCATCGCTAAGAAGAGTCCGGCCTTGGCGCGCTCATCAACTGTCATCTCAAGAACATCCACGCCATCTAGCGTGACCGCTCCACCAGTGATGTTGTATTTAGGGTGACCTGCTATTGAGTAAGCCAGAGTCGATTTACCTGAACCATTTGGGCCCATGATCGCGTGGGTTTCACCAGATTTAATTGTGAGGTCGACGCCTTTAAGAATTTCTACTGCGCCATTTTCAGTATCTACCGATACTTTCAAACCGCGAATCTCTAATGTACTCATCGAATAACCTCACTACGCTTCTACCGTGACGGAGTCTCCGTCAACGATTACTGGATAAATTTTTATCGGTGCAACTGCTGGTGGCGTTAACGCCTCCCCTGTGCGTAGATCAAATTCGGCGCCATGGAGCCAACATTCGATCTTGAAATCAGTAACTTCGCCTTCAGATAAGGAGGCGTCAGAGTGCGAACAAGTATCGTCAATGGCAAAGACTTCATCGCCAACGCGAGTGACGCAGATTGTGCGTCCAGCCTTCTCCAGCTTTACTGGCTTTCCGGCAACGAGAGTTGCAAGTGATAGATCAGCCATTTACGCACCTGCCTTAGCAAGTTCGTCGTCAATGCGATCCATCAAACGAGTTTGAATAACTTCATCGCCGATTTCAGAGATGATCTCATTAAAGAATCCTCGGACAACTAAACGACGCGCATCAGCCAAGTTAATGCCACGTGACATTAAGTAGAAGAGTTGCTCATCATCAAAGCGTCCGGTTGTGCTGGCATGTCCTGCGCCAATGATTTCGCCAGTTTCGATCTCTAAGTTAGGGACTGAATCTGCGCGGGCGCCATCAGAAAGTAACAAGTTACGGTTGAGTTCGTAAGTATCGGTACCTTCAGCTGCGGCGCGGATGAATACATCACCGATCCATACAGTGTGGGCTTGATCTCCCGCTAAAGCGCCTTTGTAATTTACGCGTGATTTTGCATTGGGAACTTTATGATCTACAAACATACGGTGTTCGAAGAATTGTCCGGATGTTGCAAAGTAAACGCCGAAGAGTTCACAAGATGCTCCAGGGGCGGCAAACTCAACAGTTGGAAGTAAGCGCACAAGTGATCCACCGATGGTGACCACAATTGATTTAAAGGTGGCATCACGATCGACGACTGCATGTTGGCGACCAGCGTGAACGCTCTTCGATCCCCACTCTTGCAGCGATACCAAGGTAAGGCTGGCACCCGGAGCAATTGAAATTTCCAGATCTTCCGCTAGATGAGTATCACCAGTGTTCTCGATGATCACAGTTGCTCGCGCATGGTTTTCTACGCGAATCAAGACGCGGGAAAATTCTGCAGTATCTAGAGCACCTGTTGAACGCTTGAGCAGAATTGGTTCTGCAACTTCAGTATTGGCAGCAATGGTTAATACCGCAACATCTGGCGCAAAATCGCGGATTCGCGCAACGATTACATCATCGGTCTCTGAAATTGGAGCAGAGGCAGAAGCCGAGACCCGGTCAAAGCTGACTCCAGAAGCTGCAGCCGAACCAAGCGCTAACGAGTGGCGATCGGATGCGACCGCTGTTCCGTCATGGAGTCCACCTAAACGTTTTAACGGTGTAAAACGCCAAGCTTCTTCTCGCCCGGTAGGCGTCAAATAATTAGTAGTAAGCGTTGTCATTAACCAACAGCGCCTTCCATTTGCAGTTCAATCAGGCGGTTTAGCTCAAGTGCATATTCCATTGGAAGCTCACGCGCAATCGGTTCGATAAAGCCGCGAACAATCATCGCCATCGCTTCATCTTCAGTTAAGCCGCGTGACATCAGATAGAAGAGCTGGTCATCGCTGATCTTAGAAACTGTTGCTTCATGTCCCATCGAAACATCATCTTCGCGGATATCAACATATGGGTATGTGTCAGAGCGAGAGATCGTGTCAACTAGCAGAGCATCGCATTTGACTGTGCTCTTTGAGTGGTGTGCACCTTCCTGTACCTGGACAAGGCCGCGATATGAAGTACGTCCGCCACCACGAGCAACTGATTTAGAGATCACAGATGAAGATGTGTAAGGAGCGGCGTGCACCATCTTGGCACCAGAATCTTGATGTTGACCAGGGCCGGCAAAGGCAAGTGACAAAGTTTCACCCTTTGCATGTGGACCCATCAACATAACTGCTGGGTACTTCATGGTGACCTTTGAGCCGATATTGCCATCGACCCATTCCATAGTTGCGCCTTCGGCGCATGTGGCGCGCTTGGTAACTAAGTTGTAAACGTTGTTAGACCAGTTTTGGATTGTGGTGTAACGAACGCGGGCGCCCTTTTTAACAATGATTTCAACGACCGCTGAGTGAAGTGAATCTGATTTGTAAATTGGAGCAGTACAGCCTTCCACGTAATGGATATACGAATCTTCATCGGCGATGATCAAGGTGCGTTCGAACTGGCCCATATTTTCAGTGTTGATGCGGAAATATGCCTGTAGTGGAATATCTACATGTACGCCCTTCGGGACATAGATAAATGAGCCACCTGACCAGGCAGCGGTATTTAGCGCAGCAAATTTATTATCGCCAACTGGGATAACCGAACCAAAATACTCTTTAAATAACTCTGGGTGCTGTTTCAATCCGCTATCTGTATCAAGGAAGATAACGCCTTGTTTTTCCAAGTCTTCGCGAATTGAGTGATAAACAACTTCTGATTCGTATTGTGCGGCAACGCCTGAGACCAAGCGCTGCTTTTCAGCTTCTGGAATACCTAAGCGATCATAAGTATTTTTAATCTCATCTGGCAGATCATCCCAAGTCGCTGCCTGCTTCTCAGTTGAGCGAACGAAGTATTTGATGGTGTCGAAGAAGATTCCAGTCAGGTCAGAACCCCATGATGGCATCGGCTTCTTCTCAAAGAGTGATAAACCTTTTAGACGCAAATCTAACATCCACTGTGGTTCGCTCTTCTTCGATGAGATATCGCGTACTACTTCGTCGTTGATACCACGTCGTGAATTTGCGCCCGCATCATTGCCGTCAGACCAGCCGTATTCGTAATTTCCAAGTCCGTCTAGTTCTGGGTGTGCAGTTGTCATGACCGCGCCTTTCCGGCTGTTAGTGGTTCTTTATTTTTGATTTTTGGGTTGAGATTGGGAATATAGGTAGTGCAGACTCCATCGCCGTGTGCGATGGTTGCCAAACGTTGAACATGTGTACCGAGCAATTTAGAGAAAGCCTCTGTCTCTGCTTCGCAGAGTTGCGGAAATTCAGATGCAACGTGTGCGATTGGGCAATGGTGTTGGCATAACTCAACGCCTGCACCACGGGGTCCAGCACTTGCGGCATAACCTTGTTCAGTTAAGAAGGTAGCGAGCGCATCCAATTTTTGCGAACTCTTTGCTATAACGGGCGAGGCCTTACGTTCAATATCGTCAGCGCGCGATTGGGCGAAAGCCGTGACTAAATGTTCACCAGATTGCGCCGACATAAATTTAAGTGCTGCAACAGCCAAGTCATCATATGAATGTTCAAACTTTTCGCGACCTTCATCGGTCATAACAAAAACCTTGGAAGGTCGACCGCGTCCGCGGGTAGATGAGATACGTGGCTCGCGCGCTTCTAATATTCCATCGGCTACGAGTAAATCTAGGTGGCGACGAATTCCTGCGGGAGTTAGCCCTAAACGCTTCCCCAGCGCGGCAGCTGTAGATGGACCATTTTCGAGAACAGAGCGGCCGACGGCATCGCGAGTCCGCGGATCGTCACCGGTCTTTAGATCTGGCCCTCCATTTAATTTCACAACACTATTGTGTCGTAATTCGCTCCGCCTTTCCACTCAGGGGCTGGGTGATTGGTCATAGTCTTAGGCCATGAGATTGCGCCGTTTCCTGTACTCAGCCTTGCTGACGCTGCAGGCGGGGTTGGTCCTAACCGGAGGTGCCGTCCGGTTAACCGGTTCAGGTCTGGGCTGCCCAACTTGGCCAGAGTGCACCGATGGTTCTTACACCCCTGTGCCTCACCAAGCCGAAGGTCAATTACACGCCTGGATTGAATTTGGAAATCGCTTATTAACTTTTGCCTTATTCGCAGCCGCTATCGCAGTGATCGCCCACGTTTTGATTACACGTCGCAAAGATCTACGAATACTTGCCTTCGGACAACTTCTGGGAATCTTGGGACAAGGCGTGCTTGGCGGAATAACAGTATTAAGCAATTTGCATCCGCTACCGGTGGCCGGCCATTTACTTCTTTCAATTGTATTGATTGCAGGAGCGACCTCTCTCAATGATCGCCGCGAACACCCAATTGTTCGAATCAAAGATAATGACAAGCTAATCGCTAATCTATCCTTACTACATATCGCGCTAACTTTCTTTGTAATCGCCTTAGGAACCTTAGTGACAGGCAGCGGCCCACATGCCGGAGATCTAAAAGCTCGTCGCTTTGGCTTTGATATTCGAACCGTTGCTTGGCTCCATGCCGATGCAGTTATTGCTCTATTGGGCCTTACCCTGGCTCTCTATATCGCATCTCGCGCCAGCAGGCTACACAGCCGGCGAATAACCATATTTGCAGTAATCGCACTATCGCAGGGCGCGATTGGTTATATCCAATATTTCACCGGTATTCCTGAAATAATCGTGGCTGCGCATTTGTTGGGCGCCACCTTAGTTTGGATCGCAGCGTGGCGTATCCGTATTTCAATCACCACCACCCCCATCGATTCAGCCAACTCAGGAGAAAATAGAGAATGAGTAACTTAGAGAACTGGTCGGCTCTCGATGAGCGCGCTGTCAGCTACGCCCGGGCCCTTGCGATGGATGCAGTTCAAAAAGCCGGACACGGCCACCCGGGTACTGCGATGTCACTTGCACCCGTTGCTTACAACTTATTTCAACGCCATTTAATTCATGATCCAGCAGATCCAAAATGGTTGGGACGCGATCGCTTCGTGCTCTCTTGCGGTCACTCATCGTTAACTCTCTACATCCAACTCTTCTTCAGCGGCTATGGCCTAGAGATGGATGATTTGAAAGCATTTCGTACTTGGAACTCATTAACTCCGGGCCATCCTGAATATGGTCATACCGCAGGTGTTGAAATGACGACTGGGCCGCTGGGCGCCGGTATTGCAACTGCAGTTGGTATGGCGATGGCATCTCGTTACGAACGAGGCTTATTAGATCCAGGTGCTGCTGCTAACACATCGCTCTTTGATCACAATATTTGGGTAATTTGTTCAGATGGTGATCTGCAAGAGGGCGTAAGCAGCGAGGCATCATCTCTAGCAGGCACCCAAGAACTCGGAAACTTAAAAGTTATTTACGATGACAATCGAATCTCTATTGAAGGCGATACCCATGTTGCCTTTACCGAAGATGTTTCAGCGCGATATCGCGCCTACGGCTGGAACGTTATCGATGTGCCATCTGCCAGCGAAGGCAGCGTTGATCTAATTAAGTTAGATGCGGCGATTGTCGCTGCCAAATTAGAAATTGCCAAACCAACTTTGATTCGTATGAAATCTGTTATCGCTTGGCCGGCACCTAAGGCGCGCAATACCGCTGAGTCTCATGGTTCAGCCCTAGGTGCAGATGAAATCGCTGCCACTAAAACTTTGCTTGGCCTAAATCCCGAAGAGCACTTTGCAATGCCAACAGAGGTACTAGCTCACGTGCGCGGTGCAAAAGATCGCGGAATTTCTCTCCATCAAAAGTGGAATAGTAAATTTGAGAAATGGCAGAAGGAGAACCCAGATCGCGCAACGCTGTTAAAGCGTTTAGTTGCTGGTGAATTACCAAAGGGTTGGGATAACGAGCTTCCGCAATATCCAGCCGGAAAAGATGTGGCAACCCGTAAAGCATCCGGTGAAGTCATCGCCGCGATTGCCAAAGTTCTACCTGAATTCTGGGGTGGCTCGGCAGATTTAGCGGGCAGTAACAACACCGCTATTTCTAGCGCAGGATCTTTCTTGCCGGCATCTAGCGCAATGAAGGGTGCAAATCCTTACGGTCGCATGATCCACTTTGGAATCCGCGAACATGCGATGGGATCAATACTTAACGGAATTGCACTGCATGGCCTATCGCGATCGTTCGGTGGCACCTTTGCAGTATTTAGCGATTACATGCGCCCCGCTGTTCGCCTGGCTGCGATTATGGATCTGCCAAGTATCTTTATTTGGAGCCACGATTCAATTGGTCTTGGTGAAGATGGTCCAACCCATCAACCGGTTGAACATTTAGCAGCGCTGCGCGCGATTCCGAACTTTGATGTGGTGCGCCCCGGTGATGCCAATGAAGTCCGTGAAGCCTGGAAGGTAATTCTGCAACGTCGAAAGCCTGCTGGCCTATTGCTCTCTCGCCAGAATTTGCCTGTAGTTGATCGTTCTACTCATGGCGATCTTTCACTTGTTGCAAAGGGTGCGTATATTTTAAAGGAGGCATCAGGTGCGCCAGATATCGTATTAATTGCTACTGGCTCTGAAGTCAGCGTTGCCTTGGCAGCCCAAGATCTGCTGGAATCAAAAGGTTTATCTACGCGCGTAGTAAGTGCGCCATGTCTGGAATGGTTTAACGAGACCGATAGTAAATATCGCGCCAAAGTTATCCCAACTACAGCGAAGTTGCGCGTAAGTATCGAAGCCGGCATTGCACAAGGTTGGCGCGACTACATCGGCGATTCGGGAATTGCTATCTCGCTAGAACACTTTGGCGCATCGGCATCTGCTAGCAAACTATTTGCCGAGTTTGGATTTAGCCCTGATGCCATCGTCACTAAAATTACTACGGCGCTTAAATAATGATTGAACTTTCCGGTCCTTCACTTAGCGACATCGATCGCAAAAATCCTACTTATTTAACGCTAGCGGCCGCACATCCCCGATTAGCGGCTAAAGATCCCAACACTTGGGGGCCGCAGGCTGCACCTGAGGCTGCAATCAGACTAAATTGGGTAGATCTTGATGAAACTTCGCGCGATCTCTTACCGATCCTAGATGCACTTGCTGCAAAATTTAGAGAGCGCACCGATTTAGTTCTTTGTGGAATGGGTGGTTCTTCCCTTGCCCCTGAAGTTATCGCTCAGACTTATGGCAAGAAAGTATTTATCTTAGATTCAACCGATCCTGATTATCTGGCGCACGCGCTAACTGGCTCCCCCGCAGATTTGTTGGTAATCGTTAGCTCTAAATCTGGATCAACGATCGAGACATCATCGCAAAGCGCCTTCTTTGAAAGCTATTTAACCAGCGCAAAGTTGGAGCCAACCGCACACATGTTATTTGTGACCGATCCCGGCTCTCCTTTAGATCTCGATGTTCGCGCCAAGGGATACACAGTTATCAATGCTGATCCCAAAGTTGGTGGCCGCTTTAGCGCACTAACCGCATTTGGATTAACTCCAGCAACGTTGATGGGCGTTGATGCCTCAATCTTGTTAGATCAAGCAGGTGACTTACGTTCACAGCTAGCGCAAGACCCAGTAACGGCACTTGATGTGGCCTACCTACTGCTTACACAGAACGACCAATTCTTAGGATTTACAGATCATGGCTCTAGCTTTCCAGGGCTATCCGATTGGATTGAACAATTAATCGCTGAATCAACTGGTAAAAACCAGATGGGTCGCTTGCCGATTGCAACTGAAGGTTTTCTTGAAGCCAAAGGTGGTGGGGCCTTCTCAATTGGTTTCGCACCAGGTGCAGATTTAACTGTCAAGGGCGAACTTGGCGAGCATTTCTTGTTCTGGGAATGGGTAACTGCCTTGATGAGCGCAGCCCTTGCAATAGATCCCTTCAACCAACCCAATGTCACCGAAGCAAAAGAAGCTACTTCATCGGTATTGCAAGAGTGGGATAACAAGCTGCCGGTGCTGCAGCCATCTGCAACTGATGACTATGTTGAAATATTTGGTGATGGAAATACTCTGACTGCAGCGTTAAAGAATTTAATTGCGACAACTGATGCCGAAGGATATATCGCAATTATGGCTTATCTTGATCGCCGCGATGATTCTGCGATTAGCCAATTGCGAAGTATCTTGTCCAATAAATCCGGTCGTCCCGTCAGCTTTGGTTGGGGTCCGAGATTTCTACATTCAACTGGGCAGTTCCATAAAGGTGGGCAACAAAACGGATCTTTCCTACAAATAACCGGCACAACCAAGAACGATTACTCGATTCCCGGCCGTCACTTTGGATTTACAACTTTGCTGATGGCCCAAGCCCTTGGTGATTCACGCGCGCTGGCGGCAAGAAAATACCCGCTACTACGTCTTCACTTACTAGAACGTAATGCGGGTATATCCCAACTGCTTTCGGCAGCTAAAGCCCTTTAATTACTCATCATCTCCACGTAGCTTGCGAAGTGCATCTTCTAGAATCTTTGCACCCTCAGTATCAGTGCGACGTTCCTTTACATAGGCTAAATGCGTCTTATAAGGAATATTTACAACAGCCTTTGGTGGATTGTTGCGATCGCGACCGGCAGGTAGTCCGCACTTTGGACAATCCCATTCAGCCGGAATGATTACCGTCTCTTCAACTGCAAATGAGGGACGGACTTCATGTCCCTTGCCACACCAGTATGAAACGGTTGCGCGTTCAATCTGATCACCGCGTTCTGCCTCGCCCATTGGGCCGGCGCCGACACGACTTCCGCGAATTGCACTTGCCATTTATCAACCCTTCAAAACAAGACTTAGCGCGACAACGCCGCCGAACCAAATGCCACCAACAACGATAGTGATGCGATCTAGATTTCTCTCAACGACAGATGAACCGCCGTAGTTAGATGAGATTCCGCCGCCAAATAGATCCGAAAGGCCTGAACCTTTTCCCTTATGGAGCAGAACGAGCAGGATCATCAAGATACTGGTGATGATCAACAAGATTGAGAGAGCTAGCGCCACGATGTATGACTCCTAAATTTATGAATAGAGCGTAAGGATACTAGATTCGGGCTGCGCCTTAGGCGCTTTCTGCCGCGTGGAACTTGGCGATCTTAGCCAATTCCTCAGGATCAAGGCTGGCTCCCCCGATGAGTGCGCCATCGACATCGGTCTGCTTCATGATCTCGTTGATATTAGATGACTTTACTGAGCCACCGTAAAGAATGCGCATATTGGATGAGATATCGGCAGACCCGATTGATCCGATCTCTTCGCGGATCGCAGCACAAACTTCTTGCGCATCTTCCGGAGTTGCCGTCTTGCCGGTGCCGATCGCCCAGACTGGTTCGTAGGCAATTACGATCTTCTTCAGTTCTGGCTTAGTGAATCCTTCAAGGCCTGCGCGAACTTGGCGAATGACATGTGAAACATGAGCGCCTGATTCGCGGATTGAAAGTTCTTCGCCGACGCAGAAAATTGGAGTTAGCTCATTGGCTAAGGCCGCTTTAATTTTGCGATTTATAAGAGCATCATCTTCGTGATGGATGGCGCGACGCTCTGAATGGCCGATGACGACAAAGGTACAGCCAAGCTTTGCCAACATATGTCCTGAGATATCTCCGGTAAATGCTCCGCTGCTTTCCGGTGAAATATCTTGTGCCCCGTATAGCAAGCGCAGACGATCACCGTCGATCAATGTTTGGATGGAGCGAATATCGGTAAATGGCGGGATGATGGCAACGTCTACTGCGTCATAATCTTTATCATCGAGTGAGTAGACAAGTTTCTGGGCAACTGCAATCGCTTCGAGATGATTTAGATTCATCTTCCAGTTACCTGCCATCAGCGGCTTACGCATGATCTACTCCTTTAATAGTTACTACAACAATACTAATGTGAAAATCTCTTGCTAAAGGCCTAAGGCGGTAAGCCCAGGTAGCTCTTTACCTTCTAGATACTCAAGGGATGCGCCACCACCTGTTGAGATATAACCGAAATCGCTATCGGCAAAACCCAGTGCGCGAACCGCTGCTGCAGAATCACCGCCACCGACGACAGAAATACCAGAGACTTCAGTTAGCGCCTGTGCAACAACTTTGGTGCCATTTGCAAAAGCTGGAAATTCAAAGACTCCCATTGGCCCATTCCAGAAGACAGTCTTGCAACCACGAATTGCAGTAGCAAAAGCCTGCGCAGAATCCGGACCGATATCTAGCCCCATCTGATCTGCTGGTATTGCATCTGCGCTAACTAAGGTTGCAGGTGAATCTGCGGCAAACTTTGGAGCCACGACAATATCGGTGGGCAGAACTAAGTTAACGCCTAAATCAGCTGCTTGCTTTATAAGACCTTTGACGGTGTTAATCAAATCAGTTTCTACTAATGAAGAACCAATCTCTTTGCCCTGTGCTGCCAAAAAGGTAAAGACCATGCCGCCACCAATGGCCATTACATCTACCTTGCTAAGCAAGTTTGAGATAACGCCGATCTTGTCAGAGACCTTGGCTCCCCCAAGAACAACTCCGTATGGACGTTCTGGGTTTTGAGTTAACTTCTTTAGTACTTCTACTTCAGCCGCAACCAATGTGCCGGCCACGTGTGGCAGAAGCTTTGGTAGATCAAATACCGAAGCATGCTTACGGTGAACTGCGCCGAAACCATCACCAACGTAAAGATCTGCCAACTGAGCCAGTTCTTGCGCAAAGGCGCTGCGCTCTGACTCTTCCTTGGAAGTCTCCGCCGCTGAAAAACGAATGTTTTCAAGTAAGAGAACTTCGCCAGGTTTTAGCGCTTGCGCCTTGGCAGTTACATCTGTACCTGTTACAGCACCTGCAAATTTAACTTCGCTCCCAAGTAACTCTGCTAAACGCACCGCAACTGGGGCCAGCGATAACTCTGGCTTTGCTTCACCTTTTGGTCGACCAAGGTGTGCTGCGATAACGAGGCTTGCCCCATTTGCAATTAAAGTTTTGATAGTCGGCAGCGAGGCGCGGATGCGTCCATCATCTGTGATCTTTCCATCCTTTAACGGAACGTTTAGATCGCAGCGAAGAAAAACTCGCTGGCCGGCTACATCAAAACTTTGCAGCGTATTTGTTGGAGAATTTCCCATCTAAATTAGAGGGATTTTCCGACAAGACCTACGAGATCAACGAGGCGGTTTGAGTAACCCCATTCGTTGTCATACCAACCAACGATCTTTACCTGATTGCCGATTACCTTAGTAAGACCGGAATCAAAGATGCAAGATGATGGATCGGTGACGATATCTGAAGAGACGATTGGATCTTCGGTATATGAGAGATAACCCTTGAGCGAGCCATTGGCGGCAGCCTTCATGGCTGCGTTGATTTCTGCAGCAGTTGCTTCCTTAGCAAGTTCAACAGTTAAGTCAGTTGCAGAACCAGTTGGAACTGGAACGCGCATCGCATATCCATCTAGCTTGCCCTTTAACTCGGGCATAACTAGCGAGATCGCCTTTGCAGCACCTGTAGATGTTGGGATCATATTTGTCGCTGCAGCACGTGAGCGGCGGAGATCCTTATGAGGGAAATCAAGAATTACCTGGTCATTTGTATAGGCGTGGATTGTGGTCATCAAGCCCTTAACAATTCCCCAGTTATCTTGCAGAACCTTGGCCATTGGAGCTAGGCAGTTAGTTGTACATGAAGCATTTGAAATGACGTTGTGGCTTGCTGGGTCGTACTTCTCGTGGTTTACGCCCATAACGATTGTGATGTCTTCATCTGTTGCAGGTGCTGAAATGATTACCTTTTTAGCTCCTGCTGTTATGTGCTTCTTTGCATCGGCAGCCTTTGTAAAGTGGCCAGTTGATTCAATAACGATATCTGCCTTAACTGAAGCCCATGGCAAGTTTGCTGGATCGCGATCTGCAAATACCTTCATGGTCTTTCCACCAACTGTGATTGTGTCTTCTGTATAAGTGACTTCAAGGCCGAGGCGTCCCAAGATTGAGTCATACTTTAAAAGGTGCGCCAAAGTGGCGTTATCTGTTAAGTCATTGATAGCAACGATATTGATATTAGGGTTAGTGAGGGCGGCGCGAAAGAAGTTGCGGCCAATTCGTCCAAATCCATTAATTCCAACGTTAATCATGTAAAGCCTCGCTTAAAAGGTGTAAGGACCCGCTGCCAAAGTAAGTAGCACCAGATGGGTATACGGCAATAAAACTGCCACATCGTTGGGGTCGTGGCTAACCTTACCAGCCAGGCGTAGTTACCCTCACGTAGGGCTTACGCTCAACGAGATTAACTAATTGAGAAGATCTGGTGAAAGACCGGCTTCAGTATCTGGAATTCCCAGCTCTCCCGCGCGTTTATCGGCCATCGCTAATAGGCGACGAATGCGTCCGGCGATTGCATCTTTGGTCATCGGAGGCGATGCAAGGGATCCTAACTCTTCCAAACTCGCTTGGCCATGGCTGATACGTAACTCGCCCGCCTCTTTTAAGTGGTCAGGAATGGTTGGTCCCAAGATCTCCATTGCGCGTTGTACGCGTGCCGCAGCAGCAACTGCCGCGCGCGCCGAACGACGTAGATTTGCATCATCAAAGTTAGCTAAACGATTTGCGGTGGCGCGAACTTCGCGACGCATCCGACGTTCTTCCCAAGCCAGAACACTTTCATGCGCACCTAAGCGAGTAAGTAGAACGCCAATGGCATCGCCATCACGAATCACAACGCGATCAACGCCGCGCACCTCGCGCGCTTTGGCGGTAATTCCTAAACGACGTGCTGCGCCAACTAAAGCCAAGGCAGCTTCCGGTCCTGGGCAAGTTATCTCGAGTGAAGATGAGCGACCTGGTTCGGTTAGCGAACCATGTGCGACAAATGCGCCACGCCAGGCAGCTTCGGCATCACAAATATTTGCCGCAACAACTTGTGGTGGAAGGCCGCGGATTGGGCGACCGTTACTGTCGATTAAACCTGTCTGACGCGCTAGCGCATCTCCTGCTTCGATAACGCGGACTACATAGCGGCTTCCTTTACGAAGTCCGCTTGATGAGAGAACTGCTAAATCACTGTCGTGGCCGTAGATATCTGCGATATCTTTCTTTAAACGGCGCGCGCTCTGTGAAGTATCGAGTTCGACTTCAATCACAACTTTGCCGGCTGCGATATGAAGACCACCTGCAAAACGTAAGAGTGAAGATACTTCGGCTTTACGGCAGCATGGCTTAGTTACTGAGAGACGACTGAGTTCGTCCTTTACCGCTGCGGTCATTGCCATGGGCTTATCCAAGCAGGGTTTGGCTGGCGATGTGTGCGAAAAGCGAGGTCAATTTTTTAGGGCTGTGATGAATTAATTCAGTTCTGTCGCGTAAATCGGCGACCACTAACTCTCCACCTGTACTTGAAAGATGATCTGCGATCTCATCTCCATTTGAGACTAACGTCTCATCTGCAATGACGTAATCGAAGTTCAGACCAGGGGCGTACTCCTGCAAAATCGCAATATGTTCTAGCGGGGTATATCCGGCGAATTCACCTGAAGTAAAGATTTGGCCGCTGGCGCTTGCCGAATCAAGATTTAGTATTAAGAGTTTCTTCGCCTTAGATTTGATTAGAGCTTGGCGTTGTTCCGGAACTAATACATGCGGCAGGACGCTAGAGAACCAAGATCCTGGACCCATAACGATCCAATCACAATCTGCAATTGCAGAAAGTGACTCTGGGCGGGCCTGCGGATTTTCGGGATGCAAACGCAGTGATTCTAATCGCCCCTTTGCGGTAGCAACTTCAACTTGTCCCTTAACGATAACTCTGCCGGTGGAGTTTACAAAGGTTGCTTCGATATCTAACGGTTCCGCTGACATCGGCAGAACGCGACCAATAACTTTTAAAAGAGAACCAACACGATCTAGGCCTGCAACTGGATCTTCACCTTTATTCCAGAGCGCAGCTAATAGTAAGTTCCCAACCGCATGGCCATCTAACGGACCGCTACTTGCAAAGCGATATTGCATGATCTCGGCCCAACTACGGCCCCATTCATCATCGCCACATAAGGCGGCAAGTGCCATACGTAAATCGCCGGGAGGAAAGATCGGAAATTCTTCGCGTAAACGTCCGCTAGATCCACCATTATCGGCAACTGTAACTATGGCAGTGATATCTGAAGTAATTCCTCGCAAGGCAGATAGCGTTGCTGCTAAACCGTGACCTCCACCTAAAGCAACTACGCGGGGATTATTGCCACTCATTCACGACCAACATCACGATGGGTGGCATGCGCTGAAATTTCGATATCGGAAGCACCGTTCGTTAATTGCTTAGCAATTTCCACAGCAATAGCAACGCTGCGGTGTTTACCACCGGTACAGCCGATCGCGATCGTGACGTACTTCTTACCCTCTCGTAGATATCCCGGCATCATCTGGCGAATTACTCCAACATAACTCTTTACGAATTCAGTAACGCCTTCGCTGGTGAGAACTTTCGTTGATACTTCTGGCGTGAGTCCTGTCAGTGGACGAAGCTCTGGGACCCAATGCGGATTTGGAATAAAGCGGCAATCTAAAACAAGATCGGCATCAACGGGGATGCCATATTTATAGCCAAATGAAAGGACATTGATACGAATGGCATCGAGCATGCCGGCGGAGAATATTTCACCTACACGTTTTTCCAATTGGTGAACATTTAGATTTGAAGTATCAATTACCACATCAGCTCCAGAACGGAGTTCCTCCAATTTGGCACGTTCGCGTTCAATTCCATCGACGATTCGATCTTTCGCCTGTAGCGGATGGGGACGGCGCGTTGATTCGAAACGTTGCACTAACGATTGATCTGTCGCATCTAGAAAAAGTAAACGGTAAGCAATACCGCTAGTTTTAAGAGTTTGCAGGGCGCTATTTAACGCGTCAAAGAACTTTCCGCCACGAACATCGACGACTACTGCAAGTGATGAAATTTCAGATGCGTTTGTTTGGATAGCCAGCTCGGGTAATAAAGCAGGTGGCAAGTTATCTACTACATACCAACCCAAATCTTCTAAGGCATTGGCCACAGTAGATCGTCCCGCACCTGACATGCCGGTGACGATCAATAACTCTTTATTGGCCATGTCTATATTCTGCCTGCCCTGTCAAGGATCGCTAAATTCATAGGATCTCCCCCGTTTGCATATCAACGCCGGCGATATCTGCTCCATCTGCCTGGCGTTGCAAATGTTGGAAGATAATTTCTGCGATCTTTTCACCGATACCTGGTGTTTGGGCTAGGTCGACCAGCGTGGCCTTGCGCAGCGCAGCAACAGATCCAAAGCGTTCCAGCAAAGCTGCGCGACGAGATCGTCCCATCTGCGGAATATCATCTAATACAGATTCCAGCATCACCTTAGAGCGGCGTGATCTATGGAAGGTGATCGCAAAGCGATGTGCTTCATCGCGAATGCGTTGCAGCAAATACATTCCTTCGCTAGTTCGCGGCAGGATAAGTGGATCAGAAATTCCCGGACGCCAGACTTCTTCTAGACGTTTAGCCAAACCACAAAGGGCAACATCGGTAATTCCAAGTTCATCCAGTGCGCGTTGAGCCGCGGCAACTTGTGGCGCTCCCCCATCAACAACTATTAATTGTGGAGGGTATGAGAATTTACTTAATCGTCCTCCAATTTCAGCAACATCAGATTCATCGGCGGCCCGATCATTTAACAAACGCTTCATGCGCCTGGTTATCACCTGATGCATTGCACGTGTGTCATCGGAGGCGGTAGTTGTATCGATAATAAAGCGGCGGTATTCGCTCTTCTTTGCCAGGCCATCTTCAAAGACCACCATTGAAGCAACCACAGATGTCCCTGAAATATTGGAGATATCGAAGCACTCAATCCGCAGCGGAGTCCTAGAAAGTTCCAACTGTTCTTCAATTTCAAGTAACGCCTTGCCGCTGACGGCGGCATCGGTGGCGCGCTTACTCAAGAACTGGATCAACGCGTAATGAGCATTGCGGTCCACTGTTTGTAAAAGTTCAACTTTCTCACCACGTTGCGGCACCTTGATCGCTACCTTGGCTCCGCGCAAATTGCTTAACCAGGCTTCAAGGGCTAGTTGATCGCTCGGTTCGCGGTTCAAATAGATTTCACTTGGGATATCGGCTGCAGCTGCCCCGTTATAGATTGAGAAGAAGAGCGATGCGACTTGGTCATCGCCTTCCAACGCTCGTTCTTGATCGACGATCCAAGAACGTGATCCTTTGATGGAACCACGACGAACCATAAAGATAGATCCAGCAGCATGCAGGCCTTCTTCGTGAATCGAGATGAAATCGCCATCTAGATCATCAGAGAGATTTCCTTGGGTAGATCGCTGGGCTTTTTCAAATGATTCGATCTGATCGCGAATACGTGCGGCGCGTTCGAATTCTTCGCGGCTAGCTGCCAGATCCATCTCTTCGCGTAGTTTCGGCAAGATATCTTCCATACCTGCCTCCATAAAGGCATCTAGCTTTACCGCGATCTCACGATGTTCAGCAGGAGTTACCCAACCAACACATGGAGCCGCGCATTTGCCAATATCGCCCAATAAACATTGGCGCTTGCTGCGCTGAGCTCGTTTGAAGTTTCCTTCGCTGCAGGAGCGAACTGGAAAGACTTTAAGTAAGACTTCGTAGGTATTGCGTAGCGCCCAGGCATTTGTGTATGGCCCAAAGTATTTAAGTCCGGGACGCTTCTCTTTGCGAGTAATAAAGATACGTGGAAATTCATCCTGCATCGAGATTGCCAAATATGGATAGGACTTGTCATCTTTAAATTGGACGTTATAGGTCGGCTGATACTGCTTGATCCACGAGAATTCCAGAGCCAACGCTTCTAACTCGGTACCTACAATCGTCCAATCGACCCTAACTGCTTCATGGACCATGCGATGAGTTTTACGAGCGAGGTTTGAACCGAAGTAAGTCGTTAAGCGATTCTTTAAATTCTTAGCTTTGCCAACATAGATAACTTTATCTTTACCGTTATAGAAGCGATAAACCCCGGGGAGTTCAGGGATCTCCTTTGGACGATAACTTGCGGGATCAGACATTTACTTAACGGCAGCTTTTTTCTTTACCGGGGCGCGATTGCTCGCCAAAATTTCTGCCAGATAATGACCGGTATAGCTTTCTTTCACCTTTGCCACATCCTCTGGCGTTCCTTCAGCAACAACTAACCCGCCGCGGAATCCACCTTCTGGTCCCATATCGATCACCCAGTCAGAAGATTTAATTACATCAAGGTTATGTTCGATAACTACAACGGTATTTCCAGTATCGACTAAACGGCTGAGAACAGTTAATAACTTATTGACATCTTCAAAGTGCAAGCCAGTAGTTGGCTCATCTAATACATAAATAGTGCGGCCAGTAGATCTACGTTGTAGTTCAGTTGCCAGCTTTACGCGCTGTGCTTCACCACCTGACAAGGTTGGTGCTGATTGACCTAGGCGAACATAACCCAAGCCGACATCGTTGAGAGTCTTCAGGTAACGAGCGATGGCCGGCACTGATTCAAAGAATCCACTGGCTTCTTCGATCGGCATATTTAAAACTTCGGCGATCGTCTTATGCTTGTAATGAACTTCCAAAGTTTCACGGTTATAGCGCGCGCCATGGCAGACCTCGCAGGGAACATAAACATCAGGCAAGAAGTTCATCTCGATCGTGATAGTTCCATCTCCAGAACAGTTCTCGCAGCGGCCGCCTTTTACGTTAAAGGAGAAGCGCCCTTGTTGATACCCGCGGATTTTCGCTTCGCTGGTTTCAGCAAAGAGGGCGCGGATCTTGTCGAATACCCCGGTGTAGGTTGCTGGGTTGGAACGAGGCGTACGACCAATCGGTGATTGATCAACGTGGACGACTTTATCCAGTAGCTCGATACCGCTAACAGATCGGTGGCGACCAGGTACTAAACGAGCACCGTTTAGTTTATTGGCAAGAACAGTGTAGAGAATGTCATTTACTAACGTTGACTTACCTGAACCGCTTACGCCAGTTACTGCAACAAATACACCCAAGGGAACTTCAACTTCAATATCTTTCAGGTTATTCTCTTTCGCACCCTTAACAACTAGCTTGCGTTTTGGATCTACTGGGCGGCGCTTCTTGGGAATCTCAATTGATTTACGTCCCGATAGATAAGCGCCCGTGATTGATTCTTTCGAAGCGATTAGATCTTCACAACTTCCCGAGACTACGACCTTGCCACCATGTTCGCCAGCACCCGGTCCGATATCAACGATCCAGTCGGCAGTACGAATAGTCTCTTCATCGTGTTCTACAACAATTAGAGTGTTTCCTAAATCGCGAAGTCGAGTTAGCGTTTCAATCAAGCGCTTGTTATCGCGCTGATGTAGACCAATCGATGGCTCATCGAGTACATATAGAACGCCAACTAAGCCTGAGCCGATCTGAGTCGCAAGGCGAATGCGTTGGGCTTCACCACCAGATAGCGAACCGGCCGGACGCGCCAGCGATAGGTAATCGAGTCCAACATCTAGCAAGAAGCCCAGTCGAGCATTGACCTCTTTCATCACGCGTTCGGCGATTTGTGCCTCACGTTTATTGAGTTTGATCTGCTTTAAGAAGATTGCGCAATCTGCGATGGAGAGTTCGCATATTTGGGAAATATTCTTATCGCCGATAGTTACGGCAAGGACTTCTGGTTTTAAACGAGCACCATTACATTTTTCACAAGAAATCTCACGCATATAGGCCTCGTATTTATCGCGGCTGTAATCGCTATCGGTCTCCTCATGGCGGCGGTGGATAAAGGGAATAACGCCCTCAAAGCCGGTGGTGTAATTTCGGGCGCCATATCGGCCTTTGTACTTCATCTTAATTTCATATTCGTAGCCATTAAGAATCGCTTCGCGCGCCTTAACCGAGATCTTCTTCCACGGGATATCTAGTGAAAACGGCAGGTCCTTAGCTAGCGCCTCTAGCAAACGAAGGAAGTAATCTGAAGATTGCCCACCCGACCATGGAGCAATCGCACCTTCATTTATTGAGATTGAATCATCAGGAATGATGAGATCTAAATCGACCTCTTTCTTTGTGCCGATACCTGAGCATTCAACGCATGCGCCGAATGGTGAGTTGAAGGAGAAGGAACGTGGCTCTAACTCTTCGAAGGAGAGTTCACAATCGTGGCAAGCCAGATGCTCGCTATAGGTACGCTCTTTATCTGCGCCCTTGGCGTCAACAAAGTCCAATACAACGATTCCAGAAGACAGACGCAGCGCAGTTTCAATTGAATCTGTAAGGCGAGTTTTGCTTTCAGCCTTTGCAGTCAGTCGATCAATGACAACTTCGATGGTGTGCTTCTCCTGCTTTTTAAGCTTTGGCGCATCAGAGAGTGCAACTACTTCACCATCGATACGGGCCCGTGAATAGCCTTGAGTGATCAGATCGGTAAAGAGTTCAACAAATTCACCTTTACGCGCGCGAATAACCGGGGCTAATACCTGGAACTTGGTAGTTGGTGGGAGTTCCATGATTTGATCAACAATTTGTTGTGGTGATTGGCGAGTAACTGCTTTGCCACACTTAGGACAATGTGGGCGTCCGACACGGGCGAATAGGAGACGCAGGTAGTCATAAACTTCAGTAATTGTTCCGACAGTGGATCGTGGGTTTCGGTTGGTAGATTTCTGATCGATTGAAACTGCCGGTGATAAACCTTCGATGAAATCGACATCTGGCTTATCCATCTGGCCCAGGAATTGGCGGGCATATGCCGACAGTGATTCAACGTAACGACGTTGACCTTCGGCGAAGATTGTGTCGAAGGCTAAGGAAGATTTGCCAGAGCCGGAAAGGCCAGTGAATACGACTAACGCATCACGCGGAAGTTCGATCGAAACATTCTTTAGATTGTGCTCGCGTGCTCCGCGTACAACCAACTTATCGATACTCAAACCCCGGCCTCTTCCATCATTCGTAACTCTTTCTTCAATAACTTGATCTCATCACGCAAGCGCGCTGCGACCTCAAATTGAAGTTCAGCTGCGGCGTTGCGCATCTGATCGGTGAGCGAGCCTATCAACGCAATCAGATCTTGGCGCGGCAGAGAAGTCGAAGATTTGTCATATAGGCCACTAGATGAAGCGATCTTCTTCGCTCCGCCCTTCTCGTGGGCTAAGAGTTCTTCGGTATCTTCGCTCTCGCGATTGATCTGATCTGTAATATCGGCGATCTTCTTCCGCAACGGTTGTGGATCAACGCCACGTTCTAAGTTATAGGCAACTTGCTTGGCGCGACGACGGTTGGTTTCATCGATGGCCTGCGCCATTGATTTAGTTATGTTGTCGGCATACATATGCACTTCACCCGAAACATTTCGCGCCGCTCGTCCAATAGTTTGAATTAAGGAAGTAGCCGATCTTAAGAAGCCCTCTTTATCGGCATCTAAAATTGCAACGAGTGAGACTTCCGGAAGATCCAAGCCTTCACGCAGCAGGTTAATTCCGATCAAGACATCGTATTCGCCGGTACGCAGCTCGCGAAGTAATTCCACTCGGCGTAAGGTATCGACCTCTGAGTGCAGATACCGCACTCGAACCCCACGCTCTTGTAAATAATCAGTTAAATCTTCCGACATCTTCTTGGTCAGCGTTGTTACCAGTACCCGCTCATTCTTCGCAGCCCGAATATTTATCTCATTGAGTAGATCATCAATCTGGCCCTTTATCGGCTTGATAACGATTCCGGGATCAACCAAACCGGTTGGACGAATTACTTGTTCGACTACATCACCTTCAACCTTGGCCATCTCATACTTGCCTGGCGTTGCTGAGAGATAAACCTTCTGGCCAACGCGTTCTAAGAATTCGGGCCATTTCAGCGGGCGATTATCCATAGCACTTGGCAAACGGAATCCATGTTCAACCAAGGTGCGCTTACGGGATGCATCGCCTTCAAACATGGCGCCGATTTGTGGCACAGTCACGTGGCTCTCATCGATGACAAGTAAGAAATCTTCCGGAAAATAATCCAATAGACAGTTAGGTGCAGAACCTGGCGCACGTCCATCTAGATGCCGTGAGTAATTCTCGATTCCAGAACAGAAACCGAGTTGCTCCATCATTTCCAGATCAAATGTTGTGCGCATCTTTAGGCGTTGGGCTTCCAGTAGTTTGCCTTGCTTTTCAAAGAGATTGAGTTGAATTTGCAGTTCATCTTGGATTTCGCCCATGGCGCGCTTCATCGTTTCTGGCCCTGCTGCGTAATGAGTTGCCGGGAAGATATAGATCTCGGTCTCATCGCGCAGGATCTCACCGGTTAGCGGATGGAGCGTCATAATCTTTTCGATCTCATCGCCAAACATCTCGATCCGGATCGCAAGTTCCTCATACATCGGAATGATTTCAATGGTGTCACCGCGCACGCGGAAAGTCCCACGTTCAAAGGCCATATCGTTTCGCTGATACTGCACATCGACAAATTTGCGCAGTAACTTATTGCGCTCAATCTCATCGCCTACCTTTAGGCGAATCATGCGATCGATATATTCCTGAGGCGTACCAAGTCCATAAATGCAAGAAACAGTTGCCACCACGATTACATCGCGCCGGGTTAAAAGCGAGTTAGTTGCAGAGTGGCGCAACCTCTCAACTTCATCATTGACGCTGGAATCCTTCTCGATAAAGGTATCAGTTTGCGGAACATAGGCCTCTGGTTGGTAATAGTCGTAATAAGAAACGAAGTATTCGACTGCGTTATTTGGCAACAGCTCACGGAATTCATTGGCTAACTGCGCGGCCAACGTTTTATTTGGCGCCAGCACCAAAGTTGGGCGCTGCAAGCGCTCGATCAACCAGGCAGTTGTCGCAGATTTTCCAGTACCTGTTGCGCCAAGTAGAACCACATCTTCGATACCGGCATCTATTCTGCGAGCTATCTCTTCAATGGCTTGCGGTTGATCACCTGCTGGCACGTAGTCGCTAATGACCTGAAAAGGCTCTACCCTTCGCTGCAGGTCAGATATCGGGCGCATCTTCGTAGCCTACTTTGCTCGCCCAGGTAATTCCTCCCAGAGGTTTTCTACCGCGCGAAGCAGCTGATCTTCATCGCCATCATTGATCAGGATGAAATCGGCGATCGCCTCGCGATCTTCACGGCTGGCTTGCTGCGCGATTCGTTTCTCAATTTCGGAAGAAAACATTCCTCGCTTGCGCAACCGCTCTTTGCGAATTTCCAGATCCGCCTCGATCGTAATGATTAAATCAAAATTTTCAGCCGCTCCCGTTTCAACTAATAGTGGGATCTCATAGATTAGAACTTCATCAGGTTTTAAATCTGCAACAACTTCTGCAAAGAGCTCGCGAACTCTGGGGTGGATAATCTCTTCCAAATCGCTCTTAGCTTTTAGGTCAGCGAAGATAATTTCAGCTAGAGCTTTACGGTCAATATCCCCATCGCGCATGATCTGCTCGCCAAAGCGAAGTGCGACTTCATCAAATCCATCGCTTCCGCGCTCGATAGCAACGCGCGCTAATTGATCTGCATCGACCACGCGGGCTCCAAGTTCGGAGAAATATTGTGCGGCTAGGGATTTACCGGATCCGATGCCACCGGTTAGAGCCACTATCAACATGTAACTAACTCTACCCCGCAGGCGATAACTGGAGAATAAGAAAGGGCCCACCCGAAGGTGAGCCCTTTCTTATTTGAGATTAATTATTCAGCAGCGACTTCAGCAACTACTTCAGCAGCAGGAGCGGCGGCATCAGCAGCTTTGGCTTCTGCCTTCTGCTTCTTATGTGCAAGGAAGCGAGTCTGTGCTTCTTGATACTGACGTTCCCATTCTTCGCGTTGTGAATCAAAGCCGGGCTTCCATTCCTGAGTATCAGGATCGAAACCTTCTGGGTAGATGAAGTTTCCTGAAGCATCGTAACGAGCAGCCATTCCGTATTGAGTTGGATCAAATGCTTCGATCTCAACTTCATGTCCTTCATTGGCTTGCTTTAGAGAAAGTGAGATGCGACGTCGTTCTAGATCAATATCGATGATCTTTACAAATAGCTCGTCATCTACAGCTACAACCTGCTCTGGAATTTCAACGTGGCGTTCTGCCAACTCTGAGATGTGAACAAGTCCTTCAATGCCTTCGTGTACACGTATAAATGCACCGAATGGAACGAGCTTTGTCACAACACCTGGAACAACCTGATTGATTGTGTGGGTACGAGCAAATGCTTGCCAAGGATCTTCTTGTGTCGCCTTGAGAGAGAGTGAAACACGCTCACGTTCGAAATCAACTTCGAGAACTTCTACGGTTACTTCATCGCCAACTTCAACAACTTCGCCTGGATGATCGATGTGCTTCCAAGAAAGCTCTGAAACGTGGACAAGACCATCTACGCCACCAAGGTCAACGAATGCACCAAAGTTTACGATTGATGAAATTACGCCAGTGCGAACCTGACCCTTTTGGAGCTGATTTAAGAATGTAGTACGTGACTCTGATTGTGTCTGCTCAAGGAAGGCACGACGAGAAAGAACAACGTTATTGCGGTTCTTGTCGAGTTCGATAATACGAGCTTCAACTTCCTTGCCAATGTAAGGAGTTAGGTCACGGACGCGACGCATTTCAACGAGAGATGCTGGCAAGAAGCCACGAAGACCGATATCAACGATCAGGCCGCCCTTAACAACTTCAATAACTGTTCCGACGACGACTTCGTCGCGCTCTTTCTTGCCTTCAATATCTCCCCAGGCGCGTTCGTATTGTGCGCGCTTCTTAGAAAGGATTGTGCGGCCTTCTTTATCTTCCTTCTGTAGGACGAGCGCTTCAATGCGATCGCCTACCTTAACAATGTCATTTGGATCTGCATCGTGGCGGATTGAAAGTTCGCGAGAAGGAATTACGCCTTCTGTCTTGTACCCGATATCAAGAAGTACTTCTTCGCGATCTACTTGTACAACGGTTCCTTCGACGAGGTCTCCGTCATTGAAATTTCTGATTGTGCCTTCGATTGCTGCAAGAAAATCTGCGGCTGATCCAATGTCGTTTACTGCTACGACTGGTGATGATGTGCTCAAGTTGCTCCGTAGGGATAGAAAGTAATAGGACTCCAGAACCATTCTGGTGAACGGGCGTAAGCGTACGGTTTCGGCGCGTAATAGGGCAAATCCGTCTCTTACTCAGGCGTAAACTAACTGCAAATGAAGCGATATAGAGAACTCTTTGCGATCCCAAATGTTTGGGTACTAGTTCTCGCTGCATTTCCAGCGCGGGTTGCCTATGGAATGGTCGCGCTCTCCATTTTTTTTAAGACCCAACAGACAACTGGATCTGTCGCCCTTGCCGGACTTGCCATCGGAATTAACTCGGTAGCTGGTGCTGCAACTGCCGGATTGCGCGGCACATTGATGGATCGATTTGGTCAGAAGTGGCCGCTACGTATCTTTGTTCCAGGTTATGCCGGAATGATGTTGGTGCTAAACACTATGGAGAATAAGAATGCAATTCTCTTGGCCGCCTTCATTATGGGAATAAGCGCTCCCCCAATTAACTTATCGGTTCGCCCGTTATGGAAGATGATTGTTCCAAAAGATTACCTACGTACTGCTTACGCCGTTGATACATCGGTCATGAGCACAGCTGGCGTAATCGGACCAGTTGTTGCTACATCGCTCGCACTTTCATCGCACCCCGGTAGCGCGCTAGTTGTGGCTTCAATATTTATGGCCGTCGGTGGTGGCTCACTTGCACTTACACGCGTTTCACGTGACTGGATACCCGAGAAGAAAGATGCTGATCACACATCTATTTGGCGCAATAAGGCGATTCAACTTTTGATGATTGAGGGATGTTTTATCGGTTTTGGTTGGGGAGTCTTTGATGTAGCAGTCCCAGCCTTTGCTACTTTAGAAGGAGTTCCCCATCGCACTGCTTGGGTCTTTACCGCCATGGGCGTTGCCAATATTGTGGGTGGCTTACTCGGTGGGCTAGTTTCTAAAAAAGTTTCTGCACTAAAGGCGATGCGCCTGACCTACTTTGTTTGGATCTTTATCTCGATTCCAATTGTCTTTACCTATCCCGGTTGGTCGATGGCGGTAGCGGGTGCCTTCCTTGGTTTAATCGGTGGAACTATCCAAGTCTTTTATTGGGAAGTTATGGAGGCGGTTCGTCCGAAAGGATCTGCGGTTGGCATGATGGGTTGGATCTGGACAGTCGAAGGAACGCTAATGTCGATTGGTTCAGCTGCCGGTGGCTGGATCGCCGAAACTTATTCGCCGCGCTTTGCTATGTCGATTACATCTTTCACAATTATCACCGGATTTATAATCTTAACTTTAGGACGCAAACGCTTGGCTGCCGCAGATCGAATACCAACTGAGGAAGAAGTTCTTGCTGCTATGTCTGATAATTCGCCAACTACTTCCTAACTAGCGCTATCTATCTTTAATGTGCTGCTTCATTCCAACTCTTACCAATTCCAACGCTCACATCTAACGGCGCCTTTAGCGGATAGGCCGCAGCCATTTCACGGCGAACTAAGGCTGCTAACTTCTCTTCTTCGCCAGCGACAACTTCCAAGATCAATTCATCATGGACCTGTAATAACAAGCGAGATCCTAGTTTTTCGTTAACCAGGGCTGACTGAACATTTAACATTGCTTGTTTAATGATGTCGGCGGCAGATCCTTGGATCGGTGCGTTCAGGGCCATCCGTTCTGCAATCTCACGGCGCTGGCGATTGTCATGCAGCAGATCAGGCAGGTAGCGACGCCGCCCCATAACTGTTTCGGTGTAACCAACTTTGCGCGCTTCCACAACAACGCTACTTAGGTAATCACGAATTCCACCGAAGCGAAGAAAGTACTTATCCATTAACTCTTGGGCCGCAGGTGGAGATAGATCTAATTGGACCGCTAAACCATATGCGCTAAGTCCGTATGCCAATCCATATGACATCGCTTTAATTTGGCGGCGCATCTCCGGATCAACATCGGTTGCTGCAACTCCAAAGACCAGCGCTGCAACAGTAGCGTGAAGATCTTCACCAGTTTCAAAAGCGGCAAGCAGGCCCGCATCATTTGATAAGTGGGCCATGATGCGCATTTCGATCTGACTGTAATCTGCGGTGAGCAACGATGTGTATCCAGCGCCGGCTATAAAAGCGTTGCGAATGCTTCGCCCTTCTTCAGTGCGAACTGGAATGTTTTGCAAGTTCGGTCCAACCGAAGATAAACGTCCCGTGGCGGCAACAGTCTGCGCAAAATGGGTGCGGATGCGACCATCCGAACCAATTTCGGCAATTAAACCTTCAACGGTAGTGCCGAGTTTTTTGGTCTCGCGGATACGTAGCAGTGATTCCAGTAATGGGTGTTTGGTTTTCTCAAATAGCCAATTAAGCGCTTCGGCATCGGTGGTAAATCCAGTCTTTATCTTCTTAGTCTTAGGAAGGTTTAACTCTTCAAAGAGAACAACTTGAAGTTGCTTAGGTGATGCCACATTAAATTCGTGGCCGGCTGCAAGATGTGCAGCCTTTGTCTCCCGCGCTACTTCACCTTCAAAGAAAGTAGCCAGCTTTTCTAGCTCTTTGCGATCCACCGCGATGCCACGATTTTCCATAATCGCCAATAGCTGCGCGATAGGAAGCTCCAGATCGGTAAATAGTTTTAAGACGCCGCGATCTTGCATTTCAGTTCCCAGAGATTTACGCAAAGTGAAAAGTGCGGCTGCGCTAGTTAAGAGTGATTGCTCAGGTGATGAAGTATCAATAACTGCGCCATCTCCCCAACGCTCCAGCAGATCACTTAGCTCTTGTGCGCGAACACCTGGATTTACTAGATAAGCAGCAAGTGCGGTATCAAATACAACACCGGCAAAGAGATTTTCACGGGCCAGGGATTTGGCATCGTGGGCAATCTTGGCAATTTTTATATCTTGAGCCCACGTACCCATCTGAGATGAATGGACTAGATGTACATCAGTTGGTGAAAAGGCAACTGCGTAACGATGCAACTTCTCATCTTGTAATTCAAATGCCAAGGCAATCTCACCGGTATGTCCTGAGATCATGACATCAACTTCGGCAGGAGTTAGCACTCCCCCTTCCAGCGCTGGTGCAAAAAGGGTTAACTCATCAAGTGCTTCCACTTTCTTCGTAACCGTTGCAGCTTTAAGTATTGGTTTGAGGCGATCCTTTAGGGTACGAAATTCCAACTGTTCAAATAACTTGGTGAGGTCTGCCTCATCAACGCCCGGCCACATAAGCGCATCGACCTCGTAATCAATCGGCGCATCATGAATCAATTGCGTTAACTCGCGATTGCGAATTACATCATTTATATTATCGCGCAGTGATTGTCCGACTTTGCCGCCGACCTTATCTACATTGGCAATTAGCTCCTGCAAAGACCCATATTCCACAATCCACTTAGCCGCCGTCTTTTCACCAACGCCGGGAATAGATGGCAAGTTATCGCTGGGGTCTCCGCGCAATGCCGCAAAATCTGGATATTGACCTGGCGACATTCCATATTTCTCAAGGACTGCCTCAGGTGTCATCCGTACCATTTCAGATACACCACGTTTGGGATATAAAACTGTGGTCTTATCAGTAACAAGTTGGAAGCTATCGCGATCGCCGGTACAAATCAGGACTTGCGCACCTTCACGTTCTGCCTGTTTGGTAATGGTTGCGATGAGGTCATCTGCTTCATAACCTTCCAGAGCAAATTGGGTAATTCCAAAGCCAGTTACTAGCTCATTGAGAAATGACATCTGCGAGCGAAATTCATCAGGAGTCTTGGCGCGATTGGCTTTGTATTCGGGAAAAATATCGGTGCGAAAAGTCTTTCGCGATACATCAAAGGCCACCGCGACGTGAGTTGGCTTCTCATCTTTTAAGAGTGAGATCAACATCGTGGCAAAGCCATAGATAGCGTTGGTATGTTGCCCTTGCGCTGTTGTGAAATTTTCTGCAGGTAAGGCAAAGAAGGCGCGATATGCCATCGAATGGCCATCAATTAGGAGTAATCGTTTCTGAGCCATGGCGCCATCCTAGAGAAGTAGCGGTTAAATAAGTTACTATTTCGAACTATGACGCAGCCCGAAAATACCCCAAACTTTTTAGAGATTATTCATGAACGTGGCAGCGGCGCACTGGATAAGAAGATGGGTATTGAAATCCTGGAAGCATCCCCGGAGCGTTTAGTCGCTCGCATGCCGGTTGAAGGAAATACTCAGCCAATAGGGCTTTTGCACGGCGGAGCCAATGTTGTATTAGCTGAATCACTCGGTTCGATCGGCACCCAATTACATGCCGGTCCTAATCGCAGAATTGTCGGTGTAGATATAAATGCAACGCATCACAAATCTGCAACGTCCGGATTTGTGACAGGTGTGGCAACTGCAGTTTCACTTGGTAAAACGCTATGCGTTTACGAGATCGTGATTACCAACGAACAAGGTCAACGTACTTGTTCAGCACGAATTACTTGTTTGATTCTCGCTGAGAAATAAACTGAGTTAGTGAGCGCCAGTACCGAGGTATGCCTCGCGTACTGCTGGATCGTTAAGTAGATCAGAAGCCTTAGCTTCCTTAACGACATTTCCGGTCTCGAGAATATAAGCACGGTGGGCGCGTTGTAACGCTTGCTGTGCATTCTGTTCAACGAGAAGGATTGTTACGCCAGTCTTATTGATCTCGGTAATGATGCGGAAGATATTGGCGATCATTTGTGGGGCAAGTCCCATAGATGGTTCATCGAGAAGCAAGACTTTGGGACGCGCCATAAGTGCGCGACCGATCGCAAGCATCTGTTGTTCTCCGCCAGATAACGTTCCGCCAGCTTGCGAGATGCGCTCTTTCAAACGTGGGAAGAGCGTGTAGACCTTATCTAAATCTTCGGCCATCTCCTTTTTGCGATCATGGCGATGGAACTTTCCCATCTCCAAATTCTCTAGAACTGTCATACCCGGAAAAATTCCGCGACCTTCGGGGGCTTGTGATAGACCAAGGTCAACGCGCTTGTGGGCTGGAACGCCAGTTATATCTTCACCATTGAAGATGATCTGACCGCTAGTTGCGGGGCGAAGACCGGAAATAGTCTTAAGCATCGTGGTCTTACCGGCACCGTTAGCACCGATTAAGGTAACAATTTCACCTTCGTTTACAACGATTGAGATGCCCTTAATAGCTTCAATCTTGCCGTAGTGAACGTGGAGATCTTTAATTTCAAGACGCATCTGCAGGCACTCCTAGGTAAGCCTCGATTACGCGAGGGTCGTTTTGTACTACAGCTGGAGAATCATCAGCGATCTTGGTTCCGAAATCTAGAACGGCAACCCGATCTGAAATTCCCATAATCAACGACATATCGTGCTCGATGAGAAGAACTGTGTATCCAGCATCGCGAACCTTCTTAATAGTTGCGCCAAGTTCAACTTTCTCTTGTGGGTTAAAGCCGGCTGCTGGTTCATCAAGGAGCAAGAGTTTTGGAGATGTGCCCATTGCGCGCGCAATTTCTAAGCGACGCTGTACTCCATATGGAAGATTCTTTGCCAGGCGATCTGCGTATTCATCGATTCCGATAAATTGCAGGATCTCATGTGCCTTAGCGCGGTTCTCTTTCTCTTCCCGACGTGCACGAGGTGTACCAAAAAGTGCACCGACTAGGCCGCTCTTCTTATGTACATCAGTTGCGGTAATAACATTTTCCAGGGTTGTCATATCGCCAAATAAACGAATGTTCTGGAAGGTACGAGCAACGCCAAGGCCAGTGATCTGGAAGCGCTTGCGACCTGCCAAGTTGTGGCCATCGAAAGTAACTGAACCAGATGTTGCTTGATAAACACCAGTGATCACGTTAAAGACGGTTGTCTTACCGGCGCCGTTAGGGCCGATCAAGGCCAGAATTTCGCCTTCGCGAACTTCTAGGTTCACTTCATTTAGAGCGGTCACGCCACCGAATTTCATGGTGAGGTTTTCAAGTTTTAATAGGACCTTTGACATTAGGCGCTTGCTCCTTTCTTAACCAAAGCTTTTTCTCGTTTCTTACGAGGTAACAAGCCATCTGGACGGAAGTTCATAACTACAACCAATACGAGACCAAAGACCAATAGACGCGCATCAGAGATAAAGCGGATTCGATCTGGTAGATAACCCAAGATCGCACCACCAAGAATTACACCCCAGATATTTCCAATTCCACCAAAGACCACACAGGCCAAGATCAGAATCGAAACGTTAAGGGTAAACATCTCTGGTGAGATAAAGAGGTTCTTAGCTGCATAGAGAACGCCGGCTGCTCCACCAATTGCTGCGCCTAATGTAAATGACCAGATCTTATATTTAAGAGTTGGAACGCCCATGAGTTCTGCAGCATCTTCATCTTGGCGAATTGCCTCCCAAGCGCGACCTGGGCGGCGCACAGTTAAGCGGCGAATCATCCAGATAGTTAACAAGATCATTACTAAAACAACCCAGAAGAAGAGCTTCTGGTCATCTAGTGCAAACTCTTTGCCAAGAATTGGAGGTGGCATCTGAATGCCTGAGATTCCATTAGGACCATTTGTCCAAGAAACGTTAAGAGCAACGATACGAATGATTTCACCAAAGCCTAAGGTGACGATCGCTAGATAATCGCCACGCAGACGCAACGTTGGGATACCGAGTAAGACACCTGCAAACATCGCAGCGCCAATACCAATTGGCATGATCTCCCAGGTATTAAGCCCGGTATGCATGCTTAATAAACCATTTGTGTAGGCACCGATTGCAAAGAAAGCAACGTAACCTAAGTCGAGCATTCCTGATTTACCGACCACGATATTTAAGCCAAGCGACATCAAAACGAAAATGGCTACTGGATAAACCAAGACTGCGTCATATGCTGCAACTGGCGTAGCTAAAAATGACGCACCAGCAAATGGCAGCAGCGCTGCGAGAGTAATAGTTACTAAAACAATTGCCACACGTTGGTAGCGGTTAGAGCGCTCCCAAATACCAGCACCGAAATCGCGAAGGTTAAAGTTCTTCATAATATTCACCTTAAGCCCTTGTCTGGGTGACGGCTTCTCCGAATAAGCCAGAAGGCTTAAAGAGAAGGACTAATACGAGCACAATAAAGATCGTTACTGATTTCCATTGGGTACCGAGGATTGCAGAGGCGTAAACCTCGGCCAAACCCAGGGAGACTCCCCCGAAGAAAGCGCCTCGGATATTGCCGATTCCGCCGATAACGGCTGCAGTAAAGGCGGCAAGGCCCATAGTGAAACCGATATTAAATTTGGTGTACTCGTAAACAGTTATATAGAAGAATCCGGCCGCACCTGTTGCTAGTCCTCCGACTAAAAAAGTTGTAGTAATTACGCGGTTTAAGTTAATACCCATCAATTTGGCGGCATCTTCATTCATAGATACTGCGCGAATGGCTTTGCCCATGCGAGATAGCTTTACGAAGCGCTCGAGAATGATAAAAATCGCGCCTGCTGCCATGATGGTAATTAAAGTATCTAGGCGAATTTGTGCGCCCCAGACTTCAACCAAGATTACCTTTTCAAGGATTCGGGGTGAACCAACTGGACGTGATGCAGTTAGCAGACGCATGACTTCGGAAAGCACCATTGACATTCCAATTGCAGAGATCAGAGTTGCTAAGCGGTTTGTACCTTTAGCACGTAAGCGGCGATAGGCGACAAATTCAACGGTGACTGCTGTTAGTCCGGCAAATGCCATTGAGGCAAAGAGTTGAATAAAGAGAACCAGCGCGAGTTTGGCACCGTGCGCCGGTTCTGAGGTCTGGTTATATCCAAAAAGATCACGGCTGGCGACGATCGCGCCGAATGTTCCCCACATAAAGATTTCAGAGTTAGCAAAGTTGATCATACGAAGAACGCCATAAACCATGGTGTACCCCAGTGCGATCAAGACATAGATAAATCCGAGTGCGATACCCGAAATCGTCAGTTGCCAGAACTGATCAATAAAGACTGTAAACATCTCGCCCCTTTAATATGTCGCTGCGGTCACTGCACGGTTTGAATAGATCAAGTCGGTGAAATCTACTTTAATTTTGAGTTAATTAAAAGCCAACGGGCGAGTTGATTCTTGCGAATCAACTCGCCCGTTGGGGTCAAGCAATTACTTCAGAGTTAGGCTACTGGGCCCTTGTTAACAAGCGTTCCGCCTGTTACTAGGAAGCCAGCAAAGCCACCTTCTGAGATATCGCCATGTTGGTTGAACTTGATGTTCGCACCAGCAATACCCTTGAAGTTGTAGCTCTTTACCCACTTGTTCATCGCTGCGCGAGTTGTCTTTCCATTCTTGATACCAGAAAGGAAGATATTTGCAGCATCGATCGATTCAACAGCGTAAACGCCAGATGAAACACCGATCTTTGCCTTGAAGTCAGCTTCGATCTTTGGATCAACATCAGCAAGACCGGCTACGCCAGTTAGCTTTGCACCTTCGCCAGCCTTACCGGCGAGAACTGCGAACTGCTGGTTGAATACTCCGTCGCCACCAGCGAATGTCGCTGTTGAACCTGAGTCACGAAGTTGCTTTACGAATACTGCAGCTTGGCTGTAGTAACCGGTGTAGATAACAACGTTTGCGCCAGCTGACTTGATCTTGGCGATTGTTGGGCTGAAGTCTGTTGTTGTGTTAGGAACTGAATCTCCACCAACAAGAGTTGCACCCTTGACGTTCTTGAGTGCAGCTTCAACATATCCACGTAGTGGAACAGCGTATGAAGACTGGTCATCGAATACGAAGACCTTTGCAGCAGTGTTTCCTGCTGTTGCAAACTTCGCAAGAGCTGGACCCTGCTTGTCATCAGTTGCTACGACGCGGTGGAAAATTGGGCGGCCGTAATCTGACTTAGCTGTTGGGCTCTTTGGATCTGTTAGTGATACGCGAGTTGCAGATGGTGAGATAACTGTGAGGTTACCTGCCTTGTAGTAAGGAAGTGATGCGATTGTTGCACCTGAGTAAGCAGGACCAATAAGACCGATGATCTTTGTGTTGGTTCCAACTCCTGGAGCTACCTTTGAAGCTACAGCTGGATCTCCTTCGTCATCTACTGAAACGAGGTTGATCTTGTAACCTGGGTTAGCTGCCTCAAATACCTTGATTGCATACTTAACACCGTTTTGCTCGTCGATACCTGTTGAGGCTTCTCCACCTGAAAGTGGGCCTTGGTATGCCAGAGTGAATGTCTTTGTTGCAGCTGATGCAGATGTTGTTGCAAATGCGCCAAATGAAAGCGCGATTGCGGCAACGATTGCAGCAGAAGCTTTGATCTTCTTGTTCATGTATTGCCTTCCTGTTTTTTCTTGCATGTGTCCCGGGACAGGGAGGCTGAAAGTGTAAAGGCAGGCGTAAGGATCTATCAACCTGAGGTTGAGCGTGGAGATATAAAGGTTTGGTTACGTTATTGCCGCTTTTGAACCCTTTTTCAGAGGTTACCTACCAGGAACGGCATCTGGGGAGATAACGGCTTGGGCGACCTCTTTCATAGTTAAACGACGATCCATAGCCGCCCTTTGAATCCAAGAAAATGCTTCGGGTTCGGCCAAATTTAAGGCCTGCATCAAAATACCTTTGGCACGATCAATTAACTTTCGAGTTTCTAGCCTTTCATGTAAATCTGCGACTTCGTCTGCAAGGGTTCGCATCTGTAAATGTCGGCTGATTGCGATTTCAATTGCCGGAACAAGATCACCAATGGAAAAAGGTTTAACGACATATGCCATAACGCCGGCATCACGAGCACGTTCAACGAGTTCGCGCTGTGAAAAAGCGGTCAGCATTAAAACTGGCGCGATAGAGATTATTTTCTCGGCGGCAGATATGCCATCTAGTACCGGCATCTTCACATCAAGAATTGCTAAATCAGGTTTATGTAGCTGTGCTAGCTCAATTGCTTGTGCGCCATCGGCTGCTTCAGCCACAACTTCGTAGCCCGCTTCTACCAACATCTCGACTAGATCCATACGGATTAGCGCTTCATCTTCGGCAACTAGAATTTTGATACGTGTTTCAGCGCCATCGCTATTTGTATTCATGTGCCTCGAGTCGGATTCGAACCGACACTATGCAGTGTTTGAGACTGCCCTCTCTACCGTTGGAGTACCGAGGCTTAGAAGGCAAATCTTAACGGTATGCAGGGGCTGCGCCACCCACGGCATCGCCCACACGGTGTACGCGCATCGCATTGGTTGAGCCTGGAATTCCGGGTGGAGATCCTGCGACGATTACAACTAATTCGCCTTCTTTGCAACGCCCAGATTTAAGTAACAAGGTATCTGCTTGCATCACCATCTCATCAGTGTGCTTAACCATTGGAGTTAATTCTGGTTCTACTCCCCAATCCAGCGCCATTCTGTTGTAGGTGCCAACTTCTGGAGTAAATGCCAAGATCGGAATCGGCGAACGCAAACGCGCAGTACGTCGCGCAGAATCACCAGATTGAGTAAAGGTAACTAAATACTTAGCCCCAACAATTGCACCAACCTCAGTAGCAGCCTTTGTGATCGCCCCACCTTTTGTCTTGGGCGATGATTTCATGGGGCGGATCATTTCCATTCCGCCTTGTTCGGTATGAGAAATGATGCGCGCCATAGTTTGAACTGCTTCAATGGCAAATTCACCTACGGATGTCTCGCCAGATAACATCAGAGCATCTGCGCCATCTAGTACCGCATTTGCACAATCTGTTGCTTCAGCGCGAGTTGGACGAGAATTAGTAATCATTGAATCGAGCATCTGGGTTGCAACGATCACCGGTTTAGCAGCTTCACGGGCTAGTTCGATGCAATGCTTTTGAACTAGCGGAACTTCTTCAATCGGAAGCTCTACTCCGAGGTCACCGCGCGCCACCATAATGCCATCGAAGGCGTTAACGATTCCTTGCAAATTTTCAACTGCTTGTGGCTTTTCAATCTTGGCAATTACTGGGATGCGAATTCCAACTTCATCCATAATGCGGTGGACATCGACGATGTCATCGGCGCTCCGGACGAATGAGAGCGCAATGAAATCTGCGCCGGCCTTTAGCCCCCAACGAAGATCATCCATATCTTTCTCAGATAAAGCCGGAACTGAGACGGCAACGCCCGGCAAGTTAATGCCTTTATTGTTACTGACCGCGCCAGGTTCAATTACCTTTGTGACGACATCGTTACCTTTTACTTCCACAACCTCAACGGTGACCTTGCCATCATCGATCAAGATGCGATCGCCGGGCTTGCAATCTCCTGGTAGACCTTTATATGTAGTGCCGACGCGTTCTTTAGTTCCTTCAACATCATCAGTAGTAATAGTAAAGATATCTCCACGAGATAAATCATGAGGACCGGCTTTAAAGCGAGCTAAACGAATCTTTGGACCTTGAAGATCGACCAAGATCGCAACTGGAACGCCAGCTTCTTTCGCTGCCTCACGCACGCGATCTAAACGTGTCTGATGTTCTGGATAGCCTCCATGTGACAAGTTAAGGCGCGCCATATTCATACCAGCTGCGATTAGCTCACGAACTTTCTCGGGAGATTCAACGGCTGGACCCATTGTGCAAACAATCTTGGCGCGACGCATGTATATACCTTATCTAATCGTTTTCGCTACTGGTTAGTTGCAAGATGAAATGACCATGAATTTAAGTGGGATTGGCCACTTAAACCATGGCTAAACCATCATGGATCGAGCTGTCGGTGCAATTGGTGCTGGTAATTGAGTTTCGCCTTCGAGATATTTATCTACGCCGGCTGCTGCACTGCGACCTTCGGCGATCGCCCAAACAATTAGTGACTGACCGCGACCGGCATCTCCGGCAACGAAAATTCCTTCTACGCTGCTCTGATAATTCTCATCCCGTTTAATATTTCCCCGCTCATCAAATTCAACTTCTAGCTGAGTAAGAATCTCTGATTTTTCTGGACCTGTAAATCCCATCGCTAAGAAGACAAAATCTGCAGGAATCTCTTTCTCTGTCCCTGGCACCGGTTCAAACTTACCGTTGGCAAATTTCGTTTCCACAAGTTTTAGCGCCTTTAGATTTCCATTTCCATCACCGATAAATTCCTCAGTACTAACTGCAAAGACACGGTTATCGAGCTCTTCATGGGCAGATGAGACGCGATAGATCATTGGGTATGTCGGCCAAGGTTGTCCGCTCGGACGTTCTTCAGTCGGACGCGGCATAATTTCCAATTGCGTAACGCTTGCCGCGCCTTGGCGAATAGAAGTACCAAGGCAATCTGCACCGGTATCTCCTCCACCCAAAATCACAACGTGCCTACCGGCGACGTTAATATCGGGGTTGGTGACTTCACCAAGGGCTTGTTTATTTCCCCAAGGAAGAAATTCCATCGCTTGGTAAATACCTTTAGTCTCGCGCCCCTTAATTGGCAGATCGCGCCATTGAGTGGCGCCAACTGCAAGCACGATCGCATCATATTTCTTGCGAAGATCAGCGCCGGTTATCTCAACGCCAACATCTACACCCGGACGAAAACGAGTTCCCTCTTTCTCCATCTGATTTAGTCGACGGTCAAGGACGCTTTTCTCCATTTTAAATTCTGGTATTCCATAACGAAGCAAGCCACCGATTTTATCGGCGCGCTCGTAGACAGCCACGGTATGCCCGGCGCGAGTTAACTGTTGGGCTGCGGCAAGACCGGCCGGCCCTGAACCAATAACTGCAACTGTTTTGCCGGTTAGGCGGTCGGGAGGTGTTGGCTTTACATTGCCGGCACCGAAAGCTTCTTCAATGGTGCGCAGTTCTACTTGTTTGATAGTTACCGCATCAGCGTTGATACCTATTACACATGCAGTCTCACATGGTGCCGGGCATAAGCGGCCAGTAAATTCTGGGAAGTTATTGGTGGCGTGCAATCGCGCAATAGCCTCCTCTTTATCGCCGCGCCACATCAGATCATTCCATTCTGGAATTAAATTTCCGAGCGGACAACCTTCGTGACAAAACGGAATGCCGCAATCCATGCAACGACCTGCTTGTTTCTGCAGGTGCTCCATGCTTTGTGGTTCATAGACTTCATGCCAATCTTTAATTCGGATATCGATCGGGCGGCGCTTTGGCATTTCACGCGGTGTAGTTAGAAATCCCTTTGGATCAGCCATTTGCTGCCACCTCCATTACATATTGGTCGATTGGAAGTCCATCTTTAGTTGCTCGCTCGATTGCGCCAAGTACACGCGCATAATCACGGGGCATTATCAGTGAGATGCGATTTACTGAAGCGGTCCAGTCCTTGAGAAGATCTGCTGCAACAGTTGATCCGGTCTCAGT
Organism: Actinobacteria bacterium IMCC26103; assembly: GCA_002284875.1. Taxonomy (GTDB): domain Bacteria; phylum Actinomycetota; class Actinomycetes; order Nanopelagicales; family Nanopelagicaceae; genus Planktophila. Next base: position 1,106,449 of record CP015604.1, read on the forward strand.
ATGGAAATTAGAAATTATCGATTTCAGTATTTCTTTCTGATCTTCTGGAACTGTCAAAATATCTACCATCTCGGTATTTACCTGCGCTGGATTTAAATCTAGAGCAAAGGCGCGACCACCTGACATTCCAGCCGCAAAGTTACGGCCAGTGCGACCCAAGATAACAACTGTTCCGCCAGTCATATATTCACAACCGTGATCGCCGACGCCTTCAACGACAGCGGTTGCACCAGAGTTACGAACACAGAAACGTTCGCCCACTAGTCCGCGAATAAAGATCTCACCAGAAGTTGCCCCATAACCTATGACGTTTCCGGCGATGACATTCTCTTGCGATTGGAAGGTAGCGCGTTCATCTGGACGAACTATGACGCGACCGCCTGATATTCCTTTACCTACATAGTCATTGCTATCACCATAAAGGCGGATTGCAATACCGCGCGGTAGGAAAGCGCCGAGTGATTGACCGGCAGAACCATGTAGCGTGACATCAATCGTTCCGACCGGAAGACCTTCTGCGCCAAAGCGGCGTGTAACTTCTGCGCCCAACATTGTGCCAACGGTGCGGTTAACGTTACGAACTGGCAGGTCGATACGAACCGCTTCTTTCTTATCGAGAGCATCTGCCGCAAGTGAAATTAATTGATTATCCAGGGCCGCAGCAAGGCCATGATCTTGCACTGTTGTGCGGTGCAGGGGTGAAGCAACATCTGGGCGAACCAATAGCGGTGCTAGATCTAGTCCGCTTGCTTTCCAATGATTGACTGCATCCCGAGTATCTAGATACTCAACGTGACCGATCGCCTCTTGTAGCGTGCGGAAACCAAGTTTGGCCAAGATTTCTCGAACTTCTTCGGCGATATATTCAAAGAAAGTTTCGACAAACTCTGGCTTGCCGGTAAAGCGTTTACGTAGTTCTGGGTTCTGGGTTGCAACGCCGACCGGACAGGTATCTAAGTGACAGACACGCATCATCACGCAACCAGATACAACGAGTGGCGCTGTTGCAAATCCATATTCTTCTGCGCCAAGTAGCGCTGCAATAACCACATCGCGTCCAGTCTTTAACTGACCATCTGCTTGTACAACGATGCGATCGCGTAGTCCGTTAAGAAGCAGCGTCTGTTGTGTTTCGGCAAGACCAAGTTCCCAAGGAGCTCCCGCGTGCTTTAGCGATGTCAGCGGTGATGCACCAGTTCCACCATCATGGCCGGAAATCAAAACTACATCCGCGTGCGCTTTAGAGACACCTGCCGCAACTGTGCCAACGCCGACTTCAGCAACTAATTTGACGTGGATGCGTGCGTTTTTGTTGGCGTTCTTAAGATCGTGAATTAGCTGGGCTAAATCTTCAATTGAGTAAATATCATGATGCGGTGGTGGTGAGATAAGTCCGACGCCCGGAGTTGAGTAACGCACCTTGGCAATCCACGGATAGACCTTATTTCCCGGAAGCTGTCCACCCTCACCAGGTTTTGCACCTTGGGCAATTTTGATCTGAATATCATCTGCGTTAACCAGGTAATCACTTGTTACCCCAAAGCGACCGCTAGCAACCTGCTTAATTGAACTGCGCTTAGAATCACCATTTGCCATTGGGATCGCACGAGATGGATCTTCGCCACCTTCACCGGTATTGGATTTAGCGCCAAGTCGGTTCATGGCAATCGCTAAAGTTTCATGTGCTTCTTGTGAAATAGAGCCGTAGGACATTGCGCCGGTTGAGAAGCGCTTGACGATCTCTGAGATCGGTTCGACTTCATCAATTGAGATCGCAGGGCGCTCTCCTTCTTTAAAAGCAAAGAGTCCACGCAGAGTCATTAGCTCTTTGCTCTGTGTATCTACCTTGCTGGTGTAACGCTTAAAGATGTCGTACCGCTTGGAGCGAGTTGAATGCTGCAAGGTAAAGACGGTCTCTGGATTAAATAAATGCGGCTCGCCATCGCGGCGCCATTGGTATTCACCGCCGATCGGCAAGCGCTTAGTGCCCGGAATCTCTCCCCCGACTGGGTAAGCAATGTGATGGCGTGCGATTGTCTCTTCTGCAATAACATCCAAACTGATGCCGCCAAGACGTGAAGTCGTGCCGACGAAGTATTCATCAACAACTTCTTGTGAAAGTCCGATAGCTTCAAATACTTGTGCGCCGGTATATGAGGCGATGGTTGAAATACCCATCTTTGACATAACTTTTAAGACACCTTTACCGAGGCTCTTAATAACATTGCGAACCGCTTTTTCAGGGGTAATGCCGGTGATCACTCCTTGCAGAACTAGATCCTCGGCAGATTCCATAGCAAGGTATGGGTTAACTGCGGCTGCGCCATAACCAATTAAAAGCGCAACATGATGAACTTCGCGGACATCGCCGGCTTCAACAACTAGTCCAACTTTGGTACGAGTCTTCTCACGAATTAAATGATGATGCACAGCAGCCGTTAGTAGCAGAGATGGAATCGGCGTATCTTCGGCATCACCGTTGCGATCAGAGAGAACGATGATGTGCGCACCAGCTGCAATCGCATCAGATACTTCACGTTTGATCTCTTCTAACCGCGTCTGCAGAGTATTGCCATCACCGGATACCGGGAACAAACCACGAACTACATAACTCTCTAGACCTGGGTATTCACCATCGGCGTTGACGTGAATGATCTTGGCTAGTTCATCGTTATCAATTACTGGGAAAGCTAAAGATATTTGGCGACATGATGCCGGCCCTGGATCTAGCAGATTATGTTCTGGTCCGATAGATCCGCCGAGGCTGGTTACTAGTTCTTCACGAATGGCATCAAGTGGTGGATTAGTTACTTGCGCAAAGAGTTGCGAGAAGTAATCAAAGAGCAGGCGTGGTTTTTCTGAAAGCGCTGCAATTGGCGTATCTGTTCCCATAGAGCCAAGCGCTTCCATGCCGTTCTTAGCCATAGGGGTAAGCAAGATCCGGATCTCTTCTTCGGTATAACCAAAGGCGCGTTGGCGGCGAACGACTGATGAGTGCGGATAAACAATATGTTCACGTGAAGGTAGATCACTTAACTTCATCATTCCCGAGCGCAACCATTCGCCATAAGGCGCAGCATCTGCGAGGGTATCTTTTATCTCATCGTCTTCAATGATGCGTCCTGCTTCAATATCAACTAAGAACATCTTGCCTGGTTGCAGGCGACCTTTGCGAACAATCTTTTCTGCAGGGAAATCCAAGACACCGACTTCAGATGCCAGAACAACCAAGCCATCATCGGTTACCCAGAAACGTGATGGACGAAGTCCATTGCGATCAAGGACTGCGCCAACTTGATGGCCATCAGTAAATGTCACACATGCTGGTCCATCCCATGGCTCCATCAACGATGCATGGAAGGCGTAGAAATCACGGCGCTTCTGCGACATGGTTGAGTGGTTCTCCCATGCTTCCGGGATCATCATCAAGACTGAATGTGGAAGTGAACGTCCGCCTAAATAGAGAAGTTCAAGTACTTCATCAAATGATGCGGAATCGCTGCCGGACATTTCAACTATTGGAAAGAGTCGGCTGAGATCTCCCGGAATTAACTCACTGGCCAAAAGCGATTCGCGCGCGCGCATCCAGTTACGATTGCCCTTAACGGTATTGATTTCGCCGTTGTGTGCGATAAAGCGATAAGGGTGGGCCAGTGGCCAAGATGGAAATGTATTGGTGGAAAAACGTGAGTGCACCAAAGCCATCGGCGAGGCAACGCGTTCATCGCTCAAATCTGGGAAGAACTCTTCGAGCTGGCCAGTAGTAAGCATTCCTTTGTAAACAATTGTCTGCGAAGAAAGAGATGGGAAGTAAAGGTCTAATGAATGTTCAGCGCGTTTTCGTAAGCAGAAAGCTAAACGATCTAGCGCTATCCCGGATTCATTTCCTTTACCTGAAATAAATAGCTGTTCAAATTTAGGCATTACAGATACGGCAGTCTTGCCGAGCGAGGCAGAATTAATAGGTAGCTCGCGCCAACCCAAAATAGTTAAGCCTTCTTCGTCCGCAATCTTGGCGATTGCGGCACGGACTTCAGCGCCTTGTGCGACAAATGCGATTCCGGTTGCATATGAGCCATCTTTAGGAAGTTCGAATTCAACAACGGCGCGATAGAAAGCATCTGGAACGCGAATTAAAATTCCTGCACCATCACCGCTATCGGGTTCGGCGCCAGATGCACCGCGATGTTCTAAATTGCGAAGCGCGGTTAGCGCTTTCGCAACGATTTCATGTGTTGCAACTTTATTTAGGGTAGCCACCATTGCAACGCCGCATGCATCATGCTCGTTGGAAGGATCATAAAGACCAAGACGTGCTGGGTAGTTAGATGAAAGGGCCATCTATTTTCACACTCCTGTTGTCCACACTTGAAAAATCGTGAGGGACAACGTTGGCCCGTAGAAACCATCGACCAGAAAGGTGCGATGGGGCAAAAGGGTAGCAAGAACTAGGGTAGTTAGGCATACCCAGAAGATGGGAAAGGTTTAGATCCCGCTCACATGAAGAAGTTGTCCAATGCCAGCGGTTATTGCCATGCCGAAGCAACCACCGAGGATTACTCGCAGAGTCGGAGCCAGAACCTTTGATCCGGCAGTCTTAGCGCTAACGATTCCAGTGAAGATCAGGCCTACTACCGTAAACCCGACGATACTAACCGCGATTTTGCCGGTCGTCGGTGCAAAGGCGCCTAGGAATGGAATCAAACCACCTGATGTAAAGGCTGCAGCAGATGCGACCGCAGCTTGCACCGGGCGCGCCTTGGTGTGTGGATGTTGCCCGAGTTCATCACGAAGGTGCGCCTCCAGCGGATCACGAGCATGCATCGCGCTAGCAACTTCCAACGCGAGTTCTGGAGTTAGGCCGCGATTGATATAGATCTGCTGCAATTCCAATAACTCAGATTCGGGATCGATCGCTAGATGTTCCATCTCCAATAGCCGATCCGAGGCTTCAATATCATTTTGTGAACGAACGGATACATATTCACCAACGGCCATAGACATCGCGCCGGCAACAATTCCAGCAGCGCCTGCAGTAATTAAAAAAGTTTGGGCATCTGCACCACCAGTTTTGGCAGCTGTAACACCGATCATTAGTGATGCCGTTGAAACCAGACCATCATTTGCGCCAAGAACGGCTGCACGCAACCAACCTGCACGATGGGTGCGATGATGGAGATTGCGCTGATAGACATCTTCTAAAGCCATGGCCCGAGTCTACCTGATCCCAATTAAGTTTCGCGTGTGATGTGATCGCGCTTGCCTCGTTGATTGTGCACAAATAGAGCCAACCCCATGGCAAAGATCAAAATACTCATCCATTGATTTACTCGCAATCCGTTTAGCGTATGTGCCGGATCAATACGCATCCCCTCAATAAAGAATCTGACAAGCGAATAACCAGCGATATAAAAATAGAAAATGGATCCGGCTGTCCATCGGCTTCCAAATTTAAGCAAAATAGCGGCTAAGAGCGTGCTCCAAATCGCTTCATAAAGAAAAGTTGGATGGAAGGTTTCGATAAGGCCATACCCGCTGGGGCGAAACTTGTATGGGATTTCTAGCGCCCACCATGCATTTAGCGGTCTGCCAAATAATTCAGCATTGAACCAATTTCCAAAACGTCCGATTGCCTGCGCAAATAAAATTCCGGGGGCTAGGGCATCTAAGAAAATTTTAAATGATGGAAGTTGCATCTGCCTGCCCAAGCGCTGGTAGGAAAAATAGGCGCCCAATACTCCAAGGGCGATCGCACCCCAAATCCCTAACCCACCTTTCCAGATTTTAAAGATCGCAAGTAAATTTCCATCGCTACCAAAGTAGGCATCCGGTGAAGTAATTACGTGATAGATACGGCCGCCAATAATTCCAGCAGGAATGGCGATAACCGAAACTTCCGAAACAACACCTTTTAAATCTATTCCAGCGCTTTCACCGTAAAGGCTCAAGCGTTTATCACCGAGCCAGATAGCAATGGCTATTCCGGCAATTATGCACAGAGCATAGAAGTGAACAGTGAGAGGGCCGATAGCGATCTGCGACAGAGTCGGGGTCGGTATCGCCGCGTGCATCGTTACCCGTTTTTAACAGCGAGCATAAATTCTGCCAAGCTGTTGTAGGCCTTATTGCGATCGATCTCTTTACCGTTTATGAAGACGGTAGGAGTCGAATTGATATTTCGCTTAGCGCCTTCATTTGCCACATTTACAACCCAGTCTTTGTATTCGTTCTTGGCAATACATTGGTCGTATTTCTTATCCGAGATGCCTAAGCCAAGGCTCAGGGTTGTGAAGTAAGAAGGCGTCCAAGCGCCGGAGTTCTCTGGTGGCTGGTTGGCGTAAAGCAACTTGTGAAATTGCAAGAACTTGCCTTGATCTGCCGAACAGCCAGCAGCGTTTGCTGCTAACTGGGATTCGCCACCAAGGAAGGAGAGCATGTGGAATGCAACTTTTGCTTGCTTAGTATTGATGAGATCTGCGATGTATTCACCGCTAATTGCTTCAAAGCGCTGACATGCTGGACACTGAAAATCCTCGTAAATTTCGATGAAAGGAACATCTTTCACGTCTTTGTTAAAGACCATTCCATAACCATCTTCGACTGAAACGCTAGAGGGTATGGCTGCGCTGGTATTGGTCTTCTTAGAGAGCACAGTTGGAACCAGCATGATTAGCACAACGCCGACGACTACTGCGATTACTAAGTTGCGGGTGAAGTTATCTTTACCGCCTGCTGGGTTCTTCGCTTGCGCCATTCTTATGCCACATCTTTCTGTGAAGTATTTTCTATCGGTTTCTTATCCACTGAAAACTTGGTTACAGGGTAGCGAATTAAATAGGCGGCGAGAAATGCCAGCCCCGCATCTCTGAGAATTTCCTGTAAATACTTGGTCTGACCAGGTTCCACTGCGCCGCCACCACCAAAGCAACCACAGTCGATATTTAGCCCGCGCGCCCAAGCCTGTGAGATGGCGATAATAAATATGACCATTGTGAAACCACCGAGGGCTGCCACAACTCTCGTTAGTGAACCCAGAATCAGCAGCGCACCCATGGCAACTTCCGCAAAGGGAAGTACTAGGCCTAAGACATTGGCAAAAGAGATCGGTAACATCTCATAGGCGCGCACCGCCATTTGTGATTTATCTGGCGCGCTAACTTTTAAATAGCCAGCAACAAATAAGACTCCCCCAAGGATTAGACGAGCAAAGAGTCCGATCCAAGGTTGTGCGATTACAAATTTTTCTTTCATCGCCCCTCACGCACTCCCTTGGCTAGCTCACGTGCTAATTCGGTAACTGCTGCCAAGCCAGCTTCTTCACTTGGCGCATCTTGCATCGCCTTGATAAAAGCCGAGCCAACAATCACGCCGTCGGCATAAGCCGCCACACCCTTGGCTTGTTCACGAGTTGATACGCCAAGACCAACCGCAATTGGTAGATCTGTGACTTTGCGAACGCGGGCGACTAGGTCTGCCGCACCTGTTGAAACAGTTGCGCGCGCACCAGTTACTCCCATCAAACTTGCGGCATAGACAAAACCGCCACATTTAGAAGTTACCTGAGCCAAGCGCGCATCTTTCGTACTTGGCGCTACGACATATATTGGATTAATCGCAGAGTCATCGGTTGCATCGATCCAACCAGTTGATTCTTCAATAGTTAGATCTGGAGTAATAACACCTGAGCCACCATTTTCGGCGATCGCTGCAGCAAATCCCGTAACTCCAAAGCGTTCAATTGGATTCCAGTAAGTCATGACAACTGCCGGCACCGATGCGCTGGCCACTTTTAAGGCAGCGAGAACTTCCTGTGCGCCTGTGCCATTTTCGAGTGATGTGACTGCGGCTGCTTGAATAGTTGGTCCATCCATAACTGGGTCGCTATATGGATACCCAATTTCAATGGCATCTACTCCCCCAGCGATAAAGGCGGCAATTACGCGATGGCAGCCAGCCTGCGAAGGAAATCCAGCAGGTATGTAAGCAATTAAAGCAGCGCGATTTTCAGCACGAACTTTTACAAAGAGTTGATCTAGCGCGGTCATTAATCGAGGGGAATTCCAAAGTAACTAGCGGCCGTTTGTACATCTTTATCGCCGCGCCCCGAAAGATTTATCACGATGATGGCATCTTTACCGAGTTCGTTACCAACCTGCATCGCACCAGCTAAGGCGTGCGCAGTTTCAATCGCTGGAATGATTCCTTCAGTCTTTGATAACAAAGCAAAGGCATGCATCGCCTGCGCATCTGTGATTGCTCGATATTCGGCGCGGCCTATGTCATGTAAGTAGGCATGTTCTGGTCCAACGCCAGGATAATCAAGGCCAGCAGAAATCGAATGTGATTCAACTGTCTGGCCGTTCTCATCTTGCAAAACATAAGAGCGAGTTCCGTGCAATACACCGGGAGTTCCACCAGTAATTGTTGCGGCATGGCGACCGGTTTCTACGCCATCGCCACCTGCTTCAAGTCCGATTAAGCGAACGCTGGGATCAGAGATAAAGCGATGAAAAATCCCGATGGCATTTGATCCGCCGCCAACACATGCCAGAACTGCATCTGGCAGACGACCGGTTAATGCAAGAACTTGTTCGCGAGTTTCTTCACCAATTATCTTATGGAAATCGCGGACCATCGTTGGGAATGGATGCGGGCCGGCAACAGTTCCTAACATGTAATGAGTAGTCTCAACATTTGTAACCCAGTCACGCATCGCTTCGTTGATGGCATCTTTTAGTGTGCGCGATCCTGAGGTCACTGGAATAACTTCGGCGCCAAGTAACTTCATACGCGCTACATTTAAAGATTGGCGCTTGGTATCTTCCTCGCCCATATAGACAACACATTCCAAGCCCATTAGCGCTGCAGCCGTTGCCGAGGCAACGCCATGTTGGCCGGCGCCAGTTTCGGCGATAATGCGCTTCTTGCCCATGCGTTTGGTTAGTAGCGCTTGGCCAAGAACGTTATTTATCTTATGGCTTCCAGTGTGATTCAAATCTTCGCGCTTTAAAATAATTCTTGCGCCACCTGCATGTTCAGCAAAGCGCTTTGCTTCAGTAATGATGCTAGGGCGACCTGTGTAAGTCCGATGTAGTTCAGCGAGTTCGGCTAAGAAAGTTGGATCTGATTGCGAGATGCGATGGGCTTCTTCTAGCTCTTCAAGTGCACCAATTAGCGCCTCAGGTACAAAGCGCCCACCGTATGGACCGAAGTGGCCCAAGATTGCAGAAAGGTCTTCGCGCGAGGAAGTCGACATAGTAAAAGTCTACCCTTGCCCCAATAAGGTGCGCATCGCCAAATTTGGGTCAGCGGAAGTGACAAGGGCTTCCCCAACCAAGATCGCATCGGCGCCTTGGCGCTGGGCAAATTCCACATCACTTCGTTGTGAGATTCCGGACTCAGCGACGCGTATCACATCCTGCGGAATCCGAGGGATTAGATCTGCGAATGCAGCCGTATTCACATCTAAAGTTTTTAAGTTTCGGGAATTAACACCAACAATTCGTGGTGATATCTCCATCGCTCGTTCTAATTCATCTGCAGTGTGAACTTCAATTAAAGCTGACATACCTAGTTCAGTTGCTAGATCATAGAAATCACGTAATTGGCTCTTGGCTAGCGCCGCCACAATTAGCAGCACCATATCTGCACCGTGCGCACGTGCTTCAAAAAATTGATATTCATCGACCATAAAATCTTTACGTAAGACTGGAATTGTCACCTTTGCGCGCACTGCAGTTAAGTCGGCGAGAGTTCCTTTAAATCTACGCTCTTCTGTCAACACGCTAATCACACTGGCGCCAGCCAACTGATATTGCTCTGCAAGCGCTGCTGGATCGCTAATGGTTGAAAGTGCGCCTTTGCTTGGAGATGAACGTTTTACTTCTGCAATTACTGACATGTCACTATTTTTGAAGGCGGCATGGGCATCTAAAGCAGGTGCCGCTTGTGCCATCTCTTCATGTAACTCGTTTAGAGATTTACGGCGTTTAGCTAAATCTTCGCGAACTCCAGAGATGATCGAATCAAGAACGCTCATTTGTCGCTACCTTCTTGCGTTGGATCGATTCCCTCATCCAGGGCGCTCCAAGGCGTATGAACCTTTGGCTTGCGCTCATAGCGCGATGAGATATTAAAGCGTCGTGAAATTAGAAAGACGAGAAAGACGATAACGATTAGCGAAAATAGCACTGGCGCAAAGTCTGACATCTAAGAAACTTTCCCATGGTTTGCCAACTTGTTCGCGGCGCTGATCGCACCTAGTACAGCTGCTGCTTTATTTAGGCACTCTTGATTTTCGGATTCGGGATCTGAATCCGCGACCACCCCAGCACCTGCCTGCACATAAGCGGTACCGTTATGAATTAGCGCGGTGCGAATTGCAATACAAGTATCGATATTGCCAGTGAAATCTAAGTAACCAATTGCACCACCATATAGACCACGCCGAGTTGACTCTAATTCTTCAATTATCTCCATCGCTCTTGGTTTTGGTGCACCCGAAAGAGTTCCGGCCGGAAAGACGGCAAATAAAGCATCAACTGGTGATGAGTCTGCGGCTAGTTCGCCAATAACTGTCGAAACAATATGCATAACATGTGAATAGCGCTCGATATGCATGAAATCAATTACTTCAACTGTCCCTGGTGCACAGATGCGCCCGAGATCATTTCGCCCAAGATCTACCAACATTAAATGCTCAGCGCGCTCTTTCGGATCAGCAAGTAACTCCTCGCCGAAGCGATGATCTTCTTCGGCAGAGTTAGAACGTTTGCGGGTACCTGCAATTGGATGAACCATAACTTCTTTGCCAGTGACCTTAACAAGTGCTTCTGGGCTAGAACCTACAACTTCAACTCCATCGGTAAAGCGGAATAAATACATATAGGGACTTGGGTTGTGTAAGCGCAACATGCGATAGACATCTAAAGCATCTGCAGTGCATTCCATCGCAAATCGTTGCGAGAGAACTATCTGAAAAGCCTCACCCGCAACAATCTCTTCTTTGGCCTTAAGTATCTTCGCTTTGTAGTCATCTCCTGAGATATTTCGCGAAAAATCAGGTGAATCCTTATCAGCGAGTTCTGCAATAAATCCTGGAAGAGAACCTTGTAAATCACTCTGCATGCAATCCAAGCGAACTTGTGCATCGTCGTATGCTTGATCGACGCGATCGCCGGACCCGTCCCAGTTAATAGCATTTGCAATTAAGGTGATTGTTCCTTCTGCGTGATCCATAACCGCCAGATCGCTAGTTAACATAAATGCTAATTCTGGTAGATCAATATCTTTCTTGCTAAGCGTTGGCAATTTCTCTAACCGTCGCACGCTGTCATAACCCATATATCCAACTAAGCCACCCGTAAGCGGTGGAAGTCCAGTAATCTTTGGTGAGCGCAGGTGTGCTGCGGAAAGTCGCAGCGCTGCAAGTGGATCGATACCAACCGGTGCGCCAGCTGGAGTTGTGCCGACCCAGATCGCTTTGCCGTCTTTCTCACTTAAAGTTGCTTGGCTATTGGCTCCGATAAACGAGTAACGCGACCAGACGCCCCCATGTTCGGCAGATTCCAATAAGAATGTAGAAGGTGCGTTCTTGGCTAACTTTCGATAAATGCCGATCGGAGTTTCCCCATCGGCAAGGAGTTTTCGGTAGACCGGGATGACATTAAAGTTTTTGGCATACTCCTGAAATTCAGAACGTTGCATTAGCGATCACCGGCAAGAAGATCGAGTGCTATCGGGTTATGAAAACAGCTCTTATCTCCGGTGTGGCAAGCAGCGCCGCTTTGCTCAACTTTTAGCAGCAACGCATCCCCATCGCAATCTAGCGAGATCGCAATAACTTTCTGGGTATGGCCAGATGTTGCGCCTTTCTCCCAGAGTTCACTGCGGCTGCGGCTCCAGTAAGTTGCTTTACCAGTCTTTAAAGTTATCGCTAGTGATTGGCGATTCATGTAGGCCAACATCAAAACTTCACCGGTCTTTACATCTTGAGCGATAGCCGGAATTAGATCCAAATCTGATTTCAAGCGCGCAGAAATATCCTCAGGCAATTGCGAGGGCAGTTGCGCATTCATGGCCTTATTCTGCCTTAGGCGATGCGGTTGTTGCGAATGGAATAACCTTGAGCGCTTAAGTACTTCTTAACATCGCTAATTCGGTGTATTCCGAAGTGAAATACGCTCGCTGCCAGTAGCGCATCTGCGCCAGCATCTAGAGCAGCAGCAAAATCTTCCAAAGTTCCGGCCCCGCCGCTGGCAATCAGTGGGACCTTTGAGATCGCACGTACTGCAGTGATCATGCCGATGTCATATCCGGCGCGCGTGCCATCGGCATCCATCGAATTAAGAAGAATTTCGCCGGCGCCAAGTGCACATGCTTTCTCTACCCAGGCAAGTGCATCAAGTCCTGAACTCTGGCGACCACCATGGGTGGTTACTTCGAATCCAGATTCGGTACGTGCGCGCCGTGCATCCACTGAGATAACTAAGACTTGTGATCCAAAGCGATCAGCAATTTCTGCGATTAGCTCAGGTCGGGTGATTGCGGATGTATTTATAGAAACTTTATCGGCGCCGGCACGTAGTAAGCGATCAACATCGGCAACGCTGCGAATTCCGCCGCCCACAGTTAAGGGAATAAAAACTTGCTCTGCAGTTTTACGTACTACATCTAGCGTTGTTTCGCGATCAGAACTACTTGCGGAAATATCTAGAAAAGTTAACTCATCTGCGCCTTCCAAGTTATAGAGATTGGCCATCTCAACTGGATCTCCGGCATCTACTAAATCGGTGAAGTTAACGCCCTTTACGACTCGGCCATCAGTTACATCTAGGCAAGGGATGATGCGAATCGATAGCGCCATTTACTTTGCGCCCTTAGTAACTGTCAGCGCCTCTTGCAAGGTGAATGCGCCGGCGTATAAAGCCTTGCCAACAATTGCGCCTTCAACTCCCATTTCAGTTAACGCAGCTAACGCAGCGATATCTGCCAGGGATGAAATTCCGCCGCTTGCAACAACCGGCTTCTTTGTAGCGTTGCAGACTTCGCGCAAGAGTTCCAGGTTTGGTCCTTGCAAAGTGCCATCCTTGGTTACATCAGTTACAACATATCGCGCGCAGCCATCACTTTCTAAACGCGCCAGCGTTTCAAATAAATCGCCACCTTCTTTAGTCCAGCCTCGTGCGGCAAGGACATGGCCGCGCACATCTAAACCAACTGCGATGCGATCACCGTGTTCGGCGATAACGCGCGCTGTCCATTCGGGATTCTCTAACGCAGCAGTGCCGAGATTGATCCGGCGACAGCCAGTTGCAAGCGCCCGCTTTAGCGATTCGTCATCGCGAATTCCACCCGATAACTCAACTTTTATATCGAGGCGACCAACTACTTCTGCCAACAGCGCGCTGTTATCACCGCGCCCAAAAGCTGCATCTAGGTCGACTAAGTGAAGCCATTCTGCTCCGGCTGCTTGGAATTCAAGTGCTACTTCGAGAGGTTGGCCATATACGCTCTCGCGCGCTAATTCACCTTGTACAAGTCTTACCGCACGGCCATCTTTAACATCCACAGCAGGCAATAGCTCTAGATAATTTACTTCGTTCATAGCATCCCCACCCAGTTCTTAATTAGCGCAAGGCCGGCATCGCCAGATTTTTCAGGATGAAATTGCGTAGCGCAGATTGCGCCATCTTCTACCGCGCTTAAAAATTTCGCACCATAACTTGTCCAAGCTTGTGAAAGACCCACCTTAGCTTTGGCAGCATAAGAGTGAACAAAGTAGAAAGCTTGGTCTTCGATTCCCTTAAATAGTTGTGATGGGCCAGTTACTTCAACGGTATTCCATCCCATGTGCGGCAGGATTGGTGCAGCAAGTTTGGTAATACTTTCTTTCCAAATACCAACGCCTTGATGAAGTTGATCAGTTGCATACTCATCGCCATCACGAAAGAGAATCTGCATGCCAACACATATACCTAGGGTGGGGCGTTTTGCCGCAACGCGTTCGCGCACAATCTTATCTCCCCCGATTGCAATTAAACCGCGCATACATGCGGCAAATGCACCAACACCTGGCACAACAAGACCTGACGCATTTAGCGCAACATCGCGATCAGAGGTAACTACAACTTCGGAACCGCTGCGTTCAAAGGCGCGTTGTGCCGAACGTAAATTACCTGACCCGTAGTCAAGAATTGCGATCACTATTAGAGCGAACCTTTTGTGGAAGGAACTCCTGCGATTCCGCCATCGAGTGAGACTGCATCACGAAGTGCGCGCGCGACCGCTTTAAATTGCGCTTCAAATACGTGGTGCGCATTGCGTCCTTCGAGAACGCGCACATGAAGAGCGATCCGAGCTTCTGCAACTATAGATTCCCAGATATGTTTTCCAAGAGTTGTATCGAATGTGCCAATTAACTCAACGATTTCTGGTTGGCGGTGCACCAGATAGGGACGACCAGATAGATCAACGGCTGCCTGAACCAAGACTTCATCAAGTGGCACCATCGCATCACCGAAGCGGCGAATGCCAACTTTGTCACCTAGCGCCTCGCGCAGCGCTTGGCCAAAAGCTAGCGATGTATCTTCAACTGTGTGGTGAGAATCAACATCAACGTCACCAGTTGTCTTAACAGTTAGATTAAAACCTGAGTGCTTACCAAGTTGCGAGAGCATGTGATCAAAGAAGGGAACGCCAGTATCGACCGAGATTGCACCTTCACCGTCTAGGTTTAATTCGACGATTACATGTGACTCTTTGGTCTTTCGTTCAACGCGAGCTGTTCTCATTGGCTTTCTCCATTCAAGATCTCTTGCAGGGCAGCGATAAATTTCTGGTTCTCGGCCTCATTGCCAATGGTCATACGTAAGTGGCCTAATAATCCCACATCTCTAATGAGAACTCCGCGATCTAGAAGTTGACGCCAGAGTTGGGCCGGATCATGGCTAAATCCAGTAAATAAGATGAAGTTAGATTGGCTGGGAACTGCTTGTATCCCCAGCTTCTCCAATTCTGAAATAACGGATTTACGAGAGTCGATAAGAGTTGAGACATTGCCTAATAGCTCACCTTGAAATTCCAGTGCTACCTCAGCTGCTGCCTGAGTTAGTGAACTCAAGTGATACGGCAGACGCACTAAGAACATTGCACTGACTAACTCTTGGTTTGCGATTAAGTAACCCAAGCGCGCACCCGCGAATGCGAAGGCTTTACTCATCGTTCGAATTACCACCAAATTGGGATATTCGTTAATCAAAGTCACCGCAGATGGCAGATCAGAGAATTCAGCGTAAGCCTCATCGACGATCAAAAGCCCATTTATCTGAGCAGCTGCTTGGGCTAATAGTGAGATTTCATCCAATGTTACTGTTGTGCCAGTTGGATTATTCGGGGTTGTAATAAAAGTTAACGCTGGCTTTACAGTCGCGATTTCGTTCAGCGCTTTAACTAGATCTAGTGAGAAATCGGCGCGACGTCCCCCGTCTTGCCAATTAACTCCAATGACCTTAGCGATTAGCGGGTGCATGGAATAAGAAGGCGTAAATCCAAGTGCTGGGCGATCACCAAATGCCATGAAGAGCGATTGAATTATCTCGTTACTGCCATTGGCGGCCCAGATTTGATCGGCACCGAAGGAAGTATTAGATAAGCCGTTTATGAAGTTAGCTAAACCTTTCCGTAGCGTTTGCGCATCGCGATCGGGATAGCGATTTAAATTAAGTGCTACTTGGTAGGTGCGATCAGCGATCGCCTTTGCCAGTTCAGCAGATGGCGCATATGGATTCTCATTAGTATTTAAAGTCGCAGCTGCTGGAACTTGGGGCGCACCATATGGAGAAAGCTCTCTTAAATCTTGGCGCAGCGGTAGCCAGTTTGGCCACTCTTTCGAACTCATAGATTCTCCAGACGCGCCGACATAGCTTCACCGTGTGCTGGCAAATCTTCCGAATTTGCCAAAGTGATAACTGTTGGGACGATGTCGATAAAAGCCTGCTTGGAATATTCGATGTAGTGAAGTCCGCGTAAGAAAGTTTGTACGGAAAGCCCACTGCTGTGGCAGGCGCATCCCCCGGTAGGTAAAACGTGATTGGAGCCTGCCGAGTAATCACCGAGTGACACCGGTGAGAAACGACCGATAAAGACTGCACCAGCATTACGAATCTTTAGCGCATCAGCTGCAGCATTAACCGTTTGAATTTCTAAATGTTCTGCGGCATAGGCATTTACAACATCTAAACCTTGGGCAACTGAATCGACCAAAACTATTGCAGATTGAATTCCTGAAAGCGCCTCTTTAATTCGAGCGCTGTGCTTCGTTGCGCCAACGCGTTTTTCTAACTCTTTTTCAACGCCTACTGCTAGTTCTGGCGAAGTCGTTACTAAAACAGCTGCGGCAATCACATCGTGTTCGGCTTGGCTAATGAGATCTGCTGCTACATCAGCGGCAATCGCACTGTCATCGGCCAAGATCGCAATCTCAGTTGGTCCAGCTTCTGAGTCAATGCCGATCACACCGCGCAGTGCACGCTTAGCTGCTGCGACATAAATATTTCCAGGTCCTGTGACCAAATCACATTTCTCGGATAGCCCATCCATGCCGTAGGCAAAGAGCGCGATGGCTTGTGCACCACCAATGGCATAGACCTCAGTGATTCCAAGCAGTGCACATGCCGCCAAAATAGTCGGGTGCGGCAAGCCACCAAACTCTTTCTGCGGAGGAGATGCCACAGCGATACTGGTGACTTTTGCGATTTGCGCCGGAATAACATTCATCAGAACGCTACTTGGATAAACAGCGCGGCCACCTGGGACGTATAGTCCAACGCGATCTACTGGGATCCAACGTTCGGTAACGATGCCACCATCGACGACTTTTGTAATTTTTTCCGAACGTTTCTGATCTTCGTGAACTTTGCGAATCCGAACAATCGAAAGTTCTAGCGCGCTACGCACTGCTGGATCTAAACCAGCTAGCGCGCTAGCTAGATCACTTTCAGCGACGCGAATTGATTTAGGAGTTATACCGTCGAATTCTGTGGCCAGATTTATTAGTTCGGCTTCATCACCGTTTTTAACCCGCTCCAAAATTGGTTCTATGGCTTTCATGGCAGCTGCGATATCTAAAGTTGCCCGCGGGATGGCGCGCTGATAGCCGGCCTTACTTAAGGCTTGGCCACGGAGATCGAGCGTGCGAATCATGGCTGAAGTCTAACGGTTGGGATATTGCGCCCGCGCCTTAATTTGTGAGGCTTAAATTAGATGCGGACTAAGCAATCTGGACCAAGAATTGATTTCAAATCAGCGCTCAAACTTGGAGAGGCCGTGACTAACGCATCAATCTTCATAGTTGTCAAAACTCCTTGATCATCGATCTGCATATGAACTTCGCGCTTTCCAGGATGTGATCGCAGAATTTCTTTCATGCGATCGACGATCGGTGGTGTGCATTGCGAAATTGGCAGTGAGATTAAAAGCGGACCAACTGGTCCGGTAGATATATCTAGCGATTTCATCTCCATCGCGGTGAAGCGCGCTACATCATCGCGCCGTTCAAATCGTCCGCGCACAGTCACAACGCGATCTTCAATAAGAGTTAAGGCATATTGGTTGTAAGTATTGGCAAAGAATAAGACTTCAATTGCGCCTTCCAGATCTTCCAAAGTTACGATCGCCCAAGAGGATCCTTGGCGTGAGACTTTTCTTTGAACGCCAGTAATTAACCCGCCCAACGTAACCATGCCATCGGGTGTGCTCTCATCTGCAAGAAGTGCGCTAATGGACATATCCGTGTTCGAGCGCAAGATATGTTCAACGCCGAGCAGCGGATGATCAGATACATATAGTCCGAGCATTTCGCGTTCAAATGTCAGAAGCGTTGCCTTATCCCATTCAAAGTTTGGGATCTCGATATCTAAACCTGCAACTTGGGTCATTGACTCGCCACCGAATAGATCGAATTGGCCGATTGCTTCTGCCCGCTTGGTTTCGATAACCGAATCAATAGCTTCAAGGTGCACCGTCATGAGTCCCTTGCGCGGATGTTCAAGCGAATCGAAGGCGCCACCTTTGATCAGCGATTCAATAGTCTTCTTATTGCAAACTTGGGCATCAACCTTGGCTAAGAAATCTCCAAATGAGGTAAAAGCGCCTTTTGC
The DNA here is from genome assembly GCA_002284875.1 of Actinobacteria bacterium IMCC26103. Taxonomy (GTDB): domain Bacteria; phylum Actinomycetota; class Actinomycetes; order Nanopelagicales; family Nanopelagicaceae; genus Planktophila. The sequence continues at coordinate 1,124,607 of CP015604.1, forward strand.
TGTGCGCGCCGATTTGATAGATGCCACAACGCCTTCACCAACATTTCGAATTGCAGCTAACCCGAAGCGAATATCTTTGCCGCGAGGTGTGTACTCGGCATTAGATTCATTTACATCAGGTGGCAGAACCTTAATTCCCATGCGGCGACATTCTGAAAGATAGAGCGCAGATTTATCTTTATCATCGCGCACGCTAGTCAAGAGCGCTGCCATATATTCAGTTGGGTAGTTCGCCTTTAGATATGCCGTCCAAAAAGAGACAACGCCATATCCGGCGCTATGCGCGCGGTTAAAAGCGTAATCCGAGAATGGAATCAGAACATCCCACAGTCGTTTGATGGCAGCAGTTGAGAAACCGTTTGCTTTCATGCCCGCTTCAAAAGGCACATACTCCTTATCAAGGATCTCTTTATTCTTCTTACCCATCGCCTTACGTAATAAATCTGCGCGGCCAAGTGAGAAGCCAGCAACCTTCTGGGCGATCGCCATAACTTGTTCTTGATAAACAATAAGTCCGTAGGTGTCGCCCAAAATTTCTTGCAGCACGTTAGAGAGTTCGGCGTGGATTGGTTCGACCGATTTGCGACCGTTCTTACGATCGGCATAGTTATTATGTGCGTTCTCGCCCATAGGTCCTGGACGATAGAGCGCAATAACTGCGGAGATATCAGCGAATGAATCAGGAGCCATACTGCGCAATAGTGCGCGCATTGGTCCACCGTCGAGTTGGAAAACGCCCAAGGTATCGCCGCGCGAAAGAAGTTCGAAAGTTTTCTGATCATGTAGCGGCAGATCTTCAAGTACAACGTCAACGCCTTGATTCTCTTTTATATTAAGCAAGGCATCATCTAGTACTGAAAGGTTGCGCAGTCCTAAGAAGTCCATCTTTAGTAAGCCGGTTGATTCGCAAGCGCCCATATCAAATTGAGTGATGATCGCGCCATCTGCTTCGCGGCGATGGATTGGAATCACATCTAATAAAGGCTCACGCGAAAGGATCACACCTGCGGCGTGAACGCCCCATTGTCGTTTCAAACCTTCTAGGCCTTTAGCTAAGTCAACGACCTTCATTGAATCAGGATCGGTATTGTAGAGCTCGCGGAATTCTCCAGCCTCGCCATAGCGCGGATCTTTTGCATCAAAGACGCCAGATAAGGAAATATCTTTACCCATAACCGAAGGTGGCAGCGCCTTAGTTAGCTTTTCACCAATTACATATGGGTAACCAAGTACGCGCGTAGCATCTTTAATCGATTGCTTAGATTTAATGGTGCCGTAGGTGATGATCTGCGCAACGCGATCTTCGCCATATTTCTCGGTCGCATACTTAATCATTTCGCTGCGGCGCCGCTCATCAAAGTCCAGATCGATATCTGGCATAGAGATACGTTCTGGATTTAGAAAGCGCTCAAATAACAGACCATGTTCAATCGGATCTAGCCCAGTAATTCCTAAGGAGTAAGCAACGAGAGATCCAGCGGCCGAACCACGTCCTGGACCAACACGGATTCCAACTTTCTTGGCATGTGCAACTAAATCTGCAACGACAAGGAAGTAACCAGGAAATCCCATCTTGAGCATTACATCTAGCTCGTAATTTAAACGTTCTTTATGTTCAGCAGTTACGCGATCGCCGAAGCGATTGGCTAAACCAATCTCGGCCTCTTTACGTAACCAGCTATCTTCGCTCTCGCCCGCAGGCACTGCGAAGGCAGGCATCAAATTCTCACCCTCGCGCAGCGTGACGTTGCAACGCTCGGCGATTAGTAAAGTGTTATCGCACGCTTCAGGAAGATCTTTAAAGAGCTCGCGCATCTGAGCTGGCGTCTTGAGATAGAACTCATCGTTATCAAATTTAAAGCGTTTGGGATCGGCCAGAGTTGAACCCGATTGCACGCACAAGAGCGCTTCGTGGGCAGCGGCATCTGCGTGGCGCGTGTAGTGAAGGTCGTTTGTAGCAAGTAACGGCAGTTTTAACTCGCGTCCTAGTTTGAGAAGGTCATCCTTGACTCGGGTTTCGACCTCAATGCCGTGATCCATTAACTCAAGGAAGAAGTTATGTGCGCCAAAAATATCGCGGTAATCACTTGCTGCGCGCAGCGCTTCTTTGTAATTTCCCATTCGCAAGCGCGTTTGAATTTCGCCACCTGGGCAACCAGTTGTTGCAATCAAACCATCGGCATATTGCGAAAGTAGTTCGCGATCCATACGGGGCTTGTAGTAATAACCTTCAAGGGATGCCAGGGAAGAAAGACGGAAAAGATTTTTTAAGCCATGGTTATTTTCAGCCAGGATTGTCATATGGGTATATGCACCACCACCTGAGACATCATCATCTCCACCGCTGGCCCATTGCACACGTTTCTTATCGTGGCGTGATTCAGGCGCAACGTAGGCTTCAATTCCAATAATTGGTTTAACGCCGGCTTTAATAGCTTGTTTATAGAAATCGAAAGCGCCAAAGACGTTTCCGTGATCTGTCATCGCAATCGCCGGCATTTCTTGGCGAGCTACTTCTTCTACTAAATCACCAACGCGTGCTGCGCCATCGAGCATTGAGTATTCGGTGTGAACGTGCAGGTGGACGAAAGAGTCTCGATTACTCATAATCGCTCGTTGCGGAAGTTGGGTTAGCGGTTGTCACAGTTGGGCAATATTAGTCTCTGGTTATCGATTAAGGCAGGACCGCATCGGAAAGCAACGCCAAGCAAGCCTGAAGGTCAGGTGCATAGGGAGCGTTAAAGACCAACGGTTGCTTAGTAACGGGATGGGCAAAGCGAAGTTCTAGTGCATGGAGCCAAGGACGTGACATCTTTAACGATTTTCCGAGAACTGGATCTGCGCCATAAGTTGTATCGCCGACAAGCGGATGATTTAGCGCAGAGAAATGGACGCGAATCTGATGAGTGCGCCCAGTCTCTAACTCCACTTTTACTAGTGAGACTGATCTATAAAATTCGATTACCTCGTAATGTGTGATGCTCTCTTTACCTTCAGCGATAACGGCAAAGCGATGATCTTCTTTTGGATGGCGATCAATTGGCGCATCAATAGTTCCGCTAACTGGATCCATATGACCTTGAACTAGCGCGTGATAAGTCTTTTCAACATCATGGTTACGAAATGCATCCTTTAAAACTGTGTAGGCGCGATCTGTTTTGGCAACGATCATCAAGCCACTTGTTCCGACATCTAGGCGGTGAACAATTCCAGCGCGTTCAGCGGGTCCTGAAGTTGAGATGGTGTAACCAGCTGCGGTAAGTGCGCCAACAACTGTTGGCCCCATCCAACCTGGACTTGGATGAGCGGCGCAACCAACTGGCTTGTCGACAACGACAATATCTTCATCGTCATAAACAACGCGCAAACCATCTAATGGAGTTAGCGGAATTGGATCTTGATTTAAGGGCTCTGGCATTAAAACATCAATGACTTGACCGTTGGTTACGCGCTCTGATTTGGCCATGGCGCGACCACCGGTGCGGATATCTCCATCTTCAAGTAAACGCACGATAGTGGTACGCGATAGACCTAGCACGCGCGTGAGCGCGCTATCGATACGTTCGCCGGCAACGCCTTCGGGAACGCTTAATGTGCGCGCTTCGCGTGACATTTAAGCCCCCATCGGTGAGATATTACGAATAGAAAGTACGACTGCAATTGCTGCTGCAACCACAATAGCGCTATCTGCCAAGTTAAATACCGGCCAATGCGGCACTTGAATCCAATCAATTACATGTCCAGTAAAAAATCCTGGGCTACGAAAAATTCGATCAGTCAGATTTCCCAGAATTCCTCCTAAGGCAAGTCCAAGGACAATTGACCAGCCTTTAGATGTAATTTTTGGAGCGAAGTATCCGATCGCACCAATAACTGAGAGGGCAAAGAAGGTGAAAACCACAGTTGCTCCCTGGGCCAAGCTAAAGGCTGCTCCAGAATTTTTTAGAAGCGTTAATTGGAGGAAGTTGCCTATTAACTTAACTGGGTTACGAGGATCGAGTGCGCTTAATGCCCAGATTTTTGTTGCTAAATCAATTAACCAGATCGCCCAAGCGATGGCATAAAGTCTCTTCCAGTGTGTGTTTGGAAGGCGCACCTTAGCGCCGCTCTTCCTTCTGCTTACAGATCATGCAGAGAGTTGCGCGCGGGAATACCTGCAGCCGCGCTTTACCAATTGCGTTGCCGCATTCTTCACAATTTCCGTAACTCTTGCTATCGATGCGATCTAGCGCGCGCTCGGTCTGCAAAACCATATCGCGCGCGTTTATGACAAGAGACATCTCATGTTCGCGCTCAAAAGTTTTAGTACCTGAATCTGCTTGGTCATCGCCGGCGCCTTCACCAGATTCAGAAATTAACTCATCCATCTCAGCTTCAACCACAGCGAGTTCTTGGCGCAGGCGTGCTAAATCTTTAGCGATTTCAGTGCGAACTGCTTTGAGTTCGGCTGCAGTCCATGGCGCCTCTGATTCACTGGCAGTTACTGGTGTTGGTGCAGCTTTAATTGGCTTAAGGGGCGCTGCTTTCTTGCCGCTCTTAATTGGACGTGCAGGTGGGGGCATTACTAGACGACGTTCTTCAATTAATGGAGTTGAAACGGGAGCCGTAACGGTTGCGACGATAACTGTCTGAGATTTCTCATCAACTGTAAGAGTGGTCTTGCCTACTTTAGAAGGAAAGGGACGTCCCGGTGCTTTCTTAGCTGGCGCTTTCTTAGCAACTTTCTTGGCAACCTTTTTAACTTGCGCTTTTTTAGCAACCTTCTTTACAGGTGCTTTCTTGGCAGCTTTCTTGGCAGCTTTCTTAGCGGGAGCCTTCTTGGCAACTTTCTTTGCAGCAGCCTTCGCTACCTTTTTTGCAGGGCTCTTCTTGGCAACGGCTTTCTTTTTTGCTGGCACGCCGCGCACCCTATGCTCTTTTACCGCTTAGACCAACTTTGCCACTCAACTCAACTGCAAATTCTTAGGTAACTTGCCTGCGCGATCTCAAAGACCTGCGGGCGTTAGACTCTCCCCCTTATGACAATGCGCCCGGTTCCAGCTCAGATCGACCTCCCAGCAATGGAGCGTTCGATCTTAGATTTCTGGCGCGATAACGCAATATTTGAAACAAGTACCTCTGCCCGCGAAAGTGGCCAACCTTGGACTTTCTATGAAGGCCCACCAACAGCAAATGGCATGCCCGGCACCCACCATATTGAAGCCCGCGTTTTTAAAGATGTCTTTCCTCGTTACCAAACGATGAAAGGCAAATATGTAACTCGTAAAGCTGGATGGGATTGCCACGGCCTTCCAGTTGAGATTGCAGTTGAGAAAGAGTTAGGTTTTGCAGGCAAGGGCGATATTGAAAAATATGGCATCGCCGCCTTTAACGATAAGTGTCGCGATTCAGTAACTCGCCACGTAGATGCTTTTACAACTATGACCAACCGGATGGGTTTCTGGGTTGATTTCGATCAGGCTTATTGGACGATGGCGCCAGAATATGTAGAAAGCGTCTGGTGGAGTTTAAAAGAAATCTGGAAGAAAGGTCTCTTAGTGCAAGACCATCGCGTTGCTCCATATTGTCCGCGATGCGGAACAGGTCTATCTGATCATGAATTGGCGCAAGGTTACGAGACCGTTACCGATCCATCGGTATATGTACGCTTCCCAGTTACATCTGGTGAGCTCGCAGATCTTGGCGCCGCCTTATTGGTTTGGACTACTACTCCATGGACTTTGGTTTCTAATACGGCTATTGCAGTAAATCCTGAAGTTGATTATGTAGTCGCTGAAGTAACCGTAGAAGATGTGCGCGAAGTATTAGTTGTTGCAGAGCCATTGATCTCATCTTTGACCGGCGAAGTTAGAGTCTTAAAGGTTGTAAAGGGCATAGATCTTGAGCGAACTACCTATAAGCGCCCCCTTGATCTCGTTGATATTCCTGATTCTCACTTCGTAGTTCTAGCCAGCTATGTAACAACTGAAGATGGCACCGGCCTGGTCCACCAATCACCTGCCTTTGGCGCCGACGATTTAGCGGTCTGCCGCGCATATGGCCTGCCAGTTGTTAATCCAATCGCACCAAATGGAACTTTCCTAAGTGAAGTTCCACTAGTCGGTGGCCTCTTCTTTAAGGATGCCGATAAGGTTTTAGTAAAAGAGTTAAAGTCACGTGGCGTGCTCTATAAACATCAGCCATACGAACACCCTTATCCACATTGCTGGCGCTGCCACACTGCACTTATCTATTACGCACAACCATCTTGGTATATCCGCACAACTTCAATTAAAGATGAGTTAATCCGCGAAAATAACCAGACCGATTGGCACCCAGAAACTATTAAAACCGGGCGTTACGGAGATTGGTTAAATAACAATATCGATTGGGCGCTCTCGCGCAATCGCTTCTGGGGCACTCCCCTTCCAATCTGGCGCTGTGAAGAAAAGCATGAAGTCTGTGTTGATTCACTTGCTGAACTTGGCGCACTGGCCGGTCAAGAGTTATCTAACCTAGATCCGCATCGCCCATTTGTTGATGACATTCACTTCCCATGCCCAACTTGTGGCAAAGAGATGGAGCGCGTTCCTGAAGTAATCGATTGTTGGTATGACTCAGGTGCAATGCCATTTGCGCAGTGGGGCTATCCACATAAGCCTGGCTCAGTTGAGAAATTTAAAGCCGCCTATCCCGCTGACTTTATCTGCGAAGCAATCGATCAAACGCGCGGGTGGTTCTATACCTTGATGACTATTGGAACCTTGGTCTTTGACCAATCTGCTTATAAGAGCGTGCTCTGCCTTGGCCATATCTTGGATAAAGATGGACGCAAGATGAGTAAGCACGTCGGAAATGTTCTGGAACCAATTGCTCTAATGGACCAACATGGCGCAGATGCAGTGCGTTGGTACATGTTGGCCGCCGGGTCTCCATGGTCTGCGCGACGCGTCGGGCACGATGCGATCAGCGATGTAGTACGCAAGACTTTGCTTACTTACTGGAACACCATCTCTTTCCACACTTTATATGCGCAATCCTCTAACTTTGATATCTCACAGATCCCGGCTGTTAAAGATCGTTCGATGATGGATCACTGGATCTTGAGTGAGTTAAATACTTTGATTCAAGAAGTAGACATTGCTTACTCTGAATTTGATTCGCAGGCCGCCGGTAAAGCGCTGGCTCGTTTTATCGATGATCTCTCAAATTGGTATGTACGTCGCTCTCGCCGTCGCTTTTGGGATGGCGATGTTGCCGCACTGGGCACTCTTCACGAATGTTTAGTCACGCTTACCCAGCTGCTATCACCCATGGTTCCCTTTATCACCGAACATGTCTGGCAAGCAGTAGTACGGGCTGCAGATTCATCTGCTGCAAATTCAGTACACCTCACCGATTTTCCAGTTGCACAAGGCGCGCTTATAAACCTTGAGTTAAATTCTCAAGTTGCGATGACGCGTCGTGTAGTGGAACTCGGTCGTGCCGCTCGTGCAGAATCTGCGATCAAGATCCGTCAACCTTTGCAGCGTGCACTAATTTCAGCCTCTGGTTGGGCGAAGTTGCCTTTAGATATGAAAGATCAGATCGCCGATGAGTTAAATGTGATTGATCTGGCTGATATTGCAGATGCCGCCGGAGATTTGGTAAATATCTCTGTTAAAGCCAACTTCAAATCACTGGGTGCTAAATTTGGTAAAGAGGTCCAAGATATCGCAAAGGCAATTGCCGCAACCGATGCCACAGCCCTTGTTAAAACACTACGTGCTTCTGGCACTACAAAAGTTGCAACCTGGCAGATCGATCTAGATGATCTAGTAATTACCGAGGTGCCTAAGAGCGGATGGATGGTTGCTAGCCACGAGGGCGAATCAGTGGCTTTAGATCTTGCCCTTAGCCAATCGCTAATCGATGCCGGATACGTCCGTGAGGTAATTCGTTATATCCAAGAGCGACGTAAAGGCGATGGATTTGAAATTTCAGATCGCATCAAAGTTCGCTGGAACGCAGATAGTTCAATCGTTGCAGCAATCACATCTGCGGCATCTCACATAAGCGATGAAGTACTTGCTCTGGAATTTACCTTCGATGCCAGCTTGCCTGCTGGAGATAATGAATTACAGATTAGCGCCACGCTCGTAAAAGCTTAGAGAAGAACTACGACAACGCCCTTTGCCAGACTGATGGCGATAAGAAGCACGATAAAAGATAAATCCAGCGAAACTCCACCGAGGCGAAGAGGCGGAACAAACCTTCCAACAAATTTCATTGGTGGATCAGTAATCGAATAGATCATCTCGAAGAAGGCTATCAAGAATGAATTCGGGCGCCAATTACGGGCAAAGATGCGCACATAATCGATAATCAAACGGATGAAGAGCGCATACTTAAAGAGATCAAGAATCGTAAGCAGTATGTTAGAGATCATGGGGAACCAAGTACTTGGCTAAAAATTATGACTGGTTGAAGAAGCTAGCCTGTGCTGCTGCAGTCTTATCTTCGCTGCTCACATTTACATTCGCAGGTGAGAGAAGAAAAACCTTGTGGCTAACACGTTCGATGCGACCATGTAATCCAAATACCAGTCCGCTGGCAAAGTCGACTAAGCGCTTGCGCTCTGACTCTTCCATATCGTCAAGATTGATAATGACTGGATTTCCTTCACGGTAATGCTCGCCCATCTTGCGCGCTTCGCTATAAGAACGTGGCTGTAATGTGATGATGTGGTAATTAACATCTGGTTGAGTAGATGGTGCGACCGCAACAGTTGAACCAACGACAGTCACTCCGGCGCGATCACGCGATGAACGTAAGAGTTCACGTGCAGGGCGTTCAGTTGCGCGGACTGGAGTTGCTTCGCTTTGAGCTTCTTCATCGGTGTCGACTAACCCGAGATAGCCCATCATTTTATTTAGTGCTGACATAGGTAAAGGTTAGGGGTGATACGGGCGCGAACCGAGGATTTGGCTACCTATCCGCAGATGTGTCGCGCCATGGCTAATCGCTATTTGATAGTCAGAACTCATGCCAGCAGATAAGAAAGTTGCCGCTGGGTAGTTGGTTAAAAACCCTTCATGGATCTCTGCGATTTCTGAGAAAGCTCGCTCGTGTTCATACTCCACTGGAGGCACACACATTAGGCCGACCAATTTTATCTGCGGCAGATTTGCCACTGAATCTGCCAAAGCCATGAGCTCAGGTTTAATTACTCCCCCACGATCTGGTGCACCATCTAGAGATAACTGGAGAAATATGGAAATCTCTCTGCCTACTTCAGTTGCAATCCGTGAGAGTTTTTCTACATGTTCTGCTGAGTCAAGTGAATGTATGAAACTTGCCCAGCCTGCGATATCTCGCAATTTGCGGCTCTGAACTTGGCCTTGAAAGTGCCAGGTTCCACTTACTTGGGCAGACTTTGCCACGCCTTCTTCGTTGCGGTTTTCTCCAAAATTTTGCACACCAAGGTTGCGCAATATTTCAACATCACTTGCCGGATAAGTCTTAGTAACGGCAATCAAAGTTATTTCACTGCGATCACGGCCCGCTTTCGCTGCCGCTGCAGCGATTTGTGATTCAACTGCCGCCAGCTCAGTAGCAATCTCTATCTCACGTGAACTCATAAGCAAACCAAACCGGCCTGACGTCCAGTTACGCCATCACGGCGATATGAGAAGAGATCTTGATTCTCCACTGTGCAGATCTCTTGATTGGTGATTACTTCAACTCCAGCGCCTTGCAACACTGCCATCAAAGCTTTGGGTAGGTCTAACGCTGGTGTGTCTGAAATTGTTTTGGCCGATGCCAATGGGAATTGGGCAATGACCTCATCGTGCAGTTGGCTTGATACTTCATAACAACGTCCGCAGATTGCAGGACCAATAGTTGCGCAAATATCTTGCGCCCCCATCTCGCGCATTAACTCAAGAGTTTTCATTGCTATTCCATTTACCAATCCGCGCCGGCCCACATGCACTGCAGCAACGGCTTCACGCGAAGTCAATAACAGTGGGATGCAATCGGCGACCATAACTGCCAAGGTGATTCCGGGAATTCCGGTAACTAGCGCATCAGCGGTCGGTGCTTCATCGGTTACGCTCTCAATAATCACAATACGGCTGCCGTGTACTTGATTCATGAATTGAATTGGTCCGTGAAGTTTTTCCAGGGATTCTCGGTTAGCCAAAACATCTAATGGCTGATCACCAACATGATCTCCAAGATTCAATGAAGAATATGGGCCTTGACTGAGGCCGCCTAAACGATTTGTGAATGTTGCCAGCATTTGATGCTCACTCGCAGATGGAGTGGGTCACTGCTACTTCATGAAATCAGGAACGTCGATCTCATCTTCTGAAACGAGTTCCTCAAAAGTGACTCGCTTACGAGGAGCCGAACCATCGAGATCAAGTGCCACCGAAATTGGATCATTTGATGGAATTGGATCGGCAATACCAGACAGCGTTGACTTGTCGATGACCGGGATTGAAACCTTCTTGGGCTCTCCCCCATCAAAGCCTGCAGCAATCACGGTTACGCGTACTTCATCACCGAGTGCATCATCAATAGTTGTTCCAAAGATGATTCGTGCATTTGGATGCGCTGCTGATTGCACCAATTCGCAAGCTTCATTGATTTCAAAGAGACCAAGGTCAGAGCCGCCGGCAACTGATAGCAGAACGCCCATTGCGCCATCTATAGATGCTTCAAGAAGTGGGCTTGATATTGCAAGTTCAGCCGCACGTGTTGCGCGGTTTTCACCGCGAGCAGAACCAATTCCCATAAGAGCTGAGCCAGCATCTGTCATAACAGTTTTTACATCCGCAAAGTCTAGATTGATTAACCCAGGTTGCGTAATAATTTCGGTAATGCCTTGAACGCCAGAGAGCAGAACTTGATCTGCGCTCTTAAATGCATCAACTGCAGTTATGTTGCGATCTGAAATTGCAAGAAGTCGATCATTTGGAATAACAATTAGAGTATCAACTTCAGCACGAAGTAATTCGATTCCTTCATCTGCTTGTGCTGAACGAATCTTTCCTTCGAATGAGAATGGACGTGTTACAACACCGATTGTTAGCGCGCCAAGATCGCGTGCAATTTTTGCAACTATCGGTGCGCCACCAGTTCCGGTTCCGCCGCCTTCACCTGCAGTAACAAAGACCATATCTGCGCCACGTAAAATTTCTTCAATATCTTCTGTGTGATCGATCGCTGCTTGGCGACCTTTCTCAGGAGCAGCACCTGCACCAAGGCCTTTAGTCGATGCTCGACCGATATCTAATTTCACATCGGCATCACTCATCAACAAATGTTGTGCATCGGTATTAATTGCAATGAACTCAACGCCTTTTAATCCAACATCAATCATGCGATTGATTGCGTTAACTCCACCGCCACCAATTCCAACTACTTTGATGACAGCTAAATAATTCTGTGGTGCAGCCACAAGTTCCTCCTTTAGAACTGTAAACCTCAACTTGAGAATTACATTTCTACTCTCTTCGATGAAGGTGAACGTAAGGCGTTATGAGCCTGAAAGCAAAGACCGACGCAAAGTATTTATTTGGTATTTATTTGGTATTTATTGAGTATTTATCACCAATTTACTTGCGATTTTATTTAACGATTGGAGCATGTGGTGCTGTCACATCGATCATCCGAATCGATTTATTTTCTGGCTGTTCCAATAGCGCATTGATTACTTTGATCTTTAGCAAAGTATCTTCGCCATCTCCCCAAATAATTCGCAGATTTTGGCCACCAAATACTCCATAGATAAGTAAATTCGTGGCACGTGCTGCGCTTAGACGATCGATTCCCGAGCTAAATTCTGTAGGCATTTCAGTAAAGACTTTTATCGCGGCCAATCCGCTGGCTACCGATGTTGCTATGACGCTAGGGAGTCCATTAGGTAGCGATCCAGGTGTTGTAAAGATCTCTCCTGAAGCATCAAGGGCCACTTGAGGTTTACCTGGCTCGTTATAGATTGCAACTGGAATTCGAGGATGGATATCGACGCCAACTTTTCCGTTGAACCAATTTCGTGAGATGTCCGCAGAGGCGATCCAATCAGCTGATTTAAGGCGTAATGAAAGCGCTCTGGAATCAACACGTGCCAGTTTTTGCCCGATAGGCAGATTCAATCGCTTTGAAATTTCTTTCTCTGATTCCGGCGTTGGAGCTCCTGTGATTTCAATTTGGCTAACTGTAAATAGTGAAGACCAACCAAGGAGATATGAGCCGGCCCCAAATATTAGGACCGTTATTGAAATCACCAACACGGATTTGGGTGGCTTTATCTTGTTTGGAAAACGCATTTAATTAAATCGCCGCGCTAGGCCATCGCTAATAATTGGCGCAAGTGAATTAACGTCTCCCGCACCGAGAGTGAGGATTACATCACCAGGTTTGGCATGCGCAATTACCCACTCTGTCGCCTCTAAAAAATTGGGAATGAAATGGCCGTTGGTCATCTGTTCGGCGATCGTTTGTGAAGTAATACCTGGAATCGGCTTCTCACTTGCTGCATAAACTTCAAGCAATACCGCTTCGTCGGCAATACTTAGAGCTTTGGCAAATTGATTCATAAATGCTTGGGTTCGTGAATATCGATGTGGTTGGAAAACGACTAAAACTCGCCCCTCGCCGGCATATCGCTTTGCGGCACTTAGCGTGACATCAATTTCAGTTGGATGGTGTCCGTAATCATCGACGACGCGGATCCCGTGAACGGTTGCCTTTAACTCAAAACGTCTCCCGGTCCCATGAAAACTTGCCAGTCCAGTCAGCGCCTCGGCGGCAGGTGCGCCCAGTACTAGCGCCATGGCAAGTGCTGCTCCAGCATTTAAAACATTGTGTAGCCCTGGCACCTGCAATGAAAGGTTGCCGATCGTGCGACCCTTCCAAATGACTCGTGCGGTCGAACCCATAGGTAGCAAATTGATCGAATCAATAAATAAATCTGCACCTTCGCGAGTGCCGTAAGAGATCAGACTTAAATCAGTGATGGTTCCAGCTAGATCTGCCGATCCATGATCATCTGCGCAATAGATCAGGTAGCCGTCCTTGGCTACGGTTTCGACAAACTCAGCGAAAGCTTTAGTTACATCTGCTTCGGTAGCAAAATAATCAACATGGTCATGTTCAATATTTGTGATGATGGCTGCATATGGGCGGTATTCAATAAATGAACCATCGGATTCATCAGCTTCGGCTACAAATAGGTCTCCCGTACCACGATGGGCATTTGAGCCAGATGAAGTCAAAGTTCCGCCGATTGCAAAGGATGGATCCCAGCCGCATGCTTGCAGCGCAACGGTAAGCATTGATGAGGTTGTCGTTTTTCCGTGAGTACCGGCAACGGCAATACTCTTTGATTCCGACATCAAAGTCGCGAGTGCTTGGGCGCGAGTCAAGACTGGCAAATTCAGTTCACGCGCGCGAACTAGCTCAACATTCGTTTGGCTAATTGCGGTTGAGTAAATTACAAAATCAGCGCCATTTACCTGATCTGCCTGATGCGCAGGATGTACTTGGGCGCCAAGTGCGCCAAGTGCGCTTAAGACCGTTGAATCTTTCGCATCAGAACCAGATACAGCTATGCCATGGGAAAGTGCGATACGCGCAAGACCGCTCATTCCAGCTCCACCAATTCCAATGAAGTGCAAGCGCTTGCCTGACCACTGGCGCAATGAATTAGTCATTAACTCACTCTTGCCTTATGCGCGTGCTCCATGAAATTAACGATCTTCGCTGTTGCTTGCAAGTCACTTCCTGAACCAGCAATCGGCGAACCATCTGCTTGCGATAAGAGCCTATTTAAATTGCTAGCTAACCAGGGTGCTGAAAAAAGGTTCTGGTCAATTAGTTCGCCGCGTCCTTGTGCGATTACATGGCTAGCGTTAAAGCGTTGTTCGCCATTTCCAATTGGTAGTGGAATAAATAAGGCGTATCTGCCAAGGGCGCTTATTTCAGAGCACGAGATTGCGCCACTGCGACTGATGATCAAATCTGCAGCCAGATACGCCGTTGCCATATCTTCAATATAAGCCACGGATTTATAGCGCTCCTGCGCTGCGGGCAATGGATTTAACTTTCCTACCGCATGCATAAGTTGGTTACCTTGCGAAAGCAAAGTAGGCAGAGATTGCGCTATAACTTTATTTAGAGCTACCGACCCTTGGGATCCGAAGAAAGCAAGGATCAAGGGTGCATTTGCTGAAAAACCAAGAGCCGACTTTGCCTTGGCTCGAGCCACCGACCAGTCAGAGCCGCAATTATTAAAAGCTGTTGCGACATCTGGCCGAAGTGGGATACCGGTAATCAGCGCTTTAGCCATCGACCTGTTCTGAGTCGCCTGCGCGGCTGCAACAAAGGGAGTAAGTCGCGCACCTAAACGATTGGCAAATCCAGCTTTGGCATTTGCTTCATGTACCACGAAGGGAATTTGTAGCGACTTGGCGGCAAGATAGGCAGGAGCTGATACATATCCCCCAAAACCGATTAAGAGATCGGCGCCCTTCATTATCTGTCGGGCGCTAGCAAATGATTTAAATAGAGTAAATGGTGCGATAAAAAGTGCAACGCTGATCTTGCGTGGCAGAATTACCTTTGGAATATGGTGCAACTTAAATCTCGCTGCTGGAACTAATTGATTCTCTAGCCCCTTGGCGGTACCAATAAATTCGATTAAATCTTCGGGGTGTTTTTCTCGCCAAAGGCGGGCAACTGCCAGGGCCGGTTCTACGTGACCTGCAGTTCCGCCACCGGCAAAGATAACTCTCATGATGTGCTTAATCTACGCCGTTCGATCGCTTTTTGTAGTTCGCCTTTGACTTCTGGATCGCGCAAGGCGCTACCGAATACATATCCCAATCCAATATAGAGCGAGATTAAAGCCGAACCGCCGTAAGAAACAAAAGGCAGGGTCACGCCGACAACCGGAAGCACGCTGGTAGCAGAACCAATATTGAGAACTGTTTGCACAGCAATCCAGCAACCAACACCGGCGCCGACATAGCGAGACATCGGATCTTTACAACGCAATGCGATCTTGAAAATTGAATAGATCAGCGCTGCCAAAAGAAATAGAACTAATAACGTGCCTAGTAATCCAAGTTCCTCGCCAATTACCGCAAAGATAAAATCGGTGTGAGCTTCGGCGAGATTGCCCCATTTCTGGCGGCTGCCACCTAATCCAACGCCAAAGATTCCACCACTGGCTAACCCAAGAAGACTATGGGCTGGTTGCCAACCCGCATTTTTATAGTCGGCGGCAGAGAAGGGATCGAGAACTACTAGGAAGCGGCTAGCGCGATAACTTGCGGTAGCGATTGACACTGCTAAACCAGTCGCACCTACTGCCACCAAAGTACCCAGAATTCGCAATTCAATTCCAGAGACAAAGAGTAATCCACCGAGTATCGCGGCGATCACGCAAGTTGTTCCTAAATCATGACCCAACATTACAAAAGCCATAATTACAACAAAACCTGGTCCGATTAACAGGAAGACATTTACGCGAGTTTTTCCATTGCGCTCTTGATTAGCCAGCATATAACTGGCCCACAAAATCAAGAGAAACTTAGAGAGTTCACTTGGTTGAATATCTATAAAAGGCAAAGCAATCCAGTTGGTATTTCCATTTACCGTCTTGCCGACCCCCGGGATTTGCAGAATTATCAAGATTGCTGCAGAGATTAGTAGACCAAAACGGGCGAGCAATCGCCACTGCGGCAAAGTGCGCTGCGAGAGATAAGCCGCCAAGGGAATTGAAATTATAAAGAATGCGAGTTGGCGCAAGACAATTGCAACCGCGTTGCCCTTTGTATCTAATGAATGGATCGATGAGGCCGAGAAGACCATAACCAATCCGATGACCGATAACGAGAGCGCACTAATCGCCAAGATATAGAAGTTATTAACTGGCTTTGCCAGAAATTTCTGTCCCGTTTCGTTCATGAGTTCTCCTTAAATACAGCTTTTGCAAAACGATCGCCACGATCGGCGTAAGAAATGAATTGATCCATTGATGCGCATGCCGGAGCCAGCAGCACAGTATCGCCCGCAACGGCGCGAATTTTGGCGGCTTTCACGACTTCCTCCATTAGAGAGTTATCGCCACCACCACGTTGATATGACACAGGTGCATCGATATAAAGAATTTCAATGTTAGGTGCTTGCGCTCTGAGCTCTGCGGCAATTAATTCGCGATCGGCCCCAATTAATATCGCTGTCTTAATGCGAGACTTACAGCGCGAAATTAACTCGGACATTTCTGCGCCCTTGGCTATACCCCCTGCAATCCAAATGGCAGAAAGGGTTGCCATAAGTGATGCTGCGGCAGCATGTGGGTTAGTTGCCTTGGAGTCATCTACCCAATTGATCTCATCTTTAGAGAAAATGTTTTCAATGCGATGGCGCCCCAATTTAAACTTTTGAAGAGCGGCTTGGATTGGCGCATGGTTTACACCTACTGCACGCGCTAAGCCAGCTGCCGCCAAGGCATTGGATACGTTATGTGGAACAGTAGGAATTACATCAATGACTTCAGCGATCATCGCTGCTTCCTGTGGATCACTCACAAAAGCGCGATCTACCAAGAGTTCTTCTACGACACCGATTTCGCCGGGTCCTGGAGTATCGAGTGAGAAGAAGACTTTTCTACCCTGCCAATGTGTTGCTCTAGCAACTACTTCGGCATCATCACCATTAAATATTCCAGTACTTGCACGATCTAGAATAGACATCTTCGCTTGTGCATAAGCTTCAAAACCACCATGCCAATCAACGTGATCTTGAGCAATATTTAAAATCGCTACCGCTGCAAACGATGCCTCACGCATCCAGTGGAGTTGAAATGAGGAGAGCTCTAGGACTAAAACATCAAATTTTTCAGCACTTTCCACGCTCTCAATAACTGTCGTACCAACATTTCCGCAAGCGCTAGCTGATATTCCACCCTCACGTAACATGGCAGCGGCCATCTCGACAGTTGTTGTCTTGCCATTGGTACCTGTTAGAGCAATCCAGCGCTGACTTGGAACTAGTTCACTACGAATTTGCCAAGCTAGGTCTACTTCATTTAGTAATTCAATGCCACCAGCAATCGCTTGTGTAATTAAGGGGTGATCGCTCTTCCAGCCAGGTGAGACCACGAGCGCATCGAAATTTATTGCTTTGTATGTATTGGAGAGAGCAACTTCAAAGCCAACAACTTCTTCAACTTGATCATCGGCGAATGAAATTTCCGCGCCACGTTTGGAAAGTGAGCCAGCAACCGCTAACCCAGTAACTCCTGCGCCCAGGATTAGTATTTTCTTGCCAGAGAAGTTAGTTGCCATAACGCGCCTTACTTATTTAGTTACCCATTGGGCATAGAACAGGCCTAGGCCGGCGGCAACACATAGGCCAGCAATAATCCAGAAGCGCAGCACAATCGTGACTTCGCCCCAACCCATAAGTTCAAAGTGATGTTGCAGCGGCGCCATCTTAAAGATGCGCTTTCCACCAGTAATTTTAAAGTAGGCAACTTGCAGAATCACCGATGCGCTAATGATTACAAATAGCCCACCCAATGGAATAAGTAAAAGTTCAATGCGCAGTGAAGTCGCTATTCCTGCAAGTGCTCCACCTAGAGCAAGCGAACCGGTATCTCCCATAAATATCTTCGCTGGGGATGCATTCCACCAGAGAAATCCTGCGCACGAACCAGCCAGCGCTGCCGATAAGACCGCTAAATCAAGGGGATCTCGCACCATATAACAATTAGAACTTGGCGCAATCGCACAACTTTGTCCAAACTCCCAAACACCAATCAAGATGAAAGCGATAAAGGTCATAACCGCCGCGCCCGTTGCTAAACCATCTAAACCATCGGTGAGATTTACACCGTTACTTGTGGCAGTCACCATCAGAACTACCCAGATGATTACAAGTATCGTGCCCAATGCTATCGAGGTATCGCGCACGGTAGAAAGATTTTGGGAGATTGGAGTTAGGCCATCGCCATCTGGAAAATGGATTCCAAGGTAGCCAAAGATGGCGGCAAATAACACTTGTCCAAAAATCTTCTGCTTTGCATTTAGGCCAAGTGATTTCTGGCGTGAAACTTTTAACCAGTCATCTAAGAAACCGACAAATCCCAGCGACGCCATCAAGCCAAGAACTAAAAGTGCAGATGTACTGATCGTATTTCGGGTCAGCGCATGTGCAATGAAATATCCAGCGGCAGATGCAAAGATAATAATGATTCCACCCATTGTTGGCGTTCCGCGCTTGGTGTGATGCGAAGAAGGGCCGTCATCGCGGATTATCTGGCCGTATCCACGGCGGGCAAGGATTCGTATAAGGGCTGGAGTACCAAAAAGGGATAAGAAGAGAGCGATCGCACCAGCAATTAGAATTTCTCTCATTTTCTTTTAACGCTCCCCTTCTTCTTTATTCTCTGCTATCAGCAACGCTATTTGCGCTTGAATTCCTTGCGCAATCTCTTCAAACTTTTCTGCGCGAGATGCCTTTACTAGAACTACATCTCCAGCTCTCATCTCTTGAGCTAATTGCAAGGCGGCTTCTTTGTTTGCGCAGAGATGGATCGCCATCGCATTACTCTTGGCCAAATTAGCGGAATACTCCGGGGCTCCAATGCAGACTAAGTGGTCTATCCCTAACTCTGAGGCAAGGGTGCCAATATCTGCATGGCGATCGGCTGAGGACTCGCCGAGTTCATGCATCTTTCCTAGAAATGCCCAAGATTGTCCACCACGTTCTTGTGCAAATAGCACCAAGGTACGCAGTGCAGCTTCAGCAGATTCAGGGCTTGAGTTGTAAGCATCATTTATCAACACGACATTGCCAAGCTCGTGAATTTCCATGCGCCACTTACTGTGAACTTCCGCAGTTGAAAGTGCGACCGCGATTTGATCAATGGATGCACCTAGCGCTGTTGCTGCAGCTGCGGCAGCAAGTGCGTTAGCAACTTGATGGATTCCAACGATACGTAATCCAACTGCCGCTCGCCCTGCCGGAGTTACTAAATCAAAGTGCGGACGCCCTTCGCGAATCTCAATATCTGTTGCACGAATATCTGCTGCGGTTGTTTCACCAAAAGAGATAACCTCACCTTTATGCAGTGACTTCATCTTTGGAGTAAAAGTGTCATATTGACCGAGAATTGCTATTGCCTCTGGAGCAAGTGACGAAATCATTTCAGATTTTGCCTGTGCGACTGCTTCGGCTGAGCCAAATTCACCGATATGCGCGGTGCCAACTCGCAAAACCATACCTATATTGGGCTTGGCCATCTCACACAAAAGCGCGATATCTCCGATATGTCGCGCGCCCATCTCCAAGATACAAAATTTCGTATCTTTATCGCATTGCAATAATGTGATCGGAGTTCCCAATTCATTATTGAAGTTACCGATTGGCGCAACTGTCTTTCCAACTGATTCCAAAATATGTTCCAGTAAATCTTTGGTTGTCGTCTTTCCTTGTGACCCAGTAAGTGCGATAACTTGTAAATCTTTGAGTTCGCTCCGAACATGGGCCGCCAATTTATTTAAGGCTGCCAACACATCTGGTACAACGATGCAACGTTGTGGCGAAGCAACTGTGACCAACGCTAAAACCGCTCCGTGGGTGAAGGCATCTTCAATAAATTTATGTCCGTCGGTCTTCTCGCCACGCAGCGCCAAAAAAATAGAACCTGGGATTGCAGTCGATGAATCAAAGACAGGGGCTGCGGTAACTGTGATGTCACCACCGATTAGTTCGCCACCAACTATTTGAGCGATCTGAGATGCTTTGAGTGCGATCATCGCTTCGCCTCTATTGCCTGCGCCAGAACTAAGCGATCATCAAAATCCATGGTCTTGCCTTTAATCGCCTGGCCTAATTCATGTCCTTTACCAAGAACCGCAACGCTATCGCCCGCGTTAGCAATAGAGACTGCATATGCGATTGCCGCAGCTCGATCAGTTATAACCTTTGACGGATCAACAATTTTTAGCCCATTTGTCATAGCCTGCAAAATAGCTTCTGGATCTTCCGATCTTGGATTATCGCTGGTGAAGATAGCAACATCTGCTCCTTCAGAAAGCGCCTTGCCCATCAGAGGGCGCTTAGTTGAATCTCGATCTCCCCCGCAACCTAATACGGCGATAACTTTGCCGGAGGTAAATTCGCGTATTGAAGAGAGAACATTGGAAACTGCATCGGCAGTATGGGCATAGTCGACGAAAGCGGAGAAGTTCTGGCCAACAACTATCTCTTCCATTCGTCCGGCAGCACCTGAAATGTGCGGAACAATCGCTGCAATATCAATTGGATCAACTCCAGATTCAACTGCGATCGCAATCGCCATAAGTAAATTATCGAAGTTATAGCCACCGCGAAGAGTTGTTGTGGTTTCAATTAAAATTCCACCAGCACCGCGCACTTTTAACTGCACACGCTTAGCTGGGGTATCAATCTCTATAAAGTGCCAAGTAGCTTTCGGGTTAGTGCGCGAGAGAGTAATTACAGGAAGCTCGGTTGATGCAGAAAGTCTGGCACCGTAAGGATCATCAATATTAATGCAGGCTAAATCTGCCATGGCAAAGTTAAAGAGAGCAGCTTTAGCCGCAAAGTAACTCTCCATATCTCCATGGAAATCTAAGTGATCTTGTGTCAGATTTGTGAAGCCGGCTATAGCCAAGTGCGCGCCATCCAAGCGATGTAAGGCAAGGGCATGACTTGATACCTCTAGAACTAAATGGCGCATATGACGCTCTCTCATGACAGCGGCAAGTGACTGTAAATCGGTGGCTTCTGGGGTTGTGCGTTGGCTAGCTATCACCTCGTTACCAATACGAGTTTCAACTGTCCCGATTAACCCACAATCACGGTGAGCTGCTTCAAAGATCTGGTGGAGCAGGGTGGTTACGGTGGTCTTGCCATTAGTTCCAGTAATTCCAATACAGTTTAAATCTCGCATTGGTTCGCAGTAGATTTGAGCTGCTATGCGACCGGCTACTAGCCGCGGATTTGATACGACTAAAACTGGAAAACCTGGTGCCAATTCTGATATTTGATTTGCACCAGCGGCATCTGTTAACGCCGCTACCGCCCCATTTTTCTTTGCACTAACCACAAATTCTGCCCCATGTCGATTTGCCCCAGGCATCGCAATAAATAGATCACCTGGCTGTACTTGGCTATCAGAATGAGTCGCTCCAGAGACTCTAATTGCGGCGAGTTCTTTTTCACTTGATGTACTTGTCGCGCTACAAGTTTGGGCAATCTTGGAAAGCGTTACTGCAGGCGAATTGAATGGGCGCATCATGGCTTCTTTGCACTAGCTTGTTGGGCCTGAAGAACAGTACTTTCGCGCTGCTTCTTAACTAGCTCGCTCTGGGTTAGCGCAACTGGAATTACTTCAGTTCCAGTAGGTGCTACATGTTCAGATTGAAGAACGAAAGTCATAACCTTCTTAAATACCGGACCAGCAAGTGATCCACCATAGTGAGCACCCTTAGGGTCTTGGATAGTTACGCTGATTACATACTTAGGAGCATCTGCTGGTGCAAATCCAATAAAGGATGCGGTGTAACCGCTGTAACAAGAACACGCAGAGTTATAGCGCATTGCGGTTCCAGTTTTTCCAGCCACGCGATAACCCGGAATCGCCGCGCTTGGCGCAGTGCCTTGAGTAGAGACAACTGATTCCATCATTATGCGCAATTGTTGCGCCGTCTGCGCGCTAACTACTCGCTCAGAAGTTCGACCTGCCGCTGCTGTGTATTTCCCAGAGGAATCTGCTGTTCCTGCAATAACAGTTGGAGATACACGAACACCGTCATTGGCAATCGTTGCAAAGACGCTAGTTGCCTGCATCGCTGTAACTGAATAACCCTGGCCAAAAGCCACCGTCGGTGCAGTAGTTCCAGACCAATCACTTACTGGACGGAATAGACCGGCAGATTCTCCAGGCAGACCCGAACCAGTAGATTTTCCAATGCCAAATTTACTTAGGTAGTCGTGTAAAGAGTTGTTAGAGAGCATCTCACCGATTTGAATTGTTCCAGTATTTGATGAGACGGCTAAAATTCCAGATGTTGTTAGATGTTGTACCGCGTGATGTTCATGGTCGTGAAAGGTATCTCCGCCGCGTTTAATCGAGTAGGGAACGGTCAATACCGTCTCAGGAGTTATCTTCTTCTCTTCCAGAGCTGCCGCAAGCGTCATTACTTTTCCAGTTGATCCAGGTTCGTATACATCCTGAACTGATGGGTTACGCATCAACGCTGGAGATACATTCTTAGTGTTATTTGGATCAAAAGTTGGCGCAGTAGCATGCGCCAAGATATGTCCAGTCTTGGGATCCATCACAATTACCGTGCCGCTTACCGCACGGGCCTTTGATACCGCTTCTTGAATCGCCTTCGATGCCACCCATTGCACATCACGATCAATTGTTAAGCGAATTGTCGTTCCCTTTTTAGCCGCGACAATCTCATTCTGCGAACCTGGAATTTCTGCGCCCAGCCCGCGCGCATATGAATATCTACCATCAGTGCCCGATATCGTGGAGTTAAGACTTGATTCAATTCCGGTAGCGCCAATTCCATCTTGTCGCACAAAGCCAACTAAAGAAGAGACTAGCGAGCCGGATGGATATTCGCGGATGTAGTTTCGCTCAGCAAAGAATCCAACAATTCGCTTATCAAAATTTTCTTT
This sequence comes from Actinobacteria bacterium IMCC26103, assembly GCA_002284875.1. Lineage (GTDB taxonomy): Bacteria > Actinomycetota > Actinomycetes > Nanopelagicales > Nanopelagicaceae > Planktophila. The sequence continues at coordinate 1,147,302 of CP015604.1, forward strand.
AGTTAAAGCAGCGTTGTAGCTATCAACTGCATCGCTCAGGTTGCGCCAAATGGCAGGTTTAGCGCTCTTTGCCACCATGGCATAACGCTTCGTGCCTGAAATTGCGCTCTGTACTTGTGCAACCGTCATTCCTAGATAAGGTGCTGCAAAGTTTGCCGTCTGGGCAGCATTCGTCACCTGCGTTTGATCGACAACGATATTGATAGCAGAGACGCTTCGTGCGAAATCAATTCCATTGATATCGGTAATCTCACCGCGAGCTGCCGGTATTGCCCGAGTCGATTCCATCTCATTAGCGGCTTTATTGCGATATTCACTGGCTTGAATTCCTTGGATCTGAATTAAGCGAAAGGTAAATAGTAAGAAGAAGGTCAAGATAAAGATTAAAAGTATGCGAATACGTGAGGCGGAGAGGTTTAGATTACCCACGTTTGATTTCTCCATTTGCTAACGCCTGTGCCTGCGAATCTAGATTTAGAAAAACTGGCGAATCTGATGGGCGCATTCCCAGCGCCTGCGCTTTGGCAGCTAACGCTTCAGGTGAAGAGACCGCCTCGATCTGACGATTAATCGCTTCGCGTTGATCTGCCACAATTTTTGCTTCAGCCTTTAAGCCAGAGAGTGTGAAGGCATCCTGTGCCAGAAGAATATTAACCGCCAACAGAATTAGCAGCCCAATTGCAGCAACTGAAGATAAAAAAATGGCGAAGAAGCGGTGAGTTGCTTGCGCACCTTCAGAAACGTTGGGAACTAACTTTAAAAATACTTCAGCAGATTTTTCAGTCAACTTCTGGCGGGGTACCCGAGATGTTTTGGTAGCTGCGGAATTCAAAAGGGCCATTTACGCCGCCACCTTTTCAATTGCCCGCAAACGCACTGAAGCCGAACGCGGATTTGCAGCTAACTCTTCATCAGTTGGTGTTTCACCAGATTTTGAAACCATGGCAAATTTGGCGGCTAATTCGGGAAGGTCTACTGGCAATTTACGTGGGCTCTTAGAAGTTGAGCGATCTACGAAGATTTCTTTAACAATGCGATCTTCGAGCGATTGGAATGAGAGAACGACAACGCGTCCACCGACAGCGATTAGATCAAGTGCTATTGGCAGAGCGCGTGTGATCGCACCAAGTTCATCATTTGCTTCAATACGTAAGGCTTGGAAGGTGCGCTTTGCCGGATTGCCACCAGTACGACGGGTTGCGGCAGGAATACTCTCTTTAACCAAGGTGGCGAGTTCTTGAGTTGAATTAAGCGGTGCTTTTGCGCGAGCTTTAACAATATTTTCAACTATCCGAGTTGCAAACTTTTCTTCACCAAAGGTGCGCAGAATCTTCACCAGCGCACCAGGTGCGTAGGTATTTACTATCTCCGATGCAGTAATTCCCCGGCTGCGATCCATCCGCATATCAAGTGGGGCATCTTGTGAATAAGAGAAGCCACGTTCTACTTCATCTAATTGCATTGAAGAGACACCGAGATCAAATAAAACGCCATTTACTTCTTTCAAACCAAGAGATGAAACAACTTCACCAATTTCATCAAAGACCGCGTGCGCACTCTTAAAGCGATCACCAAATCGAGCTAGTCGTGCACCGGCACGTTCTAGGGCAATTTGATCGCGATCGATACCAATAACAGTTAATGTGGGGAATTTTTCAAGTAGAGCCTCAGTGTGGCCACCTAAGCCAAGTGTGCAATCCACGATTACTGGTTTTTCATTTAGCAAAACTGTCGGGGAAAGTAGCTCAATGCAACGATCTAGCATTACAGATATATGTTGCGTACTTGCATCGTTCATCTACTCCCCCATTTCTACTTTGTTGTTTTGTTTATCTCTCATCTCTGGTCACCGCCGGCCGACGGATCTAACGAAAGTGACACCGGGGAAGGGGTGTCACTGCCGGCTTTAGGTCGGCGGTGGCCACAAATGAGAGCGCTATTAAATTTTTATTAAGTTTTTTAAACTGCTAGAAGAGGCCAGGGAATATCTCCTCAGATACATCAGCGAAACCTTTTTCACGATCACTTAGATATGTATTCCAAGCGGAGTTATCCCAAATTTCAACGCGGGTATTTGCACCGATAACAACGCAATCTTTTTCAAGTCCGGCATATGTACGAAGGCCTGCAGGAATAGTTACGCGACCTTGGCGATCTGGAATTTCATCGTGTGCACCGGCGAACATCACGCGCATGTAATCGCGCGCATTCTTTGATGTAACAGGTGCTTGGCGCAGAGTTTCGGTAATCGTTGCAAATTCTGAAGATGGGAAGACATATAAGCAACGCTCTTGTCCTTTGGTAATTACCAATCCAGCAGAGAGCTCTTCGCGAAATTTCGCGGGAAGGATCAAACGGCCCTTTTCATCAAGGCGTGGCTCGTGGGTGCCGAGAAACATTTTGCGGCCCCCTTCCCCAGGTGCCAAGGCGGAAAACCCGCTTAATCCCCCACTTTACTCCACTTTCCTCCTTTTTCAACCACCTTTCGCCACTAACCTCCCGCCTGCACCCCAGCCCTCCCCACCTAATTTGGGCAGTAATTTGCCAATATTTAGGCATGAAAAATGCCCCCGCCAGCGGCGAGGGCAAGATGTTTTAACCGGCTTTAGCCGTTATTGCGCTGATCCCAGCGATCTTCCATCCCCTTGGTAAAGCCTTGGGTAAATGAGCGGCGAGCGCGCTTTGTCGAGCCACCTTGGCCAAACTTTGATGTGCGCTTAGTCAGGCCATTGATAAGCAGGATTACGCCAACGAGGGCAACGAGAAAGCCACCTACTCCAACCAAGGTCAGCTGAGCGATAAGTCCGGCAAAGAGAATAGAGAAGCCACCCAAAATTGCAGCGATGGCGATACCGATTGAAGCGCTAAAGCGAGTGGTTGTGCCGTTTAAAGTCGAGACTAGACGTGGATCATCGGCAGATAGCGCCTCTTCCATCTCAGCTAATAGGCGTTGTTCGCGATCAGATAGAGCCATATCCCCACAATAGAACAACTTTGCGCTCAGGGCTAGTTGATCTCTAATCCCCGTGGCGTTCTGGCTCATCCCCTGGCTTAATCAGGCGCCCCGGACGAACGCTGCCCCGCCCAAAGCGCACTGATGCCTGATCAATCGCACTTTCGGCATCGCGCCAACCCTTTTCGCGCGCGCCTAGGACGAGTTGTTCAGGGGAATCCTCCTGCAAATTCTCAAGTGAGACTCCGACTAAACGCAGTCGTGCGCGTTCTATCTTTAACGCTAGATAAAGTGATTTCACAACTTCATAAACATCGTGAGTACTGTCAATTGGCAGCGGCAGAGTCTTAGAGCGATTGATAGTTGAGAAATCTGCAAAGCGCACCTTTATTGAAATCGTCTTGGCAAATAGACCTTTCTCACGCAAACGCGCCGTTGATCTTTCCGTCATCCGCAGAAATTCTTGCAAGATTTCAGTTGGATTATCTAGATCATTTGGAAAAGTTTCAGCCGATGAAATACTTTTATCCGGTTCCTCAGGTGTTACATCGCGATAGTCGCGCCCCCAGGCAAGTTCATAAAGCGATGCACCTGCTGCATCCCCAAGTGCGCGGATTAAAGTAGCGCGCGGAGTGTTTGCGATATCGGCAACGGTATGTAAACCCAGTCTCTCAAGCTGTTCTGCTGTCTTTGGACCGACTCCCCAGATCGCACCAACCGGAAGCGGATGCAAGAAGGTAAGGATGCGATCGGCAGTTATCTCGAGCATGCCATTTGGTTTGCAATGTTGTGAAGCTAACTTGGCGATAAATTTAGAGGGCGCGATACCAACCGAACAGGTAATACCTTCCTCTTTCTCAACGCGGGCGCGGATAGCAGTTGCGATTTCGCGTCCGGTGCCCAGTAGTTTGCGCGCACCTGTGACATCAAGGAATGCTTCATCCAGTGAAATCGGTTCAACTAGCGGTGTGTAAGCAGCAAAGATTTGCATAACGCGTTCTGATATTTCAGAGTAACGATGGTGATCAGGTGCGATAAATATTGCTTGTGGCGCCATGCGTTGTGCGCGGCCCACAGGCATCGCAGCGCGAATTCCAAATTTACGTGCCGCATAGTTGGCAGATAAGACAACTCCTCGCGCACCTGCACCAACCACAACTGCTTTACCACGCAGTTCTGGGTGATCGAGCTCAGCAACAGATGCATAGAAGGCATCCATATCTACATGCAAAATCGTGGCCTGGGTCATCTCTGAATCGCTTGCTGTACTAATTGGCGTGACCATTTTTCATATGCTGTGCGCAGATCCCAGGCGCCGCTGGCGTTGATAGAGATACCGCGATCACCGGTTCTGCGAGTTTTGCCACGGACTAACAATATGGATGAACTGTAGAGAGTGGAAGCAAAACCCTCTTGGGCGTCAGAGAAAAATGTGGAATCAGCACATCCATAACCATCATCGAGAGTTAAAAAGATAACGCGCCGCCCCGAACGTACCGGTGGAGTCTGCATCGCAACTTTAATTCCGGCAACTAGCACTTCACTTTGTGATCGCAGTGAAAGTAGATCCGATGATTTAACCGCACCGATTGCATTTAGAAATGGGGCGTAGAACTCGAGCATATGGTGGGTGATATCCATACCTAAACGTTCTACTTCATTTCGCACCTTTTCAGCAGGCCCCATTGCAGGTAGACCACTTGCCGCAACATCAGGAGGTGCAAAGCCAAAGACCATCTGTGATCCCGCAACCGTGGCAACTGGTGAGCGAGTTAGATCAGATAGATGAAGCAATAAATCGCGATGGTTGATAGTTCCATCATTTAAAGAATGCACTTGGTCAAAGGCCCCAGTCATAATTAAAGTTTCGATAACTGGATGTGATGCACCTGATCTGCGATAGAAATCAGCGAGGTCGATATAGGGGCGGCCGGCAATTATCGAAGTGACTTCTTTATCGCTAATTCCTGCGACTGAGGTAAGTGCAATCCGCACACTGTCTTGCCCCGTCTCGTTTTTTTCTACCGTGTACTGGCTGCCTGAATAATTAATATCTAGCGGTGCTAAACCAACGCCTAATTGGCGGGCTTCATCGATCATCAAACGCTTGGGATACATACCTGGATCATGCGTTAAGACACCTGCAATAAATGCCGCTGGGTAATGCGTCTTTAAATAAGCAGATTGATATGTAGGTAGAGCGAAAGCTGCCGCATGTGCTTTACAGAAACCAAAGGAGGCAAAGGCGCGAAGTACATCCCAGATCTCGGTAATTGTGGTCAGCTCATAACCGCGGGCGGTTGCGGCAGGAAAGAACCAATCGCAGACTTCTTGTTGGCCTTCCTTGCTGCCTAAAGCGCGCCGTTTCTCATCGGCGGCAGCAAGTGAGATGCCGGTCATCGTTGCGATAATCGAGATAACTTGTTCGTGAAAGACGACCACGCCTTCGGTCTGCGCCAAGATCGGATACAGATCCGGATGGATTATCTGTGCACTGGTCCAGCCATGGCGCGCGTTAAGAAATGGGCGGATCATGTCGCTCTTTACGGGTCCGGGACGAAAGAGTGAGATATCGATTATTAAATCGCTAAAAGTTTTTGGAGCTAACTTGCCGACTAGTTCGCGTTGTCCGGGGCTTTCGACTTGGAAGATGCCTAAGGTGCGCGTTGATTGGATTAACTCGTAAGTTGCGGTGTCATCAAGTGGCACGGCATCGATATCTAGATCAATATCAGCAACGCGTTTTATCTCGTGCACCGCATGGGCAATTGTCGATTGCATCCGCACACCCAAGATATCTAGTTTCAATAAACCAATTTCTTCTACGCCATCTTTATCAAATTCCACCATCGGGTAACCACTGGCGTTAAATTGAACTGGCGCACGATCCAACAGACCAGCATCAGATAGGACAACGGCGCAAGGATGCATCGCTAAGTGACGGGGCAGACCGTCAAGGCGTTGCGCCAAGGAAATCGCCATCACAGTAAGGGGCGCCGATAAGTTAAGTGAGCGAAGTTCCGGAAGTGATTTAAGGGTCGCCTCAATATTGCGGGCGCGCACGTGTGGCAGAGATTTCGCGATTAAATCTATCTCCATCGCGGGTAGGCCAAGTGCTGCGCCAACATCGCGGATGGCATTGCGCGCACGGTAAGTGTCAACCATCGAGACCGTTGCACAGCGCGAAAGTGCTTGCGGGGATCGCCAATCAGTATCGCCATATCTTTTAAAGACCAGGTCATAGATTTCTAAACGACGGGCCGATTCCACATCTATATCTATATCAGGAAGCGCTCGGCGCAACGGTGAACAGAAGCGCTCCATCAACAAACCATGTTGCATCGGATCAACGCCAGAAATTCCGAGCAAGTGACAGATCAGCGAACCAGCACCGCTGCCACGAGCTGCCACGCGAATATTTTTATTCCGCGCCATATCGGTGATATCGGCAACGGTTAAGAAATATGGCTCATATCCAAGAGTTGCAACGGTGGCGAGCTCATCATCTAAACGAGCACGTGCTTTATTAATGGTGACTGAATCGTTGTAGCGCCAATTGATTCCAGATTCACAGCGCGTGCGCAGCAAAGTGCGCATCTCATTCGCCGAATCGGCACCGACTACATGAGCCTCGGGTAAGTGAATGCCACCTAAACCAAGATCGCGTTGTGGCGAAAGAAGTGCGCGTTCGGCCCATTTGCGCGTTGTATTTAAAAGATCACGTGGGGTGCGTTCTCCAGCGGCGCGTACAATTTCAGCAGCGAGTGAAACCATCTGATCATTTGGCTTTAAGTAACCTTCGGCATTACGGCGTTCTAGATGGCGTTGGTGCAACGGAACTAATTGCCGGGCGCAATCTAAAATATCGGCAACTGGACCATCTGCAGCATCGCGCATCCGCACCGCATTGGTGATTACCGCATCAATATCGTGATCGCGAGCGAAGATAAGGGACCTGGCAGCATGGCCGGTCGAGAAAGGTCCGTTGCCCGCAACTAAATGAGAGACGCAATCTATAGCGTGATCGCCAAAGAGCGACCGAGTCTTATTAAATATCTCAAGTGCGATATCGCTGCGGTGCAAGGTAAGGGCTTGGCTAACTGGTGATTCCGGGCCGTGCAGTAAATGTAGTTGCGTTGAATATTGGCTAAAGCGTTGCAGGAAATCTAAAGTCAGGACTGGTGTGCGTTCGGCGGAGTTCATATTAAGTCCACTTAATAAACGCACCAGTGCGCGCCATCCCCCATCACCGTGTGCCAAGATAGTCACACGTGGCAGATCTTTAGCAGGCGTACTTTTAATATTTGGATCAGCCAATAAATCGATAGCTAAGTTGATTCCGATAATTGGAGCGATGCCGAATTCCAGACATGCGCTAGCAAAACGGATCGCACCAGATAAACCATCGCGATCGGTAAGTGCGAGCGCCGGTGATTCAAATTGCGCTGCTCGTTCAACAAGATCACGTGGTTGAGTGGTGCCATATTTAAGTGAGAAAGCACTTGATGTTCGTAAATGTATAAAACTCATCTTTAACTCATACTTGTTTTACGATCCAGGAACCTGTGATCTCATCGCGTTCGAGTTGAAAGGTATTTAGCGCACCGATAGGTGCTGCTTCGACGGTCCATAAAGCGCGCGCACCATCATCAGGGCGATAGATGCCATCGCTAACCCGGTTCCACCAACCACCTGCTTCACACCAGCGCGAGAGAACAGCGTGGATGCGAAAGCGTTTGCCTCGAAAGGTAAATTCGATAGGAGTAGCCGACCCATCTGCGATCACATCGTGAGCTGGGTTGATCTCTGGGACTGACATTTTCTACCGCCTCGGGCTTTCCTGTGGATATTCGAACAAGTGTTCGAAAAGTAGCCCAAGGCGCTGACAGGGTCAAGATGGGCGTGTCGCAACGCCTGAGATAGTTGAAAGTTCAACTATCTCCCCTACAATTAGACGAGTCAGGACAATTGCTAACCAGTTACCAACAAGGAGATCCATGAACGCAGTACTCGTAATAGGCCGAATCCTCTTCGCCTTTATCTTCATCACATCAGGAATCGCTCACTTTGCAAAGCTTGAGATGATGACCGGCTATGCCAAGTACAAGAAGCTTCCTGCTGCCAAGCTTGGCGTAATCGCCAGCGGCCTCTTCTTCCTACTCGGCGGCGTTTACGTAGCACTTGGTTTCTGGGTAGACCTAGGTGCGCTATTGCTAGCAATCACTTTGGTTCTTGCCGCGGTTATCTTCCATAACTACTGGAAAGAAGCCGATGCGACTGCAAAGCAGAATGAAATGATCGCTTTCAACAAGGATCTAGCTCTTGCCGGTGCAGCACTAATTATCTTCGCACTTGTCTACAACGGTGCGATTTCAGCAGATGCTTTCGGGCCACACCTTGGAAATATCTCATTCTTTAACAAGTAACTTCAAAAAGTAACGAAAGCTTCGACGAAACGGCTCCCAGAGATGGGGGCCGTTTCGCATTTTAAGTGAGAGTATTAAGAAATGGATACAGTCCTAGCGATAATCGCCGGCGGATTTATCGGTTCCGTGCTTGGCTTTGTTGGCGCCGGTGGTGCGATGTTATCCGTGCCAATCTTGATGTATGTATTTGGCTTTGACCCAAAACCTGCAACTACGGCAGCTCTAGCAGTCGTATTCCTCGCCGCGTTATCGGGCTTAATTCCCAAGGCCCGCAATAAGCAGATTCTCTACCGAGACGCCTTTGTTATCTGGGCAATAGGATCAATCACAAATTTAGGTTTCTCATCGATCGTTGATCAAATTCCAGATGCAATTATCACATCTGGCTTTGCGGGGATTTTATTATTGGCCGGTGCCTCAATGTTGCGTCCGCCAAAATTAGATGAACACAGGCGGGCACCACTGCCATTCTTAATCGTAATGTCCTTAATAATCGGCTCAATGACCGGTTTATTCGGAATCGGGGGCGGCTTCCTTGCGATTCCAGTACTGGTGCTTTACTTCGGTACTCCACAAATCGTGGCAGCCGGTACTTCGTTGCTAATAATCGCTGCCAACTCAATAACGGCATTTATTGGCCATCGCTCGCAATGGTCAGATGTGCAATGGCATATCCCGATCATCATGGGCGCTGGCGCAATAATCGTTGCGCAGATCGCTTCACGTCTATCGCATAAGACTTCACCTGTTGTCCTACGGAAATCTTTTGCCTACCTGCTCTTTGCAATCTCACTTTTTACCTTGGCAAAGACTTATTTCTGAGCTGTCGCACTCTTAATCCCGCGCGATAAATAACCAGAGAGAATTAACATCGCAACTGGATAGATCATTCCAATCGAAAGATTTGTAAATTGGGAAATGGCTCCGGTAATTGTCGGACCGAAGAAGAACCCAGCAATGCCAATTACGCCAACGCGGGATATGGCAACTGCGGGTGCGATACCTGGGACTTTAGTTGCGGCCAAGATAAATGCGGGAAACATTGGCCCCATACCTAACCCTGCTGCAACAAATCCGATATTTACAATCACCAGAGCGGGCAATGGATAAGACTGCGAAAGTGGAATTGCGATCGCCATAGCAATTCCCCAGATCGATCCGCCAAAATATCCACCTAACTTCACTAATCGCGCCGGTCCAAAGTGATCGAGCGCGCGATCGCCTAAGAAGCGGCTAACAATCATGGCAAGTGCGAAGGATGCGAAGGCAGATGCGTAAACGCCCTTTTCATATCCCATCTCATCGCGCAACAAGATTGCGCCCCAATCACTTGCGGCGCCTTCGCCAACCAAACTAGCCAATAGCCCAACACCCAATAACCAAAGTGGCATAACGCTCTTGCCGAATAAGGGAATCTTGGCTTCATGTTCTGAATCACCTTTATGGCCATCTAGTTCAGGGGGCAATAAGAAGGTGGCTGAAATCAAATATGCGATCAAGCAGACACCTGCAATAACTAAGAGATTAACTTCGGGCGAAACATGACGGGTTATTGCGCCACCAACGACCGTAGTTATAAAAGCTCCCGTGCTCCACATTGCGTGGAAGGAAGACATGTATCTGCGTCCCAACAATTTTTCGACAACGGTACCTTGGAAGTTATAGCTCATATCAAGTAAGGCATAGCCAATACCCATTGTGAAAAGAGTTAGAAATAAAGTCACTGCACTTTTTGAAAGTGCCATACCCGCTAAACCGGCTGGCATGATTATTGCTCCGACAAATATCACGCGCTGTGAGCCAAAGGTATGGATAAATCGCCCTGCTAACTGAGCACCTGCAATTGATCCGAAAGTGCTGCCAATTAATACGAATCCAAATGCGCCATTAGATAAGCCAACCGCATCCTTAATTTCAGGAATGCGTGGCACCCAACCCATTGAGACTGAGCCGAGTAATAAGAAGCAGACCCAAATGGAATTTCGCGCCAATTTCGCGCGATGAATACCTTCACTCGTTACAGCCGACATTTGCCAAGGGTATCCTGCATCCATGGATGGCATATTAGAAAAGGCTGCAGTAAAGAGATTTATTGCCGCTGCAACTGACCTCGGCGTCAAAGGCCAAGTGACAGTTCTATCGGAAACCGCCCGCACCGCAGTCGATGCTGCAAATGGCCTAGGTATTGAAGTCGGCCAAATCGCATCGTCGTTGATTTTTAAATTACCTTCTGGCAATCCCCTATTGATTATTACCAGCGGTCGCCATCGCGTTGATACTGAATTAGTTGCTAGGAATTTGGGAATTGCTGAGCTCGGTCGCGCCGATGCTAATTATGTTAAAGATATTTCTGGGTATTCAGTCGGTGGCGTGAGCCCACTGGGGTGGATTTCAAAGCCAGAAATAATTCTCATTGATGAAGCGTTAAACGATTACGACGCTGTTTGGGCTGCTGCTGGACATCCCCATGCCGTGTATCCAACTTCATTTGCCGAGCTAATCACCTGCACGGGCGCAACACCGATGGTCGTCGGAGATTAGCCAAGTAATTCAGCAAGTAACTTTTCAACTCGCAACTTAATGTCATCGCGGATTACGCGAACAGATTCGATCCCTTGACCTGCTGGATCATCTAGTACCCAATCCTCATACCGCTTGCCGGGATAAAACGGACAAGCATCCCCGCATCCCATTGTGATTACTGCATCAGATGCTTGCACTGCCTCGGGTGTCAAAATCTTTGGAGTGTTATTTGCAATATCAATACCTAGCTCGGCCATTGCTTCAACTGCAATTGGATTAATGGAATCTTTTGGAGCAGAACCGGCAGAGAGTACGTCTACGCGTCCCTGGCCGAGCTCGCGCATAAATCCGGCCGCCATCTGGGAACGCCCTGCGTTATGTACGCAGACGAAAAGCACTGAAGGTTTGCTCACTTTTTGCTCTTTACTTTGCTACTTAGCGATTGGGTAAGTGCGAAACCTAGGAGTGCACCGATTATTTGGGCTGCGATAAATGGGGCAATTGATTTTGGTGCAATTCCAGCAAAGGTATCTGACCAACCACGCGCGAAAGTCACGGCTGGGTTGGCAAACGAGGTTGATGAGGTGAAGAAGTATGCAGCACCTATCCAGCAAGCAACCAATACTGGGATCTTCTTCTCACGCTTCTGATCGAGAGCGATAAAGATTGTGAAGATCAAACCAGTAGTTGCGATGATCTCACTTAATAATAAATGTCCACCGCCGCGCACATGCTGTGATGCGGTAAAGGCGGGTAGTTCAAAGAGGAGATTTGCCAGTCCTGCACCAGCTAGCGCACCGAGAAATTGTGCAAATATAAATTGCATCGCCTGGCCAAGGGAAAGTTCGCGCTTATAGGCAAAGATCAAGGTAACCAGCGGATTAAAATGTGCTCCGCTGATATCTGCCAACAAGGTAATTAAGAGATATAAAATCGCGGCGGTAGCAAGTGAGTTAATCAGTAGTTGTAATGCGGTATCTGTCGAAAGGTTCTGCGCCATTTCACCTGAGCCAATAACGGTCATGACCAGAACTGCGCTACCTAATAGTTCGCCACCTACTTTACGAATCTTCATGGCTCTATCTTGGCCTACCTTTGGCCGTGATAATCTCCACGCCACAGAGTAATATTTCGAATTAAGATGAACATTACGTTAACCCTGCATCCTTCGAATATAGAAGGTGCACCTCATATCCTGCTGATCCATGGCATGGGTTCGGCTGCGACGGCATGGAAGCCTTTAACGCCTCATCTCTTAGATCGCTTCAATGTAATTACAGTGGATCTACCTGGACATGGCGAATCTCCGTACACAAAGGGCCAACCCATGGATCCGAATACTTTGGCGCATCTGGTTACAATCGAAGTTGAAAAACATTTTGGTATCACTGAATTTGATGTGGTTGGAAATTCATGGGGCGGTTGGATAGCGCTGGAAATGGCTGCACATGCACCAAGTAAAATTAAGAGCGTTACCGCCCTCGCCCCGGCAGGATTTTGGTTGGCTTCCTATATCCAGCGTGCACCCGGTACGGCGAGTATCCGCGCGCTAGCCAAGAGCTCGTACGCACTTTCTACTACATTTTTAAAGTACGAATGGGCGCGCAAAATTGGATTTGCCGATGTTAGTCCCCAATGGCGAAAATTTTCTTATCAACTCTGTCTTGATGCAACCTTAGCCATGGCTAAATCTGCTGGGTACTTTCCGGCATGGGATGGCATGTTAGGCAAACGCTTTGACTCAAAGATCGACTCGAGCATTCCTGTGAAAATAATCTTTGGCGATTCCGATCGCACGCTACCTGCAACTACCTGCCAAGAAACGGAAATGGCACCAAAACATTCAGAATGGATCACCATCGCCAACTGCGGCCATGCGCCAATGTGGGATAACGTCGAGACTGTGAAAGAACATATCTTCGAGATCGCCGGCCAAAGATAATGACAAGCTCAGAAGTAACCGTCATCTATTTTTGGAAGATCAAGCCCCGCAAAGTTGGCGTTGCACTTATTGGTATGGCGCTAGATCGCCGGTCGCTACGCAGAATTAACGGTGTGCACTTTGCCAAGATGCTTGGCACTGGAAAAGGCGAGACTTTCACACCTCGAGATGCCGATGCCAGACGTTGGGGTGCATTGGTAGTTATAGACCAAGCTAATTTGGAGCAACTAGATAATTCAAAGCTAGTAAATAGATGGCGCGCTAATTCACTCGCTGAAGTCAGATATTTACTAGATCCAATTTCTTCCCATGGACTTTGGGCGAAGGTAAATCCCTTTGCTTACGCCACAACGCAAACTGATGGCGAAGTTATCGCCATTACTCGCGCCCGAATAAAGTGGTTTCAAAATTTCCGCTTTTGGCGCGCAGTCCCTCCCGTAACGCAGAGCCTTCACTCATCACCAGGGCTGCTTAACACCATCGGAATCGGTGAAGCGCCGATTGGATTACAGGGAACTTTCTCACATTGGCGAACTGGCGCAGATCTCCGAAACTTTGCGTACAAGGGCGCCGCCCATCAAGTAGCGATCGCCGCAACAGAGCGCCACCAGTGGTATGCCGAAGAACTCTTTGCTCGCTTTGCAGTGCGCGAGATTCGCGGCTGATCTCAACTTAAATTACGCAGTAACCAGCAAGTAGGGCAGACTTAGCCCATGTCGATACGCCATTACTCACCACGTCGTAATCGCCGTCGCGGAATTTCATCTCGTGCTCAGTTCTTACTAAATCTAACTTTGGGTATCGCCATCTTGCTGCAGGTTAGTTACCCACTGTTAAGCGGTGAATCTCTGCGTGTTGTCACAATTGCTACCGTTTATTGGGGCGCAGGTGCCATGGCACTGCATGCCCTCCTGGCCTTCGGTGCCCGCTATGCCTTTACCTATCTTGGAATAACTCTGGCCTTTGGATATTCCATTGAGCTAATTGGCGTCAAATCTGGTTGGCCTTTTGGAATTTACTTATATGATCCTTCGCTTGGTCCGCAAATTTTTGATGTTCCGTTTGTTGTTCCATTTGCGTGGGCGATGATCGCTCACCCAATCCTGTGCGCAGCACGTCGCGTTGCAGGTAATTGGGTCTTTCTCTATGGTGGATTTGGCCTGATGGCTTATGACTTATTCCTAGATCCCCAAATGGTTTCAGCAGGTCGCTGGAAATGGGAAGTTACTGGTTCACATGTTCCATTCACCCCGGAAGTTCCTTTATCAAATGCCGTTGGTTGGTTGTTATCAGGAATGGCGCTGATTGCGTTATTACATCTATCTCTCCCACGTGAGCGACGTAAAGTCAGTGCGGGTTTTGCGGCAATTGATATCTTCTTAATTTGGACCTGGTTTGCGGGTGTTATCTCAAATCTCTTCTTCTTTGATCGCCCCGGAATCGCTTTTCTCTTCGGTCTAACTTTTGGCGCAGTACTAGCCCCATTTATATTTTCGCGTTGGCTCGGCCGCCCTTAATATTTAGATGTACACAACGCCCTTTCTCTTCTCGGTCCTCTTGCTTTGGATTACGGCTGCCAACTTTTTCACCATTCGACGCCCATCTGCTGTAACTGAGATTCCGACATCGGTCTCAGTATTAATCCCCGTCCGAAATGAAGCAGAAAATATTGCTGAATTAATTGATTGCCTTACCAAACAGACCCATCTGGTTTCTTTGGAGATCATCTTTATCGATGATTCATCTGAAGATGGCACTGGCAAGGCTTTACGTGAAGCAAAAGCCGATGGCGCTGCAATAAAAATTATCAACGCACCTGTTCTGCCAAGTAATTGGCTCGGTAAACCTTGGGCGCTGCAGCAGGGCTATTTGGCTGCACAGGGGGAAATAATCGTCACTCTAGATGCTGATGTCAGATTGGCTCCATCTGCAATCGCCCAAACTGTTGCCATGTTAGGCAGCCGAGAATTTATCTCTGCCTACCCAAGACAGGTTGCACTTTCATTTTCGGAAAGGTTAGTGCAACCGCTGCTGCAATGGTCTTGGATGACAACTGTTCCGCTGCGCGTTGCTGAAAGCTCCAGCCGATCGTCCCTTGCCGTTGCCAACGGCCAATTCTTTATGGTCAAGAAAGATGCGCTAGACCAAATCGGCGGATTTCAAAAGATTGCACTAGAAGTTTTAGATGATATGAAGCTAGCGCGCACCTTAATTACATTTGGCGCGCATGGTGGCGTAGCTGATGGTTCAAAGCTTGCCCATACTCGTATGTATAAAAACTTTAAAGAGATCAAGGCCGGTTACGGAAAATCTCTCTGGAGTGCATTCTCAACTCCGCTCGGTGCAGGACTTGCAATTGCATTTATCTTCATAACTGGAATTGCACCAATTATTTTGTGGTTTAGCGGAAATCCCATCGGACTCTTTACTTATGAAATCATTGTTATTACTCGGATTCTTAGCGCTAAGCGCTCGGGCGGTCGCACGCTTGATTCACTATTGCATCCCATTTCATCAGCAGTCTTGATCTATTTAATTATTTATAGCTGGCGCATGCGCGGCAAAGTACAGTGGAAGGGTCGCACGCTGTGAGCGCTACTAAAGAACGCGTTGCGGTAATTGGTGCTGGTATGGGCGGAATGTGCACAGCAGCGCGCTTAGCGAAGGCCGGATATGAAGTAACGGTTTTTGAATCATCTGATCGCCACGGTGGAAAATGTCGCACCGAATGGATCGGTAATTACGCTTTCGACACTGGTCCATCACTTCTAACGCTGCCAGCCGTTTATCGCGATTTCTTCCAGCGCACCGGTGATGTGATGGGGCGGGTAGTTGAACTTGCGCCAGTTAGCCCATCATTTGATTACCGCTTCGCCGATGGCAGCGCAGTTCGCTTTGCCAACTTATCTCGCAAAGCGACGCTCTCGGAAATAGAGAAATCATTCGGAACCGAGCCAGCCCAAGAATGGGATCAAATAATGCGCCAGGCAGAGGCGATGTGGGATGTCTCGCGCGAGCCATTTATTGAATCAGAGTTGAGATCTGTTCGCTCACTTCTAAAACGCCCGACCTTGTTACGTGATCTTAAGATAATCTCGCCATGGAAAACGTTGCGCGATCTAAAGTTAAAAGATGCACATCTGCGCAATATTCTCGATCGTTATGCAACTTACAGCGGTTCAGACCCAAGAGTTGCACCTGCGGTATTGGCCTCGATTGCCTTCGTTGAAGAAGCATTCGGTGCTTGGCATATCAAAGGTGGCATCGGAAAATTAGCAGATGCCGTCTATCAACGCTGTCTCGATCGTGGCGTGAAATTCGAATTTCAGGCCCAAGTCACGCAGATCAACCATGACGGTAAATCTACAACTGGAATTACTTTGGCCGATGGTCGCAAATTAGATTATGCAATCGTTGTTGCCAATGCCGATGCCTCTATGGTTTATAACAAGTTAATTACCGGCAAAGTTAAGAAGTTACGTAAAGAGCGTGCTAATTTAGCTAAAGCTGATCCATCTCTTGCTGGCTTCTCGCTACTTCTTGGCCTGCGGCCCACCGAAACTCCAACAGGGCTTTCTCATCACAACATCTTCTTTCCCGAAAATTATGACGACGAATTTGTAGATATCTTTGATCGAAAGCAACCGGTGCAGGATCCAACTATTTACTTATGTGCACCGCAAGATGAATCTATGGTGCGCCATCCCGGGCACGAAGCCTGGTTTGTATTGGTAAATGCGCCACGCCACGATGAAAGCGGTAACGAAGGCTTTAACTGGAACGATGCTGACTTTAACCATCACTATGCGATGCAGATAATTAGCTCGTTAGAAGCGCGCGGTATTTCAATTCGCGATCGCTTGGAAGTAATGGAGTTTCGCACGCCTGCAGATTTAGAACGCAGTGTGGCCGCACCTGGTGGCGCAATCTATGGAACTTCTAGCAATGGAGCGCGATCGGCATTTATGCGCGCCAAGAATCGTTCCCCGCTTAAAGGTCTTTACTGTGTTGGAGGTTCAGCACATCCTGGTGGCGGACTGCCATTAGTTGGGCTAAGTGCTGAGATTGTCACGCAAGCTATTGTGGGCAAAACGAACCACTAAGTAGAAACTCAAAATCTGCAGAACGAAGAGCGCCAGCAGCGCTATAAAAACTAAATCTAAACCAAGTGCATAAGAAACAAGTGCGACAAATATAAAACTGGCACGTACTGGTCGCTCTGCCGGGGTAACTACACCTAAATCGGAAACCCCTAACCCACCTAACTTAGCGCGGGCATATTCCTGGGTTGAGGCGATTACATAAGTTGCCAGCACTAACCAAGCTGGTGCCCCGATTTTATATGCGACATAGAACCAGAGCGCCTCACTGATGCGATCTGCGCTGGCATCTAATACCGCACCAAAGGATGAGGTGCGTCCTTGAAATATCGCAACGCTGCCATCTATTCCATCGGCATATAGCGAAAGAACTAACAAGGGAATAACCCAGAGCGAGAGCGGATTTAACGCCATAGCAATCGCAAAGAGCACGCCGAGTGAGGTCAAAATATTTGGGGTTACATGGATCTTTGAAAGAAATTTTGCAGATCCAAATGAGATCGCCAGCCAAGCTTTAACAATTCCCTTAATCTCCGCTCCCCCGTGCAGCGAACTCCAGGTGGAGTTAAATTCTGACTTGTTCATTCCCGCCTCTTATCTTTGATCTGGGCAAAGATCTCACGTGTGGCAGTCGAGGTATTCATTGTGTAGAAGTGCAAACCTGGAACACCTGCTACAAGTAGATCTTCGCAAAGCTGGGTGGCTAACTCAACTCCTAATTTGCGAACATCTTCGGGGTTGTCTCTTACCTTTTCAAATGCGTTTGAAATCGCAGCCGGAATCGGAGTACCGGTTAACTCGGCCATGCGATTGAATTGGTTGACATTGGTCACTGGCAAAATTCCGGCAATTATCGGCAACTGCGATCCACGCGCTGCTAATTTATCGACAAGTGATTTCCATTTATCAGCTTCAAAGAAAAATTGTGTAGTCGCAAAAGTTGCTCCGGCTGCCTCTTTACGAATCAGAGTTTCAATATCTGCAGCAAAATCGCCATTTGATGCCGGATGGCCATCTGGGAATGCGGCAACACCAATTGTGAAGCCACCAAAATCTGCAGCCAGTGAAACTAACTCCTCTGCATGATTTAAGCCGCCGGGAGTTTGCGTCCAAGGTGCGCGAGGTCCACCAGTTGGATCACCACGTAGGGCCAATATGTTATGAATACCAGCGCCTTTGTAGCGAGTTAAAATTTCTAAGAGTTCGTCACGGGTTGATCCAACGCAAGTTAGATGTGCAACAACTGGCAACTTGGTATGTGCGGTAATTTCCGAGGTAATTCGAATAGTGCGATCGCGCGTAGAACCGCCGGCTCCATAGGTAACTGAGATGAAATCGGGCTTTATAGGCTCAAGTGCTTCGATTGCGCTCCAGAGCCGGTCTTCGCCCTCTTGGTCCTTTGGTGGAAAGAATTCAAAGGAGTATGTGACCGCTTCTCCAACCCGGCTCATGCGCATCTCCATGCGGTCAGGGTACCGTTGCGCCGTGGTTAACGATGCGCGTGGCACGCTCCTTGAGATTCGCGAGCAGGTTCAGAGTGAACTCACCTCATATCTTGCGCTACAACGCGAATACCTCGCCACCATCGGTTCTGAATTAATCCCGGTTTGTGATGCCCTTGAATCATTTGTCCTAGATGGCGGCAAACGGTTGCGCCCGCTCTTTGCATATGCAGGTTTTAGCGCAACTGGTTTACATCCCACCGCGGCCGATATCCGCGCCTTTGCAAGTCTGGAATTACTGCAAGCATGCGCATTGATTCATGATGATCTAATGGATCGCTCGGACACCCGTCGTGGCAAACCTGCTATTCATCGCCACTTTGAGAATTTGCATCAAGAGCAAGCGATGAGTGGGCTAGCCGATCAATTCGGTGAAGCTGCTGCTGTTCTGCTAGGCGATCTAGCTTTAGTTTGGTCAGATCATTTGCTTCATACTTCAGGAGTATCAGATTCCGCTCTTTTATCGGCACTCTCTGTCCACGATGAGATGCGCATAGAACTTATGGCAGGCCAATATTTGGATGTTCGTGAGGCTGGTGAGAAATCTCCGAGCGTTGATCGGTCCCTTCGTATCGCCCGCTACAAATCTGGAAAATACACAATTGAACGCCCCCTGCACTTGGGGGCATCACTTGCAATTACCGATAAAAAAGCAGGTCAACAATTGGTAAATGTCTTAAGCGCATATGGACTTCCATTGGGCGAAGCATTTCAATTGCGCGATGATTTGCTCGGCATCTTTGGTGATCCAGCTATTACTGGAAAACCGGCGGGCGATGATATCCGCGAAGGAAAGCGCACCGTGCTGATGGCGATGACTTTAGAGCGCGCTTCGACAAGTGCGGCCAAAGAGATAACAGCTGCCCTGGGGCGCGATGATTTAACGGCCAGCGATATTGAAAACGTTCGCTCACTCATAACCGCAACTGGTGCGGTCAAAGATGTCGAAGATCTCATCGATGGGCTACTTTCCAACGCGCTAAGTGCGGCAAACTCTGCTGAAATTAACCCTTCAGCCCGTGAGTTACTAATTGAACTTGCGACAAGTGCAACACGTAGGAGCCATTAAATGTCAGCCCGAGTAAAAGGTCCCACCGATCATGTTGTCGTTGTCGGCGCAGGTTTAGCTGGGTTAAGCGCTGCACTTCGATTAGCAGGTGCCGGACGCAAGGTCACTGTTGTTGAACGCGAGAGCGTTCCTGGTGGCCGCAATGGACTATTAGAAAAAGATGGATATTCCTTTGATACTGGTCCTTCGGTATTAACTATGCCATCGCTGATTCAAGATGCCTTTAGTTGCGTCGGTGAAGATATGAAAGATTGGTTAGAGCTTTCACCGCTCAAACCCCTTTACCGTGCTTTTTATCATGACGGATCTCAAATAGATGTCCATGCCAATACCGCAGAGATGGAAGAAGAAATCCGTCGTACGGTCAGCGCTGAAGAAGCTCTGGGTTATCGCAGATATGTGGAATTTGTAACTAAGCTGTATAAGTACGAGATGAACGATTTTATCGATCGCAATATTGATTCGCCATTTAATTTGCTTACCCCAAACTTGGCGCGCTTGATTGCACTGGGTGGTTTCAGAAAGCTCTCCCCCAAGGTAAACCAGTTCTTAAAAGATCCGCGCCTGCAAAAGGTGTACTCATTCCAGGCGATGTATGCCGGCGTAAGCCCGCAACAAGCGCTAGCTATTTATGCAGTTATTGCGTATATGGATTCGGTAAATGGCGTCTTCTTCCCTAAGGGTGGAATGCACGCCGTTCCCCGTGCGCTAGCCGCTGCTGCCGAAAAACATGGCGTCACCTTTAAATACAACACCACCGTAACTGGGTTAGATGTGGAAAATGGTCGTGCTAAAGCGGTTATTACAAATGCTGGTGAACGAATCGCTTGTGATGTTGTCGTTATGAACCCAGATCTGCCAGTTGTTTGGCGTGACTTACTTGGCAAGACTCCGCTTTCGGTAAAGCGTCTTAAATACTCGCCATCTTGTGCCACATTATTAGTGGGCTCATCCAAGAAATATGACCATGTAGCTCATCACAATATCCACTTCGGTAAATCTTGGGATGGTGTCTTTGACGAGCTAATCAAGAAGAGGCAGCTCATGTCTGATCCTTCTGTGCTGGTCACGATTCCTACCAAGGATGATCCAGCGCTGGCACCTTCTGGAAAAGAGAGTTATTACATCCTCTACCCAACTCCAAACCTGGATGCAGATATTGATTGGAAGACCCAAGCCCGTCCCTATCGCGATCACATGATCAAGACTTTGGAAGATCGCGGTTACACCGGCTTTGGCGATTCGATTGAAACAGAAGTAATGACCACGCCACTTGATTGGCAAGAACGTGGGATGGAGCGCGGTGCGCCATTTGCAAGTGCGCATACCTTCTTCCAAACCGGCCCTTTCCGTCCGCGAAATATCGCCGCTGGCTTTGAGAATGTCGTCTTTGCTGGCTCTGGAACACAGCCAGGCGTTGGAGTACCAATGGTTTTAATTTCCGGAAGATTAGCTGCAGAACGAATCGTAGGTCCGGTTAAGTAAGTGAATGAATTAAACGCTGCCAAAATTTACGATCCGCAACTGCGCGCATCCTATGAAGAGTGCAAACGTTTAAATTCGCTACACGGTAAGACTTATTACTTAGCAACGCTGCTACTGCCGGCTGCTAAACGCCCCTTTGTTCACGCTCTATATGGATTTGCTCGCTATGCCGACGAGATAGTCGATGACCTTGCTTCTACCTTGACGCCTGCGCAAAAGGCAGAGTTCCTAAGGAAGTGGAGCTCTGATGTTCTTGCAGGTCTTAAATCTGGAACAACGAGCGATGCCGTTGGTAAGGCGCTAATTGATACGGTGCAACGCTTTGCGATCCCGCATCAACATTTTGTGGATTTCCTTCATTCTATGGAGATGGATTTAACGGTAACTCAGTACAAAACTTTTGAAGATCTATATGAATACGTGTACGGATCGGCTGCGGTAATTGGCTTGGAGATGGTGCCGATATTGGGCGGCGATACTGTTAATTCGCTGGAAGCGGCTAAAGATCTTGGGGTGGCATTTCAATTAGCTAACTTCATCCGCGATGTTGGCGAAGATTTAGATCGCGGCCGAATATATCTTCCGCTAGATGAATTAGCCGCACATGGTGTAACACCTGAGATGCTCTATGCGCGAAAACTCACGCCAGAGATTATTAGCGCGCTTAAATTTCAGATCGCACGGGTCAGACAATTACAAAAGGCGGCCGCACCCGGCATCGCGCTCTTAGATAAGACCAGTCGGCCATGTATTCGCGCCGCTAGCGAGCTTTACTGTGGAATCGTTGATGAAGTTGAAAATATTGGCTATGACATCTTTAACAAACGAGCAAAAACTTCAACTACCCGCCGCGCACGAGTTGCCGCCCGCGCCTATATCGACGCAGTAATCGCTCGTATCGGCTAAAGTATCAATCGCGGGAGCCGCTAATACGGCTGAGAGGATCTGAGATTCAGATCGACCGCTTGACCCATCCGGTAATGCGGATGTGGAAAGGATTTAATAATGCCTTCTATCTATAACTTTCTCTCCGGAAATCTAGCAACGATCTTTGGTTATGACTTGTCCTATCTAGAATTCTTTGCAGTTATCACCTCATTTATCGGAGTCGCTTTGGGAATAACTGGCAAGCGAATTACCTGGCCTTGGTGGGCGATTAGTTCATCCCTTTACGGCGTTCTCTTTATCCAATGGGAACTCTTTGCAAGCGCTGCTCTACAAATCGTATTTATCATCGCTGCAGTAATGGGTTGGTTTGGCTGGGAGCCAAGTGGCGCACGGCCTGGCGCAATTAAAAACAAGCAGCGCGCGCTAATTTTAATTGCAATTACCTTAGCGACTCTTGCGCTGGCCCCAATTCTTAAATCAATGGGAGCG
This sequence comes from Actinobacteria bacterium IMCC26103, assembly GCA_002284875.1. Classification (GTDB taxonomy): domain Bacteria; phylum Actinomycetota; class Actinomycetes; order Nanopelagicales; family Nanopelagicaceae; genus Planktophila. The sequence continues at coordinate 1,169,679 of CP015604.1, forward strand.
GCTTCAACATATGTTGATGCGGTTCTCTTCTTTGGCAGCCTGGCCGCGCAGATCTTGATGGTCTATGAAAAGTATGAGAACTGGCCGCTTTGGTTATTTGTAGATCTTGGATATACCGCGCTCTATGCTTCGCAAAAACTGCTCTTCACATCATTGCTCTATGCTGCATTTACGGTCTTAGCCGCTATGGGATGGAGTAAATGGTATGCAGCTCATCGCAGCGCTATCAGATCTCTGTAGCGAAAAAGAACGTCCCATCATTGCAATTGATGGTCCGGCCGGAGCCGGTAAGACAACCTTGGCTCATGAAATTTTCCTAGCGCTCTCCCCTCAGATGTCTGTAAACGTTATTCACATGGACGATTTATATAATGGTTGGGATAACGCTCTCGGTGAAGATTTAACTTCAGTTTTGCAATATTTGGCAGCTCAACATCGGAATATTTCTGCCGCCGAGATGAGGCGCTATAACTGGACAAGATCATCTTTTGGTGAAAGTGAATCCATAGCGCCTGCTGATTTATTGATTTTAGAAGGTGTCGGAAGCGGCGATAAGTCACTGCAAGATGAATTGGCAGCGCTTATTTGGATAGATATCGACCCCGAAATTGGTGTGATGCGAGTTATTGCCCGTGATGGCCATCAAGTCGAAGATGAAATGAAAAAGTGGCTTGGCACACAGCAAGAATATTTCTCTCAACACTCAACGCGCGAAAAGGCAGATTTCATACTAACTACCTAAAATTGTCAATATGTCTGACCTTACTGGCGAGTTAATTGATGGGCGCTATCAGCTCATTCGCCAAATGGCAGCCGGTGGCATGGCCACGATTTATGAAGCCCTTGATACCCGCCTAGATCGTAAAGTTGCGGTAAAAGTTATGCATCCACATTTGGCACAGGATGAACAATTTGTAGAACGTTTTATTCGCGAAGCGAAAGCAGCGGCTGCCTTATCTCATCCAAACATCGTCTCGGTGCAAGACCAAGGCTGGAATCAGCACGGTAGCCCCGCAGTCTTTTTAGTGATGGAGTTAGTCGAAGGTCACACTTTGCGAGAATATTTAAATGAACAAGGTGCGCTATCAATTGACGCTGGTATCAAGTTCTTGCTTCCGGTCTTAAGTGCCTTAGCTGCTGCTCATAAAATGGGAATCGTCCATCGCGATATCAAGCCAGATAATATTTTGATATCTAAAGAAGGTCGGATCAAGATCGCTGACTTTGGTTTAGCCAAAGGTCCTCTACTTGGAGCAACCATGACCGCCGAATCTAGCATCGTCCTGGGAAGCGTTTCTTATCTCTCCCCCGAACAAGTACAACGCGGCATCGCCGATGCGCGCAGCGATGTTTACTCCGCTGGAATTACCGCCTTTGAGATATTTACTGGTGAGAAGCCATTCGCTGGTGATGAACCAATTCAAATCGCCTATATGCATGTCAATGAGCGCGTTCCATTGATGAGCACCAAGCGCAGTGGGATTCCACCTGAGTTAGACCAGTTAATTTATCGGGCAACCAATTCTGATCCCGATGCGCGCCCCCGTGATGGTGGCGAATTCCATCAAGTGCTTACCACGATTGCGCAAGCCCTTGACCCAAATCAAAAACAATTGAGTTTGGAACTAGATATACCAATTGCTCCGATGCGCCCGGCATCAAAGAAATCATCGCGCCGAGAACGAGCGCGAATTGAAAAGGAAAAGACTGTGGCCATAAAGAAAATGGAAGATACCAGCGAAAATAAGAAGGTTGACGGCAAAGAGACAACTGCGCAGTTGCGCAAAAAAAAGAAGCTCAGCAAGCGCGTACGTCGCAACCGTTACATTGCAGCGGGCCTGGCCATCGCCCTGGGTATTTTTGGTTGGTATGTATTGGTCGGTCCCGGTTCAAAGGTAGTGGTTCCTTCAATTGTTGGCGCCACAGAAAAGCAAGCAACCAATGCACTTACTCCCCTTGGCTTATCGCTTGTAATAACCGAAAAACGCTTTGATGAAGAAATCTCTGATGGACAGATCATCGAATCTGATCCAGCAGGCGGTGGCAAAGTCGATGCCGGTGGCGCCGTAAAGGCGATCATCTCTAAAGGTCCTGAGCGATATGTAATACCTGCATTGGTTGGCTTAACGCCCGAGGCAGCGGTAAATCTCTTAGCGAAATATCCGGTAAAAGTTGGTGAACTAAAAGAGGTTTATAACGATAAAACCCCAAAGGGATTTGTGATCTCATCATCTCCTGTAACAGGTGAGAAAGTTAAGCGCGATACAACAATTGATTTATTAATCAGTAAGGGTGTTGAAACCCTTGATGTTGCATCCTATGTAGGTAAATCTGCCGATCAAGCGCTTAATGAATTAACTGATGCGGGATTCAGTGTCGAGAGTGTTGATCAATTCAGCGAGAGCGTTTTAGCCGGTGCGGTTATTTCCCAAGTTCCATCTGGAGGCGCACCGCTACCCAAGGGCGCGAAAATTACATTGACAATCTCCAAAGGATCGCAATATGTATTTATTCCAAATATCTTCTCGCTGACTGAAGCTAAAGCCCGCGCCGCCCTAACAGACCTAGAGCTAAAAGTTATTGTTAAAAAAATCGGTGCGAAGAAGGTAAAGGCGGTAACCAATATCGCACCAAAGGTCGGCACTAAGGTTAAACGAGGCAGTACGGTAACTATCACTGTAGGGTAAGCCAATGCCTAAAACCTCACCGCGCATCGGCGCACACACGCCGACCACCGGTGGAATGGCTAAACGTGCCATCTCTTATGCCGAGACAATTGGGGCTGAAGCGATTCAGGTCTTTACCTCAAATCCACGTGGTTGGGCGATGCCTGAGACAAATCATGAAGCCGATGCGCTCTTTCGCGAGAAAGCGGAAGTACTGGATATCGAAACATATGTTCATGCTCCATTCTTAATTAACTTAGGTTCTCCAACTGAAGGCACATATCTAAATTCATTGGCCTCTACAGAATTCTCACTTAAGCGCGGAAAAGAAATCGGCGCACTGGGCGTGGTTGTTCACACCGGTTCTGCTGTTAACGAAGATTTCATTGATAAGGCTTGGAAGCAGATCCATAAAGGGATGATGCCAATACTTAGCGCGCTAACTGATGATGCGCCGATGTTGTTGCTTGAACCTACTGCTGGACAGGGCCAATCGCTCGTTAAACGCTTGGAAGATTTAGCGAACTACTTAAAGGCGCTGGAATACCATCCCAAAGTCGGCATCTGTTTAGATACTTGCCACGTATTTGCCGCAGGGCACGACATCGCCAAAAAAGGTGGAATGAAAGAGACTTTAGATTTACTCGTTGAGGTTGCCGGTATTGAGCGAATTCAATTAATCCACGCCAATGATTCGATGGATGTGTGCGGAGCCCTTAAGGATCGCCATCAAAATATCGGAGATGGCTTTATCGGTATCGATCCATTTAAAGAACTGCTCAAGCACCCAGCTATTAAAAATGCACCACTTATTTTGGAGACACCGGGTATGGAGCCAGAACACGGCAAAGAGGTTGCCCTCCTTAAAGGTTTACGCGGATGAACGCGCGCCATCAACTGCAATTAAAACTTGCTCCGTGGGCTCTCTTAACGGTCTCAATGGCGTGGGGTGCATCATTTGTATTGATGAAGCCAGCCATCGAGCGTCAATCAGTAAATAGTTTTCTAGCTACTCGCTTTTTCATCGCGGTCTTGGCGATGGTTGCACTTCGGCCAAGCGTTATCAAGAAATTAAACCGTGACTTAATATTAAAGGGTTCAATAGCAGGACTTTTCTTAGGTTCTGGCTATATCTTTCAAACATTGGGGCTGGCTCGAACCGGAGCTGCAATAACTGGATTTGTTACCGGACTTTACGTCGTACTAACTCCACTAATTGCAGCGCTCTTCCTTAAGGAGCGAATTACGGCATTCACCTGGTTCTGCGTCATTCTCGCCACCGTCGGATTAGCGCTGCTATCACTGCGGGGTTGGTCAGTCGGAGTTGGTGAAGCCTTGGTTTTTTTAAGCGCTATAGCTTTCGCCGCGCACATTGTGGCGTTAAGTAAGTGGAGTTTTGGTTTAGATACCTACGCGCTCACAATTGTTCAGCTAGCAATTTGTGGAGTAATAACCGGCGCCATTGCACTTGGCCAAGGTTATGAAAAGCCAACTGATGCCGGCGTCTGGGGCGTTGTTATTTTTACATCCATTATCTGCACTGCAATTGCCTTTATCGTTCAGACTTGGTCACAAGCACATATGACATCAACCAAAGTCGCCGTTATCTTAACTATGGAAGTTGTCTTTGCTGCTCTCTTTGCCGTCGTATTCGGTGGTGAATCACTTACCTTGCAGGTTTCCCTCGGTGGCGTTATGGTCGTATTGGCTATGTATTTGATAGTAATGAAAGAAGCGTGAGAGGCTAACTCCATGACTTCACCAATTGATTTACGCTCCGATACCGTTACTCGCCCATCACAAGCGATGCGCGAGGCTATGGCGCAATCTCCCGTCGGTGATGATGTCTACGGCGATGACCCAACCGTTAACGCCCTTGAAGAACGAGTCGCGGCAATGTTTGGCAAGGAATCCGGCGTCTTTACCCCTACTGGCTCTTTAGCTAATCAACTTGCGATCCGCATGCTGGTGGCACCGGGTGAAGAACTCTTGGCTGAAACTAACTCGCATATCGTGCGCGCAGAGCTCGGCGCGGCAGCCGTCTTTAGCGGAATCACAACACGTACATGGCCGGCGAAAAATGGTCTGCTTGTAGCAAAAGATGCCTTAGAAATAGCCCGCCCAAATTCAGGTCCGTATTTAGTATCAACAACTGCAATCGCAGTTGAAAATACCCATAATTTCGGTGGTGGAACTGTGCAGCCGCTAGATGAGATTAAAGCGCTGCGTAAAGGTGCCGATGAATTAGGTCTAGCCCTTCATTTAGATGGCGCTCGTATTTGGAATGCTCATGTTGCAAGTGGCGTTGCGCTAAATGAATACGGAAAATACTTCGACACGGTCAGCGTTTGTCTATCTAAAGGCTTAGGCTCTCCTATCGGTTCGATCATGCTTGGTAAGAAGGATTTGGTATCTAAAGCGCGCATCTGGCGCAAGCGTTACGGCGCTGGCATGCGCCAAGTTGGGCTATTGGCCGGGGCGGCACATTACGCACTTGATCACAATATTGCTCGTCTTGCAGAAGATCACCGCCGCGCAAAGCAACTTGCAGTTGCAATTGCGGCAATTGATAAATCATTTGTAGACCCAGCAACAGTTGAAACAAATATTGTGGGCCTTGATTTAGCTAACGTGCCATATACCGCGGCCGAATTAGCCGCTCGTTGTCGTGAATCTGGACTTTGGATCAGCGCACTTGGACCAAAATATGCGCGTCTGGTTACTCATTTAGATTTCGATGACGAACAATGCACTGGCGCGATAGAAATATTAAAGCGCGCCCTCGTGGCGTAATAACCACTCTTTCTTATTTAAACCGTAAGCATAATTACCGAGCGCCCCACCGGTTTTAACTATGCGATGGCATGGCACAACCAATGCAATTGCATTCTTGGCACAAGCAGATCCGGCCGCACGCACAGCAGCCGCAGATCCCGCACGATCTGCCAGATCTGCATAAGAGAGAGTTTTACCCGCTTTAACTTTGCGCATCGCCTTCCATGCATCTTGTGAAAATTGGGCACCAGGTTGACGAACTGAAATTCCATTAATCGCCTCAATATCGCCGGCAAAGTAATCACTTAGTAAATCTGAAATTACCTCAATTTTAGATACTTCTTCAAAACCTCTTATGTAATCAGCTTCGTCGAGGCCTTCTTTCAACGCCTTAGCGCTGGAGAGATTTAAGCCCAACAGAATTTGATCGGCAGCAATTAAATTAATGACCCCGATCGGAGATTTAAACTGGGAAATCTGCAGTGGCACATTCGCTAATTTAGCGATCGCGCAGCATTTCGGCAACTAAAAATGCAAGTTCTAGAGATTGCGAGTGGTTAAGACGTGGGTCGCAGGCGCTTTCGTAACGTGTGGCTAAATCAGTCTCGGAGATCTGTTCTCCACCGCCTAAACACTCAGTGACATCGTCACCTGTTAGCTCAATATGGATTCCGCCTGGATGCGTGCCAAGACCCTTATGTACTTCAAAGAATCCCTTTACTTCATCCATAACATCATCAAAGCGACGAGTCTTGTATCCAGTTGCTGCTTCAAAGGTATTACCGTGCATTGGATCGCAGACCCACAGCACTTGGGCGCCTGATTTTGTAACGCCATCGACAAGCGCAGGAAGGGCTTCGCGAATCTTGCCTGCACCCATACGTGTTATAAAAGTTAAACGACCTGGTTCGCGGTTTGGATCTAAGCGATCAATTAAGCGCAGCGCATCATCTACTGTGGACTTTGGTCCCAGCTTTACGCCGATTGGATTGCGAACCTTTGATGCAAAATCAATATGTGCACCATCTAGTTGACGGGTGCGCTCACCTATCCATAAGAAGTGAGCTGAAACATCGTATGGCAGTTGCGTGCGAGAATCGATGCGAGTCAACGCTTTCTCGTACTCCATAATCAAAGCTTCGTGGCTAGAGTAGAAATCAACTGATTTAAATGAATCAGGGTCTACGCCGGCAGATTTCATAAAGTCCAATGCGCGACCAATTTCGCGCGCCATTTGTTCGTAGCGATCGCCAACTGAGGAATCGCGGATAAAGCCCTTGTTCCATTCGTGTACCTGGCGAAGATCTGCAAATCCACCTTGGGTAAAGGCGCGAACTAAGTTAAGGGTGGCAGCCGATGTGTTGTAAACACGGACCATCCGGTTGGGATCTGGCGTGCGCGATGCCTCATTAAATTCGAGATCATTTACCGCATCTCCGCGATAGGCAGGAAGAGTTACATCACCACGAGTTTCAAAATCATTCGAGCGAGGCTTAGCAAATTGCCCAGCCATGCGGCCGACTTTTACTACTGGCAAACTGGAGTAATACTGCAGAACCGCAGCCATCTGCAAAATAGTTTTGATGCGATTGCGAATTGAATCTGCAGTTGCTGCGGCAAAGGTTTCGGCGCAATCGCCGCCTTGTAGCCAAAATGCGCGACCTGCTGCAGCTTCTGCGACTTTAGCTTTTAGATCATCGCATTCACCAGCGAAAACAAGAGGTGGAAAAGATTTAAGTTCTGCGACTGCTTTCTTCACGCTTTCACCATCTACTCCACCCGGCCATAGCGGTTGTTGCGCCGCTACCAGCCCAGGTGTGAATAGGTTCTCTAATGAACTCGGGGATGAAGTAGTCATGAGGATAAGAGTAGTTTGCTTAGATAGTCTCGCGCGCGAGAATTATCCGAAGAAGATCTCTGACTCCTTGTAACGCTCGATTGGAACGGTCTTGAGCTTCTCAGTCGCTGTTGCAAGCGGAACGCGGACAATATCTGTTCCGTGAAGTGCAACCATCTTGCCCCAGTCACCTTCAGAAGCGGCAGTGATCGCCTGCAATCCGAAACGAGTAGCAAGTACGCGGTCGAAAGCAGTAGGTGTTCCACCACGTTGGATATGGCCAAGAACGGAAGTACGAGCTTCTTTGCCAGTCTTTGATTCGATCTGCTTGGCAAGCCATTCGCCGATTCCAGAAAGCTTTACGTGACCGAAAGCATCGAGCTCTGAATCCTTTGTGATCATGTCGCCATCTTGAGGAATCGCACCTTCGGCGATAACGATGATTGGTGCGTAGCTGCTCTTAAAGCGTGACTCGACCCATTCGCAGACCTTGTCCACTGAGAATTTAACTTCTGGGATCAAGATACAAGCTGCTCCGCCTGCGATACCTGAGTGAAGTGCGATCCAACCAGCATGGCGGCCCATAACTTCAACGATAAGTGCGCGGTGATGTGATTCTGCTGTTGTGTGTAAGCGATCGATCGCCTCAACTGCAATATTTACAGATGTATCAAAACCAAATGTGTAATCTGTGTTGTTAAGGTCGTTATCGATCGTCTTAGGAACGCCGATTACCTTTACGCCAAGCGCATCTAACTTCGTTGCAACGCCAAGTGTGTCTTCGCCACCGATTGCGATAAGCGCATCGATTCCCTGATCAGCAAGGTTCTGCTTGATGCGTTCTACGCCATTTTCAATCTTAAAAGGATTTGTGCGAGATGAACCAAGGATGGTTCCGCCGCGAGGCAAGATACCGCGGGTTGTCTCGAGGTTGAGCTCCATTGTGTAGTTCTCAAGTGGGCCTTTCCAGCCATCACGGAAGCCAACGAATTCGTGGCCGTATTCCTTTACACCTTTACGAACTACTGCGCGGATAACCGCGTTAAGACCAGGACAATCTCCGCCACCTGTAAGGACGCCAATACGCATGAAAACTCCACTTCAAAAGTAATAAATTCTTAAACCTTGGTAGGACTTAAAAAGATCGAAAAAGTAGTCAACGTTGACAGGCACAGTCTAGCCTTGCCCCATGGCTAATCGAAAACTGATCGCGGGCGTGGACTCCTCAACTCAATCTTGCAAGGTGGTAATTCGCGATGCGCTCACCGGTGAGTTATTGCGAGAAGGGCGGGCTAGCCACCCAGATGGCACTGAAGTAAACCCAGCTCATTGGGTCACCGCGCTAGATGCGGCAATCATCGATGCCGGCGGTCTCTCTGATGTGGAAGCGATCTCAATTGGCGGACAACAACATGGCATGGTCACCCTTGATGCAAACGGTGAAGTAATTCGCGATGCGTTGCTATGGAATGACACACGATCGGCTCAAGCGGCAAATGATTTAAATTCTGAAATTGGTGGCCCAACTGAGATGGCAAAACAAGTCGGTTCAGTCTTAGTTGCATCTTTTACCGCAACCAAGTTGCGTTGGCTGGCAGATTCAGAAAAAGATAACGCTGCCAAAGTTGCTGGTGTTGCTCTGCCCCACGACTGGTTATCTTGGCAATTGCAGCACGAGAAAGGTGCGGCCAAAGATTTCAGCAAGTTATTTTCAGATCGTAGCGAAGCATCTGGTACTGGATATTTCGATCCAACGACTTCAACTTATCGCCGCGACATTTTGGCGCTTGCGCTACGAACAGATCGCGAAATTCACCTTCCCAAAATTATTGCTCCCGCTGATTTTGGTGGAGTAACCCCGGGCGGAGTAAAGATTGCACCTGGGGCCGGCGATAACGCAGGCGCAGCTCTTGGAATACAAGCTCAACCCGGGGATGTAGTTGTATCACTTGGCACTAGCGGAACTGCATTTGCTGTATCTGATACACCAACTCGTGATTCATCTGGCGCCGTTGCCGGCTTTGCCGATGCCACCGGACGTTTCTTACCGCTAGTTTGCACACTTAATGCGGCACGAATTTTAGATGCGGCAACGCGCATTCTTGGCAAGACCCACGATGAAGTCGGTGCACTTGCACTCTCTGCTAAATCTGGCGCCAACGGTTTATCACTATTGCCTTATTTTGAAGGCGAACGAACTCCTAATCGCCCCAATGCAACTGGTGTCTTTAGCGGAATGAATTTAAATAATTCAAACCCCGCAAATATAGCGCGCGCCATGGTGGAAGGCATGCTCTGTGGTTTAGTTGATGCAGTAGATGCACTTGAAAAATTGGGTGTCAACGTAAAACGCATTATCTTGATTGGTGGCGCTGCCAAGAATCCGGCAGTTTCACAGATCGCCTCTGCTCTCTTTGGACGTGAAGTATTGGTTCCACCTGCTGGCGAATATGTTGCAAATGGCGCAGCTCGCCAAGCAGCATGGGCGCTACTTGGCGGCGAATCTGCACCAATCTGGGATTTAGGAAAGATTGAAAGCGTTTCCGCCGTTGCAACACCAGATGTAGTTACTCGATATCGCACCTTGCGCGATCGCACCGAAAACTGGAAATAAGGGGGTTTGCAATAAATGTCACTTGCACCGTAGATTATTAAGCAACTGTCTGATCAGAAGGCGAGAACATTAGGGTTAGTATTAGTCAATAACTTATAGTCCAGATTTATAAATGCATTTTGAGCACTGGAGAATTTTTCACTCATGTCACGCCGTAATCTGATTCTCTTTATATTGGCTGGCTTTCTCTGGGGTATTCCATACCTCTTCATCCGCGTTGCCGTAGATCCGGAGTCAGGCTTCTCCCCTGCGATCGTCGTATTTATGCGCGTCTTTATCGGTGCAGTAATTTTGGTTCCCATTGCGATTTACGACAAATCATTCTTTAGCGCAATTAAGGGTTGGAAATACATCGCGGTATATGCCCTATTTGAAATGGTAATTCCTTGGATCTTAATTGGTACTGCAGAACAATCAATCTCATCAGGGCTTGCAGGCTTGCTTGTTGCATCGGTGCCGATCTTTTCAACAATTATTACTTCACTTCATGGCGATAAATCGGTCTGGCATCCCCGTCGTTTATTCGGAATGGGCGTTGGCTTTCTCGGAGTCTTCTTAATTGTTGGAATAGAAAGTATTACCGGTTCTTCAGATCCAATCGCGATTTTGATGATGTTAGGTGCATCGATCGGATATGCCTATGCGGTTATCTATATAACTCGCAAGCTGCCTGGAGTTTCAGGAGTTGCGATTAACGGTATCGCTATGGCAATGACGGCAGTGTTTTACTCACCGGCCCTGGTATTGCTATGGCCTGATCGACCAATTAGCCACAATGCAATTTATTCAGTGATCGCATTAGGAATTTTCTCAACTGGTATCGCCTTTGCAATCTTCTTCACCGTGATGGCCGAGATCGGTCCTGCCCGCGCATCTTTGGTTACGTATATGAACACTGCATTTGCTGTTGTATTGGGTGTTCTTATTTTGAGCGAGCCGTTGACTATCGGAATTATCGTTGGGCTACCACTGGTATTGATCGGCTCATATCTCGCAAGCCGTAAGGTCAACGCTTAAATTAGCTCTCGCCAAAACCTAAACGTTGCAAGAGTTTAGGGTCACGCTGCCATTCTTTAGAAACTTTGACATGAAGGCCAAGAAATATACGTGCGCCTAGTTCGCGCTCGATATCAGCGCGTGCGCGCATACCTATATCTTTCAGGCGTTCACCTTTATGGCCCAAGATAATTCCAGTTTGTGAATCACGTTCTACATGGATAGTTGCATGGATATCAAAGAATGGACGTGATCCAGTTTTTTCACGCTCTGCCATCTCATCGATGGTGACCATAATTGAATGTGGGAGTTCCTCACGCGCATCGCGCATCGCAGCCTCGCGGATTAACTCACAGATCAACTGCTCTACCCCTTGATCGCTAGTCATATCTTCCGGATAGAAGGCCGGGCCAATCGGAAGTGATTTGCCAATTAACTGCGCCAATAAATCAATTTGGGCATGAATTGCTGCAGATACCGGAACTATCTCATCCCATGTAAAACCTTTCGCAAGTGCGTTGATGCCAGCAAGGCGTAGCGCTAACTTCTCTTTAGAGATCAAATCTGTCTTTGTTACAAGCGCAAATTTCTTGGCACGTGGGTGCTTAGCAATCTCTTGGGCTAGAAATTCATCCCCAGAACCTGAAGTTTCATCAGCCGGCAAACACATCATCACAACATCAACTGAATCTAAACTCTGCCCAACAACCGCATTTAAGCGATGGCCCAATAACGTCTTAGGTTTATGGATACCCGGGGTATCAACTAATACTGCTTGAAAGCTTGGTTGATTTACGATGCCGCGAATGGCATGGCGCGTGGTGTTGGGGTGCGGCGAAGTAATGGCAATCTTGCTGCCAACGAGCGCATTGATAAGAGTTGATTTTCCAGTATTTGGACGTCCGACAATAGCAACGAAGCCGGAATGGAATTCACTCATGCGCTTATTCTCTCACTTAGCGCACTCTTTACCTAAAGCGCGCTAATTAACTCGATTGCATCTGTGACTGATGTGACGATTTCGGCGGCGCGTTCGCCAATTAAACGGTGGCAGCCCTCAGATGTTGGAGCGCTAATTGGTCCAGGGATAGCCATTACTGGACGCATTAATTCGGCGGCATCTCGTGCTGTCCGCAGCGATCCAGAACGAAAAGCCGCTTCTACAACCAATGTCGCTTGTGAAAGCGCCGCGATAATACGATTGCGTGTAAGAAAGCGCGACGGGATCGCGTGCGCACCAGGTAGAACTTCTGAAACTAGCGCACCATTTTCAGCAATCTCTGCAAATAGGCGCGCATTACCAGCTGGATATGCCACATCAATTCCAGCGGCAAGAACGGCGATAGTTCTTCCTTCTGCAATCAGCGCTCCCTTATGTGCCGCCGAATCAATTCCATATGCCCCACCGCTAACGATGTTCCACTCACGATCGACAAAACCAGCGGCAAATTCCCCAGCAATTCGCGCGCCATATGGAGTTGGATTGCGAGTTCCGACAATTGCTAATGATCTTTCATTAAGAACTGATAAGTCACCTTTAACTACCAATCCAATTGGAGCAGCGTTTAGGTCATTTAATGAAGAAGGCCAATTCTCTGATTCTGGAGTGATGAAATGTGCGCTAGATCCTCCTATCTGATCCTCCAGCAATTCCAAATCGGCGGCCTTTAATCGATCAATTAGCTTACGAAATTTCACAGGATCATAACTTTCAACTAAAAGCCGACCATAAACTTCTTGTGGTCCAAATTCTCGTATCTGATTAGACCAGTAGATTTGGCCACCTTCGATTACCGAAAAGAGGGCAAGGCGCGCTTGCCGAGCATCAACTGCATTCATACACGAAGATTAAAGACCGAAAGTGACTTCGTATTCAGGCTTTTCTAAAGATGTGGGTAATTATTAAAGAAGGGCTGCAATATTGGCAAAGGATCTGCGGTGTTCTATACACGGACCATGAGCTTGCAGGGATTCGGTGTGGACTTTAGTGATATAGCCCTTATGTTTGGCAAAGCCATAATCAGGAAATTGGGTATCTAGTTCGCGCATAATTCGATCACGGGTTACCTTGGCGATAATTGAGGCAGCGCTAATACAAGTTACAACCTGATCGCCTTTCCAGACCGCAACATTTGGTATCGCAAGTCCTTCAATGGCATAGCCATCGGTTAAGACATAACTAGGAGTTATTGCTAAACCTTGTACCGCCCGGCGCATACCATCAAGGTTTGCTGCATGCACTCCCCTTTCATCGATTTCAGCCGCAGGAACTATTACGACGCTAACTGCCAAGGCGGCACTTGTTACAACGTCAAATAACTTTTCGCGCTCTATCTCTGAAACATCTTTTGAATCTCGAATCTTTGCTAACTCTGGTGCAAATGGATCTGCCAAAACAACGGATGCAATAACTAAAGGACCAGCACAAGCGCCGCGACCTGCTTCATCAACGCCGGCAAGTGGTGTGATTCCGGCTTCGATAAGTAGTGATTCGATTACCTTCATACCTAACCTGCTGGGATTACTTAAGGGATGAGAAGGAATGAACAATGCCGAGATTTTTAATCGGCCAGATAATGCCCACAACTTTTCCAGTTACCTTAGAAGTTGGAACCATTCCGTGATTTATATCTTCCTGGTGAAAGCGTGAATCAGCGCTAGCTGCGCGGTGATCGCCCATGACCCAGATCTTGCCGGCAGGGACAGTCACATTGAAATTAGAATCACTTGGGGAATTACCCGCAAAGATATAAGGCTCATTTATCTCTTTGCCATTGATCATTAACTTCTTATTCTTGGAGCAACATTCGACTTTATCGCCGGCAACGCCGATTACGCGCTTAACTAAATACTGTTTTGCAGGGTTTGGCAGCACGCCAACAGCAACAAAGGCCTCTTTAACTTTGGCGATATATTTATTTTGATCGCCGTTAAATGGTTCAGGTAGCCAATTATCAGGATCGCGAAAGACCACAACATCGCCACGACTAATTGATTTACCAATAACGGGAAGTTTATTTACTGCCACGCGGTCATTAATTTGAAGCGTGTTCTCCATAGATCCAGATGGAATATAGAAGAACTGGACTAGAAATGTCTTTATGACAAGGGAGACTGCGAGCGCAACTATTACAAGTATTGGGAACTCGCGAAAGAGCGAGCCCTTACGTGGCATTTGAGAGAAGTTACTTATTCAGCAGTTGTTGCATCTGGTGTGGCATCAGCAGCTGGCGCTTCTGCAACAACCTCAGCAACTTCTTCAGCAGCTGGTGCTTCCGCTTCAACCACAACTTCTGTAGTCGCTGCTTGAGCTGGAACCTCTGCCACCACATCGACCGCAGTTGGCTCGGACACCTCAGCAACCGGAGTTGAGAGAATTCCATCGCCATAACCTTCGATGCCATCGCGCTTTTCACGGATCTTGGCAGCCTTACCGCGTAGATCGCGGAGGTAGTAAAGCTTGGCGCGACGTACATCGCCCTTCTTTACAAGTTCGATCTTTTCAATAACTGGTGTGTGTACAGGGAAGGTACGTTCTACTCCAACGCCGTAGGAGACCTTGCGGATTGTGAAAGTTTCGCGAACGCCATCGCCTTGGCGACGGATAACAATTCCTTGGAAGACCTGGATACGGCTCTTGCTACCTTCAATAACGCGGACGTGGATCTTTAACTCATCTCCAGCGCGAAATTGTGGGATGTCCTTGCGAAGTGACTTCGCATCAACGGCATCAAGAATATTCATCGTTTGGTCCTCATCTAGTTAAAGCTTTTAAAAGCTTTTTGAATCTGATTGCAGCGCGGCCAAACTTGCCGTGCAGACTGCGTATCTTGCCACAGAACAGGCTCTGAGCGTAAATCGGCTAAAGGCCCCGTTCAGCCCAGCGCCTCCCTCACCTACTTTTCCACCCATCACAGGTATTCTCGCCCACATGAGTGAGCTCCGCCTGACCGGTAAAACCCCTGATGGGGTGCATATCGCGCTCACCGACAACGAAGGCGGCGAGTACACCTTGCGTATTAGCGACATGCTGCGCGCAACCGTTAATCAACCGCGACTTACATCCGTGCCGGTTACAGATGAAAATGAAGTTATGAGCGTTAAAGATATTCAACGCCGTCTGCGCGCTGGTGAAACTATGGATTCGATTGCGCGCGAAGGAAATATATCTGTAGATAAAGTCGAACGCTTTGCCGGACCGATTCTGCAAGAGCGCATTTTTATTATCGATCAAGTCCATTCATTATCGCCACGTCGCGATGGCAAAGAAAATGGCCGCGATTCACTAACCTTTTTAGAGATCGTTTCATCTAAGTTGGCGCCACGTGGCGTCGATATTGATTCACTGGATTGGAACACTTGGCGCTTAGACGATGCGACTTGGACAATCGAACTTCACTATCCAAATCGCGATGGACTTGGCTCTGCACAATTTAGCTACGACACACATCGCCGCGCGATTACTCCCCTTGATGACAATGCCGCATGGATGATGGGTGAAGAAGCACCGGTTCGCCGCATCGAGCCTGGTTTGATTTATGCCGAGTCGACGCATCCTTCTCGTGCTGCTGAACGTATCGAACCGAAAGAGCCAATCCGAATCGATAGCGCACCAATTCGCAGCATCGCATCATCACTTGATGACCTGCCCGATAACGATCCAACTGATGAAGATTTTGAAGCCGAACTTTCTCGCGAAACGCCTCGCTTAGTTTCAATTCGCGAAACACCGGCACCGGGCGATAAGCAAGATGGCATTACAGCACGCGCCAAAGTTCCATCTTGGGATGAAATTATGTTTGGCCAGAAGCCAACGCAAGAACCAAGTTCTGACTAATTAATCTAGGAAATTACCGCACGCAATAGCGGCACAAAACTTTCGATATCGCTCACTCCCCCATGGTGGCCGATCATCGCTCCTTCTTGCTTTTCGCGTTCGGCTTCGATCAAGATTAAATCTCCATGTGCAATCGCAATCACATCACCCATACGATCTGCCGCATCGGCAGAGACTGAATTTCCAAATAAATTAGCGGCGATTGCGCCATCGCGGGTATAGATGCTCGCCTTATTGCCCAGAAATTCTTCCCAGATAGATGCCACTTCTGAAATCGCCGCAGTTGATGCGCCATCATTTAAGTACAAGTGACGGGCTCGTGGTTCACCAGCAATAGTGGTGATCCCTGCGGCTAAGTTATTTTCCTGTCCGATCACAATCTTTTCGCCGGCGTTGATCATGCCGTGATCGGCGGTGAGCCATAAACGAGTTTGGCGGGGCAGTTTTTGCAGAAGCGTGGCCACCAGTTGATCAATACCGGTAAGTGCTGCCAACCATTTATCGGAGCCGACTCCATCGCTATGGCCGGCAACATCTAAATCATTTACATATAGATAAACAAAGGCGGGGGTATCTTTTAGCGCTGCAATAGTTTCGGTAATTAAATCAGCGTGAGCATTGGCACCACGATATTTTGCACCTCGAAAGACTGCGCGGGTAAAGCCGGAATCTTCATAACGTTTAGCGGCTACATGTGTGACATTTATATTCGCAGCAACAGCTCGCTCAAATAAAGTGGTAACCGGCTGCCAAATAAATGGATCTACGCGCTCATCCCATTTAAGTGAGTTTAAAATCCGCCCACCGCTTCTGGGAACTTGCACTGTGTAACCGAGCATGCCGTGTTCACCAGGATTTACACCAGTGGTTAACGTTGCCAAACTAGTTGCAGTAGTCGAAGGAAAAGATGTTTTAACCGCGCCATGGCGGATTAGGGCTGACAGAGTTGGAATGTAACTTGCATATTTAGCGACCGCATCTGCGCCTAAGCCATCTACTAAAAAAAGTAGTTCGCGCCCACCTGGGCTTGGTCCGCATTGAATCTGATCGCTGCTATCTGCTAACCCTAGGCTGGCAAAGAGCGAAGGAGTTATTTGCGACAGATGCACAGAGGTATCTTCTCACGGGTAAGGTTGGGGTTATGAGCCACCGTATGCCATTTACTCCATCGCCTGAAGTTGCAGCAGCTCTGGCTGAAGGACGTCCCATCGTTGCACTGGAATCGACGATTATTAGCCATGGCCTACCGCGCCCGCAGAATTTAGAAGTTGCACGTGAAGTCGAAGATATCGTCCGCGATCACGGCGCTGTGCCAGCAACTATCGCCGTGCTTGATGGCGTTGTACATATTGGCTTAACCGATGACCAATTAAAAGAGATAGCCAATCGCGATGACATCGCCAAAGCCTCAAGTCGTGATCTGGCGATTATTGCGGCAAGTGGAAAATCTGCAGCGACAACTGTTGCCGCAACCGCTCATTTAGCCGCCCTTGCCGGCATTCGCGTATTTGCAACTGGTGGATTAGGTGGCGTACATCGCGATGCCAATGAAACTTTTGATGAATCCGCCGATTTAACTGCGCTATCGCAATTAGATATCACCGTTGTCTGTGCCGGGGTCAAATCAATATTAGATATTGCAGCAACCTTAGAACGCCTGGAAACTTTAGCAATCGGCGTAGTTGGCTATAAAACCATCGCCTTCCCTGGCTTCTACCTAACTGATTCTGGCTTTACCATCGAACACCAAGTAAATAGCCCAGCGGAAATCGCCAAGATAATCCATGCCCGGGAATCTCTGCGCACAAATAAGAGTGCGCTAGTTGTGGCAAATCCGGTAAAACACGAGATGGATCGCAAGCGCCATGATGCGATTTTAAAAAGTGGGCTAGCCAGTGCGCGCAAAGCTGGAATCATTGGCAAAGCGGTAACACCATTCTTGCTTGAGTATTTCCATACTGCCAGCGAAGGTGAATCGCTATCGGTTAATATCGAAATTATTAAATCCAATTCAGCGCTTGCAGCTGATATTGCGGTAGCAAAGCAGCGCTAAATGTCAGTTCATGTGCTCTGCATCGGTGATGTCATGCTCGATGTAATTGCCCGTATTGAAGTTGCTCCCGAAAAAATTAACTACGGCAGCGACACCGCAAGTCTAATCAGCACCGGTGGTGGTGGTGGCGCCGGCAACGTTGCAGCATGGCTTACCCGCACAAGTGCACGCAGCACCATTGTTAGCCATGTAGGCGATGACCCAGCCGGTGGTGTGCTGAAAGCAGAATTTGATGCGTTAGGTGTGGCCCATCAAAATTTGGTTATTCAAGGCCAACCATCAGGTGTTGTCGTTGTCTTGGTTGATTCATCAGGTGAGCGCACCATGTTTCCGGACAAGGGCGCCAACTCACTACTGCAAGTATCTGATCTGCCAGATTTAGCTGGCTTTCAAGCCGTATATATCTCTGGTTATGCCTTTTTAAATCCCTTGGCCCGCCCTGCGGTTTTAGCGATGATTGAAAAGATTCGCGAAGATGGCATACCGATTTACTTTGATCCTGCATCAGTTGGGGCGATGAAGGAAGTCACAGATAAAGAGCTTCACCAATGGTTTGCGCTAATGAACGTGCTCTTACTAAATGAAGAAGAATCGATTTATCTAACTGGTTCAGTAGATATCGAGCGCGCCCTTGATTATTTATTAGAATATTCTGAAGTAGTTGTAATCAAACGCGGCTCACTAGGTGCTATCGCTAAAGCCCGTGGCTATGACTCAATCAGCGTTGCGGCTATTGCGACCTCAGTCATTGATACAACTGGAGCCGGAGATAGTTTTGCCGCGGGATTTATTGCAGCATTTGCCGCAAAACACGATTTAACGGCAGCCTTATCGGCCGGAACTGAATTAGCGGCTGGATGTGTTGCAATCGTTGGTGGCAGACCGCGTGTAGGTACCGCAATTTAGCTAGTTCACTTGGCAGAATGCCCGCATGGCAACGAAGAAGGCGACGACCAAGGCGAAGAAGGCCGTTGATCCAAAGCCTGGTGAATATCCCGGCAAGATCGTTGATATCGATGTCTCATCTGAAATGTCAGAATCATTTTTGGAATATGCGTATTCGGTTATTTATTCGCGTGCGCTTCCTGATGCGCGCGATGGTTTAAAACCAGTTCACCGCCGCATCTTGCACCAGATGGCTGATATGGGTCTTCGCCCAGAACGTGGCCATGTAAAGAGCGCGCGTGTTGTGGGTGAAGTAATGGGTAAGTTGCACCCACACGGTGACTCTGCAATTTACGATGCACTTGTACGTATGGCGCAATCTTTTTCCATGCAGGTTCCGCTAATTGATGGCCATGGAAACTTCGGTTCTCTAGATTCGGGCCCTGCCGCAATGCGTTATACCGAAGCTCGTTTGGCACAAGCTGCCATGGCGATGGTTGCGGAAGCCGATGAAGATACCGTTGACTTTGGTCCAAATTACGATGGCCAATTACTAGAACCACTTGTACTGCCCGCCGCATATCCGAACTTGCTCGTAAATGGCGGTTCCGGAATTGCAGTTGGTATGGCCACCAACATGGCACCACATAATTTGGGTGAAGTAATTGCCGCAACGAAGTTCTTAATTGAAAATCCTAAGGCAACGCTAAATCAATTGATGAAACATATCCCTGGCCCCGACTTTCCAACTGGTGGCGAACTAGTTGGCGCTGAAGGTGTGCGCGAGGCATATGCCACCGGCAAAGGTTCATTTAAGGTGCGCGCAACGGTTGAAATTAGCAAAGTTACATCTCGCAAGATGGGTATCACCATCAAAGAGCTGCCCTTTAATATCGGCCCAGAAAAAGTTGTAGAACGTATTGCAGATTTGGCCAAGGCGAAGAAGATTCAAGGTATTTCAGACATCATCGATCTAACTGATGGTCAGACTGGCACTAACGTGGTTATCGAGCTTAAGAATGGCTTTGAGCCTGAAGCGGTTCTCGAACAACTCTTTAAGTTGACTCCGATGGAAGATGCCTTTGCTATCAACGCAGTTGCACTAGTTAAGGGCCGCCCCCAGACTCTGGGCCTTAAAGAATTACTTCAAGTCTTTATCGATCACCGCATTGAGGTTGTGCGTCGTCGCTCTGAATACCGAAAAGCGAAAGCGGAAGGCCGCCTATCAATGGTCGATGGCCTGCTTAAAGCGATCATCGATATCGATAAGGTAATCAAAATTATTCGCGGTAGCGATGATGCAGCCGCTGCCAAAGAGAAGTTGATCAAAGACTTCAAATTAAATGATGAGCAAGCCACCTATATCTTGGATATGCCGCTGCGTCGTTTAACCAAGATGAGCAAACTAGAACTTGAGACCGAGCAGAAAGAACTTAAAGCAACGATCACCGCTTTAACCACACTTCTTAAATCTGAGGAAAGTATCAAGGCACAAGTTGCCACAGAGCTGACCGCAGTCGGTAAATCATTTGCAACCCCGCGTCGCACACGAATTGGCGCTGCTTAATTTCGTTTAACTTCAGCACTGTGGGAGACTTGCTCAAATGATCTCCACAAGTGCTCTAGAACTTCGCGCAGGCGCGCGCCTACTTGTTTCAGGGGTCTCAGTTCGCATCAACCACGGAGATCGCATCGGTTTCGTTGGGCGAAATGGTGCTGGAAAATCAACGCTTGCCAAAGTATTAGCCGGTGAAACACTTCCTGCAGGCGGCGCTGTGCAACGCACAGGCAAAATTGGTTACCTGCCGCAAGATCCCCGTACTGGTGAAGATCAAGGCACTGTTATCGAAAGAATTTTATCGGCGCGTGATTTAGATCAGATCGCAGCACGCATGACCCAAGTCGAAGAAGAGATGGCCACAACTGAAGGTGCAGCACTTGAAAAAGCGATGGAGCGTTACACCCGCGTTGATGCCGAATTTCAAGCCGCCGGCGGATATGCCGCAACTGCGGAAGCTGAAGCGATCGCAACCTCCCTTGGCGTATCGGAAGCAGTCTTTGGCAATCAGCTCGACACGTTATCTGGCGGTCAGCGCCGTCGCATTGAACTGGCTCGCATTCTCTTTTCAGGTGCTGAAACTTTATTGCTCGATGAGCCAACCAACCACTTGGATGCTGACTCAATCATCTGGCTGCGCAATTACTTAAGCACTTACTCAGGTGGGCTAGTAATCATCTCTCACGATGTAAACCTGATCGAACAAGTTGTAAACAAAGTCTTCTATATCGATGGCAACCGTAACGTGATCGATGTCTATAACTTGGGCTGGAAGCAGTACTTATTGCAACGCGAACAAGATGAACATCGCCGTAAGAAAGAACGCGCCAACGCCGAGAAGAAGGCGGAAATTCTGCAGAAGCAAGGCGAGAAAATGCGCGCCAAAGCATCTAAGGCAACTGCAGCTCAAGGCATGTTACGTCGCGCCGAAAAACTTCGTTCATCCCTTGATGATGTGCGCGTTAAAGATAAGGTTGCCAAGTTGCGTTTCCCCACGCCTGCTCCGTGTGGCAAGACTCCCCTATCGGGTGAAGAACTATCTAAGAACTATGGCTCACTTGAAATCTTTACCGACGTTTCTTGCGTTATCGATAAGGGTTCCCGCGTTGTTATCTTGGGTCTAAATGGTGCCGGTAAAACTACTCTTCTAAAGATTCTGGCCAATCAACTTGAATCCGATACCGGCAAGGTTGAACATGGCCACGGGCTAAAACTTGGTTACTATGCCCAGGAACATGAAATGCTCGACTTCGATCGCACAATTCTAGAAAATATGATGTCTTCTAAAGATGACTTACGCGAACCTGAAGCCCGTAACGTACTTGGTTCATTCTTATTCGTTGGCGATGATGTTCATAAACCAGTTAAAGTCTTATCTGGTGGCGAGCGAACACGTTTAGCCCTGGCTACTCTCGTTGTCTCGGCCGCAAACGTACTTCTGCTTGATGAGCCAACAAATAACTTAGATCCGGCATCTCGTGAGGAAATCCTGGGCGCACTTGGTGAATATCAAGGCGCGGTGATCATGGTCTCGCACGATGAAGGTGCAGTTCAGGCGCTGAAGCCAGAGCGAGTGATTTTGCTACCTGATGGCGATGAGGATATTTGGAAAGATGAATACTTCGATTTGGTTGCAATCGATTAATTGAGAGTTAAGCGTCGATCCGATCGCGATCGATTTCGGCAGTTGAGATAAATTCTTTACGTGGAGCAACATCATTGCCCATCAATAGCTCGAACATGGCCTCGGCTGCCGCTGCATCAGAGATAGTTATGCGGCGCAAGGTACGAGCATCTGGATCCATAGTGGTCTCGCGGAGCTGATCGGCATCCATTTCACCAAGACCTTTGTAACGCTGAATTGGTTCTTTCCACTTCTTGCCAGACTTCTTTAAATCAGCGGTTAATTTCTTCATCTCATCATCTGAGTATGTGTAGATGTATTCGCCTTTTTTGCCGCCGCCACCCATTAACTCAATGCGGTGCAGCGGTGGAATCGCAGCAAAGACGCGACCATCATCGATCATCGGCTTCATATAGCGATATAAAAGAGTTAGCAATAGACAGCGGATATGCGCGCCATCAACGTCCGCATCTGACATCAAGATGATGCGGCCGTAACGAGCATCGGCTAGTTCAAATGATTTGCCAGATCCTGCACCAATTACCTGAATAATCGAAGCGCATTCTGAGTTATCGAGCATCTGCGAAAGTGATGCTTTTTGTACGTTTAGGATCTTGCCGCGAATTGGCAGAATTGCTTGGAATTCTGAGTTACGTGCCGCCTTTGTGGTGCCCAGGGCTGAATCACCTTCGACGATCAAGAGCTCGGTACGAGTTACATCTTCAGAGCGACAATCAGATAGCTTTGTTGGCAAGGCAGATGATTCCAGGGCGTTCTTGCGACGCTGTAAATCTTTGTGAGTGCGAGCAGAAATTCGTGTTCGTGATGCCGCCGCAACCTTTTCCATAATCAGGCGGCCATTGGCCTTATCAATCCGGCGCGTAGTGTTAAAGAACTCTTTTAACTTATCGGCAACAACGGCAGAGACGATACGAGTTGCTGCGGCTGTACCTAGAACTTCCTTGGTCTGTCCTTCAAACTGCGGCTCTGACATACGTACAGTAACAACTGCGGTGAGACCTTCCATGATGTCATCTTTAATAACATCGGCTTCATTCTTCTTGAGAGTTGCGCTGGCGCGCAGGGCTTCGTTAAATGCTTTGGTGATCGCGCGTTCAAAACCTTGGACGTGCGTTCCACCTTTAGGGGTGGCGATGATATTTACGAAGGAAGATAAGGTGGCATCAAAGCCATTGCCCCATTTCATCGCAATATCTACTTCCATATCGCGTTCTACTTCAGTTGAAACCATATGACCCTTGTCGTCTAAGACAGGGACGGTCTCTTGGTAATGGCCAGAACCATAAATTCGGATTACTTCACCGACTGGTTCATCAGGTTGTAAGAATTCGCAGAACTCGGAGATTCCGCCTTTGTGATAGAAAGTCTGATTTGTCGCAGCTTTTGTGCGGTTATCGTTAACGATTAGCGTCAGGCCCGGAACCAAGAATGAGGTCTGGCGGGCGCGAGCGTAAACTTCTTCGATATCTAGGCTGGCTTCCTTCAAGAATATCTGGCGATCAGACCACCACTTGATGCGCGTGCCGGTTACTTTTGCGGAAACTTTGCCGATTGTGCGCAGACCCGATTGCGGCGTGAACTCTGCTTTTGGTCCATCACCATCGAAAATACCAGCGACGCCACGTTTAAATGACATCCAGTAAATCTTTCCATTGCGATCTACTTCAGCATCAAGGCGTTCAGCAAGTGCGTTTACAACAGATGCACCCACGCCATGCAGACCACCGGATGCAGCATAAGAACCGCCACCGAATTTTCCACCAGCATGCAATTTAGTAAGTACAACTTCAACGCCAGTTAAACCAGTCTTAGGTTCTTTATCTACCGGAATACCGCGCCCATCATCGTGTACTTCAACTGAGCCATCTGCTTCTAAGTTGATCTCAATTTTCTTACAGTGGCCAGCTAAAGATTCATCAACTGAGTTATCAATGATTTCCCATAAGCAATGCATCAAGCCGCGTGAATCAGTTGAACCGATATACATTCCGGGGCGCTTGCGAACGGCATCTAAGCCTTCAAGTACTGCTAAATCTTTGGCGGTATAAGAATCTGGGGCGTCGCCGATAGCAGTGAGATCTAGCTGATCTCCAGCATCGTCTGAACTTTTCTTTACCGCCACGGAGGCAAAGGCTACCGACGCCTTTGCAAAGTACTTGCGTGAACGCGCCGAAATAGTCTCAAATATTGGTAATTACCCTAGATCTGGTGTTATCAGGTGTTCTGCAACACAAAATTAACAAGATTTATCGCAATATCTCCTGCGGGGAATATTCAGACATGGTTTGATGTTCCATAGAAGTACTTAACTTCCCACCTAAAGCGAATGGAGAGCGCGATGACCGAGCAAGTAATCCTCGAATCCACACCTCTTAATGCACTAGATCGTTGCGATCGTTGCGGCGCTCAGGCATATGTGCGAGCAACCCTCGCAACTGGTGGCGAGCTAATGTTCTGCGCCCATCACGGCAAGGAATACGCTGAAAAGCTAAAGGCAGTAGCAGTTGCGATTCAAGACGAATCAGAACGTCTGGTTGAATCTAAAAACTAACTCTTATTAAAGAAAAACCCTTGGGCCGAATTCGGCTCAAGGGTTTTTCTCTTTTTAAGAAGAGATCCAGTTTTTAATCTAGATAATCGCGCAGTGATTGTGAACGAGATGGATGGCGCAACTTAGACATCGTCTTAGATTCAATCTGACGGATGCGCTCGCGAGTTACCCCGTGAACCTTGCCGATCTCATCAAGTGTCTTCGGTTGTCCATCAGTTAGGCCATAACGAGCCTTAATTACATCTGCTTCACGGTTGGTAAGGCCACCTAAGACCTGCATCAACTGTTCTTGCAAGATTGTAAATGTCACAGATTCTTCTGGCTTAACCGCTTCAGAGTCTTCAATGAGATCTCCGAATTCTGAATCTCCTTCTTCACCAAGTGGTGTGTGAAGTGAGATTGGTTCACGTCCGTACTTTTGAACTTCGACAACCTTTTCAGGTGTCATATCAAGTTCTTTGGCTAGTTCTTCAGGTGTTGGTTCGCGACCCAAATCTTGCAACATCTGGCGCTGAACGCGTGCCAACTTGTTGATGACTTCAACCATGTGAACTGGAATACGGATGGTTCGCGCCTGGTCTGCCATCGCGCGTGTAATTGCCTGACGGATCCACCAAGTGGCGTAAGTAGAGAACTTATAGCCCTTTGTGTAGTCAAACTTTTCAACGGCGCGGATAAGTCCGAGGTTTCCTTCTTGAATTAAGTCAAGAAATAACATACCGCGACCGGTGTAACGCTTGGCAAGAGAGACAACGAGACGAAGGTTTGCTTCAAGTAAGTGGTTCTTGGCGCGCTTGCCGTCTTCAACGATCCAATCAAGTTCGCGCTTTAACTTCTTCTCCATCTTCTTATCTGCTTTAAGTGCTTCTTCAGCAAATAAACCGGCTTCGATGCGAGTTGCAAGTTCTACTTCAAGTTCAGCATTTAGCAGCGCTACGCGGCCAATCTGCTTTAGATAATCCTTAACAGGGTCAGCGGTTGCACCAGCGGTCATAACTGTCTGTGCTGGGGCATCATCTTCTTCAGATGCTTTTAGCGTAAAGGCATTTTCTTCATTTCCTGATGCTTCTTCCGCCAGGTTTACAACGCGTGGCTGGTTTGATTTATCTTCGGCCTCGGTGTCGATAATTTCAGTAACTTCTGCAATAAGAGTTTCGACATCTTCGAGTTCGATTTCTTCAACAACAATTTCATTGCCTTCATCATCTAGGACAACTGCTGCCTTGCCGGCCTTTGCAGCAGGTGCAGCAACTGGCTTTGGCTCTTCTTTAGGTGCAATGAGTGCAAGCTGAGCCTTAGAAAGGATGCGACTTGGTGCGCCAAGACCGGCCTTACGTGCTTTTTCAATATCCACTGGAAGCGTCTTATCCAAGTGACGCGCTTCTAGGGCCAGCGCCATAAATTCCTTCTTTACCGCTTTGCGATAATTATCGATTCCGCTTGCCGCAAGAGTTGCAACGATTTCTTTTTGACGCGCAACATCGTTCTTAAGATTTACGAGTTGTTGGACCTCTTTGGCAGAGAGATCTTTCTTGATTGCAACTTTTACGGGTGCTGCTTTCTTAACAGGTACTGCTTTTTTGGCGGCAACTTTCTTCGCAGGTGACTTCTTAGCTGCTGCTTTCTTAACGGACGTTGCATTCTTTGCTACTGCTTTCTTAGCAACTGCCTTTTTAGCAGGAGCAGACTTCTTAGCAGCAGCTTTGCCGGCCTTTACCTTGTTTTTGAGCGCACTAAATACAGCCACAATTATCCTTTGGTTTTTTCGAACTACCTTCGAAACTTTTGTTTCGAACTGCTCGAAGCGATATCTATATTATACTCAAGGCTTGGCGGATTGCCGCGCCAACTGCCTCTGATTCAACTAAAAAGCCATCGTGTCCAAAGTCAGATGAGATCGTAATTAAGGGCGCTGCCTGCGGAACAAGCTCGCAAACCTCAACCTGAAGTCGAGGTGGGAAGAGGCGATCGGTATCGATTGAGACCACAACGACCGGAATCTTGATCGATTCGAGGGCTTTTACAACTCCACCACGCTCGCGCCCCACATCATGGGAGGCCATCGCCGAAGTTAGCGAGATATAGGTATTGGCATCAAAGCGTTTGGCTAACTTATCGGCCTGGTGGTCCAGGTATGACTCAACGGCGTAGCGTCCGGTGTCATCACCCTGCATCTGGCGGCCAAAGCGCACATCCATCTCTGATTCAGTGCGATAAGTCAGGTGAGCTATACGGCGGGCAATTCCCATACCTTCAATCGGGCCAACTGGCTGCTCGTAATAATCACCATCGTTAAAGTTTGGATCCGATTTAATCGCGCGAATTTGCACAGAGAAGCCACCAATCTGATCACCGGTTGCAACGGCAGATGATCCGATTGTGCAGATCGCGCTAACGCGATCGGGGTGGTCAATCGCCCATTCCAGCGAGCGCATTCCACCAAGAGATGGCCCAACTGCTAAACGATATTTCTTAATGCCAATTGCATCAGAGAATAAAATTTCCGCTTCAGCCATATCGCGCACCGTTACAGTTGGAAAACGCGAACCATAACGTTTGCCATCGGGTGCGATGCTAGAAGGACCGGTACTTCCTTGGCATCCCCCGATTACATTGGGACAGACGATGAAATATTTATCGGTATCAAAGGGCAGACCAGGTCCGACCATATTTGGCCACCAGGAAGTCACATCAGACCAACCTGTCATCGCGTGGTTAATTAAGATCGCATTATCTTTAGCCGAATTTAACTGGCCCCAACTTTGATAAGCGATTGTGATATCTGGCAGCGTTTCGCCATTTTCAAGTAAGAGCGAACCAATCTTTACAAATTGGCGCTCTCCTGGATCGTGGCCTTCAAGCCAGGCTCCAGTTACTTGAGTGCTTATCTCTTTAGACATAAACCAAATCCTTCACGCACTTGCTTACATCACTTGATGTAAACCTGGTCGTCACCCGGAGCACCCCACCGCGGTGGAGGGTTGCCGCCTAATCAGCCGGGGCTATCGATTAGAACTCGTGACCTGTCCAAATTCTAACCCAAAAAAGCCCTGGGTCTTTCGCGCATTCTCTATCTGACTTACTCTAGAACTATGTTGATCGGAGTTGACTGGGGCGGAACTAAGATTGAAATTGTCGCCCTAGAGCCCGATGGCGCCGAACTAATGCGCATCAGGCGCGATACTCCACGCGGTGACTATCAGGGGTGTTTGCGGACTATTGCCGAGCTAATCGTAGAGATTGAAGAGAAGACCGAGCAGCGCGGTTCAATCGGCATTGGAATTCCTGGCTCGCTCGAACCAATTAGTCGTTTGGGTAAAGGTGGAAGTTCAACTTGGATAAATGGCCAACCCGTTGAAGCTGATTTAAATAAAATTATTGGACGACCACTTCGCGTAGTAAATGATGCTGACTGTTTTGCATCTTCTGAAGCGCGCGATGGCGCCGGTGCAGGTTACGCGGTTGTCTTTGGAGTAATTATCGCTAGCGGTACTGGAGCGGGTGTTGCAGTAAATGGGCGCGCGCATCACGGCCCAAATAACAGCGCAGGTGATTGGGGACATAACCCGCTGCCATTTGCTACCTCCGAAGAAATTCCTGGAGAAAAGTGTTACTGCGGCAAGAATGGATGTATGGAAACTTGGATCTCGGGATACAGCTTTTCCAGAGATTATCAAAGGCGTGGCGGTGCTGATTTAAAGCCTTCAGAAATTATGGAACGCGCACGCGGTGGAGAGAAAATTGCTATCGCAAACTATGAAAGTTGGATAGACCGGGTTGGACGTGGCCTTTCAGTAGTTGTAAATACCCTCGATCCAGATGTGTTTGTAATGGGTGGTGGGATGAGCAATATTGAAGAGCTGTACCGCGATCTTCCCGAAAAAATTGGCCGGTACACATTTTCACCAGTTTTTGCGACACCAATTGTTAGATCAAAACACGGAGATTCAAGTGGAGTCCGCGGCGCTGCTTGGTTATGGCAATAAATACGGGTATTAGACTCTGCAAATGAGCCTTTCGCAAGCAGATATTGATCAGCGCTTTGAATTTGGCAAAGAGCTCATTGTTCGCGCCGGAGATCTGGCCATGAGTTATTGGAAATCTTTAGAAACGTTGGAAGTTAAGAGCAAAGGGCTACAAGATTTTGTTAGCGAAGCCGATTACAACACTGAGGTTTTGATCAAAAGTGCGATCAAGGAACGTTTCCCAGATGATGCATTCTTTGGCGAGGAGACTGGGCCAACTGGAATTGAAGGCGCAAAGGGAATCTGGGTCGTTGATCCTATTGATGGCACGCAGCCATTTTTGATGGGGATGACGAGTTGGTGCGTTTCGATCGCCTTTGTAAGCCAATCCCAAATTGAGATTGGCTTGGTTTATAGCCCTGCAGGTAATGAATTCTTTATCGCGCAAAAAGGAAAAGGCGCAACCTTAAATGGCAAACGAATTCAAGTGCGCAATGCTCAGACGCTAAACGATGGCATCGTCAGCGTTGGTTATTCCAACCGCACTTCTCCAGCGCAGTTAATTCATATGATGAAAGGCCTACTTGAAAACGGCGGTATGTACCACCGAAATGGCTCAGGTGCACTTGGCATTTGTTATGTAGCAAGTGGAGCGTTAATTGGATACATCGAATATCACATCAACTCTTGGGATTGCTTAGCGGCGCTTTTATTGGTCTCTGAAGCAGGTGGGACAGTCAACGACTTTATATCCGAGAACGGACTGCATCTGGGTGGCAAGATAATTGCAGCGGCGCCAAAAGTCTTTGCCCAATTGGATAGTTTCTTTCCAACAGAGTAATTACTAAAGCCCGAATCCGGGCGGCAGTTCCTCGCCAAAAATTCCAGCGCAGACTTTTGGATGTAGCTCTCTGCGCATTGCTGCAAATGATTCCGGCGGCCAGCCTGCGGTAAAGACGCGGCGCAAAAGCAGCGCTAGCGAATAACCATTGGAATCTGCCAGCGCTCGATCTAAGGCGCGGTGGGCCAAGGCGCCATCGCCGCTTTCATAGGCCAGGGCTGCAAAGAGCGAGGCAATTGGTGCGACAAAACCTGGCGGTGCCATGCGCATTAAGTGGCGCCACATTAAAAAGAAGTTATCAATATCTTCTTCAGTATGGGTGCCCAGTGCAAAATCACGAACTTGGATATCGGATAAGCGCCCAATTACGCGCGCGATAAGTTCTAAATCATCACCGCCGCGCCCCAAGGCAAATTCACCAGCTAGGTCAATCACCGCAGTTGCGCCATCGCGTTGTAACTTAGTTAAATCATCTGACTTTTCAGGGACAGCAAATTTGCTAACGCGCGCGACCCACTTTTCATCATCGGCAATTACAAGTGCGGAAATTGATTCGGTCAAAGCCTCTAAATTTGCAAACGGCATGGCGCGCCCAGCAACCACATGTTCCAAAGCAATCCGCGATGAATCAATGGCCGGCACATCGCGCCCATTTGGTGGACAACATTGCACATCCGAACACATCGTTGATCGAAAACGCCCATCTTGAATTAGCAGTGATTCATCTACCTTTAAATCAATCCGGTGCAAGGCTGCGGCTAAATCACTTAACACCGCTTCCCCATCGCTGCGCCCGCTTGGTACATAGGCAACTAGAAGTGCGCCAGTTGAACCTTCACGATGTAAATGTGATGCCAGCAAGTCATATGCGGCGATAGGTAGATCAATCGGGTAATCAACCCGCATCGCCATTCCGATGCAATTATCTTTTATTGAGACAACAACAAGTGAATCAACTGGGTGGTAGCCGATCAGGAATGGAATCGCGGCGATTAGATCATGAGGGGATGTAAGAGTGGTCATTTATCTCAATTCGTAAAACGGGTAGGAGCTGCCACCACGGTGATGGTCAGTGCAGTTGTCTTCTTTATCTCGCCAGTAATCGCACGTTCTATGCCGTTATGTGAAAATGTGCCGCCCCAAGTAGTTATGAGAATTACGGGATAAACACCAGGGCGCGAATATGTATGTGTAACTTTCCCGTTTGGGTATGGGCCACCGGGATCGGTGGTTGATGTAAATCCCCCGTCACCAAATGCCCAAGTAAATGAAGGGCGCATCGTTACATCGATTACTTCACCGATTAGATCTACTTTGCTGCGAAATACCGCCGGCATATCGTTCCAAAAATAGACCGGCACATTTATCAGAGGTTGAAAGTTTGGTTGATAGGAAATTCCGGTTGTTGGAAGAGATTTACTGATGCGATCGCTAAGGGAAGTTGCAGCGACCGTAACTGGGGTGCGTTTCTTGGGCACAACCTTTTTCTTGGGAGCAGCCAACTTTGGTTTAACCGCAGTCTTGGGCTTCACAAATACCTTTGGTTTGGCGATAACTTTCGGTTTTACAACCGGTTTTGGCTTTGCTTTGGCTTGCGGCGCCGAACTGGCTTTTGGTCCACTGCCCTTGCGCGCTTCAAAGATCAATTGACCATCTTGGGTATAGACATCAACGCAGGCGCTTTCGCAATCTGCAGCGCTTATCGCCTTCAAGGATGTGAAGGTAATCAATACGGTTAAGAAGAGAATCTTTGCTTTCATCTGGCGCAAGGTAGAACTTCGCGCTGGCATAAATTGCTTTAAAGTCGATAACTGTGGATAGGTGTGAGAAAGTAGCGGCATGGTTGCGCGCGATGGTGATGGTTGGATCGAATGCGCCTGCGGCAGTAAACATTGGGGCTTAAATGGCGCAGCAGGCCTCTTGATTTATCGCGACGGTGCAATCTTGCTGCAACATCGCGCACCTTGGGTCCACAATGGTGACACTTGGGGAATTCCAGGCGGAGCGCGCGATTCGCACGAGACGATTATCCAAGGTGCAATCCGCGAAGCAGTTGAAGAAACTGGCATTGATCCACAATGTTTAAATCCGCGCGATACCCATATCGATAACCACGGTATCTGGAGCTATGAAACGGTTATCGCTGAAGCCAACGCCCAACTAGAGGCGCATGAGTTAAATGATGAATCACATGAAGTTAAATGGGTTTTATTCGATGATGTAACGCGCTTGCCGCTGCATCCCAGCTTTGCTAAATCTTGGCCGTTATTGCGCGAAAAGTTAGATTTCCTTATTCAATCTGCGCAATGATTCGCGAACCACGGCACCATCTGATGTGCGCCACAACGGCGGCATCGAATTAAGCAAGACGCTGCCATAGCGCTTTGTCACAATTCGCGAATCTAAAATTGCAACAACACCGCGATCATCAACGCTACGGATTAATCGACCAGTGCCTTGCGCCAACAATAAGGCGGCACGTGGAAGTGAGACCTGCATAAAGCCACTGCCTCCTGCCGCATCTGCCAACGATGCACGCGCTGACATAACTGGTTCATCAGGACGCGGAAATGGAATGCGATCAATGGCAACCAAGATGCAAGAGTTACCGGGAACATCTACGCCCTGCCAGAGCGACATAGTGCCGAGCAAGATCGATGTCTCATCTTTAGCAAAACGTTCCACCAGCGGACCAACTGCATCTCCTCGTTTCTGCGTGATGATGGTGATCGGCAACTCTTTTAAGACTTCCCGCAGATGTGCATCGGCTGCTTCTACACCGCGCCAAGAACTAAATAGCGCCAACGTGCGACCACCGGCGGCATCAATTAACTCACCGAGTTCGGTTAAGACTTCTGGACTTGGTCCTTCACGACCTGGTTCAGGCAAATGTTTTGGCATATATAAAACGCCTTGATTGGCAAAATCAAAGGGCGAACCCACATCAAGCATCTGCACATTAGCCGGATCTATATCTCCGTCTTCACTTTCCGCATCTGCTTCATCGCCGACCACAAAACCAATACTGCGCGCCATCGCATCAAAGCCATTGCCAACGGTCAGCGTTGCAGATGTAGCAATAACGGGAGTTTTAGTTAACAAATTAGCTCGCAATACTTCAGATACAGATAACGGAGCTAGATGCAGCGTTGAGAAAGTTGGTTCATACCAGAGCACATGGGTATTGCCCATCTTCAATAACTTGCCACAAGTTGTATTGATCTCAGAGACCGCACCTTTTACTCGGGCACGTTCTGCCACTGCATCGGAATCGATAATTTCATCATCGGCGTTAATGATCTGCACGATTGCCGCAGCTGCTTCTTTTACCTTACGGATGGGTGCTTCAAGGGAAGATGGAATTTCATTTAAACGACCTTGGGCGTTGAAATCACCACGAATCTGATCTCCGTAATCAGCCATCGCATCGTGAAAATTATCGCCTGCTTTAGTTAAGGCATCGGCTAATTTGCCCGGCATATGTTTGCGCGCCATAGCCGCTGCACGTATTACGCGGGCAGAGGTAAGTTCCTCAGTTACCGCTTGCGTTGTGCGATCCATAAATTCGTGGGCTTCATCCAAGATCACCGCATCGCGTTCGGGCAAGATCGGGTGTGAATCCACGATTTCAATCGCCAGCAAGGTGTGGTTGGTGATTACAACATCGGCAGATTGCGCTTTCAATTTGGCTTTTGCCGCAAAACATTGCGGTCCGTAATTACAAACATCAGCGCCAACGCATTCGCGCCCCGAAAGTGAATTAGCGGCCCAGACGCGACGATCGACATCAGGTGCATCATCACGATCACCGGATACCCCAGGAGTTTTAGCCCAAGCATGTAAACGTTTAGCATCTTTACCAAGGTGGCTTACCTCAAGTAAGACTTCGCCATCCGGATCTGGTTCTTCGGTATTCATCTTCTGCAAACAGATGTAATTGCCGACGCCTTTATAGATTCCATAAGTTATCTCGCGCCCTAAGACTTTTTCTAAAGCAGGAACAACTGCCGGCAGATCACGTTCTACCAATTGACGTTGCAACGCCAAAGTAGCAGTGGCAACTAAAACTTTACGTCCATGAACCAGAGCTGGAACTAAGTAAGCCAGCGATTTTCCAGTACCGGTGCCGGCTTGCACCATTAAATGATGGCGATCAGTAAGTGCATTTGCGACAGCTTCAGCCATTTCTATCTGACCTTCGCGCGGTGAACCACCAATTGCGGCGACTGCAGCATCTAAGGCTTTACGCACCTGTGCTGAAAGATCGCTCATAGGGGCACAGTAGCGAAATTCCCTTGGCCAACTGCGATAGTCAGCACAACGTAGATCGTATAGGATTTACCAATTACGAAAGGTAGGCGGGCTTTGGGTAAGAAGAATGTAAAGCGCCAGATTCCAAAGATCAGTGAATTAGCACCGCTGCTTAAATTCGCGCTGCCATCGTTACCTTCGCGCAAGAAGCGCCTTGCGAAAGCGATAACCATCTGGGATTTACGCACCATCGCCAAACGCCGCACCCCCACCGGTCCCTTTGATTACACCGATGGTTCTGCCGAATCTGAGTTAACGCTAGATCGCGCCCGCCGCGCCTTTTTAGATCTGGAGTTTCGTCCCAATATTTTGCAAGATGTATCTGAAGCATCCCTTGCCTGCGATGTATTAGGTGAAGAGTTTGCAATGCCGGTTGGTATTGCACCAACTGGTTTTACTCGCATGATGCATACCGAAGGCGAAATAGCCGGAGCTCGAGCCGCCGCTAAATTTGGTATTCCTTTTTCGCTATCCACTCTTGGCACAACCAGCATTGAAGATGTCGTCAAAGCTGCCCCAAATGGCACTAACTGGTTCCAGCTATATATGTGGAAAGACCGCGATGCCAGTATGGAACTCGTGCGTCGCGCCCAAGCTGCCGGCGTTAAGAATTTACTTCTCACTGTTGATGTCCCTGTTGCAGGTGCGCGTCTGCGCGATGTGCGAAATGGTTTAACGGTTCCACCGCGTCTGACCGGTAAAACTCTTGTCGATGCTATCCCCCGCCCTGAATGGTGGATGAACTTTTTAACAACTCCGGCGATCACCTTTGCCACCATGAAAAATTGGAAAGGCACCGTTGCCGAACTGCTGGACTTTATGTTCGATCCAACGATGACCTTTGAAGATCTGAAATGGATCCGCGAGCAATGGGATGGCGATTTAACAATTAAAGGTATCCAGACAGTTGAAGATGCGAAAAAGGCAGCCAAATATGGGGCCGATGCCATTATTTTATCTAACCACGGCGGTCGCCAATTAGATCGTGCTCCAGTTCCGCTACATCTCTTAGTCGATGTAAAGAAAGAGTTGAAGAAAGATATTGAAGTACATATTGATACCGGCATTATGCACGGCGCAGATATTTTGGCTGCTATCGCACTTGGCGCTGACTTCACCTACATTGGTCGCGCTTACTTATATGGCCTTATGGCTGGTGGACAAGAAGGCGTAGAGCGTGCACTCACTATTTTGCGCACAGAGATGATTCGCAATATGAAGTTACTTGGTGTTAATTCGCTCGAAGAGCTTGAGCCAAAGCATGTTCGCTTACTTCCCACCCATGCCGGGTTGGGATCGCTACCTGGAGGAAATAAATGAAGATCGCACGTATCGGAGCTCCAGGTAATGAAAAGCCAGTCGTAGTCGAAGGCGATCAAGCCATAGATGTCTCAACACTTGTAAGTGACTGGAACCGCACCGAACTAGAAAACGGTGGTTATGAAAAGGTTTTTAAAGCGGATCTCTCAAAACTCCCCCGCACACCTCTTGCCGGCGTTCGTTATGGCTCACCTATCACACGCCCAACCAAAGTTATCTGTGTAGGTCTTAACTACATCGCACATATTGCAGAAACCGGTGCGGATACCCCGAAAGAGCCAGTGATCTTCATGAAGGCCCCGGATTCAGTTATCGGGCCAAATGATGACATTGTGATTCCACCTAATAGCACTGCAACTGATTACGAAGTAGAACTCGCAATTGTTATTGGAAAACGTGCGCTATATCTAGATTCACCAAAAGATTCCGCATCCCACATCCTTGGTTACACAATCTCGCAAGATGTATCAGAGCGCCACTGGCAGATCGAACGTTCTGGCCAATGGGTTAAGGGAAAATCATTTCCAACCTTTAATCCCATCGGTCCAGTAATCGTCTCAAGTGATGCCATTAATCCCCATAACTTGCGTTTGTGGTGTGAAGTAGATGGCGTAATGAAGCAAGATTCCAATACCAATGATTTGTTATTCGGTATCGACCATATCGTTTGGTACATCAGCCAATTTATGGAGCTCTTCCCAGGTGATGTCATCAATACCGGAACGCCATTTGGCGTGGGGCTAGGCTTTAAGCCACCGGTTTATCTACATAGTGGACAGAAGATCCGCACTGGTATCGACGGTATCGGCGAGATCCACAATAACTGCTTGGATTACAAGAAGTAAATTACTTCGGCAAATCAAAAATCGCTAGCGTGCTGGTAAAGCCGCCATCGATTTGAATATCTGTGCCGGTAACAAAATCTGAGGCACTTGAGGCAAAGTAAGTTGCAATGCCGGCAAAGTCACTCGGTGATCCCCAACGCCCGGCAGGTGTGCGCGATAAGACATGTTCTTGCAGCCCAGGCACAGCGCGGGTAACTGATGTCATCTCAGTAACAATCCATCCCGGCAAAATTGTATTGACTTGAATGTTATCGGCGCCCCATGCTGCCGCTAAGGATTTACCAAGTTGCACAACGGCACCCTTTGTTGCTGAGTAAACCGGTGCCACCCCTAAACCTTGCACGCTGGTTAGAGATCCGATCAAAATGATCTTTCCTCCCCCACGCTTTTTCATCTCGGGATAGACCAATTGGGCGCAATGAAAGACCGCTTTTAGGTTGACATCGATAATTTCATCGACAATATCATCGGTATATTGTTCCGGACGCATCCGGATATTCACGCCCGCATTGGCAATCAAGATATCAATTCCGCCGAAGTCAGCAACCGTTTGGATGGTTGCCTTACCTAAATCTTCACTTGATTTAACATCTACTTCATATGCCTTGGCCTTTATGCCAAGTGCGGCTAACTCAGAGACCGCAGCTTGACTCTTCTGGATGCTGCGCGCCCAGATCGCAATATCTGCACCAGCTGCCGCTAACCCTTTGGCGCAACCCAGCCCGATCCCACCGTTGCCGCCGGTTATTACCGCAACTTTTCCGCTGAGGTCAAAGAGTTGGTTAGAGGTCAACGGAAACGCCTGTATCCATTGACTTATAGAGGGCTTCCACCATCTTTAAAGTTCCGATGTTATCTGCAACCGATGCGCGCAGTTTTGAACCAGTAGAGACTGCATCCATAACAGATCCCATAGTGCCAATGAATGCATCCGGAAACCAACGAGTCGTAACTGGATAAGGCAGCCAACCATCTGTTGGAACTACTTGAGAATTAACTTCTAAGGTATCAACGCGCCCATTTGGATAGTCATATAACAGACCTAGCGTGCCGCGGATAGAACCTTTGTCGCCATCAATTCGATATTCGGCGTAATTATCTCCGCCACGATTTACGTGATTTGCATGAACTAGTGAAGTTACGCCGCTGTTATATAACGAAGTTGAAATCGTGCGGGTTTCACCTTTTGGAAATTGCCCTGCGGTGCGCCCTGCCGCACAGAAGACCGTCTTGGCATCTCCTAAGAACCAGCGAATTAAGTCGTGGTAATGAATAGAGTGCAACATTACTTCTAGGCGTTCTAGATCTTTCGCCCAGGGCCACATCTCCCAAGGAGTAATTAGATTTACATTGATAGAGAAGTTGCTGACGGTGCCGATCCAACCAAGTTCCACCATCTTGTGAGCTGCTGCAACGCCTTCTTCAAAACGCAGCTGCTGGTTAACAGCTGCAATAATTCCGGCATCTTTGGCTTGCTTGACCATCGCCTCACCCGCTGCAACTGTCGTTGCAAATGGCTTCTGCGCCAAGATGTGTTTCTTAGCCGCAGCAACTTGCGCAAAGATCTCAGCTTGAGCAGCTGCCGGGACTGCGATATCTACAATTTCAACTTTGGGATCTGTCAGTAGCTCAGCGAGCGTCTTATAAACGGTAGGAATGCCGTGGCGCTTTGCTACATCTTGCGCTTTTGCATGATCAGTATCAAATATTGCGACTACTTCTAGGCCGGCTTTCTTATAGGCCGGCAGGTGTGCGCCATCGACGATTCCGCCGGCGCCGCAAATGCCTATTTTTCGCTTGTTTTCAGGCTTAACTTCTAGCTTTACCGCATCAGCGATTTCGCGAAATTGATCGATCATGGTTGCTCCTTACCTTCGGCCTTTAAGTTCTCAGATTGAGATGTGCGGTAGAGAACCGTCTGTAAATGTTCGGTATAGAGCACGAGCTCTTCATTATCGGCGCGAAAAATCTCGTAGCTGACTTTGAATAGCCCCATATTCTCGTATTTAGGGGTCTTCTCTAAGAGAGTGCGCATTCCGTAGATCGTATCCCCGATAAAAGTCGGCTTAATAAAGCGCAATTTGTCATAGCCATAGCTAAAGGTATTTACATTGTTATGGGCGAAGAGTCCCAGTCCATAGCTAAAGACCATTGCACCGGGTACCAAACGTTTTTTAAAGAGACCATGTTCGCGCGCCCAAATATCATCGCCCACGTATGGGTGCATATCAAGGACGAGTGAGTTAAAGAGCATTACCTCGCCTTCAGAAATCGTGCGACGTAGCGAACGATCTACTTCACCGACCTCATAATCCTCATAGAGCTTGACATCTTGATTCCAGACTGGAATCTCATAGCGCGCAGTCGGATCTGGATTTGGATTCTTCATATTTGCTCCCTTTATATCCCGAACTCTTTACGGATCTTTTCAGTATCTTCACCGACATGTGGCGCACCTTTGGAGTGCTTTACCGTCTTGCCATCAATACGCATTGGTGATCGCGTAGTTGGAATCGTTACCTTTGATCCATCTTTACCGGTGCGCTCAGTCTTTTGCACCATATCAATTGCGCTAAAGCCTTCATGTTCGACTAATTCCGGCAAAGTCAAAACTGGAGCACACCAGATATCGGCGGCATCTAATATGGCAAGCCAATGATCGGTCTCTTGCGTTGCAACCTTGGTACTAAGCGCTTTCATGATCGCCTCTTGCTCACTCCACCAAGATTTAGGATCTTCATAGCGATCTAAATCAACACCGAGTAATTTACCCAGGGCTGGAATTGGGGTCATAGCGATCGCTAAATACCCGTTTTTAGTGGGATATAGGCCATATGGAGCAGGTAGAAATGCGTGTGCAGAATTTCCTGCACCGCGATTTACTACAACGCTGGGATCAAAAAGGTTTGCCGAAATTAACTCAAACTGTAAATCCAACATTGATTCGAGCAAACTAGATTCAACTAACCCACCTTTACCAGTGCGTTCGCGACGCAATAAAAGCGCGATTACACCTGATGCTAAATGAGTTGAGGTAAAGATATCGGCAACAGCTAGACCAACCGGAATTGGAGGATCTCCTGCCCGACCATTTAACCAAGGCAGACCAGAAATACTTTGCGCCAATAAATCTTGTCCGGGACGATCTTTAAAGGGGCCTTCTGCACCGTAACCAGTTGCGCTGCCATAGACAATTCGCGGATTAACCTTTTCCACATCTTCATAACCAAGTCCCAAGCGCTCGATAACGCCCGGCCGGAAGTTTTGAATAATTACATCTGCCTTCTTAACTAATTCCCAGACTTGGGCAAGTCCTTCTGAATTCTTTAGATCTGCCGCAAAACTTTCCTTATTGCGGTTCATGATATGAAAAGAGAGCGTATCCCCATCTTTTTCCAAACCCGCAAAAGCCAAGGTGCGACCGATATCTCCGGTACCTGGCCGTTCCACTTTGATTACTCGCGCTCCCATATCGGCAAGGCGCATCGCAGCAACGGGCCCTGCTAAGAATTGCGAGAAATCTAAAACCAATATGCCATTTAGCGGCAGATCAGATTTATCAAGCGGTTGCTTAATCGACATGGAAGACTTCCGGTATTGCCGCCCACCATTCACCATCGGCGCGATCAGCAACTGGTGTTTGCAGAGGCTTGCAAACATCCCACCATTTCTGGGTCATTGGATCAGCGGCCATCAGCGCCATATCTGCATCGAAATCACTGCCGATATATTCAAAGTAGGAAAATAGAAGTTCGCCATAGCGATAAATAGAGTAATTGCGAATATTGCATTCGTAGATCTTGGCCAAGATATCGGGCCAGACATCAGCGTGTAAGCGCTCATATTCAGCGCGATTTTCCGGCTTCATGCCGATTACTGAGGCATAACGTGTCATGGCGACTCCTTAACCTAACTTGTAGAAAGCTTTAGCAGTCTTATGGCGCATCCATGACTGTTCTTCTTCACTAAACTTTGAGATCACTTCAACTTGGGCTTGCCAGATTTCGGCGTAGTTGTTGCCGAGGACAATTACCGGCCAATCTCCACCCATCATCACGCGCTGTGCACCATAAGTTTTAACCATGAAATCAACATATGGCTGCCAATCAGAAACTTTCCAATTGGCAAGATCAGATGCGGTATTTAGCCCTGATAACTTGGCATAGACATTTGGGAAGACTGCGATCTCAGCCATGGACGATGCCCATGGCTCCATCTCTTTAGCCGCAATCGGTGGCTTGGCAAAGTGATCGACAACAATCTTCATATTGGGAAAATTATTCGCCAAGGTAACAACGTTCTTGGTGTGCTCTGGCTTTATTGAAACGTAATCAAAGCTAAGCCCGGCTTTCTCGACCATGGCAAGTGTTTCTAATACTGCCGGGCGCAGAATCCAAGCATCGTCGGATTCGTACTTGGGATTGGAGTAATCGTGAGTTAAGTTGCGAACGCCTTTGAAATACGGGTTCTTTTTGAAGGTTTCAATCGCAGCGCGCGCTTCGTTGGGGCGATCAAACGGAATCCAACCAACTACGCCTTGTACAAAATCAGAGTTAGCTGCAACATCTAACATATAAAAAGTATCTTCGTAGGTATCGCCTGCTTGAACTAAGACAGAACCTGTAACACCTGAGGCAGGAATTTCTGGAGCAAGACGCTCAGGTGTGAAGTCGTCATAGAGCGGACCATATTCTGGTGCGATCCAAGAATATGCGCGCTCACTCATTACCCAAAGATGTTGGTGGGTATCGATTAGTTCATTTGTCATGGTTATCTCCTATTTCTCATCTCATTACAGAACGCCGTAGGCATCCCATACCTGTCTTACGCTTTTACCGGCCAATAAATCCTTTAAAACGCTCTTTTCTGTAGCTGCGCGGGCATTAGCTAGCTCGGTCACCTTTGCTAAATGCTGAGCCGGTACAACCACAATTCCATCGGCATCTGCAATAACACCATCGCCCGGGTTTACTTCTACTCCCCCACAGATAACAGTTGTGCGCATAGATTTAATGCGCATCCGTCCTTTGTAATCTAACGGGCGAGTGCCATAACCAAATGCCGGGAAATCTAAACCAACGATCTGTTCGGTATCACGCAGCGGACCATCTGCCACTACTCCTGTACCGCCACGTCCTTTTGCAGCTGCTGAAAATAGCTCGCCCCAGAAAGCCGAGAGCGCATCTCCTCCGGTTGCAACAACAGCAACTTCTCCGGGTTTTAAAGTATCTAGAAAATCAATTCCATCCCCATATGGATCTTTTTGATCGTAATTACTATCTGCCACAAAGTGCACAGTTGCAGCTAAACCAACGGCGCGCATATGTGGACGTAGCGCCTTAACATTTACCGACATCGCGTTATTGCGCACTCCGATTACATCGAGTGAATCCGAGATCATGGCGCTACGAACGCGCGCATCCAATAGCCAACTCATTTCTTCTTCTCCACCATATAGACATGGACAAAGGCGATCACAGTTTCACCACGTTGATTGGTGACAGTGACTTGCTCATCTACTAAACCGAAATCAGCGGCGCGCTTAGCATGTTCGCGCTTGGCCACAATCTCAGCCTTTGAGGTAATGGTGTCGCCTATAAATACAGGTGAGATAAAGCGGACTCGGTCATATCCGTAACTAAAGGCAACTTCATTTATTTCACCAGCAAGGGCTCCGACTGCGACGCTAAGAATCAAAGTTCCGTGGGCTACGCGCTGGCCAAATTCTTGAGTCTTGCACCATTCGGCATCCATATGATGGGGGTAGAAATCACCGGTTTGTCCGGCGTGAGTGACGATATCTGCCTCAGTGATCGTGCGTCCCATGCTGGTACGAGTTGAATTTATCTCGTGTTCTTCAAAGTAAAGTTTCATAGTTATTCCTTTACATATCTCTCGTACATGGATGCGATCTCTGAAACTACGCTCGCACTTACCTTTCGGGAAGTCAATGCGTTATGAATCACCAGCGAACTTTGGTACTGCACATCAGGCCAACCCAATACCCGCGGACGAACCCAAGCGCGCTCTAAGGTGCGCAAGGTATTGCGGAAGAAGTTAAGGGTTAGATCATTTAGCGAACCGTTCTTCCAGGCCACGAGATTGCCGGGTTGGCCACCGGCTGCGCCATAAGTCGTTGCTTGGATTTCCGGTAGCGATAGCAAGATTGCGGCTGTTGCGGCTGCCTCCACATTCTTACTTTTACTTGAAATAGCAACGCCTGCTCCACCTAGCTGTGAACCAGATGCTTGGCCATCGAAAGATGGCACATCTTCATAGACCAAACGGTGCTGTCTAAAACCAGTATGTGAATAATTGCTATAGCCATACATGCAGATGCCATGGGAATAATCTTCACCGCCGCTTAAACGTTCTGCAATATCAATGGGATTACTTGTTGCGCAAAAGTCTGGAACTAACGCTGATAGCTCGAGCATAAATTCCAGAACTTCCAGCGCAACCTTTTGATCAATAAAGGTCTTTGTGGCAGTCAACGGTGCACCTTTCTGGGCCATCAGCGTTGCAAAGGTACTAAAGGCATCTACAGGCTTATGGGGCCAAAGTAATTTTCCGGTACGAGCTAGATCTATAACATCGCTCCAAAAGACAGGTGATGAATCTGCTTTGTCGGGACGGTATGCGCTTACTTGTGCTGCTGTATCAATAGCCAGCGCCCAATGCTTTCCTTGATATTTATAGGAAGCATGCGATTGCCCAACGCTGGTGCGCTCTAGTAATTCGAGTTGTTCTTTTGTGGCCACATCTTCGAAGGCAATTACCGCTTTGGCATGGACTGCATCAGGAATATGTGGATGATCGATAATCATTAAATCGTAATCTTCATAGAACTCAGAGATGTGCTGATCACCAAAGGCGAGCAGCGAACGAGCATCCCAGTTAACAGATATGCCACAACGCTCTTGCAACAGATCGTTTGAGTTAACGACTGAATCAAGACCGCGCGGGTGATCCCACGTCATACCTTTTAATTGGGTGGTCATATTTAAGCGCCAAGCACCTTATTAATTTCAGCAGCGATCCATTTACGAATCTCGATCCCCTCATCAATATATTTTCCATAGTTAAAGAAGCCATGGATCATGCCTGGGCAATCGATATATGCCGTGGGAACACCAGCAGCCTTTAACTTGGCGGCATAATCAATTCCATCTTGGCGCAAGACATCGTATTCAGCGGTGAAGATAACTGTAGGCGCTAAGCCTTCATAACTCTTTGCAGAATGTGGAACCGCATAAGGATTATCACGATCTGCCGGGCCATTTAGATATTGCTCCCAGAGCCATTTCATACCGCGCTGGGTCAGGCCATAGTTATCAGCATTTGGAACATCTTTAGAGTCAACATATTGCGGACCATTACATGGATAGATCAAGAGTTGATAAGCCAACTTAATTCCGCGATCGCGCGCCGCCAAGGCAACCGCTGATGCCAAATTACCGCCGGCGCTATCGCCGCCCACGCCTATTTTATCTTCCCTAATATTTAGCTCTTTAGTGTTTGCGACAACCCACTGCAGACCTTCATAGCAATCATTAAATGGGATCGGAAATTTATGTTCTGGCGCTTTCTGGTAGTTAATAGAGATAACAACTGAGTTAGTCATTGTGGCAAGGGCCGCACATTGCGCATCATATTTACCTACGTAATTAACTACCCATCCCCCACCATGGAAGTAAACAAGTGCGTTGAAAGGACCACTTCCTGCTGGTGTATAAATCTTGATATAGGTATCTGCGGTGCTGGAGGTAAAAAAACGGTTATCTATGCGAACAGTTGGATCGATGGCGCCTGAAATATCAGGTTCACCATGTGAACCACTGCGCGCGGCAAAGGCGCCTGCCTCAGATATATCGGGGGCGTTAAAGGAAGCCATCAGATCTAAAAATGCCTTAGCTTGCGGATGTAGCGCCATTTATTCCACCCTTTTCTACAGAATTGCTTTGATCTTCTGCCAGATACCTTCTGGAAGTTCTAAATCTAAATTTGCAGCATTACTTAGAATCTCATCTGTACTGCGACAACCAATTAACACGCACTTAACGGCTGGGTGGCGCAGCGGGTACTGCAGCGCCGCTGCGGCAAGTGGAATATCG
The DNA here is from genome assembly GCA_002284875.1 of Actinobacteria bacterium IMCC26103. Classification (GTDB taxonomy): domain Bacteria; phylum Actinomycetota; class Actinomycetes; order Nanopelagicales; family Nanopelagicaceae; genus Planktophila. The sequence goes on from CP015604.1 coordinate 1,213,492, forward strand.
TGCTGATCTAATAGCGCTTTAATGCGCTGGGCCTTAACCAGGATCTCATCAGATGCTGGAACGTAATCAAAAGTCGCGCCTTTTACTGGATTAGCCAAGATACCTGAGTTCAATACTCCAGCTGCGATGATATCGACGCCGCGTTCGAGAGCCACTGGCAATAAATCAGCCAGCGCTCGTTGATCAAGGAGTGAATAACGACCGGCAATCAAAACCAAATCAATATCAGTCTCTTTAATCATGCGCGCCGGTGTTGCCGATTGATTCATGCCAACGCCAATAGCTTTGATGATTCCCTTTTCGCGCATCTTTAGTAGAGCAGGAAATGATTCGCGAATTGCCGCATCGGCATTATCGTCTGGATCATGAATCATTAATATCTCAACGCTTTCTAGCTCCATGCGTTCCAAGCTAGAGCGCAGTGATTTTTCAACTCCACTTTCTGAGAAATCAAAGACTCGAGTAACCGAGGTATCTGTATCGGCGAAATCTGGTTCTGCCTCATACTCGGTTGGAACAAGTAAGCGGCCAATCTTGGTTGAGATCTCATAACTGGCGCGGGGCTTGCCTTTTAAAGATTTTGCTAAACGACGTTCAGCGGTCCCTTTGCCATAATGTGGTGCGGTATCGATATAGGTAATTCCATTATCGAGTGCGCAATTGATTGCGGCATCACATTCTTCTTGTGAGACAGATGTATAGAGGCCGCCAAAAGTTGCCGTCCCCAAACCCATCTGGGAGATTTCGAGCCCAGTTCTTAACTGAACTCGATCGTTGTGAGCCATGGTCGTTGTTCTCGTCTTAGAGAACTACTCCTTAATGGAGCCAGAGAGCATGCCTCGCACCAGACGCTTCTGAGAGATTAAGAAGACGATCATGATTGGAAGGGCAATCAATACACCAGCGAGTGCAATTTCTGGTTTTCCAACTGGAACTGATGTCGCACCAACTGCCGGGTTAATCGCTGGAGTTGAGTAGAACAAGAAGCCCATACCTATTGGCAAGGTGTAGTTCTCACTAGATGGCAGCAAGATGTAAGGCAGGAAGTAATTTGCCCAGTTGCCGATAAAGGCGAAGAAGGCAAGGAGTGAGATCAGCGGCCCAGATAGCGGTAAACAGATCTTTAGATAGAGCTGGAAATCATTACATCCATCAATTCGCGCTGATTCGTATAACTCTTTTGGAATAGTGGTTGAGTAATAGATATAGGACAAGAAGGCACCGAATGGATAGAGCGATGAAACCAGAATCACTGAGATCGGCTTATCCATAAGTGAGAGCTTGTCCATCAGTACGAATACTGGAACTACCAAAGCCATCGGTGGAACAAGCATCGTAATCAAAGTTGAAATCAAGAAGGTGCGCTTGAACTTGATATTAGATGCCGTTAAAACGAAACCAGCAAGGGATGCGGTAATCGTTGCAATTACCACAATGGATCCAGTAAACCAGATTGAGTTCCATGCCCATTTAGCGATAACGCCATCATCAAAGTACTGCAGATTCTTCCAAGCATCGATATAACCAGATAGATGACCGAACATGAGTGGGTTTTTATTTGAGAGATCAGCATCCGTCTTGGTCGGCGCAAGGAGCAACCAGATCATTGGAACTACGCTGACGACTGCAAAGAAGATCAGGAATGCGTTTACGAAGAAAGCTGCAACAGGATTTTCCTGGCGAAGCTTATATGCGCGGCGATTAATCTTTAGTAATGAGGCCATGATTATTCTGCCTTTCGCTTGCCGGAGACTTCGGCTTCTTCGAACATATCCGTCTTAAAGATAACTATTAGCGCACCGAGCAAGCTAGGGATCAGAAGCATAAGTGAGAGCGCTGATGCACCACCAAAGTCACCGCTGGTAAAAGCAAGTTCAAATGAGAGTTGATCAAGTGACCAGGCTTCAGCAATACCTGCATAAACTCCAGTGTTTAACAATTGCGGTTCAACGAAGAGCTGCAGACCGCCAGCAAAGATAAGTACGCCCATATAAATGATGTACTTCTTGATTAATGGGAGTTTGATTCGCCATCCCAATTGGAAGGCAGAACAACCATCCATGCGGGCTGCTTCGATAATTTCTTGAGAAAGTGATTGCAGAGAACCGTATTGGATCAGGATCCAGTTGCCGGCCACCACGAAGAAAGCCATAATTGCGAATAGCCAAGTCAGATTCTTGGTCTGCCAAATCTCTTCGCTCTTTTCAATACCAAGGGCATTTAGAACCGGCTTAATCGGACTAAGTGTTGGCGCGAAAATTACATACCAAACTAGAACTGCCACAGCGCCTGAAATTGAGGCCGGCACGATATACGCAAGGCGAAGCCACTTCTTCCATTTACTTGGATTAATATCAAGCATCAGGGCAACTGCAATCACGAAAATTGTTGTGATCGGCACATATATAGCCATAAATCCAAGTACGTGTTTTAACGCCGGCAAGAATCTAAAGTCTTGCAAAACTATTTTAAAGGCATCCCAGCCGCCATCTTGGTTAACGCGAGATGGTGCGGGAACTTCCTTGATCGCCATAATGATAGGAACGATGCCAAAGACGATAAGTAGCGCCATATACGGTGCCAACATCGCATACATCGCAAAACTGCTACCGATTCGCTTCTTCTTGGCCATCTAATCCCCCAAAATATTTTAAAACTTATTAAAAACTTTTTACAACTAATTTAGGTAAGAACCAGGTTGGCCACCTAAGTGACCAACCTGGTTCTTTATCCCTCTTAAGGTATTACTGGTAGAGCTTTACTTCTATCAGCTAGTAGTTACCTTGTATCCGAGTTGCTTAGCAAGGTTGCCAGCATAAGCAGCAAAGGCATCGAGTGCAGCTTGTGCATTCTTAGTCTTCTTCAACTCGTTTGACATGGTTCCTTCTTGAGCGCCGTTGGTGTCATAAGAAACTGGCTTTTCACCAGAGAAGATCTTTGTTGACTGTTCCAACATTGCTGGATATGGATCTGCTGCGTAGTACTTATCAGATGAGATCTTTGCCTTCCAAAGTGCATTTCCCTTTTTCGATGCTGGGAATGTTGGAGCGCCCTTTGAGCCATCTGGGTTCGCGACATCTACGACGTTACGCTTGTCTTGAACCATGAAGACTGCAAATGCAAGTGCTTCCTTTGGATACTTAGAGTGTGGAGATACGGTGTAAATTCCGCCGCCCCATTCGCCTGAGTAGTTAACCTTTTCGCCAGCCCACATAGGCATCGCTGCAGCGGTGATCTGACCCGCCGGAACTGCCCATGATGATGCTGGACGGATTACGAATTCACCGAACCATGATGGTCCGATAGTCATTACAACCTTGTTGGCCTGACCATAATCCTTGATGAAGTCAGCATCCCAAGGAGCTGAAGTAGAAAGAACTCCGGAGTCAATCATTGGTTGAACAAGCGCTGTTGCGCGTGTGCACTTAGGTGATTTTGGAGCGATCTTTACAGCTGTTGAAGATGTTGCTTGGTTAACTGGGCACTGGGATGGCCATAGGTAACCTGAATAAAGTCCCTGTGATCCAAGAGCACCTAGTGAATAACCTGGGTGGTTCTTTGCAATGTCTGCACCGATCTTTGCGAAGTCATCCATTGTCTTAGGAACTGTGTAACCAAAGTCCTTCATCAACTTGGTGTTAACCCAAAGTACATCCTGTGCAAGGTCGTTCTTTACGCAGTACCAACCACCGTCAGCACCTTTACACCATTGGTTTCCATCTTTCATATCATCCCAGAAACCAGCTGGAGCGTACTTATCAAGGCGCAAAACGTTATTTGCATCTGCTAGAACTGATACGTCATTTGGTGGGCCGAATACAACATCCGGCCAACCCTTTTTAACGCGGTTAAATAGTGAAACTTTCTGTACTAGATCTGCCTGTGCGTGAAGTTCAACCTTCACATCAACTGTTGGCTTCATGATTTCTGCGTACAACTTTGCACCTGGTAGACGCGGCGCATCTACCCAGATTGTGATTGAAGGCTTTGCTGCTTGTGCAGGCATTGCCATCACTGTTGTACCTGCAATTGCAAACGCACCAGCGATTGCAATTAGTGAGTACTTCTTCTTCAAGGTATCCCCCTTTATGAGTCTGGCGCCAGCTCCTAGTTGCCGATCTGACCAGTTGACCAAATACTATGGGGGCAAATACTATTTCGTATAGTATTTTCAATATATCTTTTTGATATCTTTTTTTAGGCTCAGGAAGCAGGGCGAAGATGAAAATCACCAACGTTGAGGTAATCCTCGAAGAACGCCCTGGTTTTACGCCTGCCTTTGTCTGGCGCGATCGCATTCCTGGCTCCGATGGCTCAACTTTGGGTGGCTGGCTAGCCATCGAAACCGATGCCGGAATCACTGGCTTTGCCTCTTCCAATCGTGGGGTCATTCTCAAAGATTATGTTGATCGTCGCTTTCGCAATGAGTTAATTGGTCAAAATCCACTACAACGCGAACATTTATGGGAACGCGTTTGGGAACTCGATCGCATCGAACGCTTTGCCCCAAACTTAACTCACTTAGTAGATGTCGCACTTTGGGATATCGGCGGCAAACAAGCAGGACTGCCGGTTCACCAATTACTTGGTGGATATCGCACCAAGCTTCCGGCATATGCCTCAACTGTTACTTACTCATCAATTGCTGAATTTCTAGATATCGCCGATCAAGCGCTTGCCCTTGGTTATCCGATGATTAAGTTGCATGCATTCGGTAACGCCAAACGCGATGCTGAACTCTGTTTAGCGCTTCGTGCCCATGTGGGTCCTGATGTGGAGCTAATGTATGACGGCTCTGCTGCTTTCGATTTACAGGATGCCGTTTATTTGGGACATGCTTTAGATGAAGCAAACTATCTTTGGTATGAAGAACCGATGCGCGAATTTAGCGTGACTGCATATAAGTGGTTAGGCGAGAGAGTTCGCGTACCGTTGTTGCTTGGTGAAGTAACCGATGGTTCCCATATGAACGCTGGTGACTTTGTCGCAACTGGCGTAGCCACTAGCTTGCGTACGAGTACATTCCTTAAGGGCGGATTTACTGGTGCGATGCGTATCGCTCATTTAGCAGATGCTTACCACTTGCGCGCAGAAGTCCATGGCTTTGGTTTAGAAAGCGCTCATCTATGTATGGCAATTAAAAACACAACTGCATATGAATCTCTGGTTTGGGGCAACCCAATTAAGCGCGAATCTTTGGTTCACGCTGATGGCCATGTCCATGCGCCAACTGCACCTGGAGTTGGCTTTGAAAATATCTGGCAAGAAAACGGAACTCCTAAGGGCTTAGAGAAGTACGTAAAGTAATGGCGAAAATAACTGGTTTCGAAACTTTCGATGTTCGCTTTCCAACGTCGAAAATGCTTGATGGCTCAGATGCGATGAACCAAGACCCAGATTATTCTGGGGCATACCTACGCATCAAAACTGACTCTGACATGCACGGTGACTCACTTATTTTCACAATCGGGCGTGGCAATGAAGTTCAGATCAAAGCGCTGGATATTCTGGCTGAAAAAGTAGTCGGGTTAGATACCGCCGATGCTTTCGATAATATCGGCGACATAGCTCGTCAGCTATCTGGTGATTCACAGCTGCGATGGTTGGGGCCAGATTACGGCGTCTTCCATATGGGAGCAGGCGGTGTCTTAAATGCGCTCTGGGATTTGTTTGCAAAAGAGCGCAAGGTGCCGCTCTGGAAGTTGTTATCTGATCTAACACCAGAACAAGTAGTCAACGCCGTTGATTTCCGTTATATAACCGATGCTCTAAATCGCAGCCAAGCGTTAGATATCTTATATCGCCAATTAGATTACAAGAGTTCCAATGAGGCCAAGCTACGCACCCAAGGGGTCTTGGCATACACGACTTCCCCGGGCTGGCTCGGCTATACCGACGAGAAGATGCTAAAGCTAACGCAAAAAGCAATGGATCAAGGATTTACCTTACTTAAATATAAATGTGGCAAATCACTAGAAGATGACAAACGCCGCCTGCGGAAAGTGCGCGAACTAGTTGGTCCAGATTTTTCAATTGCGATCGATGCTAATCAAGTCTGGGATGTTGATGAAGCAATTACTTGGATCAATGAGTTACGAGAATTTAAATTGCGTTGGATTGAAGAGCCGACTTCACCAACTGATGTTGTTGGCCACGCCAAAATTGCAGCAGGGGTTGCCCCAACAGCGGTAGCAACCGGTGAAATGGCAGGATCACGAATCATCTTTAAACAATTGCTGCAGAGCAAGGGTTTCTCGGTGATGCAGATCGATGCCACACGAGTTGCCGGTGTTAATGAGAACATCGCAAATATCTTGATGGCTGCAAAATATTCGGTGCCAGTTTGTCCGCACGCCGGTGGCGTCGGCCTGTGTGAGATGGTGCAGCACTTAGCGATGTTTGATGCTGTGGCAGTCACCGGCCATCATCCAGGCCGAATCGTTGAATTTGTTGATCACTTGCACGAACACTTTGTAGTTCCAACAGATATACAGAACGGCAGTTACATGGTCCCGCTTCAACCAGGTGCGGGAGCAGAAATGCATCAAGCGAGTATCGATAAGTACCAATTCCCATCAGGTTCGTACTGGAAGAACGGAGAATAAGCATGAGTACTGAATTCAAAGGTCTCACTGCCGTCGTCACTGGAGCAGGTTCGGGTATCGGTCTAGCCGTTGCGAGAGCGCTCTCGGAATCTGGCGCCAAAGTCCTTGGCCTTGATTTAAATGAAGGTGAAATGTCCAAGTACGCAACCTTCATACCGTGTGATGTCTCTGATCCATCGAAAGTTGCTGCCGCCTTTGCCGAAATTGCCAAGCACACAGATGTAATTGATGTGCTTGCTAATAATGCAGGCGTGGGAGCAATCGGTTCAATTACCGATGCCAAAGAAGAAGAATGGCAGAAAGTATTTGGCGTGAATGTCTTTGGCATGGGTCGCGTAAGCGCAGCTGCAATGCCGATGCTAAAGAAGAGCAAGTTCGCATCGATCGTTAATACTTGTTCTATCGCAGCAACTGCTGGGCTGCCCCAACGCGCCGTCTATAGCGCAAGCAAGGGCGCAGTCTTATCACTTACCTTGGCGATGGCAGCAGATGGCATCCCAGATAAGGTGCGCGTTAACTGCGTTGCACCAGGAACTGCAGATACTCCTTGGGTTGCCCGACTTCTTTCACAAGCAGCCGATCCAGTTGCAGAACGCGCCGCTCTTGAAGCGCGTCAACCAATGGGACGGCTAGTAAGTGCCGATGAAGTTGCCAGCGCAATTCTCTATCTAGCAAGCCCCCGTCAGGCATCTACCACTGGCACTGTTCTCAATGTCGATGGCGGTATGCAAGGATTACGCCTTCGCAAGTAGCGCAAGAACTAATTTCAAACGGGGTGAGTAATGCCAATTAAGAAGAGCGCATCTGCTCGCCCGGTAAAACGCACGCCCCGTCGCTCGGTTCTCTCTGACGAAATTTACGAGATGATCAAACGGATGATCTTTGATCACGAGATTGCTCCGGGCTCACGCGTAAATATTGATGCCCTTGCTGTACAACTAGATGTATCGCAGACTCCAGTTCGTGAAGCACTTGCTCGCTTGGAATCAGATGGCCTCATCGCCAAAGAACCACTTAAAGGTTATAAAGCAACTGATCTCTTATCCTTAAAAGAATTTAATGACCTCTTTCAATTTCGGTTATTGATTGAACCATGGGCTGCTGAACAAGCAGCCAAGCTTGTAGATAACACCGGCAAGACCGCACTAAAGGCTGAGATGCAGAGCGCAAAGACTGCGCTAAAGATTTCCGGTGATGATCAATTCCAGGCGCTGACTGAACACGATGCCCGTTTTCATGCACTGATCGCAAGTATTTCCGGCAATCAATCAGTTGCTGATTCATACGAACGCACCCATTGCCACCTACATTTATTCCGCTTATTCATGGCTAACAAGTTGCACTTAATTGAGGGCGAGAGTCGCGCAAAATTTGTGCAAGATCTCTTTGATGAGTATTACCAAGTCGGCTCGGGCCAACTTGCGATCAAAGAACATGATGTGATCGCTAAAGCGATTATCGATCAGAATTCAAAGGCGGCGCGCACTGCGATGCATGCACATATCGAATCTTCACTTAGGCGATTCGCCCCTGCTGCACAAGCAATAAACAAAAAATAAATTCGTTTTATCCTTGACCCAAAGTTCTGCGCGCGCTAAGTTTTCCTATAGGATTTTTCGAGCGGATGGGAATGATCGTGGGCTTATCAATTATTAAAGATATTGAGATTCGCGCTTGTCGTGGCTCAGATGAACCAGCATCAAAAGATGCCGTTGCCGCGGTAAAACTTCCGGGTGGCTCACGCCCTGATTTCACTGTTGTCACAATTACAACTGAAGATGGCGTTAAGGGAACATCCTTTGGCTTTGGCGCACAAGATGCCAAGGCCGCGGCGGCAACAATGTCGCAGGTAAAGCCATTCTTTATGGGGCGCAGTGCTCACGATTCTGCCAAGAATATGAAGGACTTTGAACTCTTTGATCGCCGCTGGAACCACGTTCCAATTTATTCATATGCCCCATTTGATAACGCTTGCTGGGACATCGTGGGCAAGATGGCAAAGTTGCCGGTCTATAAAATTTTAGGTGCAGCGCGCGAAAAGGTGCCGCTATATGTCTCATCAATGTTTTTGCCGGGCCCCGAAGATTATGCCAAGCAAGCACTTGAAGTAAAAGCAAAAGGTTATAAGGGATACAAGCTCCATCCACCAGGAGGCCTGGATTTAGATATCGCTTGTTATCGCGCAGTGCGCAAGGCAGTTGGCGATGACTTCACCTTAATGGCAGATCCGGTGATCATGTACTCATATGAAGAAGCTTTAAAGGCTGGCCGTGAGTTAGAAAAGCTTGGATACAAATGGTTTGAAGAACCGTTGCTAGATGTGGATCTTCACGGGCTAAAGAAGCTACGTGAAAAGTTAGATATTCCGATTTGCGGCACGGAAGTTATTGCGGGAAATAATTACTCTGTTGCTAACTGCATTAAAGAAGGCATCGTAGATATCGTTCGCACCGATGTGTCATGGCGCGCTGGTATCACTGCGGTTATGAAGACAGCGCATCTAGCTGAATCATTCGGGGTTAAGTGCGAGCTTCACACCACGATCTATCACGGCCTAGAGCAAGTGCAGTTGCACCCATCTCTTGCCATCAGCAACTGTGAATTCTTTGAAACCCTTTATCCATTTGATGATTTCCAATTTGGTACAAAGAGCCAGCTAAATATCGTCGATGGTTATGTAATGGCGCCCCAAGGTGAGGGTCTATGCATCGATTACGACTGGGATTTCATCGATAAGCACACTGTTGCAATTCTTTAAATTAACCCTGCCTAACAACGTTAATTAGGGGCTGACCTGCGGCAAAGCGAGCAAGTTGTTCTTCAACCAGTGCGCGCCCACGGGGTTCAAATGCTTTCGAATCTCCCCCAACATGTGGGGTAATAATGGTATTTGGTGCGCTCCATAAAGGGTGTCCGGCAGGAAGCGGTTCGGGATCGGTAACATCTAGCGCGCACGAAATACGACCAGTACTTAATTCGCTAACTAAAGCATCGGTATCAATGATCGCACCGCGCGCCACATTTATTAGCGATGCACCATCTTTCATAGCGGAAAGGCGCTGAGCGTTTATAAAGTGGCGAGTCTGATCATTGAGCGGAACGATCAAGATAATCACATCAAAAGTTGGCAACAGGCGATCAAAGTTTTCCATTGTCAGTGCGCCATCGCTTCCAGAGCGTGAGAATGAAGCTACCTCAACTTCAAAACTCCCCAACATCTGCGCAATTGTTTTTCCAATATTTCCATGTCCGAGGATCGCGACTTTGGAATCAGTTAGTGATGCATTGCTGGTGTGTAGCCAGACGCCCTTGCTCTGGTTCTGCGCAAATGAGTTAAATCCGCGACGGGATGCAATCGCAAGTCCCACTGCTAGCTCAGCAGTTGAAGCATCATGCACACCGGCTGCATTACATAACTTCACGCCTTTAGGCAGCAACGGGATAACATCATCGACGCCGGCATTTGGAGATTGGATAACTTGCAACGAACTCATGCTTGCAATCGGTGTAAGCGCTGCTGACCCGTTCATGTAAGCCGGAACATAGAAAGTAATCTTTTCCAGATCTGCAGGATCAGGTGTTACTCCATTAGTTGGCAGGTGAGACAAGCCACCTGGAATCTTTAGATCACTCCATTGCGTCCAGATCATAAATTACGTCCCTTGATGATTGGATCCCAATCACTGCGCGCAGACCATGGTGTTTCATAACTTGGGTCATTTACATAACGGCTGATCACAAATTTAAGAGATGCAACTGCTCCCCCAATCAGGTCAAGGGCAAACCATTTATCGCCAATTGCCATCTCAGAAGTGGTGCCATCTGCGCCAGTTATGACAACTGATTCAAATCGGTGTTCTGCAAATGTGCCAGCTTGGATAAAGAGCTCTTGCGCATCTGCACCGATATTGGCAACTTGCATAGACAGAGTTGTGGCATTCATGCCATCGACAATTACCGCCACATCTGGTGGTAGTCCCGGACGCTGTAATTTGCCGTCAAAGAAGCGCACCTTGCCATGTTGCAGACCGCCGTGAGAAATATGCATCGGCCCACCAAAGACCATCTGTCCCAAGCCTTCGAAGTAAACGGGATTAAATTCTTGCCAGGCATGGATGTTGTAACCCGGAACGCGCAGATCAAGTCCGACAACTTCATCTGCAGTTGCTGGGTCATAGCTATCCCAGTTGCGGGGATTGCCGGTGTTAGAGCGCATCTTGCGCAGTTGTATTTTGATTAATTCAAGATTGGCTTGCAAAATCTCTACTGGATAATTTGGCAAGTGGCCCTGCACAAATTGGAACCACGGCAGAGTATTTGCAATGTAATGCTTGGTATCGCGCCCGGTTGCCTTATCTCCCCCTGAAACACCCGGGATATAAATAGCATCCCAATTATTATCACGCGGCAGCGCAAGGATGCGATCTAAATCTTCTTGGGCCATCGATGAGGTCCATAAATAGATCATGTGGCGCGCAGATGGCAATCTGTAATCTGCCCAACCTGCATCGAAGTGGCGATGTGGCACCTTTGTCACACCATCGATTTCTTTACGTAGTGACCATATTAAATCAAATTGTGAACGAGGCAAATCTAAATACTTGTAATCACCGGTTAATAGAACGGCGTTCATCGCCGCATTTGTAATCGGCTCCATAATTGTCATAAAGCCATGTGGCCAGCGCCAGCCGTAATAGCCGCCCCACCATTTTCCATCGTTAAATTCACCGATTTTGCCGCTGGTCCCGATGTTATCGGGCATGATTCCACCGTTAGCATCTTTGCGATCCATCCAAGCTTCTAAATACTCCAACATAATCTGCTTTAGATCCGCATCGCCTGAATACATATAAGCATGGGTTAAAAGTGAAGTTGAATTTAGATTTAGCGGAACATCTCCGCGGTTCATGCGCTCATTCATTTTCTTAATTAGATCGTCATAGACTTCCGGGTCTGACCAATTACATCGCATTGATGAGAAATCAGTTTTGACAATATCTTCATACGGCGCCAAGTAATCATCAAGGACGGTGCGATGCGTCTCCCAATCTTCGTGGGTCACAACTTGGCGCGGTCCGCGGCTGCCAGTAAGTGGCGATAACATCGCTTTCTTATCACGATCGTAATTGTGCGCCTCTTTATCTTGGCCGGTATACATTCCGGCAAAGCGCGCTGCACGTTGGCGATCGATCAGTGAATCAGGTTTGGTTAAACCGAAGAAGTAATGAAATAAATAACCTTCGCCATGATGCATCCAGTCGTAATAACCATCGAATTCACGATGGATTTGTCCATATTCAGTCCATTGCAAGGTGATTGAATCCCACATCTTGCGCGCTAATTCATAGACTTCTTCGCTGCCCCCAATTGTGTAAAAGAGAGCCAAATACATAAATGCTTCATATGGATCATCCGATCCATCCATGCTGGGCCACTCATCGCGCCAAATGATTGAACCGTCGCTGCGGGTATAGCGCGCTACGAATTCAGGGGCGACTTCATTGAGCGTTGTAATTATCTGACGTTCTAACTTGGCCCATTCAGGTGCAGCAGCTTTAGAACTTACCTGTGCGCGCCTAACTGAAGGGTTAGCCATTTTTAGATCCTATTCGTCGTTTCTTGTGCAGACAATGAATTTTTCATAACCCAGCCAAAGGTGAGCGTAGTCAAAATCAAAATAAAGAAGATCACTGCATAGGCGGCCTCAAAGCCAAAGTTCTCGCTTACAAATCCCATAATCCAAGGAGATGCTCCATTGGAAATTCCCATCCCCATCACAAAGGCGGCGATTCCTCGGTCCGCTCCTTGATCACTACCGCTTGCTAGCGCAATTGCGATTGCCGCACATGGCCCAATTCCGGCAGCTGCAATTATCAGCCCTACCAATGTCAGCGTTGGTGATGTTGTAAAGACAACAATTGCAATGCCGATAGTCACTGATGCAAAGCAGTAACTCCAAATGCGATTCAGTTCAAATTTGTGCTTTGTAGAGAGATAAATACGCGAGAGCGCTACGAAGTAAGGTGCAATCGTTGCAAATAAGACGGCCGTCTTTAAAGCAGTTCCACGCTCTGAAAGCAGATCCACTGCCCAAGAAGATAGCGAGACTTCCATAGTGATCGATAAGAAGGCAAAGAAGATGATTGCGATGAAGTGCCTATCCCAATTGATCTTGCGATCCTCGTGGGCAGGCTCTGGGCGAGCAGCAAGTTCTGGAATTAAAAATTGCGCAGCCACACCAACTACGACTGCAGATATTCCAACGGTCCATCGCCATGGCACATCAACTTGTGTTGTAACGCCGATGACTGTTGGTGATACTGAACCCATAAATAAACCAAACCCGGTAGACCGGAACATATTTTTCAGCGCTGTCTTGGAGTGAGCGCCTAAAATTGCGGTTGCGGTATTGCCAGTTATCACTGAGCCACTTGCGGCTAGCGCAATAGCTGGAATCGAGAAGTAAACGTTGGGGCTTAAGCAATAGAGCAAAGTTCCGGCAACGACTACAAACCAACCGATGCGCATAGTTTGATGGGCCGGGCGGCGATGGCCGTGGCTAAGCAGAATTAGCGAGATAAAGACCAACGCCGATGCCCAACCAATATTGTGCCAAGCAGCGTGCACGCGAGTTAGCTCGAAATCTCGCTTTATAAGTTGGATTGAAAAACCAAGTGAGCCCATCAAATAGGACAACATCGCATTTAGTAAGACCAAACGATGCACCATTTTGGGCGGTAGAGCTTGCGGCACCAAAACTCCCTTGGTTAGAGTTCAAATCTTAGAGGAGTTTGCGCAAATAAAAAGCCCGCCGCAGTTACGCGACGGGCTTTTTAACGGGGTTGGTTAAAAGTTACTGCTTAGCTGCAACCTGATGTATTGCCACAACCTTCGCATACGAAACATGCACCAGACATACGCATCTTTACGCCACATGTCATACAAAGTGGTGCATCTGATTTGATTCCCATTGATTCAAGGAGATCAGATGATGAACCAATTGCTCGATCAAGCGGTGCTGCTTCGATCTTTACCTCAACTGCCTTTGGAGCAGCCACAGGAGCCGCCACAGGCGCAGCCGCTACCGCTTTTGGGATATCAGCACTCACATCTTGTGTGTACTCGCCGGTCTCTAGCGCACGTGCACGCTCTGAGGATGTAAACAACCCCATCGCCGAACGTTGCTCAAATGGTAGGTAATCAAGTGCTAAGCGACGGAAGATGTAATCCATCATGGATTGCGCCATGCGAATATCTGCATCATCTGTCATACCAGCTGGCTCAAAGCGCAGATTGGTGAACTTTTCTACAAATGTTTCTAGTGGAACACCGTATTGAAGTCCGATTGAGACTGCGATTGAGAATGCATCCATTACACCGGCAAGAGTTGAACCCTGCTTACCCAGTTTTAGGAATACTTCACCAAGGGTGCCATCAGCATATGCACCAGAGGTCATGTAACCCTCGGCGCCGCCAACAGAGAATGATGTTGTTGTTGATGGACGAGACTTTGGAAGGCGCTTGCGAACTGGAGTTGCGAGCGCTTCTGCTTCAACAGGAGCATCCTTCTTCTTCGCCTTGCCATCTGAAAGAGGTTGTCCGACCTTGCAGTTATCGCGATAGACAGCAAGTGCCTTGATACCCATACGCCATGCTTCAAGGTGAACTTCTTCAACTTCTTCAACAGTTGCATCTTCAGGAAGGTTAACTGTCTTTGAAATCGCACCTGAAAGGAACGGCTGGCAAGCAGCCATCATGCGCACGTGGCCCATTGGAGCAATTGAACGTGCACCAAGTGCGCAGTCAAATACTTCGTAGTGCTCTGTCTTAAGTCCTGGAGCATCGATGACGTGGCCATTTGCTGCGATAAATTCAACGATCGCTTCAATGGTTTCTTCAGCGTATCCGAGCTTGCGAAGGGCTGCTGGAACTGTCTGGTTAACGATCTGCATTGAGCCGCCACCGACGAGCTTCTTGAACTTAACCAATGAGAAGTCAGGTTCGATACCAGTTGTATCGCAATCCATCATTAGGCCGATCGTTCCGGTTGGTGCAAGCACAGAGATCTGTGCGTTACGCCAGCCGTTTTTGTCGCCAGTTGATAGACATGCATCCCATGCCTTATTTGCTTCAGTCCAGACATCAATATCTAGAGTTGTTGAAGACTTGGCTGCAGATGAAGCTGCTGCATGCTTGCGCATCACGCGTGCGTGAGGCTTAGCATTTTGTGCAAAGCCTGCATATGGTCCAACGATGCCAGCGAGTTCTGCCGAACGCTTGTAGGTGATACCTGACATAAGTGAAGTGATCGCACCGGCTAGAGCGCGTCCGCCTTCTGAATCGTAGGCAAGGCCTGAAGCCATAAGGAGTGCTCCGAGGTTTGCATATCCGATACCAAGCTGACGGAAGGCGCGAGTTGTGTCGCCGATGGCTTCAGTTGGGAAATCTGCAAAACAGATTGAGATATCCATTGCAGTGATGATCAATTCTGCTGCGCGACCGAAAGTCTTTGCATCAAATGAACCATCATCTTTTAAGAACTTCATCAAGTTAAGTGAAGCCAAGTTACATGATGAGTTATCAAGTGACATGTACTCAGAGCAAGGATTTGACGCGTTGATGCGACCTGTCTCTGGAGTTGTGTGCCAATCATTGATGGTGTCATCAAATTGAACTCCCGGATCGGCGCAAGCCCATGCTGCTTGTGCGATCTTTGTGAAGAGTTCGCGCGCGTCTACGGTGTCGATAACTTCGCCAGTTGAGCGAGCGGTTAAACCAAATTGCTCTCCATTTTCAACTGCTTGCATAAACTTATCTGAAAGACGGACTGAGTTATTTGCGTTCTGGTATTGAACCGAGATGATGTCTTTTCCACCTAGATCCATATCAAATCCGGCATCACGAAGGGCGCGAATCTTGTCCTCTTCATTGACCTTGGTCTCGATAAATTCTTCGATATCTGGATGATCAACATCTAGAACAACCATCTTGGCTGCGCGACGGGTCGCACCTCCTGATTTGATTGTTCCAGCGGACGCGTCAGCACCGCGCATAAATGAAACTGGGCCAGAGGCGGTTCCACCGGACTTTAGAAGTTCCTTTGAAGAACGAATACGTGAAAGGTTTAGTCCAGCACCTGATCCACCCTTGAAGATCATTCCTTCTTCGCGGTACCAGTTAAGGATGCTATCCATCGTGTCATCAACCGACAAGATGAAGCATGCGCTTACTTGCTGTGGTGCTGCTGTTCCGACGTTAAACCAAACTGGTGAGTTAAAGGAGAAGATCTGATGCAAGAGCATATGTGTTAGCTCGTGCTCGAAGATTTCCGCATCTTTATCTGTTGCAAAGTAACCAAATTCTTTTCCAGCTTTTGTATATGTAAGAACTACGCGATCGATAACTTGCTTAAGTGACCATTCGCGATTTTCTGCTCCTACTGCCCCACGGAAGTACTTGGTTGTAACAATTGTTGAAGCATTTACAGACCAGAAATCTGGGTACTCAACGCCGTGTTGTTCAAATACTGTCTCCCCGGTTTTCCAGTTTGCCTGAACCACGTCGCGACGTTCCCACTTGACTGCGTCGTAAGGGTGAATCCCTTCAGTTGTATAAATACGTTCGATCGTTAAGCCCTTACCCTTTACGGTGTTATGAGCTTTGATCTTTACTGGCCGGTTGATGACCGTATCTGACATTTTATATTTTCCCGTTTTCTCTTAAATTAACGATTGCTCGTCGCTGGTTGATTTACTTTTAACGATGGGGCATCGCTTTTTACATTTATTTCATTTATTTCATTTGCGTGGGAATTCGCGCTCGAAGGCATCGCTCGCAGTAACGCGATCTCACCTTCGAAATCTTCAAGGGAGGCAAAGTTACGGTATACCGAGGCATAACGCAGATAGGCGACCTCATCGAGTTCGCGAAGTGGCGCAAGGATTGCCATGCCCACTTCTTGAGCTTCGATTTCAGCTTTGCCAGTGCGACGAAGGGTTTCTTCAACGCGCTGGGCCAATAGGACTAGATCATCTTCGCCGACTGGGCGACCTTGGCAGGCTTTACGAACGCCAACCAAAACTTTTTCGCGAGCAAATGGCTCGGTTGCACCTGATCGTTTAATGATGTTAAGGAGTGCTACCTCTTGAGTGGAAAAGCGCTCGCCACATTGTGGGCATTCGCGGCGACGGCGGATTTGAGTGCCATCTTCAACCGGACGAGAGTCAACGACGCGGGAATCATCGTGTGTGCAGAACGGGCAAATCATCTCGGCGTGTCTCCCTTCGAAATACTAGATATTTCCCAAATTTAGATGTATTGGTGAGCCGCAAAAACTACCGTAAAAACACTACTTATGGAAGTTTTAACTGCTTTGACCCCTACATATAGTGGGAACTATAAAGCAAATCTTGAGACTTTGCCTGTCGAGTAGGTAAATACGCAATGAACGGCGTGTCGCGCCCTTTAGCGCAGTGGAATACGGAGCTTCTGGCCTGCCTGGACCTCAGCAGTTGCCAGCGAGTTTACCGATGCGATCTCATCAACGAGCGAGCGCACATCCCCACCATCGGCCATACGTGTGGCAAGTGACCACAAGGTATCCCCTGGCGCCACGGTGACCTGGATGAATGAAGTGGGGGCTCCGACATGATCTGGGGTGCCGGCTCCGGCCTTGAGGCCAAAGACGCTGGCAAGTACAACAGCTAGTGAGAGAACCAAGAGCGTGCGCGCCAGGCGACCACGGCGATTTAAACGAAGGCCGGACGGATTGGTTGAAGAGCCTTGAAACCCTTGATTTATAAGGGTTTGCGCGTTAATCACATTTAATGAAACTGTGCTCATGGTTTTCTCCTGCTGGTACTACCTTGGGGAAGGTATTCGAACGCTTGTTCGAACAAAACCAATTAAACCCCATGCCACCGACATGGCGCAAGTTATTTTCGAACATATGTTTGATTTTTTTCTGCCAATATGTCACCCTGTATCCATGAGCAAAAAACCAGCCACCGGCGCCAAAGTCACTGAACTCCCCGATCAAGCAGCAGGTGAACACGGCCTCACCGCCCGCCAGCTCAAGATCCTTCAGGTCATCAAGGCGAGCATGGATGATCAGGGCTTTCCCCCATCTATGCGCGCAATTGCGCTCGCCGCTGGCCTGAGCTCGACTGCATCAGTTAAATATCAATTGGACCTCCTCCAAGGCAAGGGCTTCATTACCCCGCACCCAACTCGCGGTGGCGTCCTGGAAGTCCTAATGCCTGGTGAGAAATCTGAGATCGATGTCGAAACCTCTAAGCAGGTTCCACTCGTCGGTCGCATCGCAGCCGGTGGTCCAATCACGGCAGAACAAAATGTTGAATCAACATTTGCACTGCCTGAAACCCTGGTCGGCAAAGGCAACTTATATATGTTGCAGGTCGTTGGTGAATCAATGATCGATGCCGCAATCTGCGATGGCGATTACGTTGTTATCCGCGAACAGAAGGATTGCAACAACGGCGAAATCGTTGCCGCGATGATCGGTGGCGAAGCAACTGTTAAGACTTTCCAACGCAAGAACGGCCACATCTGGTTACTTCCAGCCAACCCTGCATTTAAACCAATCAATGGCGATGGCTGCGAGATCTTAGGCAAAGTCACCGCCGTTATGCGCAGCCTTCGTTAAATAGTTACGAAGATTTCTCCACCGATTTCGGTAACTGGATAAATTCCTAGGCCGTAAGAAGCTGGCCCACGTAATACCGCGCCATCTTTTGAACTAAATAATGAGTTATGCGCTGGGCAGATAAATTCATCGCTACCTTGTGGTTTTACTATGTAACCTGCATGCGGACATTCAGCGCTAAAGGCATGTAGCCCCTTGCTATCTCGCGCTAACGCGATAGGTATACGAGCACCTGTAGAAGTTGTTGCGGTAACTACCTTTGAGCCACCAAGAGTTACATCAGCAGAGGATGCAACCTTTATTCCTTGCGCACTTGGAGTTGGTGTAACTGTTGCCATGGGCGCTGTTCTTGGGGAGGGTGTTGGAGTTGCAGAAGGTGCAGGAGTTGGGCTTGGTGCAGGTGTTGCAGATGCGCTTGGCGTTGGCGTTGCGCTCTTTACGGGCAGCGGCACGCCCTTGCCCCAGACCAACTTTCCAGCCTTTTTCACACAGGTAAATTTCTGGTTCCGGTAAATAACAGTTTGCCCAACGCGCGTGCATTTAATCAGCGGAGTATCAGCGGCAAAGGCGCCACCTGCAATAAAGGAAAGTGCTGTGCCAAAGAGGCCGACGATTAAATCCCTGCGGCGAATCGACATGCGAAAACAATAGCCAGCCCATCGACCTCTTGCCATATAAGGCAATGAACTCTGAGTTAATTAACCTAGAAAGAAGACGGTTGCTGCACCCAGGGCGATTAATACCGCTGCCGCCACGATCGAATTTCGCTTACCGATCCGCTGTGGCGCTCCGCCAATACCGCTGGCGCGATCTTGATCCATATCTTTTATTACATTTATAAAGTGGGCAGCTGTTCCAAAGATCGCTCCCCCCAGCCACATCCATACCGGCACAGCTAAGCCCTTTGAGATAACAACACATGATGGCAACGCAGCAAAGGCCAGCGCATATGGCAGCCAAGAGAAGGCGTTGTATTTGAAGTAGAAGTTATAGGCAACTCCCATTGAAATTCCAAACATATAAACCAGGCCGCCCTTAAAGCCAAGCGGGCCAAGTAAATTTGCCACAAACGAGAATGCCACCATAAAGCGCAGCCAATTAATCAAATAACTACGAGATATAACACCTGCAACTAAAGGCTTATTTTGCCGATTATGTTTTAGATCATCTTCGTAGTCATATAGATCATTACTCCAGCCGACCACCAACTGTCCGGTAAAGACGCCAAAGGCGATTACATAGGCTGGCCCTTCCCACCAATAATGAGCGGCTAAGAACCAAGCGATTGTTGTAACAATTAACGTTGGGCCAAAGTGCGATGCCTTTAATAGACCACGAACTTTGCCCATTTAGTTAGCCTTCAAAATCTCCACCGCGGCCGGTGATCTTGCCGCGGTTCTTGCTTGGTTTTTCATATTTAAAGATCAATACCCCAGCCAAAATCGCATAGAACGCAACTATTGCAATACCGATCCCCATGAAAGTTCAGCCCTTAACCCAGAACTGCCCAGGTAACCAGAGCAAAAATCGCAATACCCATTCCGACAATTGCGATTGCAGATAGCGATAGCAACCCACGTGAATCGGCGATCTTGGCAGCAAGTGCCGATGACTTCTCTAATCGATTTAAATCAACGATCAAAGCTTCTGCTTCGCGAATTGCTGCGTATTGGCTAATCATCGCCAGGATTCCGGTTACTGCAGCAACACCAAGGGCCAGGTATTTAGCGCTATCGCTAGCATCAGCAAATTTTCCAGTTGCAGCAAGGGCCATTACGCCGATTAATACTAACGCTGGTGAAATCTGCGCAGTAATAATCTGAGTGCGCTTTTCATTCCAGAGCTTTAAAAGAGTTTTCTCATCCATTGCAGTTCCTATCTCGGGCAGAGCCAGCGCCCGCGGTGGGCCAATGGCAGAAAGGATATGGGCAAATCCTCAGCCAGGCGAGGTCAAATTACGCCCTTTTGTGAGGCTAAATTAACTAAATTAAATAGATTTATTTCGTTTGGAAGATATAACCCCGGTGTTAAAACCGGCCAGGTTTAGCCCACCTGCAAAACGAGCATGTTCAATCTTTAAACATTTATCCTGCACCACATTTAACCCGGCAGCAGCACCGCGTTCTGCGGATGCTTGATCTGAAATCCCCAGCTGCATCCAGAAAGTCTTAGCTTTAATTGCAATTGCTTCATCCAAGACACCTGGAATATCAGATGCCTTTCTAAAGACATCGACGATATCGATTGGCTCATCAATTTCAGCTAGTGATTTATAAACCTTCTGGCCCAGAATTTCAGTTAATTTTGGGTTTACGAAAAATAATTTAAAGTGCGATGCCGATAATAAATATGTAGAAACAAAGTAACTAGCGCGGGCTGGATTATCTGATGCCCCAACAATGGCCACATTCTTGGCGCTGCTCATAAAGCTCAAGCGATCTAGCGCAGTTGGCTCTTGATATGTCATGAGCGAGCCTTTCCTGATGCGATCGTTAACGCTTGGTCTAGATCAAAGAGTATGTCTTCTACATCTTCTAAACCAACGCTGATTCGGATTAAATCTTGTGGCACGCCGGCTTCAATTAACTGGTCATCGGTTAATTGGCGATGTGTGGTGCTGGCTGGATGAATTACCAAGGTGCGCACATCGCCAATATTGGCCAAGTGGCTAGCTAGCTGGACTGAGTTAATAAATTTCTCACCGGTTTCGCGGCTAGAAAGTGCGCCTGCGCCCTTAACGCCAAATGAAAATACCGAACCTGGGCCTTCGGGCAGATACTTCTTCGCACGCGCATTATGTGGATGGCTGGCAAGGCCTGAGTATTTAACCCATTCAATACGCGGATCACTTTCTAACCATTCTGAGACAACTTTGGCATTGGCAACGTGATCGCGCATGCGCTGTGGCAGAGTTTCAACGCCTTGCACAAGTAAAAATGCTGACATTGCACTCAAAGATGCGCCGATATCGCGCAGCTGTTCCACGCGAACTTTGGTGAGAAAACCAAATTCCCCAAAGTTCTCCCACCAGGAAACACCGCCATATGACGGCACAGGTTCAGTCATAGTTGGGAATTTGCCATTGCCCCAATTAAATTTTCCTGATTCGACAATTACTCCACCCAATGTTGTGCCGTGGCCACCCAAGAATTTAGTCGCCGAGTGCAAGACGATATCTGCGCCGTATTCAATTGGTCGCACCAGATAAGGCGTTGCCACGGTTGAGTCAATTACCAAAGGCAAGCCGGCATCGTGGGCCACCTTGGCCAGTGCTTCAATATCTCCGATTTGGGAAGCTGGATTTGAAATCATTTCAGCATAAATAAATTTAGTTTTATCAGTGATTGCCGCCTTAAAATCTTCGGCCCTGTCGCTTGTAATAAATGTTGTATCAACCCCGAAACGACGCAGCGTCACATCCAGTTGGGTCAAGGTGCCGCCATATAGCGCAGATGATGCAACTACGTGATCACCGGTGCCAACTAGCGCTGCAAAGGTTAAGAACTGTGCGGCCATTCCGCTAGATGTTGCAACTGCGCCAATGCCGCCTTCCAGGGATGCAATCTTTTCTTCAAAGGCCGAAACAGTTGGATTGCCAATGCGGCTATAGATGTTGCCGTACTTTTGCAACGCAAATAAATTGCCGGCATCATCAGTGTTTTCAAAGACAAATGCTGATGATTGATAAATCGGCAAGGCCCGCGCACCAGTTTGTGGATCAGGTTGCGTGCCGGCATGAAGCGCCCTTGTTTTAAAGCCCCATTGGCGTTCGCTCATATGCCAATTAAACACCACCTTGCCAGCGCGGCTATCATTGCCCCGTGAGCCACAATAAATACCACGTCATCCAAGATGAACCACATCGCTGGCGTAATATCGAAGAGCTCATTTATAAAGACGAAGATGGCGCAGCCACATTTAAAGATGTAACTCGTCGCGTTTTATTTGGCGAAGATCATGTAGATGGCATGGAAGTTCGCTACTTCGAAGTCGATGCCGGCGGCCACACCACCCTTGAAAAACACGAGCACACCCATTTAGTTATTCCCATTAAAGGCAAAGGCGCTTGTTTAGTCGGCGATGAAGTTCTACCCCTTGCTATGCACGATCTGGTCTATGTTCCATCTTGGGCCTGGCATCAATTCCGCGCCGCTGAGAATGAAGTATTTGGCTTTTTATGCCTAGTAAAAGTAGAACGCGATCGCCCGACTCTGCCAACTCAAGAAGAAATCACTGAGATGAAGGCCAACGCCGAAGTCGCCGCCTTTATCCGCCATCAATAACTATCCCTTAACAACTATTCGCACAACTGCATCCGGTGTAATGCCAACTGAACCAAGTTCGGCTTCAACATTGGTTCCCATTCCATTGATCTTTGCTGCAGATAAAACCGCAAGCTGCGTTGCAATCTCAGTCATCCAATAGAACGCCCCTGGCCCTGCCCGATCTAAAATCGATTGCGCCTGCGCCAGGCGCGCATCTGAAAACTTTTCCGCACCATCGCGATCATCTGCCACAACCGATAATAAAAATCCCTTTATCTCAGCAGCCATCGCATCCGAGTAATAAGTGCTTTCGACAAGTTCGTGAAATTCAGCATCGATTCCCCGCGCCTTACGCACTCTTTTCTTACGGTTTATAAATAAATAGATCACCGCAGTCAGCGCCAATAGTTCAAACATCTTCGGTGCCACCTTTCCCTCAACAAGAAACCTAGCCCCGCCCCCCGACATTTGATAATCTTCACCTACTGAGTCAGAGCGTTACTATCCAGAGCACAGCAGAAAACCCCGTCAGCAATGGCGGGGTTTTTTCTTTACATGCGCTGGGAAAGTCACAGCAGGTCTAGCGCTTGTCAGATAGAAGGCCTACTCTTATGAAGGTTTTACTTAGCCTTGCAACCAAAGGAGCAGAAGATGCCTAATAACAAATCACTAGCATTTGGTGGTCACGCGCTCGTTTGGGCTGGGGATTGGTCTGAATCAAGTGCGCGCAGCGCTGCATCAAGTGCTAAACGCGCCGGATATGACTACATAGAAATGTTGATGATTGATCCAGATTCTATTGATGTTGCTATGACAAAGGATGTTCTAGACGAATATGGTTTATTTGCAACCGCTTCCCTTGGTCTTTCTCCTGCAACTGATGTAACTAGTACGGATCCTTCAATTGTTAAAAAAGGAGATGAACTCCTTAGAAAAGCGGTCGATAAACTTCACGCCCTGGGATCTGCTGAACTTTGTGGTGTGATCTACAGCAATTTAGGCAAATATCCGGGACCAGCCTCAGCTGAAAATCGGGCTAACTCAATCGCTGCTATGCAAAGACTCTCTGATTACGCAGCTGATAAAGGAATTGATATAAGCCTTGAAGTGGTTAACCGATATGAAACAAATATTATGAATACGGCCAAAGAAGGGCTTAAGTTTCTTGAAGCGGTAAATCGCCCAAATGCCTATCTGCACCTTGATACCTATCATATGAATATCGAGGAAGATGGAATGTCAGCAGCCGTATTGGAAGCCGGGGATGCACTTGGCTATGTTCACATTGGTGAAAGCCACCGAGGTTATCTTGGCTCAGGAAATGTTGATTTCGATACATTCTTTGGCGCACTAAAGAAAATAAATTACAAAGGTCCAATTACCTTTGAGTCATTTTCCTCAGTTGTTGTCGATCCAGCACTTTCCAATGCGCTCTGCATCTGGCGCAATCTTTGGGAGGATTCAGATGACCTGTCAGCACATGCCCTGAAATATATGAAATCTCGCTATAGCTAAAAGAGATACCCCTTGGCGCTGGCAAGAAATTTGGCGGTGGAAGAACTAGTTATTTAGTACGCGGCTGAGATTTTCAACGGAGACAAATACCGCGAGAAAAATGACAAACCAGCCAAAGGCGCTTTTTAATTTCTGCGCTTTGACTCGATTGGAGAATATAGAGCCCACCAGTGCGCCGAAGCATGTTCCAATAAGTGCGTGCAGAATTATCTTGAAATTAAAAGAGATGTTGGTATTGAGTGATACCAATGACTGACTATCAAATCTGAGGACATACCCCGAAAAAGCTCCGAGGCAATTGGTAATTCCTATGACAAATGAAGTTGCGATCGCATCTTTCATGGCTAGGCCGCCAAAGAGAACTAGGGCAGGCACAACCATAAAGCCGCCGCCAACACCCACGGTGCCAGTAATGAAGCCAACGAGTGCGCCATTTAAAATTAGGCGGTGGGTAATTGGCCTATGTGTAGTCTCTGTTTCCAAATCGTTTCGGCGGTGAATCATTGCAATTCCAGTTACTGCCATGATCAATGAAAATGTGAAGAGCAGGATCTCACTCGGTAGGTGAGATCCAACTTGCCCGCCCACAAAGGCGCTGAGCATTCCTGAGATTCCAAAGATAAATCCAGTGCGCCATTGGATGTGACCGCGCTTTGCATGGCCTATAAGGCCGAATGCAGTTGCTACTGCAACCACAATAAGGCTGGAAGCTATCGCTTCCACCGGCGGCATATGTTCCACATAGAGAAAAAGTGGAGTTGTCATGATGGAGCCACCGGCACCGAGCGTGCCCATAACAAGCCCAATTAATACGCTAAGAAAAAAGACAAGCACTTTGTTTAGACCCTATTAAATGTGGTGATTCGAGTCGGAGGCGCGGATACCTTGCTTGTGATAAATCTCTAGAGTTTTTCTAAATGGAATTACTCCATACTGATCGGCTAACTTCTGCCACTCAACAGAAAGTTCAGCGACAACTTGAGGATTTGCGCCTGAAAGATCATTCAATTCATTTCTATCGGTTGTTAAATCATAGAGTTCCCATTCCCAGTCGTACTGGCGAACTAACTTCCACTTTCCTTTAATAATTGCGCCGTTGCCAATGTGCTCCCACCACAATTGTGAGCTCTGGGTATCTGAACTTTGAAGGGCGGGCAACATACTGCCGCCTACAAGAGGCTCTAGCGCATTTCCATTAAGGCTCGCTGGATATGTAAAGCCAAGTGCGTCATAGAGGGTTGGAGCAACGTTTACTAATTGGAAGGTGCTGGTATTTACTTTGCCGCTATTTAATTTACCTTCTGGCCAGTGAATAATGAAAGGCGACATAACGCCACCTTCATGTGTGTAACGCTTATAAAGTCGGAATGGCGTGTTGGAAACATTTGCCCAGCCGACACCGTAACTTGAATAGGTGTCTTCTCCCCCAGGCATAACATCTGGATCATTTCCAAGAACAACTTTGCGGCCATCGCGGGTTCGCGTGCTTATCAAATTCTTGGCGCGACGAAATTCTGAAATATCATCAAGTGGCAAGGCCTCTGCACACGCCCCATTATCTGAAAGGAAGATAATGATGGTGTTATCCCACTCGTTACTTTTTTCAACTTGATCAAGAATTTTTCCAATCGCGGTATCCATCTCTGTGACCATCGCTGCATAAACTTCCATGCGTCGCGCCTGCCACTTCTTTTCTGGCTCTTCTTCCCAGGCAAGAACACGTGCATCACGTGGACTTAACTCTGTCTCTTTAGGGATGATGCCAAGGGCTTTCTGGCGCTCAAGGCGCTTTGCTCTGATGGCATCCCAACCGGCGTCATATGTGCCCGCATATGACTTGATGGTCTCTTCTCTAGCGTGCAGTGGCCAGTGCGGAGCGGTGAAAGGAACGTAAAGGAAATATGGCTTATCACTTGGTCTTTCTTTAATGAATTTAGCTGCCTCAGTTGCGATTGCATCTGTATAGAAAAAGTCAGGGTTGTTATCTGCCTCTGATTCAACATTTTCTAACCCACGAGTCAATGTGCCGGGGCGGAAATATGTTGCGCAGCCATCTAAAGTGCCAAAGAAATTATCAAAGCCACGATCAGTTGGCCAAGCACCGTTTGGCTTGTTTGGGCTATTGGTGAGGTGCCATTTACCTGTGATGGCTGTGATGTAACCATTGGATTTCAAGACTTCTGCAATGGTGGCACAACGATTATTTAAGTTTCCTGCATATCCGCCCTCTGCGGCGTTGCTACCAGTCAAAATACCAATTCCGGTTTGGTGCGGATGTATGCCTGTGAGCAATGATGCGCGGCTTGGGCTGCATCGTGGCGTGTTATGAAAATTTGAGAGTTTTACGCCGCTGCCAGCGAGCCGATCTAGGTTAGGGGTGCGTATCTCACCGCCATATCCACCAATGTCAGAAAAGCCAAGGTCATCAGCTAAGAAAATAATTACATTGGTCGCCTTCTTTTGCATCTTCATATCCCTCTCGATTGTTTCAACTACTGAATTGCCAGATAGGCATTCATTACCATGTTCTTGTTTTCGTAAATATTCATAATCTGTCTGAAGGGAATTACTCCGTTGGTCTTAGCGATTTCTTCCCATTTGGCAGTTAGTTCTTTAACAACTTCAGGGTGCTTGGCGCTCAGATCTGTTATCTCACTTCTATCTGTATCAATGTCATAGAGTTCCCAAGGGAAGTCATACTGACGAACTAGTTTCCACTTGCCACTTCGCAGAGCTGCATTGCCGCAGTGCTCCCACCACAAAGTTGGATTGGAAACATCTGCGCCTTTCCAGGCACCGAACATGCTCTGTCCGACAAGTGGTGGCAGCTTCACGCCAGCGCGCTCACTTGGATATTTAGCACCAAGAAGTTCTAGAAGAGTTGGCATCACATCTGTTAACTGGAAGGGCTGTTCAAAAATCTCTCCCGTGCGAAGTTTCCCATTTGGCCAGTGAGCAATAAATGGGGAGGCGACTCCGCCTTCATGTGCCCACAATTTAAATAATTTAAATGGGGTATTGGATAAGTTGGCCCAACCACGACCATAACTTTGATAAGTCTCTTCTCCACCTGGCATAACGAGTGGATCGTTTCCAATTCGAACGTCTCGGCCATCTTTAGTTTTCTTGTGCAGAATGTCACGGCGCTCTCTAAAATCTGCAATCTCGCCAAAAGGCATTGGATCAGCTGATGCACCGTTATCTGCCAAAAACAAAACAACAGTGTCTTCCCAATCGCCATTTGCCTTAATCTGATCTAGGACTCGTCCGATTGCTTGATCCATCTCGGTGACCATCGCTGCATAAACTTGCATGCGACGAGCCTGCCATTTGTGGTTTGCCGCATCTTCCCAACTAGGCACGCCTTCATCTCGTGGACTTAACTCTAGGTATGAAGGTAGAAGACCTAAATCTTGCTGGCGCTTGAGTCGAGATTTGCGCAACTCATCCCAGCCAACGTCATAGACACCGTCATACTCTTTAATGGTTTTCTCACGAGCGTGCATTGGCCAATGTGGAGCTGTAAATGGAACATAGAGAAAGTATGGCTTCTCTGGATTCTCTGATTTATGATTTTTTAAAAAAGTAACAGATTCATCGGCGATTACATCGGTGTAGAAAAAATCTTTTCGCTCTGCCTCGTGATCAATATTTTCTGTGCCGCGCGTTAGCGTTCCTGGTTGATAGAAGCTGCCGCATCCAGTCATCGTTCCCCAGAAGCTGTCAAAGCCGCGAGCAGTTGGCCAGGCATCATCGGGGGTGTGATTGCTAGGAGTTAAATGCCACTTTCCGCGGATTGCAGTAGTAAATCCTTCTTGCTTTAGAACTTCTGCAAGGGTGATGCAGCGATCATTTAGCTTGCCGGTGTAACCGCCATCAGCTGAATCATCCTTAGCAAGAATTCCCATACCTGCTTGGTGGGGATGTAAACCTGTGAGTAGCGATGCTCTGCTTGGACTACAACGTGGAGTGTTGTGAAAGTTGCTCATCCGAACACCGCTACCAGCGAGTGAATCAATATTTGGAGTCTTTATCTCACCGCCATAGCATCCCAAATCTGAGTAACCCAGATCATCAGCAAGAAATATAACTACATTGGTCATGACTTCACGGCGCCAGCTGTGAGCCCAGAAACTATCTGACGACTTGCAACAGCGGTCAAGATAATAATTGGTATCGCCGCCACGAATCCAGAAGCAGACATCTGACCAAAGGTAACTTCATAATCTTGCACTAGTGAGGCAATTCCTACCGTCAATGGCGCCGCTCCACCGCCAGTTGTCATGATCAAGCCCATTAAGAATTCATTCCAGGCCATGATCGCAACATAGATTGCTACGGCGCCTAAGCCAGGTTTTGCAAGTGGAAGAAGTATTGAGAAAAAGACTCGCTTCTCAGATGCACCGTCTACTAGCGCGGCCTCGCGCAGCTCGTCAGGAATTTGATCGAAGTAGGACTTAATCATCAAAATCGCAAAGGGCAGATTAAAGACAGTATTGACCAAAACTAACCCAGTCACCGAACCCAATAAGTTCAAGTTTGTAAGGGTTACATAGATACCGGGAACAAGAGTAATCGGAGGAACGATAGGAAGAAAGGAAGCGAGAATAAATACTGGAGTAGTAGCCCACTTCGGTGGCTTTAACTTAGAAAGCGAGTATCCGGATCCGGATCCAATAACCAAAGTTAGAATAACTGTGCCAAAAGTTATTGTTAGGCTGTTAAAAACCTGTCTGAAAAATTTCTGAGAAGGGTCAGCCAAGGTTCGGAAATTGCCTAGCCAAAATGAGAAATCAAAGCTAGAACCGATAATTGACTTATTGGGTAGAAAAGCAAGAATTGCGATCCAAATTATTGGAATTAGAGTTACGACTATTGCAATAAAAATCGATAGCTCTAAAGGAACGTTAACCTTAGATTTTTGAGCTGTCTTTTCCATGGTCATTACCGAGACCGATTCTTTCTTCTGAGTGAATAAGCAATTCCAACAATCAGCCCCAAAATCACAACGATGCAGAGACTGAGCGCACTGGCGTAACCAAAATCAAGGATTTCAACAAAAATCTTACGGATATGTAAGCTGATAAGGGATGTGGCGCCCTCTGGCCCGCCCTTAGTCAACAAGTACATTTCATCAAAGGCTTTAATACTCATGATTGTTCTAAGAACGGCGATTACTGCGATCGTCGGTAGTAAAATCGGCAGAATAATTCTTCTTATTAATTGGCTTTCAGAAGCACCGTCAACTCTTCCTGCTTCTAGAATCTCTTGATTTATTCCGTTAAGGCCTGCGTAAATGAATAGAAAGACAACTGGGGTCCAGTGCCAAACATCGACCACGATTACCGAGATCAATGCGCCTGTCTTACTATTTAGCCAAATTTGGGGCTCTCGACCTAAAGTTTCTAAAATCTTATTAATTAGCCCCACTGTTGGATCAAGAATTAGCAGCCACATAACGCTTACAACAACTGGTGCAACCACGGCCGGCCACACAAATACATTTCGAGCCACGCTCTTGAAAATCCTCGAGCTATTGACCAGTAGCGCCCCGGCAGTTCCTGCGACAAGAGTCAAAATCACACATAAAGTTGAAAACACCAAGGTGACCTTGATCGAATTAATTGCCAAGGGATCATCTGGAATCTTCTTAAAATTATCTAGTCCGTTGAAGGCAGAGAAGAACTCACCGTCTAGAACCTCGGTTTCCTGAAACGATAATTTAAGTAATTCATAGAGCGGATAAACCGCAAATACGGCAAGAAAAAGTACGAATGGTAGAAGGGCGACTACTGATGTCGCCCTTCTACCTGAAAGGGAGAACGAGCCTCTAGTACGACCACTAACTGCGGCGTTCTTCATACTTGAATTCCCTCTCATTTCGTAATTAGTTACCTTTTATTTATTTCTTTGTGTAGCCAGGTGGGCATTTAATATCTGCGCCCATTCTGGTTACGGCTATTTGCCGATCGCCCTTAACGCATTGGATGGTCGTCTTTTCATTGACCGCAAATGTTGTTGTCTTCACAACTTTTACCAGATCAGCGTTTAGCGCGTTCATTCCAGCAAGAGGCGTGACAGTTCCAGCGGCAATTTCAGCCAGGCGTGTCTCTGTTGCAGTCAACATTGGCGCAGCAAAGGTCTGCCGGATGTTCTCTGATACGAACGCCATTCCCTTTTGATAGACCGCAAGGTAGTCACGTTGAGTCGCAGTCAAAGTCGCATCTGCAATGACATCTGTACGAGTTGGAATTCCGCCGTATTCAGCGAATTTCATTTGGGCCTTCTTTGACATTACCCAGTTGATGTAACTCAAAGCAGCCTTCTCGCGCTCTGATGTGAGTCCAGTTGGAATAGACATCGCCCAAGTACCAGAGACGACACCAGGATCACAGGAAGCGCAACCCTTTGGCATAACTGCAAAGCCGATCTTGCCGGCAACCTTTGATGCAGCCGGATCATTCATCGCATTTGCAGCTGCGAATACGACTTGACCTTGTGCCGCATCTCCAGCTTGCATTGCAGCAATTACCTGATTTTGACCAATTGTGTTGGTTGCTGCAGGACCGTATTTAGCAAGAGCACGTAAGGTCTTTGCTGCTGATATGCCCTCTGGGGAGTTAATAACTGGAAGCCAGTCTTCGCCCTGCTTGTTGAAGAATCTTCCACCATAAGAGGCAAGGATATGGATGTAGTCATAGGTAACACTCGCACCGCTCGTTGTTGATTGTGTACGAATTATGTAAGGGTATTTGACAACGTTTGCAGCCTTAATTTTCGCACAGTTAGCCAGAACTTCTTCCCAAGTTGTTGGAACCTTGAGATTTAGTTGTTCGTAGATATCTTTGCGATATAGAAATACGTTTGTATTTCCGTTCAAAGGCATGCTCATCACATCGCCCTTTGGATCGCTAAACCTCTTGGTCGGATTCCAGTACATGAAGTTTCCGTATGAGCCAATATTTGGATCTACCTTGAAGTTAGGATCAATTGCCTTAAATGGCTTAACCCACTTGTTATTTGCGAATTCGTGGGTGAAGAGTTCATCGTACTGATAAACATCATAGGTTCGGTTGCTGGCTTGAATATCTGTGACCAGTGTTGGCCGCATTTCTGCGTAAGGAAATACGCGAACATCGACTTCGATACCTGTTTCTTTGGTGTAATCGAGAATTAACTTCTTATACGCATTCAGCCATGGAGACTGATTGACGTTGATCGTCAACTTCGTAACTGCAGCCTGAGAAGCAGACATAGGTAGCGATGTAGCTAGAATTGCAAATAACGCAGTTCCGGCGACGGCCACCTTCCGCCATTTTCTTCCTTTTATCATTGCTTACCTTCTCTCATTTGCTCCTTTGCTGCGTTCACAGTGAACTCAGCGCTTCTATATTTTTATCCGCTACGCAACGAAATCCGATGTGCGCAGTGAAACCATTTTTGGGTTGAGATGTTCTGGCGGAAAGGCGATATCGATTGCAATATGAGTCATGGCATAGGTAAGAGCCACCTTTGATCACTTTGCTTTCGTCTGAAAGTTGTGAGTTATCGCTCCACGAGTCCAGGCACCATTCCCAGACATTTCCGCAGACGTTATAAAGCCCATAGCCATTTGCAGCAAATGCATAAACCGGAGCCGTGGCGATGTACCCATCTTCGCCAGAGTTAAAATCAGGAAAATCTCCCTGCCAAATATTGCAGTGAAATTCGTTGTTAAGTGTTAATTCATCGCCCCATGAATAGAGAGAACCTTCGCGACCTCCACGAGCAGCCTTTTCCCATTCAGCCTCTGTTGGAAGTCTCTTTCCGTTCCATTGCGCGAATGCATTTGCGTCATCCCAGGAGATGTGAACTACTGGGTGATCAAGAAGTTCTGCAATTGATGAACTAGGTCCCTGCGGGTGGCGCCAATCTGCGCCATTTACCCCAACCCACCATGGAGTATTTGAAGACTGACCCATCAAATGCTTCTCATCGAGTTCGGAAATTAAACTAGCGGGAACAAATGACCACCCTAATAGCTCTGCTTCAGTTTTGTAATTAGTGGCTTCAACAAATTTTGAGAAATCTAAGTTTGTAACTGCAGTCTCATCGATCCAATATTCATCGAGTTCCACAGATCGTTGTGGGCCTTCTCCATCTACTGGATAGGCCATTGCGTTATTGGTTCCCATTAAGAATGGGCCTGCTGGGATTTTCACCATTCGTGAGTAATCACGTATTGCAGTTTTCAGGGCTGTGGCTTGGGAAATCTGTTCGCTGCGATTTTCGACAGTCAGGGTCCCAGCCGGACTACAGCATCCACTGCCCATGAGCTCTCCTTAAATAATCACAGTTAACTAAACTTCCTTACAGATCTGGTGCTTAATCCAGAAACATCTCCTCCATGTACTTTTATATAGTTAAGCCTCTATACTAAAACTAATCATCCCCAAGTGATGTGTCAAGGGTCACCAAGGGTCGATTATTTTGGCAAGTCGCGTAGGCGACTTCTTATACGAAACGAGGTTGCAGATGCCAGCAAGCAAATCTCCCTCGAATAAGCCCAAAAATGGGGAAATCCTGGAACAGTCGGGGCTGCGTCGACACAATTTGGGGATCATCTTCAGGGCATTGCGAGATTCTGGGCCACTTTCTCGGGCGCAGTTGGCCAATGCAACTGGAATGACAAAACCCGGGGTGAATAACATCGTTGACGAATTACTCGAGCGAGGTCTGCTGACTCAAGGGGTAGAAGAGTCAAAGCCAGAGCGGGGCCGTCCTGGCGTTCTCCTGACAATCAATGCTCAAGCCACATCGATCATCGTCATCGAACTTCGAGCGTTTTATACGGCGATTATCGCATTTGATTTGCTCGGTCAAGAGTTTTATCGCGAGCGAGCTACGACTTCTTACAATCTCACTCCTGAAGAGCGCACTACAGAAGTTGCGCCATTTCTCGAAAGAGCAATCCAATCAGCTACCCGCCAGGCATCGCGCATCGCCAAATTAATTGTTGTTTTTCCTGGAATTATTGATGCAGAATTGAAAGTTACTTCCTCATCGCTCAATTGGCAAAAGTTAGAGTTGATGCAGTACGTAAAAAACGTGGTTCCATCAAGTATTCCAATAGAAATTAACACCGTCGCAAAACTCGCCGCATTTGCCGAATACGAAAATCTCTTGAAAGAAAATAAAACATCAAAGCTTTTAATGCACCTCGAATTAGGAATTACTCCAGGCATTGCTGTTGTGCAAAATGGAGAAATACAATTGGGCGCAAACTTATCTATGGGCAATATCGCTCACATTTCTATAAATGAGCACGGAAAATTATGCAGGTGTGGAAAAATTGGGTGCACCGAGACTGAAATTGGCTTTAAAGTCCTGATTGAAAACACTTGTCCAGATCTAGTTAAAGACTGGAGTAAGGACAGTGAGTTCTACCTAAGTGAGATTATCAGTAGGGCTAAAAATGGCGATGACGTTGTATTTAAAGGCATTGATCTTATTGCGCAATCTATAGCCACAACTCTCGCAATATTAATTCCCATTTTAGACCCAGATAGGGTGATTTTAGGAGGATATGCAGTACGTATCACTGACTTGCTGATACCGAGACTGAAGCATCACTTGGAGAAAAAAAATAAAGACATTAGTTCTTTCTCAATAGATACATCTGCCCTAGATACTGATGCGGCCCTTTTTGGCGCCTGTATTTTGGCCCAAGCTGAACTGTTTAATTCTCCTCATTCAATTTCAGAACTTACATGATTTTTCTAAATCAAAGACAGGTACCTATTGTCAATTCTGCGCGATCAAATACAATTTGCCTCTGGAGTAATTCTTATATTTTCAATAACTTAACAACTTTAAATATTAAGGAGAGCACCTAGCAATGCAACGAGTAGGTTTTCGCTTGCAGGTTCGTCCAGAGATGATGGATGAATATGTTCGGCGCCATGAACAGGTTTGGCCCGAGATGTTGCAGGCGCTGCGCGATACTGGCTGGACTAACTATTCGCTATTTCTAGATCGCAACGATGGAACACTCTTTGGCTACTTTGAAACCCCAGATCTGGCGGCAGCAAAAGCAGGAATGGCAGCGCTGGAAATCAATGATAAATGGCAGGCAGATATGGCTCCTTTCTTCAACGGACTCGAAGGCAAGTCAGCCGATGAAGGTTTCAAGACTCTCGAAGATGTTTTCTATTTAAAATGAATTACTTTCAATCACAAGTTAAGGGAGTGTAAAAGTGGCCACAACAAAAGAGGCAAAGGATGTGCTCAAGCGCTTCTGGATTGAAACTCCCTCCTGGGCTTACGGTAACTCCGGAACTAGATTTAAGGTATTTGCTCAATCAGGTGTGCCACGTGATCCATATGAAAAAATTGCTGATGCGGCGCAGGTTCATAAGTTCACAGGTGCTGCCCCATCAGTAGCTCTTCATATTCCTTGGGATAAGGTCGATGATTACAAGCATTTGGCTGATTACGCATCTGGACTAGGAGTGCGCCTTGGAACAATTAACTCAAATACTTTTCAAGATGATGATTACAAATTAGGTTCGGTCTGCCATCCCGATGCCAAGATTCGCCAGAAGGCGCTCGACCATCTATATGAATGTATCGAGATCATGGGTAAGACAGGCTCCACCAATCTAAAACTCTGGTTTGCCGACGGCACTAACTATCCAGGACAGGATAATTTGGCAGCACGTCAGGATCGCTTATCTGAAGCCCTTCTTAAATGCTATGACCGACTAGGCCCAGATCAACGGATGCTTCTGGAATACAAATTTTTTGAGCCAGCATTTTATTCAACGGATGTTCCTGATTGGGGAACTTCATATGTCCACTGCCTTGAACTCGGCGAGAAGGCAATGGTCTGCGTTGATACTGGCCACCATGCTCCAGGCACCAACATTGAATACATAGTTGCCTTCCTGCTTCGTAAGAAACGCCTTGGCGCATTCGACTTCAATTCACGCTTCTATGCTGATGATGACTTAATTGTTGGTGCGGCAGATCCCTTCCAACTCTTTCGAATTATGCACGAGGTAAATCAAAATGGTGGTTTTGATGTCGGAACTCCCGTTTCTTACGTACTCGATCAATGCCACAACATTGAACCAAAAATTCCGGCACAAATTCGTTCCATTACCAATGTGCAAGAAGCTGTAGCTAAGGCTCTTCTTGTCGACCATGCTGCGCTCAAAAAGGCCCAACTAGCAGGCGATGTGCTTGCTGGTAATGACATCTTGATGCACGCTTACAACACAGATGTTCGACCACTTCTTGATGAACTTCGTAGCGAGATAGGCGTTGAAGCAGATCCTAAAAGTGCATATGCTCGAAGTGGTTATGCAGAAAAAATTGCAGCAGAACGAGTTGGCGGCGTTCAAGCGGGATGGGGCGCATAATGACAATGCCGAAAGTTGTAAAAGAACTTCTGGAACGCAGCAACTTTCTAGGTTCAAACCCAAAATTTACTAATTTCGCCGGTGGTAATACATCGGCAAAGGGTTTCATTACCAATCCTGCAACAGGTGAAGAGACCACGGTGCTCTGGGTTAAAGGCTCGGGTGGCGATCTCGGCACGATGACTGAATCTGGCTTGGCCGCCCTCGTACAGGAGAAATTTATAGCGCTCAAAAAAGTTTATCGCGGCGTTGAGCATGAAGATGAGATGGTTGCCCTTTTTGATTACTGTCTCTTCGGCACATCCAAAGCAGCCCCCAGTATCGACACAACAGTGCATGCGCTTATTCCATTTGATCATGTTGATCACCTTCATCCTGATTCGATAATCGCTCTTGCCACATCTGTTGATGGTAAAGAGTTAACTCGTGAATGTTTTGGCGATGAGATTCTCTGGGTCGATTGGCGCCGTCCGGGATTCCAACTTGGGTTAGATATGGAAAAGATTGCCAGCGAAAACCCCAAGGCAAAGGGTTGCGTTCTCGGAGGACATGGCCTAACAACCTGGGGTTCAACAAGTAAAGAGTGTCAAGAGCGCTCTATTGCAGCAATTACCAAGGCTGAAGAATTTATTAAATCAAAGGGTAAGAAGAACCCCTTTGGTTCAGTTGTTGAAAAGTACAAACCGCTTGATTCGGCATCACGTACCGCGCGCGCATCCGAACTTGCCCCTTATCTGCGCGCCGTAGCATCACGCGATTCGCGTATGGTCGGCCACTTTACCGACTCAGAAGTAGTTCTTGATTTCACACAGGGCGCTGAACTTTTTCGGTTAGCCGCACTTGGTACTTCTTGTCCAGATCACTTCTTGCGTACAAAAATTTCCCCAATGGTTCTAGATACATCGCCTGATGCACCGCTAGAAGATGTACTTAAACGTGTTTCAGAAATTCATGAGAAGTACCGAGAATCCTACGCAGCTTATTACTCGCGGCACGCGTCAAAGGATTCCCCCGCAATGCGCGGGGCTGACCCAACAATTATTCTCGTGCCAGGAATCGGAATGTTTTCATTTGGAAAAGATAAGCAGACCGCTCGAGTTTCTAGTGAGTTCTATATCAACGCCATCAATGTTATGCGGGGTGCAGAGGCTCTCTCAACATATGCTCCCATCGTCGAGTCTGAAAAATTCCGCATTGAGTATTGGGATCTTGAAGATGCCAAACTAAAGCGCGCTCCAAAGCCCAAACCACTTGCTGGACGAATTGCGCTCGTAACTGGCGCAGCTTCTGGTTTGGGTAAAGCAACCGCTCTGCGCTTGGCAACAGAGGGGGCCTGTGTTGTGGTTGCAGACCGGGATAAAGATGGAGCAGTTGCTGTTGCAAAAGAGATTGGAAATTCGGATAAAGCAATTGGTATTGCAATGGATGTCACTGATGAAGACGCAATTACGGAGGCAATTGCAGCTACTAACCTAGCTTTCGGTGGCGTCGACATTGTTATCAATAATGCCGGCATATCAATTAGCAAATCTTTAGTTGAAACAACTGTCCAAGATTGGGATTTGCAACACGAGATCATGGCCCGCGGATCTTTCTTAGTATCGCGTGAAGCAACAAAAGTGATGATTGCACAAAAATTGGGAGGCGATATTGTCTATATCTCCTCCAAAAACTCAGTATTCGCCGGTCCAAATAACATTGGTTATGGATCAACAAAGGCAGATCAAGCGCATCAAGTACGGCTATTAGCGGCAGAACTTGGGGAGCATGGCATCCGCGTTAATGGCATCAATCCTGATGGCGTTGTAAAAGGTTCAGGAATCTTCTCATCGGGATGGGGAGCAAATCGCGCTGCCGTCTATGGAGTTGAAGAATCTAAACTTGGCGAGTTCTATGCCCAGCGAACCATTTTAAAGAAGGAAGTTCTGCCAGAACATATCGCCGCCGCTGTATTTGTTCTGCTTAGCGGAGAACTATCTCTCACAACTGGACTGCATATTCCTGTCGATGGTGGGGTGTCTGCAGCCTTCCTGCGGTAAACAAATATGAAGTTCTGTGCAGCGATTGATCTCGGCGCCTCAAGTGGACGCGTAGCCGTGGGGTCTCTTGAATCAGGTTCGCTCGTGATTCAAGAAGTCCATCGTTTTAAACACGAGGCGAAAGTATTTTCAGATGGCAGCCTGCGATGGGAATGGGCCAAGATTGTCGATGAAGTTAAGACCGGTCTGTTAAAGGCACAAGAGTTTGGTGAAATCATTTCTATCGGTA
This sequence comes from Actinobacteria bacterium IMCC26103, assembly GCA_002284875.1. Taxonomy (GTDB): domain Bacteria; phylum Actinomycetota; class Actinomycetes; order Nanopelagicales; family Nanopelagicaceae; genus Planktophila. The sequence continues at coordinate 1,251,212 of CP015604.1, forward strand.
TCGATACCTGGGCAGTTGACTACGGATTACTGGACATTCAAGGAAACCTAATCGAAGAACCATATTGCTATCGCGACTCAAGAACTGATGGTTTGATGCAATCGATCTCAGCCTCACTTGGAGCAGAGTGGATATATCAGAAGACCGGAATTCAATTTATCTTTTTTAATACTGCCTACCAATTGCATGCTGCGCGAAATACGGCGGCGATCAAAGGTGCAACTACTTTTTTAATGCTCCCAGATTTACTTAACTATGTTCTATCTGGAGTACAGAGCAACGACATTACCAACGCATCATCTACGCAGCTCCTAAATGCACACTCGCAAGAATGGGATTGGGGGCTCATCGACAAACTTGAGATACCGAGATCTATCTTCCCTGTTTTGCATAAGCCAGGTGTAAAAATTGGTAACATCAAAGGCCATGGAAAACTCGATGGCATCGCCGTCGTTGCAGTAGGTTCTCATGACACAGCATCTGCAGTTGCTGGGGTGCCGCTGCGGTCTACAAAAGATTCAGCCTATATTTCAAGTGGTACTTGGTCGCTAATTGGTCTTGAGTTAGATACGCCAATCACTAACGCAAAAGCGCTTTCGTACAACATTACTAACGAAGCGGGTGTGGCAGATCGCATTCGATTTATCAAAAATGTATCAGGAATGTGGTTGCTCGAAGAATCTCTTCGCTATTGGAAGTCTCAAGGTCTTACTTTAACCGCCGCAGATTTAACCCGAGATGCCAGCCAGCTTGAAAGTGAACAGATTATAAATACTAACGATCCCCGCTTTGCTAAGCCTGGTGCGATGCCAGAGCGCATCGCTGCTTATTGCCGCGAAACCAATCAAAAGGTTCCTCAAACACCAGCTGAATTTGCACGCTGCATCTTTGACAGTCTGTCTCATGCTTATGTGCAATCACTTCGCGAACTTGAAGAAGCCGCCGATGTTAAAGTAAAGGAAATCAATATTATTGGTGGCGGATCATCAAATGATCTCTTAAATCAATTGACTGCGGATGTGACGGGTCTTCCCGTTATTGCAGGACCAGCAGAGGCAACTGTGATGGGTAATCTAATTATCCAGATGATCAGCGCTGGATGGATTTCAAATCTTGAAGAGGGACGAAAACTTATTTCAGAATCTGCTAAACGAAAAGAATTCCAACCCAAATAGTCAGCAAGGGCGGGGAGTTAGTTTTTTAAAGGCTGGCGATCTTTTCTACAACTTGCTTGGCTGAAGGATTGGTCATGGCGCTGCCATCTGAGAAGACCAGTGTGGGCACAGTGCGATTGCCGCCATTTACCTTTTCGACGATCTCGGCGGTGCTGGGGACTTCTTCGATATTGATCTCATCGAAGGTAACTCCGAGATCTGCGAGTTGGGATTTTAAACGTTTGCAATAGCCGCACCAAGAAGTTGAGTACATAACAAATGACATGGGCGAAATCTTACATGTCAGACGTTACGCGGGGTAATAAAAGCAAAGTGGCCCCACGCGACAAACCGTATGGCGGAGATAGTTGTGGATAAATATTAAATGCTATTATTTGATCGCATAGTCAATGCGGCGCAATAGTTACAGTAATTGAGCTACAAAGAAAAGACCCCGTCAGAAATGGCGGGGTCTTTTGTTTCTATAACTTGTCCACGCTCCGGTTGAGAGAAGAGCCCAAGCAACTAATAGAGGTTGAAAGAGCAGCCGGATAAAGCGGGCGCGATCGCTATTTAAACCAAAGGCGTCAACCTTATTTATATATTGCGAGATATTTCCCCAGAAGACTGCCGTGAAGAAGAGGGCAACTAGCCAACCAATTTGAACGCGATATTTCCAGAGCGCAATCAAACTAAGGCCGAGCAAGATTTCAATCACACCTGAAGCCAGCACAACAAAGTCTTCGTAGCCCTTAAATAAGGTGGGCACCTGTGCGCGGAAAGTTAAGCGGCTGGTAGTTAGGTGACCAATGCCGGCATAGGCAAGGGCTGCGCCCAAAACTATTTGTGGTGCCCTGCGCACTAGTTGCATGTATTAATTAAGCTGAAAGGTTTAGTTATTTTTCACGTACTCAGCAGCGTGAGGAAAACCATTGGCTTCTAGCTTCTCTGCCAATTCTGCCTTAACCGCCTTTACGACCTTGTGTGTTCCGTCGCAGTTCTTCTCTTCATCTCTGGTGTAAGTACAAGTGCAGGCGCCCATGGTTGATCCTTTTCTAAAGTTGAATTTCGCAAATCTTATAATAAGGATAATCATTGTGCCTGCTGAAAGTAAAACCTAAGGCTTAATGATTGTTATTCCGCCAAAGGCTTGATTATCTAACTCGGCCAACGCAATTGCACCTTCTGCTAGCCCAACTTCGCGCTTAACAAGTAGCGATGGATTTAGAACGCCGCTGGCAACCAGTGCCAACATTTCTGGGTAATCACGCGCGGCCATTCCGTGTGAACCAAGAAGGTCTAGCTCCCAAGCGATAACTCGGGCCATCGGCATTGCAGTTAAACCATCTGGTGTTAGCAGCAAACCTAATTGCAGGTGTCGCCCGCCTCGCGCAAGCGATAGAACAGAGGCGTTTGCTGTGGCTTGGCTACCCAAAGCATCTACTGCAACATCTACTCCCCCAAGCTTTTGTAAGAATTGCACAGCGCCTACTGCTTTTGAGTTAATAGTTTGCGCGCCAAGGGAAGCGGCAACTTCTAGCGCGGCATCGCTAATGTCTACCGCATAGACAGTGGCACCTTGTGCTTTAGCAATCATGATTGCGCTTAGGCCGACTCCCCCACAGCCATAGATAACAACGCTTTCGCCGGCCTCTAACTGGGCGCGCTTTATTAGGCCGCGATAGGCGGTGGCAAAGCGACAACCTAAGGCGGCTGCTGTTGCAAAGGAGACTTCTTGCGGAATCGTTATTAAATTAAAGTCAGCGTTATCGATTGCCACATATTCGGCAAATGAACCAAAGCCGGTAAAGCCGGGTTGAGTTTGAGTTGGACATACTTGGGCATCACCGCGCAGGCAGTATGTGCACTTGCCACAGCCGCAGACAAAGGGAACGGTAACGCGATCTCCAACTTTAAAGTTAGTAACCGCGTTACCGATTGCTGAAATAATCCCCGCAAATTCATGGCCCGGCACATGCGGCAAGACGATATCTAAATCGTGCCCCATCCATGCATGCCAATCACTGCGACATAAACCTGTTGCCTCGACCTTGATTACAACCCCATGATCAGTTGGATCAGGAATGGGATTATCAAATACCGATAACGGTCCTTTGAATTGGGTGAAGTAGATCGATTTCATTTATGTATCTTAGTTGGCTGAAGTTAAGCCATACCCCCGCCATCGACAAGTAATTAGCCTGACTTACATTTTTCAGAGCAGTACTTAACCGACTCCCAATCGCGTGACCATTTCTTGCGCCACTCAAAGGCTCGCTGACAACGCTGGCAGATCTTGGGAGCGAATCCATTTTTGATCTTTGCCTTCATTTGGTAATTGGAGATCAACTCTTAAACGGAGCCGGACAGGCTGAGATTTTTGGGACTCGCATTCGTGCAATGACGCTGCCAGGTGAGGGATGGCAATACTGAGCAATACCGAGATCGCCTGCAACAGAGAGAAAGATAAAGGCATCTTCAATGGTAAATCCCCATTGATCAACTAATAGCTTGGCTGCTTCTTCACAAGCGCTCTTTAGCGCACCATCAATACTGTCGGCGGTTGTGCCATGGGTGTACCAAGCTTGGGAATCTTCTGTAATTGGCCAACCGCCTTGTTTGCCCTTGATCAGATCTACTCTGATTGTTGCGCTCCCGCCAATTTCCACACCGGTTCCAGATATTTCACCATCACCCATCGAGGCATGCATATCGCCAATGGCGAGCATTCCACCTGATTGAAATACCGGCATGTGTAGCGTGGCACCAATTCCATTTTGATGATCATCCATATTTCCGCCATGTCGATCAGCTAAAAATGTCGGAATTACACCCGATGCCGGCGCAACACCCACAACACCAAACATGGGACGCGTTGGGAATGACACCTTTTCATTCATGGTGATGATGCCGTCTTTGACTTTAAAGATGCGCGTCGTCGGAGCTTTGCAATGTTCGACTAACTGGCCCCATTCAGGAATGACCATCGCCGCACCTTGTGGCCCCGGCTTAATGTCTATAAAAGTTACAGAGAGAGAATCTCCTGGCTCAGCACCGTTAACTGCAATTGGACCGGTTGCGCTATTTACTCGACTTAAATCTAATTGCGCAATGGTGTCGTGCTCCGTCTGGACCTGTCCAGTAAAGCAATCCCAGGTTTCGATTTCAATTACAGTTCCGGGATCAACGCTGACTACCGGTTGCATTGCGCTATCGAATGCCCAGATGTGCTGATCTTTACTTATCTTAACCGTTGGAGTTGCCATTTTTGATCTCTCTTCTCTCTCTTTTTTCTCTTGGTAATTAATCGGGAAAATGGCAGGAGACTTTACGTCCTGCGACTTGGATCAACTCAGGACTTTGTGTGCGACAAATATCTTGCACCTTTGGGCAGCGCGGATTAAAGGCACAACCTGCCGGACGATTAATTGGATTGGGGATATCGCCCTTTAAAATTATCCGTTCACTCTTATCGTTGGTATCCATGCGCGGATTAGCCGATAAGAGAGCCTGCGTATAAGGATGTGATGGATGCGCATAGAGGTCATCTGCGCTAGCTAGTTCTACGATCTTTCCTAAGTACATAACAGCGATGCGATCTGAAACGTGGCGAACGACCCCTAAGTCATGGGCGATAAAAATATAGGTAAGCCCCAACTCTTTCTGGATATCTTTAAAGAGGTTGAGAACTTGGGCTTGAATTGAAACGTCTAATGCGCTCACTGGCTCATCTGCTACTACTAGCCTTGGTTTTAGAGCAAGAGCACGGGCGATCACAACGCGCTGGCGCTGCCCACCTGAGAACTCATGTGGGTATTTTTCATAAGAGTTCTCATCTAGTCCAACTTTATTTAGTAAATCTAGTGCGATCGCTCTGCGCTCAGCTTTCTTAAAACCGTGAATGCGCAGCGGCTCTTCCACAATCTTGCCAATCTGGCGGCGCGGATTTAGCGATGCATACGGATCTTGGAAGATCATCTGCAGACGCTTGCGAATTGAACGCAGGGCGCGGTTTGATTCCTTGGCTAAATCTCGTCCTTCAAAAATGATTGAGCCATTAGTCGGTTCTTCCAATCGAACGATCATCCGGCCAAGAGTTGATTTACCACAGCCTGATTCTCCGACGATGCCTAGAGTTTCACCTTCAATTATCTCAAGTGAAATATCTTCCACTGCATGAACGAAATCTTTAGATGCGCGGCCAAAACTTCCTGATAAACGATAATTCTTCGATAGCTTCTTGATCTGCAAAATCTCGTTACTCAAGTGCGCCTCCCCAAGTAACAGGCATTTCCATAGCCACTGCTATCGCCTTGAAATTCTGGCACAACTGAACACTCGCTATGCACCTTTGCGCAACGAGTAGAAAAAGCACAACCTTGAGGAAGAGCCAACAGCGATGCAGGTAGTCCCGGAATTGCTTCTAAGCGATCACTTCGCGGACGATCTAATCTAGGAACTGAGTTCATTAGCCCTTGGGTATAAGGGTGCACCGGGTTACTAAAGAGATTGGCCTTAGTTGCGCGCTCAACTGCGCTTCCCGCATACATAACTAACACATCATCGGCGATTTCAGAGACAACTCCCATATCGTGGGTAATTAAGATGATTGATGAGTTATGAGTTTTCTGCAATTGTTTTAGTAAATCTAAAATCTGCGCTTGAATGGTTACATCTAGCGCCGTCGTTGGTTCATCAGCGATTAGAAGTGCTGGGTTAAGCGCTAGCGCCATTGCAATAATGGCGCGCTGGCGCATACCGCCTGAAAATTCGTGTGGATATTGATCGACTCGGCGCTTGGCATCAGGTATGCCTACTTCATCTAATACCGCAATCGCACGTTGCTTAGCTTCGGTCTTACTCATTTGCGTATGTAAACGAATCTGCTCAACGATATGCCAACCAACTGTATAGACCGGAGTCAACGCAGTCATTGGATCTTGGAAGACCATAGAAATTTCTTTCCCACGAATATTTCGCATCTCATCATCTGAGCGAGTAAGTAGATCCATGCCGTCGAAATTCACTGAACCCGTAATCGTGACATTTGTATCTCGAATTAGCCCCATTACTGCGCTCATTGAGACAGATTTACCGCTGCCTGATTCACCGACGATACCCAGCGTCTGGCCCTTAGCTAGTGAGAAAGATAAGTTTCTTACAGCGCGGACTGCTCCCCGCCTAGTATCAAAGGTGACATTTAAATTATCTACTTGCAAAAGTTTTTCAGACACGTCGCACCCGTGGATCTAATACGGCATAGAGAATATCTACCACCGCATTTGCCAAGACTACGAAGAATGAGGCATACATAACCGTTGCCATGATCAGTGGCAAGTCAAAGTTTTGGAGCGCACTAAAGGTTAACTTTCCGACTCCTTGGATTCCAAAGACAACTTCAGTTAATAAGGCAGATCCCCCGACCAGGGCGCCGAAATCTAAACCAAAGAGTGAAACGATCGTTATAAGACTCATGCGCGTTGCATGTTTATAAAGAATTCGTTTTTCGCCAGCACCTTTGGCGCGTTCGGTCTTAATGTAATCCTCACGCATCACAGTTAAAATCTCACTTCGCAGAACGCGAATATAAATACCCGCATATAACAGAGCCAGAGTCAGCCAAGGAAAGATTAAGTGTAAGAACCACTGCCATGGGTTTTGCGTGAGCGGGATATAACCCAAAGGGGGAACCCAGCGAAAAACTGAGTTATGCAGTTTGGATTGGGTAATTAAATTTACGACCTCACCTAGCCAATAAACAGGCAGTGATATTCCAACGATTCCGAGAAAACTTATCGTGGGATCCATCCATTTACGTTTGGAGCTGGCAGCAGCAATTCCCATAAATATGCCCACAAGTAACCAGATAATCGCGGCACCAAAAACGAGTGAGAGGGTTGCTGGTATCGCTTGGGTCAATTGCGGCAATACCTTCGCGCCACGATTTACATAAGAAGTGAGATCTTGCGAGACAAATAAATGGTTCATCATCGAGAGATAACGCAACGGAATCGGTTTATCTAACTCAAATGAGGCGCGCACCTGCTGCAGAGTTAATTGGTCAGCATTGCGCCCAGCAATTCGCGCGGCAGGATCTACTCCTGGTGTAGCAAAGAAGATTAAGAAAACTAGAACTGAGATAGAAAATAGAACAAAGAACATTGCAGCAATTCTCTTTAAGATAAAGGTGGTCATGAATCACCTCGTGGGCGAGTCTTTGGATCTAGGCCATCGCGGACGGCGTCACCAAATAAATTTAGCGAGGCAGCTGTCAGGACGATCAGCAACCCTGGGGCTAAGGCAACAATCGGGCGGGTATACAGCAAGCCGAGCCCATCATTAATGATTGTCCCCCACGATGCTTGTGGTGGCTGAACACCGATTGATAAGAATGAGAGTGCAGATTCAGTCAACATTGCAAGTGCAAACATAATTGGAATAAATACCAAGACGCTCGGAAGAACGTTGGGCAGAATTTCACGGAAAATTATTGTGGAATGTTTTGCGCCACTTCCGACGGCGGCACGAACAAATTCTCGCTCACGCAAGGCCAATACTTGGCCGCGAATTGGGCGGGCAACATATGGGATGTAAACAATTCCAATAATAAATATAGGAAGCGCAATAGATCCTGGACCAAAATGTATAAAGCCAAGTGATAGCCCTGAAGTTAAAAGTACAACTGATAAAGAAATTGATAGTAGATAAACCGGAAAGGCCCAGATCACATCAAGTAAGCGGCTTAAGACTGAATCCACAAAACCACGGCGATAGCCAGCAATTAATCCGATTAGAAGGGATAGAAGAATGGTAACTAGCGCAGCAGATACACCAATAAATAAAGTATTGCGAGCGCCATAAAGTAACCGCGCTGCCACATCGCGCCCTTGATTGTCGGCGCCGAGAAAATATGCACCTGGGCGTCCGGTTGGGCCGATTGGGGTAATACCTAAACCGAGGCCTTCTGTAGATGGCTCTAAAACTTGTCGAGTAACCCCACCTACGCTGATGGTGGCATTTAACGTTGATTTAAAAGGGTCGGTATGGGCGATAGAGGACGCATAAAAGGGCGCGATAAGTGCAAGTAAAAGAATTACGCCAAGGATTGAAAGTGAGATCCAGCTGCGCCTATCACGAGCCAGCGTCCGTAACGCAATTTTCCCCGGAGATTCCGAGAGCGTTACAGACGCTGGCTCATTAATAGACACGTTTAAGTAGTTACTTGACCTGTAACTGACTTACGAACATCTTGTACTGCTTTGAGAAGTGGTAGTTCTTAGTTCCCTTAGAGATAAAGTCAACTTGCTTTGGCGTAAAGGCAACTGCAACAGGTGCATCGGCCATTACCTCCTTGTCGATATCTCCCCACATCTTATTTGCAGCAGCTGCATCGGTTAGACCAAGGGTCATCGCCTTCTGCATCTTCGCATCAAGGCCCTTGTTGCAATAACCCGCCATGTTAATTGATGAGTCAGATCCTGGTGTAAATGACCCGCAGCTAAGCAGGATATACAAGAAGTCTGAAGCAGCTGGATAATCCTGATACCACTGAGATAGTGATATCTGAACTTTATTATTGGTGTTCTGGATATATGTAAATTGGATATTTCCAGAAATTGGCTTCAACGTTGCCTTATAGCCGATTTCAGTAAGTACGCTCTGGATATATTCACCCATCTGCTTATTTACTTCATCATCAGATACAACAATGCCAACTTTTTGGCCCTTAGTTCCAGATTCTTCAACTAGCTTCTTTGCCATTTCAATATCTGGAGCTGACCATGCTGATGCTGGAGATTCAACGGAACCACCTGCGGTGTATTGACAGTAGTCAACGTGGCCAGGGAACCCTGGTGGCAAGAATGAACAAACTGGGGCGGCGAGTTTCTCGCCTCCGAAGATCTTCACCATTGCAGCGCGATCAAGGGCGTAGTTAACGGCTTGACGAGCTTTCACGTTATTAAATGGTGCAAGGTTTACATTCATTGGCAAGTACCACATCGCAGTTAGCGGCTGGATGTGAACTTGATCTGCATACTTGGTGCCGATCTCATTGAGACGATCGGATGGAATCGGATCGAACATCCAGTTTGCTTGATCGTTTTGCACAGCAGTTACCTGCGCAGTTGCAGTCAATCCAAACTTGAAGTGGATCTCATCTGGGTAGCCTTGTGGCTGGGCATCATGTGACCACTCTTTAAAGTAAGGGTTACGCACCATTATCAATTCTTTATTTGGGTCATAGGACTTGTACATATATGGACCAGTTGTTGGGATGATGGTTGTTCCAGCATCTTTAGCTGGTGCGTTAGCTGGATTTATAGCAGCATGTGGCACAGCAAGCTTTGACTGGATAGTTTCATCAGCTGCGACCAAATTAAGTACAACGCTATTTGTAGCAGCATCTACTACAACGCCTTGATCTAACTTACATGTGGCTGGCGCCTTAAGGCAGGCATCTGCTCCAACGATTCCGTTGTAGAAGCCACCTGCAGTAGGTGATAACACCTTGAATATTCTTTCAAATGAAGCTTTAACATCGTTAACAGTTACATCGCTTCCGTCTGAGAATTTAATTCCCTTACGTAATTTAAATGTCAGAGTCTTTCCATCGTTTGAGACTTCTGGAAGCGCTTCTGCCAAGTTAGGGACAATTTCGAATGAACCAGCATCATCAGCATATTTAAAACCTAGCAAACCGTCATAGCTTGCCTGGTAGAGCTGCCAGTACTGTGCTGTGTAATTTACCTTTGGATCAAGGGTTCCACCGGCTGCTGAAGCCACAAAAGTGACAATGCCGCCTGCTTTATCTTTTTCATATGCACCAAATGATGAGCCACCAGTCGACGTGCTAGCAGAATCACTTGATCCTGAGCATGCAGATAGCAAAAGAGTTGCTACCGCTAACACCGACGCAAGATGTAAGGGACGTTTACGCAATTTTTACCTCCTAGATTAGGTGGCTGATCCTCTCATTAGGGGCTAGATTCCGCAGTAGAAAATGGGGGAAATTTTCAATGTTATCCAAATTTAACAATTCCGATCACTATCTAAGTCGCGAGCACCACACACAGAGTTTTGGTGCGAATCTGACGCCTGCGCTACGGGTAAAAGCTGGACAGGTGATCCATGTGCAAACTTGGGATTGTTATAAGGGACAAGTGCTGACTGAGGCCGATCTCATCAAAGAGATCGCCGATGAATTTATCAACCCTGCAACCGGGCCAATCTTTATTGAAGGTGCCGAACCAGGTGACACACTTTCGGTTACTCTGCTAGAAATTGAACCGGAGGCCCGTGGCGCTGCTCGTTTAAGCTTTGGCGAAGGCCAGCTTCACGACAAAGTCAGAGCTCCTTATGGTCGTTTCTTTTCGGTTGTTGATGGCACGGTAACTATGAATGAAAAAGTCTCATTTCCGGCGGTGCCAATGCTTGGTGTTATTGGCGTAGCGCCAGAATCTGGGGAGATCCTTACCATGCCGGCCGGACGTCATGGCGGCAATCTCGATAACAATATGAATCGAAAAGGTTCGATCCTGCACTTACCTGTAAAACATCCTGGCGCCTTACTTGGTCTCGGAGATATGCATGCGTCTATGGGCGATGGCGAAATCTGTGGCACTGGCGTTGAAATTGGTGGCGATGTGCTTATAAAAGTTGATGTAATCAAATCGCTAACAACTAATTTTCCAGTAACTGAAACAGCTGATTCTTGGATCACGCACGGAGTCGCTGTTGCAGATCTTACCCAAGCCCTAAAACTTGCATGCGAGGAAGCGGCCAGTTTGCTAGTTAGCCAATGGGGATTTACATATGAAGATGCATTTATCTTTCTCTCAGTTGCGGCAGATTTGGGGATTGCACAGTCGGTCCATCCCAGCCAAGGCACCGTTATTGCAAAAATGCGGGTGCCAAAGATTGCGGCTTGCCCAAAACCGTTTAAGATTTAGCGCATTAGTTAAATAGGAGAAAATATGTCAGAGATGCAGTGGAAGCACGGTAAGACTTGGTATCGCATTGTTGGCGATCTGAAATCTGGCAAGACCCCAGTATTAGTTCTACATGGCGGACCTGGTGCCGGTCACAATTACTGTGAACCTATCGCTGAACTAATTGCTCAAACAGGTCGCGCTGCCGTTCTCTATGACCAAATCGGTTGCGGTAATTCGACTCATTTACCAGATGCCCCTAAAGATTTTTGGCAACCAGAGTTATTCATGGAAGAGATAACCGCCCTGACAAGCCATCTCGGAATCGCAGATGATTACCTCATCGTTGGGCAATCTTGGGGCGGAATGCTTGGTATGCAATTCGCAATCTCGCGCCCGGTTGGGCTAAAAGGTTTAGTTGTTGCTGACTCCCCTGCCAGTATGGATGTTTGGGTTAAAGAAGCCAATAAGTTACGCGCCGAGCTTCCATCAGAAGTACAGGCAACACTTTTAAAGCACGAGGCAGATGAAACAACAGATCACCCTAATTATGTTGCCGCTGTTGAAGTTTTCTATGCCAAACATGTCTGCCGTATTCCACAACCTACATGTGTGGTTGCAAGTTTTGAGCAACTTGGTGCCGAGCCAACGGTTTATCACACGATGAATGGACCCAGCGAGTTCCATGTAATCGGCTCACTTAAGAATTGGGATATACGCAAAGATTTAGGAAAGATAAATATTCCAACGCTCTTGGTATCTGGCCAATTCGACGAAGCAACTCCTGCAATGGTTGATGAGATTCATAAATTAATTCCTGGTTCAAAGTGGGAGCTATTTCCGGATTCCTCGCATATGCCACATGTGGAAGAGCCCGCTCGGTTTAAGCGAATCGTTTGCGAATTTCTTGACGCAATCGCTTAATTAGCAGATCTCTGTGTCTTCAACTGCGAAGCTAGTTTCTGGCGCAAAGTTTAAAATTATCTATATTCCCTTTGATCATCTGCATCGTGAATTTGGAGCGCTAAAGGGCGCAGATCCATCTGTCGATGTAATCGCCATGGTGGAAAGTGCCCGAATGACAACTGGGCGAAATTGGCATAAGGAAAGGCTCTTCTTCTTAATTTCTAGCGCTCGTCACTTTGCAAAGTCATTAGAAAGTGAAGGCTTTAAAGTCGAATATGTAAAGGCCGCAACTACCATCGATGGGCTTGATGCAATTTCAGGTAAGTACCCAGGTTTACCAATTATTTGTGCCGAACCAAGTTCTTTTCGGCAATATGAAGCCCTTAAAAACCATGGTGTCACTTTTGTTGAAAACGATTTCTTCTTGACGTCAAGATCTCTATTTAAATCTTGGGCTGATGGGCAGAAGAGCTATTTGATGGAGAACTTCTATAGAAAACAGCGTGTGCGGCTTAACATATTGATGGAAGGTGCTGAGCCCGCTGGAGGTGCTTGGAACTTTGATAAAGAGAACCGTCTGCCGCCACCTAAGAAATATGAAGGACCGCCATATCTTGAGCATGCACGCGATGAGATAGATGCAGAGGTCGCTGCCGAAATTGGCCACACGCTAACTACAACTTGGGCGACTACGCGCGCAGGTGCCTTGCTTCAGTTGAAGAACTTTATAGATAACCATTTTGCTGAATTTGGACCGCTGGAAGATGCCATGACAGTTGAAAACTGGGCGCTGCATCATTCTCTTCTCTCGCCTTATCTAAATAATGGGCTGCTTCATGCCAGCGAGGTAATTGCGGCTGCAGAAAAGGCATATAAGAAAGGTAAAGTTCCGATTGAATCTGCCGAAGGTTTTATCCGCCAGATCATTGGTTGGCGCGAATATGTAAATGGCATGTATTGGTTTCTTGGCCCGGATTACCGCGAAAATAATGAATTACAAGCCAAGCGAAAACTCTTGCCGCTCTTTACCGATCCAAGTGCCACAAAGATGAACTGCATCAAAGAGACAGTTACAGATATCAATGATCGTGCTTGGGTTCATCACATCCCCCGTTTGATGCTGCTATCTAATTTGGCACTTGTTACTGGCACAAACCCGCAAGAGTTTCTTGATTGGATGCGCGAAGTCTTTATCGATGCCAATGAATGGGTGATGGTTCCAAATGTCATCGGCATGGGTGTTCACGCCGATGGCGGTCAGATGATGACTAAGCCTTATGCAGCAGGCGGTGCCTATATTTCACGAATGTCTAACTATTGTAAGCCTTGCGAATACAACCCGAAGCTGCGCACTGGTGAGACTGCCTGTCCATTCACGACTTTATATTGGGATTTTCTGGATCGCCATAAAGAAACATTTGCCAAGAACCATCGCATGAGCCAGCAAATATTTGGGCTCAATCGCTTGAGTGATTTGCCTGAGTTAAAAGAACGCGCGCTGGAAGTTTTAGAAGGTTTAGACAAGGGAATTATCTAAATAAGCAGGAATGACGATCTCGTTATATTGCAAGAAGCCTGGTTTAACTGGTGGATCAAAGCGACAGATGCGAGTCTCATTCGAAAGTGAGATCTTCTCTTTTGCCGCAGCTGCCCGAAGTTCAAGGGCCTTCTTGGTAGATAACTCCTCTGTTGCCTTTCCACGAAATGAAAGTGCAACACAGGTTTCAGTAGGTAATTCGCGCAGGTGCACATTCGGATCATTTGGGTCTGGCAAGTGCTCGCTATTGCTGCCAGCTGGCATAACGAAAGATACGAACCATTCATCAGCATCAGAGCTTTCTGCTCTTTGCGCAGCAATAACCGGTGCTGTCATAGCGATCTTCTCTGATGCCTGATTGCCCTTTGAAATATATCTAAATAATGAACCAAAGGCGCTGCTGGTTGCAATGGAATATTGCGCTGAGACTTTAACTTCTGCGACCACGCATGGCTTGTATTCGCGGACTTCGAAATCGCCATAGGTGCGAAGTACTCTGAATTCCTGTCTCTGGGTCATACTCAAATCTTAGTCGCTCACGTGCGCACAACACTCTTAGCGCTTTGAGTATTTTGGCGAGCTCTATCTAGCCGGTAGTTACATAGTCCCTTAGCGCTTGATTTTCTGATTCCATTTCACCAAGGCGATTCTTCACAACATCACCAATGGACACTATGGATATCAGTAGGCCGTCCTTATCAATTACGGGCACATGACGGATGCGATGTTCGGTCATCATCTTCATTAGCTCTGTCGTTGTGGACTCCGCTGTACAGGTGTGGACTTCCACGGTCATTATGTCGCGAACATGCATTCCTATTAATTGATCTAACTTGCCCGGCATCGCCCGAACAACATCGCGTTCGGAAACTATGCCGTCAATATGTCTGCCATCATTGGATACGACCAGTGCGCCGATGTGATGAGAGCTAAGTGAGTTAACTAGATCTTGAATACTTGCACTGGCCGAAATTGTTTCAACGCGCTTGCCCGAGATGATGCTGCTGATCTTCATATGGCACCTTTCGCAGTAGGTTCTTAAATCGTGCTCCTAGATTCGACGCAAGGCAATAGGTTTTGACTCTCAGGAAAGCTCGCGCGTTCTGAAAGAAGCTGCCAAAAACCGTAAGCAGCGCGAAGGAGATAAGCAGGTTATCCCGCCGCTGGCGCTGGATGCGCCAAAAGCTGCAGATTAATAGGTGCATAAAAGTCGGGGCTCATTGACGGCGAATATGGGAGCAGAACTAGGCTTTCCCCAAGTTCACCCGAATGGAGTCTTACGTGAAGTCAGTCCGTAAATCTGGTTCATCGTTAATTGCCGCCCTCTTATTGGGTTCAGTTATTTCAGCAACTGTGGCCGAAGCCGGTGCGAAAATTCCTTCGACGGTTCCTTACTTCGGTCTCTATCTGACTGAAAGCTTTGACTTAAATGGCGAGCCGGATAATTTCTATGCCGATCCCAACAACCCGGATTCAACAAAAATCCTTCGGTGTTCAAGTGTTGACGATGAAATTTGCACAAATGCAACGTCAGTCATGGTTATCCATAATCTTCCAACTTGCGTTATTGATTCATCATTTGATTGCATTAAATCAGTCTGGGCTATTGACCCTTCTGGTAAGAAAATAGAAGGACAATTTCTAAATTCCCTTCCAGTTAAAGGAACTACAGACCGTCCAGCAATTCCCTCTATGTTGCTATCGGCGACAAATGGGTTTGGTGGCCTTTGGAAGATTCCAGGTGTAGTAAATAGCGGTGGAACTGAAAACTATTTTGTTTCCACTCGCATCAGCTCTTGGAATGAAAAAGCTGTGGGACAGAAATTGAGCACAACTCAATATTATTATGGCCAAGTTAGTTCAGGAATCATCCCTGTTAAGCCGGTTAGCGGAAATTATTCACCAGTGAATTCACGTATTAGTTGGGGTCGAGATATGACAACAACAAATACACCACCAACTTATACGCCGCAAAAAGAGCGTTGTACTGTTGTCGACACTGGCGTGTGCCAACTTCCTCAAGACTTTCCCGATGGATACCGATTTGGAATGTCCGTTCAGCTTGCTCAGAAGGTAAGCGGTTGGTTTCACGGACGTATCGCACTTCCGCTCATTAGCGTTAGCCCCGATGGTAAAGGTCAAATTGTTAGTATCGAAGCTGAGCCTGTAAAGATTTCAACTCTCGACTTCACAATTCCGAATGCGCAGATACCCGAATCCGTAAGAAAAGTTATCTTTAACGGCTCTGACTGGGGTGTTATGGGTGCTGATAACGGCGGTGAGCAAACAATGCTTAACGGTCTCTCAGATCCACTCACTATGCAGATCATGAACGATATGTTGCCGACTATTGGAGATAAGGCCACTAAGACTTCGCAATATTGGTCATACAGCGCGCTAAATACGTGGCAGAACCCAGAGATTCAAAAGTGCACTAAGTCGAAAGACGAACTCGGTGGAGTCGTGACGACTAATGCGCTCACATATAGCGCCGGACCACCTATTTATAACAAGTCCACTGGATCACTCGAATATAAAGTTGCATCTCCACACTTCGAAGCAAGTGGTGCTGTGGCACTTGGAAGCTATGACCTAGTAATTAATAGCACTGTTGCCCGCTGTATCTACGAATTCTCAAGCGCACCAATTCAAGCTGAAATCTCAGTTACAACTTCTGACGGTGAGAAGAAAGTTGCAACCACTGTCGTCAATGAGAAGAACGGCTGGTTATATCTATCAGCTAAGGGATTTACCTTCTCCTCTCCTACGATCAATGTGAAGTTATCGCAGGAGAAAGTAGTTGCTCCAACTCCTTCTGCGACTCCGGTTGCAACGGTAACTGTTGTGAAGAAATCGGTCACAATCACCTGTGTTAAAGGCAAAACCACTAAGAAAGTAAGTGGAACTAGCCCTAAGTGCCCAGCAGGATATAAAAAGAAGTAAGCCTTACACTTACGTCATTCTTTTAGGAGGCGTAAGTGGCGACATTCTTTAGCGGTGGCACGATCTGGTGTGGTGCTGGCTGTGTTGCCCAAACACTGCGCATTGAATCTGGCGTTGTTACTGAGATAAATGGTGTTGCCGCAACTGGTGATGAGATCGTTGATCTGCAAGCTGGATTTCTAGCGCCGGCATTTATGGATGGACATGCGCATCCTTTATTCGGTGGACGTGAGGCTCAAGGGCCTTTAGTAAATGGTTTGCAGACAGTGTCTGAAATGGTGGCAGAAGTTAAACGCTTTGCAGATAGCAATCCCAATACGCCTTGGATTATTGGTGGAGCATATGAAGCAGCTGCTGTTGGTGGTGGAGATTTTCTGGCTAGTTGGCTAGATGCTGTAGTTAGCGATCGTCCAGTTGTTCTGCAAGCTGTTGATCACCATACGATCTGGGTAAATAGCAAAGCGATTGAAATCGCAGGAATTACCGCGGCAACGCCTGATCCTGATGGCGGATCAATTGCGCGAAATCCTGATGGAACAGCACGTGGCACGTTGCGTGAGCCATCTGCGATGGATTTAATTATGAAACATGCCCCAGAGCGCACTCTGGATGAAGATATTGCGGCGATTGCTTGGGCATCAGATAGATATCTAGAAAGTGGCGTGACTGCGGCAACTGATGCGTGGGTGGAACCCGGAATGGCAGAGGCCTACATCGCAGCTGATAAATCTGGTGCTTTGAAGATAGATATGAATCTATTCTTCTTGGCCCAGCGTGATTCTTGGCGTGATCGCATTTCTTACTTTGCAAAACTACGTAAAGAGATTGAATCTTTAGGCGCTGGGTCAAAGCTTGCTGCAAAAACTATAAAGATTATTGGCGATGGCGCATTATCTGCTGGTACTGCTGCTGTGTTAGCGCCTTACCTAGATGATCCAACTTCCAAGGGCTTATTGATTTGGGAAGATGACGAGCTATTGGATGCGGCAGTTACCTTTGATGCCGCCGGTTATCAATTACATATGCATGCCATTGGGGATGCGGCAGTGCGCCAGGCGCTAGATACGATTGAAAAAATGATGGCGGTTAATCCAAAATGGGATCGTCGCCCGGTAATTGCACATGCGCAGTTGATAGATGCTGCCGATATGCCGCGCTTTGCAGCTTTAGGTGTGATTGCAAATTACCAACCGCTTTGGACTTATTTGGATCCGATGAATAAAGAGTTAATTGCACCTCGTTTAGGAGATGCGCGAAATGCGCAGCAATATCAATTAGCGTCGATGGTGAAATCTGGGGCGCGACTTAGTTACGGCAGCGATTGGCCCGTTACTTCGTACATTCCGCTGTTAGCGCTGGCTGTGCCAACGCATCGCCAATCACCGGATCGTTATCCGAAAGATGGTTGGAGTCCGCAGGAAGCGATAACTGTTGAAGAGAGTCTGAGTTTCTATACCGCAGGTGTGGCCTATCAATGCTTCAACGAAAAGCGTTTTGGGCAGATCGCCGTTGGCGCGCAGGCTGATCTAATGGTTCTGGCTAGTAATCCAATAGAGGTAGCACCTCATGATGTGGCGGGGATCAAGATTTTAGGCGTTTATAAGAACGGGGTTGCCGTCATAGGATGAGCCTATGACTACCACCGTAAACCACTGGATCGACAATAAAGAGTTTGTAAGCACATCAGGTCGTACCGCACCTGTTTATGACCCAGCACTGGGTGTTGAAACAAAGCGTGTGGCACTTGCAAACGGTGCTGAGATAAACGCGGCGATTGCAGCGGCTAAGAAAGCATTTCCAGGTTGGTCAAAGACTTCACTTGCCGCGCGCCAGCAAGTTATCTTTAAATTTCGCGAGCTATTAAATGCTAAAAAAGGCGAGCTAGCAGAGATCATCACCAGCGAACACGGCAAAGTTTTATCTGATGCCCTTGGCGAAATTACACGTGGTCAAGAAGTAGTCGAATTTGCAGTTGGTATGCCACAACTCATTAAGGGTTACTACTCAGAAAATGTTTCAACCGGTGTTGATGTTTACTCAACTCGCCAAGCACTTGGCGTTGTTGGAATCATCTCCCCCTTTAACTTTCCTGCGATGGTGCCGATGTGGTTCTTCCCTATCGCAATCGCCGCCGGCAATACCGTTGTCTTAAAGCCATCGGAGAAAGATCCATCGGCTGCGATCTGGGTCGGCAAACTTTGGAAAGAAGCGGGCTTGCCAGATGGCGTATTTAACGTTTTAAATGGCGATAAAGAATCAGTAGATGGCTTATTGCATTCACCTGATGTGGAAGCGATTTCATTTGTTGGCTCAACTCCGATTGCGCGCTATATCTACGAAGAATGCGCCAAGGCTGGCAAGCGGGTGCAATCACTCGGTGGCGCCAAGAACCATATGTTGGTCCTGCCCGATGCTGATCTTGAACTTGTTGCAGATTCTGCAATTAATGCCGGTTTTGGTTCTGCCGGAGAACGCTGCATGGCGATCTCAGTTGTTGTTGCCGTTGAACCAGTTGCCGATGCGCTAATTGAAAAGATTGTCTCCCGCATGGATAAATTGCGCACTGGTGATGGTCGCCGCGGCTGCGATATGGGTCCACTAGTTACCAAAGAACACCGCGATAAAGTCGCCGGTTATATCGATGTTGCTATTAAAGATGGCGCAAAGGTTGTCGTAGATGGCCGAGGCGTTAAAGCAGATGGTGAGCCTGCCGGTTTCTGGCTTGGGCCAACCTTGATCGATAACGTGCCAACTACATCTAGCGTTTATAAGGATGAGATCTTCGGACCTGTCCTATCTATTGTGCGCGTTAAGAGCTATGACGAAGGTGTTTCACTAATTAATAGCGGTGCTTTCGGAAATGGAACTGCCATCTTTACCAACGATGGTGGAGCTGCGCGTCGCTTCCAGAACGAAATACAAGTTGGCATGGTCGGCATCAACGTTCCAATTCCAGTACCAGTTGCCTATTATTCATTCGGTGGCTGGAAGCAATCACTATTTGGCGATACCAAAGCACATGGCGAAGAAGGCGTTCACTTCTTTACCCGTGGCAAGGCGATCACCAGTCGTTGGCTTGATCCAAGCCATGGCGGTATCAACCTTGGTTTCCCACAGAATTAAATCGACTTCGTTAGCTTAGAAAGGCGAAAGTAATTATGGCCACTCGCAAGATGAGCGTGGGACAGGCGATCATTGAATTCCTTTCACATCAGTACACCGTCGATGGCGATCATCGCGAACGCACAATCCAGGGCGTCTTTGGAATCTTTGGCCACGGAAATGTTGCTGGAATAGGACAGGCGTTAAAGCAGCTTTCAACAACTGATCCAGGGCTAATGCCATATCACCAAGCGCGCAATGAGCAAGCAATGGTTCACGAATCATCTGCCTTTGCACGTATGAAGCGTCGCCGCGCAACATTTGCTTGCGCATCATCTGTGGGTCCTGGCGCTACAAATATGTTGACTGGCGCAGCAGTTGCAACAACGAATCGCTTACCTGTTCTTTTATTTCCGGCAGATACCTTTGCAAATCGCGTCTCAGATCCAGTACTGCAGCAACTAGAACAACCGTATGACCTATCTATCTCAGTAAATGATGCCTTTAAGCCACTGTCTAAATTCTTTGACCGCATCAATCGCCCAGAACAACTCTTTAGTTCACTACTTGGCGCAATGCGCGTATTAACTGATCCAGCTGAAACTGGCGCTGTAACTATCTGTCTTCCAGAAGATGTGCAGGCTGAAACTATTGAAGTTCCGGAAGAATTTTTAGCCGATCGCGAATGGCATATCCGCCGGCCTCGTCCAGATATCGGAATCTGCGCAGTTGCAGCACGCGCCATCGCTAAATCAAAAAAGCCTTTTATCGTTGCAGGTGGCGGAGTTATTTACTCTGATGCGCACGATGCGCTGGCTAAATTTGTGGAAGCAACTGGAATTCCAGTTGGCGTTTCTCAAGCCGGAATGGGCTCCCTTGCCTGGGATCACCCACAAATGTGTGGCTCAGTTGGCGCAACCGGTACGACTGCTTCTAATCGCCTGGCCAAAGAAGCAGATTTAGTTATCGGTATCGGAACTCGCTATAGCGATTTCACAACTGCATCGCGCAGTATCTTTCAAAACCCTGATGTGAAATTTATCAATATAAATGTCACCGCCTTTGATGCCTTTAAACATGGCAGCGCGATTCCAATAGTCGCAGATGCCCGAACTGCTCTAGAAGAGCTCACTACTGAACTCTCTAAATTTAAGGTAACCGCCGATTACGCAAAGCAGATTGCAGATGAGAATAAGCAATGGGATGCCATCGTTGATGCCGCCTTTATTGATCAAAAGTTGGCTAAGCCCAGCCAGAGTGAAATCATCGGCGCAGTTCTAGCAGCTACTGATCCGCGCGATGTTTTAGTTGGCGCAGCAGGTTCACTTCCTGGCGATCTTCACAAGCTATGGCGCGTGCGCGATCCCCTTGGTTATCACATGGAATATGCCTTCTCTTGCATGGGTTATGAAATCGCCGCTGGCTTGGGCGTGGCCCGAGCAGATTCTTCTCGTACACCAGTTGTAATGATGGGCGATGGTTCATATCTAATGATGCATACCGAACTTGTGACAGCAGTTGCCGAAGGTCTGAAATTCATAGTTGTTCTCGTGCAGAACCATGGCTTTGCCTCCATTGGCCATCTCTCTGAAGATATTGGCTCACAAAGATATGGAACTAAATATCGCTTCCGTGACTCAAAATCCAATAACCACGAAGCAGGCGATGTACTGCCAGTTGATCTAGCAACTAATGCTGAAAGCCTTGGAATGAACGTTATTCGCATTGCCGAAAGCTCAAGTGCAATCGCTGATTTATCTGCGGCAATGAAAGTTGCTAAGGCCCATCCAACTGCGACGCTGATTCATATCAATAGCGATCCATTGCTATATGCACCAGGTGGCGAGGCATGGTGGGAAGTTCCGATCCCAGAAATTTCAACTTTAGAGTCAACCCAGAAGGCCTACGCTAATTACACGCAGGCACGTAAAGCGCAGAAGAAGTATTTAGGTAAAGGTTCTAGCGAACGTAATTAAACGTAGGTTACTTCGCGGAAAGATCGCTTGATCGAAAGCGTGTACTTGTCATCTTTGGGATCTGCGACGCGGAAGAAACAAAAAATCTTCTTGCCATACTTCTTCTCTTCCGCTCCTGGATCAGGAAAGAAGTAACCGTAGGTAAGAGTTGGTGGCAGATCCTTCTGCCCCGTTAAAGTTGCGATCGCCGCGTTGTCGCAAGCAAGTCCTGCTTCCTTCTTTGCAGCATCAGAATTTAAATCTTTAGCTTTAATTAACCCGGTATAGAAAACTTCGTAGTGATGGGCTGCGGCGCAATTTGTTGAATATAGAGTCTTGTAATTTGTATCCGACCATTTACTTGGCTTTGTCGCCGATTTATTGGCGGCATAGCACCCGTTTTTTAGCTCGAGATAAAAGGTGCCTTTGCTCAAAGCTTGGGCTGAAGAGGCTCCCAAGATAAGAAATAGCGATATCGCAGTAGCTAGAAATTTGCGGCGACTCATAGGCTCAATCTTATGACCTCAACCTCTAGTTGATGGTTGAAGTTAATCAAATCGTAATAGAAATTAATTCATTGCTAACGGCGCGTGAATAGCAGATTGCCAGCGCTCGGATAGTCTTCGCGTACAAACGTTTTGTAGGCCGATTGCCCTAATTGGCCGCGTCTAAATAAGGAGCTCCACTTGATTAAGAGAATTTCAGCTGTAACAGCTGCACTCGCTCTTGCAACAGTTGGTTTCATTGTTCCAGCACAAGCTGCGACAACAGAAGCTGATTGCGGTACAGCCGGTGCATTCTGTGTTGGTCTCGTAACTGACCTCGGAAAAGTTGATGACAAGTCATTTAACCAATCTGCATGGGAAGGCGCTAAAGCTGGCGCTGCAAAGGCCGGCGGATTCGCTAAGTACATCGAAACAACAGATTCAAAAGACTATGCAAAGAACATGGCACTTTTCGCTGATAAGGGTTACAACGTAATCGTAACTGTCGGCTTCTTGATGGGCGATGCAACAGCAGCTGCTGCTGTTAAGTACCCAAAGATCAAGTTCATTGGTGTTGACCAGTTCAATGCTTCAACAGCAACAAATAACACAGGTTTGATCTTCGACGAAGATAAGGCTGGCTTCTTGGCCGGTTACCTTGCGGCATACCTAACCAAGACTAATAAGGTCGGCGCAGTATTCGGTATGAAGGAAGTTCTTCCTGTTCGCAAGTTCGGTGAAGGATACGAAAACGGTATTGCATACGGAGCTAAAGAGCGCAGCAAGAAGATCAAGTCAACTGTTGTTTACCACGCAGCTGGCGATAACGCGTTCTCAGATCCAGCATGGGGTGCAACAACTGCTAACCAGCTACTTACACAGGGATATGACATTATCTTCGGTGCAGGTGGATCAACTGGTAACGGTGCACTAGGCAAGGTTGCACAAAAGGCTGGAGCGTTCTGTATCGGTGTTGACACTGATCAGTACTACACAGTTCCTGAAGCAAAGGCTTGTATCGTAACTTCAGCTGAGAAGAAGCTTTCTCTTGGAGTATCAACACTTATTGCTCAAGCAAAGGCTGGAACAATCAAGGGTGGAAACTTCACAGGTCAAGTTGGACTCTCACCATTCCACGATCTAGATTCAAAGGTTCCTGCAGTTGTTAAGGTTCGTTTGAAGAAGGTCACAACTGGCATTCTTGCTGGTTCAATCTCAACTGGCTTTAAGGGTTAATTAGAACTCTTAAACGTTAGTCAAAGAGCGGGTGTGCGAAAGCGCACCCGCTCTTTCTTTTCTCGCCCTTTCATTATTCCTAAAAAGCAATAAGATATGGAATTATGAGCCAAACGAAAGTTGCCCCGAAAGAAGTTGGAAAACCGGCTAAAAACTTTGATGTTGGATCTTGGTTAGTTCCAGTTATTGCAGTCTTAGTTGCCATGTCGCTAGCGGCGATTCTTATGAGGTTGCAGGGTTCTAATCCACTAACTGCTTATAAATCTCTCTTCACAACAGCTTTCGGATCAGCTGCAGGTATCGGTGCAACCCTCGGTAAATCAACTCCACTTGTATTAAGTGGTCTTGCCGTTGCAGTTGGTCTGCGCGCTGGCTTATTTAATATAGGTGCGCAAGGACAATTGCTTTCAGGCGCACTTGCCGCCGCTTGGGCGGGCGTAACATTTGAAGGTTTGCCTGGCTATATACACATTCCGATTGCGCTAATCGTTGGCGCCTTCTTCGGCTCAATCGTTGCTGGTATTTCAGGCTTTTTAAAGGCATACCGCGGCGTACATGAAGTTATTACCACCATCATGCTCAATAGCATTGTGATGGGTATCGCAGATTACTTAGCATCACATCAACTTCGTGAACCAGATCAATTTTTAACTCGCACCTCTGAAATTCAAGCCAGCGCAAAGATGCCGGTCTATGCCCACCTTCCTTTAGGTTTCTTCATCGCCGTAGCCTTGGCTGGCGCAATTTGGTGGATCTTAGGTCGTACAACTAGCGGCTTCCGCATCGAAACTGTTGGTCGCAACCGCCATGCTGCTTGGTATGCCGGTATCTCAGTAAAGCGCACCGTTATCTCTGCAATGTTAATTTCAGGTGCCATCGCAGGTTTAGGTGGAGCCGTTGAAACTCTTGGTATTACCTATCGTTATGCACCGGCTTTTAACCTAGGTCTGGGCTTTGATGGAATCACTATTGCACTGCTTGGTCGCGTACATCCGCTGGGAATCATTCCTGGTGCGATCTTGATCGGTGGCATGCGCGCAGGTGCTGCCAATATGCAATTTGATTCTGGCGTAGCACCCGAACTCGTTGATCTGCTTATGGCACTTATCTTGTTATTGGTAACAGCTCCCCTGATTACCCGCTTCTTTAAAAATAGCTCCAACAAATCCATGACTAGCGGATGGGGCAGCTAACTATGAAGCTACTTAGCAAACGCAATGGTTACTTCCTCTTTGCAATTCTGGCGACCGCTTTCTTCTATTCTAAAGATGGCGATATAACCACCTCTGTATATGCAACTGGCGCAGCTTTTGCACTGCCATTGGCACTTGCTGCCATGGTCGGAATCATGTGCGAACGCACCGGAATCGTGAATATCGGTATTGAAGGCACCATGTTGTTATCTGCCTTCGTGGCTTTCTTCGTCTCCTCCCTTACCCAAAATATAATTATCGGGCTTATCTGTGCAGTATTTACCGGTTCGATGATGGGCTTGATCTTGGCGGTAATGGCTGTTTCGTGGCGGATGGATCAGATCATCGCCGGAACTATTCTTAATATTCTGGCTACCGGACTTACCTCATTCTTATACGTTCAAGGAAAGACAATTCCATCTGTTTTCCAAGCAATTGAGGTTCCTGTGCTGTCAAAGATTCCATTCTTTGGTCCAGTGCTC
Organism: Actinobacteria bacterium IMCC26103; assembly: GCA_002284875.1. GTDB lineage: Bacteria > Actinomycetota > Actinomycetes > Nanopelagicales > Nanopelagicaceae > Planktophila. Next base: position 1,276,134 of record CP015604.1, read on the forward strand.
TTTATTCATGGCGCACTCACCTTCATAGGAATTGCCATCATCTTGGCTTTATATGTCGCCATTTATCACACCTCGTGGGGCCTTCGCTCGCGCGCAGTTGGTGAGCATCCATCAAGTGCTGACACAGCAGGTGTTTCAGTTGCGCGACTGCGTTATATAAATGTCACGATCGCAGGTGGTATCGGCGCACTGGCCGGTGCGTACTTAAGCCTTGAACTTGTTGGCTCATTTGAACGCGGCTTCACCGCAGGCAAAGGCTTTACCGCACTTGCCTTGATGATCTTCGGTCGCTGGAATCCACTTGGTGCGTTAGCTGCGGCGCTCTTCTTCGGTTTAGCCCAGGCCTATGCCAACCAGTTAATGATCGATCAAGTTGTAAATATTCCAACCCAGTTCACTGCCATCTTGCCTTATGTAATGACAATTGTGGTCTTAACGATTTCCGCCGGAAAGGTTCGTCCTCCTGCTGCAGAAGGACAACCATATGAGAAGGGACAAGCATAATGAGCGCTCTTCTTGAAGTAACTGGCGTTACCAAACGCTATCCAGGCGTTGTCGCCAATGACAATGTTTCGCTAACCGTTAACGCAGGTGAAGTAGTCGCACTGCTTGGTGAAAATGGCGCAGGCAAATCAACTCTGCTAAAGGCAGTCTTCGGACTCATCAAACCTGATTCAGGTGAGATCAAAATTGGTGGAACTCCAATCGTATTTGGCGATACTGCAGGTGTTATCTCACGCGGTGTTGGCATGGTGCACCAGCACTTCCAGCTGGTTCCGGTTATGACTGTTGCTGAGAATTTAATACTTGGTGATGAGCCAAAGCGTGGCATATTTATTAATAAGAAAGCCGCATACGATGAAATCATCGCGCTATCTAAGCGCTATGGCCTAGAAGTAGATCCCGATGCAGTTATTGAAGACCTACCTGTTGGCATGCAGCAGCGAGTAGAAATCCTCAAGGCGCTGCGCAAGGATGTTAAGTTATTGATCCTCGATGAACCCACTGCAGTTCTTACTCCGCAAGAAATTGATGAACTGCTAGTTGTTATCCGCAACTTAGCCAAATCAGGCGTTGGTATCGTTCTAATTACCCACAAATTGCACGAGGTCATGGCTGTAGCCGATCGCGTCGTTGTTTTACGTGGCGGCAAATTAGTTGGCACAACTTCACCTAAAGAGACCGATGAAGCAGGCCTTGCTCAGATGATGGTGGGGCGCTCTGTTGTATTGCAGGTCAATCGCACTGAAGCAAAACGCGGTGGCGTAGTTCTAGAAGTTAAAGCGTTGGAAGTCCGCGATGATCGCAAGATCTTGTCGGTTAAGGGCGTTGATCTACAACTGCATAAGGGCGAGATCTTGGGAGTTGCCGGCGTTGAAGGCAATGGCCAGCGCGAATTAGTGGAAGCAATCTGTGGCATGCGCCATCGTGAAGCGGGTTCTGTTTTGATTAATGGAGTTGCTACTAAAGATATGCACCCACATGCGGTGCACGAAGCTGGAATTTCGCACATCCCTGAAGATCGCGAAAAACATGGCTTAGTTTCTAATTACACCATCGCCGATAATTTGGTCCTAAATCAATTTGATCAAGCACCTTTTGCTAAGGGCTGGATCCGTGACCTAAATGAAATTGCTAAGAACGCAATCGCAACCGTTGAAAAGTTTGATATCCGCACTCCTTCTGCCTTCAATACCGCAGGTTCTCTATCTGGTGGAAATAAGCAGAAGGTCGTGGTCGCGCGCGAGCTAAGTGAAGAGCTACCAGTACTAGTTGCCGCGCAACCAACCCGTGGTGTGGATGTGGGCTCTATCGAATTTATCCATAACCAACTAATTTCAGCGCGCGATAAGGGAGCTGCAGTCTTATTGGTATCGGCAGAACTCGATGAGATCCTTTCTTTATCTGATCGCATTGCAGTTATGTCAGATGGCAAGATCGTGGCGATCGTGGATTCTAAAGATGCCGACCGCAACTACATCGGCCGCCTCATGGCCGGTCTTGATAAGTAAGGTCTCTTAATGAAGATTGGCATTATTGCTGGTACCGGTTTTTATAATTTACCGGCGCTGGCAGGTTCCACGCCGCAAGCCGTTGATACTGTCTTTGGCCAAGCGTTAATTACATCTGGTAAATGGCACGGGGCTGAAATTGCATTTCTAACTCGCCATGGCGTTGACCATAGCGTTCCACCTAGCGCAGTTAACTATCGTGCAAATATCACAGCGCTTAAGAACTCAGGAGTTGACTTTGTAATCGCCGTAAATGTCGTCGGTGGTATCGATCCCAAGTTACCTGCTGGGTCGCTGCAATTACTTGATGACTTTGTCGATTTCACACATGGGCGCGCCGATACCTTCTTTGATGGTGTGCAACCAGGTGGTGTGCAACATGTCGATATGTCCCATCTCTACGATGCCGAAGTAAAGGCTGCGATGTCAGGTGCGGCAAAGGCTGCTGGAATTACTTTAAATACCGGCGGAATCTATGCCGGATTTAATGGACCGCGATTTGAAACACCGTCCGAAATTAGATTGGCGCGTCTGGCCGGTGCCACCGTTGTTGGCATGACAGGTGTTCCGGAAGTATCGCTGGCAAAGGAAGCCGAGCTTCGCTACGCCGCAATTGCTTTAGTCGTCAACCCCGCAGCTGGCGTAAGTGATACCCCGATAACTATGGATGATATTAATGTGGCGCTCAAAGCTGCCAGCGAAAAAGTCATCACAATTATTGATGGCACGATCAAGGCCTTTGCCTAATGCTGGACTTATTAATAAAAAACGCGCGCTATGCCGTTACCTCAAATTCCAAGAATGAAATCCTGGAAAGCGTTTCAATTGGAATTGAAGGCGGTAAGATCGCCTATATCGGCACAGATTCACCAGATGCCAAGCAAATTAATGATGCAACTAATAAGTTAATTTCACCAGGGCTGATCAATAGCCACACCCACTTAGGGATGTCGTTGTTGCGTGGGTGGGCAGAAGGCGTGAATCTGCAAGGTTTTCTAGAACGCGTCTGGGCGGCAGAAGGCGCCATCATGGATGAAGCAACTTGCGAACTCGGTACCGAACTTGGCGCACTTGAAGCGTTATTATCTGGCACAACAACAACAATGGATATGTATTTAAATCCTGCCGCCACGCATCGTGGTGCGGTTCGAGTTGGCCTGCGTCATATCGCAGGTCCCATCTTCTTTGATTTCCCCGGCTTAGATGGTCTGCAATGGGAGAAACGCATTGAACGGGCGCACCAATGGCCGGCTGTCCTTGCTGAAATCGGCGGGCCATACATCCCAACATATTTCATGCCGCATTCTACATACACAGATTCGCCCGAAAATTTAACCCAGGTAGCTGCCATCGCTAAAGAACTTGGTGCACGTATTCATCTACATGTCTCGGAAACTCAAGCAGAAAATGATGATATTGCAAACCGTTACTCAAAGACTCCGACTGAAGTCTGTCGCGATACCGGGATATTAGATGTGCCAACTATTTTTGGCCACGGGGTTCACTTATCTGATTCCGATATGGCAATTGTCGCAAGTAAAGGCACATCAGTTGGCCATTGCCCAGGCAGTAACTTAAAACTTGGCTCAGGCCTGGCCCGCTTTAACGATATGCGCAAAGCTGGAATCAAAGTTGGCCTAGGAACAGATAGCTGTTCATCATCTAATGATTTAGATATGTTCTCGGTAATGCGCATGGCAGCTCATGTAATTGCGCTGCGCCAATCCCCCGCAGATGTTGATCTAACTTCAATCGTTCGTGCTGCAACTATCGAAGCAGCCCATGCTGTTGGCCTTGGCGATCGTGTCGGCAGTATCGAGATCGGCAAAGAAGCAGATTTAATCGCCCTTGATCTACATGCTGCTCATTTAACCCCTGTGCATGATGTAAATGCCCTGCTGGTCTTTGCTGCAGGTCGTGGCGATGTCACAGATGTTTGGGTGGCAGGTGATCAAGTCGTTGCAAAGCGAGTTAGCACCAAGATTGATCTAACTGATTTGATAACGCGAGTAAATCTGCGTATTAAAGCGCTGGAGCCGCTGAAGTGAGCTTTGCCGGCAAGAGCATCTTAATTACCGGTGCCTCAGGCCTGATCGGCCAAGCCTATGTTTCACGCTTTCTCGAACTCGGCGCAACGGTGTGCGCACAAGTAAATACCGGCGAACTATCGGCGCGTGGCAATTTGCACGTTATCGCAGCTGACTTATCTGTAGCAAAATCTGGCAATTCGCTTATACAAGAAGCGGTATCGAGAGCCGGCAAGTTAGATTTTGTAATCAATAACGCCGCCAATCAAGCAGTTCTTGATCCGACGCAAGCAACTCGCGCTGAAATTGAGTTAATGATGCGCATAAACGTTGATGCCCCGAAAGAAATCATCGATGAGTCAGCAAAATCTGGTGTGAAAGTAGTTTTAAATATCTCCTCCGTTGAAGCGCTCAATCCGCGGCCGGGGCATGAAATATATGGCGCCAGCAAAGCAGCGTTAGATGTCTTAACTCGTTCAGCATCGCGCGCTCATGCTCCGATGCGCGTACTTGGTCTGCGCCTTGGGCTAATTGGTCGCGACGGAATTGATCAAGCTTGGCCGGAAGGCGTTGCAGCATGGAAGGCGGCAACACCGCTGGCACGTTATGCAAGTGCTGCAGAAGTTGTCGGCGTTACTGAATTTTTATTATCCGATGCAAATGCTTGGGCAACCGGATCAACATACGACTTTGATGGCGGCCTCGGTACACAGCCTTGGTAATTTACAAATAGTTAATGCGTAGCCCCGAAGGGATTCGAACCCTCGTAGCTGACTTGAGAAGCCAGAGTCCTAGGCCGCTAGACGACGGGGCCCTAGTACATTTTTAGATCTTTACTGCCATCTTGCCTTGTAGTGCTTGGTACTGCGCTGGGGTACCAGGACTCGAACCTAGACTTACTGAACCAGAATCAGCAGGGCTGCCAATTACCCCATACCCCAATACAACAGGGGAAAGGATACCTCAAATTTTTACTGCGATTTATAGGTCGATCGCCGCAGCAATACGGGCTAACGAGGATTCTTTACCCAGTAACTCCATAGATTCAAAGAGCGGTGGCGAAATTGTAGATCCGGTAGTTGCAATACGAACTGCGCCAAATGCGATACGTGGCTTAAGCCCCATCTCTTCAATTAGCGAAGCGCGTAGCGCAGCTTCAATTGAATCGTGGTTCCAGGTAGCAAGTGGAGTTAACTCAGCCAAGGTGCGCTTTAAAACATCTTTCGACGCACTATCTGTGACCTTAGATAGTGATGCTTCCTCAACTGCAAAGTTCTTAACAAATAAGAAGCGCAACATTGCTGGTACTTCATCTAACTTCACGATTCTTTCTTGAATCAGCGGCAGCGCCTGCTTAACAAGTGCGATTTCAGCTTCTGTTCCAGTGATGACGCTTGCCTTAGTTAAGAATGGCAGTGACCACTTTAGGAATTCATCTAAAGTCAGCGCACGAATCTTGTCGCCATTGATCGCTTCTAACTTCTTCATATCAAAGCGGGCAGGAGATGAGTGAACTTTATCTACGGTGAACATCTCACAGAGTTCAGCCATCGTGATATTTTCCCGATCATCGCCAGGTGACCAACCAAGCAGCGCTAAGTAATTACAGATCGCCTCTGGCAAATAACCTTGATCGCGATACCAAGAGATTGAAGCTTCACCATTGCGCTTGGAAAGCTTGGCGTTATCTTGGCCCATCACAAATGGCAGGTGGGCAAAGACTGGATAATCAGCGATGGCAACGCCCATCGCTTGATAAACCCGGATCTGACGTGGGGTGGAAGATAGTAAATCTTCGCCACGCAAGATGTGGGTTACCTTCATCAAAATATCATCGACGGCAACAGCTAACGTGTAGAGAGGTGAACCATCTGCACGAACCAACACAAAGTCAGGTACGAACTTATGATCAAAGGTTACTTCGCCGCGAATCTCATCAGTAAAGGTAGTGCTCCCATCTGGCATGCGCATACGGACCACCGCTTCGCGACCCTGCGCTTTATAGGCTGCAATTTGCTCATCGGTTAAATCACGACAGTGGCCGTTGTAGCCAGGTGCCACATTTGCGGCGCGTTGTGCTTCACGTACTGCTTCTAACTCTTCCGGTGAGCAGTAACAGTGATAAGCATCTTTCTGATCTAAGAACTTCTGCGCCCAATGTGCATATTTATCTAGACGTTGTGATTGTAGATAAGGACCGTTCTCGCCACCGACTTCAGGACCCTCATCCCAGTTAAGGCCGAGCCATTTCAAGGTATCGATCGCAGCTTGAATATATTCATCGGTAACGCGCGTGGTGTCGGTATCTTCAATGCGGAATAGGAATGTGCCACCCGTGTGGCGGGCATAGGCCCAATCAAATAAAGCAGTGCGGATATTTCCGACGTGCAAGTCACCTGTTGGAGATGGCGCAAAACGTACCTTAACTTTTTTCGCACTCACGGCTTTGCACTCACCTTATTTGTAAGTTGACCCAACCCATCGATGCCGACAACGACGCTGCCGCGCGCAATTAGTGGTCCAATTCCTGCTGGGGTGCCGGTGATGATTACATCGCCTGGCAATAAAGTCATAACTTGCGATACAAAGACAACGATATCGGCGACGCTAAAGATCATCTGATCTAGAGTCGCATCTTGGCGAATCTCATCATTTACCTTAGAGAAGATGCGCTGTGTGCCGGGTACGAAATCTGTTTCAATCCACGGGCCGATTGGGCAGAAAGTATCAAAGCCTTTAGCGCGCGCCCATTGCCCATCGCTCTTCTGTAGCTCGCGACAAGTCACATCATTTGCCAAGGTGTAGCCAAAGATAACTTCGTTAACGCGCTCCTTAGGAACATCTTTACAAACTCGACCAATCACAACGGCAAGTTCTGCTTCGTAATCAATCGTTGGCGCCATTGCTGGCCAGACAATTGTGTCCCCCGGACCAATCACAGATGTATTTGGCTTTAAGAAGATGATCGGTTCTTTCGGAACATCCGAACCCATCTCTTTGGCGTGGTCGGCGTAGTTTTTGCCGACTGCAACTATCTTGCTGCGAGGAATAACTGGAGCTAATAAGCGCACCTTAGTTAGCTCGACCTTGGCCGCAGTCTTGGTGACGCCGTGATAAATCGGATCTCCCGAGATTACGGTGATTGAGTTATCGTCTTCGAGGACCCCAAAGAGCGGGTCGGTACCCAGGCCTGATTCGGGTCCGGGAGTAAATCGAACGATACGCATTGGGCTATCTTACGCCCTAGTTACTTGCCCATCTGCATCGATATGAAAGATAGTTGCCTGCGGAGAATTATCGGTAATAACTGCAGTTAGCGCTACTTTTTCACCAGCAAGTACAACGCCTTCAATTCCCGCAATTTGTGAAGCGGCAGCAACTGTAAAGACGGCTTGCACAGCATCGAGTGTGAGATTAGGTGCAGCAATATTTATCGCCACATATGTGCGTCCAGTTGTGTCACGTAGCGCCGCTGCTTGTTTTGCACCTGTGCGCGCCAGCGTTGAAATCGCCAGCGTTGCTAGCTTTTGATCTTCTGGATTTTCAAAAGTATTACTCATGATCTTCTATCTTCTCATCCTTCAGTCTTTCAATTATTACGCTACTAATTTTACGGCGTCGACCTAGTGGTCGCTCAGATGTAATAGACCAGCCAGCTAGTGAAATAGTGCTGCCGGCAATTGGGACGCGGCCGAGTTTCTGCGCCATTAGACCACCAATAGTGTCGACATCTTCAGAGTCAGCTTTATCAAAGTCAATCTTTAACTCATCAGCTAAATCTTCAATATGCAAGGTTGCTTTGGCGCGTGCTTTATCTTCAGTAATCCAGATAAAGGCTTCTACCCCATCATCGAACTCATCGGCAATCTCGCCTACGATCTCTTCAATAATATCTTCGATAGTAATAATTCCGGCAGTTCCGCCATATTCATCTATAACGATGGCTAGGTGGATCTGATCGCGCTGCATCTCTTTCAGTAGATCGGCGGCAATTTTTATTTCCGGAACAAAGACGGCCGGACGCATATGCTGCTCTACCTTTTCAGTAGTTTCGGCCTCATGATGATCTAGCGCACGCTTGGCTAAATCTTTTACATAGGCAATGCCAATAATATTGTCGAGGTTTTCACCGACTACAGGAATACGTGAATAACCCGAACGCAGCGCTAGCGACAGTGCTTGGCGCAAGTTCTTATCGCGTTCGATCCAAACCATATCGGTGCGGTGGACCATAAGTTCGCGCACCAAGGTATCGCCGAGTTCAAATACCGAGTGGATCATCTCGTGTTCATCAGATTCCACTAAGCCGCGCTCGTGCGCCTGATCTACCAAGTCACGCAGCTCGGCTTCATTGGTAAATGGACCGCTGCGAAAACCTTTTCCTGGTGTTATGGCATTACCGATTGCGATCAATAAATTGGTAACCGGACCCAAGATAAATGCTAAGAAGTAAGCAACTGATATGCCCGCCCGCGCCCATTTATGTGGTTGCTGGCGACCTAATGTGCGTGGTCCAACACCGATTACAACGTAGGACAAGACAACCATGATCGCCACTGTGAGTGCCATAGCTTGGGCAGATGAATATTGGCGCAAGAGCGCAACCGCTAAAAGTGCGGCGGCGGTAAATTCGCAGATCTTTCTAACCAAAAGTAAAACGTTTAGATAACGTGCTGGTTGCTGTGAATACTTCTTAAGTAAATGTCCACCGCGCTTGGTCTCAATCTCTTCAATCAGAACGCGTGAAATAGAAGTCAGCGCAGATTCAGAGGCGGCCAGAAAACCAGCAAAGGCAATCAGTGCGATGATCGCAGTGATGTTAAAGGCGTTCATACAATTGCCTGGTACTTCTTAACTAATTCTTCTTGCAAGGCAAACATAACTTTCTCATCGGCAGCATTTGCGTGGTCATAGCCCAAGATATGTAGCAAACCGTGGGCGGCCAATATAAAGATCTCATGGTCAGTTGAGTGTCCAGCGCTGGCAGCTTGTTGGGCAGCGACGGTAGGTGAAATGACAATGTCGCCCAGAGTTACTGCATCATTTGCATCCCCTGGCATATCCATTGGGAAAGACAGGACATCGGTGGGTCCGCCCTCATCCATCCATTTGATGTGTAGCTCAGTCATTTCTGTTACGTCGACAAAGACTAAATTAACTTCGCATTCTGGGTTTAACTTCAATTCAATTAGCGAATTCTGCAGCAGATCCCGCACGCTATCGGTGGGCACGAGTTCGCCAGATTTATTGGTGATTTCAATAGTCATTTAATTTATCTTTATGAGTTACGGATATTGCGGGGCGCAGATTTTGCTTCATCATATTTTTCGTAAGCTTTTACGATATCGCCAATAAGGCGGTGACGGACCACATCTTCGGCTGTGAGCTCCATAAATGCGATATCGGAGATATCTTTCAAAATATCTGTAATAACACGTAAACCAGAGCGCGCGCCATTAGGTAGATCTATCTGAGTCACATCGCCGGTAACCACCATCTTTGAACCAAATCCCAAACGAGTTAAGAACATCTTCATCTGTTCAGGTGTGGTGTTCTGGGCCTCATCCAAGATAATAAAAGCATCATTTAAGGTGCGCCCGCGCATGTAAGCAAGAGATGCAACCTCAATCACGCCACTTTGAATTAACCTTGGGATTGTGTCGACATCGATCATGTCATGCAGGGCATCAAAGAGCGGACGCAAGTAAGGATCAATTTTTTCACTCAGCGAACCAGGTAAAAATCCTAAATGCTCGCCTGCTTCAACTGCAGGACGAGTCAAGATAATGCGATTTACTTTCTTGGCTTGCAAAGCTGCAACGGCTTTGGCCATGGCCAGATAGGTCTTACCGGTACCTGCCGGGCCAATACCAAAGGTGATGGTGTTATCTTCGATCGCATCAACGTAACGCTTCTGATTGGCAGTCTTTGGGCGAATTGTGCGCCCGCGATTGGAGACGATATTTAGTGATAAAACTTCGGCTGGGCTATCAGCTGGTTCTTGTCCCAACATCGCAATGCTGCGCGTTACTGCATCAACTGTCAGTGCCTGCCCGGAGCGAATAACAACGACCATTTCCGCAAATAACTTTTCAAGTGCGAGGCAATCAATATGTGGTCCGCGCAGAGTGATCTCGTTACTGCGCACAGTGATATTTACACTTGGAAATGCAGCTTCAATAATTCTTAAATTTGCATCGCCGGCGCCGATGAGTGAGACCATTGCAATTGCAGGCGGAATGGTGATCAGAGTTCGTTCCATATAGTCAGTGATACTACTTTTAACCGGGTGGCCACGCGAGCCCACGCCCGCCAAGCAGGTGTAGATGAGCGTGAAAGACGCTCTGCCCAGCATCTGCGCCAGTATTAAAGACGGTTCTATAACCAGTTAGTCCACGAACGCCCGCAATTTCATCGGCGGCGGTAAAGAGCGCTGCGGTAATTGTCGCTGACATCTTTGCTAAGCCAGCTGCGTTCTCGGTATGAACTGTTGGGATAAGCAAGACATGAGTTGGGGCCTGCGGATTTAAATCGTTAAAGGCCACCACGTTTTCATTACGGAAGGCGATATCGGCAGGGATTGCACCATCGATAATTTTGCAGAAGATGCAATCTGGATCTAACGCCATAAGTTGACTATACCTTTACCAGATTTTCAAAGCCGCGTTTAGGCCAGAAAGCGCCGCCATTCCGGCGTGCGCCGAGCGAAATATGGGACGACCCATATGTGCAACTTTGGCACCAGCGCTAGCAAATAGCGCAAGCTCTTCATCTGTCAGCCCGCCTTCTGGGCCGATGATTACAAGTACTTTCTTTACTCCAGTACTTACAACTTGGCTTAACTTATCAACTGCGCTCTCGTGTAAAACAATCGCTAGATCATAATTAGCAATTTCAGCAGCAATCTTCTTGTCATCTAAAACGCCCATTACAAAGGGAATGCGATTGCGCCGGGTCTGCTTGCTCGCTTCGCGTGCAGTCATAGCTAACTTCTGCATTAAATCTGGGGTTGCCTTACCGATAGAACGAGCAGCTGCCCACAATAAAATTACATCAGCGCCACCTGCGGTGTTTAACTCGATTGCTTCTTTAATCCGATCGCCCTTAGTTAAAGCTTGGGCGACGGTAAATTCAACGGGTAGCGCCTCCTCAAAACCAGATGAGGTAACACGTACAGTCATAGATTTCTTAGCAATCGCGATAACTTCAACTACCGACCAGGCACCTAGTCCGTTAGAAAGGGCGAGCGATTCACCGATCTGGGTACGCAGCACACGGATGGCATGGCCGGCGTCATCGCCTGCAAATTCGTAAGCACTGCCAACTTTTGTTGGAAGATCGGCGACAAAGAAGAGAGTCAGCATCAGCGACCGAAAGCATCTCTAAACTTGCTAAAGAATCCTTGCTCGTGTCCCTTTATCTTTACATCGCCAGGCTTTTCCCCACGCGATGTTGCAAATTTACGTAATAACTCTTCTTGTTCCCGGCTTAGCTTGTGTGGTGTCTGAACTTCGACGTGAACGATTAAATCTCCGCGGGTGGATGCACGCAGACGCGTCATACCTTTACCGCGAACTGAAATCGTTGCCCCGCTTTGGGTTCCGGCACGGACTTCAACTTCTAGTGGACCATCTAAAGTTTCGACCATCACTTTGGTACCAAGCGATGCGGCAGCAAATGAAACTTCAATGGCAACGTGCAAGTTGTGGCCATCGCGAATTAAGAATGGGTGTTCTGCTTCAACGATTTCCACGTATAGATCACCTGCCGGCCCGCCGCCAGCGCCGACTTCACCGCGGCCAGCAAGCTGAATACGATTGCCAGTTTCAACACCTGCCGGAATCTTGACTGAAATATTTTGGCGCGCACGTACTCGCCCATCACCAGCGCATTCGCGACATGGATTTTGAATTACGCTGCCATAACCCTGACAAGATCCGCAGGGACGAGATGTCATAACTTGACCTAAGAATGAACGCTGTACCTGTTGGGTTTCACCACGACCTTTACATACCTGGCACATGGCAGGCGCAGATGAATCAGCTGATCCTTGACCACTGCACTTAGTACATGTGACTGCATTTTCAACCGAAATATCGCGTTCGGTACCAAAACAGGCTTCGTTTAAATCAACTTCTACGCGAATTAGCGCATCTTGTCCTTGGCGCATACGTGGCCGAGGTCCGCGATTTTGTCCACCGCCAAAGAAAGCATCCATGATGTCGCTAAATCCACCGCCACCGAATCCCCCACCGAAACTAGAACCACCCATGTCATATGACTGGCGCTTTTGCGGGTCACTTAATACTTCATAGGCTGCGGTAACTTCTTTAAATTTATCTTGCACTGCAGGATCCGGATTTACATCTGGGTGTAGTTCACGCGCGATCTTGCGATACGCCTTTTTTATTTCATCGGCGCTGGCGCCGCGAGCAACGCCGAGCGTTTGGTAAAGATCAGACATAAATTAATTGCTCTCCGATATATAACGTCCAACGTAACGAGCTACGGCAGTTACCGCGGCCATCGAACCTGCATAATCCATACGGGTCGGCCCTAGAACTCCAACGGCTCCAATCGGGGAATTATCTGCCCCATACCCAACTGTTACCAAAGAAGTCTGACGCAAATTAGTCTCGCTCTGTTCGCCACCGATACGGACTCGCACATTTTCGTTGGCATCATCAAGTAGGCGCAGCAATACAACTTGTTCTTCTAACGCTTCGAGTATTGGTGAAAGTGATGTACCTAAATCTTCGCCTGAACGCGCCAAGTTAGCGGTTCCAGAAATCGTCATTTTTTCGCTTCCAGTGCCTTCACCAAGTATTGGGTGGGTAATTACTGCAACCTGCTTAGTTAAATCTGCTAACAACTTGGCAGATCTCTTCATCAACTGTTCTAGGTTATTTGCTTCATCTAAAAAGGTTTCAATGGCGCGACGTTCTGCAGTAGATAACGGCTTAACGGTCGCCAATTTATCCACGAAGACGCGATAGCCCAGATCTGTTGGGATTCTTCCCGCAGATGTATGGGGATGGGTAATCAAGCCTTCATCTTCTAAAACTGCCATCTCATTGCGGATAGTTGCAGGTGAAAGTCCAAGGGATGATTTATCAGCAATTGATTTTGAGCCAACTGGCTCTTGGGTAGCTACGTATTCATCGACGATAGCGCGCAAGATCTCCAGACGACGTTGAGATTGCATAGTAATTTCCCTGTTATTCGCTTCTTTAGATCAGTACGAGGGCGATAGAAATTAAAGTTAGAAGAAAGAAGGCAGGAAATGCGGTCTTACCTTTACCGGCACGAAAGTGTACGAAAATTGCACCAGCCATAAAGAACCACAAGCCCAAGAGTGGGAAGTAAGCCATCCATGTCCACTTCAGACCGAGAATTAAACCGAGGGCTAGCAAAGCTTCAAATACGCCGATAACGCGAGCAAGACCATCTTTAACATTTACATCGCGAGTGCCAGATAGACCTTTTTCATTTCCACTGGCTTTGCTTAAGCCTGATACAACGAATACAAGCGCCAGAAAGGATAAAAGGATGGTTGCGTTAGTGGTCATGGGCTAAAGGTACTACAGGGCCTTAGCCCAGCGCCTCTTGGACTAAGCGATCGGCGATTAGCCGACCTTGAGCCGTCAATTGCAGGTGTTTATCAATCAGATTTAAATGACCACTATTTTGATATTGCAAAATTCGAGTTTGTGCAGCATCACTCAGCAAATCTAGCGCAAGCCCAGTACGCATTCTGATCGCCAGCATGATCGCTTCATCATGCAGTTGTTCATCAGTCAATAGTTCAGAGTCTACGATCGGAGATTGCTGCGCAAATAATTTCTGCTTATAGGCAGTTGGATGTTTCACATTCCAGAAACGCTTTTTATCAATATGTGAATGCGCACCAGGTCCAAGTCCCCACCAATTAGCGCTCTTCCAGTAAGCGATATTGTGCACACACTCGTGCCCTGGTTTTGCCCAGTTAGAAAGTTCATACCAATCTAGCCCTGCCTCATTACACATCTGATCAACCAATAAATACATGTCAGCCATCAGATCATCATTAGGCATTGATAAATCACCTCGTTTAATTTGTGCTGCCAGCTTTGTGCCAGTTTCCACAATCAAGGCATACGCGCTGATGTGATCGATATCTAATGAAAGCGCTTCAGTTACTGTGGCACGCCAATCTTCCAGTGATTCACCAGGTGTGCCATAAATTAAATCAACGCTAATACTTTTAAAACCTGCAGCGCGCGCCATATCAACTGCCCGCTTCACATTTACCGGATTGTGGGTGCGATCTAGAACTGCCAATACATGCGGCTTTGCCGATTGCATACCGAATGAAATTCGATTAAATCCAGCAGCTAGATATCCCTGCAATTTCTCATCCGTTACCGAATCAGGATTGGCCTCCAGAGTTATTTCGCAATCTGTAGTCAGCCCATTACGCGCCTTAATCGCTGCAACTACCCGCCCCAGATCTTTCGCAGGCAACAAAGATGGTGTGCCTCCCCCGAAGAAGATTGTTGGCACTTGATCAGTCGGTGCGGCATCTAACTCTAAAAGAACCGCATCTATGTAATCATTTGAGACTATTTCAAGGGATGCGCCATCTTGTAGTTCATTTGGCGTATATGTATTGAAATCACAGTAACCACATCGCTTAATGCAATATGGGATATGTACGTAGAAGGAGAGCACGATCAGTCTTGCTTACGCGCGGCTTTAATCTTTTCGATATCAGCATCTGTCGCAAGGGCGGCAACGAAAGCTTCTTGCGGAACTTCCACGCGGCCAACCATCTTCATGCGCTTCTTTCCCTCTTTCTGCTTTTCCAGCAGTTTACGTTTACGGGAAATATCGCCACCATAACATTTAGCCAAAACATCTTTACGGATAGCGCGGATACTCTCGCGCGCAATAATGCGTGAGCCAATCGCTGCCTGGATCGGAACTTCGAATTGTTGGCGCGGAATTAACTCACGCAACTTGCCAGTCATCATCACGCCATAGGCATATGCCTTATCGCGGTGCACGATCGCGCTAAAGGCATCTACTGCTTCACCTTGGAGCAAGATATCGACCTTAACTAAGTTGCCTTCTTCGTCCCCTAGTTCTTCATAATCAAGGGATGCATAACCTTTAGTGCGGCTCTTTAGTTGATCGAAGAAGTCAAAGACGATTTCAGCCAGTGGCAAGGTGTAACGGATTTCCACACGATCTTCAGAGATGTAATCCATGCCCTGCAGCGCGCCGCGACGTTCTTGGCAGAGCTCCATGATGGTGCCGATATATTCCGATGGCGCCAAGATGGTGCACTTTACGATCGGCTCTTTCACGTTATTAATCTTGCCATCAGGAAATTCTGATGGGTTGGTAACAATAAACTCTTTGCCATCTTCTAGCGTTACCCGATAGACCACGTTAGGTGCAGTTGAAATCAAGCTAATGCCAGATTCGCGCTCTAATCTTTCGCGCACAATTTCCATATGCAGCAAACCTAAGAAACCACAGCGGAATCCAAAACCAAGGGCGGCAGAGCTTTCGGGCTCATAAACCAGGGCCGCATCATTTAACTGCAACTTATCTAGCGCATCGCGCAATAACGGAAAGTCAGCGCCATCTAACGGAAATAGCCCAGAGAAGACCATTGGCTTCGGATCTTTATATCCGGCCAAAGCTGTCTTAGTTGGGTTTTGATAATTTGTGATTGTGTCGCCAACACGAGATTGGCGAACATCTTTAACGCCGGTAATTAAATAACCTACTTCGCCAACGCCTAAACCTTTGCTAGGTACTGGCTCTGGTGAGATAACACCGACTTCAAGTGCTTCATGGCGTACACCAGTTGAGAACATTTGAATTTGTTCGCGTGGATTAATGCGACCATCTATTACGCGAACATAGGTAACTACGCCACGATATGAGTCATAGACTGAGTCAAAAATAAGTGCGCGGGCAGGTGCATCGGCATCGCCTACTGGTGCAGGAATTTGGGCAACGATCTGATCAAGTAATTCAGCAACGCCATCACCGGTCTTGCCAGATACACGTAAACAATCTTCCGGCTTACAGCCAATTAAACGGGCAAGTTCTGCGGCAAACTTTTCAGGCTGGGCATTGGGTAAATCAATCTTATTTAGCACTGGAATAATTGTTAAATTATTTTCCATTGCCAGATATAAATTAGCCAGTGTCTGCGCTTCTATACCTTGTGCGCAATCAACCAACAGGACTGCGCCTTCGCATGCTGCTAGCGAGCGCGAAACTTCATAAGTAAAGTCAACGTGTCCCGGAGTGTCGATCATATTAAGAATGTATTCCTGGCCATCGATTCCGCTGCGCCAAGGTAAGCGAACTGCTTGGGATTTAATCGTGATGCCGCGTTCGCGTTCGATATCCATACGATCTAGATATTGGGCACGCATATTGCGCGCTTCTACGACTTCGGTAATACCGAGCATACGATCGGCAAGGGTTGATTTACCGTGATCGATATGGGCGATGATGCAGAAGTTACGGATCTGCGCCGGATTTGTTGCGGCAGGTTGCGGAGCCTTAGCAAGGGAAATTGCAGGCACTGTTATCCGCCCCTATTTATTTCTGGAGCTGAAATTAACGAGCGCCGGCTTTGGCAGCTGCCTTAGCCATTGATGACTTCTTATTAGCAGCTGTGTTGCGGTGAATTACACCCTTTGAAACAGCTACGTCGAGAGCCTTTGATGCAGCACGTAGTTCAGTCGTTGTTGTTGCAGCATCACCCTTAGCAACTGCTTCGCGGAATTTGCGAACAGCGGTCTTGATAGATGATGAGACAGACTTGTTGCGAGCCTGAGACTTATTGTTTGTCTTAACGCGCTTGATCTGCGACTTGATATTTGCCACGTGTATTACTCCGAACGTCTAAAGCTGTGATAACCCTTTTGGTTGCCAGGTGAGATGCGTAGGTTATCAGCGCAAGGGGTACAGGCTCAAATTGAGGTGAAATCCCCGCCTAGCGAGCAGCGCGAGCAGAGGTAATGGTGGCGAGGGCTTTTTCTAGCGCATAGATCGGATCTGTGGCTGCTCCCTTTACTTGCGCATCGGCTAGGGCGATGGCTTGTACCGCCTTTGATAATGCACGTGGAGTCCAGCCTTGTAATTGGCGGCGGGCCTTATCAATCTGCCATGGCGCCATCCCAAGTTCGCCAGCTAATTCAAAAGATTTTGCACCGCTAGCAGATCCTGACACTTTTGCTAAAGAACGCAGCGCAGATGCGATTGCAGATGTAACCATCACTGGATCTGTACCAGTTTCAATTGCGCTACGTAGTGAAATTAAGGCAACCGGTAAATTACCATCGACGGTGGCATCTGCGACATCAAAGCCGGTTGTCTCAACGCGACCTTGGTGAAATTTATCGATCATTGCTTCATCAATAACGCCAGCAGGTGAATCCAGGGCAATTTGTGAGACGGCTTGTTGCAGCTCGCGCATATCACCGCCCAGTGCACCGACAAGGGCGGCAACTGCGCCAGCAGATGCCTTACGTCCACTATTTAAAAATAAATCTTTAACAAAGGCTTCTTTCTCCGCCTCTTTCTTTAACGGCTCGCAGGCTATTATCTCCGGCTTAACTTTCTTGATTGTATCGAGCAAAGCTTTACCTTTGACGCCACCTTTATGAACAAAGACCAAAGTGGTTAGCTCATCTGGTTCGGCTAAATATCGCGTGACCTCATCTTTAGAATCTTCCGGCAGATCTTGCAGATCTTTAATAATGAGTGCACGGCGTTCGGAAAAGAGCGATGGCGCAAGAGCATCTGAAATATCACCAAGCAAGGCATCGGCAGCAAAGATAGTTGTGATTTCTGCGCTTTCTTCCTTTAGCTGCGCCGTCAATTTACTTAGCGCGCGATCAGAGAGCGCACCTTCTGAACCCAGGATGAGATAAAACGGATTCACGCTTTACTCCCATCTAATAAAGTTAAAGTTGCCCTTACTGGTTCGTATCTTTAGCCGATGCCTATGTGCTGCGATCGCAATCGCCCCATCAACATCAGTACGCAGTACTTTAGCGCTTACCTGTGCCAATAGCGCCAAAGTCTTTGCGGCGGGATGCCCGTAGCTATTGCCTACCCCAACGCTAATCATCGCAACTTGTGGGCTAAGCGCCCGAGTAAAACTCTCATCTTGATATGCAGACCCGTGATGACAAACTTTATAGATATCAACTCTTCTTAATTCGGGTGCGATAACTGCTTGGGTAAGCGGTTCCATATCGCCACCTGCAAAGAGTGAAAAATCTGGTGTATCAATGCGCACAGCGATACTGGAATTATTTGGATCATATTCACCGTCATCGGGCCACATGACTTTGATATTTGCGCGCCCTATTTGCGCACTTGTTCCGCGTCTGACATTGCCAAACCAAGTTGCACCTACCTTGCGGCCGCGAACTGCGCCAGCTAAACCTGCGATGTGATCGGCGTGGCCATGCGTCAAGATCAATAACGGGATTTCCCGGATCGATAACTGCTTTAAACACCGATCAATCAATTCGGGGGCAGGGCCGGTATCAATAACAATTGCGCGATGGTTCCCTAAATTAATTGCTGCGCCATCGCCTTGTCCGATATCGCAATTAGCGACCTGCCAATCACCACCTGGAAAACGTTGCAGATAAGTCAGGGCCAAGATTATAAGTAAGCCCGTTATAAATACTTTGCGCGGCAAGGTAAAGATCAGTGCGATCACCAATAGCGCCAGCAAGAAACCCATCAACCCTTTGCTCAAGGTAATTACGCGAAAGCCAGCCGCCCAATCAGCAACACTGGCAATCCACCAAGCAAGTGGTTTTACGCAAGTAACAAGCAATACCGATACTTGGGGCAAGAACGGCGATATCAAGGCTGCAATAAAACCCACAACTGTTATGGGTGCAACCACTGGCGCTGCCAATAAATTAGCCAGGATGCTCATCGGTGAGAGATAGCCGGCAATCGCAACTATTACCGGCGCACAAAAGACCATTGCAGCTATCGGTGGTGCGATCGCTTGCGCCGCAAAATTTGGCAACCAACGCGCTAAGTAATTAACAATTAGTGGTGCAAAGAGAAGTAAACCTGCGGTAGCCAGTACAGATAAAGCAAAACCAGGATCGCGCCCCTGCCAGGGATCTCCAATAACAACGGCTGCAATTGCAAAACCTAACGCGGGCAGCGAATCTGATCCGCGTTTAGTGGCATATGCAATTAGTAAGACGGCAGCCATTGCAGCTGCACGCAAGACCGAAGGTGATGGCCGAACAAGTGCGATAAAGGCAGTTAGCGCAAAGGCGGTTGCAATTATGCGAAAGCGCATGGTGCGAAAGAGAAATTGCGCGCACCATAATATAAAGGCGGAAACAATTGCAAAGTTGGCACCTGATACTGCAACTAAATGGGTAAGTCCCGAGCGGCGCATATCCCCACGAAAGTTCTCGTTTTGCAGCGAGGTATCGCCTAAGACCATTCCGGGAATTAACGAGCCTGCATCTCCGGTGCCACTGGCCGATCTAAGACCAAGTCGTATCTTGCCAAGTGTTGATGCCCAAAGTGATGGTTTACTTACAACGCTTACCTCTTGATTTGCCAGCAACATCGCTGCCACGCGCAGTTCTTTACTGCGCACAATCTGTACCGTGGCCGATACTTTCTGGCCCGGCAATAACTTTGCAATTTGGCGATCGGTGGCAATTAATCGCACTGGGACATGTAATTTATAGGTGCGTCCATCGATTTGGATTTCCTGGAGACTGGCTAGCGCGCTGTAACTGGGCGGCAGAAAGTTCTGTCCGCTAACTTTTTTTGAGCTCTGATGTGGATCGGTTGATAATTGCGCTATTACCGATGCGCTGGCACCAAAGTGCTTTGCAACAAGGCTAGATTGCAAGCTTTGTTGGCGCAGCGACATAACCGATGAACCCAGCGCCAGCGCACAGGCCAGCACTATAAAACGGTTACGCCGACCCGATAAAGCGAAAAGTACAAGTAGCGCCGTGGCAATTGTTGTTCGCCACGGCGCTACATAACTCTGGGCCAATGCACCACACCAGAGCGCACCGCCTAAAGCCAGTGCGCGGTAATCAATTAGACGCGTAGCTTCTCTTTAAATTGTGCGAACTTGGCAGCCCCAATTCCGGAAACTTTTAAAAGATCTTCTACCGTTAGAAATGGACCATTTTGATTTCGGTAGGCAATTATTCGCGCAGCCAAAACGGGGCCAATTCCATCTAGCGATTCCAGATCTTTGGCGCTTGCTCTATTTAGCGCAAAGGGACCGGTGTTCTTGGCTTTGACGCGTTGTGGGGAAATTTGATAAGAATTGCCGCCTTTGCTGGGTGGATATATATAAATCTGTTCGCCATCTTTGATTACTCGTGCCAAGTTAATATCAGAAAGATCGGCACCTTTTAATTTATCGCCAGCAGCTTTGATCGCATCGGTTACGCGAGAATTAGCGGGCAAGGTATAAACCCCGGGATTTGTTACAGCGCCGGCAACATCAACAGTTACTTGGGCAACCGCTTCTGTGACAGTTAGATCTGATGGCGCTAACGGGATTTCATGTGATGTGCCACGTACGACAAGGAATAGTGAGAGCGCAATAACGAGCGCTGAGATTGATAGTAGGGAACGCTTCTGGGGCGCCGAGAAAGTGATGTGGCCCCACCAATTGCGGAGCTTTTCAGTTAGTAAATTCATGGCGCGATCATCTGGCAGATTCGCCAGTTAGATTTAAAAAATTGGTGGGGCTGTGGTTAAAGAACGATATTTACAAGCTTTGGTGCGCGCGCAATAACTTTCTTAGGAGCGGCTCCATTTAATGCAGCGATAATTGTGGGGTGGGCCAAAGCCTGCGCCTCGATTTCGCTATCTGTAACAGTTGGGGCAACTTCAATTCTTTCGGTGATCTTGCCATTGATCTGGATAACTGCTTCAACGGCATCTGCCACAAGTAGTTTTTCATCCACAACTGGCCAACCGGCGGTTGCAATCGCAGGTTTATGGCCTAAGCGCTCCCACATTTCTTCAGCGGTAAATGGCGCAACTAGCGACAACATAATTGCAATTGCTTCCGTTGCTTCGCGTACTGCTGGATCTGCGGCCCCAGGACCTGAATCAATTGCCTTACGTGTGGCATTAACTAGCTCCATAACGCGCGCGATAGCTACGTTAAAACGGAAAGATTCGACAGCAAATGCAGCATCATGCAGTGCCTTATGGGTTGCTTTACGTAACGAAATATCACCAGTAGCAAAGTCAACGCCAGGCATCGATGTGACGTCCCCTGATAAACGCCAAGCGCGACTTAAGAATTTAACTGAGCCAGATGGTGAAACATCTGACCAATCCACATCATCTTCTGGTGGACCAGAAAAGACCATCGATAAACGGATCGCATCCACGCCATGGTTTTCAAGCTCATCAGATAAGCGCACAAGGTTTCCACGAGATTTAGACATCGCCGAGCCATCCATCACAACCATGCCTTGATTTAACAAGCGGGTAAATGGTTCGGTAAAGCCGAGCATTCCAATATCGTGCAAGACCTTTGTGAAAAAGCGCGAGTACAGCAAGTGCAAAATCGCATGTGTTACGCCGCCAACATATTGATCAACCGGCAACCAAGTATCAATATCCGCGCGTGAAAATGGTTCATCGTGATTTGTCGATGATGGATAACGCAGGAAGTACCAAGATGAATCTACGAAGGTATCCATCGTGTCGGTATCGCGCAGCGCAGCTCCCCCACATGTTGGGCATTTGGTATTTACCCATTCAGTTGCGGCAGCAAGCGGTGATTGCCCCTTGGGCTTTAGATCTAAACCTTTAGCATCGGGCAATTGCAACGGCAATTGATCGGCAGGAACAGCAACTTCGCCGCATTTATCGCAATGCACAATCGGAATTGGCGTGCCCCAGTAACGCTGGCGAGAAACCAACCAGTCACGCAATCGATAATTTCGCGCAGATTTTCCTAAACCATCAGCCTCTAACTGCTTATTTATCGCAGCTATTGCATCTGTCTTATTTAAACCATCTAACGCACCCGAATTAATTAACTTGCCATCGCCGGTTGTGGCAACTCCTGTCTCGTTTGGATCTTCATCGCCAGTCTTAACTACAACGCGCACAGGTAACTTCATTGCGCGCGCAAAATCTAAGTCGCGTTGATCGTGGGCCGGCACCGCCATAATTGCGCCAGTTCCGTAATCTGCTAAAACATAATCAGAGGCCCAGATCTGTAACTTCTCACCATTTACTGGGTTGATAGCATAACGTTCTAAGAAAACACCAGATTTAGGACGATCGGTGGCTAAGCGATCGATATCAGATGCTGCCTTTACGGAATCGCGGTATTGCTTAAATTTATCTTCGGCCGCTGTTCCAGCAGCAAGCTCTGCAGCAAGTTCGGAATCGACTGCGACTACCATAAATGTTGCACCGTATAAAGTATCGGGACGAGTTGTGTAAATCGTTACGGGTGTAGCGCGACCTTCGATAATAAATTTTACGTTGGCGCCTTGTGAGCGGCCGATCCAGTTGCGTTGCATCGTTAAGACTTTATCGGGCCATTTGCCTTCAAGTTCTTTCATGTCATCAAGTAAACGGTCTGCATAATCAGTGATCTTGAAATACCACTGATTTAACTTCTTCTTGGTAACAGCCGTATCGCAACGTTCGCAAAGACCTGCGACAACTTGTTCGTTAGCTAAAACCGTTTGGCAACTTGGGCACCAGTTAACTGCGCTATCTTTGCGATAGGCCAATCCACGTTTATGCAGTTCAATAAATAACCATTGGTTCCATTTGTAATATTCCGGGTCGCAAGTATTGAATACGCGATCCCAGTCAAAGGAACAGGCATAGCGACGCATCGATGCCTTCTGCGTTGCGATATTTTCATAAGTCCAAATACGCGGATCTTCATTGCGCTTAATCGCGGCATTTTCTGCCGGCAGACCAAAGGCATCCCAACCGATTGGGTGCATGACGTTAAAGCCTTTTTGGATCCAGTAACGGGCGATTACATCGCCAAGTGCATATGCCTCAGCATGGCCCATGTGGAGATCACCTGATGGATACGGAAACATATCTAAGACATATTTCTTTGGTCTCTTATCATCAGGGCGACCTGATTTAAATGGTTCTATTTTGTCCCAGATTGGCAGCCACTTCTCTTGAACATAGGCAAAGTCATATGCCTGATGTTCTTGTGAAGTGCTCATTAACTTAGTTTATCGGGCTTTAACCCCAAGTAACGCCAGTTAATTCTTCGCTAATAGTCCATAAATCCTTTGCTAACCGTTGGTCATATGCAATTGCGGCGGCGCGAGTCAGTTTGGGAAATCCGCGCATCTCAAGAAAACCATCTGGGCCAATATATGAGGCGCCATAAAGGCCGGGGAAAGTTGCCGCACATAGCGTTGGCAGAGCGCCGCGTTCGGCGCTCTGCGCAAAGATGGCGTTGGCAAATGCACCAGCACGATCTTGCACGGTTGCCCCAGCGATCAAATTTGTATCGGCATAACCCGGGTGTGCGGCAACTGCTTCGATATTCCAGTCATGGCGCATCTGGCGACGTTCTAACTCGTGGATGAAAAGTAAGTTTGCTAATTTGCTATAGGCGTATGCAGACCATGGGTTATATGCGCCAATTCCTTTAGCTTTATTGCGCATTTCTTCGATCGTGAAATTACCAATGCGAGACATTCGATGGGCTTGCGATGAGACAGCAACAACGCGATGTTTTATCTGCTTTTGTAATAGACCAGCCAGAGCAAAATGGCCCAGATGATTGGTACCGAACTGCGTCTCGAAGTTATCTTTAGTAAGCGAAAATGGCGTAGCCATAACACCTGCGTTAAGGATTAAGGTATCTATAGGTGTTGTGAATTCTTTAGCAAAGCTGCGTACCGATGAAAGATCAGCCAGATCCAGTAACTTGTAATCGACGCGATCGCTAGCAATTTCTGCAACAGTTGCCGCACCTTTTGTGGCGTTGCGGGCGGTGATAGTCACGTGTGCGCCAGCGCGGGCTAACTCCATCGCGGTAGCTTTTCCGAGCCCGCTGGTGCCACCAGTAATTAAAAAGTTCTTTCCCTTTTGATCGGTAATATCAGTTGCTTGCCAGCCTCTTGGAATTGTGGTGACGCTAGACATTTAATTTCCAATCTGAAATTACTTAAATTCTTAACTACTACCTAAGTGGAGATAAGGGGATTCGAACCCCTGACCTCTTCCATGCCATGGAAGCGCGCTACCAACTGCGCCATATCCCCTTTATTACCCGCCTTAAGCGAGAAGGTAACTCTAGCGCACGTGATCTGGCACATCAGCACCAGATTCTTCGCCAAATACTGGCTCCAAAATAGAACCGGCGTTATGTTCGGCTAAATGCCATCCCTTAGGACTGGTCTGCAAAATAGACCAGCGCGCATTAGATAGCCCGCCGATCTTTCCCCAATGCGCCATCGGCAAATGTAAATAATGGCCCATTAAGCAACGAGCAGTGCCGCCATGAGTTGCGACAACAACTAACTGGTTCTCTTTATCGCCTAAGAATTCATCGATCGCAGCGCTTGCGCGCGCGGCAACTTCACTGCGCTTTTCACCAATAGTTCCAGCAGGATTATCGTTGCCATCAATCCAGCGCACAAAGTTCTCTAAATCTGCCGCGCGATTTTCAGCGCCAGTCTTGCCTTCCCAATGTCCGCCATTGGTCTCACGTAAACGCTCGTCAATTAGAACTTCCATATTTACTATCTCACCGAGCTTTGATGCAGTATCGCGGGCTCGGGATAGATCGCTAGATAAAATTGCCGTTGGTTCCATACCCGCAATAATTGGCGCGGCAAGTTCGGCTTGATAAATACCAACTTTATTTAACGCAATATCGGAATGGCCCTGAAAGCGGTTTATGATATTCCAATCAGTCTGGCCATGACGCCATAAAAGTATGCGGTTGTTCTTACCTGCCATTTGCCACATTTTCCTTAACGACATCTAGTTCAATTGTTGGGCAATCATTCCAGAGGCGATCGAGCATGTAATAACGGCGCAGATCAGCGCTCTGGATATGCACGACTAAATCTGAGTAATCGAGCAAGATCCATTCATCGGTACCTTCGCGGCGGGCCGGCTTTTCACCGATCAAACGTAGCTTCTCTTCTACTTCATCTGCGATCGCATCAACCTGGCGAATATTTGCACCAGTTGCAATTAAAAAGACTTCAGATAAAACCATTTGATCAGATAAATCAATAGCGATCATCTCTGTGCCAAATTTGTCGGCGATTGCGCGAGCTGCAACCTGGGTTAACTCGGTAACGCTCTTACTTGCTGGCATAGAGATCGTGCTCCTTTATATAAGTTGCTACATGTGTTGAAACCGAAGCTAAATCTCCAGCGCGCACGCGCGTTGCTGAGATATTAAGCGCTCCGATATCAAGGTTGTGCTCGCCGGGAAATTCCGGGCGATCTATAACTATGAACTCGACCATATCCTGTAATTCGCTGGTGCGATGCCACTGATTGATCTTGGCAAAGGCATCTGTTCCGATAATGAGCGCGATTTGATCATCAGGATAACTCTTGGCAACTGCTTCAACGGTATCGATTGTAAAAGATGGCCCTTGGCGCAAAATCTCAATCGGATTTACTTCTACTTTTGCCGCAACTTCAGCCGGCAAATCTAATATCGCAGCTTGACACATTGCCCGGCGATCACTTGCTGGCGCAACTGGTTGTTGGCCCCGCAGTTGTGGTTGCCCAGCAGGAATTAAAAGAATCCGATCGGCAAGTCCGCGAGAAATTATTTCGGCAATTACATGCAGATGGCCTTTATGGATGGGGTCGAAGGTTCCGCCGTAGATTGCAATCTTTGCCATAGTAAAATTATTGAAAGCGCAGTTAACTGGCTTTACTTTTAATCGTTATCTAGGCGAAGTACTAGATAGAGAAAGAGGGCAAAGACTACGAAGACGCCGATACCGAAGGCATATGGCGGAACTGGTAGTTCGCGAAGTTGTTCTGATGCGCTGTTAAACATGGGTACAGACTACCCCTGTCCTGCTAGTAACTCTAAAAAGCGCGCTTCATCGATGACTTTTACCTTGAGTTCTTGCGCCTTTGCCAGTTTAGATCCTGGATCTGTGCCGACCAATACATAATCAGTTTTCTTAGATACCGCCGATGCTGCTTTGCCACCATGGGCGGTGATTGTTTCAGCGATTGAATCACGTGTGAAATTATCTAATCCACCTGTTACGACAAAGGTTAGATTTGCCAAAGTTTGTGGCACATCAAGGGCTGCTTGCGCTTGCATCACAACGCCGGCAGATTCCCATTTAGTAATTATTTGGCGGTGCCAATCAACGGCGAACCATTCCACAATCGATTGCGCGATAGTTTCACCTAAGCCATCGATCTCTGAAAGTTCGGCAGCACTTGCCTGGGCAATTGCCGCCATTGAACCAAAGTTATTGGCGAGCGATTGTGCAGCCGTTGGACCGACATGGCGGATTGATAAGGCAACGATAATGCGCCAGAGCGGACGAGACTTGGCGCTTTCCAAACCAGCCAATAACTTTTCAGTATTTTTACCGGTGCTGCCATCTTTCTTTGTGAAAAATTCTGAGCGAGTTAAATCTTGGGCAGTTAGCGAAAATAAATCAGATTCATCGGTGATGATCTGATCGGTTAATAACGCGATCGCCGCTTCCAACCCAAGGACATCGATATCAAGTGCTGCGCGTGAACCGATGTAATAAATCCGCTCGCGCAGTTGTGCGGGACAGCTTTGGGTATTTGGGCAACGGATATCTACATCGCCCTCGCTGATCGCGCGCAGCGGGCTGGCGCATTCGGGGCAATTACTTGGCATTACAAAGGCGCGTTCGGTGCCATCGCGTTTTGCGATAACCGGTCCCAGAACTTCCGGGATTACATCACCTGCCTTACGAATAATTACTGTGTCACCGATTAATACGCCTTTGCGTTCGATTTCTTCTTGGTTGTGCAGAGTCGCATTGGTAACGGTTGAGCCAGCAACTTTTACTGGTTCCATAAATGCAAAAGGTGTAACTCGCCCAGTGCGTCCAACGCTGACCTTGATATCGATTAACTTGGTAGTTACTTCTTCAGGTGGATATTTAAAGGCGATCGCCCATTTGGGGGCGCGTGAGGTAAAGCCGAGTCTTTGTTGTTCGGCGATATCGTCGACTTTAATAACAACGCCATCGATTTCATGTTCGACATCGTGGCGGTGCTCGTTGTAATACTCGATAAATTCAATAACTTGCGCGCGAGTACCACAGACTTTAAAGCGATCTGAAGTTGGTGCTCCCAGTGCCTTAAGTTGGGCGTAGGCATCAGATTGTGATTTAAAGGTAAGTCCTTGATTTGCACCTACCCCGTGGACAACTACGCTAAGCGGACGAGATGCTGTTATGCGCGGATCTTTCTGGCGCAGCGAACCAGCAGCTGAATTTCGCGGATTAGCAAATAACTGTTTGCCAGCTTCTTCTAGCTCTTCATTTAATTGATTAAACGCGGCCACTGGAAAGAAGACTTCACCGCGGATTTCAATGAGCTCTGGAATATTTTTGCCAGTTAAGTTATGGGGCAAACCCTTAATGGTCTTAACATTTAGCGTTACATCTTCACCAGTCACGCCATTGCCGCGAGTTAGCGCGCGAGTTAATAAACCTTTTTCAAAGAGTAAGTTAATGGCCAAACCATCTACCTTTAACTCACACAAGTATTTTGGGTTAGGGCTCTCTTTCTCAACGCGATCAAACCAACTCGTTAGCTCATCGGTATCAAAGACGTTATCCAGGCTCATCATCTTTTCAATGTGATCATGTTGGGTGAATGAGGTTGCAAATCCCCCACCGATACCTAGTGTTGGTGAATCGGGTTCAAGTAGCTCAGGGTGCTTTGCTTCTAGCGCCTTTAACTCTATTAATAAGCCATCGAATTGGGCATCGGTAATGGTTGGCGCATCTAAGACATAATATTTAAATTGGTGATCGCGAATCTCGTTGGTGAGTTCGGTTATGCGGTGGCGGGCAGCGTTGCTCATGCGCTCTCGCAGATCGTTGCCGATCCGACTACTCGATCGCCATCGTAGATAACCATTGCCTGACCATTTGCGATACCTAATAAAGGTTTATCTAGCTCTGCGATTAGACGTTCGCCATCAAAGTAATAAGTGCAATCAAGGGGTGTGCCATGTGCACGCACCTGCACAAAACCACGAAGAGGTGCAGATCCAACAGATGGACCACACCAAATTGTTTTCTCACCCATTAATTTACTGACAGCAAGTTCTTCGCGAGCACCGACGACCACTGTATTTGTAACTGGTTCGATCTTTAAGACAAAACGTGGTGATCCATCAGCGGTTGGAACAGTTAAACCCAAACCTTTGCGCTGGCCGATTGTGTATGTGTAGGCACCTTTATGCTCGCCAATTTTCGTACCCGATTGATCAACGATGGGACCGACTTCACTGCCTAACCGATCGCGCAACCAACCTGCGTTATCACCTGATGGTACAAAGCAGATGTCGTGACTGTCTGGCTTTTGCGCAACCGCTAGGCCGCGAGCTTCAGCTTCAATACGAATATCAACTTTTTCAGTATCACCTAATGGAAATATCGCACCATTGATTTGATCGGTTGTTAATACCGCAAGTACATAAGATTGATCTTTAAGTGGATCAACTGCGCGATGCAACGTCTTACCCATCGGGCCAATTTCAGTTCGTGCATAGTGACCAGTAACAACTCCATCAAAGCCCATCGCCTTTGCGCGATCTAATACAGCGGCAAATTTAATTTTCTCATTGCAGCGCAGGCAAGGATTCGGAGTGCGGCCAGCTGCATACTCAGCAAGAAAGTTTTCTACAACGCCATCGTGAAATTCTTCGGCCATATCCCAGATATAGAACGGAATTCCGATTTTATCTGCGGCGCGGCGCGCATCGTGTGAATCTTCAATCGTGCAACAACCGCGTGCACCAGAACGATATTTCTGCGGATTAGAAGCCAGCGCAAGGTGTACGCCAATTACTTCATGGCCGGCTTCAACTGCGCGCGCTGCCGCAACTGCCGAATCTACGCCTCCGCTCATGGCGGCGATAATTTTCATTTCTGATTTGCCGCCCGTCCACGCGCAATAACTGTCGGAAGTACAGATAATGCGAAATCTACATCTGCCTGCGTTGAGTCAGCGCCAAGTGAGAAGCGCAGTGATGATTGCGCAGTAATTTCAGTATGGCCCATCGCCAGCAATACATGTGATGGGCGATGCACGCCGGCGCTGCAGGCAGCCCCAGTTGAACAAGAAACGTTCTCCGAATCCATCAAGAGAAGTAACGAATCGCTTTGTGTGCCAGGAAAGGTAACGTTAACAATTCCAGGTAAACGGTCGGCGTCCACACCATTTATATAAGCATCAGGTGCTGACGTTTTAAGCCCAGTTTCGAATTTCTTACGCAGATCAGCAACTTTCTCTGCTGCATATTTCTTACTGGCCACAGCTGCGGCAAAGGCGACTATAGATGGAGTATTTAAAGTGCCGCTGCGAATTTCGCGCTCTTGTCCCCCGCCGTGCAGCAAAGCGGGAATCTCATATGCGCGGCGCAGAATTAACGCACCGATGCCATGTGGACCTCCGACTTTATGGCCACTTAACGCCATCGATGTCACTCCTAGCTCCTTGTAAGAAAGGGGCACCTTGGTAAATGATTGCACCGCATCGGTATGAACTGGAATATCGCCAGCTATTTTCACAACTTCGCCCACTGGCTGAATCACACCAGTTTCATTATTTGAATGCATCACCGCAATCAAGGCGATCTCACCACCACGGTTAGAAATTAAATCTTTCAAGAAAGTTAGATCAATTACCCCTGATTTATTGACAGGAATCTCAATAAGTTCGGCATCTTCATGTTCCACCAACCAGCGCGCCGGATCTAAAACTGCATGGTGTTCGATTGCGCTAATCACAATTAATTTCTTACCAGATTTCCAAAATAGACCTTTAATGGCAGCGTTATCTGCTTCGGTGCCAGAACCAGTAAAAATAACTTCTGATGGCAGGCATCCCAAAGCTTTAGCGATTACTTCGCGCGCATCTTCTACATCTTTGCGAGTTGAACGACCTTCAGTGTGAAGAGAAGATGGGTTACCGACTTTTCGCAGAGCAACTTCCATCGCATCGATGGCAACGTCAAAGATCGGCGTAGTTGCCGCATGATCTAGATAGACGCTCATTGGAGCAGTCTAGATCACTGGCCGAATTAACTCTTTTTTGCGCTGATGCCCGCTGTTGCCTGCGGCAGAACGTTGAAGAGATCACCGATCACACCGAAATCGGCGATATCAAAGATCGGTGCCTCTGGATCTTTATTGACGACGATGATGGATTTAGATGTCTGCATACCGGCGCGATGTTGAATCGCACCAGAAATTCCACAAGCGACATAAAGTTGTGGGCTAACAGTCTTACCAGTCTGTCCAACTTGATGCGAATGTGGATACCAACCTGCATCTGTTGCCGCACGTGATGCACCGACGGCCGCACCCAATGAATCGGCAAAGTTTTCAACTGCTGCAAAATCACCGTTAGTGCCACGGCCACCTGAGACAACGATGTTGGCTTCCGTTAATTCCGGGCGTCCACCTTTAACTGGTGGTTGAGAAGATGAGATCGCAGATAACTTTGCGGCATCGCCAATTTCAGCGCTGGCGTTGTCAATTGCTGGTGTTGCGCTTGTGAGATCTGCTTCGATGCTATTTGGGCGCACGGTAATGATTGGTGTGCCGTGCGAGACCTTGGAATGAACTGTGGTTGAACCACCGAATACCAACTGGGTTGCGGTGGCATCAGCAGAGACATCAACAGCATCAGTGATAATTCCAGATTCAGTTAATACCGCAACGCGAGCGGCAACTTCTTTACCAAAGGCATGAGATGCAATTAAAACGGCTGCGGGAGTTTTGCTCTT
Organism: Actinobacteria bacterium IMCC26103; assembly: GCA_002284875.1. Lineage (GTDB taxonomy): Bacteria > Actinomycetota > Actinomycetes > Nanopelagicales > Nanopelagicaceae > Planktophila. The sequence goes on from CP015604.1 coordinate 1,307,225, forward strand.
AATCAAATTAGCTAGCGCATCAGCGACGGCAGGGACGCCATGCTTGGCAAAATCATCTGATTCAACAATTAAAACGTTAGTGATTGGTCCTTGATTTACCGTTGCGGCAAGGGCTGCACCTTTTCCAGCATCTGCGAATACAACAGCTGTTACAGCGCCAATTCGCGCACCAGCAGTGGCAAGTTCTGCAGTAATTTTACTGGCTTTATCACCAGAAAAATCGGCGAGGATAAATACGTTGCTCATATCAACTTCTTCTCTGCTAGGAAATTAACAAGTGCTTGCCCGCCGTTGCCTTCATCGGTAACTTTTACGCCAGCTGCACGTGGTGGACGTGGTGTTGCATCATTTACTTGTGACCAGGCACTTTGCGATGAAATGCCAACGGTTGCTAAATCACGTTGTTCTATCGTCTTCTTCTTCGCCGCCATAATTCCCTTAAAAGATGGGTAACGCGGTTCGTTTATCTTTTCAACCACGCTAATAACGCATGGGAAAGCTGCGGAAATTTCATCTACTCCAGCTTCAGTAACGCGGGTAATTGAAACTTTTCCGGCCGGATCAACCGTTACCTTTGAGGCGAAAGTTAACTGGCCCCAACCTAAGCGAGCGCTGATCATCGCTGGCACAACGCTCATTCGCGCATCAGTTGACTCAGTGCCACATATAACAATGTCATATCCACCATCGCCAATTACCTTGGCAAGGACAGCAGATGTAGCGAGCGCATCGGCACCTGCCAAGGCGGTATCGGTAATTAAAATCGCATCGTTTGCACCCATTGATAGCGCTTTGCGAACTGCTTCGGTTGCGCGCTCGGGTCCCATAGAAATTACGGTGACAGTATTTGCGCCACCTTCTTCATTGCCACCATGAGCTTCTGCGATCCGCAGCGCTTCTTCTACGGCATATTCATCAAGATCATTTAAAACGGCATCAACGTTTACGCGATCGAGAAGGCCATTGACCATCTTCTTCTCAGCCCACGAATCCGGAACCTGCTTTACGCATACTGCGATCTTCATAGGGCAGATGTTACTGATGAGTAGGAGTTTGCGCTACCGTAAAACTCTAAACCAATACTTCACCTTTTCTTTGCCAACACTTCACCTTCTCGGTCAGGGCCAGTTCAGTCAAAGCCTTCATTCTCAATCCATGATCGCGACCCGGAGTTCATCACCACTGCGCATCCTCATCGTCACTGAGGCGTTTCTGCCACAAGTAAATGGTGTGACCAATTCTGTACTGCGCTTACTCGAGTTTTGCAAGAGCGCTGGCCACGAAGTTCTGGTCGTTGCACCCGAGAGTGAGAACGCACCAAAAGATCATCTTGGCTTCAAAATTAAATATGTTCCAAGTATTGCCATGAAGAAGTTAATTCCAATGGGGCTACCTAAGAAATATCTAGAACCATTTATTGAAGGCTTTAACCCGGATGTAATTCACCTAGCCTCCCCTATCTTCTTAGGTCACTATGTTGCACGCCTTGCGCGAAAGGCAAATATCCCAACTGTCTCGGTCTATCAGACAGATATCGCAGGCTTTGCTCGCCATTACGGGTTAACCGTTGCGCATAACACTCTAAAGCGTTGGGTAGCGCGAATTCATTCCACAACTGATTTAACGTTGGCGCCTTCAGGTTGGGCTTGCCGCGACTTAGAAAAATCTGGCGTTAACAATGTAAAGCTCTGGCAACGCGGGGTTGATCTAATTAACTTCACGCCCGAGAAGAGAAGTCAATCTTTAAGAGAGAGTTTCCTTCAGCATCGAGGCGCCAAGCATGTCGTTGGTTATGTCGGACGTCTGGCCAATGAGAAAAGAATTGATGATCTAACTATTCTAGATAGCCAGCCTGATATTCAATTGGTAATCGTCGGCCACGGTCCAGCGGAAGTTCGCTTAAAGCGCGAGCTGCCTAATGCCATCTTTGTAGGTTATAAATCTGGAAATGATTTGGCAGAACATGTCGCAACCTTTGATACCTTTGTGCACACTGGAAAGCATGAGACTTTCTGCCAAGCGATCCAAGAAGCACTTGCTTCGGGGACTGTTGTTGTAGGCCCCGATTCTGGTGGACCTACAGATTTAATCGAGCACGGTAAGACTGGCTTGCTGATCGATACCGCTGATTCACACCTACTTCTCCACTCTATCTACACCTTGCTTGAGCATCCATCACGCGATCTGATGCAAATAGCTGCACGTAAATCCGTCCAACATCGAACATGGGAATATATAAATGAGCGCCTTATTGAACATTATCGAGACGTTATTGAACTTGTTGCATCGCGAAAAGATCTGGTCGCGTGAAGATTATCCATATCGCCAATTTCTATGGCCCTAAATCTGGTGGAATAAAAACCACGCTTCATAATTTAGGTTCTGGTTACACCAATCGCGGACATGACTTCACCTATATCGTCCCCGGCGTTGGTTTTTATCAAGAGAAAACTCCACACGGCAATCGCATAACCGTTCCATCAAGGTTAATTCCCTTTAGCGGCGGTTACCGAATTATTAAATCTAATCGCCAAATCAAAAGTATTTTGCTTGCGCTCTCCCCTGACCGCATCGAAATCTCAGATCGCTTCACTTTATCCGGCGTTGGGCGTTGGGCTCGCTCTCACAAGATACCCACCTTGGTATTTAGCCACGAGACCTTGCGCGGACTCATTAAGACCTACCAGCCGTGTTCGCTGAGCAAGTTTGTCCGCTGGCATAACGCGCGCCTAGCGGCAAGCTTTGATCACGTAGTAACAACTACAAACTTTGCTGCCGCTGAATTTCGTGAGATCGGTATCAATAACTTGATGCAGATTCCGCTTGGTGTAGATCTAGCCACTTTCTCACCAAAGAATCGTGATGAAGATCTGCGCACCAAGTTATTAAAGAGCGGTGATGTCTTGCTCGTACATTGCGGCAGACTTTCACCAGAAAAAAAGCCAGAGCGGTCAATCGAGGCTTTGTGCGAGTTATTAAAACAAGGAATTAATGCTCGCCTGATTTATGTAGGAACTGGTCCTCTGCATAAGAAGTTATATGAAAGCTCACGCGATATTCCAGTTACTTTCCTAGGCTATATCTCAGATAAGAAGTATTTAGCACAGATAATTGCATCCGCCGATATCTCAATCGCACCTGGCCCTATTGAAACATTTTGTTTAGCGGCACTGGAATCATTAGCAAGTGGAACTCCAGTTGTTTGCTCTGAAACGAGCGCAGTTGGCGAGTTCTTGTTGCTTAATAGCAAAGAGCCGGTTGGTGTGGCTGCGGCCAACAATGGCGCCGCCTTTGCCGAAGCGATCAAGGTTTTATTAGCTCGACTAAGTGCAGAAAGATCGCTGCGCTCAAGTTGTCACCATCAGGCAGAGAACTTTCCGTGGTCCTCCACAATTTCCCAGATGCTCTCGCTATCTACAACGAGACGGCTTCGGGTGGCGTAAATGTTAAATCCAATTACCTTTGCTGTAGTTGGCGATAGCGCAGCATCTGGCGTTGGTGATTCAGATGATCACGGTAATCATTTTGGTTGGACATATCATTTAGCGAAAGCCTTTCACGAGCCGCTGGTTTACATAAATGCATCACGCCCAGGCGCCCGGTCGGCAGAAGTTTTAAATATTCAATTGCCTAAGGTGCTTGAGCACACACCAGAGCTGGCGGCGGTAATTGTGGGCGGTAATGACTTGCTGCGCAGTAACTTTTCCCCAGATATATTTGAAAAGAACCTACGTCAAACTTTAGTCGAGCTTGTATCTAATGGCTCAACCATTATGTTGCTTGAGCTGCATGATCCAACAGTCATTGTCCCAATGCCCTATCTCGTTGGTCGTATCTGCCGCAGACGCGTGAACGCGGTTAATGAGGCGACACATCGACTTAGTAAAGAATTTGGTGCAGTCACGCTGCCAACTCGAGCGCTTGCCGGAATTTATGAGCGCGAGAAGTGGCATGTCGATCGAATGCACCCCAGCAAATTTGGCCATCAATTTATTGCAGAGCAATTTGCCGTCTTACTAAGAGAACGTGGTTATTTTGTTGGAGCTGTCCCGATAGATCCAGTAAATAATAGAAGTCGCAAAGATTCGATTCTCTGGATGTTACGTAACGGAACACCTTGGTTCTTAAAGCGCAGCGTTGATCTGCTGCCTGGACTTATTTGGTTAAGTGGTGCAGAAATTATCTACATTCTGCGTAAGAAATATTCAAAACTAGCTAAATCATTGAGCGACCTACAGAACGATATTCCGCAAGAATTACTTTCTCCCAGCAAAGTAAAGATTTAGCGGATTACTTGCACGCGTAATACTTGGTAGTAATTGCTCAACTCGCCTAAAATCACCACCATGCTCGCCTTCATCGCACCTGGTCAGGGAGCGCAAACCCCCGGAATGCTTGCGCCCTGGATAGCAGATCCGGCCGCCAAACTTTTACTCACTCAGTGGTCGCATGAAATTAATTTAGATTTAGTACGCCTAGGAACTACCGCAGATGCAGATGAAATTAAAGATACCGCCAACGCCCAACCCTTAATTGTTGCCGCAGGGCTTTTGGGGGCACGTGCACTTGGTAGAGCAAAGTTAGCCGTTGTCGCCGGACATTCAGTCGGTGAAATTACCGCCGCTGCAATTGCAGGTGTGATCGATGATGTCGATGCGATGAAGCTAGTGCGCGCCCGCGGAATTGAGATGGCTAAAGCGGCATCTCTTAAACCTGCTGGAATGTCAGCAGTTCTTGGCGGTGATCGCGAAGTAGTTCTGCGCGCTATCGCAGACCTTGGGTTAGTTGCGGCAAACGATAACGGCGCTGGACAAATTGTTGCCGCAGGAGATTTAGATGCGCTGGCTCAGTTGGCACCGGAAGGTGCGCGCGTTCGCGCTTTGGCTGTGGCCGGCGCTTTTCATACTTCTTATATGCAACCAGCAGTTGAACCGCTTTGGTCAATTGCTGCAGCTATTGAAGTTCATTCACCAACTTGCCCAGTAATCTCTAATAAAGATGGCACTGTTCTGCACGATGGGCGCGAAATTTTAGATCGCATGGTTGCGCAGATATCTAATCCGGTGCGCTGGGATTTATGTATGGCGACTTTAGAAGGCCATGTATCAGGTGCCCTTGAAGTTCCACCTGCTGGAACTCTGGTTGGTTTACTAAAGCGCGCGGTGCCAATTATCGAAACCTTTGCCTTAAAGAGCGTTGCAGATGTCACACTTGCTCAAGAATTTATCGCGCGCCACCAAGACGAGCCGAAGACCGAGGGATAGTAATGGTTATTAAAGTTAAAGCTGGGAGTGAAAGCACCATCCTTTCAGTTGGTACCTATCGCCCTGCGCGCTTGGTTCCCAATTCAGAAATTGTCGATGCCATTGATTCCAGCGATGAATGGATTGTGCAACGCACAGGTATTGAATCGCGTCGCTTTGCCGGCCCTGATGAATCAGTTGTTGATATGGCAATTGGAGCCGCAGAACAAGCGCTGCTACGTGCAAAGTTAACTATTAAAGATATTGATTCAGTAATAGTTGCAACCATTACCTATCCGCATCAAGCACCATCTGCGGCAACTGCCTTAATCCAACGAATGGGCAATCCAACAGCTGCCGCTTTCGACATCAGCGCAGCTTGTGCCGGTTTTTGTTATGGCGTTGCCATGGGCCATGATTTTGTTCGCGCCGGAAGCGCCAAGAAAGTATTGGTCGTTGGTGTTGAGAAAATTTCAGATTTTACCGACCCAACAGATCGCGCAACGGCATTTATCTTCGCAGATGGCGCAGGAGCAGTAGTAATCGGTGAATCAAACGAGGCTGGTATCGGCCCAGTTGAATGGGGATCTGATTCAGAAAATCGCGATGCCATCTTGATGAATCCATCTTGGATTGATGTGCGCGATACGCAAACACAATTAACTAAGGCAGATATTAAGTGGCCGAACATTACGCAAGAGGGACAGAAGGTATTTCGTTGGGCAGTCTTTTCGATGAGTAAGGCAGCGCTCAAAGCTTTGGATTCGGCTGGACTTTCCGTTAATGAAATTGCTGCCTTTATTCCGCATCAAGCAAATATGCGAATTATTGAAACTATGGCAAAGGAAATGAAATTACCTGATTCGGTAATTATTGCTGACGATATTCGAACCAATGGAAATACATCGGCGGCATCGATTCCACTTGCGATGGATGCCTTATTAGCTAAACATCCAGAGTTGCATGGCAAGTTAGCCTTGCTGATCGGCTATGGCGCAGGTCTCGTTTATGCTGGCCAAGTTGTGAAATTGCCACCAAAACCATAAATTTTCCGCGCTTAGCCCCCAATTACTAGGAAGTAAGGGGATTTATCGGAGAGAATTACCACCTATTCACAATGAAGTAAGAAAAGGATCTATCAAAATGGCACTATCAGCAGCAGATGTACTGGCAGGAATCAAAGAGATTGTTGAAGAAGTAGCTGGTATTCCAGCAGCCTCAATCGAGCTAGATAAGAACTTTACTGACGACCTTGAAGTTGATTCACTAAGCATGGTTGAAGTTGTAGTTGCTTGCGAAGAGCGTTTTGGCGTAAAGATTCCTGATGAGAAAGTTACTGATCTGGCAACAGTAGGAGATGCAGTTAACTTCATCGTAAACGCTGCCGCATAAGTAATTTCATGTCACAACGTCGCGTAGTCGTTACCGGGCTAGGTGCTACAACTCCACTGGGGGCAGATGTTGCAAGCACTTGGGCTGCGCTACTTGCCGGCAAGAGCGGGGTTCGTCTCTTAACTGAAGATTGGCGCGAACTCTTGCCGGTGCACTTTGCAGCGCGCGTTGCGACAGAGCCAGCAGATCAGATGGAGCGCGTTGAAATGCGCCGCCTGGATCGTTCTGAACAATTTGCACTGATCGCCTCGCGTGAGGCTTGGAAAGATGCCGGCTCCCCTGATCTAGATAAAGAACGTCTTGGCGTTGTTATCGCATCCGGTATTGGTGGCGTTATTACCTTGCTAGATCAATTTGATAATTTTAAGGAGAAGGGTGCGCGCGGGGTTAGCCCACATACCGTTCCGATGTTGATGCCAAATGGTCCAGCAGCAAATGTGGGACTTGAACTACAAGCCAAAGCTGGTGTTCACACACCAGTTAGCGCCTGTGCATCTGGTGCTGAAGCAATTGGGTATGCACTTGAGATGATCCGTTCCAACCGTGCTGATGTAATTGTAAGTGGCGGCGTTGAAGCTGCGATCCATCAGTTGCCAATGGCCGGCTTTGCCGCGATGAAGGCGCTCTCAACTCGTAATGATGCTCCAGAGCGTGCATCACGTCCATATGATGCCGATCGTGATGGCTTTGTTCTTGGCGAAGGTGGCGGAATATTAATTCTAGAAGAGTACGAACATGCTAAAGCGCGTGGTGCCAAGATCTACTGTGAGCTAGTTGGCCAAGGTCTTTCATCTGATGGTTATCACATTGCTGCCCCTGATCCCGATGGCGCCGGTGTGCAGCGCGCAATTAAATTTGCTTTAGCCGATGCCAAACTTTCTACTAAAGATATTGTTCATTTAAACGCCCATGCCACATCAACTCCGGCAGGAGATGTTGCTGAAGCAAATGCACTTCGCCTTGCACTCGGTAAAGATTCAGATCACGTTGCAGTATCTGCAACTAAATCAATGACCGGCCATTTACTAGGCGGCGCTGGTGCAATTGAATCTGTCTTTATTGTTAAGGCGTTGCAAGAGCGCCTGGCTCCCCCAACAATTAATATTGAAAACTTAGATTCTGCTGTGACGATTGATGTGGTTCGCGACACTCCACGCCCACTTCCTGCCGGACAAATTGCCGCGCTCAATGATTCCTTTGGTTTTGGCGGCCACAACGTTGTATTGGCTTTCGCAACTCTATAAACTCTTCTTATTATGGTTAACAATGAAGTTAACGCAGTAGTTGACCCCAGAGATCCACTGCTACGAATCCAGCGCCTATTAGATCCCGGCACTGAATCTTTACTTGTTGAACGCACAGATTGCGGAATGATCGCAGCAACAGGTTCAATTAACGCAAATAAAGTAGTTGTCTTTGCATCCGATGCCACAATAAAAAGCGGCGCACTTGGCGTGGATGGTTCTCATGTAATCGTTAGCGCCTATCGCGAAGCAATGGCAAAACAATTGCCAATTATTGGTATCTGGCACTCAGGTGGTGCGCGTTTAAGTGATGGTGTTTCATCTTTAAATGCATTCGGTGAAGTCTTTCAATCAATGATCATGGCCAGCGGCCGGATTCCACAATTATCACTGGTGCTTGGGCCAACTGCCGGTGGTGGTGCTTACGGTCCCGCGCTCACCGACATCGTTGTACTTGCCCCAGAAGGTCGCATCTTTGTCACTGGACCAGATGTTGTTAAATCGGTAACTGGTGAAGATGTTGATATGGCATCGCTCGGTGGACCAGAAGCCCACAGCAAAAATAGTGGTGTCGCACATGTGATTGCTGCAAGTGAAGGCGCGGCCATAGATGCGATTCGCCAAGCAACCGCGCTCTTTGCAAATCAGGGGCATCTCGATACCGATTTAAAAGATTTAGATCTTTCTACCTTTGTGCCACCAGTTAGTAAGCGCAGCTATGAAGTGCATCCTTTAATTGATGCGATCTTAGATCAAGATGGTGAAAAGTTAGAGTTGCTTCCAGTCTGGGCTGAAAATATGAGCACAGTGCTGGGTCGCTTCGGTGGTCGCAGCGTTGGCGTTATCGCCAATAACCCGGCACATATTGGTGGCGTTTTAGATTCTGCAGCTGCGGAAAAGGCAGCGCGCTTTGTGCGCACCTGTGATGCCTTTGGTATTCCGTTAATTGTTATTGCAGATGTCACCGGCTTCTTACCTGGTGCGGGTCAAGAATGGGAAGGCGCCGTACGTCGTGGCGCCAAGTTACTGCACGCATTTGGTGAAGCAGTTGTTCCGCGCGTTACCTTAATTACCCGTCGTGCTTACGGCGGAGCGTTTGTTGCGATGAACGCTAAATCACTCGGTGCTACTCGAGTCTTTGCGTGGCCAACTGCTGAAGTATCTGTGATGGGGGCAGTCGCAGCCGTTCGTGTATTGCACCGCAGATTGCTCGCAGATATTGCACCTGAACAACGCGAAAATATGGAGTTAGAACTCGCCGCAGAACATGAAAAGGTATCTGGTGGAGTTGCCAAGGCAGTTGCAATTGGCGCAGTAGATGAAATTGTGGAACCAACTAATACTCGCACCGCACTTGCGCGCGCACTTGCATCTGCACCACATCGCCGCGGAGCCCACGGCAATATCCCGCTTTAGCTAACTTTTAAAGCGCTCATTTACATAATCACTAGGCATTTGCGTTTCATGCCCGTCAGGCACACCCATACGTTCGATGATTTCTTCATAGCCTTTATATTTGCCACGCAATTCATCTTTTCTAACGCCACGAAAACATGATGCAATAAATCCCGGAGACATCGTGCAAGAGTAGAAAGACCAATCTCCGCCAGGTGCAACTTCACCTGCTTGAATTACGCCGGCTTTGATCGTGTGCTGCATTACCTGTCCTGCCGCAAGATCGCGCCCCAAGATAATGGTGCGCGCTGTGCTATCTAAATGAAATTCATATAGAGCAATTGGATCACCTTCGTAGTAATGCCAGACTTCATCAAATTCCAGAACGTGTGTCGTTGAAATGCTGCTTGGTTCACGTAGGTAGAGACCTAAACCGGCAGTTCCTGCAGGCCCTCCTGCAGCGGTCTTAGCATCCGATATATAAGTATTAATAAAGTAAGTGCCTTCAACTGGCAGAGGTTTCATCCCAAAGTAGTTGATTAACTCCTGCGCGCGCGACATCTTTTAAGGGCTTAGTTCTTTACCTTGAAGGTAACTGAAACGGTAGATGTAACAGTCTTTTTGATTGTGGTTGTGTCATATGCGCCCCCATCGGAAATCATCGTTGAATCAGGAGTCGTTACTTGGAAGACGCCACTTTTAACGCTAGTTACCGCACCAACACTGCCACCGACTGCTTTAGTGATTGCGATAGCGCGAATTTTGGCATCTTTCATCGCTTCTTCAAGAAGTTGCGGGCGAAGTTCGGCCAGCGTTGATATGTAGTACTGCGGTCCATAGTTATTTACTGAGACGCCAGATTGCAAGATCGAACCAATTCCTTGGGAGAGCTTAGATACTAATTGCACATCTTTAGTGCGCACGGTGATATCGCGACTTGCGCGGTAATTTAAAATCCGCCCAGTTGAGTTGCCATTGACCCATTCCTCTTGGCCGTATGTAGAAACTGGTCCAAGAGTTAGCGCTTCAGCAGGGATTCCGCCATCTGCTAGATACTTTGTTACAGCTTCAACATCGTTGCTTACCTTTGCTACAGCATCTGCAACCTTGGGGCGAGATAGCGAGACAGATAAAGTCCAGACCGCGTTATCTGCAACTGCTTCAGTTCGAGCAGATCCAGTTACTACGATTCCGTTATCGGAACGGCTAGCAAATCCAGTACCAACTTTTACTAAACCACCACCAATTGCAAGAGCAAGGATTAGCGCTGAAATAATGTAGGCAATCGCTTTGCGGCGTTCGATCTGAATAATTGGACTCTCTGGTGTTGTCATGTCAATATCTTAACTGATTTATACATATTAGATTGCACGAAGTTGCATAACTTTATCGATTTCAACTTCCCTAAAGGGTGCTAGCTCTTCTTCCCATCTATTTCCCAACACCTGATCAATCGCCTCGCGCATTGATATCTCATCAAAACTCTTGGCGAGCGCATCCATAATCTGATGCTCGGTCACAACGATATTTCCAAAGCCATCAATACTCGCGCGATGAATTCCTAACTCGGGGGTAGAGCGATAGAACTCTCCCCCGAGTTCGGATTCTTCACGGACTTCAAATCTCAAGTAGTGCCAGCCACGAAGTGCGGATGCAATCTTCGCGGCGCTTCCTCGCACATCTCGAAATTCAATTGTTGCGCGGTATGTTCCACCGGCACACGGTTGATCAAACCAATTAACTGTCAACCAAGTACCAAGGATTGCTTGCAAGCCCCATTCAATATGTGGGCGCAGCGCATTAGGTGCGCTATGTATGACAAGTAAGCCGTTAACAGATTCCTTAAGACGGTCTCTGTTCTGGCCAGATGGGTGTAGCTCTTGCATTTGCTGCTCCTAGAAAGTACCAAGCAAGACCGCGCTATGCGACCTTCCCCAGCCCATATCCGCTTGCTATTACTATCTAGTTCAACCAATTTTGCTCCATTTAAGCGTAACTGTCTAGACCAGCGTTAGGTGTACGCGTGCGTAGGCAGTACCCTTTTCCTTAGTCGGACGCTTAATCAGGACCCGTTTCATGGCTTTAATGCTTTGCTCGGTATCGCTGGCGCAAGAGGAAGACCGTGTTTGAGGATTTCTTAAACACCCACATATCGAAGGAAAAGTAAAACATGGCAACAGGTACAGTTAAGTGGTTCAACTCTGAAAAGGGTTTCGGTTTCATTGCAGTTGATGGTGGAGGACAAGATGTATTCGTTCACTACTCAGCAATCCAAGGAAACGGTTACAAGTCCCTTGAAGAGGGTCAGTCAGTTTCATTCGAGGTCGTACAGGGTCCAAAGGGTCCTCAGGCCGATGCAGTGAACGCTAACTAATAACACTTAGTTTACGAGAAATCCCCCATCGCGAAAGCGGTGGGGGATTTTTTAATTTATAACCTACTTCTTAGGCAGCGGTGGAATCTCACCACTTTTTAAAAGTGCAGCAGCAACTGCTTTAACCGGTGATAAATCTTTACCGGACTTCCACGCATCTAAATATTTCCACGGCAAGACAACTCCGCGACGTACCCACCAAACATTTGGTTGGCTTGGTGTTGGCCACGAGATGCCAAAATGCAAATGTGGTGATGTACCGCGCGCGCTTCCGGTGGCTCCCACTTTTCCAAGTAACTGTCCAGCTTTTACAACAACGCCTGGCTGGATTGAAGTAACTATTGATGTCAGATGCGATCCGTAATAGCGAACCCCGTCTTCGCCAATGAGTGATACATATAATCCGCCACGATCTATCCCCAGGTTTGTTTTACCGCTCCATAAATCTGTGCGATTTACTTCATCGATCACACCATTAACAGGTGAGACAAATTTGCAACCCTTTTTCGCCAAGATATCAGTAGCTGCATAATCATGATGGGCACGCGCGTAATTCACGGCGCAGTCTGCAACCGGAAAGATATAAACCGGAGCAGCTTGGGCTGGTGAGATATTTAGCATTGCCAAAACAATTATAAAAAATAACCTCAAGAAAGCGCCTTCCGATCAAGTCGCGCTGTAACCGCCATATGCGGAACCGTCAGCGCCCAAACAACCACCAGCGTTATCCACAAGAATTGATCGCTCAAAGAATCTCTGCGGAAGATAATTATTCCGCAAGCAACGATAAATGTTCCAACAAGTGCAGGTAGACCTGGCCAAATTGCGCCAAGAAAAGCTTTCCCGCTATTTCCTTCAGTAAACGCTTTCTGGGAACGCGGTAGCACCAAGGTAAGGCGCGCAGTGTGGCGCATCGCGTGCCAACATCCAAAGTAAACAGCGAAGGCCACAAGAGGCGGAGCTGTAATTGCTAAGAGATAGAGAAGGACTAAATCAATTGCTTCTGCATCTCTACGCTTTTGAACCAAACGCAGCAGGGCAATGGCGGTTAACAACATCGTCCAAAGCAGCAAGTCATTATTTAACCCGTGATGCCAATTAAGTAGTGCAGGATTTACTCGTTCTAGGGCTCCTGCACTTTTATCGCTTACTAGCGGAATCACTACCGGCAAAGTTCCAGCAGCTAGCGCATATAAATAACGAGGAAATGGCTTTGGGTCAGTTGACCTGCGATCTATTTCGGATATAAAAGCAGCATCACCAATACCAAAGTGCACAGCGCTCATGGCGACTACGGCGATGAATCCGGCCACATTCCAGGTTAGAAGTGCAATAACTGCGATAACTGCAACTGCTACATAAATCGCAATGAAACCAGCCATTTTTAACGATGAACTTTTCGGCAAGGTAACCAAGTGATCAAGTGCGCCATGGGGAATTCCAGCGGCAAGTGCGATAACCGCAATCACGACTTGCCAGGTGGTATCGCTACTTGCAATGACCTGCGCGAATATGAAAGTGGCTACAATAGTGACGGCTACCGCTATGCGAGAGAACTTTCTAACCTTTAAAAATAGGTCTAACTCAATCTCTGCCATGAGCTCCCCCATTTCTACGCTTAATATCTGTAACACTACCAAAGCGTGAGGCGTGAACTGGGTTCTTGCGTGAGAGGATCTACCCGTGCATAAGTGGAATTACATGGCGATGTTGATCTTCACCGTCTTTGGCTCTTTCTGGTTAGAAATATTCCTAAAAGTTGGCGTATTGCGCCGGATTAAACGAGTGATTCTCAGCGTTCTCCCAATCAGCACTTTATTTCTTATTTGGGACGCTTACGCAATTGCCCAAGGACATTGGTTCTTCGATCGTAGCCAGATGTTAGGAATTATTGGACCATTTAATATTCCACTTGAAGAGTACCTTTTCTTTATCGTCGTACCAATGGCTGCCATCATGACTATTGAAGGCGTAACCACAGTTAAACCGCATTGGCGCAAAGATGAGTTCGGCCAATGATCTATAGCGATATTGCGATCACCGCATTTGCCATTTCAGTCATGGCCGATCTCTTCCTCTTTAAGAATTCATTACTAACCAGACCAGCTTTTTGGACTTCTTACGCAATCATCGCCCCCTTTCAATTACTTACCAATTGGTGGCTTACCTCAAAAAATATTGTTATGTATAGCCCCAATGCCATTGTTGGGCTGCGTATCTTCTCTGCCCCTGCCGAAGATCTGCTTTTTGGTTTCGCGCTTGTCTTAAGCGTCATGGGCATGTGGGAGTTCTGGGGCAGGCGCGGAATGCAACGCGATCCTCGTCCAAATAAGGAGAAGAAAATTAATTGAAAAAGATCGGCTTTCTCTTTGATCTAGATGGAACTCTGATTAATTCACAAGATGCGGTAATGAATTCCTGGATCACAATGGCCAATGAGGCGGGAATACCTCTTGCCGCCCTTGCCGGCCATCACGGTGTTCCAGCAGAGCAAACTTTAAGAAAAGTTTTAGCAGGTCGGGAAGAAGCCGAGATCCAGAAATGGATCCGCCGAGTAACCGATTTAGAGATCGCCGATATTGATGGCGTACATGCAGTTCCTGGTGCTATCGAGCTGCTGACAGATTTAACTGATCGCGAAATTCCGTGGACGATCGTTACATCCTGCACAACTGATTTAGCAATTGCACGCACTCGCGCTGCCAAGATACCAATGCCCGCAAATTCAGTTACTTTCGATCAAGTAAGTCGCGGCAAACCATTCCCAGAGCCATTTATATTGGGAGCAGATCGTTTAGGGCTACAAACAGATATCTGTTGGGCAATTGAAGATGCACCGGGAGGCGTAACGTCTGCGAAAGAAGCCGGATGCATCGTCGCAGGAGTTTTAACCACACACACGCGCGAAGAATTGCTACATGCAGATCATCACCTTGAACATTTAAACCAACTGCTTGGCAAGGCAGGGCTTTAAGTACAGTAAAGTTCGCTTAATCCCCACCAGGGACGGTAGCTCAGTTGGTTAGAGCCCCGAACTCATAATTCGGTCGTCGTCGGTTCAAGTCCGACCCGTCCCACCATGATTTAAGAACTACAGAGCGATACTTACGGAGCTTCCGGATTTAATAGATTCCTCACAGGCAATTGCCACTCTTAAAGCTTCGCGCGCAGATTTAGGTGGACAAGGATTGGAAATCTCCCCCTTGGTAAATTGATGAAAGGCTTGAGATTCTTTGGCAAAGGCTTCGCGGAATCTCTCAATAAATCCCTGATATCGAACTGGATCGAAATTCATTTCACCTTCAATGTCATGAATCGGAGTTTTGCGGTTTAGGCCAACTGCGAGCGAATCTTTGGAGCCGAAGATTTCGATACGAACATCATGGCCAACTGGATCATGGCGGGTTCCGGTGATAGCAACCTGAACGCCGCTAACAGTCGTTAATGAAATGAGTGAAACATCGGCATCGTTATATTTCGCATATTGCTGGTGTTCGCGCACCGCTTGGGTGGCATAAACCTTAGATATCTCACTTTGGGTAATCCATCTAACTAAATCAAAGTCATGAACATGTAAGTCTCGATAGATGCTGCCGCTGCCTTCCAGAAATTCTAAAGTCGAAGGCTGATGGTCATGGGCGTACATATGCATTGTGTAAAGGGTTCCGACTTCACCGCTAGCAATCTTTGCTGCAGCCTTGGCAATCGGTGGATCGAAGCGGCGCTGAAAACCTACTTGAATCTCTGTGCCAAATTTCGCGGCTGTAGAAATAACTTCATCTGTCTCTTCCACAGTGAGAGAAATAGGCTTTTCACAGAGAAGGGGTTTTCCGAGTGGCAACAAACTATTTAATATTTCTACGTGCGCATTTGTCGCTGTGGCAACCACATAACCATCAAAGGTTTGGCTATAAAAATCTGCATACTTTCCAGCGTTACAACCCAATTTCTTAGCTAATTCATACGCGGATGAATCATGTCTATTAAAGATTGTTATATCTGCGCCATCCGCAAGTAAATCTTGCGCACGGATGGCGCCCATGCGCCCAGAACCAACTACTGCGATCTTCATAGCGCAGATTTACTCCTTATTTCGCAGCGATAGACCTTCACTATATAGTTTGGGCAAGGATTTATGAAGTGCCCCTCTTGCGCACGTAAGGATAAAAATGGCGAAGGATCTCGACCTCATCACTGTGGGTCGAATTAGCGTTGATTTATTTGCTGAGCAGATCAATACATCATTTAGCCAGCCACAAACTTTCCATAAATCAATCGGTGGATCTCCAACTAATGTTGCAGTGGCTGCAGCGAAATTAGGCCATAGCAGCGCCATCGTAACCAAGGTTGGCATTGATCCACTTGGCGAATATGTTGTTAATAAGTTGCAGGAATTCGGCGTAAATACTGAGTTTGTGAAAGTTGCAGAAAGTGGTCTGACGCCAGTCGTTCTTGCTTCCCAAGATCCTCCGGAAGACCCAAAGATCATCTTTCATCGCCAACCATCGGCTCCGGATACGCAGCTGCAAGTTGCAGATTTAGATACGAATTCACTGCTTTCTGCCAAGATCTTCTGGGTGAGTGCATGTGCGCTCTCCCAGGCGCCAACATCTGAGAGCATAATTAAATGGCTAGAACAACGTGGCAGAGCGAGCCAGACAATTATTGATTTAGATTACCGACCTTCTTTTTGGAACGATGTCGCTACTGCGCGAAACGCAGCGCAAAGAGCGATTGCAAATTGCACAATCGCAATTGGAAATATAACTGAATGTGATGTGGCTCTTGGGATTCGGGATCCTCATAAAGCAGCGCAAGATCTGCTCGATCGCGGGGTGGCTTTAGCCATTGTCAAAATGGGCGGCGATGGAGTAATGCTGGCTACCAAAGATGAGATTCAAGTTATTAAACCGATGCCGATTAAGTTGGTATGTGGACTTGGCGCAGGAGATGCTTTTGGTGGCGCACTTGTGCATGGGTTACTTAGCGGGTGGGGCCTGAAACAAATCGGAGAATTTGCAAATGGCGCTGGTGCGTATTTAGCTTCTGAGTTAATGTGCTCTGATGCGATGCCAACTATTGAAATTCTCAATAGCTTTATTAGCGCCGGAGGTAAGCGGTAATGACGCTCGACCGTAAGCTCTATCTCGAATTAATTGAAGCCCGGATTAACAACCCATTATCGCTGCAAAAAGCGCTGAAGAAGCGTGCACGCAGAACTGTTGCTGGTAAAGATGGCAAGTTAATGTTACTTGCCGCAGATCACACAGCGCGCGGAATAATTGCAGCAGGAAATAATCCAACTGCAATCGCAGATCGTTATGTTTTGTTAGATAAATTAATTCGTGGATTATCTATTGCCGGAGTCGATGGCGTAATGGCAAGTGCCGATATTTTGGAAGAACTGGCTTGGCTTGGTGCTTTGGAAGAAAAGGTTGCGATCGGCACCATGAACCGCGGTGGAATTATTGGCGCATCATGGGAGCTAGATGATCGCTTAACTGCCTACGATGCCGAACATATAAAGAGTATGGGCTTAGATGGCGGAAAGACTTTACTGCGCATTGATGAGACCGATCCGGGCGTTGCTAGAACTATTGAAATGGTCGCCCGAGTCACCACACAACTAGCCGATCTCGAGCTAGTTTCAATGATCGAACCACTTCCATATATGAAGAACGCTGATGGCAGAGCAATACTTGATCCATCTGAAGAGAAGTTGATAAAGGTGGTATCAATCGCATCGGCCCTTGGTTCCTCTTCAGCATTTACCTGGTTAAAGATTCCAGCGCCGGCAAATCCCGAGAAAGTAGCTGTCGCAACTAGCTGTCCAATTTTATTGTTGGGTGGAGATCCTGGCAGCAATTGGGAAGAAGTCTTTGCCAAATGGGAAGCAGCACTTAAAGTTCCAAATATCCGTGGCTTGGTTCCAGGTCGTGCGTTACTGTTTGGCGAAGATTTAAGTGTGGAAGAAGCGGTAACGCGCGCAGCAAAAATGGTTAGAAAAGGTTGATGATGAGTTGGTATAAACCAGCAGGATCACTTGCAACTACCGAATCTGAGATTTCCTTATCGCCAAATGATGCCGGGTGGGAATTTTGTGGTTTCTATACCTATAACTTTGCCAAGACCGCTGAAGTAAAGGCTGAACTTAAAGGACGCGAAGGCATACTGCTTCCCTTATCTGCTCAAGATGTAAAAGTAGAAGTAGATGGCCAGTCCTTTACATTAAAAGGTCGCACTGGAGTCTTTGCTGCGGTCTCCGACTGGATCTACCTTCCCGTGAATTCATCAGTGAAATTTTCTGGAAAATCTGGCGAAATTGCGCTGCTGACTGCAGAAGCTATTGAAAAATTCCCAGTTTGCTACACACCAGCAGAAGATGTCTCTGTGGAAGTTCGCGGCTCTGGCAAAGCCACCCGCCAAGTAAATAACATTGCAACTCCGACAAGTTTTACTGCCTGCCACAAGATTTTGGTCTGTGAAGTAATTACTCCTGGCGGAAATCTCTCATCATGGCCGCCGCATCGCCACGATAAATTCCCGGGTTGTCCCACAATTAATGAAGAGGTTTACTACTTCCAGATCGGTAAAGATGGTTCCGACCACGGGGATGCTGAAGGCGTTGGCTTCTTCCACGTCTACACAGTCGATGGCACTGTAGATGAAACGGTAACCATCCACGATAAAGATATCTACGTTGTCCCCCACGGATATCACGGTCCATCTATCGCCTCCCCTGAATACCCAATGTACTTTTTAAATGTTATGGCTGGCCCTGCCGCAGAACGCAGCATGGCTTTTTGTGATGATCCAGCACACCACTGGATTAGAGATTCATGGAATGAGCAAGTGCAAGATCCCCGTTGTCCAGTTACTTCAGCCCAAGGCAAGGTTAAAAAATGAAGAAAGATATCCGTATTGCTGTACTTGGACTCGGCTGGATGGGGCAAGCTCACTCTCGCTCTGCGTTGCGCATCCCATCGCTCTTTCCCAATCGTGGTTTCCAGCCAATCTTGCAAGTATGTGCCGATGTAGATCCAGTAAGACAGAAAAGTGCCGTGGAAGATTACGGTTTTGCACGTGCAACAGGTGATTGGATGGAGGCAGCTACCGCACCTGATGTGGATGCAGTTTGGGTAACTGCGCCAAATATGTTGCATCTGCCCATGATTGAAGCGGCAACTAAAGCGGGCAAGGCAGTCTTTAGCGAAAAACCAATTGGTGGAAAGCCAGAACAAACCGTGCAAGCTTATAAATTAGCAAAAGCTGCCGGAGTTCCAACCGGAGTTGGCTATAACTATGTGTGGGCACCTCTTGTTCTTCATGCCAAGAATTTAATTGCTAGTGGCGCACTTGGCGAAATTACACATTATCGTGGTCGCTTTTTGAGTATGTATGGCAGCGATGAGTTAGGTCTTCTTACCTGGCGTTTTAAATTAGCTGATGCAGGGTACGGAGTATCTAGCGACATTCTTAGCCATAGCGTATCTATGGCGCAATTTTTAGTCGGATCTATCTCTGAAGTAGTCGGAATGCAGAACACCACAATTAAAGAGCGACCACTTCCGACTGGAAATGCCGGCCATTACTCACGCGGCAAAGCCAGTGATCCCAAGGGAATTGTT
Organism: Actinobacteria bacterium IMCC26103; assembly: GCA_002284875.1. Taxonomy (GTDB): domain Bacteria; phylum Actinomycetota; class Actinomycetes; order Nanopelagicales; family Nanopelagicaceae; genus Planktophila. The sequence goes on from CP015604.1 coordinate 1,326,501, forward strand.
GAAAACGAAGATTTCGCTTCGATGCTCTGCACCTTTGAAAATGGCGCAACCGGAACATTTGAAGTAAGCCGCACCGTGGTTGGCCCAGAGAGCCAGAACGCCTTTGAAATATATGGAACTAAGGGCTCGCTGATGTGGAATTTAGAGAAGATAAATGAACTGCAGTATTACGAATTAGGGTCATCGCTCAATACCGGATACACAACTATCTATGGTGGAGATCGCTTCCCCTTCCACGGCGCCTTTGTGCCAGGCCAAGCAAATGCGATCGGCTTTGAAGATCTAGTTGCAATTGAAGATTACTCATTCATGCAATCAATCGCCGAAGGCACAAGATTTGGGCAAAGCTTCAAAGAAGCCGTTGATGTAGTCAGCGTGCAGCAGGCTTTGATTAATTCATGGAGCTCACGTACTTGGGAGAAAGTCAAAGATTTAAGTCTTTAAACCAATTCAAGGATTCGGGATTGGCAAGTGCGCTTAAGTTGGTAATTTCAACCTTGTTAATGGCATTGGCAACGGCGATTTCAACGAGTTTGTTGCTTTTAGTGCGCGGAAAATCTGGCGCCTGGACGATTAGCGCCGGCACATGGCGCGGGCTTGCTTTCTGCTTAAGCGCTAATTTAATTTGCTCAATTAAGCCTTCGCTAAGCACCAGACCTTCGACCATTTTCACAAAGAGCACAACTCTGGTATCGCCATCCCAATTCTGAGCAATCGCCAATGATTCGGTAATTTCAGCAAATTCTTCTGTGATGCGATAAATCTCGGCAGTTCCAATCCGAACTCCTCCTGCATTTAATGTCGCATCCGAACGCCCATGCATGATGTATCCGCCTTCTGCAGTTTTCTCTACATAGTCGCCATGGGTCCAAACATTGGCAAATCTTGCAAAGTAAGCCGATTGAAATTTTTTCTTATCTGGATCGTCCCAAAAATAGAGTGGAACCGAAGGAAAGGCGTTTCGGCAAACTAATTCACCTTTTACTCCAACGTCTGCGACTTGGCCAGATTCCGAAAAGATTTGAACGTCCAGCCCAAGCGCAGGGACCTGAAGCTGTCCTGCATACACTGGCAAATTTGGAACACCCAGCATGAAGCATCCGCAGATATCGGTTCCGCCAGAAATAGATGCGAGATGGATATTTGGTGAGACTGATTCATAGATATATGTAAAGCATTCATGGCTAAGTGGTGATCCGGTTGAAGCAATTGTTCGCAACTTACTTGATTTGTGACTTTCTTTAGGCTTGAGATCTAACTTGCGAATCGAATCAATATATTTGGCTGAAACTCCTAGAAAGGTTAGTTGATTCTGCTCGGCGATATCAAAGAGGCGCTGTGGGTTAGGAAAAAGTGGATTACCATCGAATAAAACAATGCCGGCACCAGTTCCAAGCCCCATGAAGAGCCAGTTCCACATCATCCAGCCACAAGTTGTGTAATAAAAAATATTATCTTGCGATCTTATATCTAGGTGATATTTCTGTTCGCTCAAAACCTTTAATAGAACACCTGCTGCGCTATGAACAATACATTTTGGTCTACCGGTTGTTCCGGATGAAAAGAGAATAAATCCTGGTCTTTCAAATCCACCGGGGATCGAAATTTCGTTTTCGGGATTACAGGTAGCCAACCAATCGCTAAAGCTTAAATAAGGCAAACTCTGGCTTCCGATCGCAATGACTTTTTTAACTGTTGGCAGTTGCGCGGTAATTTCCGCGATTTTCTCCGAACAATCAATCTCTCTGCCGTTGTATTGGTAATTAGTCGTAACTAATAAAACTTTGGGATTAATCTGTTGAAAGCGATCTAGGACAGTTGCGGTTCCGAAGTCAGCCGAAGTACTTGAAAAAATCGCACCAATTTTGAGAGCACCAAGTGCGAAAAATATAGTTTCGGCGACATTGGCAACTACTGCTGAGACCACATCGCCTTCTTTTAATCCGATCTGTTGTAAACCAAAAGCGACTTGATTGGCAATCTGGCGTGCCTGTGATCGTGTGTATTCCTTCTTTAATCCAGATTCACTGATTTCAGTGATAATAATTTGCTCATCGCTACCTTTAAGCAAAGTATCTACAATATTTAGCTGCGCATCGGGAAAGAATCTAGTCTCCAGAAAACCTCTACCAATAGCCCCTTGATTACCTAGGCTTCCAACGACTTCACAATCGTCAAAAACATATCTCCAAAAGAGCTCGGGATTATCAATTGTCCACTTATGTAGACTCTTGAAATCACTTACTTGCGCATATCGTTGTAACTCTTCTATTGCTAATTGTTCTGTAGATGCAGGAGCCCACAACGCTCGTTGCATCGCTTAGGGGCGGCCCATAACTTCAAAGGCGCGGTCAAATACGGTTGCAAAAGCGATGGAATCGCTATGCGGCATAAGCCAACCTTGGCCCCCGCGAATCCGGCGAGACATTGAATCGGCCATCAATTGATACGGATCGCATGCTGCGAAGTTCTCAACAGTGACCTTGCCATCGATCTCTAACTCAAGGGTGCTTGGCTTGTTATGTGAGTTAAAGGCATCGTTTCCAGTTAGTGAAACCCGTCCCTTAGTGCCGATGACATCAAAGTAAAGGGTATTTGGAGTATTCATTGAAGTTAGCGCTTTGGCATGTGCGCCACCAATGTCAAATGAGGTCGTGACAGTTTCATCACAACCGCCTGGGTGCCACTTAACCTCGGTTTTTATATTTGAAACTGGTGCAAAATCCATCAACCAAATTGGCGCTGCCACGGAATATGGACCAAGGTCATAGAGACCCCCTCCACCTAATTCATATATTGCACGGATATTGCTTGGATCAAGGCCATCGTAAGTAAATGCGCTACGAATATCTTTTACTTCACCGATCACACCAGAATCAACGATCTCCTTTAAACGCAAGGTACGTGGATGCCAACGGTTCCAACTAGCTTCCATAAAGATAAGTCCAGTTTCCTCGGCAACGGCGATTGCCTCTTTCAGTTGTGAAACGTTCATAGCGGCCGGCTTTTCACATAAGACATGTTTGCCAGCTCGCATTGCCTTTATCGACCATTCAATGTGAAGTGAATTAGGAAGTGAGATATAAATCGCTTCAACTTTTGGGTCAGCAAGTAATTGATCGTAATCTGTATAGACAAGTCCAGAAGGAGAGAGTGATTTTCCACGTTCTTGATCTTTAGAACCGACTGCGTAGATTTCACCTTCCTGCGAATTTAAGAGCGCTGGATAGAGCGCTAACTTTGCGATGTAACCTGCCCCGATAAATCCCCAGCGTACTTTTTCCATATCGGTGACAATACTTGCAAAATTGGCAAAGTCAAAGAAGTATTAAAAAGGGTGCGACTAAGAGCCGGATATGAACTGCACCCGTAGCTTTAGGACAAACCTTGGCGGGGGCCGGCAGCATATGGACAAATCTTTCTGGGACTACTAGCCGCACTCGTTTTGAACAAATTACCGTTAAGCATCAAATGATCGAGAGCAATTAAGAATAATTACAGCAACAAGTTTATTTAACCATTACTCGGCTGCGGTAACTATATCTAAGGATTCCCCTATTTTAGCTAATTCGATAATTAAATTTATTCCTTAAGCGTTATAGGAAAATTAAAGTAGGGGTAGCCCCATAATTCTATTTTCTCCTCGTTTCACAATACGCGGGATGCTTATGAGAGTTACCTTTAGGGGTGATCAAGTCTCCTACAGTCCTTGTTGCAAGTGATGACGCATTTGAGTTAGCAACTCTCAGCGCTGCACTTCGTATGCAATCTATAAACATTGTGGCTGAAGCGCATACTGAAGAAATTGCACAAAACCTTTATAAATTTCTTTCACCGGAAGTTGTACTTATCGATCTGCAGTTTGCTGGCGAAGAAGCACTTGATTTAGTTAATAAATTTCGTAAGGTAAATCCTCTTCTTGGCATAGTCCTAATGACAGCATGTCCAGATCTGCGCTTACTTGGATTAGTTGAGAAGCAAATACCTACTGGCTCGCAAGTTATATTGAAGAAATCTGTGGCAGATTTATCTGTCGTTAGCCATGCAATAACAAATTCAGTTGATGCTGTAGCTGAAAAGAGAAAGATGTCTTGGATCGATAGCCATGGTTCATTACACGAGAACGCCTTTCAATCGATTCTTACAAATTTTACCGATATTCAAATCGAAACATTCCGTTTACTTGCCAGAGGTTTAAGTAATTCAGAGATTGCAAAGGTGCGTTTTGTATCTGAAAAATCAGTGGAGCAGATCGTTGCCCGAATTGCACAGCACCTTCGAATTACTCCTGATCGCGCCCAGAATTTACGAGTTGTCTTAACCGGTGAGTATTTCAAATGGATCGGCTCACCGCGCCACTAACCCAGCCTGGTTTAACTAACCCAGTAAAGTGTGCGCTATGGATGCGCAACTATCGCTAGCTGATCTGCGCAATAGCTGGAACGATGTGCTAGACCATCTGGAAAGACACGATCGAATCGCCTGGATCGCATACTTTGATGCGCGACTAGCCGAACTGGATGGGCACAAGCTCTCGCTGGATTTCTCAGATGCCCGCAAATTCTCTGGTGGCCATGAGTACTCCCCCACCCGCGAAAAGCTAGAAAATTCGCTGATCGCATCGATCAAAGCGGTCTTAAATATTGACCTTACGATAATCGAGATTTGATGAAACGTATTATCTTGATTATCGCAATGAGTCTAGGTTTCTTCTCTTTGCAGACAATCGCATCAGATGCGGCGACATCGAAGATAACTATGTCACTACGTCAAACCCCAGGCGGCGCAGAACCAATAGTAACTTTATATGGATCACTCAAACCTGCTAAATCTGGAATTAAGGTATCTGTACAAATCCAGTTAGATGGAAAATGGCAAGATACTCGTTTCTCATCAAAGACTGCCCGCGTTGGTACTTGGCAGATTGTTGCTGTAGCAACTGCACTAGACGCCGCTGTTAAATACCGCGCCAAAGCAAAAATCGGCAGCAAAAACATTTACTCAAATATCAGATCAATTAATGTTAAATCAGTTCCTGAAATATCGGATGCGGCAACGCTGGCAGTTGTTGATCAAATGGGTCCGGGTGGGCGAATCCATGGCGCAGACATTAGCCGCTGGCAACATCCAAATGATGCGCCAATAGATTTTGTGAAGATGCATCAAGCTGGAGTGCGTTTTGTGATGATTAAAGCATCGGATACGCGCGATGATGCCGATGCGCTGTCGCTTAAATATTTAATTATGGATAGATCTGCGGCACAGGCAGCAGGTATTTACACTGGTTTTTACCATTATGCAGTTTTGCCGGATGTCTCAACTGATGACCAAGTGATAACAGATGCCCAAACCCAAGCACAGAAGGCGTTATGGCGGCTGGGCGCACTGGGCGGTTATAACGAACGCGATCTTCCCTACGCTTTAGATCTGGAAAATAACTGCGTGCGACTATCGGGCAAGACTTGCGCCAGATACCTTCCTAAAGCACAGATAACTTTATGGGCGAAGACTTTTCTACAGGCAATAAAAACTAAGACAGATCGCACTCCAATTATCTATTCATATCCGAGCTTTCTGGAAGGTGCGATGGTGCGCGATGACGAGCTGCGCCAATATCCATTATGGCTGGCCCAATATGCAATAAACCCAGCAGATCCTTTAGCTCAACCTGGTTTAAAAGAAGGTGGTTGCTTTGTGCATTCCTGGACTACCGCTAATTGCTCATCAACTTGGACAGTTTGGCAGTACACATCCTGCGGCATTGCTCCCAAATATGGTGTTCCTGGAACTCGTGTAGATTTAAATGTTTTTCGCGGAACACCTTCTACATTTTTAGATTTGATAAAGGGAAGCTGGATACCGGAAGTCGCTGATCAGATGCCCAAGAACGAACCAACTTCGCTGACCTATAAAAATATAAAATTTTCAACGGCAGATAAACCGGTGAATTTGGAGGTTGATGTGATTCGCCCAGATGGACGCCCGGTTGTTACCGGAACCGTACGCTTTTATGTAAATTCACTTACCCCCATCAGCCCCAAGCCAGTACAAACTGTGGTGCGCGCAACCAGCGGTTCTTGGAAGTTGAGTATCAAGGGAATTCCGGCTGGGCTGTGGACGGGAAATATTGGATTCGTCGATGCAACTGGCACCCACGCAGATAGCAAATCTCCAATTGAATTCGCAATTGGTGAAGCAGCTCCCACAACACCAACACCTACCCCAAAGCCAAGTGCCGTTCCAAGCAAGCAACCCGCAACAGATGGCTGCAAGAACCAAATTAAAAATTAACTCACTTGCGCAAGTATTTTTATTAGGGCAACTCGTTCACTCTTGAGATGTTTGATAAATTCTGATACAGATTTCTTCTGGGTTGCGGCATCCCAGCTCAAAATTGGTGCAATCAAAGTTGCAACCGGTACCGCCAGAGACTCTCCACCATCACTTGCTTCAAAGGCAATACGTGTTCGTCGCGATAAAACATCATCAACACTTTGGGCACCCTCATGAGATACAGCATAAATTATTTCCGCTTTCAAATATGGAAGCTCCGATGTTAAAGGTTCTCCCAAATTCTTATCCTCGACGACAATGGCTAGTAATTCATAGATTAGTGAGCCATAACGATTAAGTAGGTGGCTAATCGATGCTTCAGGTAGACCACTTATCTCGGATATCTGCGAAACTTGCTGTTGTAGAGCGAAAAAACCATCGGCACCGATAATTGGTAATTTGTCGGTTACAGATTCAGCAACGATGCGGCGCAGATCCTTCGCTGCGAGATCAATCACATCTTTACTCATAACGCGATATGTGGTGTATTTACCACCAGCAACGCTTACAAATCCTGGCGCTGGGCGATCCACGATATGTTCGCGCGAAAGCTTTGTCGTATTCGAATTCTCTGCATTTGCTACTAGTGGGCGCAAGCCAGCATAAACTCCAATAATTTCCGAAGCTGTAATTTTCGGAAGCAGAACGCGGTTGGCTTGCTCAATTATGTACTCAACATCTTCTGGCGATGCTACCGGGTTGGTGCGATCTGCTTTATAAGGAGTGTCGGTGGTACCGACTATCCATTTTTCCCCCCAGGGGATTACAAAGAGAACTGATTCAGTTGTCTTCAAAATTATGCCAGCATCAGATTTTATCGCGCTCTTCGGAAGAACTATATGTGCGCCCTTGCTCATCGCAACTTTATATCCAGGATTAATTCCAAAATTTTCATGGAGTTGGTCGCTCCAAACACCTGCACACATAACTGTTACCTTGGCACTGACTGAGATTGACTTGCCGGATAGCAAATCACGAACTTTAGCCCCCACGATCCGCTTTCCATTGCGTAACAATTCTTCGCATTCAACTCGTGAAGCGATGACGGCTCCATGCCTAACTGCAGTTCGGGCAATAGAAAAAGTATGACGAGCATCATCGACTTGCGCATCAAAGTACTTGATAGCTCCATTGATTAAATCGCCCCGTAAAGATGGTGCAATTTCGGCGATCTTCTTTTCGCTAAGATGTTTATGCCATGGGAGTGCCCGCTGAAATCCGCGCAGCAAATCGTAAAGCGCCAATCCTGCTCCAACATAAGTACGCTCTCGGTACTTCTCGTGGAGTGGATATAGAAATGCCACTGGTTTTACCAAGTGCGGTGCTAGAGAGGTAACCATTAACTCGCGTTCATGCAAAGCTTCACGAACTAATTTAAAGTCATATTGTTCTAAATAACGAAGTCCACCATGTATTAGCTTGCTAGAGCGACTCGATGTTCCCGAGGCAAAATCTTGGCTTTCTACTAGGGCGACTTTCAATCCACGAGATGCTGCATCAAGCGCTGCGCCAACTCCGGTGACTCCCCCACCTATTATTAAAATATCGAAGTCTTCGTTGGCCAGTGATTTCAGCGACGTAACGCGCTGTGCAGGGTCTAACTGCGAAGTAAACACTGTTTTATCGTCCCATACTGTTTTCTAGAAGGTGGATGTAGGGTTAAGGATATGTCATACATAGCAAGCTTGGATCAAGGTACGAGCAGCACTCGTTGCATGATCTTTGATTCATCGGGAACTGTCGTGGCTAAAGCCCAAAAAGAGCACCAACAATTCACCCCCAAACCAGGCTGGGTGGAACATGACGCGGGCGAAATTTGGCTCAGAACTAAGGAAGTTATAAGAGAGGCGATAACCTCAGGAGGAATCTCCTCAACCGAAATCAGTGCTATCGGCGTAACAAACCAACGCGAAACCATTGTTGCCTGGGATGTTAAAACGGGTGAGCCGCTAAATAAAGCCATCGTTTGGCAAGATACCCGCACCGCAGATTTTTTAAATGGGCTAAGTGAGCAGATTAGAGCGCTTTTAATTCACAAAACTGGGCTAACTATCGCTCCTTACTTTTCAGCGAGCAAGATCCATTGGTTATTAAATAATGTCGATACGGTAAAAAAAGCGCACACTTCTGGAAATCTACGCGTTGGCACAATCGATTCTTGGCTAACTTGGAAGTTAACGGGTGGGCTGCATATAACTGATGTAACAAATGCCTCACGAACTATGTTGATGAACTTAGAAACTTTGCAATGGGATAGAGAAATTCTTGAAATTTTTGGAATACCCATTGAAATCCTTCCCGAAATTAAATCGTCTTCGGAGCGCTACGGCGTGACAGATTTAGATGGACCATTTGGTGCCATGATCCCGATTGCTGGAATTTTAGGAGACCAACATGCAGCGATGGTTGGTCAGGCTTGTTTTGAAAAGGGAAGTTCTAAGACAACTTATGGCACTGGTAACTTTGCACTGCTAAATACGGGTACCGAAATTGTTAGATCCAAACACGGGTTATTAACTACCGTCTGCTTTAAATTTGGAGATCAACCTGCGCAATACGCTTTGGAGGGATCTGTTGCTGTGACAGGTTCTGCTATCCAATGGCTGCGCGATGAATTACAGATAATTTCACATGCATCTGAAATCGAAGCTCTGGCAAGTTCGGTTACAGATACTGCAGGTGTTTACTTTGTTCCAGCTTTTTCTGGGCTATTTGCACCATATTGGCGCAGCGATGCGCGCGGTGCAATTGTTGGCTTAACGCGCTCTGCAACCAAGGCGCACCTCGCTCGCGCCACTCTAGAAGCAATCTGCTATCAAACGATGGAAATAATGGATGCGATGACTGCCGATAGCGGAGTTGCGTTAACTCAGATGCGCGTTGATGGCGGCATAACTGCCAGTGATCTCTGTATGCAACTACAGGCCGATGTTATGGGTATTGAAATCGTAAAACCGCTGATTACCGAAACGACGGCGCTTGGCGCTGCATATGCAGCAGGGCTGGCGATCGGGTATTGGCAATCACTTGATGAAGTTAAAGCAAATTGGAGCGAATCAAAACGTTGGGCGCCATTAAAAAATGTACAAGAAAGAGCAAATGGTGCGGCGCGTTGGAAAGATGCGGTCGCACGAACTCTTAATTGGGTTCAGTAACCCGTAGAGTTAGCCTCCATGAGCCCGTCGCAGAAACTCAATGCTGGAGTAACCCGTAGCGATTTAGCTATGGCCGATGGCCGCACTATCCGCTACTACGACTCACAAGGCCAAGTTCGCAACGCTAAAGATCTGCGTCCGCAAGAAGATCAACCCGGAATCGGCGAATTACGTTTAGATCCTTTGGTAAATGAATGGGTAGTCATGGCCGCCCATCGCCAGGGTCGTGTTTTCTTGCCGCCGAAGGAGTTATGTCCGCTCTGCCCAACAAGTGGAGAACTCTTAACAGAAATTCCAGATTCAAATTATGAAATCGTTGTCTTCGATAATCGATCTCCATCTTTGCGCAGCCCAGAAGGTGATTGGGCAATTCCGGATATGGTCGGAACTGAAACTGATTCTGGAACCGCCGCTGGCAAGTGCGAAGTTATCTGTTTTACCGACAACCACGGTGGTTCGTTCGCCCAATTATCTGCGCAACGAGTACGAGTGTTACTGGAAGCATGGTCAGATCGAGTTCGTGCGCTATCGCAAGAGCCGTATATCCATCACATTGCACCATTTGAAAATCGTGGTGAAGAAGTCGGAGTGACCTTAGTTCATCCGCATGGCCAAATCTACGCTTACTCTTATCTGCCACCACGCGTGCAAAAGATGTTGGCGGTTGCAAAACTTCACTTTGAAAATACTGGACGAGTCTTATTCGATGATGTTGTAGCTCGTGAGTCAAAAGATGGCAATCGTATCGTCGCGCAGAATAAACACTGGATCGCTTTCGTTCCATATGCGGCGCGCTACCCCTTTGAAATTCACGTGGCACCGTTAAAACCTGTTGCGGATTTGGCTGGCCTGTCCCCCGAACAATCCGATGCCTTCCCAGAAATTGCCTTGGAAGTCATGCGCCGCCTAGATGGTGTCTTTGGAATTGCTATGGCCTACATCGCAACTTGGCATCAAGCACCTGTGCGCGAAGGTCGCGATCTACTTCGCTTACATTGGCAGATTACTTGTGTTCGTCGCGCCCCAGGAAAGTTAAAGTATTTAGCCGGCAGTGAATCAGCGATGGGCGCATTTATTATGGATCTAAAGCCTGAGCAATCTGCTGGCCAGCTGCGAGATGTAGTTCTATAAATAATGTCACTTGCGACCAACTTTACTGAGCTCTTTTCCACAAAACCCGAGATTATCTGCGAAGCGCCAGGTCGCGTAAATCTAATTGGCGAGCACGTTGATTATTGCGATGGTTTTGTTATGCCCTTTGCAATTAGTGATCGGACATATGCGGCCGTTAGTCGCCGCCAAGATCGACATATCCGAATCTCATCTATGCAGCGGCGCAATGAAATATTTGAGACCACTTTAGATGACCTAAAGCCAGGCTTAGATGGTAAATGGGAGCGTTATATCTGCGGTGTGATCTGGGCCTTTGGAAATCAAATAACAAATGGTTTAGATATTCTCGTCGATGGCCGCGTTGCACTTGGTGCCGGGCTTTCTTCATCTGCCGCGCTGGAATGCTCAGTTGCTCTTGCGCTAAATGAATTGTTTAAAAGCAAGTACACGCTGCCTGAGCTGGCCCGCTTAGCGCAACGCGCCGAAAATGAATATGTCGGCATGCCATGCGGCATCATGGATCAATCAGTATCGCTTATGGCACAAAGCGGTAATGCCCTCCTTTTGGATTGTCGCGATTTATCGACTGAACAGATTCCAATTGATCTGGCCGGCGCAGGTCTAGAACTTTTAATTGTTGATACCCGCGCTCATCACGCCTTGGTTGACGGTGGTTATGCCGAACGTCGCGCATCCTGTGAATCTGCTGCCAACAAACTAGGTATAAAAGCACTGCGCGATTGTTCAATCGCCCAGCTGGAAACTTCGCGTAGCAAATTAACTGAACTTGAATATATGCGCGCCGAACATGTCGTGCGAGATATTGAACGTGTGCACGAATGCGTAGTTCTTTTAAAGCAGAGCGATTTCTCTGCTGTAGGTCAAATATTGACCCAGTCACATGCCTCACTGCGTGACTTATTTGAAATTTCTTGCCCGGAGTTAAATCTGGCAGTTGATACCGCACTAGCTAATAATTCTCTAGGTGGGCGCATGATCGGTGGCGGCTTCGGTGGCAGTGCAATTGCGCTCTTTAAGGTGGCTGATATTTCTTCAGCAAAAGAAGCGATAGCCAAAGCCTTTACGGGCGCCGGATTTAATGAACCGAGATTCTTTACCTCACTACCAAGTAGCGGGGCAAGAATTACGCAACAGCTGTAACAGAGATAACTTCTACGCCGCCAATTGATCCGAGTACTTCCAGTAAATCTGTTGGATCAGAGCCGGGCACCGCAACCGTTACTTCATCGAAACCACGTCCGCCTTCAGATTTAATAACAACCAAACCTCGGATATCGCCTCCTGCAGCGCCAATCGCTGAGGCCAATAGTCCTAAAGAACCGGGGCGGTCAGGTAGAGAAATATCTAATTTAAATAGCGCCATTGGAAAAGGCTACCTCTCACCTTGTAACAATTGCACATTTATTTATTAAGGGCGCGTTAATTAAACTGCCGGCGCTGTGCCTAGGGTGACCTTGTAGGTCTTGCTCGAACCATCGGGCAAGGTCAAGACCACAGTAATCTCGGTGCCCGGCGCATACGAGCGAATCTTTACGATCGCAGCATCACGGTTATTAATCTTTACTCCATCAATTGAAGTGATGATTGATCCAACAACTATTCCCGCCTTTTGAGCTCCTTCACCGGGAGTTAACTGGAGAATTTTCGCTTGTGTATCAGCAGTAACATCATCGAATACAACGCCCATTACAGGGCGAGTTGATTTACCGGTTGCGATAATTTCATCGATAACGCGTTTGGCTTCATTTATCGGAATCGAAAATCCCAATCCGATACTTCCGCTAGTGCCACCTGAAGTTAAAGTAGCAATTGCTGAGTTAACGCCAATGATGCGCCCTTGGGTATCAACTAGTGCCCCACCAGAATTACCAGGGTTGATCGCCGCATCGGTCTGAATCGCATTTACATATGAAGTTGAATCTAAAGTCCCTGCTGTTACGGGGCGATTAATTGCTGAGATAATTCCTTGAGTGACTGTATTTGCCAGCCCTAACGGTGAACCAATTGCTAGTACTTCATCACCAACACTTACTTTAGATGAATCACCTAAGGCAATGGCTGGCAAGTTTCCTTTTTTCACTAGTAAAACTGCAACGTCATACAAACGATCGCGCCCAACTATTGTTGCGGGAGTTACTGAACCATCAGCGAATTCAACGGTGATAGTGCCAGAAGTGATAGCGCTTTCGATAACGTGGTTATTTGTAATGATGTAGCTAGATGTCGCATTTGTTTTATAGATCGAACCAGATCCTGTTCCGCTGCCAGCGGTTGACTTGACTGAGATAGAGACAACTGAAGGGGTAACAAGTGCTGAAATAGATTTCGCATTAATCGAATTGCTGCCAATTTCAATAGCAGTCTTATTTGCCGCGCATGCCCCAGCTTTGGCCAAAGTCAGCGCTTGCGTGCGGTTATCAGCGCAGACTACGACGCTGCTGACGACAGAATTATTGGCTGCCGTTGCAACCGATCCGGCAATAACTGCGCCAAACATAAAGGCGGCGGTAGCTTTTACGGGGGTGCGATTAATCTTCATTCTCAGATCATCCCTCTACTTGCTTAGGTTTTCCTGTGACTTGCTTGCAAATTTCTTTAGGCTTCTACGATCCAAGCGCCTTCAGTGGCGATTTTAATCTTAGCCAGTGGTGCATTGGCAGGACCAGCTAATACCTTTGCCCCGCTAAAGGGATCAAAGACTGCGCCGTGGCAACCGCATTGCAGATGCTTTGAGGCAGAGTTAAATTGAACAGTGCAGCCTTCATGGGTGCAGACTGCAGAATATGCAAAGACGCCAGTTTTGGTGCGGAAGAGAATTGCAGGGGTTCCCGCCTTGGAGACGAAGGTCTGTGTTGCGCCAACTTTAAAGGCAGCGTCTTTAACAATTTTCTTGACTGTCGAATTTGCGCCGGTTGCGACTGCCGCAGCAGATGACTTTGGAAATAGCTTTCCTACTTCAGCTCCAGCAATTGCGATGGCAGCCACTGTGGAAACTCGTAAAAATCCTCGTCTATCGAGGGCGATATTACTTTTGCGTCGTGATCCATAGAGAAAGAGAAAGTAGCTAAGCCAAAGAATTGTGTAAGCCGAATCGCTAGCCAAGAAATATGGCTTAACGTGCCAACTGCTAGCTAGCCATAAACTAAGTGACATAGCGAAGCCACCTAAAGCTGCCCAAGTTGGTGCAATCCAAAGCAGCGTGGCCGCACCGATTGCAAATTCACTGAGCATCACAAAGATTCCAATTTGTGTGGAATGTTCCAGCATCTTATTAATTGCAAAACCAACTGGTGAAGATGTTGCATATGCCGAAAGTTGCGTGCCGATAAAGGTAGGCGAACCAGAAGTCAGAAAACCAGGATCGCTGGCTTTATCCCAGCCTGCGTAAATCCAAGTTACGCCGAGCCAGATACGTAAAACGCGCAGCGGCCATAATTGGTTCTTCCAAGAGGTTTTTAAGTTCATGCGCAGAAAGTAACGGCTTTATATGTGAATGTACTGAGGGCGCACTGGGCGCCAGGTGAAGATTGACCAACTTAAGAGAGCTGCCCCACCTGGCCTCGATCCAGGGACATCCGAATTAACAGTTCGGCGCTCTACCAACTGAGCTATGGGGCAAAGATTTAAATCTTGTCTTGCAGGCGCACACTCTAGCGCACGAGGTGCTTGGGGTTAAAATCGATTTGGGTCTAAATCGAGCGAAGTGCCAGGTCGTGTAGCCCGCGACGGGTGGTCTCGAGGGCGACCAGGCTAGTGAATGCCGCCGTGTACTCCTGTTCATTCTCAACCGGGTTAAGTCTTTGTAGCGATGATTTCAAATCTGCAATCGCGCGCGAGATCGCAACTTCGCGCAACCTTGCGACGATGCTTTCAACATAGTGTCCAGTTACTTCACCATCGGCGCGGATCGGCTCCACATTTAATTCGGTAAATAGAGCGCGCATATTTTCATCAGCGACTTGTTCGATTTCAATCGAACTCTGCTCTGGCGCAGCGCTAATAATGGCCGCTAGCTGGCTGTAGGCCGGATGGGTAAATGCGCCACTTTCAATCTGAGCCCAATTCAAAATCAAAGTTGGCATTTGTAAGCGCGCTTTTAAAACTTCGCGCTCGAGAATCAACCGTGGCTCTTGCGGATTAGGTCGCCATTGCACGTTGGCAGTTGACTCTTCAAGAGGAGCAGCGCTGGCACTTTGCGGACGTGATTTCAAACCTTGATTGACTGCCGCAGTTACTAATTCAACTTCAACACCCAACCAACCGGCAAGCAAACGAGTGTATTCCGGGCGCAGTGACTTGTCGCGAATCTGTGCCACCAGCGGCGCAGTTGCGTTAAGCGCGTTAACGCGACCTTCGGCGCTATCTAATTTATGTAGACCAAGTTCAGTTTTGATAGCAAATTCAAATAGTGGAACACGTTTTGCAATCAGATCACGCAGCGCTAAATCACCTTTTTGCTGACGCAGATCACAAGGGTCTAAACCATCTGGTTCAACGGCTACAAATGTTTGTGTGACAAATTTCTGATCTTCGCTAAAGGCGCGCAGCGCAGCTTTCTGTCCAGCAGCATCGCCATCAAAGGTAAAGATAACTTCGCCGCGAAAAGCATCATCGTCCATTAATAAGCGGCGAATTATTCGGATATGGTCTGCGCCAAATGCAGTGCCACAAGTTGCAACTGCGGTTGTGATCCCAGCTAATTGCGCCGCCATTACATCGGTATAGCCTTCCACGATAACAACTTGGCGCTTCTTGGCGATCTCTTTCTTAGCCATATCAAGTCCATATAAAACTTGGCTCTTCTTATAAACCGGGGTCTCAGATGTATTTAAATACTTCGGCCCTTGATCTTCTTCATCACTTGCCAATTTACGCGCGCCAAATCCAACTACATCACCTGAAATATCGCGGATCGGCCAAGTTAATCGATTACGGAACTTATCTATCGGACCGCGCTGGCCCATCTTAGAAAGTCCAGCGGTTTCGAGTTCATCAATTGTGTAGCCTTCTGCGCGCAAGAATTTAGTCAGACCATCCCATTCATCGGGCGCATAACCAACACCAAATCTTTCACAGGCAGCCTTATCAAAGCCGCGTTTGGTCATTAGCTCACGCGCATGGGCTGCAGTAGGTGAAGTATTTAATTGATCTTGATAAAACTTTGCGGCAAGTGCATTTGCTGCAATTAGCCGCGTGCGATTGCCAGCAGGTGCTGGCGTGAAATTACCTTCTTCATAACGAAGTTGATATCCCATGCGATCTGCCAGGCGTTCAATCGTTTCGGTAAAACTCAAATGATCCATCTTCATCACAAAGGAAATAACATCGCCACTTGTCTGGCATCCAAAGCAATGGAAGAAGCCCTTACTTGGGGTTACGTGAAAGGAAGGTGATTTCTCATCATGGAAAGGACATAAACCTTTCTTCTGTCCGCCACCTGCTGATTTAAGTTGAACATAATCGGCAACGACTTCATCAATGGCGCAGCGTTCGCGGATGTAAGTGACATCCTCTTCCTTGATACGTCCGCTCATGAGGCCATGCTATCTGAGCGCGCTAAGACGAGCATGTAAGGCATATGCGCCGGGGTCCGTCAGGCTGGCGATCTGATCTATGACGATGCGCATCCGCTCGGTCTCATTTGTTGAAGCCTGCCAATCTTTAGCGAAGATGGAATCTAAATTGGTTGCCGCATGTTTGTGCAGCATCTCAACTAACTCTTTGATTACTACTTGTTGTTTGGCATAGCGCTCTTGCGATGCCGCCGCATTTATTAGGTAATGGCCAGCTATAGATTTTAGAAAATCGACTTCAACCTGTTGTTCGCGTGGAATAACCAGATCTGCGGTGTAACGCATCAGCGGTCCATCACCATGGACTTTACGGGTTTCCAGCTCTGCGGCTAATACGAAACGACCGATTAGCTGAGAGGTGGAATCTTTTAAACGCGCGAGCGAGCGATGCGTGCCATCGTAATAACGTGGCCAGCAAGAAAGGTTCTGTAAACGCTCTAGCGCAGCAGCTGCTTCTTCCTTAGTTGCAGTCGATCCATATCCTGAAACCATTTCGCTATGCAAAATATCAAAATCACGTTCCAAATTTTCTACTTTAATTTGGCCCACAAAGATGGCATCTTCTAAATCATGAACTGAATAAGCACAATCGTCAGACCAATCCATAATTTGTGCTTCGATACATTTGCGATCTACTGGGGCGCCTTGGCGTACCCAATTAAATATCGCAACATCATCATCGTAAACGCCAAATTTGCGTGGGTTTATCGCGCGCGGCCATGGATATTTAGTTGCCGCATCCAGTGATGCTCGCGTGAGATTTAAACCAACGCTCTTGCCATCTTTATCAACTGTCTTTGCTTCAATCCGCGTTAATAAACGAAAGCTCTGGGCATTTCCTTCAAAGCCCCCAAAATCTTTGGCAACTTCAGCAAGTGCTTCTTCGCCATTGTGGCCAAATGGTGGATGGCCTAAATCATGAGATAAGCAAGCAGTTTCAAGTAAATCTGGATCTGCGCCAAGTGATTCACCGAGTTCGCGACCGATCTGCGCGCATTCCAATGAATGTGAAAGGCGAGTGCGTTGAAAATCATTCTCCCAAGGAACTGCAACTTGCGTCTTTGCGGCTAAGCGACGCAGTGCTGCAGAGTGGATAACGCGGGCGCGATCGCGCATAAATTCTGTGCGTCCGGTGCGCTTGGCAGGTTCAAAGAGATAGCGCTCTTGATCTGCTTCACTGTAATTTAACGCCCCGCTCATAGCCCTACCCTAAATGATCGCTGATATGAATGCCGCGCCTACCAAGGCTCACATAAGCTAAATAAGCGCCGGCTTCCCGTATTAGATAGCGTTTTCCGGAAGCTGCCAAAGCATTTGGGCCGGTCTTTACTGGTGAGCAGGTTGCGACAACTCCTAAATCATTGGCCATAGTCATAGCGCGCCGACAATGGAATGGATCGGTCACAATAATTACATCTTGCATATTCTTTAACTTCATAAACCTTACATAATTTTCGGTAGATACCCAGGTATCTCGTCCGACTTCTAGCGCGGAAATATTTTTAGATTTAATTCCGTGTGTAGAAAGCCAATATTTTCCAGATGCAGCCTCTGTTGTGCGATCTCCAGGTGCGCCGGCACCAACGGTAATAATGTGTCGGGCTAAGCCAAGATCATAAATTCGTTTAGCCTCAACTAAACGCGCTTGCAGAACTTCACCTGGTCGCCCATTTAATTGGGCAGCACCTAGAACAACGATGACATCGCCTTTGCGAATTAAGCTGTTATGAGCTGCCTGCCAAGTTACGCCAACTGCATAAAGTGGTACAGCAATGATGACTAATAAGATCGCAGCAATTACGCGGCGAATAATTTTAAAGATGATCATCCGCCAGAAATCGCATCCTCTAACTCAACTGCTACATCTTCATCAGGATCATTTAGCCAACCATCGGGCAGAGTCGGTGGGCGGCCATGGCTGACGCGACCACGTGGTTTCTCGGCAACTTCAACTGGGTATGGCTGATCGGTTAATTGATCAAGTAATCCGCGCAGTTCAGCAAGAGATGAATGCATTCCAAATTGGCGACGAAGTTCGCTATTGACGCGAAAACCCTTTAGATACCAGGCCATATGTTTGCGCAGGTCACGACAACCGCGATCTTCTGATTCAAAGTAATCCACGATTAGCTCACCATGGCGATACATAACTTCCCGCACCTGATGAAGCGTTGGTAAAACTTTCTTATCCCCGCCATTAAAAGCTTCGACTAAATCAGCAAATAACCAAGGACGTCCTAAACACCCGCGTCCAACAACAACGCCAGCGCAGCCTGTCTCTTTCATCATCGCTAATCCATCGCTGCCTGACCAAATATCGCCATTGCCAAGTACAGGTGTGCCAGTCGGTTTTAGATGCTCAACTAAACGAGATATCGCCGACCAATCAGCTTTGCCTTCATACATCTGTTCTGCAGTGCGCGCATGCAAAGCAACCCAGGCAACACCACTATCGGATGCAGACTTGGCGGCTTCTAAGTAAGTGTGATGATCGGTATCGATACCGATACGCATCTTTACAGTCACCGGAATTCCAAATGGTTTCGCCGCTTGCACTGCAGCATCAACAATGGATGCAAAGAGTTTACGCTTATAAGGAAGGGCTGCTCCCCCGCCTTTGCGAGTTACCTTTGGTACAGGACAACCAAAGTTCATATCAATATGATCGGCTAAATTTTCTTTACCGATCATTGTTACCGCAGCGCGCATCGTGTGCGGATCAACGCTATACAACTGCACCGAACGCGGCCATTCGCCGGCACCAGGTGCAATCATGCGCAAGGTATCGGGCCGTCTCTCAATTAAGGCGCGCGCAGTAACCATTTCCGAGACAAATAAGCCAGCGCCTTGTTCGCGACATAGCGCGCGAAAGGCAGAGTTAGTAATTCCCGCCATCGGCGCAAGAACCACCGGTGGATCGATTACATGGTCACCACTTGCGAGTGGCAGCGTTAAAGCCAATTGTTAGCAACCGAGAAGTCGTGGAGCAAGCCAAGCTTCGACTTGATCAAGTGCAATACGCTCTTGCGCCATGGTGTCGCGATCGCGAATTGTCACAGCTTGATCATCCAAAGTTTCAAAGTCAATGGTGATGCAATAAGGAGTACCGATCTCATCCTGGCGACGATAACGACGGCCAATTGCACCAGCATCATCAAAGTCGATATTCCAGTTCTTACGCAGCTGCGCAGCTAAATCACGCGCCTTTGGCGATAGATCAGCGTTGCGAGAAAGTGGCAGCACTGCAACCTTTACCGGTGCCAAGCGATGATCAAGTTTTAGAACTGCGCGCTTTTCCATCTCACCCTTGGCATTTGGCGCTTCATCTTCGGTGAAGGCATCCATAAGGAAGGTTAATGTGCAGCGATCTACACCTGCCGCAGGTTCGATAACGAATGGTGTCCAGCGTTCGTTCTTCTCTTGATCAAAGTAAGAAAGATCTTTACCGGATGCGGCAGAGTGCGCATTCAGATCGAAATCTGTGCGATTAGCAATTCCTTCGAGCTCGCCCCATTCAGTTCCGGCAAATTCAAATTTATATTCAATATCTGCAGTGCGCTTGGAATAGTGCGATAACTTCTCTTTTGGGTGATCGTAAATACGTAAGCGATCAGGATTAATTCCTAGATCTTTATACCAAGCAAGTCGCGTATCAATCCAGTATTGGTGCCAATCTTCATCTGTACCAGGCACGACGAAGAACTCCATCTCCATCTGCTCAAATTCGCGAGTACGGAAGATAAAGTTTCCAGGCGTAATTTCATTACGGAATGATTTACCGATCTGACCAATACCAAATGGTGGCTTACGACGTGAGGTCGTCATCACCTGTTCGAAGTTAATAAAGATTCCTTGCGCAGTCTCAGGACGTAGATAAGCAAGTCCTGACTCGTCTTCAACTGGTCCAAGGTAAGTCTTTAACAAACCAGAGAATTGCTTTGGAGTTGTGAACTGTCCTTTATTTCCGCAAGCAGGACAGTTCATATCGGTCAATGATTCCAGCTTCTTCTTATGCTTTGCTTCATAAGCTTCTTCAAGATGATCTGCGCGATAGCGCTTATTGCACGCGGTACATTCGGTAAGCGGATCGCTAAAGGTTGCCACGTGGCCAGATGCTTCCCAAACTTCACGAGCCAAAATTACGCAAGAATCTAGGCCGACCACATCTTCGCGACCCATCACCATGGATTTCCACCATTGGCGCTTTACATTGTTCTTTAACTCAACTCCCAGTGGGCCGTAATCCCATGAGGCGCGCAATCCGCCGTAAATTTCTGATGAGGGATAAACAAATCCACGTCGCTTGGCGAGGGAAACAATATTTTCTAAACGATCTACGGCCACAATAATTCTCCATCCGGCTGGCTGTCGGCGAATAGCAACGGGTGTTGCAAACGTGTGCTTAGTTTAACTCGTAGGCACATGGTTCATCAATTGCACGCGCTAAAAGCGGAATCGCTTCTAACTTTGTGCGCATCGCACTTAAAGCACGGCGATAAGAGCCCACATTCTCCCAACGAGTAACGATCGTCCATAAAGTGGGCTCATCGAGGTTCTGGCCATATTCGCCATCGATAAATCCGGCGCAAATAGATAGCGCTTCATATGCTTTTTTTGCGTCATTTGCAAAGGCAGCGCTTTCAGCAAGGGAAACGTTAAAGCGGGCAATTGCGATCACAGGCCTAAGAGTAATAGCGATATCCTTCAACTATGAACATGGCCATCGCCTTTGCTGCAATAACGGTCTTGGCAACCACCTTCGGCGGATATGTTGCGCTCAAATCTAATGATCGCTTCCATTTAGTCTTGGGGTTATCTGCTGGTTTATTACTTGGCTTAGTCGGCTTTGATTTGCTCCCTGAAGTATTTGAAATGAATACAGACTCCTTCTTAGGAGTCCCACAAGTTTCAGTTGCAATTCTGGCTGGATTTTTATCACTTCACATTATTGAAGGCGTATTCGGTAGCCACGAACCAGCCGAATCAGATTATGGCCATGACCACGAACACCACAATATCGCCGGCACCTTGGGCGCGCTTGCGATGGGTGGCCATGTATTTCTAGATGGCGTTGGTTTAGGTGTTGCCTTTAAAGTCAGTAACTCACTTGGTTACGCTGTTTTCTTAGCAGTTATGGTTCACGCCTTTAGCGATGGCTTAAATACTGTCTCACTTATTGTAAAAAGTGGAAACTGGACCAAGAAGAGCTTTCGCTTACTTGGCGTAGATGCAGTTGCACGCATCGGTGGCGCATCAGTTGGTACTTACCTAGCTTTAAATGATTCACTACTTGCCCTATATCTAGCGCTATTTTCTGGCTTTGTTATCTACCTTGCAACATCGCATATCTTGCCGGAAGCCCATTCCAAGCATTCATCACGTTGGACATTCTTTGCAACGCTTATCGGCGTTTTAATTATGTGGGGCGTAGTAACCAGTATTTAAGCTTTTCCGCAATCCCCACTGTTGGAATGGTCAAGCCTTTCCAAACCTTCTATCTCTCTCCGAATACTCCTCGATCGCTTTCCAAAGCAATTTTGGCGTCATATCCGGCCATAAGACATCCATAAAGACGAACTCGGCATAGACCGATTGCCACGGTAAGAAATTACTGGTGCGCTGTTCACCTGAGGATCGCAAGAAGAGATCAACATCGCGCATCTTTGGTGAATACAAATACTTTTCAATCGTTTTCTCGGTGATTGCATCTGGCTTTAACTTGCCACGTTTAACATCGCGCGCCAGTGCAGTTGTGGCATCGACGATCTCAGCACGACCACCGTAATTAACGCACATATTTAAGGTAAGGGTTTTATTCTTCTTAGTTAAATCTTCGGCCTCTTCTAGCTCGGCAATAACAGATTTCCATAGGCGCTGGGGGCGACCAATCCATTGAATCTTCACACCCATCTCATTTAAGCGATCACGGCGCCGGCGCAAAACATCGCGGCTATAGCCCATCAGGAATTTAACTTCCTCCGGCGTGCGCTTCCAATTTTCAGTCGAAAAGGCATATGCGCTTAACTCTTTCACGCCAAAGCCAATGGCTGCTTCTACTAAATCAAAGAGAACTTTCTCACCGGCTTCATGTCCGGCAGTCCTTGGTAATCCTCGCTCTTTCGCCCAACGCCCATTGCCATCCATAACGATGGCGATATGTTGTGGGACTTCAATTTTCTTGGCCACGAATTAAACTCTCTCCACAATCGGCAGGCTACGCAGCCCACGTTCTAGATGCCATTGTAAGTACGCAATAACTAAACCACTAGCCTCGCGCCGATTACGAGGCTCACTTGCCTGCGCAATATCCCAATCACCGCTTAACAGCGCACCTAACAATTCGAGAGTCTCAGGGGCAGGTGTTGCACATGCTGATGGTCGGCAATCTGCGCAAACTGATCCGCCGCCGACTAGCGAGAAGTAACGGTGCGGTCCTTCCTTTTCACAACGCGAACAATTTGAAGTAGATGGCGCATAACCACCAATTGCAAGGGAGCGAAGTAAGAAGGCATCCAAAATAAGCGATGCGTCATAACGGCTTTCAGCCAGCGCTTTCATGCCGCCGACAACTAGCTGAAACTCTTGCAGCGCAGGTTCATATTCTTGCGAGGTAAATCGCTCGGCAGTTTCTAAGATCGCAGATGCAATTGTCCAGCGCTGATAATCCTCAGTTAACGCTTCGCCATAATTATTGATCGCTTCGACTTGAGTAATAGTGTCGAAGGTGCGGCCTTTATGTAATTGGATATCAACGTGGCTACCAGGCTCTAAACGCGCACCAAATTTAGACATCGTGCGGCGTACACCTTTAGCGACTCCGCGCACGCGACCATGTTCGCGGGTTAGTAATGTGATGATGCGATCTGCTTCACCCAGCTTTTGGGTACGCAAGATAATTGCTTCGTCACGATAAAGGCTCACGAAGGTAAAGGTAGTCAGCGGATAGCGCGATTTATGGCAGACACGACCGCTTTAAGTGAGGCAGTTGTGGTGTTGGGGTCGATTCCGACCCCCCAGAAAACTTCGCTACCAATTGAGCATTCCAGATAGGCCGCAGCCGATGCATCTCCGCCGGCAGCAAGTGCATGCTCGTAATAATCAAGAACGCGCACATCAACGCCGTAATTTTGCAAGATATTGCAGAACGCTGCGATTGGACCATTTCCTTGGCCAGTTAACTCTTTCATCTCACCGCGATCTGAAATCTTTACAGTTAAGTGAACATCTTCATCTAATACCGATGTCTGTGAAAGTCCCTTTAAGCGGAATCTTCCCCAAGGTGCAGATTCAGTTGGCAGATATTCATCTTCGAAGATATGCCACATCGCATCTGCCGTAACTTCGCCACCTTCAGAATCAGTTTTAGCTTGCACTACGCGGCTGAAATCAATTTGGTGGCGACGCGGTAGATCAAGGTGATGTTCATGCTTCATCAAGTAAGCAACGCCACCCTTGCCAGATTGTGAGTTAACGCGGATGACTGCTTCATATGAACGGCCAATATCTTTGGGATCAATCGGCAAGTATGGAATAGCCCAAGTAAATTGATCTTTATCAACACCTGCAGCTTTGGCATCTCTTTCTAGATGTTCAAAGCCTTTCTTTATTGCATCTTGGTGTGAACCAGAAAATGCGGTGAAGACTAGGTCGCCACCATAGGGATGGCGCTCAGGCACGCGCAGTTGATTGGCATATTCCACAGTGCGGCGAATCTCATCAATATTTGAGAAATCAATCAGCGGATCGATGCCGTGTGAAACTAAGTTCATGCCAAGAGTTACCAAGCAAACATTTCCGGTGCGCTCACCATTGCCAAATAACGTTCCTTCGATGCGATCGGCTCCTGCTAGATAACCAAGTTCCGCTGCAGCAACACCGGTACCGCGATCATTATGTGGGTGCAGTGAAACAACAACGCTCTCGCGATTTTCTAAATTACGGCACATCCATTCGATGGAATCGGCGTAAACATTCGGTGTGGCCATTTCAACGGTGGCAGGTAAGTTCATGATCGTCTTCCACTGTGGAGTTGGCTTCCAGATCGCATTTACTGCGTTGCAAACTTCCACGGCGAATTCAAGTTCAGTACCGGTATAGGACTCAGGTGAATATTCAAAGGAAACTTTTGTGCCCGGCACAGTTGAAACTAGATCAAGACAGAGCTGCGCACCATCGGTTGCGATCTTCTTAATGCCTTCTTTATTAAGGCCAAAGACAACTCGGCGTTGCAAAGTTGAAGTTGAGTTATAAAGGTGAACGATCGCTTGCTTGGCACCTTTTATTGACTCATAGGTGCGGCGAATTAACGGCTCGCGCGCTTGAGTAAGTACCTGGATTACAACATCATCTGGAATTAAGCCTTCATCGATAATTTTGCGGACAAAGTCGAAATCAGTCTGTGAAGCAGATGGAAATCCAACTTCGATCTCTTTGTAACCCATTTGGACAAGGAGTTTGAACATCGCCAATTTACGGGGCGTATCCATGGGATCGATCAGCGCTTGGTTGCCATCACGAAGATCTACTGAGCACCACTGCGGCGCTTTACGCATCTGCTTAGTTGGCCAAGTGCGATCTTTTAGATCAACCGGAATAAATGATGAATAACGATGCACTGGCATCGTTGATGGTTTTTGATCAGGGAAATTCTTATCTAGTGACATTTGCTTAAACTCCTAAATTTTGGGTTTTGTCGGGTTTTACCGGTGCGACAAACCCCGCGGCGAGGGGACCGGCTTACTTGGCCCCGCCACGGCAGCGAAGGAGGAGGCTGCGAAGTGTCACGGTTAAAGACATGGTGAAATAGTAACGCGCAGCCTTACTTATGAGCAAGTGGAGTTGAAACTGAGTTAGAAAATGTGAATCTGCTCCATGACTTCCATAATTTTCACAGTTTCAGCAAGGCTCAAGATTGGGCTTTCGGTAAGGCCCTTGGCGATGCACTCTTCAACATGGATAGCTTGATATTGCATTCCGCGTCCATTTATCTTCTCTTCATATTTGCGTACCAACTTATGTTGGCTGTCATAAATAGTAAATGTGGTCTGTTCAAAGAACCAGCCATCTATTTCAATTCGACCCTTTGTGCCGTGGATTGCCGCGTTAAGCGTTCCGGCCATAGTCATACAGGAATTAACTAAAGCCAAACTGCCATTGTTATATTGCAGAACTGCAGCAGTTGCCGAATCAACTCCGGTATCAGTCATGATTGATTTTCCGCTGACTGAATCTGGAATTCCAAGAGTTCGGATCGCCATATGAATTGGATAAATACCTAAGTCATAATGTGCACCGCCGCCTTGCTCGCGATTCCAAAGTCGGGGCGCTCTTTCAATTGGTAAGTACTGGCTGTGATCGGCATATACAAAATGTGGAGTTCCGATTTCGCCAGCTTCAATTGCGGCAAAGACGGCGTTCATAGTTGGCAAGAAGCGAGTCCACATCGCTTCCATAACAAATACTTTTTTGCGCTTTGCGGCAGCATAGATTTCATGCGCATCTGCAGCGTTCATGGTGAAAGGCTTTTCTAGAAGTACATGCTTACCTGCTTCGATGGCAAGCAGGGCATGGTCGCGGTGCAGCGTCTGCACAGTTGATATATAAATAACATCTACTTCAGGATCTGCCACCAGAGATGCGTAATCAGGATGGCGATTTGGGATATTAAATTGATCAGCAAAAGCGTTGGTGCGTTCCATGTCGCGCGTAGCAACGGCTTGGATTTTTAGCCCAGCATGACCAAAATCTGCTGCGATGATCTTGGCAATTCCGCCTGCTCCTAAATAACCCCAACGAAGTGCCATGACTCTCCTTATTTCTTAAATGGAAATTAATTATGGAAATTAATTATGGAATAAGTGTATTGGCGAATATCTGCCAAGCAAGTAGCGATTTCGCAACAAGGGATAGCGTTATATAGGTGCGCTCTCCCCGTAGATAATCAGCCCATTTGCCAACTTTCTTGTATTGCAAGTATTGAACGAGTGCGAATGAGTTAAAGAGGATGAAAATCGTAAAGACGATGAAGTAGACAAAAGTAGGCGCTTTATTCTCGCCGGCTCCGCCTATGGCAAAGACATAGAAGACCAGCGCAAGCCAAGGAACGATGCCGGCGATACAGCCGAAGATAAATGGCACCCAGCCACCATTGCCAGGTTCTTCATATTTCTCTTGCAGCCATCCAAATAAAATCATGGAAGCGTTGACGCCAAAGATGGAAATCAAGGCGGTGATATCTGAAATTCCAGTTATCTGTGCAATCAGAACGATCATTACGGAAGAGCTGATTGAATATTCAACCCAACGGAAGAAGTTTCGGTGTGCAGCAAGTCCTGCGATATAGCGAGGGAAGAATTTTGGGCTAATGACAACAAAATGAGCAAGCGATGAAAGCCCCAAGAAAATTGCAACACCGATTGCAAGTGGTGCGTTGTACAAAATAATTAGATCACCGTATGTGCTTCCAGGAGGGCCGGACATGTATCGCGCAGTTATTGGTAAAGTGAAATCTGTTGCCAAGGCAAGAACTGCCACCATCTGTGCCAGGTGAAGAACGCCGGCGATTAAATTGATGCGGCGCAAACCGCTATCGGTAATCTCTTTAGCCATACCAATAAAGTAGCAGCCAAAGGCTGCTTTACCCCGTTAAAGAACTGGCAAATACCGATCTAATTCGTAGGCGCTTACCTGGCGGCGGTAGTCCTGCCATTCGACGCGCTTATTGCGTAGAACATATTCAAAGACGTGCTCGCCCAAAGTCTCACGTACGAGTTCGCTCTTCTCCATAACCGCAATCGCTTCATCGAGGTTGGCCGGCAGCGAAGCAGGAGCTGCATCATCGGTGAGCTCATATTTTTCTTCAATTCCTTTAAGGCCAGCTGCCAACATAACTGCATATGCCAGATATGGATTGCAGGCCGAATCCGGAGAACGGAATTCAATTCGCGTTGAGTTCTCTTTATTTGGTTTATACATCGGAATACGCACTAAAGCGCTGCGATTGTTATGGCCCCAGTTAATTAAAGCTGGCGCTTCTCCACCGCCTTGCAGGCGCTTGTAAGAGTTAACCCATTGATTTGTTACCGCAGTAATTTCAGATGAGTGCTTCAAAATGCCAGCGATAAATGAGCGCGCCACTTTCGATAAATTAAATTCGGCAGATGCATCATAGAAAGCATTCTTCTCGCCTTCAAATAAAGATACGTGGGTATGCATACCGCTGCCCGGGTGATCAGTAAATGGCTTTGGCATAAAGGAGGCGTAGAAACCTTGTTCTAGCGCCACTTCTTTAATCACATGGCGAAAGGTCATGATGTTATCTGCGGTGCTTAAAGCATCGGCATAACGTAGATCAATTTCTTGCTGACCAGGTGCTCCTTCATGATGGCTAAATTCAACCGAGATTCCCATTGCTTCCAGCATCGTGATCGCTTGGCGCCGAAAGTCATGTCCCACAACTGCTGGCGTGTGATCGAAATACCCACCTTGATCAACTGGAATCGGTTGTTCGCCTTTTACGGGAGCTGATTTAAATAAGAAGAATTCAATTTCCGGATGGGTGTAACAGGTGTAACCCATCTGCGCTGCCTTATTTAAAGTACGGCGCAATACATTGCGGGGATCGGCATGCGATGGTGAACCATCTGGCATCGTAATATCGCAGAACATACGAGCCGCCCCTGGTGATTCAGTACGCCAAGGCAGAATAGAAAATGTTGCAGGGTCCGGTTTTGCCAACATATCTGATTCGGTAACGCGCGCAAAACCTTCAATCGCCGAACCATCAAAACCAATACCTTCTTCAAAGGCATTGACTAATTCCGCAGGTGCGATCGCAACTGATTTGAGATAACCCAAGACATCGGTAAACCACAATCGGATAAAGCGAATATTGCGCTCTTCAATTGTGCGCAGCACAAACTCTTGCTGCTTGCTCATTTGTGAATCGTTAGCGGACATAGCCCACATCTTGCCAAGGCCAAGTTACGGCTGTGTTACAAACCTATTCGCTCCAGCGGCTCGTCATTGGTAAGCGGCGATCCTTACCGAATGCCCGCTTAGAAACCTTGGTGCCCGGTGGATATTGGCGGCGCTTGTATTCGGCCTTATCGACCATGGCAATTACGCGTCGGACCAGCGCTTCGTCAAAACCCGCGGCAATCAACGCAGCGGAACCTTGATCATCATCGACATAAGCAGTTAAGACGTGATCTAGTAATAGGTAATCAGGAAGTGAATCAGAATCTTTCTGATCAGGGCGCAGTTCCGCACTTGGTTCTTTCTCAATTGAGTTAACTGGAATTGGTTCGGCTTCACCACGAGTGCGCGCCAGTTCATTGCGCCAACGAGATAAGGCCCAGACATCGGTCTTATAAATATCTTTAATTGGCGCAAAGCCACCCACGGCATCGCCATAAAGCGTGGAATAACCAACGGCTAGCTCTGATTTATTGCCAGTTGCTAAAACTAAGTGGCCCTCTTGATTTGAGATACCCATCAAAGTTGTGCCGCGAACGCGCGCCTGCAAGTTTTCTTCAGCTAAACCCTTCAAAGTTAAATTAGCCATATAGGCATCTACCATCGGCGCAATTGGCACGGTGCGAAAGTGAATACCTGTGGCATCGGCCAGCGCTTGCGCATCAGAGATCGAATGGCTAGATGAATATTTACTTGGCATGGCAACGCCATTTACACACTTGGCGCCAATTGCATCAATAGCAATCGCCGCAACCAGTGCAGAATCGATGCCACCTGATAAACCAACGACAACGCTTCGGAAACCATTCTTTTCTACATAATCTCTCAAACCAATTACCAAGGCTTGCCAAATTTCTTCGCGGTCATCTAGGCGAATGGCGACCCCTGAAATTAAGGTGCGCTCGATCTGGGCTTCATCTTCTGAGATAACTACATCTGGTGTGCTGGTCTTGGTGGCCACATCGATATCTACAATTGCGATGCCATCTTCAAATTGTGGTGCGCGCGCAATGACTGCGCCATCTGCACCAACGACAATGCTGTCGCCATCAAAGACCAGATCATCTTGGCCGCCGGTCATATTGACATAGACCAGCGGTGCTTGTGCCTGGCGAGCGCGCTTGGTTACCAAAGCAAGCCGCACATCATCTTTGGCGCGTTCATACGGTGATCCATTAGGAACAATAACTAAGCCGGGTTTACGCGCGGCAAGCTGGGCTGTAATTCCGCCATCGATCCAGAGATCTTCACAAATTGCGATACCAACATCAACGCCATTGATGCGAACGACCAGTGTCTTATCCCCCGGAACAAAGTTACGAAATTCATCGAAGACGCCGTAATTAGGCAAATGGCATTTGGCATAACGCGCCTTGATCACACCGCCAGAAATTACCGCCACCATATTTTGTGGAGCGCCATCGACTTGGCCAAGGTAGCCAACGATTGCGACAGTTTCACCAGTTAGCTCACCAGCTAATTGGGCGATCGCCTTTTGGCTAGCAGCTTGGAAAGATGGGCGCAGCGCTAAATCTTCTACGGGATATCCAGTTAAAACCATTTCGGGAAAGACGACGATATGTGCGCCGGCGTCTTGAGCGCTGGCAAAGTTCTCGCGCACCAAGGCAGCATTGGCTGCCAGGTCACCGACAGTCGGGTTGACCTGCGCCAGCGCTATGCGCAACTTCATACTTCAAGAGTAATGGAATACGATTACTCCAAGAACCCTCAATAGATAAGACCCGGAGACTTCTCGCGAAGCTTCGAGGCTGGAGGAAAGAATGTCACCAAAATCTGGAACTACAACGACCCTTTATGGCGGTGCCTCCCATCGCCGCGTCACGATCGTCGATCTCAAAGCGGCCAAGGTCGCTGGCGAAAAGTGGGCAGCCCTTACTTCGTATGAGC
Source organism: Actinobacteria bacterium IMCC26103 (assembly GCA_002284875.1). GTDB lineage: Bacteria > Actinomycetota > Actinomycetes > Nanopelagicales > Nanopelagicaceae > Planktophila. The sequence continues at coordinate 1,356,580 of CP015604.1, forward strand.
AGATGACCGCTGAGATATTTGATCAGGCCGGCATCCCGGTGTTGTTAGTTGGCGATAGCGCCGGCAACAACTTTCTCGGTGGCGAAAATACGATCGCCGTTACCGTCGATGAATTAATACCTCTTACCCGCGCGGTGGTTCGCGCCTCAAAGCGCGCCCTGGTGATCGCTGATCTGCCCTTTGGTTCATATGAAAATTCACCTGAACAAGCACTTGCCACATCAACTCGCTTCTTTAAGGAAGCTGGCGCAATGGCCGTTAAATTAGAAGGCGCACATTTAGCAACAGTTGAAAAGTTAACCGCTGCCGGAATTCCAGTTATGGGCCACCTAGGCCTTACCCCGCAATCACTTCATCAACTCGGTGGCTATCGCGTGCAAGGTCGCGAAGATGGCGATGCCATTTTGGCTGCGGCCATAGCGTTAGAAAAGGCGGGCGCCTTTGCCATTGTTCTCGAGCTAGTTCCAGCAGAACTGGCTGCGCGAATTACCGATGCCCTTTCTATTCCAACTGTTGGAATCGGGGCGGGAGTTAACTGTGATGCCCAGATTTTAGTTTGGACCGATTTAGTCGGGCTAACTGCCAAGCCACCGAAATTAGCTAAGGTCTATCGCAACCTGCGCCAAGAGATAACGGGTGCTGCCGAAGAATTCGCTCGCGATGTGCGTGGGGGAACTTTCCCTGGGCCTGAAAATACTTTTAACTAGTTCCCGTGGTGGATAAAGGGCAATCAAAGAGATCTCGCTTTGCTATAGATCTAACCCCACTAAAGAAATACCCGGATTTTCGCAATTTGTGGGCATCGGGGCTAATTACCTATCTCGGTTCGATGATCACCTATGTCGCCGTCCCTTTCCAAATCAAAGAGCTAACCAATTCATATATAGCCGTGGGCCTATCGGGTGTAATCGAGATCGTGCCGCTAATCCTCTTTGGTTTATATGGCGGAGTCTTAGCCGATTATGTCGACCGTAAGAAGATGGTTTGGGCGACCGAGTTCGCCTCCCTTACCTTGGTAGCGATCTTGTTGGTTAACTCATTTCTACCTAACCCACATCTAGTGCTTATCTATGTAGTCATCGGATTTTTTGCCGCAGTCAATGGTCTGCAACGCCCTAGCGCCGATGCCATCTTGCCGAGATTGGTTGGCCATGCCGATCTGCCAGCGGCCAGCGCCTTGATGAGTCTGCGTTGGCAGGTCGGTGTAATCATCGGGCCAACTATTGGTGGAATTTTAATTTCCACCTTTTCAATTTCAGTTGGTTACATCGCAGATATCGCAACCTTCTTAATTTCACTTGCACTTCTGGCCCGCGTTCGAAATGTGCCGGCTAGCCCAGAGGCGGAAAAGCCATCTCTGGCAGGGTTATTACAGGGTGTGCGCTATGCCTTTAACCGCCAAGATTTATTGGGAACTTATCTAATTGATTTAGCGGCGATGTTCTTTGCGATGCCAACTGCGCTAATTCCATTCTGGGCAGATCAACTTGGTAAGCCTTGGGCCCTGGGATTTTTATATGCCGCAGGTACGGTCGGTTCAATTGCCGTAACTCTGACAAGTGGTTGGACTAAGCACTACCCATTCCATGGTCGCGCCGTTATCTGGGCCGCCCTCGGATGGGGCGCAGCTATCGCTCTGGCCGGAACTTTTCACTCACTGATATTTGTACTGCTCTTCCTTGCTCTGGCCGGGGCGGCCGACATGGTCAGTGCGCTATTTCGCGGCAACATTTGGAACCAGACCATCCCCGATGAATTCCGCGGCCGACTGGCGGGTATCGAACTACTTTCATATTCAGTTGGCCCATTAGCCGGACAGATGCGCGCGGCATCGATGGCGGCAGTTACTAGCCTGAATTTCTCGGTAACTTTCGGCGGGGTTCTGTGCATACTTTCTGTGGCGATTTTGGCGCTATTTTTACCAAAATTCCGAAAATACGATGTCGAAACCAACGAATTCGCCGTTCAAATGCGGAAAATTCGCGCCGAAAGTGAAATTTCGCCAGAAAGCGCCTCAGATTTAGAAAAGTGAATCCAAAATTGAGAGTTTTTCCCGAAATTTCGGTAATCGAAATCCTTGATTTTTTCTTAAATGCACAAAAATATTAAAAAATAAATTGCGACACGCACTGCGTTTTTTCTCACTATGTACTAGCAATATTTTTATATTTCCGTCACACTTATCCACGAACAGGTTTGGGTGACGGATCCGAACCATTCCGATAGGAGAAGTACGTGGCCGCAGCTAAGAAAGCAGCACCAAAGAAGCGTCGCAAGAAGGCAGCAGCTCCAGCAGCAGCTCCAAAGAAGCGCCGCAAGAAGGCAGCAGCAAAGAAGGCAGCTCCAAAGCGTCGCAAGAAGGCAGCAGCTAAGAAGGCAGCTCCAAAGCGTCGCAAGAAGGCAGCAGCTAAGAAGGCAGCTCCAAAGCGTCGTCGCAAGAAGGCAGCAGCTAAGAAGGCAGCTCCAAAGCGTCGTCGCAAGAAGGCAGCAGCTAAGAAGGCAGCTCCAAAGCGTCGCAAGAAGGCAGCAGCTAAGAAGGCAGCTCCAAAGCGTCGTCGCAAGAAGGCAGCAGCTCCAGCAGCAGCTCCAAAGAAGCGCCGTCGCAAGAAGGCAGCAGCTAAGTAATTTATTACTTAATAAAAAACCCGCCACTTTATGTGGCGGGTTTTTTATTTCTCTCTTTTAATTTCTTACTCTTTCAAATCTTTTCTTAGCGAATCTGAAACTCTCTCAAATATTTCTGCCAGGGCTACCTGATCTGCCTTAGATAAATGATCGACAAAGCGAGCGCGCACACTTTCTACATGATCCGGGGCTGCTGCAACTATCGCCTTCCACCCCTTTGTAGTCATCACTGCAAAATAGCCGCGCTTATCTATCGGGCAAGCCTCCCGCTTTACCCAACCCGCCTTCTCCATAACCTTCATCCGGTGAGACAGGCGCGACCTAGAAAGCATCGCCAGGTCGGCAAGCTCTGACATACGCATCCGACGTTCTGGGGCATCACTTAATTGGGCCAAGATTTCATAGTCAGCCATCGTAAGTTCATGCTGCGTAAGGTCTAGATCCAAAGCTTCCAATAATCTACGACTGGCAACGATATATCTGCGCCAAGCCTTCATTTCGGCTGGGTTGAGCCAGCGAGGTGAGGTAGCGTTTTGCCGTGCCATTGGGCCATCATACGTTAATAAACGTTAATGTTGAACTTTCAACTACTTTTAGAAAGCAAAGGAACGCATGAGCTCTGCAGTAAATCCCCTCGTAAGCGGAATAGATCCCTCCCATATCGATAACTCATTTCGCCCGCAGGATGATCTCTATCGCTACTTCAACGGCACCTGGCTTAAGAACCACCAGATTCCCCAAGATCGCTCATCAGATGGCGTGACTTATCAACTCTTTATCGAAGCCGAAGCCCAAGTCCGCGAAATTATCGAGACTGCAACAGGTGCAGGCGATGCCCAGAAGATCCGCGATCTATATGACTGTTTCCTTGATACTGCCGCGATTGAAAAAGCCGGCATTACTCCACTGCTAGATGATCTAGCTGCGATCGATCGAATTACCAACCGTGCCGAATTTATTAAGACTTTAGCTGACCTGGAAATGCGCGGACTTGGTGGCGCATTTGGCCTTGGCATTTATGGCGATGCCATGAACTCTGAAATGAACATAATTTATTTGGGACAAGGTGGCCTATCTCTGCCAGATGAGGCTTACTACCGCGAAGAACAATATGAAGAAATTCGCACCGCCTTTAAAGCCCACGTTGCCAAGATGTTTGCGCTGGCCAAGATTGAAAATGGCGCGGCCCTGGCCGAGCAGATCTATCAGTTAGAGGCATCCATTGCTGCCCACCATTTTGATCAGGTAAAAGATCGCGATGTTGAACTGACCTATAACAAGATGAGCTTTAAAGAGCTCTGCACATTAGCTCCACATTTTGATTGGGCGAGCTGGCTGGAATTTAGCCAGATTCCGAAGGCTGCCTTTGATGAATTAGTTGTGCAACAGCCGCCATTCTTTGCCGGTCTTTCTACGCTAATGGAAAACTTTGATCCCGCCCCTTGGAAGGCCTGGATGAAATGGCAGTTGATCTCAGGGGCGGCCGCATATTTAACTGAAGACTTTGTAACTGAGAACTTTGATTTCTATGCCAAGACTTTATCTGGCACCCCAGAAATTCGGGTTCGCTGGAAGCGTGCGATCTCATTTGTGGAAGGCGCACTAGGTGAAGCAATTGGCCAGATTTATGTAAAGCGCCATTTCCCAGAAGCTGCCAAAGTTGCGATGCTGGAACTAGTTGATAATTTAATTGAGGCCTATCGCATCTCGATAAATGAGCTTTCTTGGATGAGCCCGGAAACCAAGGTAAAGGCGTTAGATAAGTTAGCCAAGTTCACCCCCAAAATCGGCTATCCCGATAAATGGCGCGATTATTCGGCGCTAACTATTACCCGCGATAACCTCTTCGCAAATATCGGTCGCATCACCAAATTTGCCCGCGATATAGAACTCGCCAAAATCGGCAAACCCGTTGATAAGACTGAATGGTTGATGACCCCGCAGACCGTTAACGCTTACTACCATCCGATCCAGAACGAGATTGTCTTTCCAGCGGCGATCTTGCAGCCGCCATTCTTTGATCTATCTGCTGACATCGCAGTTAACTACGGTGGAATTGGCGCGGTTATCGGCCACGAGATCGGCCATGGCTTTGATGATCAAGGATCTAAATTCGATGGCGATGGAAATATGGTTGATTGGTGGAGCGAGGCCGATCGCACCGAGTTTGAAAAGCGCGCCAGCGCACTTATTGCACAGTTTGATGCGCTCTTTCCGGAAGAGACCCCAGATATACACGTTAACGGGGCCTTAACAGTAGGAGAGAACATCGGAGACCTTGGTGGCTTAGCAATTGGATTTAAAGCCTATAAATTGGCTCTAAAGGGCGCTAAGGCCCCTGTAATAGATGGTTTAACTGGCGAACAACGTTTCTTCTTATCTTGGGCGCAAGCCTGGCGCGGCAAGGTGCGTGCAGAAGAACTTCGTCGTCGTATCGCAACTGACCCACATTCACCTTATGAGTTCCGCTGCAACGCCATCGTTCGCAATATCAGCGATTTCTATGAGGCCTTTGATCTGACTGAGGGCGATAAGTTGTGGCTGGCCGAGAGCGAGAGAGTCGAGATCTGGTAACGGATCTAGTAACCCAAGAAGTTTGGGTCTAATTTAGCGATATGAAGATTCGCGCCGCAGTTCTAGTTGCCCCGGGCCGCTACGAAGTTCAAACCTTTGATCGCCCCAAATTAGAAGTTGGGGCGCTCTTGATGCGCGTTGAACTATCCGGAATATGTGGCACCGACAAGCACACCTATCAAGGTGAGACTAAGCAATATGCGGGCACCGAATCCGAAACCGATACCCCTTTCCCAATTATTCAAGGCCATGAAAATGTCGGAATCATTGAAGAGCTAACACCGGCCATTGAAGAATCTGGTGATTTCTATCAAGCACCAGTAAAAGTTGGCGACCGGATTGTAATGTGCCCGGACATGATCTGCGGCAAATGTTTCTACTGCACGCATATTCAAGGCTATAGCTGGTGCTCAAAATCCCAGTGCTATGGAAATAGCTTTACCAGCGCACAGTGGCCTCATCTCTTGGGTGGCTGGGCCGAATATATGTATTTCAAACCAGGTACTTTCTTCTATAAAGTTCCCGAAAATATCCCGCCAAAGGTGGCAGTTCTTGCCGAATTGATGGCGTGTGCAGCATCTTTAGATAAATTGAAAGATTTTAGTTCTTACTCGATTGAAGGCTTTACAACTGGTGACACAGTTGTTGTTTTTGGAGTTGGACCACTCGGTTTATTGCACCTTGCCAAATTAGGAATTATGGGCGCCGGCAAAGTGATCGCCATTGATAAATCTGAATATCGCCTGGATCTAGCCAAGAAATTTGGGGCTGATTTAACAATTAACGTCGATAAAACTACGCAGAGCGAGCGCCTTAAAATTATCCATTCTCTAACTGGTGGCATTGGCGCCGATGTCGTCCTACATATGACTAATCGCCCAGAACCGGTCATCGAAGGTATTGAGATGCTGCGCCGTGGCGGTACCTTGCTTGAAATGGGCAACTTTGCTGACACCGGAGAAGTCTCTATCAGCATGCATCGTCACGTACTTAGTAAAAATCTTCGGTTGATCGGACTCTCGAACCACCCAATAAATGCCTATGGTCCATCGCTAAAACTCTTTGATAAATATGCCAAGCAATACCCATTTGCCGATTTGGTAACCCATGAATTTGGACTTGCTCAAGCAGATGAAGCGATGCAGATGTCGATGTCGCCTCAATCAGGCAAAGTAGTAATTAACCCCTGGCTTTAAAAACTAGTTTTCAGGGAAGTGGCAAGCAACCTGTGAAGTACCCAGTTGAATTAACTGGGGAACTTCAGTGCGGCACTTATCTTGCGCCTTCCAGCAACGGGTATTAAATACACAACCTGATGGTGGATTAATTGGGCTAGGTAAGTCACCGGTCAAGATGATGCGTTCGCGAGTTCGCTCGGCGCGTGGATCAGGCAGTGGGACTGCAGATAAAAGCGCTGTTGTGTATGGGTGGCGCGGCTTGGCGTAAAGATCGGCAGTTGCTGCAATCTCCATCATCTTGCCTAAATACATAACGGCAACGCGATCTGAAATATGTTGCACAACAGATAAATCATGGGCGATAAAGACCATGCTGATCTTCTCTTCTTCTTGCAGATCTTCCAGCAAGTTAATTACCTGGGCTTGGATTGAAACATCCAGAGCTGATACTGGTTCATCGGCAACGATAAAACGTGGCTTTAGCGCGATGGCGCGTGCGATACCGATGCGCTGGCGTTGTCCGCCTGAGAACTCGTGTGGGTAACGGTTGTAGTGCTCTGGGTTTAAACCAACGCGCGCCATTAGATTTTGAACAGCAGCTTTTGTTCCTTCAGGTGGAGTTATATCCTGAATTTCAAAGGGCGCAGAAATAATCTTGCCGATGGTCTGGCGCGGGTTAAGCGCTGAATATGGATCTTGGAAGATGATCTGCATCTGGGCGCGGATAGCGCGCATCTTGCTTGGCTTGTAATCGGTGATGTCTTGGCCTTCAAAGAAGATCTTGCCTGAAGTTGGCTCAGTTAACTTTAATATTGTGCGCCCGGCAGTTGTCTTACCGCAGCCAGATTCACCTACTAAGCCAATTGTCTCACCAGCAGCTAACTCAAAAGAAATTCCGTCGACAGCCTTTACGACTTCTTTCTCACCACTTTTGCCTTTACCGGTTGGGAAATACTTAACCAGGTTCTCAACTTTTAGAATTGCTTCGCTCATGCTTGCAACTCCTTAAGTTCGGCGGCAAATAACTCACTTCGCAGCTTCTCTGGCACGTGGCAGCGAGAGCGATGGGTTGGTGATGTGCCTAAAAGTTCTGGACGAGTTGTGTTGCAACCAGATTCTGATGAGTGCTGCTTAAACTCACAACGAGGTGCGAATGGACAACCAACTGGCAAGTTAATTAACGATGGTGGCTGGCCTGGAATCGCCTTGAGGCGTTCATTATTTTTAGAAACGCGTGGGACAGATTTCAGAAGGCCCAAGGTGTATGGGGCAAGTGGTGAATAGAAGATGTCATCGACTGGGCCTTCTTCAACGATGCGCCCGGCATACATAACATTTACTCGATCGGCGACTTGCGCAACAACGCCAAGATCGTGGGTAATGAGCAAGATGCCCATATTGAATTCTTTCTTCAGCTTTGAAAGTAGCGCCAAGATCTGTGCTTGCACGGTCACATCAAGTGCCGTCGTTGGTTCATCTGCAATCAAAATTTGTGGTGAGTTCATCAGCGCCATAGCGATCATTACCCGCTGGCGCATACCGCCGGAAAATTGATGTGGAAATTCTTTAGCGCGCTTAGCTGGCTCTGGAATACCAACTAGATCGAGCATTTCGATGGCGCGGGCCATCGCTTCTTTCTTCTTACCTGGGTTATGAACTAAATAACCTTCAGCCAGTTGGTTGCCGATCTTGTAATACGGATGCAGTGAAGACATTGGATCTTGGAAGATCATAGAAACTGCGCGCCCGCGAATATCGCGGATTTCGTCATCACTTAGATGGACTACATCTTTAAAGACGCCATGATCACTTAGAGAGATAGAGCCCGAAATTTCAGCTTGCCCCTTCTTGTGAAGACCCATGACAGAAAGGCTGGTTACGGTTTTGCCAGAGCCTGATTCACCAACAATGGCAACGGTTTCACCAGCGCTTAAGGTAAGAGAGACGCCATCTACAGCACGGACTATGCCATCGTCAGTTTTAAATGAGACGTGCAGATCTTCAATCCGTAATAACTCGCTCATGTGATTCGCACTCTAGGATCAAGAACTGCATACAACATGTCGACGATTAAGTTCATGACAATAACGACAACCGCCGCCAAGATAGTTGTTGCAAGAACTACTGGCAGGTCAAATTCATAAACCGAACGCAAGGTAAGACGACCAAGCCCAGGCAAGTTAAAGATAGTTTCAGTAATGATGGCGCCACCGATTAGACCCGCAAAATCCAAACCCGCCAAAGTTATCAAAGGTGCGAGTACCGCACGCAGGGTGTGCTTGAAGAAGACCACACGTTCGCCAACGCCCTTGGCGCGCGCAGTGCGGATGTAATCCTCTCCTAAAGTTTCAAGCAGAGCTGCGCGAGTAAATCGGGTATAGATCGCAGCGTAGGCAATCGCCAAGGTTATCCACGGCAGGATGAAATAGACGCAGAACTTCCAAGGATTATCAAATATCGATGTGTAACCATTTAACGAGAGTGGAATGAAGTGCCATTTGATTGAGACCCAAATAAGTAGCGCTAAGCCCGTTACAAAGGTGGGAAGTGAGGTTGCAAGCAGTACAAAAACTGAGGAGCCGGTATCGGGCCAGCGATTTTTAAATTTGGCGGCAACAATTCCTAGACCAATTCCTAGTAATAACCACATGATCAAAGCGCCTACTGCCAATGAAATTGTGATCGGCAGAGATTCGCGGAGCATGTCGGTAACGCAGGCATTTTCGTTAAAGGAGTAACCAAAAGAAGGAGCTGGACACGAGAAGGCAGCGCTACCGGCGCCGTAAGTGCGCCCAGCAAAAATTCCAGAGAGGAAGAGCCAATATTGCACATAGACAGGCTGATCAAAACCTAAACGGATACGGTTGGCAGCAATTATCTGCTTCGTGCAACGCTGTCCGCAAGTAAGTGAGGCTGGATCAAATGGTAGAAATGAGAAGATCGCAAAGACAACCGCTGAGACTATGAGAATAGTCATCGCAGCAAATAGCGCACGTCGACCAATAAACTTCAACATCGCTACCCTCCAAAATTCCCTTAAACCTAATCGAACTCCACAATAACTCGGTAACCCTACCTAAAAAATAAAAATTAATCTTCAACTATTACCAACAGTAAGAAGGTACTTCCCGAGTTCTATCTTACAAACTCGGGAAGTACCTATCTCTACTGCTTTTTACGCTTTACAGCGTTTGCAGGTAAAGATTTGGATTAGTTATTAATCCAGATCTTTCCATATGCAGGGTTGCCCTGAGGGACCCAGAAGAAGACATTTGAAAGCTGTGAGCCCCAAATCTCTTGAGCCTTACCAAACACAGTTGGCAATACCCACATCTGCTTCATGGCATAAGCATCTAGCTCTTTCCACATTGCAGCTTGCTTCTTGCGGTCAGTGGTCTTCATCGCGATGTTGACCTTATCTTCAAATGCCTTGTAGGCAGGATCTGCACTGTTCTGTGAAAGGTTAAATCCACCGAATGATGCAAATAGCTCAGGGATAACTGTTGATGCGTTAGCCCAGTCTGCTCCCCAACCAGAACCTGACATGTCCTTCTGCTTTGCAGGGTTCATGACGGTTGAGTAGTAACCAGATTTGATGATGTTGTAATTGACCTTGATTCCAACACGAGCATAAGCAGCCTGGTTAATTGGAATGGTGTCGTTCAGGGTTACAGATTGACGTGCGTCAATTGTGATGCCATCTTCAGTTGCCTTCTTGTAATCAGCAGGACACTTGGTCTTTGCTGTCTCCATGAGGGCCTTTGCCTTAGGAATATTTCCTTCTGGCATAAAGTCTGCGCTTCCTGGACCTACGACCTTGGTAGGTGCGTAGTCAGTTGCTACGAGAGGACTGATTACGCCAGTTGCATATGAACCTGCATAAACCGGACCGCCTGCGTAGTCAAGAAGTGCCTTGGCATCGCGTGAGTAATACATTGCTTGGCGAATTTCCAAGCAAGGCATTGCCTTAACGTTAAATGCGATGTAGTTGGCATAAGGATCTGAATTGTTCATACGACGGTTCTTGTACTTATCGTCGTTGAAGAACTTATCGCGGTTAGTTGGAAGTGGGCCACCGAAATTCATCGCTGTTGGAATTGTGTCTTCCAACATGATCTGGTCGATAACTTCTTCATCTAGACCGAACTGAATGATGACTTCATCTGGGTATGGGGTACGGAAACCATCAGAGGCTTTTGACCACTGCTTATTACGGACCATACGAAGCTGAGTCTTATCGTTCTGAACAATCTTGTAAGGACCTGTTGCTTGTGGCAATAGGTCGTACTTATCGCCTGTATCCATCTTCTTCTGGATAGGTGAAATAACACCATATGTAGCCAGGTAGTTAAAGTCAGCGATTGACTTGTTCAACTGGAAAGTGATTGTGCGATTGTCCTTTGAGCAAGAGACGGCCTTGTTGTAAGCAGCTTGTGCTTCCTTGGTGCTCTTGTACGGACCAACATAGATTGAGTTTCCTTCTGCATCTTTTGGAATATCAAGCCATGAGAGAAGGTAAGTAGGTCCATTGTTGATTACATCCTGTGCGAAAACGCGCGATGTACCGTATTGGACGTGCTCACATGTAATTGGAGTTCCATCTTCGAACTTAGTTCCTGGACGAAGTGTGAACTTCCAGGTCTTAGCTTCGTTGCTCGGAACACCGGTATTTGTTGCTAGATCTGGAACAAGGTTTGCACCGGCTGCTCCTGGAACTGGATTGTATGCAACCAAAGTACGTGTATGAAACGAGTTCATAAACGCAAGGTCGCGTCCTGTGTAAATACGGCTTGGATCTAGGTGATCAAGACGTGGTTCGTGCTCGAGCAGTGTAAGAATTCCACCAGTCTTTGGCGTAGTAGCAGCAGATGCAACGTTAGTTCCTGAAACCAGAGCGGTTCCAAACAACAGAGCGCTTGCAGATGCAACGACTACGGCACGACGAAGAGCGAAACGAGGGCTCATTCCGTAATCCTTTCGATTGGGATGCAACGACGGGTATACCCGTGTTACGAGTGAGGTGAGTTAATCAGAAAATGTCCGAAAAGTGAATACTCGCAGGTAACTACAAGGTGGTAGTAAGCCGTAGGTAGGGATTCGTTATGAAAACGTTACTTGTCGGCGCGTGGATCTTGTCCGACAGGTTTACTTGTCGGCGCGTGGATCTTGTCCGACAGGTTTACTTGTCGGCGCGAGGATCTTGTCCGACAGGTTTACTTGTCGGCGCGAGGATCTTGTCCGACAGGTTTACTTGTCGGCGCGAGGATCTAGCGCATCGCGCAGAGCATCGCCAACCAAGTTAAATGCTAGGACCACAATCACTAGTGATGCCGAAGTAATGAGGAAGAAGCTCGGCATTATCGTCACATAACGTGTGGCATTTGAGAGCAAGATTCCCCAAGTCGATGCAGGCGGTTGCACACCAAGACCCAGGAAAGAGAAAACTGCTTCGGCGGCTAAGTAACCAGGTAGTGAAAGAGAAACCACAACTATTACCGGTGCCCAAAGATTTGGAACCAACTCTTTCATAATGATGCGCCGGCGGGAAGCACCCATTGCTTGTGCTGCAGTAACAAATTCACGTTCGCGCAGCGATAAAACTTGCGAACGAATAAGGCGGGAGAATCCTGGCCACCCGAAGAAAGATAAGAAAAGAATTAAAAAGATGATACGTGCACCATTGCCTTGCGCAATTCCGGCTTGTTCAATTCGGCCAACCATTGGCTCGCTAAGAGCTACGATCATAAAGAATGCAGGAAATGCTAAGAGAAAATCAGTAAGGCGGCCAAGGTAACCATCTACTCGGCCGCGGAAATAACCACCGACGATTCCGACGAAGAAGCCGATGGTAAGGCTTGTGAAGGTAGTTAAGATCGCGATCATAAATGAGATACGGGATCCGTATAAAAGTTGTGCCAGTAAATCGCGACCGGTTCCAGGGATTAAACCCAGCGGGTGATCCAAACTAAAGCCTGCATAACTTCCCGTTGGAATTCCGCTGGTATTTAAGCCATCTAAATTTAAATCGTTAGGATTGATTCCTAGAATTTTGCAAACTATTGGTGCAAATAGTGATGCGCTGAGCAAGAAGATGCTGATACCAGCAGCAACCATTCCAACTTTGTGGCCCTTGAAGCGGCTCCACGCAATTTGGCGGGGGCTTCGGCCTGCGATATCAGCGATAGCAACCGCTGGCGCATCAACTTCTGAGTTGAGAGACATGCGCTCTACTCTATACTGGGTATTAGGAAATAGTCACCTTAGATAGAAAAATTTATATGGAGGCTCCATGACAATTGCAATTAAATCAAAGGCTGCGCTCGCGCTCGCGTTAGCGCTAACTCTCAGCGCATGTGGTGGCTCAGATAATGCAGCCAAAGTCGATGACCAATCACTTGTTACCAATGTGGAAGAGACTCCGCAAGCATCCGGTGGCTTTGATGCTCCAGTGGTGACCCAAGATAAAGTTAGTTACACGCTCTCATCGCCTGCCCACTTCACACCTGGAAAATTTGCCTCCGGCATGTTGCCTGGGCAAATTAATGAACGCTTTAATCTCAGCGTCTCAAATGGATCAGCCGCCGATTTAGATCTAGCAACTCTAATCGTCAAGGGTTCAACCACAACTGGTGCCTGCGTCGATATCTTTGATGGCGATAACCAGATGGAAGGTGCACCAACTACACCACTAGCTGCAGGTGCAACTGCAACTTTCTCTTGGGGTCTATCTTGCCCAGGAAAAAGTGGCGAAGATATTTCGGTCGTTCTCTCTAATGGCACAGATAATTTGATTTCAGTTACTGGAAAACTCGCTTAATTAGTTTAATTAAATAACCCGCTCTAGCCAATGGCTATGGGCGGGTTATTTCTTTATCCGCTTTAAATAAGCAAAGAATGGAATCGGTAGTAAAACACCAAAGGCCATAAGCAAAACCCAGAGCTGTTCTAAGTGAGCGCCGATCATTAAACCTGCAATTGCAGGACCGGCAATTCCAGAGATGCCCCATTGCAAACTTGTTAGCGCACTAGCGCGACCGCGAATATGTTCCGGAGCTAACTCTTGTGTCAAAGCCGGACTAGTCGGTGCGTGGACCATCTCACCAAAGGCGAAGATTAATTGGCTGATGCAAAGTGCGATTCCCGCCATCAACATAGATAAGTATGGAGAAATGCCAACGACTAGCCAAGAAAGCGCCCAAATAACGGCCACGGCAATTAGTGCGGTGTACTTGGAATAATTGGCGATCAACTTTAAAACTAGCGGTTGGAAAGCAACGATCGCAAAAGTATTTACCCCGAAGATTATGCCGAGCCAATTAGGCGCTAAATTAAGGTATTGCGTGGCATATACAGGTAGCCCTGATTGCAACGGACCGTAGCCAAAAGTTAAAAGAATAATTCCGGCGATAGTCAGAATAGATAACTCTTTGATCGCAAAAAGTTCACGATAACTTCCCTTATCTGGCTCGTGCTCTTTTGCTATGTACTTGCCTGCGTGTGGAGTATCTAAACCCCAGATAAAGAAGATAAAGACCAGATAGGTTAAAGAATCAATGAAATACATTATTTGGTAAGAAAAAATTGAATCTTCACGGATGATAATCGCCGATAAAAATCCACCCACACCGAGGCCTAAATTCATCAACATAAAGTTAAAGCCGAATATCTTGGTGCGATCTTTTACTGGAGTAACGCGAGTTAAGATCACCATTTGTGATGGCCAAACGCATTGACCGCCAAAGGCAAAGAGCGTCATAGCGATAAAGGCATGTGTGTGAGTTGTGACGAAGGCGAAGGCTAGAGCTGAAAAACCAGTCATCAATAAGCCCGCCAGCATAACCTTCTTCGGTCCGATGCGATCGACCAGAGCACCTAGCGGTGCCGTGCAGACTATTCCAAATAAAGCGCCCCAACCCATTAATAACCCACCAAAGGAAATTGTGAAACCGCGCATATCGTGGAGATAGACCATCAAAAGTGAAAGAGTCATGCCGCGACCGATAGCGCTTAAGGCGATACCCGCGACTATGCGACGTGAATGTGGATTAAGTAGCGCCGTGAACTCTTTAAAGGGCAGTTTTGAGGCGAGCATCAGCGCAGTCTATATCTGAGACAATAACTCTTGTGTCCAATAACTTCACATTTGAAATAAAGCACAGCGCTGTAAATTCGCTGGCGCGCGTTGGCACAATCTCAACACCTCATGGAGATATTCAAACTCCTGCCTTTATTCCAGTTGGCACCAAAGCCACCGTTAAATCAGTGCTGCCAGAGGCGATGAAAGATCTAGGTTCGCAAGCCCTTCTAGCCAATGCCTATCACCTCTATTTACAACCAGGTCCTGATCTTTTAGATGAAGCAGGCGGGCTAGCTAAATTTATGAATTGGAACGGTCCCACCTTTACCGATAGCGGTGGTTTTCAAGTACTTTCCCTTGGGGTTGGCTTTAAGAAAGTTCTGGCGATGGATGCTAAAACCTTTAGATCTGATCAAGTAATTGCCGGCAATAAAGAGCGTCTGGCACATGTCGATGATGATGGCGTTACCTTTAAATCGCACCTGGACGGTTCGATGCATCGCTTTACCGCCGAAATATCTATGCAGATCCAACATAAAATCGGCGCCGACATAATCTTTGCCTTTGATGAATGCACGACTTTGCATAACACTCGCCCGTATCAAGAACTGGCGATGGAGCGCACTTACGATTGGGCGATCCGCTGCCTGGATGAACATGATCGCCTGACAAAATCACGCAGCGATAAACCATACCAAGCGCTCTTTGGTGTGATCCAAGGTGCGCAATATGAAGATCTACGCAAAAAAGCCGCCGGTGATTTAGGTGCCATGTCATCATCGGGTATCGAATTCGATGGTTTTGGTATTGGGGGGGCATTAGATAAAGATTCACTGGGCACGATTGTCGGCTGGGTCAATAGCACTCTGCCAGAAAATAAACCAAAGCACCTACTTGGTATCGGCACCCCCGAAGATCTATTTATCGGCGTAGAAAACGGCGTTGATACCTTTGACTGTGTACTTGCATCACGCATTGCCCGATCTGGCGCGGTCTACACATCTACCGGGCGAATAAACATTGCTAATGCTCCATATATCCGTGACTTTAGCCCGATCGATGAGAATTGCGACTGCTACACATGTCAGAATTTCACGCGCGCTTACTTGTGCCATTTATTCCGCGGTAAGGAAATGATTGCAGCAACTTTGGCAACGATTCACAATGAGCGATACATTGTGCGCTTAGTTGATCAGATGCGCCAGGCGTTATTAGCTGGAGACTTCAAAGAGATGAAGGAAGAATTCTTAGAGCGCTACACACATCGATCTGGACAATCACGCGATTAATTACTTATCGCTCCCCCACTTATATTTAAAATCTGCAGCGCTCATCTCGTAGATATTCTCTGGTCCATCAATTTCATCCATCTGCTGGCCTTTTAGTTCAAAACCAAAGTAATTAATGACTGCGATAGACGGAGCATTCTCAGGGCTGACTGTGTAGCGAAGCGTACGAACTTCCGGAAAAGTAATTGCCCAGCACCACATCCCCAAAAGCGCTTCCCGCGCAAAGCCTTGGTTCTGGTAATCACTTTCTATCCCAAGCCCAATTTCCATCATGCCATCGCCATCAGGTGCACCATGAAAACTTGTGCTGCCAATTACTTCCCGGTTTTCCTTTAAGACAATCCATCTAACAAACCATTTATTTATAAGTGGATCTGCCTTAACCTGCGGCACCCGCCAAGCCAGTGGGCCTTGGAAATCGACTAGAACACGTAGCGGATTAGTGAAATTGGCACCTGCTAGCACAGGTAAATCGTTCCGTTCTTCAAATAGTTCAATTAAATGATCGCCTCTTATATGGTGCAGTTCTAAGCGATCGGTTTCAATTACCGGTTGTAACAAATGCAATTACTTGCCGCCTACTTTTGGTAGATGCCAATCAAATTTGATAGAGAGCTCACGAACTAAAATTACTACCAAGCTGCCAAGTACAACTGAAATCAATTCATTAACCCCATAAAAATCACAACTTACATAAACTAGCGATCCGGCAAGGCAAGAAGTTCCAATGGTTTCGCGATGCAATAAAACTGGCTCTACCTGGCAGAGCACATCGCGCAATAGTCCACCTGTTACCGCACCTATAAGTCCAAGGATCACCGCTGCCGCAAACGATGCACCTTGCGTTAATGCGAACTGCGCACCAGATACTGAACAAACTGCCAAACCAACGGTGTCCAGACCTAATACAAAACGTCCCACCGGTGTTGTGCGCTTCATACTTAAGGTAATTACAACTGCCAGTAAAACCCCGAGAAATAACCAACCATGTAATACCCATGGCGGACGTTGGCCCAATAAAAGATTACGGAAGGTGCCACCGGCTAAAGATGCAATCGCTGCGATAAAGGCAATACCGCCGTAATCCAAACCTTTATTTGCTGCGATACGCGCGCCAACTAAAGCAAAGGCAAAGGTGCCAGCTAAATCAAGGAGGTTAACCAGCAGGTCTAAATCCATGGGTTGAGTATAAGAGCCAGAGATTTTTAATATTAGAGGCTAGCGAAAGCTTCTTCGAGAACGCCAAGGGCATCTTTTAGAAGCTCATCGGTAATTACTATCGGTGGCAAGAAACGGATCACATTGCCATAGGTGCCGGCGGTAAGAATTAAGACGCCTTTGCTCTGGCAGTACTTAATTATCGTCGCCATCGCAGCTGGATTTGGGGTCTTGGTTCCGGCTTCAACAAGTTCGATCGCCTGCATCGCACCGCGCCCGCGAACTTCACCGATGATCGAATATTTCGCAGCCAGTGCGTTTAGTGAAGTGCTCAAAATTTTTCCGATATGTGATGCGCGTTCTACCAACTTATCTTCTTCGATAGTTTCAATCGCACCTAAAGCTGCCGCGCAGGCAATTGGATTTCCGCCATATGTGCCACCGAGTCCACCAACATGTGATGAATCCATAATTTCAGCTCTTGCTGTTACGGCTGCAAGTGGCAAGCCGCCGGCAATTCCCTTAGCGGTAATGATCATGTCAGGTTCAACGTTTTCATCTTCGCAAGCAAACATATGGCCTGTGCGAGCAAAACCAGTTTGAACTTCATCTGCAATAAATACGATGCCATTTGCGGTAGCAAATTTAGAAAGGCCAGGCAGGAATCCCTTAGGCGGAACAATGAAGCCACCTTCGCCTTGAATTGGCTCAATTAAAATCGCAGCTACGTTATGTGCGCCGACTTCTTTCTCGATCTTTGAGGTGACAATCTCTAAATAATCCTGCGCCATGGTCGCCAGACTGCCTTCATAGTGGAAGGAATAAGGCATCGGCATGCGATAGATCTCGCTCGCAAATGGGCCAAATCCGTCCTTGTATGGAACATTCTTCGCTGTCAGCGCCATCGTTAAATTAGTGCGTCCGTGATAAGCGTGTTCAAAGACAATTACTGCTGGGCGCTTAGTTGCATGGCGCGCGATTTTGATTGCGTTTTCAACGGCTTCAGCGCCTGAGTTCTGCAAAATTGATTTCTTTTTAAATGAACCAGGTGTGATGCGGTTTAGCGCTTCGCAGACTTCTACATAACCCATATATGGAGCTGTGGTGAAGTTAGTGTGTGTGAATGCTTGTGCTGCGGCAATTACTCGTTCCACAACGCGAGGTGCGGCATTTCCCACATTTACAACGCCAATACCGGCACCTAAATCAATAATTCGATTGCCATCAACATCTTGCAAGATTGCGCCTTCACCACGTTCGATGAAGGCGGGGATCGCCATGCCAAGACCTGCAGAGACCGCCTCTTTACGTCGCGCAATTAACTCCAGTGATTTTGGCCCAGGAATCGCTGTGGCTAAATGGCGAGTTTGCGGGAGAGGGTCCTTTGCGGTCATGGTGAAATTATAGAGCCTTCTTTTTAACTTCTGCGCCGTGAGCAGTTAGGCTCAGCAAGTGAAGATCAATTCCCAACTGCGCAGTAGCGCTCCGCTGCTTGATGCTTACCTTTCTTACTTTGAGGTAAGTCACACTCCATTTACGATTCCTGGGCATAAGCAGAGAGCAACTCAGATTGATCAAGGACTTGGCGCTTTAGTAGATAGCGATATTCCGCTCTATGGGGGCCTAGATGAAATCAAGTTAACCAACCAGGTTTTAAAGGCATCTGAATCTCTTGCTGCGCAATTATGGGGCGCAGACTTTGCTCGCTTTTCTACCGGTGGATCAACTCATGCCAATCAAGCGGTAATTCTGGCACTAGGTAAACCAGGAGATAAAGTCGCGTTAAGTCGCACCGCACATCGCTCTGTCTTGAGCGCACTTGTTCTAGCAGGGCTTGAGCCAATCTGGTTAACCCCAGATATTGATGCAACCACTGGTGTGCCAGTTGGAATTCCACTTTCTGAAGTAAAACGTGCCGTCAAAGAAAATCCGGTTGCCTTATTACTTACTGAACCTGGTTATTTAGGAACTATCTCAGATCTAGCGCCACTAATTAAGAAAGCACACGATCATTCAATCCCAGTAATCGTTGATGCTGCTTGGGGCGGACACTTTGGTTTTCATGCTGACCTGCCAAAACATGTGATGCAGCTAGGTGCAGATGCGCTGATCACCAGCGTTCATAAAACACTTCCTGGATACAGCGCCTCAGCGCTCCTGCTTGCGCGAACTAATCTACTTAGCGCAGACCGCCTGGAACAAAGTTTTGAAACAACTCACACAACTTCTCCTGCAGGTGCGCCGCTTGCATCCATTGATGCCGTGCGCGCTTTGCTACAAACCCGTGGCCCAGAATTAATAGGTGCCATGTTGGCCAATATCGCTGAATTTAAAGCAGCAGTTCAAGCTAACTTTGACCTACCAATCTTCTTAAATACCAACGATTTTCCGGCAGGACGTTTTGATCCCGCCAAGATTGTGCTGCGCGCCAATCAATTAGGTGCATCTGGCATTGAGATCGAAAAAGCCTTAATTGAAAACGGGATCCGTGTGGAAATGGCCGATCGCGATACCTTGGTATTTCTCGCAACGTTGGCCGATACCAAGGAAGATTTCCAAAAGCTGGCAATCGTCTTGGTGACAATATTAAAGAAGGTAGCCACCCAACCGCGGGAGAGTGCCACAGCGCTTAGCTGGTCAGTTATTCCGCAGGTTGCTATCTCTATGCGCGATGCTTACTTTGCCGATACCGAACTTGTTTCGGCAACGGCTGCAATTGGTCGCACCTCAGCAGATCTAATTGCGCCCTATCCCCCAGGTGTTGCAGTTGTTGCACCAGGTGAAGTTTTAACGCAGCAAATTGTCAGCGGATTAATTACTTCCCAAAAAGCTGGTGTGCGAATTGCCTATGCCACAGATCCAACACTTGCAAACTTTCGAGTTGTTAAGACTCGCTAGCAAATTGCTTTAACGCATCCCCCGATAATCTAAATACTGTCCATTCATCCATTGGGACTGCACCGAGTGATTTATAGAATTCAATCGATGGCTTATTCCAATCCAGGACCCACCATTGGAAACGCTCGTAACCGCGTTCGATACATAGTCGCGCCAAGTTCTTCATAAAGCCTTTACCGATTCCGTGGCCGCGATATTCAGGTTGTACAAATAGATCTTCTAAATAGATGCCGGGCTTACCGAGCCAAGTTGAGTAATTTAAGAACCACAACGCGATGCCGACGATCTTTTCATCGACAACGGCAACATGACAGAAGGCAACGGGGTTATCTTTAAATAGAGATTGATTAATCTGATCCACCGTGGCAACCATCTGCTCGGGCGCCTTTTCATAAACTGCGAGCTCGTAAATCAAGCGATGGATATCTGCAATATCTTCAGGCTTTGCCAAGCGAATCTTCATGTGGGGAGTTTAGGGGAAAAGAAAAACGGCCAGGATTCCCTGGCCGTTTCCCCCTCGTGGATAGGTTAAAAATTAACCGATCTTTGCAACCTGCGCTAGTGACTTCTTAAGAAGGTCCCCATCAATAACGCTGAATCCAAGTGCTGCACCCTTATCGAGTGAACAAGCTGGGCTCAAGATGAACTTTGCGTAAGCTGCAACTGCTGCTGCCTTTGTCTTATCTGGATATGCAGTGTCCGCTAGCAGGTAAGAAACGATACCGAGTGGGTAAGCGCCCTTTTCCTTTGTTGCATAGTCATAAGTCAAGAAGCCGTTGGCATCTTGTGTTGCTGAAGCAAGGAATGCTGCAACGCCAGCAGATGCTGGTTCAACAGAGTTACCAGCTGTGTTGATAACACTTGCAATCTTTAGCTTATTTGCAACTGCGTAGTTGGTTTCAGCGTATGTGATTGAGTAAGGAGTCTTGCCGGCAAGCTGAGCAACACCTGTTGATGATGCAGCTCCGACTACGCGGCCCAAGTTATCTACTGAATTAATGTCGCCAGGGAAACCATCTTTAAATACCTTGCTTTTAGCCTTGGTCCAAACGGTTGGAGCAGACTTGTTCAAGTAGTTAGTGAAGTTCTCTGATGTTCCAGATGAATCAGAACGGTAGATAACCTTGATTGGCTTATCTGGAAGTGTGTAGCGAGTAGTTGTAGGGATTGTCTGAGCAACGATTGGGTCGCCCTTTGAATCCTTAACAATTACGCCACCCTTTGTCTTGTAAACAATCTTGTTGTAAGCGCGGTTGTTATCTTTGATGATCGCTGGATCGTTCCAACGTGTGATTGTTCCACCGAAGATTCCAGCGATTGTTGATGCTGAAAGTGAAAGTGTTGTGCGTGATGGAAGGTTATGTAGCACTGCAATTGGAGCAGCTACTAGTGGAACGTGGATCAATGATGCGCGCTTGGTTGCTGCTGTGTAAGCACCGTCTGACATCCAGAAATCACCGATTGACTTGTCAGAGTTTGACTGTCCGGTACCTGAGCTAGAAGATGCATAAACATATGAGTGACCTGCACCTGAGTTAGCAAATGGAGCCTTGCAAGCTTCGATTAGAAGTGCTGGGAAAGATGCGCCAGAACCTTGTAGATCTACTGCGTGAGCTGGTGTCGAGGCGACGAGCCCAAAAGCGAGTGCAATTGCTGCAGATTTTGCGAGCATTGAAACTTTCATTAATTTTCCCCTTATTAGATATAGGTGTACTGCTAGGAGAAAACTATGCATGCGTAGTTAACGAATCCCACCCATTAGGCAAACGTTGGCCAACCTTTAGGTGAACAACAGGTAACGGCTACCCGAAGCGGCCGGTTACGTAATTTTCGGTACGTTGATCCTTTGGCTGCGAGAAGATCTCACTTGTGCGGGAAACTTCGATCATTTCGCCGGGTCCACCGTCAGATAGGAAGAAGGCGGTGTAATCAGAGACACGTGCTGCCTGCTGCATATTGTGGGTAACGATGACGATAGTCATTGTGTCCGATAGTTCGCGGATCGTTTCTTCAATTCTTAAAGTTGATCCTGGGTCAAGTGCTGAACATGGCTCATCCATCAATAAAACTTGTGGGCGTACAGCCAGTGCTCGTGCGATGCAGAGTCTTTGTTGTTGTCCACCTGATAAAGATCCACCATGAGTATTTAGGCGATCCTTCACTTCATTCCATAAGCCAGCACGTACCAAACACTCTTCGAGCAACTCATCTTTATTGTCGACCTTAAGCTGAGCCAGCTTGATTCCAGAAAGTACGTTCTCACCAATAGTCATTGATGGGAACGGGTTTGGCTTCTGAAAGACCATACCAATTTGAAGACGAATCTTTGTTACATCAACGCCAGGTGCATAAACATCTTTGCCATCTAGCAAAACCTCACCGGCCATTGCAGCACCTGGAATAAATTCGTGCATGCGGTTGATGGTGCGAATAAAGGTAGATTTTCCGCAACCAGATGGACCAATCAGTGCGGTTACAGACCCTGCAGCAAATTCCAAATTGACGTTTGAAAGCACATGGTTCTTGCCAAACCAGGCATGAATTCCGCGAGTTTCCAGGCCGGTTCCTGTCGCCTTGGTTGGTTGAGTACGTGGTGACTTTGCATTTGCGACACTTGCCAACGAACTAGGTTGCGCAGATGAGGTCATTTCTTTCTCGCTTTCAGGAGTCTGGATCATTTGGAAACCTTTCGGGTTGATAGCGCACGTGCTGCAGTGAAGAGAATTAGGATTAAAACCATTAAAACCAATAAGCCAGCCCAAGCACGGGTCAACGCTTCAGGTGAACCAGCATTAAATGACTTCCAGATGTAATAAGGAAGCGATCCCATTGGACCGTTAAAGGCGTTTGGATTTATCTTGTCGCCACCACCTGTAAGAAGCAGAATCGGCGCAGTTTCGCCAGCAATACGGGCAATGCCCAAGATAACTGCTGTCATCAATCCGCTACGGGCAGCTGGCAAAACAATCATTGCGACTGTGCGCCATTGTGTGCCACCAAGTGCTGTTCCAGCTTCGCGTAAATCATTTGGAATCAAGCGAAGTACTTCTTCAGAAGTACGAGCAATTGTTGGAATCATCAAAATAGTTAGCGCAAGTGCGCCCATTAAACCCGAATAAGCCTTTGTGATTGGATAAAGAACCGCAGACAAGATAAATAGACCCGCAACAATTGATGGAACACCGCTCATCGCTTGAACTAAGAAGCGAATTGGACCAGCAAACTTTCCGCTGATTTCAGTCAAATACAGCGCAGTTAAAATACCAATTGGCACACTCATGATCAGCGCTAACAAGACCATGGTTAGCGTTCCGGTAATCGCATGCAATAAGCCACCCGTAGCGATTGGATCAGTTGGCGTAGCCATTGACATATCAGTTGTGAACATTGATAAATGAATACCGGGCAGGCCATTTTTCAATACGGTAAAGATAATGCTGGCGATAGGTAGAACGGTAAGGATTGCTCCAATGGCTACACAGCTCTTTATAACGGCATCTTTTGCAGCTGGCCCGCCGCGAGTTACAAAAGCAAAAACTCCAGTAATTAATGCATAAGCGATAATTAGGATGGCCGCATAGGCCAGCTTGCCTTTCATCGCGGTTACTCCCACGAAGGCGTATGAAAAAGCGATCGCCAGTATCGCAAATGCAAAATCACGGATGCGATCTCTTGGACTCTTAGCCCATGGTTTGGTTGGAGCTGCGGTAGTTGTCATCGCCCTGACTTTCCGGTCGATTTAACAATTACATTTGCTAGCGCATTTACCACCAAGGTTAATAAGAAAAGAATCAAACCAGCAGCCATCAGGGCCTTGATCTCGTAAGGACTCGCTTCACCAAATTTGAGAATGATTAAAGATGCGACGTTGCCACCTGCTCCTAGCAAAACGTGCCAGTTAATCTGGAATACGATATTTAAGACGGTGTAAACGGCAACCGTTTCACCCATCGCGCGACCAAGTCCGAGCATCGCTCCACCAATAACGCCGCTACGACCATGTGGGATTACAACAGCTTTGATCATCGCCCAGCGAGTTGCCCCAAGGGCAAATGCAGCTTGAATTCGATCAAGCGGCGCCTGTGCAAAAATTTCACGAGATACCGATGTGATGATCGGGATAATCATGATTGCTAGAACCACGCCGGCAACAAATGGTGACCGGGTAAAGAAATATGGTTTTACTTCAAAAAGTGGGATCCAACCCAAATATTTATTTATTAACTTTCCCCAGTATTCAACACTTGGCATTAACACCAAGAAGCCCCAGATTCCAAAGAGGATAGATGGAAAAGCAGCCATCATGTCGACGATGGCGATCAATATCTTCTTCATCCAATTTGGCGCATAAAAATTGAGGAAGAGCGCTGAGAATACTGAGATCGGTAGCGCGATAACTACTGCAACTAATGAACAAAGGATGGTTCCGACCAACATAGCCGAAAGCCCAAAGTGGCTCTCCAGCACATTCCCGGCATCATCTGTTGTGATCGCCCATTCGGCTTTAGTTATAAAACCTAAACCTTCTTGCTGCAAAACTTCATATCCGCGATATGCCAAGAAAAGTGCAATTAGCCCAAGAATTACGAGCGAGGAAAGCCCCCCAGTCGTAACGATTCCGCGAAAGACTTTATCTGAGCGACGTGGCTCTGTGGAAATCTTGCGCGCTTCAGGAACTAAAGTTGCATTTGACATATTAAGCAAATTTTCCGGTCACCAAGAAGATAACGCGACGCGCAACAGATACTGCGTGATCGGCATATCTTTCGTAATAGCGACCGAGCAAAGTTAGATCAATGGCGGTCTCAACGCCGTGTTCCCAGGTTGGCGCAATTAAAGCTGAGATCAGTTGGCGGTGAAGTAGATCCATCTCGTCATCATCTTTTTCAACTTGCGCAGCCAGCGCGGTATCGCGCGTTGAAATTACAACACCTGTCTTGGTTGCAATCTTTTCAGCAGTAACTCCCATAGATTCGATAAGTCCCAAGATCTGATCTGGGACGGCACCTGCTGGGTGGCGCAGTCTTACAACCTTGGCAACGTGATGAGCAAGATCGCCCATACGCTCAAGATCAGCCGACATACGAAGTGCAGTTACAAGGGCACGCAAATCTGAAGCAACTGGTTGTTGGCGCGCAATGATGTCAATGATGCGTGCATCCAAATCGTGTTGCACGGTGTCAATTTTTTCATCGTTGGTAATAACTTCTTCGGCAAGTGAAAGATTTTTTTCACTAATGGCGCGCGTTGCTTTCGCCATTGAGTCAGAGACCATCACGCTTAGCTCGAAGAGGGTTTGTGAAACGCTATCTAGTTCGTCTTGAAATACGGATCTAATTAAGGGCATGGAGGGACGCTAGGCGCACACCATTAACGCAGTCCCACGATTAGGTGAACGGAAGGTGAACTGGCCCTTTGTGGCTATAGAGTTCGGATATGTGGCGCCGCGCTAAGGCAGATGAGGCTCAAGTTCAGCGTGAACTACCCATTTTGCTAGTCAGCGCCCTCAATCAATTAGATGGGGCCAGCCTGGTTGTTGCACCTGGCGAAGTAGCCATTTTCACCAACCCTGAAGCCGAACAGCTCGGAATTCTGCGCGATGGTCGAATTCAAAGTGAAGAACTTCTTGCATCGATCCGCGTAGTTCGCAGAACAAATGTTAAACAGACCGGCACTATTGAAATCGCACGTGGTCCAATCGGTGAAGGTAAACGTGAAATAACAGTAACCGTTATTCCATTAACCGAAAATGAATTAGTTTTAGTCTTATTGCGCGATGAAAGCGAAGCACAACGCGTTCATGATGTGCGTCGTGATTTTGTTGCCAATATTTCCCATGAGTTAAAAACTCCGATTGGTGCGCTCTCTTTACTGAGCGAAGCAGTCCTTGGTGCTAAAGATGATTCAGAGGCCGTCTCAAGATTTGCCTCCCGTATGCAGATTGAAGCAAAACGTCTAACTGATTTGGTCCAAGAGATTATTCAACTCTCTCGCGTGCAAGACTCTGATCCGCTGAAAGAAGCGCAACTGCTTTCAGCATCCGACATTATTAAAGAAGCCCTTGATCAATGTCGCACAACCGCCGACTCTCGGCAGATAACACTTACTTTCCAAGAATCCGAAGATGGGATAATCCTTGGAGACCGTGATCAATTGACCATGGCCATTCATAACTTGATTGAGAACGCGATCAATTATTCCCCGGCTGAAACCAAGGTTGCAATCAGTACTTCTATTCAAGATGAGATCATCACGATTTCTGTTGCTGATCAAGGTATCGGGATACCGGAGGCAGAAGTAGAAAGAATCTTCGAACGCTTCTATCGCGTTGACCCAGCACGCTCTCGTGAAACCGGCGGTACTGGACTTGGGCTATCTATTGTTAAACACATCATCACCAAACATGGTGGTGAGATTTCAGTATGGAGCTCCGAAAATGTCGGTAGCACCTTCTCTATCCGCCTTCCTATCCAATCGCAAAAAGAGGATGAAAGATGACAAAGATACTTATAGTTGAAGATGAGATCTCATTTTCCGATGCCCTTGCCTTTCTTTTAAAGAAGGAGAGTTACGAAGTTGAAGTAGCAGTAAACGGTACCCAAGCGATCGAATCATTTAACTCGTTCTCTCCTGACTTAATTCTCCTCGATCTGATGATCCCTGAAGTATCTGGAACCGAGGTCTGTCGCGTAATTCGTTCTACATCCCAAGTGCCAATCATTATGTTGACTGCTAAGGATTCTGAGATCGATAAGGTCGTGGGCTTGGAACTTGGTGCCGATGATTATGTAACAAAGCCATATTCATCGCGCGAACTATTAGCCCGCATTAAAGCGGTAATGCGCCGTAATTCATTTGATTCCCATTCGGATGAAGATGGCCACGAATTAGTGGTTGGTCCAATCCGTATGGATCTCGATAAACATCAGATCACTGTAAATTCAATTGCTGTAACATTCCCTCTTAAAGAGTTTGAGCTACTTGAATACTTGATGCGCAATAGCGGCCGGGTTCTGACACGCAGCCAATTAATAGACCGGGTCTGGGGCAATGATTACTTCGGCGATACCAAGACTTTAGATGTTCACATCAAACGTCTGCGCGCCAAGATTGAATCTGATCCTGCCAATCCCACAATTATTCATACCATCCGTGGACTTGGCTACAAGCTAGAGATTTAACGCCCCAGCAAGTTATCTGTAAAAGTATTTCCGAACTTGTTTTCTGGATCAATTTGCTGCACTAATTTCACAAAGTCATCCATCTTTGGCATAACCGATTTTAGATATTCTGGGCTTGCCGAAAAGACTTTGCCTAGATGTGGCCGATATTTAAATTGCGCAAGCACGGCTTCTACGACTTTAACTATCTCATAGGCGGCATCAACTTTCTTCCAGGTAAAGTGAATACCTATTGAATCGCGCTGATAATGCGGGCTCATCCATAAGTTATCTGCCGCAATCGCTCTAATTTCAGTAACCCATAAGATCTCATTTATCTGGGGAGCAATCTTTTCCAGAGCCGCAATTGCAGCTGGTGCATCTTTGCGATCGACAAAGAACTCACTCTGTATCTCATCGCCAGCACTTGGGGTGAACTCCATTTTAAAATGCGGCAAACGCAGATGCCATGGTCCGCTAACGGCCATCTGTTCAGTGCAAGGTTCTGGATTTAAACCTGGCAGCGGATGGCGATTAGATGTTGCGGGATAAGCCTCAAATAAACCCGCGGGTGCATTAACACCGCTGCGAAACTTCGCCCAAACTTCTCCCCCACCGGCTGCTGCCCAGGTGGTGAAGTAACTGACGCTATATGCCAGCGACATAATTTCATCGAGGTTTGCTGCATATATCTCGCGTGACATTCCGCGATAAACGGTCTGTTCTACGTTGAAAGTTGGCTCAATTGCTAAATCAACGTTGCTAACGATTCCAACTAGACCTAGTCCGACTACAAAACCTGTAAAATCTGGATCTTGCGAAGTTACAGTCTTGATATTTCCATCAGGCAGAATTATTTCTAGTCCACGTACCGCAGTTGCTAAATTTCCATTGCCAACCCCAGAACCATGTGTGGCTGTGGCAATTGCACCAGCGACTGAAATATGTGGAAGTGAAGCCATGTTATGTAGCGCCCAACCGCGATCATGCAGCGCAACTGCGAGCTCTCCATATTTCATTCCGGCTGGAACGGTAACGATGGCTCGATCTTTATCTATGACAATCTCTTGCGACATATTTTCAAAGGTAACTGAAACCGCGTTGGTATCTGCAATAGCGTTAAAGCAATGGGCGCTACCGCGTGCTCGGATCTTTCCTTCTTTTGCAACTATCTTGGCGAGCTCATCTACGGTTGCCGGAGAATGTGACTGAGCATCTTGGAAAGTTACTGTTCCTGACCAGTTCTTCATTACGCAATGACTCCCGTTGCTAATCCCACAAGAACTAAAGTGCCTAAAGCGATTCGGTAATAAATAAATGGGGCAAAGCTTTTGGTAATTACATATTTAAGTAACCATGCGATTACGGCATAGCCAATAACAAATGCGATTACTGTTGCGACCATCGTTTCAGGAAGGCTAAATACTTGATTTGCCGAATCTTCACCGAGGGCACCTTTTAATTCATAAAGTCCGCTGCCGAATACCGCAGGTAAAGCCAATAGGAATGAGTAACGAAGGGCTGCTTCACGGTTATAGCCAAGCATGCGCCCCATTGCGATAGTTGCACCAGATCTTGAGACTCCTGGCACAAGGGCAAGTGATTGTGCCAGACCATAAAGAATTCCATGTGCTGGGGTTAAATCATGTAGCTCTCGTTTAACTTTTCCATACTTATCTGCGATTCCAAGTATTACGCCAAAGATAATCATCACAGATGCAATTAACCAGAGCGAGCGAAAATCTTTCTTAATAATATCTTGACCGAGATAACCTAATACAACGATTGGAAGTGAGCCGATAATAATTAGCCAGCCCATTCGTGCATCGCGCTTTTCAGAACTATCTAATTGGCGGCGCGCAATCTGATTTAGCCAAGCTTTGACAATTCTTAAAATATCGCTTCTAAAGTAGATGAATACGGCAAGCTCGGTGCCGATTTGAGTAATCGCTGTGAAAGTGGCACCTGGATCTTGATTTGTGCCAAATAATGAACCAGCAATACGGATATGTGCACTTGATGAGATGGGTAGAAACTCAGTTAGGCCTTGCAATAAGCCTAGAAAAATCGCTTCTAACATCAAATCCTCTTTCTAATTCAAGCATTTGCACAATCTATAACTGGGCAAACAATACACTTAATTCATTATGGGTTTAGGTTTAGTGCTCGTCTTAATCGTGATCGGTTTCTTGATCGGGCTCTCCAAGACGGCCATTGGCGGCATTGGAATGATCAATGCAGCGTTATTGGCAACTATCTTGCCGGCAAAAGAATCAACTGGAGTGATGCTGGTTTTACTCATCGTTGGTGATTTATTTGCAATAGGTGTTTACAAGAAACATGTCGAATGGCATGTTCTGCGGAAGTTGATTTGGCCAGTCATAGCAGGTGTAATTGTCGGCGCTTATTTTCTAGCCCATTCAACAGATCCATCACTAAAGAAAACTATTGGCTGGATCGTTTTGATTCTGGTTGCCCTATATCCAGTGAGTCAGCGTTTACAAAAACAAGATATAGATATAACTTTGAAATATCCAAAACCACTTCGCATCGTATTAGGATATTTAGCAGGATTCATGAGCATGGTTGCTAACTCAGGTGGTCCGCCTATGAGCATCTATTTGCTGCTGCGTCGAAATTCAGTAATGAACTTTCTTGGAAACACCGCTTGGTTTTTCTTCGTGATAAACATCTTCAAGCTGCCCTTTACTTTGGCGCTTGGACTACTAGATTTTCATTCATTCTATTATATTTTCCCTGCGCTGCCTGCGGTACCGATCGGAGCAATCGCCGGTCGCAAGCTTGTTTCCAGAATAGATCTAGAACTCTTTCAAACAATCACACTTATTACCGCCGCCGCTGCTGGCCTAAATTTAATTATTCGTTAATACGATCAATCTATATTGTTTTGGCAAAAGATAAGTAGTCATGGCCAACGCCGTCCTCTAAGAACAAGTTCTTCATCGTGCCTTCAAAGATCCAGCTGGCTTTCTCAAAGGCACGGCGCATTGCGATATTTTTTACATCGGTTGAACCTTCCAAACGATGAAAATTATTGGCTTGCGCCCATTGCCAGGCCAACTCAAGTGCAATTGTTCCGGCACCTTTGCCTTGTTCAGTTTGAGCGATGTCGATTCCAATGTGGGCAACACCTTCTGGCATAGTTCTATCGCAGTGGCGTAACTGGATATCGCCGACTAAAAGCTCATTTTTGACCAATGCGAAATGGAGATAATCATTTATCCACTTTCCTGATCCAAGAAAGCCGATCTTAAAGCGCTCTTGGGCATCGACGGTTACTAGACCTCTAACTTGGCAAGCGCGCTCAAATTCCTCAGTCTTATATGGACGCATCACAAAGTTCATGGGAAGAACTTTATGGTAAAAAGGCTCTAACTACTAAGATGTGGGTATGGCTCAATCTCCATTTCTTTATATGAAAGAAAATTCCAAGACTGTGCTCTGGAATGACTCGGCTGATCCAAAAGAGTTAAAGGATGCCCTAACGTGGGGAATCGTTGGCGCAACATGTAACCCAATTATTGCCCTAAGCGCTATAAAGGCAGATAAAGATTATTGGATTGGCCGCATCAAGGAATATGCCATGGCACATCCTGCGGCAACCGATGATCAAATTGGTTGGGCAATGGTTGAAGAACTATCTATTAACGCTGCAAAAATCCTTGAACCTGAATTTGAGAAATATAACGGACGCAATGGGCGCCTATCTATCCAAACCGATCCTCGTAATTTCCGTGATGCCAAAGCACTTGCCGATCAAGCATTTGAGTTCTCTAAAATTGCCAAAAATATAATCGTTAAAATTCCTGTTACCTCAGAAGCTATCAGCGCATTTGAAGAGGCCACCTATCGTGGAGTCAGTCTTAACGCCACAGTGTCATTCTCGGTTTCCCAAACTATTGCAGTTGCTGAAGCAATTGAGCGCGGACTTAAGCGCCGCGAAGCTGAAGGCTTGGATATTTCGCAAATGGGACCAGTGTGCACAATCATGGTTGGGCGCGTAGACGACTGGGTAAAGGTATCGGTTGAAAAATCTGGTGTGCTAATTGATCCAGGTGTCATGGAATGGGCCGGAGTTGCCGTCTTTAAACATGCACATCAGATCTATAAGCAACGTGGTTATCGCACGCGATTACTATCTGCAGCATTTCGCAATCA
Source organism: Actinobacteria bacterium IMCC26103 (assembly GCA_002284875.1). GTDB lineage: Bacteria > Actinomycetota > Actinomycetes > Nanopelagicales > Nanopelagicaceae > Planktophila. The sequence goes on from CP015604.1 coordinate 1,387,718, forward strand.
CATGCATTGGAGCCAGATTATCGGTGGGGATGCCGTTATCTCTCCCCCATATGGATGGCAGGTAAAGATCAATAAATCTGGGATGGTGCCAAACCTAAATAGCATCGAAGAGCCAGTAGATCCAACTATTTTGAAGACTTTGCAAACCTTGCCTGAGTTCAACAAGATGTATGACGTTGATGGGCTAAAAGAGAGTGAGTTCACTAACTTTGGTGCAACTTTGCGCACTCTGCGCGGATTCTTACAGTCTGCAAATGATCTAGAAGCATTCGTTCGCGATGTAACGGTTCCTAATCCAGATAAGTAAATCTAGCTAATGCAGTGGGCGTAGTTCAACTTTTCGATTACAAGCTTTAGAAGCTGCGAAGGCAAGTGATCTAGCCGTTTCTGCATCGTTAGCTTCGATTACCCATAAGCCGCTGACGTTTTCTTTAGAATCAAAGAGCGGTCTGCCAGTGCTCAGATTGGCATCGCCACGATTATCAATAACTGTTGCACTCTCGGGCGCATGTAAGCCCCAAGCGAAGATAAATTGGCCATTTGCACGAAGTTGGTCGTTGAACTTATTAATTTCAACCATCTCTTCAGGCGTTCCCGAATTTGCCTTCTCGTCAATTACAGAGAGTAGAAATTTCACCTAGCGATCATAATAGAAGAGTCGCCCTATAAGCCGGAGACGACATAGTTATGCGCGTGAGTAGAACACATCTAGTTGTGCTGAGGAAATTACCTTTCCTAACATTGCATTCACCAGATTAATCTCCGTTGCCTCTTGCGGAGAAATCGTCAATTTTGAGTTCAATGCGTACAGATATATCGAATACTTCTTAGATCCTGGTCCTTGTGAGCACGGAGGTGTGTATCCCAGAGCTTTACCTTGGAAATTTTGCCCTAGTGTCCCAACGTTTGTAGCACCCGCAGATATGGATGCGACTGTCTTAGGGATGTTAAATACTGTCAGGTAGACATGTTTTCCAACATCCACTTCACCGGGACGCAATGGACCAGGAACAGTGTCCATGATCAACACAAGAGACTGAGTGTTGGTGGGAACATTGGACCAACTGAAAGATGGTGAAATTCCTTTCCCATCACAGGTGAAATCTATTGGAAGAGTCCCACCATTCTTGAAATCGGGACTACTTAAAACCAGTGATTTTGAGGCAGAGACCGCAGGTGCAGCCTTGATAACTTTGCGAAGAAGGATGATGTTGTCCAGCTTCAGATCCGACGACCAAATCAAAACGGCAGAGGGCGTCCACGTGAAATCAAAGTATCCATCTTTTACTCCGACGGCCTCTTTGGAAAACTCAGTCGCTAACTTCCATGATGAGTCTTTATAACTAGGTGCAGCCCAGGTGGAAGGCATCTTTACATTAGATGATTTGCAGTCATTGATTGGATCATTTGATGTTACGCACTCAGGGTTTAGGGGCGCCTTATTTACCGTTAGGACTTTCCAGTCATTTTGCGATTGAGCAATAACTCGATCAGAGACAACTTCCCGAATTTGAAGGATTATTCCCGCATCACCAATCTGCTGATTGGGCTTTCCGATGTACTCCAGTCCTGATGAATTTTCAGTGAAGTCCTTAGCTATTACCGCAATAGTTAGCGGGTATGTGGCAGAGAATTTGATTTTCTCGCTATTAAAGGATTTTTCAGTGGTTATTGGAACTGAATCCTCGCCTACTTTTTTGCCATTTATGTAGAGCGCAAACCAATTATCAGCCCAAACTTCAGCTTGAAAGGCGACACTTTTACTTACAACCGCATGGCTTGGAGTGGGTAGTGTTAAAACAATTATTGACAAAGCAAGAGAAATAATTTTTTTCATCAAACGGCATCTCTCGTGTAAGTGTGGCCAATTTGACCGTCGTACAAGATGAAATCAACTTTTGCTTGGTTCCCACTTGTGGACACTTTCAGAAACCCAGAACCGCCAACACCTATTCCGGATGTATATCCGTATTGGTTTACATTAATTTTATTTCCAGGATGACTTGGTTGCGGAAGAGTTTGATAAATAATTCCATCAAGCTCCTGCTTAACGTATAGGTGGTCATGCCCCTTGAAGACAAAGCCAACTTTGTGATCTAACAACAGCTGATGAATAGGCTTGCCCCAGCCTGGTCGATACGTTTCAAAACCATCTGTTCCGTCATTGTTCTTGCCACCCCACTCATTCTTCATAGCGATTTCCACTCCCCCTCGAGAGGTTGGATCACCGACTAATAAATGGTGAATATAAATAAATTTATGTTTCTCCTTAGAATTCTTCAGCGTTTCGACTAGCCAGTCGTATTGCGTCTTTCCTAGCGTCCATTCCCAACCAGCCGGTGTTGGATTCTTCATTGTGTAGGTAAATGGATCCAGTACTACGTGTAATTGGTCTGGACCAGTAAATGAATAATAGGCAAGCTCTCCTGTTTGCTCGGGGAAGTACTCTTTCCGATAATTCTTGGTATTAAAGTTGCTATATCCAAGTTCACCATCATGATTTCCCAAACAAATCTTTAATGGAACGCTTCCCAGTTTTTGGTAATACCCCTTCATTAATTCAAATCGACCTCGAATATTTGCCTCTGTCTTACTTGGCAATTTATCGACCATAAAGATATCGCCTAGATCCATCAAAAAAGCGGGCGAAGCGGCGACAATCTGCTTCAGTGTTCCCTCATACACTTCTGCACTTGAATTTTCATCCATGTGGGGATCGGCTTGAATCGCAAATGTCGCGGTAGAAAGCGCATCGACATTTGCAGTTTGGACGCTTCTTTGAGGAAGCGAAGAAAAATTCTGACTTAGGCCGAGGGCATATTTCACCCTGTAGTAAACCAACGAACCTGGTTTCAGGTTTGTCACTGAAATATTTCTTGTTGATCCTTTCGGAATACTAATGACTGACGTCTTTCCAGTGATAGCGCTCTTGCTATAGCCGTACTCGATGTAAGCCCTGGCTGCGGATGTTGCCGAAACCGCGCTCGTAAAAGAGTTTGGGGTCGGCGCCCCCACTATTTTCGATGTTACTGGAACCGCAGACATAGCTTTTCCGATAGGACTGCTCGCAAGAATGCTTAGCAGGGAGGCCTTAAGGAAACCGCGACGGTTCATAAAATTAAATGGATTACTCATTTACGTTGATATACCTCTGTTCTGATTGACCCAGCTGAATCAATGAACTGCATACTTACTTCATTAAGTGAGGCCGAATATTTAACATGGAAATCACTTCCGTTGAGCGTGTACTTCAAATCAAATGAAGTATCGCCAACACGCTCTAAGCCTGTAATCACTGCACCTCGCAGAGGTTCGCCAGCCGGTCTAAATGCCTTAGTTAAAGACTGTGGATCCACCTGTCCTTCTCTCTCTGTCACCACGCCTTTAAATCCTCCATTGATATATGGGTAGCTCTTGGTTGCGTGATAGTGATAATTCTTTTTTATATCAAAGTGGCCATTAAAGGCATCTAGCCCAGTGACTTTCTTACCATCTATTTCTGTTTCACCATAAATCGGAAATCCATCGAGAGCGTACGCGATTGGAACTTTTTTTCCGACAATAGTTTGAAGATGAGTTGGCGCGATGTGATAGTGATAATCATCAGCCCGACCGCAATGCCCTCCCCAATCATCAAGTTCGCCAGCCAAAAGCGCATCATCGCCTCGGTTATTAAGCGCGTTAAAGATTGGCACGCCATTGACCGCGATAGCTATTGCTCCTCGCAAGAAATGGTCACGCGCTGACATTGGATTGGCAGCGATCACGGGTTTGATTGGAATAGACCAAGCATTAGTTCCCGCATAGTTCTGGACTGTTGGCACTTGTTGCTGCCAACTTTTAATTCCGACCATCATTTGATGCGATGGAATTCCATTGCATTCTACGAGATAGTACTTATCGCCCTTAAACACTTTCACGGATTTGGCAAAGGCGATAAATCCAGGAAGTTTTGCAGCGGGAAGAGCGGATGCCGATTCAATCGAAAGAATTGAATTAGCAAATACAAGTCCGGTCGCTAATCCTGAAATTTGTAGAAACTTGCGTCGATCTACTTCCGTTAAATGCCTGACTTCATGTTCATGGTTCATTTCTATGCCTTTGGTTTAACAATGTAGCTGTGTGCCACACTTAAATTCTTGCGCGTTGAATCTTTGCGTCTGGCTGCTAGGAAGTACTCAACTTTCGCCTGCGCTGGCGCAACAGTAACTCGAACATGGCCTGAATTCGGCGCCTTAGTTCCGCTCTTATAAGCATCTTCATTAAACATAGAGAACGTGTCATCCGCAGGGTTAGGCATAGACTGATAAATCAAACCGTCGCGCTCCTGAGTACAAAAAATGTGATCGTGTCCCTGGAAAAATATTGATACCTTGTTTTTCACCATTAAGTCATGAATAGGTAGTTCCCAATTCGGACGCTCCTTGGCAAAAGTTGACTTGCCTTTGGGATCAATGCCTCCCCATTCATAATTGGTAGACACTTCGATTGCCCCACGACCAGTACCCATCACGTGGTGTGCAAAAACAAATTTATATTTAGCTTTGCTTGTTTCCAAAGTTTTTTTCAGCCACGCATATTGTTCATCGCCAATTCCAATATCCCAAAGATTGGTTACTTTTCCATTTCCTGTAGGAGTTGCTGTTGCGGTTTCTACAGGTGTAGCGCCACCTTTCTTTTTTCCGCCCCCACCACCTCCGCCACCCTTAGCGGCTGATGGATCCTCTACGCCTGCAACGTTGTCCACGGGATTACTTGAATGCCAATAAGGATCCAAAGTTATAAATAGCGCATCACCCCAAGTCCAAGAGTAGTAATCGCGCGGAAGGCCTAATCCAGGGATCGGTGTTGCGTCTCCATTGTAAAAATTATCAGGTTCTGGAAGAGGAAAATATTTCAATCGAGCATTACCAGCCAAGATCGCTGGATTCGTAGTTGTCCCATCAAGCAGATATGCCGCTGCTTGCTCGTGGTTTCCATTAACGAGAAAAAGTGGAACAGAGCTAGTTGCAATCGTGAGCCAGTTTCTATGAGTGCTGTAGATTTTTTCAACATTCTCTTGGCTCGCCTGGCCTTTGCTAATAAGCGGATCAATACTGAAATCATCACCCACCATGATGTGAAAATCGGGCTGCTGGGAAGCAATGTTTGCAAGTGTTACCCCATACAACTCAGCATTGAACATCTTGCCGGCACGCTCTGGGTGAGTATCTCCATGAACTGAAAAACTGAAAGTTGATCCAGCCTTGCGAGCCGTAGTAAATGAGTACTGCTTTCCATTCATAAAGTTGGCATCTGATGCGCCCTTGAAATTTACTCTGTAGTACACCTTGGTTCCAGCACGCAATCCTTTGATATCAAAGACTGCTGGAGCACTTGGGGCTGTTTGCAATTGAGAAGTCTTACTTGAGTAACGTGTCTTTGAAGTTCCATACTCAACAAATGTTGTGACTGGTTGCGAAGATAAAACACTTACTGCGATTGAGGTGGTGGTTGGTCGACCCAAAACTTGAGTAATAACTGGAGCTGTTACTCCGATTGCTTTTCCGATCGAAGTACCCGCAACGGCAGTTGTAAATGCCATCAAAAGAAGAGATCGGCGTGTAATTGGGGCCTTGACCCATGACTTCATTAAATATGAAGCGTTGTTTTCCATTCCTAGACTTTAGGTGAGCTTTCGCTGGCACACCAGAATTATTGATTTAGAAAATCCAAGGAAAATCCTGTGAATATCTATCGCCGCACGAGAATTGAAGAAGAGTCGCCCTATAAGCCGGAGCTGATTACCTAAATCGAATCCTTCTGTTCCTCAATATCTTTACCTTTTAAGTGATACCAAGCCGCATAAATCAGCGCAGCAATTTCAAGAACAGCAAAAACGATCAAAAAAGTTTTCACAAATAAATGGTAGCAAAAGAGAAGAGTCGCCCTATAAGCCGGATCCTGTCCTCTTGCGAGGGATCACCATCCATCTAGATCTGTAATTGCTTACAGATTCGAGCAACCTACCCGATGGCTCGAACGAGCAGTTCTCAAACGCCATCTGCGTGGTCTTGCTTCAGGTGGGGTTTACCAAGCTATCTGCATCACTACAAATACTGGTGGTCTCTTACACCACCGTTTCACCCTTACACATTTTCATGTGCGGTCTATTTTCTGTGGCACTAATCCCGCGGATTTCTCCGGGTGGGTGTTACCCACCACCTTGCTCTGCGAAGTCCGGACTTTCCTCGGTCCACCTAGAAATTAATCTGGGCGCAACGCGGTGATCCGGGCGACTCTTCTTAATAAGGATACGGCAACTAACTAGCTTTATGAAACGTGTTTTTCGCGCTCACTTGAATTACGCGTGGCGGCAAGGCTAGTTATTGCAGTAATTATTAGCGTTGTGATGATTACGCCAAGGCTAAGTTCTAAAGATACTTCGGGGACTTCAACACCGTTGCCGTGCAGCGCTTCTAGGATCATCTTCACGCCAATAAAGGCCAAGATAAACGAAAGGCCTTTTGATAGGTAAATAAGACGAGTTAGTAAGCCTTCAAGTAAGAAATAGAGTTGGCGTAGTCCCATAAGTGCAAAGACGTTTGCGGTTGTAACGATGTAGGCACTGTGAGTTAGGCCAAAGATTGCGGGAATTGAATCAAGTGAGAAGACCAGGTTTGTAATACCGAGTGCGATAAGTGCGATGGAGAAAGTGCTCAGTCCGCGCTTCTTAAGAGCGGTAATAACTTTGCCTTCTTCAAACTCTTCTTCGCCATCTTCTTTAATCAACTTCCAGGCTGTATAGATCAAGAAGGCACCGAAGATGTAGAAGACGCCGCTGAAGCGCGAAACTAGTGTGGCACCGATTGGAATCAAAAGCCCGCGGATAGCGATGGTCAAAAGAATGCCTAGTAATAGAACTAGCTGCTGTGATTCTTTCTTAACTTTAAGGCTGGCCAGCAAAATGATAAATACAAAGATATTGTCGACCGAGAGAGCATATTCAGTTAACCAGCCGGCGAAGAACTCTTTCTGCATAACTTCGTTTGTCCAATGTGGCATGAATATTCCAAAGCCGACAGCGGCGCCAATATAAAGAACCGTCCAAGATAGCGCTTCCAGAAACGATGTCTCTTTATTGCGACGAATAATGGCTAGGGATAGATCGAAGATAATTACTGCAGCCAAGAAGGCGATTGTAAAGATCCACTCGCTATTTGAAATCAAGGGCGAAAGTGTCCCGTCTCGTTAAGGCTACGCAGTGCGCGCAATCCATCTGATGGCCAAATTGAAATTGATGATATTGAACAAGGAGCTGCATCTAGGTGAAAGACCGCCTCGGTTGGCGCTCCCGTAACTATTTGTGCCGCTAATTTAATTACTCCATTGTGAGTTACGACAACGACGCGCTGGCCGGGATACATCGCAGCAACTTTTTCGAGCGCTTCTTCAACGCGAACTGCGGCTTGATCATATGACTCTCCCCCGGCGGGTGCGTAAGAAGTTGAGTTAAGCCAGCCTTGATATTCATCAGGAAAATTCGCTTTTACTTCTTCAAAAGAAAGCCCATCCCAATCACCGAATGAGAGTTCATACCAAATCTCATCAAAGATTATTTCAAGTCCGGTGCAATCTGCGATCGCTTGTGCTGTCTGGGTTGTGCGAGCAAGTGGTGAGGCAATGATTACTTCAGGGTCTAACTTAGCAATTGCTTCAGCAACAGCTGCTGCTTGGGCTAAACCTTTCTCGGTTAACTCAGGATTTAAGGCACCTGTGCCAGAAAACTTTCGCATAGGGGTTAGCACGGTTTCACCGTGGCGGACCATATAAATCATCGTTGGTACTTCATCGCTACGCAGGCGCTCTGATAAATAATTCTGCTGGATTTGTGGTTCAGGCTTATGGGCAGATTCACCATCTAGGGCTTTATTGGCTAAGCGATCAGCATGTGAATTATCATCGCGAGGAATCCACGAATAAGTAATCAGTGAAGGATCGTGCGCTGCGCGGCATTGCTTGGCTAGATCGCGCATATCGGCATGTTTAATCTGCCAACGCCCGGACATTTGTTCCACAACTAATTTGGAATCCATCGCAACTTCAACTGTGGCAGCAGCATCTAATTTATGGATATGGCTAAGGCCTGCAAGTAACCCGCTGTATTCGGCAACGTTATTTGTGGCAATTCCAATTACATCAAAGAGTTCAGCAACGATCTTGCCGCTTTCGGTAACGACTGCGCCGTAACCGGCAGGACCAGGATTTCCGCGCGATCCTCCGTCGGCGGTTAATTTAAAGTGGCGCGACATTTATAGACCTCGCACCAATATGCACCGGCATTCTTCACAGCGCGCTAGTTCATCTTCAGCCAGCGCCGCAATTCGTTGCAGTTCAATAGTATTTAAAGTTAAGTGACAACCTTTGCATTGGTTGCCAATTAGAGCAGCGGCACCTGTGCCGTTATTTGCCGCGCGGATCTTTTCATAGAGCGCAATTATTTCGGGATTAACGCCCGCCACTGTCTTGGCGCGCTCTTGTGCCGCAGCGCTTAAATCTGCCCCAATCACAGTAAGTACATTCTCTTTCGAGATTTCTAGGTTTGCAATTTCTAGGGCGAGCGCAGCTTCCTCTGCCTGCAAAGCGGTAATGCGTTCCTTAATGCCATCTACGCGCATCATGATTTCAAGTTCTACTTCTTCTAGTTCGCTCCGGCGACCGGCGAGTGAGACTAACTCGTGCTGCAATTGTTCTAACTCTTTAGCAGCCCCTGTGCCAGATCCCAGTCGAGTCTCATCTCGGGTTATGCGTGAGACAACTTGTTCTACATCTGTTTCAGCACGGTTGAGCTCGCGCTTTACATCGCTTAGTTCGGTTTCGGCAGCAATACGCAGATCGCGCGCATTGTTGGCTTTGATGGTTAGCGATGCAATCGCTGCAATTTCCGGAAGGGCGCCAGCTTTTGCCTGCAAGGAAGTGGTAGTGAAATCCAAGTTCTGGATATCTAAGATGGAACGCTGCTCACTCGGGGTCGCCTTCATAAGTGCCTCCGTAAGAGTGTTTACAGCATATGGAATTTTCTGGTGGGCGCTGAGGGTTTCGAACCCCCGACATTCTCGGTGTAAACGAGACGCTCTACCACTGAGCTAAGCACCCGATTCTTGCTTGGCAAATACTACCTTAACTAAAGAGCGGCGATTGCTGCCTTGTAATCCCCGTTATTACGCGCATCACCGAGGCCATTTACGACCGCCCAGCGAATTACGCCAGCTTTATCAATGATGAAAGTACCGCGCATCGCACAACCAAGATCTTCGTTGAAAATTTGGTAAGCCTTAGCGGCTGCGCCATGGGGCCAGAAATCTGCAAGCACTGGGAATTTATAACCTTCTTGTTCCGCAAATACCTTTTGGGTAAATGGTGAATCACAAGAGATCGCAATGACTTGCACATCATCATTTTGGAATGAAGCTAGATCATCGCGAATTGCACAGAGCTCGCCGGTACAGGTTCCGGTAAATGCGAATGGAATAAAGAGAACTACAACGTTCTTATCTCCTTTAAAAGATGACAGTGAAACTTTCGCACCGTGCTGATCTTTTAACTCGAAATCTGGAGCAACTGATCCAACTGATAATCCTGTAAGTGTTTGACTCATATGCGAAATCTAGCGCTTGCCAGCTTTTCGCGCGACTAGACGAGTTGCCGTCCAATCATTTGCTACAACTAAAGTTGATGTTTGGCTCATACCTGCAATCGGTGCGGCATCTTGAATATCACTTGGCTCAACGTGGCCATCGCGTCCAACCTTTGGCGTTAAGACCCAAATCGGTCCAGTCTCACTTAAATAGGTGAGGCCATCCATTAATTCATCGACGAGATCTCCGTCACCATCGCGCCACCATAAAATCACGGCATCGACTACTTCAGTGGCAGAGCCTTCAACAAATTTTGTTCCGGTGGCGGCTGCGATCTCTTTACGTAGCCCTTCATCGCAATCATCGTCATAGCCGACTTCAAGGACTATCTCTCCTTGAGCAAATCCCATCCCCTTTGCCACAGGACAAGTCCACCGAAACATTTGACCTTTGACAAGGGTTTTGTGAGACGAAATCTCAGCCGATTTTGCCCTACTGCGCCGTAAGCGCGAGAATAGGGGTATGAGTGAGAACTTCGGGGTCCCAGATCAGATCATCGACCAGTTAGTAGATATCGACCCGACTGAGACCGCTGAATGGCAGGCATCCTTTGATGCAGCCCTGACTAGCGCCGGCCCTGTTCGCGCCCGTTTCCTAATTTTAAAATTACTACAGCGCGCACATGAGAAAAATATTGGCGTTGCTGCTCTTCGTAATACCGATTACATCAACACAATTACTCCAGAGAATGAACCAGCTTTTCCAGGAGACGAAGCAATTGAACGTCGGATCCGTGCCTATATTCGTTGGAATGCTGCGATGTTGGTGCACCGCGCACAACGTCCCGGTATCGGTGTTGGCGGACATATTTCAACATATGCATCATCTGCTGCTCTCTATGAAGTTGGATTTAACCACTTCTTCCGCGGCCAAGATCATCCCGGTGGCGGAGATCAGATCTTCTTCCAGGGACATGCATCTCCTGGAATGTATGCACGTGCATTTATGGAAGGCCGCTTAAGCGAAGATCAATTAGATGGTTTCCGTCAAGAACTTTCACATAAAGGTGGTGGACTTTCTTCTTATCCGCACCCACGTTTGATGCCGGAGTTCTGGCAGTTCCCAACTGTTTCAATGGGTATTGGTCCAATTAATGCGATTTATCAAGCACGTTTTAACCGTTACCTACATAACCGCGGCATTAAAGATACAAGCCAGCAAAATGTTTGGGCATTCTTAGGCGATGGTGAAGTTGATGAAGTAGACACATTGGGTGCAATCGGCCTGGCATCACGTGAGAATTTAGATAACTTAACTTTCGTTGTTAACTGTAACTTGCAACGCCTAGATGGTCCGGTGCGCGGTAATGGCAAGATTATTCAAGAACTCGAATCAACCTTTGGTGGCGCAGGCTGGAACGTTATTAAGGTCGTATGGGGTCGCGAATGGGATCCACTATTGGCGCAAGATCGCGAAGGCGCACTCGTAAACATTATGAATACGACTCTTGATGGTGACTACCAAACATTTAAGGGTGAAAGCGGCGCATATATCCGTGAGAACTTCTTCGGTCGCGATCCACGAACTGCTGCAATGGTCTCTAGTTGGTCAGATGATCAGATCTGGGGTCTAAAGCGCGGCGGACATGATTACCGCAAGTTATATGCCGCATATGCCGCAGCAACTCAAGGCAATGGCCGCCCAACAGTTATCTTGGCTAAAACAGTTAAGGGCTGGACACTTGGTTCGCACTTTGAAGCCCGTAACTCAACGCACCAAATGAAGAAGATGTCACTTGAAGATATCGTTGAATTCCGCGATCGCTTAGGTATTCCAATTGCAGATGACAAATTAGATAAGTACACACCTCCTTATTACAAGCCAGCAGAATATTCTGCGGAAGCTAAATACCTGCAAGAACGTCGCGCAGCCCTTGGTGGATCAATTCCACGTCGCCGCAGCATCTCTCGTCCTTTGGCACAGCCTGCTGATGAAGCATATGAATCAGTACGACGCGGATCAGGTCAGCAAGAGATAGCAACGACAATGGCATTTGTTCGCATGCTTAAGGATCTAATTAAAGATCCAGGGTTAGGTGCACGTCTTGTGCCGATCATCCCTGATGAAGCGCGTACATTCGGTTTGGATTCACTCTTCCCAACGCTGAAGATTTATTCACCGCATGGCCAGCAGTACAAATCGGTGGATCGTGAATTAATGCTTTCCTATAAAGAATCAACCGCCGGTGTGATCCTCCATGAAGGTATTAATGAAGCAGGGTCCGTTGCCTCATTTACTGCAGTTGGTTCGTCATATTCAACTCATGATGAACCAATGATTCCGATCTATATCTTCTACTCAATGTTTGGTTTCCAGCGCACAGGAGATGCTTTCTGGGCAGCTTCTGATCAGTTGGTTCGCGGCTTTGTTGTAGGTGCCACCGCAGGTCGCACCACTCTAAATGGTGAAGGTTTGCAGCATGAAGATGGCCATTCACCGCTGCTAGTTTCAACTAACCCTGCAGTTGTTGCTTATGACCCAGCATTTGCCTACGAACTCGGACACATTGTTAAAGATGGTCTGCGCAGAATGTATGGCGAAAATAGTGAAAATATTTATTACTATCTAACTGTTTATAACGAGCCATATATGCAACCGGCTGAACCAGATAATTTAGATGTAGCAGGTTTGTTAAAGGGAATTTATCTCTACCAGGGCGCGGTCAAACAGCGTAAAAAGAATGCGCAGATCTTGGCATCTGGCGTCGGTATGAACTGGGCGCTTAAGGCAGCAAAATTACTTGAATCTGATTGGGGCGTTAACGCATCAGTCTGGTCGGTTACCTCATGGAATGAACTTCGTCGCGATGGCCTAGCAGTTGATCGCCATAATTTATTAAATCCAAATGATCCGCGCAGCGCTTATGTCACAAATAAGTTAAAGGGTGCCGAAGGTCCAGTAATTGCAGTAAGTGATTACATGCGCGCAGTTCAAGATCAGATCGCTCCTTGGGTTGAACAAGAGTTTGTCTCACTTGGAACAGATGGCTTTGGTCTATCTGATACTCGCGGCGCTCTTCGTCGCCACTTCAAGGTTGATGCTGAATCAATCGTTATTGCGACTCTGGCATCCCTTGCTAAATCTGGTCAGGTAAAGCAGAGAGTTGTGCAGGATGCGATCAATAAGTATCAGATCAATGACATCAACGCTGCCGATCCAGGTAACACTGAAGGCTCAGGCTAAAAGGCTTTAATCAACCTTTACTGCGCGGGCAAAGAAGGCAGCTGAAATTAACATCGCGGCTGGAATCGTCAAAGCAATTGCAAGCGAACCAGTAAATTGCGCAGTCCAAGCAACGCACGCTTTCAAAATAAATACTGCCGAGTTATTTATGACTCCCATTTGTCCGACCACTACTGCACTTGGCAGAGATGATCTGCGATTGCCAGCTGTGTAAAAAGTTGGCGCCATTAGCGATGAACCAGCGCCAGCAAAGATAAATGCGATGCATGTTGCAGCAAGGGCTATGTGCTTATGGCTTGCTGGGATATGTACAGCGATCGTTAGGAAGGCTAGAAAACCAAATCCGCCGACGAGGGCCAGAAATCTTACGGTGTGGTGGATATGAAAACGCTGGGTAATTCGATTGGCACCAAGACGACCGGTGATCATTGCAATCATAAAAAAGATATAAGGAAGAGCGGCTAATCCAGCATTTACGCCGATTCGTTCCTTGGCAAATATGGCAGACCAGTCACCAGTTGAGAATTCTAAGAAAACCGCGCACAAGAGTCCACCGCTAACCAGCCAATCAACTCGAAAAGATGAGAAAAGAGTTCGCAGTGGTAAATGTTCTTCCTTATCTTCATTTGCCTTCATCAAAATTGGCGATAAGTGATTTACAGAGATAAAGATTAGAAGCCACATCGCAATTGACAAGCCACCGACATGTAGTGCAAGTCCAATATGATTAACAACGAGCGCAGAAATTATAGATGTGGCTAGGGCGCCGAGCGCCCAAATTCCATGCAGCTTAGAAATCGTCAAATCTTTCACGCGGTTCATAGAGTCAAATGCTTGGGCATTGACTGCAATATGAAAACCAGAAATTCCCCAGCCTAAAATGATGTTAAAGAATAGAAAAAGTGTTGAAGATTTTGTTTGCACAATTGAGGAAAGTGCCACAGTCATCAAGGTGGCGTTCGCTAACAAAACCACCTTTGTTCCGAATTTATGAACAATATGCCCGGTAAAGAAGAGACTACCTAGCGCACCAAGAGTGCCAGTACTGATCAAGGTACCAAACTGGCCATTACTTAAGCCTAGGTTGGCCTTTACTTCAGGAAATCTTGGCACCCAGGCCATAATAAAAATTGCAAAGACAAAGAAGAGTACTTGCAGCAGTGCATCCTCAACCTTTGGCGAAACAGTTTTCATTTAAAAGAGCGCATTTGCTAGCGCTGCGCGCGCCTTTATTACTCGCGGATCAGCTTGATCTACCAAGGCAAATAGCTCAAGTAAGCGATCTTTAACTCTCTTCTGTTCTGCGCCATCTAAGAGTTGAATAAGTCGTAACAAGCGCGCAAAGGCTGGCTCTAAATAACCGCTAACAACTTCTATATCTGCGCATTTCATCTGAACATCTAAATCATCTGGCTCTGTTATTGCATCTTGCATAATCTTTGCACCATCTAGTCCATCGGTACGTGCAAGCAATTGAGTCTGGGCTAAACCTAGCGTTGCAAAAGTATCCCCTGGCTTGCGCGCAAGTAACTTCTTATAGGCAGCCTCTGCTGTTGGGAAATCTCCTGCATCTAAGGCAGCGAGTGCTTCCTCTTCTTCCGGTTCAATCTTCTCAACCGGGGCATCGCCAACGCCTTGTTCGGCAGCTAGCGCCAATACTTTATCTAGCACCATACGAATCTGTGCTTCGGGATAGGCCTGTTCAAAGAGCGGCACCATCTGTTCATTGATTATGGCAACGGCAAATGGAACTGCGCGAACTTGCAGAGCCTGCGCAACCTGTGGCTGGGCATCGACATCAACGCGGCCCAGTGACCAGCTACTTTCGTATACAATTTCTAAAGCACCAAGAGTTGTAACAACTTCCTGTGATTCAGGTGATCTTGGTGACCAACAAATTAAAATTACTGGTTTGCTCTTTGAGAGCGCTAAAAATTCATTAGTTAAGTTCTCAGGTGTTATTTCCACTCCTGGCATCGGGCCAGTTGCTTCTGCCTTTGGTTTTCCCAGGGAACTTAAATCAACAGCGCGTCCAAAGTTAGGAGGCAGAGTCATTTACTTAGCCCCCATTTCTACTCCGGAATCGCGCCTAAAAGGCAGTACATCATCGATATAAGACTGTGCTGCAAAGGTTAGTCCAACATCGTGGCCTTCGCGCTCACTTAGATACCAGCGATGTTCTAGAACTTCGTGGAAGAACTGCGCTTCTTCAATTCGGCCAGTTAAATTCTGCGGAATCATCTCAACAATTGGACGATAAGTTTCATTAAGCCAGCGCCTTGCTGAATCTGCAATCGGTGGTTTTGGACTCTCTTCGCGACCACGGAAGCGATCAAGGGATGCAAGTAAGCGTTTTGCTTGCAAAGCCTCAGTCTCTAAACCAGTTAGCTCGCGCAAGCGATTGCGGTGATAGCCAGGTGCAACCAGCTTTGGTTGGAAATACAATTTTTGCGATTCGCCATCTAGGGATACTGATACCTCATCAACTGCAAAACCCAGATCATGTAATTGGCGCATGGCACGTTCTACCGCATGGCGATCCTTCGGATCTAAGACTTGACGTTCTTTTAGCGCTTTCCATATTCGGTGATAACGCTTGATCACTGCTTCACTGGCACGAATTGGATCCATTCCTGGGTAGAGAACTCCAGAGAGCGCTAAATCTTCTAGTTCGGCAGCAACGTTAAAGTGGGCGATCTCTAAATCATGTTCTCGTTGGCCATCGCTAAGTGATTTCTGGAATTCGCCGGTTTCCGCATCTACCAAGTAAGCAGCAAATGCTTCAGCATCGCGACGAAATAGAGTGTTTGAAAGTGAGCAATCTCCCCACCAAAATCCCAGTAAATGTAATTGCACCAAGAGCAACGCCAGCGCATTTGCCATCATCGTTATGTCATTGGACGTTACATCTTTACCACTTAATAGAACGCGATAAGGAAGTGAATATGGAAGGAAACGTGTAACAAGTGCGCAAGGAAGTTCTTCATTTGCTTCATTTGTACGCCCTTCAATTACTGCAATGGATTGCACACTAGGTGCACCTAGATGAGCAAGCTCGCGCAGGGCTTTATATTCGCGATTGGCAAACTCAGAAACGGTTTCTTTGACTGCATAGACTTCTGAATCAGGGTCATCGGTTGATCGCACCAAACGAACCACGTGGCGCGATATACCGCGCTTTTCCGCAAGAGCTGGATCTTCTGGCCATTCTTCCAAATTGATCTGCCAGGGCAGCCCGGTAACGGCGGCGATTTCCTCGCCTAATCCCGTAATGCGCAACGCCATAGCGCAAGGATATCGCTTTAGAATAGGCGACATGGCTATAACTGATCGCATCAAACGTAAACCTAAGGCAAACACTGCGCCAACAGATTTTGGTACTCAGGGCCACCCATTAGATAGATCACATCCCTTCTACTTTGGATTCGTTGGAACTCTTGGAGCCCTTGTCGCCATAGTTTTGATGCGCGCTCTTGCCAGCACCAGCCAGATATTTGTATTAATAATCGTTGCGCTCTTCTTGGCAACTGGTTTAAATCCTGCAGTAGAAGCGATTCAGCGACGCGGAATGTCACGCACAAATGCAGTTGTAATAATTTTTATCTCAGTAATTGTCTTTGTTATTTTCTTTATCGCAGTTGTAATTCCACCGGTTGTTTCACAGGGCACGCAGCTAATCAATAGTGGTCCTGCGCTACTTGCTGAATTGAAAAATAACTCAACGATCGCCGATTTAAATACTCAATTTGGCATTATCGATACTCTGCAAGCGAAATTGAAGGAGATAACTGCCGATGGCACCTTAATTATCTCGGCCTTTGGTGGCGTAATCGGCGTTGGTAAATCTGTACTTTCCGGAACCTTTACCGCGCTAACCGTTTTGATTCTCACCCT
This sequence comes from Actinobacteria bacterium IMCC26103, assembly GCA_002284875.1. Classification (GTDB taxonomy): domain Bacteria; phylum Actinomycetota; class Actinomycetes; order Nanopelagicales; family Nanopelagicaceae; genus Planktophila. The sequence goes on from CP015604.1 coordinate 1,404,472, forward strand.
TTACTTCATTACCTCCTTGCCACAAATGGTCGACCTGGGCGTTCGCTTTGTTCCAGCTAGCCGGCGCGATCGGGTCTCTCGCCTGGTCAACGCAGTTATTTCGCGAGTTGGTTCATTCGTTGGCAGTCAGATAGTTATCGCCTTTATGGCATCTGCCTTTGTCCTTGCGCTATCTCTAGTCTTAGCGCTGCCATCACCAATTGCGATCGCAATGATTGTCTTGGTCTGCGGATTAATCCCGCTGATCGGTCACTTTATTGGGTGCTCTGTTGTAACAATTATTTCGCTAACCCAATCAGTCTCAACTGGACTCATAGCATTTGTGGCTTATGTGGTTTATGTACAGGTCGAAAATTACCTAGTTACTCCCCGCATCATGAAGCGCACCTTGGCTGTGCCTGGTGCAGTAACAATTATTTCAGCATTAATTGGATCATCACTTCTTGGTCTAATCGGTGGCTTGCTAGCCGTGCCGGTTGCGGCATCAATAATCTTGATTCTTGATGAAGTGGTATTTCCGAGAGCCGATAACTCTTAAATATCAGTTGGAAGTGGCAAGCGCTTTGGTGCAATAACTTTAGTTATCTCACTTAACACTCGATAAACCGCTGGTTCGCCTACCCAGAGATGCTTGGCGCCTTCCACCGGAATTATCTCTATCTGGCTTAATGGTTTAAATCTCTCAATGGCTTGTGGTGGTTGCAAATAATCATCAAACTCGGGAACAAGTGCAATAACTGGTCGACCATCTTGAGCCCACCATTGCAGATCACTTACTTCTGAAGTGCGAAGCGGTGGTGATAAAAGGATTAACCCTTTAACGCGCGGATCTCTGGCGTGACGCAGCGCAAGATCGGTGCCAAATGACCAACCAACTACCCAAAGATTTTCTAACTTCAAGGTATCTAAGGAGTAGCTCATCATCGCTTCGACATCAAAACGTTCAGCGGTGCCATTATCAAAAACACCGGTACTGGTTCCGGCTTCGCTACTTGTTCCGCGCGAATTAAACCGAATTACTTCAATACCAGCCATCGCAGGTAATCGATTAGCAGCTTTCTTATAAACATGGCTATCCATCATTCCGCCTGCGGTTGGAAGTGGATGGAGACAAAGGATAGCTCCGGTGTAATCGGAAAGTGGGGCGGCAACTTCCCCGATTAACTGCTCACCATCGGCGGTAGTAACTGTAAAAGGTGTGCGGTGCGCCGGCAAAATAGTGCTAGGGCGTACTGGCTGCAACATAGATGAGAGTCTAGTCTTTGCCCATGACTACTTTATCCAGCGCAACATTTGCATCTCACTATCCAGTAACCGGTGAAGTGCTTGCCGAATATCCCATCACCGATCGTGATCAGGTTATTGCTGCCGTTGCTCGTGCGCGTGCGGCATCTGCTGCTTGGCAGAATCTAGGATTTGCTGGCCGTCGTAAAGTGCTTCTCAAGTGGAGTAATTTATTAATAACAAAGTTAGATGAGATCACTGAACTTGTCTCACGTGAGACTGGTAAACCAGTAAGTGATGCCAAGTTAGAAGCCTCCCTTGCGGTAGGTCACTTAGGTTGGGCTGCGCGCCATGCCGAAGGTGTAATGCGCACATCCCATCGCTCCCCTGGTGCGTTAATGGCAAATATGTCTGCAACTGTTGAGCGCTCACCGGTTGGTGTCGTTGGTGTGATTGGTCCTTGGAACTATCCCATCTTTACTCCAATGGGTTCTATCTCTTACGCACTTGCTGCAGGAAATACCGTTGTCTTTAAACCAAGTGAATACACGCCAGGTGTTGGAATGGTGTTGGCACAGACTTTTGCAGAAGTCGCACCGCTGGCTGACATTTTCATCTGTATTACGGGTCTGGGCGCAACTGGAAAAGATTTATGTGAAAGTGGAGTAGATAAATTGGCATTTACCGGTTCCACCCGCACCGCAAAGTTAGTAGCCGCATCATGTGCAACCACGATGACTCCGGTTGTTCTCGAATGCGGTGGAAAAGATCCGGTAATAGTTGCAGCAGATGCTGATATTAAGCGAGCCGCGGATGCAACTATCTGGTCAGCCATGTCTAACGCCGGGCAAACCTGTATTGGTGCCGAACGTGTATATGTCCACGAAAGCGTTGCCGATAAATTTATTGAAGAAGCGCTCAAGGTTGCCCGCAAGATTCATCCAGGTGCGCCAGGTGTTGGTAACTACGGGCCAGCAACAATGCCTTCGCAGATCAATGTTATTCAAGGCCATATCGATGATGCGCTAGCTAAAGGCGCAAAAGCTGTAATGGGTGGATCTGATTCAGTTAAAGCTCCCTTTGTTGAGCCAGTTATCTTGCTCGATGTTCCCGAAAATTCCACTGCGATGACGGATGAAACCTTTGGACCAACTATTGCAATCAATCGCGTTAAATCTATGGATGAAGCAATCGCGCTATCTAATGCATCTAAATATGGTCTTGGCTCATCTATCTGGTCAAAGCGCCAAGGCAAGAAGATCGCCCGCCAACTTCATTGCGGCATGGTTGCGATTAACTCGACGATTTCATTTGCAGCAATTGCTTCGGTGCCATTTGGTGGCGTAAAAGATAGTGGTTATGGACGTATCCATGGCCCTGAAGGAATTCTCGAATTTACTTATCCGCGTACAGTTGTTCGCGCCCGTTTCCAATTGCCAATTGCATTTACCAGCTTTAAACGCACTAAGGGCAACGATAAGTTAATTGTTACCTTGACGCGCATGCTTAACGGCCGACTAGGTTAATTAAAAACGCGGCGCATTGCGTGTGCGCTCGGTATTAGGCCGGCGATTATTTCGCTTGGCCCAACACGCGTTATGCCAGTGGCGACGACCATCTTCATCGCCATCCATCCAAGCAACTGTATGTGGCGTTGCCATCGGAATTACTTGATCACAACCGGGACAGCGATAAGGTTTATTAGAACTAGATCCGGTGATCTTTCGAACAATAAAATCACCATCTGCATGTTCTTCAATTGTTTGATTGGAAGTCGCGATATCGCGATCTTCGGTTTTTGGCCTGCGACCCTTTGGAAAGTTGCGGCGTGGGCTCATAAAGGTATTTTCTCGCACTTTTGCCGACAATGTGGCATGGTTGCCATATGAGCGATTCGGGCAATGTGATCTCTGTCCGTGGCCTAAAGAAGAGCTATGGATCCACCCAGGCAGTTGCTGGTATTGATTTATCTATCGCTCAAGGCGAGATATTTGCTCTGCTTGGCCCAAATGGCGCTGGTAAGACGACCACCGTTGAAATCCTGGAAGGTTTTCGCACCCGCGATAGCGGAGATGTTTCGGTATTAGAGACCGATCCTGCGATTAAAGGCGCGGCCGGAAGAATCTGGCGCAATCGAATTGGCATAGTATTGCAATCAACATCTGATGCAGGTGATTTATCAGTGCAAGAGACAGTCGCTCATTTTGCTAAATATTATGCCAACCCACGTAGCGTTGATGAAGTTATTGAATCTGTTGGCCTTACTGAAAAATCAACTGAATTAATTCGCACTTTATCGGGTGGACAACGCCGGCGTTTAGATGTGGCGCTCGGAATTATCGGCTCCCCCGAACTTTTATTTCTAGATGAACCAACAACTGGCTTTGATCCCGAAGCCCGCCGCGCTTTTTGGGCGCTAATTAAATCCTTGCGCGATAGCGGCACCACAATTGTCTTAACCACGCATTATTTGGACGAGGCAGAAGCGTTAGCCGATCGCGTTGCGGTAATTAATCATGGCCAGATCGTTGAAGTTTCAACCCCGGCGCTTTTAGGCGGACGTGCGACTTCTCTTGCCACAGTCTCATGGCTTAGTGAATCAGGGCCAAAATCTGAGCGCACCGATAATCCAACTGCGCTGATACGTAAATTAACCGAGAGTTATTCTGGTGAAATCCCAGAACTAACGGTCAAGCGCGCTTCATTGGAAGATATTTACCTGGAAATGATCGGGGGCGCAGATGAAGCAGAATAAAGTGCCAAGCGCTCTGACCATCGGAATCGCTCGCGGTGGCTTAGAGATCAAACAGTTCTTGCGCCAACGCGAATCAGTTGTCTTTACCCTGGCTTTCCCAATTATGTTGCTCGGTATTTTTGGCTCCGTGTTTACTAACGAACTAACCGATGGCGTAACTTTTAGCCAGTACTTCGTTGCCGGCATGATCGCATCAGGCCTGGTTAACACGGGCTTTCAACAATTAGCGATCATGATCCCGGTCGAACGTGACTTTGGAACGCTAAAGCGTCTGCGTGGCACACCAATGCCAGCTGCCAGTTATTTCATCGGCAAGGTGATCGTTGTATTTGCAACGATGGTTATCCAAGTTCTCTTACTTTTAATCGCAGGAATCATATTCTTTGGCGTTAATCTGCCAACTAGCCCCGCGAAATGGCTGACCTTTACTTGGTTGATCTTGCTCGGTAGCGCAGCATCGACATCGCTCGGCATTGCATTTTCGGTAATTCCCAAGAGTGGCCGAGGTGCATCTGCTGTCGTATCGCCAGTTGTGATCGTGCTGCAATTCTTTAGCGGCGTCTTCTTTGTCTTCACAGATCTGCCTGCTTGGATGCAGCAAGTTGCAGCAATTTTTCCACTCAAGTGGATGACCCAAGGAATGCGCTCTGTCTTCTTACCTGACTCATTTGCCGCTCGTGAAGTAGCCGGCACCTGGGAAACTGGAAGAACTTTTCTAATCATTCTCGCCTGGTTTATCGCTGGGTTATTTATTTCTATTCGCACCTTCAAATGGGAACAACAGAAATGATCAAATCTAAAAAGTTGGCTTTGGCCTTAGCCCTTGGTTTAGCACTTAACGTTGCACCCGCAACGGCCGTAACAAAAAGCCCAACGCCAACTCCAACGGCGAGCGTTACAAAAGCACCTGCTACCAAGGCTCCAATAAAGAAGGCTCCGGTGAAGAAAAAGAAGAAAGTTGTTAAGTTAACGCCTTCACCGTCACCTTCATGGCCACCAGTAGGTTTTAAAACAGATAAGTTAAATGAGACAAAGTTATATCTGAAAGTTCCAACTGCCAAAGAGTTAGTTGGAATATTGTCGGCCAAATCAGCACTTGCTTCGCAAATTAAGGCCTGCACTAAATTCACATGCGGGGCGGTCTTAGTAGCATCTGAAACTGGTTGCCGTTGGTGGCAGATAACTGCTGATGTTGTGGGGGCGACTTCCCCAGAAAACCGCACCTTAAAAACCTTCGGAAAGATAACAACGTCAGTCACACGCAGCGCAGCACAGCAAGTTGTGACAATTTTATTGGTAACTTCCGAGCCGATCGGTGCAGGTCATATCGTCTCCAATATCAGCGCTGACTGTAATCAGAGTGAACCCACGGGGCAACTTCCTAATACCGATTATCAAGTAGTGGCTGGCTAGCGATGTTAGGTGGAATTAATAACGGGCTTTTCTTAAGTAGTTTTGGCGGCTTCTTTGCAGTCGCTATCTTGGCGCTAATTCTAAAGTGGGCTTTTGCCAGAGGTAAATCTCTAATCGAGCAAACTCCAAAAGTTGGGCGCGAAGATGAATATGGTGCTTTGGTAGTAATCGCCTCACCGAATAACCATATTGAAGGTGAGTTATTGCGTTTAAAACTGGCGACATCGCAGATTAAGGCGACTTTGGCTCATACTAAAGATGGGCCAAGGCTTTATGTCTTTGCGCGCGATGAGAAAATTGCGCGCGCTATTTTAAAGAGTTAGCGGTTAGCTCCCGGTACCCACAACTGATCACCGATCTTTTTATTTGCAACTCTGGCCAATACAAATAAGAGATCAGAACAACGGTTTAAATACTTTGCAGTTAAAGGATTTACGCCAGTTCCAAAGCCATGAATAGCTGCCCAGGTGCGACGTTCGGCACGACGTACAACGGTACGCGCCACGTGTAAATGTGCCGCAGCAGGTGTTCCGGATGGCAATACAAATGAGCGTAACGGTTCTAGATCTGCGTTGTACTTATCGATCTGTTCTTCAAGATAAGTAACTTGGCTTTCAAGCACGCGCAGTGGTTCAAAGGCTGGTGCATCAATTACTGGCGTACAAAGGTCAGCGCCCACATCAAAAAGATCATTTTGAATTCGGATAAGAAGCGCACGAATATCATCACTTAACTCATCGGTTGCGATAACAACGCCAATAGTCGAATTGGCTTCATCGACAGTTGCATATGCCTCAAGGCGAGAATCGTTCTTTGAAGTACGGCTCATATCTCCCAGAGAAGTCGATCCGTCATCGCCGGTCTTGGTGTAAATACGCGTTAAATTAACCATGGCCCTAGCCTATAAGTAGACTTGGCTTATGGCATCTTCGAGCACCGCAGGCAGCGATCGCTTCCGCATCGTCGGTGGCGCCAGCCTAAAGGGCGAAGTAACGGTTACCGGTGCGAAGAATTCGGTCCTAAAACTTATGGCCGCATCCCTACTTGCAGTTGGTAAAACCACAATTCGCAACGTGCCAGATATCGCGGATGTGGACATTATGTCGGACTTACTCACTCGCCTTGGATGCACTGTTGCTCACTCTGGTTCTGTAGTAACTATCGAAGTTCCAGAATCGCCACAACATCGTGCAGATTACGATCTGGTGCGCAAGATGCGTGCATCCATTAACGTACTGGGTCCACTTGTGGCCCGCACCGGTCACGCCGAAGTTGCGCTGCCGGGCGGTGATGCAATTGGTTCACGTGGTTTAGATTTTCACATTAATGGTCTCGAATCTTTGGGCGCTAACGCTCACGTTGAACATGGTTATGTAATTGCAGCAGCACCGAACGGGCTAACTGGTGCAGTAATTGATCTGGATTTCCCAAGCGTTGGCGCAACTGAAAATTTAATGACTGCAGCGGTATTAGCAAAAGGTGTCACAACAATCGAAAATGCTGCGCGCGAACCAGATTTAGTTGACCTGGGTGAGTTCCTTATTTCAATGGGTGCCAAGATCGAAGGTTTAGGTACTCCACTTATAAAGATCACCGGTGTTGCCAAGTTAAACCCAACCGATCACACCACAATCACCGATCGCATCATCGCCGGAACATGGGCATTTGCCGCTGCTATGACCCAAGGTGATATCACTATCCACGGTGGTCGCGCAGATCATATGGAAGTTATGTTAGAAAAACTTGCTCATGCTGGTGCCATCATTACTTCAACCCAAGATGGAATTCGCGTGCAGATGAACCACCGCCCACGTGCGACCGATGTTGCAACACTTCCCTACCCTGGGTTTGCCACAGATTTATTGCCATTTATTATCGCAATGAATGCCGTTGCAGATGGACATTCCATGGTGACTGAAAATGTCTTTGAATCTCGTTTTATGTTTGTCAACGAGTTGGCTCGCTTAGGTGCAAAAGTTACAGTCGATGGCCATCACGCATCTATCAATGGCATTTCAAAACTCTCCGGCGCGCCAGTTGAAGCAACTGATATTCGCGCTGGCGCAGGCCTTGTTCTAGCGGCTCTTGTCTCCGAAGGTGAAACCACAGTCGATGGTGCGTTCCATATCGACCGTGGCTATCCAAACTTTGCCGAAGATCTACGCACCCTCGGCGCCAACGTCACCCGAGAATAGATAATAAAAAATATAGATTTCTCAGCTCCAGAAACATGAAAAGCAACTACACGGTTTCTTCCACTGAAAATCTATATTTTTATGAGGTAAGACTAGTTAACTGACTCCGTCAAAATTGAGACGCGATTGTTGGAGACAGATAAGAAGCCGCCTTGCACGTTAAATTCTTTTGTTGTGCCATCGACGCCTTTGATGCTTACGGCACCGTCGACTAGTACGCCAAAGAGCGGTGTGTGACCTGGGAGAATTCCCAGATCACCATCTGTTGTGCGAGCAGAAACCATCACTGCTTGCCCAGACCACACTTGTTGTGTTGGCGAAACTAGTTCGACGTTAAGAGCCATGTTTTTAGTTCTTCGCTAACTCTGCAGCTTTGCGCTCGACATCATCGAGGCCACCACACATGAAGAAGGCTTGTTCTGGAACATGGTCGTACTTGCCATCGGCTAGTGCTTCAAATGCTGAGATAGTTTCAGTCAATGGAACGAATGAGCCATCAAGACCAGTAAAGACCTTCGCAACGAATGTGTTCTGTGACAAGAAACGCTGAATGCGACGAGCGCGACCGACAAGAACGCGGTCATCTTCTGACAATTCATCGATACCGAGAATTGCGATGATGTCCTGTAGATCCTTATAGCGCTGCAAGATCTGCTTGATGCGGTTTGCAACACGGAAGTGGTGTTCACCGATATAGCGTGGATCCAAGATGCGTGAAGTTGAGTCAAGTGGATCCACCGCTGGGTAGATACCAAGCTCTGAAATCGGACGAGACAACACTGTTGTTGCATCTAAGTGCGCGAATGTTGTGTGCGGGGCTGGGTCGGTAATGTCATCTGCAGGAACGTAAATTGCCTGCATAGATGTAATTGAGTGACCACGAGTTGAAGTAATGCGTTCTTGCAACTGGCCCATTTCATCAGCCAGTGTTGGCTGGTAACCCACAGCAGATGGCATACGGCCGAGCAGAGTTGATACTTCAGAACCTGCTTGTGTAAAGCGGAAGATATTGTCGATGAAGAGCAATACATCCTGCTTCTGAACATCGCGGAAGTACTCAGCCATGGTTAACGCTGAAAGTGCAACGCGAAGACGCGTGCCAGGTGGCTCATCCATCTGACCGAAGACCAATGCAGTCTTATTGATAACGCCAGTTTCAGTCATTTCCAGGAACAAGTCGTTACCTTCGCGAGTACGTTCTCCAACGCCAGCAAATACTGATACACCACCGAAGTTTTCTGCTACGCGATAAATCATTTCCTGGATAAGCACAGTCTTACCAACACCTGCACCACCGAAGAGGCCGATCTTTCCGCCCTTTACATAAGGTGTTAGCAGATCGATAACTTTGATACCGGTCTCGAACATTTCGGTCTTTGACTCGAGTTGATCGAATGCTGGTGCATCGCGGTGGATCGGCCAGCGCTCTTTGATATCAAGGGAAGATGTTGGAACATCGAGTGATTCGCCAAGGGTGTTAAATACGTGGCCCTTTGTCACATCACCGACGGGAACTGAGATCGCAGCTCCGGTATCTGTTACTTCTGCGCCACGGACCATTCCGTCTGTTGGCTGCATAGAAATTGCGCGCACAAGGTTGTCACCAATGTGTTGTGCAACTTCAAGGGTCAGGGTACGAGTAGTGCCACTCATGGTGGTCTCTACGTGGAGCGCGTTAAAGATCGATGGCATTGAATCCGCGGGGAATTCAATATCCACGACCGGTCCAATTACTCGGGCAACGCGGCCTTTACCTGTTGATGACATCATTCACTCCCTGCACTAGCTGAGGCTAACGCGTCTGCGCCGCCCACAATTTCACTGATTTCCTGGGTAATTTCGGCTTGACGAGCCGCGTTCGCAAGTCGGGTTAACGACTTGATTAAATCATCAGCGTTGTCAGTCGCTGACTTCATAGCGCGACGACGTGCAGCGTGCTCGGAAGCAGCTGATTGCAACATCGCGTTGAAGATTCGGGCTTCGATAAAGCGAGGAAGAAGGGCATTCAGCACATCTCCCGCATTTGGTTCGAATTCATACATTGGCAGCAAGCCAGTTGCAACTGGAGAATCACTTTCTACAACTTCTAGCGGCAACATTCGCTTGGCCATTGCATTTTGAGTCAACATAGATTTGAACTCGGTAAAGACAATGTGTATCTCATCAACACCAGTTACATCTTGAGATGAATCGGCTAAAAATGCAGTAATTAGCGAGTCAGCAACTTCTTTAGCGTTCGCATATGTTGGGTTATCGGAGAATCCAGTCCAAGATCCGGCAATATCGCGATTGCGGAACTTGTAATAGTTAACTGCCTTGCGCCCGACTAGGTAGCTAGTAGTTTGCAAACCACGTTCCCGGACCATCGCAGCGAGTTGTTCGCCTTCTTTAATCGCGTTATTTGAATACGCACCAGCCATACCGCGGTCAGCTGAGATTATTAAAATCGCAGCGCGCTTTGGATTCTCATGTGGTGTGGTCAAAGGATGATTAGTCGAAGAATATGTAGCAACTGCGGTTACAGCACGGGTCAACTCATTTGCATATGGGGTCGAAGCAGCAACACGTTGTTGCGCTTTGACGATACGAGAGGCAGAGATTAACTCCATCGCCTTCGTAATTTTTTTAGTCGCCTTGACGGATCTCATCCGTCTGCGATATATGCGTAGTTGAGCGCCCATGAGTTACTTCTTCACCGCCGGTGGGACGTGCTTGGTGATTGCTTCAGAGCCTTCTGATTCAAGAGCTTCTGCAGCGGCATCGTTGACGGCAGCTACAACAGATGAGGTAAAGCGCTGCTTAAATGCGGCAACTGCTTCTTCCATCTTGGAAACTGTGTCATCTTCGAGCAGCTTGGTCTCTGAGATAACTGTAAAGATCTCTTTACGTTCGCGGCCAATGAAATCTAGAAGTTCAGATTCAAAGCGACGAATATCGGCAACTGCAACATCATCTAAGGCACCTGATGTACCGGCCCAGATTGAAACAATCTGACGCTCGAGTGAATAAGGTGAGTACTGACCCTGCTTTAGCAGTTCAACCATACGTGCACCGCGCTCGAGTTGAGCCTTTGATGCCGCATCAAGGTCAGAACCGAAGGCAGCAAATGCCTCGAGTTCACGGAACTGAGCAAGGTCAAGACGCAAACGTCCGGCAATCTTCTTCATCGCCTTTGTCTGTGCTGAACCACCCACGCGAGAAACCGAAACACCTACGTTAATGGCTGGACGAACGCCAGCGTTAAAGAGATCAGTTTCCAAGAAGCATTGACCATCGGTAATCGAAATTACGTTGGTAGGAATAAATGCAGAAACGTCATTTCCCTTTGTTTCAATGATTGGCAGACCAGTCATTGAACCGCCACCGAGTTCATCAGATAGCTTTGCGCAACGTTCTAGCAAACGTGAGTGCAAGTAGAAAACATCGCCTGGGTATGCTTCGCGACCTGGTGGACGGCGAAGTAGAAGTGAGACTGAACGGTAAGCCTCTGCTTGCTTGGAGAGATCATCAAAGACGATTAGTACGTGCTCGCCGTTGTACATCCAGTGCTGGCCAATTGCAGAACCAGTATATGGAGCCAAGTATTTAAAGCCCGCTGGATCTGATGCAGGAGATGCAACGATAGTTGTGTACTCCATTGCGCCAGCTTCTTCGAGCGCGCCTCTAACAGATGCGATCGTTGAACCTTTCTGGCCAATAGCAACATAAATACATTTAACTTGCTTCTTTGGATCTCCAGTCAACCAGTTTTCACGCTGATTGATGATGGTATCTACTGCAACTGCAGTCTTACCTGTCTGGCGGTCACCAATGATCAACTGACGCTGTCCGCGACCGATCGCTGTCATCGCATCAATTGCTTTGATTCCTGTTGCAAGTGGTTCCTTAACTGGTTGGCGCTGAACTACAGAGGGAGCCTGTAATTCAAGGGCGCGACGCGCATCTGCTTTGATCTCGCCTTTGCCATCAATTGGACGACCGAGTGGATCAACAACGCGACCTAAGAAGCCATTGCCGACTGGAACCGAAAGAATTTCACCAGTACCGCGCACTGATGTTCCTTCTTCAATTCCGGCGTAACTACCGAGAATAACCACACCGATTTCGCGCACATCAAGGTTAAGTGCCAGACCGAGCGTTCCGTTCTCGAACTGTAAAAGTTCGTTGGCCATTGTTGATGGGAGTCCTTCAACGCGAGCAATACCGTCGCCTGCTTGGCTTACGGTACCTACCTCATCGCGTGAAGCAGTTCCTGGATCGTATGACTTAACAAATTTCGCTAAGGCATCTCTGATCTCTTCGGGCCGGATTGTAAGTTCCGCCATTTTTTTCTCCCTTATCCTTTTATCTCTTGTAAATCTTCTATTTCGGTAAAACTAAGCGTTCTTTCCAGCAAGCAGACGGTCTGCTTGGGATATACGTGTAAGTAAAGTTCCATCAATTAACTCATCTGCGACTCGAATAGACATTCCGCCTACGACTTCTTGCTTAACGCTGGCATTGACTTTGATTTCACGACCAAAGGTTTTGGTAAGTGACTTGGCAAGCCTGCTGATTTGTTCGGCGCTAAGAGCAGTTGCAGAAACTACGTGGGCGATCTGGCGATCTTTGATTTGCGCGATTGCAGCAGCAAAATCGTTAAGACCGGCTTCTACATTTCGGCCGCGTGGATGATCTACAAGATAAGAGGTCAGATCAAGCGTTGCTTGAGTTACCTTCCCTGACAGGAGAGAGGTGAGTAATTCACTCTTAGGTGCAGCTACGACGTTACGTACCGCAAAAAACGCTCTTAACTCTGGGCTCTTTGCAATGGTTTCAGAGACTGCAAAAATTTCAGATTCTAGATCAGCTAAAGATCCGCTCTTTTCGGCACTTGCTACCAAGGCTTGGACGCCTAGGAATTCCAGCACATTTCCAAAATCTCTTGGTGATGACCAGCGCAAACCAGCCATCTTAGAAAATATCTCTAGAGCTTGTGCAGAACCAAGGCCCTTAAAAATATCCTTGCCTAAAGTGGACTTAGCTGACTCATCACGAGCGTAATCGGTGAGTGCACGTCGCACCGCGCTGGAGGAATCTAAGACCTTAACCATTGCGAAAAGGTCAGCCGAAATCTTTGCCGCAGTAGCAGCATCTACTGCGGAGATTAATTTCTCCAAAGCAGAACGCGTTACGGCAAGTGATTGACGGCTTGCGCCCTTTAACAATAGTGACATGGTTACTTAGCCTTCTCCATATCTTCAAGGAATCTTTCGACTACTCGAGATTGGCGGGCCTGATCATCTAAGGCTTCTCCAACAATCTTGGATGCAAGATCTGTAGCAATTGCACCAACCTGAGTGATGAGAGCGTTATATGCCTGTTGACGTTCGGCATCGATAGATGCGCGGGCCGCCGCAGTAATACGTGAGGCTTCCTCTTGGGCGCTGGTACGCATCTGCTCAAGAATTGCTGCACCTTCAACACGTGCTTCATCGCGCAATTTTGCTGCTTCTCCACGAGCATCAGCTAGTTGTGCTTGATACATTGTTAAAGCTTGGGAAGCTTCGCGCTGTGCAATTTCTGCACGCTCTAAGCCACCTTGAATTGCCTCGGTGCGATCTTTATACGCCTTCTCAAATTTTGGTACCGCGCGTGTGCGAAGTAAGAAGAAAAGAATTCCGAATGCGATAAAGCCAACAATGATTTCCGCAGGCTTTGGGACAACCGGGCTTGCGCCTTCTCCCGCAGAGAGAAATTCAAATCGACTAATCATCTTTAACTCCTAGTTTCTTAAACTGTTCTTACTTCAAGACGAATGCGAGAACTAGACCAAAGAGAGCCAAAGCTTCAGCGAGGGCGAATCCAAGGAATGCGATTGGCTGCAGAATGCTACGAGCCTCTGGTTGGCGTGCTACGCCGTTGATGTAAGCAGCGAAAATTAATCCGGTTGCAGTACCTGGACCGATAGTCGAAAGACCAAAGCCCACGATTGCGAGAGTACCTGTCATTTCTCTTTCCTTTCAAATCTTGACCAAACGGGCGTTTGGCCAAACCTATTTAGTGCTCGTCTGCGAGCGCTCCTGCGATATATAAAGCGGTCAAAAGTGTAAATATGTAAGCCTGCAGGCACTGGATACCGAGTTCGAAGAAGCTCAGACCGATTGCAAGTCCAAAGGAGAAGATGCTTAAGAATTTGAGCAAAATACCGCTCATTAGCAAGTACTCGCCACCTAAAGTGAAGACCAGAAGAAGTAAGTGGCCGGCAAACATATTTGCGAATAAACGCATAGAAAGAGTTAGCGGACGTGTAACTAAGTAAGTCAAGAGTTCTACGGGAGTAAGAATCAAGTAGACCGGCTTTGGAATGCCTGGCATGAAGCAAATATCTTTTAGGTACTTACCTAGCCCATGCTTTTTAATCGCAACATAGTGGTAGCAAATATATGAAAATATCGTCACGCCAACTGGAAATCCAATATGAGACATCGTTGGAAATTGCAGAAGTGGAATCACGCCAAAGACGTTATTGACCAAGATAAAGACAAAGAGAGAGAAGAGAAAAGGCACAAAGCGCATGAACTCAGGGCCAATGACATCTCGGCCAAGCTCGTTGCGGATGAATGTGTAGACAGATTCGCCGGCATACTGGAGCTTTGAAGGAACGATCGCCGCCTTGCGAGAAGAGGCGATAAAGAATGATGCGGCGATGATTACTGAGAGAAAAACCATCAAAACGGGCTTGGTAAATAAAATGCTATTGCCAAAAATCGGCGGGAAATCAAAATCTGCACTACTTGGGGGGATAAAACCGTTGCCGGCTTCCCGCAACAAAGTGTGCATCAATTACTCCTTTAAGAATCAGGGGTTTGTGACCCTTGGGGGTAGGGCACCTGGCATAACCTATAGCCTCAGCCACGCAACCTGCAAAACGGGCAAATTTACTGGATTTACTGCTTGATAAAACGTAGCCAAATTAGCCAAAAACTAGAACCTATACCCATGACCAATCCCACAATTAATAGGTATCCAGTTCCAAGAAAATGATCGGCGATAGCGCCGGCTCCGCCCCAGAAAACTAAACCTGAGATTAGATAGGCAATTATCGACCAGAAAGCTGCTTCATCGTTTACTGCCATATTCATTCCCTTTTATTCATATTATTATTCATATTATTATTCATATTATTAAGAACCTTCTCCAGGCAATGGTAGGTGCAGTCTTAGTTTAAGGAAAGCCCGTATCTCCCCCGCCAGCCAGGCAAATGTGATCAGAATCGCAACTATTCCAAAAGTTGTTCTATCTAACCTATCTTCTGGAACTGCATTTACGACAACCAGTAAGAATGCGCCCAATATAACTAGCTTTGCAAAATAGGAGACCAAAACCAACGCCATGGTTGTAAGCGGATCTAATTTTCGCGAATACTTTGAGATTGCTAAATGTATGCAGAAGAAAATTAGTACTACAAATTCAGCGAGTATCCCTCCCAGAAGAGCTGATGTGCCACGCCAAATTACAAAGCCGGCAGTTGCTAAAACACCAATAATTGAAGCAGGTGCAATCGCACCTTTCCATAATTCAAATTCTGGGGATGAGCTCATGCTTTTACTTTACCCTTACTACTAACTAAATATGAAGTCGCAGCTAGGGCTAGAGCAACTACGCCTGCAATCCAGAGCGGAGCAAAAGCCGATATCGTCACCGGAAATGCGATAGTGGCAGTCCATAGATACATAATTCCAGCGGTGCGAATCTGCGTATTGCCAGCGCGCATTATTCGATGATGTAAATGTTCTTTATCTGACGCGAAAGGTGATTTACCGGCGCGGACTCGGCGAAAGATCGCCAGCGTTAAATCCGCTAACGGAATTGCAAGAACAGCAAATGGCAATAGCAACGGCAAGAGCGCAGGGCCTAACTTTTCTTCACTGATTGCATTGGGATCAACCTGGCCAGTTAAGGTAATTGATGAGGCAGCCAGCATTAAACCTAAGAACATCGAACCGGAATCACCCATAAATATTCGAGCAGGGTGTGAGTTATGGGGCAAGAAACCTAAACAAACTCCAATTGTTACTGCCGTGATTAGCGATGGCGCACCCGCACGATTAAAGCCATAAACAACTGCTAAAAGGTAAGCAAATGCAAAGAAAGCAGCCCCTGAAATGGCCACAATTCCAGCGGCTAAACCATCTAACCCATCAATAAAGTTAACTGCATTTATCGTCACTAGAACAACTAAAACGGTAAGTAGCTGTCCAACGCTTGGTGGCAGCATCGTCACGCCATTTATAGGAAGCCATAAAACTTGAATTCCATAAAGCAATAAGATGCCCGCAGCTAACGCTTGCCCCGCTAACTTGGTTATCGCATCTAGCTCAAATTTATCATCGGCCATTCCAAGTAGGACTAGGAAAGTGCCTGCTAAGAAAATTCCCTGCGCATCATGTCCAAAAGATTTTCCAACCAGAGAAAGATTGCCGGCGATTAAGAAGGTAGCTGACATCGCTAGCCACATGGCAAGTCCACCCCAGCGTGGAGTTGGAATTACATGGATATCGCGTTTACGGATCTGAGCTATGACTCCAAAATGAAGTGCCCATCGACGGACAAATGGTGTGATGATGTAACAGAGCGCTGCTGCTAGTAGCAGAGTTACTAGGTACTCGCGCATTCAATAACTTCCTAGGATTTTGTTTACGCTTGGTAAATTGGGAAGCGTGCAGTAAGGGCGTGGACTTCAGATTTAATCGCCAAATGTGCTGCTTCATCATCAGTCTTAATTGCGCGCGCAATAAGGGATGCGATGGTTTTCATTTCGGCAACACCCATACCTTGAGTAGTTGTCGCCGGAGTTCCAACGCGGATTCCGCTGGTGATTCCAGGCTTTTCTGGATCATAAGGAATCGAATTCTTATTCATAACAATTCCTGCTTGGCCACAGCGCTCATCTGCAACTTTTCCAGTTACACCAGTACTGCGAATATCCATCAGGGCTAAGTGAGTTTGCGTGCCACCGGAAACTGCGCGCATACCCTCTATTTCCAGCGCTGCAGCAAGTGCTTGCGCATTAACAATTACATCCTTGGCATACTTTTGGTAGGCCGGTGTTGCACATTCGGCAAGGGCGACTGCTTTGCCAGCTACCGCCGACATGATTGGTCCACCCTGCATCCCCGGAAAGACTGCCTTATCAATTGCTGCCGCATGTTCAGCCTTGGTCAGGATCATGCCACCGCGTGGACCGCGTAGAACTTTGTGAGTTGTGAATGAGACAACATCTGCATAAGGAACAGGAGAAGGAATCGCTTTGCCGGCGACAAGGCCGATGAAGTGAGCCGCATCTACCCACATAATTGCGCCGACCTCATCGCAGATCGCGCGAATCTTTTCAAAATCAATTAGCGATGGATAGGCAGTTGCACCTGAACAGATCATCTTTGGTTTGGTTCGAATTGCAATGTCGCGTATCTCGTCATAATCAATTAACTCGTTATCTTGACGAACCCCATATGACTCCACGTTAAACCATTTACCCGAGAAGTTAACTTTCGATCCATGAGTTAGGTGGCCACCGTGTGGCAAGGACATGGCAAGGACTGTGTCACCTGGTTTGGTAAAGGCTTGGTAAACCGCGACGTTGGCGCTGGCACCAGAGTGTGGTTGTACATTGGCATGTTCTGCACCAAATAAAGATTTAGCGCGATCAATGGCGATAATTTCTGCCTTATCTACTTCTTCGCATCCACCGTAATAACGCTTTCCAGGATAACCCTCGGCATATTTATTGGAAAGCGTTGAACCTAAAGTTGCGAGAACTGCGCGCGAGGTAAAGTTTTCAGATGCAATCAACTGCAAATTGGACTGTTGGCGCTTTAACTCCGAGAGCAATACCGCTGCGATATCAGGGTCTTGCTGGCTAAGTAGTGCAAAATCGGGGCCGTAAAATGTCTCTGCGCTCATGCGCGCAAGCCTAAGCCTTACTCGTGAGAAATGTCGGGTACGAGGGCTGTGATTTTGCTCAGTGAGATTGCGCCTTGGCGCGTGATGCGAGATCGGATTCCGGTCAGATCTATGACAGTACTTGGGGCGCCTGCGGGCAGAGCCCCAGCCGTAAAGATGGCAGCGACTTCAGAATCTAAGTATGAAATATCCGCCGAATCACTTATCGCAGTTTTCCCAGCTAAGGCGGCGCTTGCAACAGCGACGGGGCCAGATTTCTTTAACACATCCAAGATAAATTCTGAATTTGGAATTCGTACGTTAATTTGATCAAGAGTATTTCCATCTCCCAAATCCCAGTTCAGGCCAGCTTGTGGTTTGAGATTTAAAGATAGAAGCCCAGGCCAAAAATTCTCCATTAACGCTCGCGCATCTGCCGAGATACTTCGGGCAATGCCATCTATTGAATCGCGGCTAGCAATTGCAACTTGCGCAGCAACACCCAGCGGATCACCGCGCAATACATGTAATGCACGAACTGCATCGTGGAAGAAAGCATCTGCAATTAGTGCATAGCTATGTTCTAGTGGCGCCACAATGACATAACCATCTTTCAGGGCAGTAATTGCTGTCGCAACGTGTTCTGCCAAGTCACCTTGTGCAAGTTCGTAGCGCGCCATTTATTTCCTAACCGCAGATGTCCAACGGGGACGCCCAGTTAAATCTTGATGCAGAGCCATGTCAATGAATTCGCGTGATAGCAGCGCATCAATTGCCGCGCCTTGTTCTTCGGTATGTTCTATTGCCAAGACTCCCCCGCGCTTTAATAAGCGAGCTGCGGCATCGATAAAGAGTTTCGGTAGTTCTAATCCGGTTGCTCCGCCAAAGAGCGCGATATGTGGCTCGTGTTCTGCGACATCGCGCGGCAAGGATTGTTGATCTCGAATATATGGTGGGTTGGCAATAACAATGTCGCATTTCACGCCAGGTAATACATCTGCCACATCACCTGCTACAACTCGTACATTTTCGGAAATCTTTGCCACATTTTTCTTTAGCCAGGTGATCGCGTCTTCACTTTTCTCTACTGCGATTACCCGCGAACGTGGCGCTTCTGTGGCAATTGCCAGCGCAAGTGCCCCAGAACCGGAACCTAGGTCAATTACCGAAATCTCACCGTCAACGGTCTGTTCTAAATTTGCGATGTGGGTAAGTACTGCATCAACCAATAATTCACTTTCGGGACGGGGAACTAATACGCCAGGGCCAACTTCGATCTCTAGGTGTCTGAAGTAAGCAATACCAGTTAGATATTGCAACGGTTCATGAGAAGCGCGACGGGAAATCAACTTGGCGAAGGTATCTTCGATAACGCCGAAATCACCGAGTGATTTTAAAGTTGCATCTAACTTAACCGAGTTATGTAGATCCATCCGCGAGATTCCAAGAACATAAGCAAATAAGTGCTCAGCATCGATTTCTTGAATATCAGCTGCCGCCAGCCGTTCTTTGGCTGAACGCAGTAGAGGTTTGATATCGCTCATTGTGATTGGCCGGAATTAATTAGTTGAGGAAAGTTTCGCGGCTTTATCAGCATCTAATAGCGCCTGAACAACATCATCTAGCTCGCCATTTAATACCGAATCCAAGTTATTAGATTTGTAATTTACGCGGTGATCGCTCAAACGGTTTTCTGGGTAGTTATAGGTGCGGATTCGTTCTGAGCGATCGACTGTGCGCACTTGGCTCTTACGTTCGGCCATCGCGGCGGCTTCCGCTTTCTCCTGGGCATCTGCCAATAAACGAGCGCGCAAGATACGTAGCGCTGACTCTTTATTTTGCAGCTGTGACTTTTCATTCTGACAAGAGACAACGATTCCGGTTGGAACGTGGGTTAAACGCACCGCGGAATCTGTCGTGTTAACAGATTGTCCGCCCGGACCTGAAGAACGATAAACATCTACGCGTACATCGTTCATATTTAGCTCAACGTCTACTTCTTCTGCTTCCGGCAATACAAGTACGCCAGCAGCTGATGTGTGGATACGCCCTTGGCTCTCAGTTTCGGGAACGCGTTGCACGCGATGCACACCACCTTCAAATTTCAAACGTGCATAAGGAGTCGTTCCAGGTTCTGGAGTTCCCTTGGATTTAATCGCCATCGAAATATCTTTATAACCACCAAGATCTGATTCGGTCATATCGATGATCTCAACTTTCCAATTCCGCTTTTCGGCATAGCGCTGATACATGCGGACTAAATCTCCAGCAAAGAGCGCAGATTCATCGCCACCTGCTCCAGCTTTGACTTCAATAATTACATCGCGATCATCATTGGGATCACGCGGCAGCAATAACTCTTCTAATTTATCTGCGGCTAGCTCAACGGCTGCTTCCATCGCGGGAATCTCAGTTGCAAATGATTCATCTTCCGCAGCCATTTCTTTTGCTGCTTCTAAATCATCTGCAGCAGATTTCCAAGCGTTAAAGCCGGCAACAACTGGACCTAATTGGGCATAGCGCCGACCTAGCTGACGAGCCTTGCCTTGATCTTCATGGATCGAAGGATCAGCCATCTGCTTTTCAAGCACTTGATATTCGCGCACCATTTCATGTGCGGATGCAAAGCGATCATTACTCATCTGGCTTCTCCCTTCTCTTAGCTAATATTCCTTCATTGAGATAAAAATAAAGAGACCGCGCCGCAACCTTTACGGCTGCGATGCGGTCTCTTTAAAAAGCTACTTAGCTGCTGCGTTCTGTGACTTTGACTTATCTCCGAAGCGCTCTTCGAACTTGGCGACGCGTCCACCAGTATCGAGGATGCGCTGCTTGCCGGTGTAGAACGGGTGGCAGACTGAACAAACTTCAACGTAGATAGATCCGCTGGCAACTGTTGAGCGGGTTACAAACTTTTCACCGCAACCACAAGTTACTTGGGTCTCTTTATATTCTGGGTGGATCTCTGGCTTCATTCTTTTTCCTTTTCATTGGCTGGGTCCGCCATTAGCGGTGAACCAGGTCATAACCACGTTATGTAGTGATAGGCGCTAATCCTCTCGCGAAATGAGTAATCCGCAAAATCCGTGCGGGGGACGCACAGATTTTGCGGATTACTCTCCCTATATCCCTCGATAGAAAAACTATGCCTTTGGCGCAGCTGACGCCTTTGGGGCTGGCGTTTCCTTAGCTGGCTTGGCTGGCTTGGCTGGTTTCACCAAAGCCGCCAGAGCTGCTTTGGCAGTTGCATCTGCTGCTGCAACTGCTGCTTTACGTGCATCTTTAGCTGCTTGTAATTGGGCATCAGTTGTCACGCTTGCAAGAGCTGCTTGGAAATCAGCTAGCGCTTTTGCATTTGCGGCACGGCGAGCATCAACGATGGCACGGTGTGCACTTACATAAGTATTCATCTGCGATTGGAAGGTTGCTTGTGCTTGCGCGCGCGCAATAGCGGCATCCTTTGTATCAGCAGCAATTGCTGTTGTAGCTCCACCAACAAGTGAAGTCGCGATTAGAGCTGCACTTAGAAATTTCTTAGTAGAAAGCATTTTCAATCTCCTCTTTCGCCCGCCTGGTGGTTGGCTGATAAGGAGATATTGCGGTGTGACCTTGTGAAGACTTTGTGAAAGCCTTGCGGTGGCGCGGTGAAGTTAGCGAACTTTGGGCTTAGCCCTCGTTTGGACCAGAAGTTGTCTTCTGGATCTGCATCAAGAACTCGACGTTGGACTTAGTGCCCTTCATCTTCTCGAGCAAGAGCTCAAGAGCCGCTTGTGGTTCAAGGGCGTGCAATACACGACGGAGCTTCCAAACAATATTGAGTTCTTCAGTACCCATAAGAATTTCTTCCTTACGTGTACCAGATGCAACTACGTTAACTGCTGGGAAGATGCGCTTATCAGCCATACGGCGATCAAGAATAAGCTCCATATTTCCGGTGCCCTTGAACTCTTCGAAGATAACTTCATCCATACGAGAGCCGGTATCAACCAAAGCTGTTGCCAGAATTGTTAGCGATCCGCCATCTTCAATATTACGTGCTGCACCAAAGAACTTCTTTGGTGGATATAACGCAGCAGAGTCAACGCCACCCGAAAGGATGCGACCTGATGCAGGAGCTGCGATGTTATATGCGCGACCTAAACGAGTAATTGAATCGAGCAACACAACAACGTCGTGGCCGAGTTCAACTAAGCGCTTGGCGCGCTCGATCGCAAGTTCGGCAATCGTGGTGTGATCATCTGCGGGACGATCGAATGTCGAAGCAATAACTTCGCCTTTAACAGAGCGCTGCATATCGGTAACTTCTTCTGGGCGCTCATCAACTAGAACCACCATCAAGTGACACTCAGGGTTATTGGTTGTGATCGCGTTAGCGATTGCCTGCAAGACCATGGTCTTACCAGCCTTTGGAGGCGAAACAATAAGTCCGCGCTGTCCTTTACCAATTGGCGCAATCAGATCGATTACGCGTGTAGTCAAAATATTTGGTTCAGTTTCCAGGCGCAGGCGCTCTTGTGGGTAGAGAGGTACCAACTTGCCGAATTCCACGCGCCCGCGCGCTTCATCAGGAGTTACTCCATTGATTGTTTCTAGAGTAATTAGCGGGTTGTACTTCTGACGTTGCTCACCTTCACGAGCCTGACGCACCTGACCGGTAACAACATCGCCCTTGCGAAGTCCGTATTTACGAACTTGTTGCTGCGAGACATAAATATCGTTTGGCCCAGGCAAGTAACCACCTGTACGGATAAATGAGAAGTTATCCATGATGTCAACGAGACCACCGACTGGAACTAATACATCATCTTCGCCGATAACAGGTTCGCGTTCTTCACGTGGTCCACGATCGCGATTACGGTCACGGCCACGATTGCGGTCACGGCCACGTCCCCGATCGCGACCGGCAAAGTTACGGTCGTTATCGCGTGGGCCATTGTCATGGTTATCGTCTGAACCTTCGCCATCGCCGTCATCATCATTTGAGTTGCCACTTGAATTATTCTGTGAGCTTTCACGGCTGGAATTCTTTTTAGCATTACGCGCTTCGCGGCGGGCTTCGCGTTCGGCTTTTGCAGCCTCGCGATTTGCCGCCTGTAAATCTGCGATCGCAGTTACTAGCGCATCTTTCTTTAACTTGGTTGCACCATCAATACCTAACTGTGCAGCAACTTCTTTTAACTTAGGAAGGCTCATTGCCGCTAGTTCTGGACTATTTGAACGGATTGGTTCAGCGTCCTTAACTTGATCGTTATCTTGATCTGTCATCTCTATCTTTTCATTTGGGGCTTCGTCTACGAGCGTGAGTTCGTAGAAGCAAAAAGCCTAGTTATTTGGAATTGGTTACCTGCCGACTTTCACCGTAACTTCCGGCTGAGCAAGTGGGCTAACCATAGCACCCCGCACGGGCAGGCTGCAAAATTCGAGTCTGGCTAGAGGATCATCGCTCCTGTGCGAGAAATCTCTAAAGATTTAGCTTCAAACTTGCTGCCGGCGGCGCGGATCAATTCTGCAACATCGCTTTCACTGCCTGTATGTAAAGCCAGCACAGTTGGACCAGCACCAGAGATAAAGGCGGCAACTCCAGCACCACGCAACTTATTTAATAACGCAAATGAGGCTGGCATCGCTTCGCTGCGATAGGACTGATGTAGGAAATCTTCAGTTGCTCTAAAGAGCAAATCCGGACGCAACGTTAGGGCGTGCACTAACAAGGCGGAGTTCGCGGAATTTCTTGCCGCATCGCGATGCGGAATGCTTTCGGGCAACATCTTGCGCGCCTTTGACGTGGCAACTGCAGTAGATGGAATAAAGGCGATTGCGCGGATGCGTGTATCAACGTTTAGCGAAATTGCTTGCGCCACATTCTTGCCATGCTGATCTTCTTGCCAAGCAACAACAGCATTTCCATAAAGCGCGGCCGCCACATTGTCTGGATGGCCTTCCATATCAGTTGCTAGCTGCAGTAACTTCTCATCGCTCATCTTCTCGCTACCGGTTAAGACCAAAGCGCGCGCAAGTGATAGACCACCAACGATTGCACTGGCAGAGGAACCAAGACCGCGACCATGAGGAATTACATTTAGCGCACGAACAGCCACACCCTTAGGTTTGCCCCCAAGAAAATCAAAACCTTTATACATCGCTTTAACAAGTAAGTTCTTATCAGTGCGAGGAAGATCATCGGCACCTTCCCCGGTTACATCTATATCTAACCCGGCATCGTCTAAAATCTGCGCAACATAACGATCGTGCATACCAAGTGCTAAACCAAAGGAATCAAAACCTGGCCCTAGATTGGCAGAAGTTGCCGGGACTTGAACCTGGATGGGATTGGCTTTAAATGTTGGTTTAGCCATGGCGCTTACTTAAGACCCAACGCCTTTGCGGCAGCGGCAGCATTTACTTTTACAATCTTTGGCTTGGCAAACTTTTCTAGCGCCCAAGAAATATCTTTTAACCCGTGTCCAGTAACAGTGATAACGATCTTCTTGCCCTTTGGCAGCTTGCCCGCCTTTTTATATTTAATTAAGCCTGCAATTCCAGCAGCTGATGAAGGCTCAACAAATACGCCTTCTTTCCCAGCAACTAGCGCATAAGCAGCAAGGATTTCTTTATCGGTGACTGAATCAATTACGCCGCCAGATTTATCACGCGCTTCTATGGCTTGCTCCCATGAAGCGGGATTTCCGATGCGGATCGCAGTTGCGATTGTCTCTGGCTTCAGAACCGGCTTACCTTTAACAAGAGGCGCAGAACCTGCGGCTTGGAAACCATACATCTGTGGAAGTGAATTCGAAATACCATCCTTGCGGTATTCGTTATAGCCCTTCCAATACGCAGTGATATTTCCAGCGTTACCGACAGGCAGCGCGTGAATATCTGGTGCAAAGCCCAACATGTCAATTACTTCAAAAGCAGCAGTCTTCTGACCTTCGATGCGATAAGGGTTAACCGAGTTAACTAGCGCAACTGGATAATTTTCAGATAGTTCGCGCACCAAAGTTAGGCAATTATCAAAGTTCCCGGCGACTTGCAAAATTTGTGCACCATGGATTACCGCTTGTGCTAATTTTCCAGTTGCGATCTTTCCCGCTGGAATCAATACCGCTGAAATCATTCCGGCTTTAGTTGCATAGGCGGCAGCGCTGGCAGATGTATTTCCAGTTGAGGCACAGATAACGGCCTTTGCGCCATCTTCGGCAGCTTTAGAAATCGCCATTGTCATTCCACGATCTTTAAAAGAACCAGTTGGATTCATACCCTCGTACTTAAGCCAAACATCGTTGCCGAGAAGTTCAGATAAATAGCAGGCATAAATAAGTGGTGTGCCACCTTCACGCAGTGAAACAACGGGAGTCTTTGCACTAACTGGCAGACGATCGCGGTACTCCTCGATTACTCCCCGCCATTGATACGCCCCAGATTTCTTGGCTTTAAATAAACTCATGCTGGCAACGCACCTTCTACGCGGATCACGCTAGAGATCTTATTGACCATATCCATAGCCTTTAGCGATTCAACAGTTGCTTTAAGTTCGCCTTCAGTTGCTAAGTGGGTAACGATCGTTACCTCAGCATCGCTATTTCGACCTGCCTGATTAACGGTTTGAATTGATACCCCGTGATTGGCGAAGGTATTTGCGATAGCTGCTAAAACACCTGCTTTATCGGCTACTTCTAAGCGAATTAAGAACTTTGTCTTTGTAGTCTCAATCGGTGCGATATCGCGATCGGCATAATCAGTCTCGCGCTGGCCAACTGAGTTAAGTGCAATGTGACGAGCAACTGCTACTACATCGCCCAAGATGGCAGATGCAGTTGGTGCACCACCTGCACCGCGACCGTAGAACATGAGCGAGCCTGCGGATTCAGCTTCCACAAAGACTGCGTTATAGGCATCGCGAACAGATGCCAGTGGATGGCTCTTATGCAACATAACTGGATGCACGCGAACTGAAATTTCATCAGCAGGTGTTAACTCTGCAATCGCCAGTAACTTGATGACGTGATCCATGGATTTTGCGATTGTCACATCTTCTAAAGTGATCTTAGAAATTCCTTCGCGGTAAACATCATCAACGGTTACGCGAGTATGGAAGGCAAGACCTGACAAGATGGCAGCCTTTGCCGCTGCATCAAAGCCTTCTATGTCGGCAGTTGGATCTGCTTCGGCATAACCCAGATCTTGTGCTTCCTTCAAGACATCGGCAAATTCGCGGTTATCTTCATGCATCTTGGTCAAGATGTAATTTGTAGTTCCGTTAACGATTCCCATTAAGCGAGTAACAAAGTCACCCGCAAGTGAGTCTCGCATCGGGCGGATAATTGGAATTGCTCCGGCAACAGATGCCTCGTAATAAATATCTTCACCCTTGGCGTAAGCGGCGGTAAACATCTCTGCGCCATGGCTGGCCAGCAAGGCTTTATTTGCAGTAACTACAGATTTACGATTTTCAATCGCAGTCATGATTAATTCGCGCGCCGGTTCAATTCCGCCCATGACCTCGATGATTAAATCAATCTCGGGATCGTTAACAATTGAGAATGGATCTGTTGTAAAGAGCGCTGGGTTAATTCCCTCGTGTGGCTTGATAGTGCGAACTGCGATGCGAGATAACTCCATCTTCACGCCTGCGCGGGTTGAAAGCTCTGCAGTATCTGCCAATAAAAGGCGCGCTACTGAACCACCGACAACGCCGCAACCGAGCATGCCGATACGTACAGGTTTATCTGCTGGACTCATCTGCCTATTCTTTCACATCAAGTGCGAGCAGATCTGCCTCATTTTCGCGACGGATGATTACGCGGGCTTTTCCATTATTTACTGCCACAACAGGGGGACGTGGCACGTGGTTGTAATTACTAGCCATGCTGCGTCCATATGCGCCAGTTGCTGGGATAGCGATTAAATCACCTGGTGCAATATCTGCCGGAAGTGAAATATCGCGAATGACAATGTCTCCGGTTTCGCAATGCTTTCCAACAACGCGCGAAGATACAGATTTTGCAGTTGATGCGCGTTGAGCTATCACCGCGTGATATTGCGCGTCATATAAAGACGGAC
Organism: Actinobacteria bacterium IMCC26103; assembly: GCA_002284875.1. Classification (GTDB taxonomy): domain Bacteria; phylum Actinomycetota; class Actinomycetes; order Nanopelagicales; family Nanopelagicaceae; genus Planktophila. The sequence goes on from CP015604.1 coordinate 1,431,046, forward strand.
GAATATTATCACTCATGCCGCCATCGACCGATATATAACGACGAGTTGCACCATCTTCGAGTACAACATCTTTAGTTGTTCCAACTTCATATAAAGTAAAAGTGGTTGGTCCAATGATTGCACGACCAGGTTCAATTGAAATTGTGGGGATATTTAATTTATGTTTTTCACAGGCTGCAGTAACTGCGCTGCGCAAAGCTGGCATGACTTCACCCGGTTCAAGAGTTTCATCCTCAGGCAGATAGGCAATTCCATAACCGCCACCGAGATCTAGCTCTGGAAGTTCAGTTGAGTAAGTATCGCGATATTTGGCAAGCAGTGCAATCAAGCGATCTGCGGCAAGTTGAAATGATTCAGTCCCAAAAATCTGCGAACCAATGTGCGAATGAAATCCGCGCAGTTCTAGTTCAGGATGGGCAAGGACTGCTTGCACAGCAGCCCAAGCAGCACCGCTCGCAATTGAAAATCCAAATTTCACATCTTCATGCGCAGTTGAAATTGATTCGTGGGTGTGGGCCTGAATTCCTGGGGTCAAGCGCAGCATCACACCTTGTACTTTGCCGTGTTTGTGCGCCATCGCGGCAACGCGATCAATCTCGTGAAGTGAGTCCATCACAATTGTCTTAACTCCCACAGCGACTGCGCGATCTATTTCCGGTAGCGATTTATTGTTGCCGTGAACTTCAATCTTTGCCGGATCAATCCCGCCAGCTAGGGCAACGGCTAGTTCTCCCCCAGTACAGACATCGATACCGATTCCGCAATCTTTAATCCATTGTGCAACGGCTACTGAGATAAAAGCCTTTGCTGCGTAGTAAACCGTGCCGGCTTTTGATCCGAACTCATCGCGCAGTGAGTTATTCCATCCGATAGCACGTTCGCGAAAATCTGCTTCATCGATAAAGAAGGCAGGTGTTCCAAAATCTTTTGCTAATTGCGCAGCCGGTATTCCAGATAGGTGTAGTTCACCATTGGTGAATGAGATATTTCTCGACCACATGGATTACATCCTTTCCGGCGCGCTGACGCCAAGTAAGTCAAGGCCATTCTTCAGTACTTGCAGAGTTGCTGCACACAAATTAATTCGTGAGCTATGAAGCGAAGAAATTGGCTCGTCTCCCATTGGAAGCACGCGGCAATCAGCGTAGAACCCGTGATAAACCCCGGCGAGCTCTTCCAGATAACGTGCCACGCGATGCGGCTCGCGAAGTTCGGCAGCGCCGGCGACGATGCGAGGAAATTCGGCAAGTGAGCCCAGTAGTTCGTTCTCGCGATCATGGCTAAGTTGCGCAGGATCAAAGTTATCTAAACTGGCTGGGACTTTAAGTTCTGCTGCGTTACGCAGAACAGCAGCAATACGAGCGTGTGCATATTGCACGTAATAAACCGGATTCTCGTTGGTATTACGTTTCAAAATATCTATATCCATCACCATCGGCGTATCTACGGGATACCTAATCAATGTGTAACGCGCTGCATCAACGCCAACTTTTTCTACTAACTCTTCCAGAGTAATAATTGTGCCGGCGCGCTTAGAGAGTTTTACCTCTTCGCCACCTTCCATAATCTTTACTAGTTGCCCGATCAAGATATGGATGTTGTATTCAGGGTCATCGCCAGCGCATGCTGCAGTGGCCTTTAAGCGATGGATATAACCGTGATGATCTGCGCCCAACATATAGATACAGATATCAAAACCACGTTCGCGCTTATTGATGTAGTAAGCGGTGTCAGATGAGAAATAAGTTAAATCGCCATTGGCTTTAACTAGCACGCGATCTTTATCATCACCAAAGTCAGTGGTGCGTAGCCATGTTGCGCCATCGACTTCAAAGACATGGCCTTGCGAGCGCAACTTATCTAAACCATGTTCGACGCTGCCGCCATCGTGTAGCGAACGCTCTGAAAACCAGACATCAAAATGGGTATTAAAGGTATCCAAGACGCGCTGTTGATCTTTAAGTTGTAGTTGATATGCCGCTTCGCGGAATGCAACCAGCCTTTCTGCAGCCGGAAGAGATGTGATTGCAGAATTTTCTGCCACAACCGCCTTTGCTAAATCTGCGATGTATTCGCCTTGATATCCATCTTCTGGAATCGGCTCACCCAAAGCTGCTGCCTGTACAGATTGGCCAAATAAATCCATCTGGTTGCCACGATCGTTTATATAAAACTCGCGAGTCACAGATGCGCCGGCTGCGCTAAGTACACGCCCTAACGCATCTCCAACTGCCGCCCAACGCGTGTGACCTAAGTGCAACGGACCAGTTGGGTTAGCGCTAATGAATTCTAAGTTGATCTTTACTCCAGCTAAAGCAGTTCCATGTCCATAGCCATTTTTTGCACTTAATATGGTGCGAACTAAATCTGCTTGGCTGGCGCGATTTAAGGTGATGTTGATAAAACCTGGACCTGCGATAGCAACGGATGCAACTTCGGGAAGGGTTTCCAGATCTGCCTTTAAAAGCTCGGCAACCTCGCGCGGATTTTTGCCAGCAGGCTTGGCTAATTGCAGCGCGATAGAAGAGGCGTAATCGCCATGGTCGCGATTTTTAGGACGCTCCAGCGGAATAACGGCAGGTACAGATCCGATCAAATCACCGCGTTCGATGGCGCGAGAAATAGCGCCCTGAATTTGGGCTGCTAATAGATCAGAATGCGAACTCACTAGGCAAGGTTACCCTGCCTGAGAATTTACTTTCCGAACCCCATTAAGTGCTCTAGCGCGAGTTGATTAAGGGCTTCATATTGATATCCGCGAACTCCTGCGGCTTCAACATCGAATGAATCCTTTGCGAGATCTTTCCAGCTTTCGCCATCTCCCATTGTGTTCTCGGTAAGGCCTGGAATATTGGAATCTTTCTGCGCCTGGATTACACGAGGATCGTTGCGATAAGCAGTTGCACGTTCTTTTAGCGCTAAATAGGTGCGCATATTTGCAGTCGCAGAATCCCAAACGCCTTTATCGTCTTCGGTGCGACCTGGTTTGTAATCAAAGTGCTTAGGGCCGTCATATTTATAACGCTCAAGTAGTTCGACAAGGAAGAAGGCAGATTTAAGATCGCCATGTCCAAAGACCAAATCCTGATCGAACTTTGGACCATGCTGCCCATTTAGATCGATATGGAATAACTTCTTCTGCCATAACGCCTGGGCGATACCGTGAACAAAGTTAAGCCCCGCCATTTGTTCGTGGCCGACTTCTGGATTTAAGCCAACTAACTCTGGATGATCAAGAGTGTAGATAAAGGCAAGTGCGTGGCCGATCGTTGGCAAGAAGATATCGCCACGAGGTTCATTTGGCTTTGGCTCAATTGCAAATTTAATTTTGTAACCATTATCTAAAACAAATTGGCTAAGCAAATTAAAGGCTTCGCGCATACGCTCGTGTGCAACGTAGGCATCCTTTGCCGCATCTGATTCGGCGCCTTCCCGGCCGCCCCAACAAACATAGGTGTGTGCGCCGAGTTCAACGGCTAGTTCGATATTTCGCATCGCTTTACGAAGTGCGTAACGACGGATATCACGATCGTTGCTTGTAAATGCACCATCTTTAAAGACTGGGTGTGAGAAAAGATTTGTAGTTGCCATCGGTACTTTCATACCGGTCTCATCTAAAGCTTTCTTAAAGCGATCGATATGTCCGCGACGTGATGAATCATCGCTACCAAATGGAATTAAATCATCGTCGTGAAATGTCACACCGTATGCACCACGCGCTGCGAGTTCATTAACTGTGCGCACTGGATCGAGCGCCCCACGAGTTGCATCACCGAAGGGATCGCGCGCCTGCCAACCTACTGTCCAGAGTCCAAAGGTGAACTTATCGGCGGGCGTTGGTGTTAATGACATTTAACTTCCTCACTTGATCGCAGGTGTGGCCAGTTGGCGCACTCCCGTGGGCCTCTTCAGCCACAATTTTGTATAAAGCAAACTTACCTCTAACCTATGCATCAGTACATGAGTTTTCTGTAACATTCTCATGACGCTCCAGCGGGAGTGGTGAAATGGCAGACACGCAAGTCTTAGGAACTTGTGCTCCGGCGTGCGGGTTCAAGTCCCGCCTCCCGCACCAGCAAGATAATATTTAATATGGCTAAAGCATCACGTGCAAAGATAAAGATGACGCAAGCCAAAATTGCGCACGAAGCTGCCGCAAGGCGTGCGGCAAAAGCTAATTCAAAAAATATCGCCGCAAATAACAGCGAAGTTGATTTAGATGCCTACGCGGCAGTCGATGGCGTTTGGGTGGAACTTGGGTTGGCAGCACCAGCGCGCAGAGCGTTGATCGATGAAGGACTTTATAAAGTCAGCGATTTAAGAAAATACTCGATAGATGCCATAAAGGATATGCACGGTATGGGTCCAAATGCGATTCGGATATTGATTACCGCGATGAAGAAGAGTGATATCTCTTTCCGGAAATAACTTACTGGCGCAAGAAGTTAGTTAGTAATCGCCCAAGTAACTAGGGCTGCACCTAACACGGCAAGTAAAGCCATAACTTCGCGACGAGCGAGCAGGCTATAGGCGCCCTTGGCAAAGGTGGTTAACAACATCGCAATTCCTGGAATAACAATTGTTAGCGAATTAGTGAGAACTCCCTCTTTTCCAGTTTGATAGCGCAAATTAATTAGCCCTATGGCAAGAAGTAAATAACTGGCCATGCGGTAATTATTTAGCGCATATTTCGAAAGAGTCGCTTTTGTCATATCCCTATCCTACAAATATTAAAGGGGCGCCGGTTTCCCGACGCCCCTTTAACTTTAACTATTTATAAGACGATTAGTGATCGTCCTTCATGCCTTCAGCGTGTGACTTCATACGAGCGATCTTCAAAATTGTGAGACCGAATACGCACTTTGCCAAGATGTCAGCGACTGTGTAACCAACTTGAACGCCAACGAACTGCTGAGCTGTTGCCATACCTTCGCCCATGCCAAGGATGTATGAGATTGGGTATACGCCCCATGTCGCGATCAAGAGAAGACGCAAGCGACCTACAGTTGCTGCGACTCCTTCTGGCTGGCGATCAAGTGACTTGCCAAGCTCTACGAACAAGACATAGAGGATGTATAGGAATGGAAGTGTTGATAGAACACCGTATAGAACCTGTGTGTTCTGATCGTTTGAGATTTCACCTGGGTAACCAAGTGCGATCATCGCAGCTGCTGCTGGAACCAAACGAGTGATGAGTGAGCGAGAAACTTCCTTTGCAAGTGCAAGCACTGCAATTACTTCTACTAGAAGTAGAGGAACAGTTAATAGCCAGTCAACATAACGGTATGCCTCGTTAAATGCACCCTGGTCTCCTGAAACTTTAACTGACATATCCATTGATGCTTCTGAGAATGAGTTAAAGATTCTCCAGTAGTGGTAGCCAGCAATGAATGTAACCATTGATGACATTACGAGAGCGTTGCGGTACTTAGGTAGTACACGACTTTGGGAAACAAGTGTGTAAACAGTGCATGCAAGCATAGAAACTAGCCCAAACGAGAAGATGTTATAGACGAGGTTCCATTCGTTGCTCGAAAGTTTAATCATGTAAATAAGCCTCCGTGGGGTGCTTAATACTTTAAAGACCAGGCGGCCCCTAAAGCCAGAAACGAACCATGAAATCCTCGAGGAACCTCATTGCCCTTAACTGGTAAGTCCTATTGTGTGCCTCTTGCGAAGAGTTTGCACTCACTTACTGGGGTATTTTTCAAAGATTTTTCAGATAATTCGGACATTTCACGCTCATTCTGGGGCTATCACCTGCTTTAAATAGCCCAATCCTCTCCGCGGCTAGGCTTACACATATGCGCGAGCAATTAACTGAACTTCGGGAACATCGCGGCTTTAGTACCCTAGCAACTTCGCGCTTTATCTCAAATGTAGGAAATGGCATCTCGCCCGTTGCCTTAGCTTTCGGAGTTTTGGCGCTGCCCGGTGCCACCGCAAAAGATTTAAGTATCGTCATGGCCGCACGGATGTTTCCGATGATTTCGTTGATGTTATTCGGCGGGGTAATCGGTGATCGCTTTAAAAGAAATCGAATCGTTGGCGGGGCAGATGTAATTGGTAGTGGTTTTGCCGCAGTTAGCGCGATCTCGTTAATTGTTGGTCACTCCAGCGTCTTCTTACTTGCCTTAATGGGCGCGCTCTTTGGAATATTAAATGCCCTTTGGTGGCCCGCCATGTCTGGGGTCCTTCCTGAGATTTTGCCAAAGGCAAAGTTGCAGCACGGTAATGCAGTTATAAGTATGACCACCAATATTGGTTATGTAATCGGTGCGCTCATTGGCGGAACTTTAGTGACCGCCTTTGGTTCCGGTTGGGCGCTATTGGTTGATGCGGTCAGCTTCTTAATCGCCGGTATTTTGGTCTGGAATTTAGAACTACCAACGATTATCCGTGAAAATAAGAACACGGTATTTCAAGATTTAAAATCAGGCTGGTACGAATTTATCTCCCACTCTTGGGTGGTAACTGTCGTTATCTCATTTGCCATAATCAATTTGGCATTTGAATCCATGTTGCAGGTCCTCGGCCCGCTTAACTTTGCAGATATCGCAAGTGGTCCCAAGTTCTGGTCTTATAACTTAGCGGCGCTGACTTTGGGAATGTTAAGCGGCAGCCTTATTTCGCTTAAGGTGCACTTCCCGCGTCCATTATTCTTTGGGATGTTAGTTATCGCCGCATCTTCGGTCTGGGATTTTTCACTAGCCATGAAATCTCCACTGTGGGTTTCGCTAATCTGTGCCTTTTTCTCGGGTATGGCGATCGATATTTTTATGGTTGTCTGGAATACATCGCTTCAGGCTCACATTCCAGAAGAGTCTTACTCGCGCGTTGTTGCATATGACGCCTTTGGTTCATTTGGACTTTCACCTTTAGGCATTGCAATCGCGGGGCCACTGGCGCAAGCCTTTGGCGTGAGCACGATGATCTATGTGACGGGTGCGATGACTTTATTCGCCGCGCTGACTTCTTTGCTCGTTAAATCAGTGCGTAACCTAAAACCAGTCGTTAGCCCTTAGGGTGGTGTTATGAGTAAAGAGGCGAACGAGCGCGACAAGCTAGCAGCGACGATTCCGCCAAAGTTACGCGGTTGGTTTCATTTGGGAGCAACTCCCGTCGTCATTATCGCTTCCTTAGTCCTATTTATCTTCAGTAAAAGTTCCTTAAAATTTGCAGTTGCTCTTTATTCAATTAGCGCGATCATGCTCTTTAGCGTCTCTGCAATTTATCACCGTGTTCCTTGGTCTCCCGAAAAGAAGAAGATCTGGCGCCGTTGGGATCATGCCAATATAAATTTATTAATTGCCGGCTCGTACACGCCTTTTGCGGTTGCCTTATTACATGGCAACGACCGCACGATTTTGCTCTCTGTTGTTTGGGTCGGCGCCTTAGCCGGAGTTGCTCTGCGAGTTTTTTGGGTTAACGCTCCCCGCTTGTTATATGTCGCCAATTATTTACTGCTCGGCTGGGTCGCAATCGTTTACACGCCACAGCTATATAAAGAAGGTGGCTTCTGGGTCCTCATACCAATCATTATCGGCGGCCTCTTTTATTCGGTCGGGGCCATCTTTTACGCCCTTAAAAAACCAGGTCGTAACGCCAAGTATTTCGGCTTCCACGAGCTCTTCCATATCTTTGTGCTGGCCGCGTGGGTATCGCAATATCTCGCCGTCTCCTTCGCTATATACCGCCAATAAGTCACCCACTTTAAGAGTTTGCGCCTTTGCCCTAATCTAGGCACATGGCTGAGAAGAAGAATTTCCTAAATTGGGTCGGTTTTAATGAGAGTGAAAGCACTGCTCCATCATCAGTGGACCGTATCCGCGAACTTGAATCCCAGTTAAATGACCTGCGCTCTCGCCGCGACATCACAACTTTAAGTAAAGAAGAGTTTGAGATCTTGGCAACGGAAACCGCCATGGCGATGATCAAATCTGCACAGAGCCGCGAAGCAAAAGCTCTCTCCACCTCTGAACGAATATCTTTAGAAGCATCGCGTCAAGCAAAAGATGCTATCGAGGGCGCAGAAACCAAGGCTCGTTCAATTCTCTCTGGCGCTGAAGCGCGTGGACGTAAATATATAAATGTTGCTGAGGCCGAAGCAGCAGAAAGAGTGGCAGAAGCAGAACGTGAAGCGCAGTCACTCTTTGATGAAAAGCGCCGCGAAGTTGCCGCGCTGGCTCAAGCTGCTCGCCGAGAAGGCGAGAGAATCATTACCGAAGCAACTGGTGAAGTAGCCGAATATCGCCAATGGCTAAGCGGTGTTATCTCTGAAGCAGAGCGGTTATATCGCATTCAAACTCAATCATTAGATGCTGCAGAAAACGCGATTTCACAGAGTAGAAACCGCTTAGATAGCGCCTTCGCCCGGTTAGCAGAACTTCATAAGAACGTTACTGAAAATTTAAATGCTGATAACTCAGTTATTGATACCGGACCGAAAAAGGTCGTAAGCCAGCGCACCAAACCAGCTCTCGTTGCACCAAAAAAGAAGGCAGTTGCAAAGAAGTCAGTTGCAAAGAAAAAGCCTGCTAAGCGTAAGTAATTAAAGTGGCTACCAAGCGCGGTATCCAATACATCCCTGCCATAGATGGGCTACGTGCAATCGCGGTCATCGCAGTCGCGCTCTATCACTTAGGGATATCTTGGATACCTGGTGGCTTTCTGGGCGTAGATCTATTTTTTGTAATTTCTGGTTATGTAATTACTAGACTTTTATTGGATTCGATCCAAGAACGCGGCGGGCTAGATCTCCGAGATTTCTATATGGCGCGTATTCGACGCCTTGTCCCACCGTTAATTTTTATGATCGTTGTCACTTCGATCGTAGTTGGACTTTGGGCTCCAGATACAACTAAAAAATTCTTAACCGATGCGCCCTTTTCGCTCTTTGGCGGAATGAATTGGTGGCTGGTCTTTAACCACCAGGATTACTTTGCGGCCAGCGGACGTCCTCCACTTCTGCAACACACTTGGTCTCTTGCTGTGGAAGCTCAGTTTTACCTACTCTGGCCTTTAATTCTGCTCGTAGTTTTAAAGTATTTAGGTAAGAAAGTAATTCCAGCAGCAGCACTTACCATCGCAGCTATCTCTGGCGTTGCGCTGATGTTGGTCTCATTTCAATTAGATGCGGCTAGTTCTTCAAAAGTTAGCCATGTTTACTTTGGAACAGATACCCATAGCATCGGGCTTTTCTTAGGAGCAGCGCTAGCCGTTAGCTGGATTCCACAGAACTTTAACTTGCAGGTATCGCGCCGAGCACAAGATTTTATAGATGGCATTGGCGTCTTTGGCTTCATCGGAATTCTGGCAACTTTCCTTCTTATCGATGAGACCAAACCAACTTTATACAAATTAGCTTTTCCGCTCGCTGGTTTATTTGGAACCGCAATCTTGATTTCAATTGTGCATCCCGCATCACGTTTTGCCCCGTTGCTTCGCACCAAAGTTTTACTCTGGATCGGTGAGCGCTCATATGCAATTTACTTATGGCACTGGGTTATCTTTCAGATATCACGTCCGCAAGTTGATATAGCCGGCGATGACTGGGCGCTCTTCTTGCTCAGGATTTTGCTCGTACTTGCCATGGCCGATATTTCACTTCGTTTAGTCGAACTACCAATTCGAAGCGGCGCTGTGGCATATTGGTTTGGGGGAATGAAATATAGAACGGCAAGTATACGTAAGCGTCAGAAGCTCATGGTCACACTCTTTACATCGCTGATTCTTTTAACATCTGCAACCGTCAGCGTTGGTGCAATTATTAGAACAGATAAGAAGAACCAAGAACTAATTCAATTGCTTAAGGATGCAGATAAGCCGATTATCGCCCCGCAGACTGATGCCACTAATCCAGGGCTCTGGGTTACCGGTGATTCAGTCATACTGGGAATTCGCCATGAGTTAGAAGGTAGCCATCCCATTGCGCTAATAAATGCGCGCGTTGGGCGCCAAGCACCCGAGCTTCTTGAAGTAATGCGCCACGATGGGCCTTTAGCGCCTAATTCGCCGGTTGTCTTCGATCTGGGAAATAACAATGCGCTGACGAGAGAACAAGTAATCGCTATTTTTGAGGCTGTAAAAGCTGCTCCTTTAAGAATAGTTGTAAATACCGCCGTCCCACGCCCTTGGCGCCAGGCAAATAACGATCTGATAAATGAGATTGCAGGCCTATATCCAAATACCATCGTTATTCGCTGGGATCAGATTTCAGAGGGCCACCCAGAATATTTCGCACCAGATGGAATTCACTTAGTTCCCGCCGGCGCGCGTGCTTACGTTGCAGCAATCACCAGCTATCTATAGAAATATTTTTCAAATAAAAATAGCCCCCGCTGATTGGCGAGGGCTATTTTTAATTAATTACTTATGCGAACTGACCAGCAAATCCAAATGCCTTTGCAGTTGCGATCTGTCCATCTGAGTAAACAGATGAAACGCGGAATGATGTTGAACCATCTGTTGAGCCCTTAGTTAATTCAACTGATAGTTGAGTCGCTGGCAACATACCTGACTCTTTCCATTCGCCCATTCCGGAACGAACTTCAAACTTATAACCAGTTAGCCCAGCTGTTGCAGTTGGCGCCTTCCAGGTAATTACCATTACGGTCTTTGCGGCATCTTTCCAGTTTCCGATGAAACGGCCTGGCGCTTCAACCGCTGCAACTGCCTCTGTTGTTGCAGATTGTGATGCTGCAGGTGTTGCCGCCTCTGACATCTCTGGTGCAGCAGATTCAGATGCAGAAGGTGTCGCAGCAGGTGCGGCGTCATCGTTATTTGATGCTGGACGTGAAATAACAATTACTGCAAGTAGTGCGATACCGATAACTGCTGCCATTAAAACACGTGGTGAAGTGCCTTGCTTAGGCGCTGCACTTGGCTTAGCCGGTGCTGACTTAACAGGAGCCGGTGTGGTTGAAACATTTACACGAGATGCACTCTTTGAACCACCCAGTGGTACTGGTGGAATAACAATTTTGCTCGCAGATGTTGCTTTCTTGGCTGCGGCTTTCTTCGCAACCTTCTTTCGCGCTGGAGCTTTCTTAGCTACCTTCTTGGTGACTTTCTTGGTAACTTTCTTGGTAACTTTCTTGGTGACTTTCTTGGCTGCAGCTTTCTTGCGCGCTGGAGCTTTCTTAGTAATTTTCTTGGCTGCAGCTTTCTTCTTCGCTGGAGCTTTATTCGCTACTTTTTTGGCAGCGGCCTTCTTCTTAACTGGAGCCTTTTTCTTTACAGCCACGGTGAAACCCCTTTGCGGATTGAGCGAACTCGTATGGGCAAAGTTTAGCCTAGGGAGTTGAGCAAAGTCAGGAGATGAGGTGCGATAGCGCGGAGTGATTTCCCGCGATGGCTAATCGCATCTTTCTCGGCAGCGCTCATCTGCGCGCTGGAAATCTCGTATCCGTCCGGTCGAAAGATTGGGTCATAGCCAAATCCTTGATCGCCAATTGGGCTATGCATAATCCATCCATCAAAGTGGGCCTCCTCCACATGGGTGCGACCGTCTGGCAGGGCGAGTGCTGCAACGCAAGTGAAATGTGCGCTCCGTTTTTCATCGGGTACTCCGGTTAGCGATTCCAAAACTTTTGCAGTATTCGCCCTGTTATCTCCATGTATTCCGGACCACCGCGCCGAGAAAATTCCCGGGTCACCATTTAAATAATCAACACATAAGCCGCTGTCATCTGCGATTGCCGGAATTCCAGTTGCCGCACACATCTGGCGCGCTTTTAGCAGCGCATTCTCTTCAAAAGTTGATCCAGTTTCTTCAACATCATGTAATTGCGGAAATTGATCAAGTCCAATTAAATCAATTTCGCCAGCGGCAATATCTTCCAAGATGCGACGAAACTCTTCTATCTTGCCTTTATTACGTGTGGCAAGAAGAACTTTGTGCGGACTCACTGAGCAAGCGCTGCTTTCTGAATCTGCCCGAGATCGACACATCCTGCAACTGCGAGATCGAGAAGTGAGTTAAGCAGGCTGCGATCAAAGGGCACACCTTCAGCAGTTCCTTGAACTTCAATAAATCTGCCATCGCCGCTGCAGACCACATTCATATCGGTATCTGCGCGTACATCTTCTTCATAGCAAAGATCAAGCATCGGAACGCCGCCAATAATTCCAACTGAGACTGCTGCAACAGAATCACTGAGTGGTTTGGAATCTGCCTTGATATGTCCTTGCGCCTTCGCCCATGCGATCGCATCTGCCAGCGCAACATATGCACCAGTAATTGCTGCTGTGCGAGTGCCACCATCGGCTTGTAAAACATCGCAGTCAATCACGATGGTGTTTTCGCCAAGCTCTTTCATATCAACGATGGCGCGCAGTGAACGACCGACTAAACGTGAGATCTCTTGGGTGCGTCCGCCAAGTTTTCCTTTAACGCTTTCGCGATCTGAGCGGGTGTGTGTTGCACGAGGCAACATCGCATATTCGGATGTAACCCAACCATTTCCAGAATCTTTTAACCAGCGAGGGACACCCGGTGTAAATGAGGCGACACAAAGCACGCGTGTCTTACCGAACTCAACTAGCACCGAGCCTTCGGCATGATCTAGCCACTTACGAGTGATCTTGATTTCACGTAGTTGATTTTCATTTCTTCCGTCGCTGCGTGCCATTTATTACCGATCCCTTAATTGAGTTTGGATATGTGTTTAACAGAACCCACTTCGGGTCCCAAGAATCGTCGAGCCAGAACTTCAAAGGCGGCAGAATCACCAGTTGCTAAAAAGGTATGTGTGGCAGGAGTTTTAGATGGTGCGCGCAGTAGCGAATTTTCAACGAGAGTGCGATATAGATCTTTAGCGGTCTCTTCTGCACTAGATACTAGCGAAACCCCATTGCCCATGACATATGAAATAACGCCGGTTAATAGCGGATAGTGAGTACAGCCAAGTACCAAAGTATCGACATCGGCTTGCATCATTGGCGCTAAATAATCGCGCGCAACTTTGGTAATCGCCTCTCCTGAAGTTTCGCCACGTTCTACAAATTCCACAAAGAGCGGGCAGGCGATAGATGTAATTTCTAATTGTGGGGCTGCCGCAAAAGCATCTAGATACGCTTTCGAATCTATTGTCGCATTGGTACCTATAACGCCAATTCTTCCGGTGCGAGTTGCGGCAACTGCACGACGAACTGCAGGTTGAATAACTTCAATTACGGGAATCGAATAACGCTCTCGCGCATCACGTAACATCGCAGCACTGGCGGTATTGCAAGCAATCACCAAAGCCTTTACACCTTGGTCAACTAAATAATCTAAAGTCTCTAGAGCAAAAGTTCTGACCTCAGCTAAAGGGCGCGGACCATATGGACCACGCGCTGTGTCGCCGATATAGAGAGTGGACTCATTGGGAAGTTGATCCAAAATCGCACGGGCAACGGTTAAGCCGCCAACGCCTGAATCGAATATTCCAATTGGTGCATCACTCACATAGGTAAGCCTACCTTGCTAATTCGGCTTGTGATTTAAGCCCAGAGGGATCCGTCTAATCCTTCAGTTGCAGCGGCGATTTCACTTCCGTAAATGCCAGTAGATAGATATTTCCAGCCTGCATCGCAGACGATAAATGCAATATCTGCATCCTTATTATCGCGAACTGCTTCTGCCCCCATTGCAATTGCCGCGTGCAAAATCGCACCAGTTGAAATACCAGCAAAGATTCCTTCAACTTCTAATAATTGGCGAACGCGTTTTACCGAATCTTCGGCGCCAACTGAAAAGCGGCGCGTTAAAACTGATGCGTCATATAACTCTGGAACGAATCCTTCATCAATATTGCGCAGTCCATAAACGATTTCTCCATAACGTGGTTCTGCCGCAATTATCTGAACATCTGGATTCTGTTCACGCAAATATCTTCCGGCTCCCATAAGCGTTCCCGTTGTCCCAAGCCCCGCAACAAAGTGGGTAATTGTTGGTAGATCTTTAAATATTTCTGGCCCTGTACCGGTGTAATGTGCTTGAGTATTTGCGGGATTGCCATATTGATAGAGAAATACCCATTCTGGATTCTGCGCTGCTAACTCTTTTGCTACGCGCACAGCTTCATTAGATCCACCGGCTGCAGGTGAGGAGATTATTTTCGCACCCCACATCTCCAGCAGTTGTCTACGTTCGGGTGAAGTATTTTCGGGCATTACACAAATTAATTTATAACCACGAACTTTCGCCGCCATTGCAAGTGATATTCCAGTGTTGCCGCTAGTTGGTTCCAGAATTGTGGCACCTGGTTTTAATTGGCCACTTACTTCTGCGGCGTTAATCATTGAGATCGCTGTGCGATCTTTAATTGAACCAGTTGGATTGCGATCTTCCATCTTCGCCCAGAGGCGCACATTTGGTGCAGGCGACAATCTTGGTAGACCAATTAACGGAGTATTACCCACTGATGCTTCGAGTGAGTCATAGCGCGCCAAAATTAACCGCCAGCGACTGCAGGAAGAATCGTTACCGAATCTCCATCTTTAATCTGCGCATCCAAGCCACCGAGGAAGCGCACATCTTCATCATTGATATAAATATTTATAAAGCGACGAAGTGCGCCATTTTCTAACAACCGATCACCGATACCGGGGTATTGCGCATCAAGATCTGAGACTAAGGCAGTAAGAGAAGTGCCATTAGCGGCAACTGCCTTTAGATCTTTGGTAAATGGGCGCAGAATGGTTGGGATACGAACTTCGATACTCATGTGCTTATTATGGCTAATAACTTACTTAATCGGTAATTGAAACTTCTTCTTCAGTTACCACGCCATCGATAATGCGGTAAGAACGAAATTCAATTGCAGGTGCAATCTCTTTGCGACTAGAGACCAAGACATAGTGCGCTCCGGGTTCACCAGCGTATGCAATATCTGTGCGTGATGGATAAGCCTCGGTTTCGGTATGAGAGTGGTAGATCACAACAATCTCTTCATCTCGGTCATCCACTTCTCGATACAAAGCAAGTAAATCTTTAGGGTCAAACTCATAAAAAGTAGGTGAATGTGCGGCATTTACCATTGGCTTTAAGCGTTCGGCTTTACCTGAACCCACCGGCCCCAAAATAACGCCACAACATTCATCAGGATATTCAGCGCAAGATTGTTCAACGATTGCATCAACAAAGGCGCGCGCGATAGTTAGTGACATGAGAGCTCGATCTTATCTTTCATCCATCTTATCTTTCATCCATAAGGGCTTCGATCAAACCTTCTTGTAGCCAACCCAACCAGCCATAAACAATATAAACCCCGCGCAGCGGATCATCTTGTGCCAGTAGCTCTAATTCATCTTGAGTGCGCTCTTGCACATTTAATCGAACACCTAAGGCCAAACGAATATCGTTTACTGCGCCCAGCCAAGCATTTGCTCCATCGTGATCTAAATCAATAATTCCATCTGCAGCGCTCTTTAAATACATCCGCATCGCCATGGCATGGGCTTGTTTTTTATTGCGCAATGTAGATTCGGTATAGCGACGAAATTCGGCGGAGTCTGCTTGATCTTGATAAGCATTGGGAAGTAAGCGATGCAGCACCTCATCCTCCGGTGGAGAATCATGCGAAGTTATCCCAACCATTGCCGCAAGTGGATCCTCGTGGCCATGATCAATTCGTTCGGCTAAAAGTTCAATGATTTGTTCTGCTAAATTAATTAGAATCTCTCGTTCATTTTCGGCGAATTCGGCGATATATGAATTACTGCCGTGGCGCTTAAAGCCCTCGGATGTCATAGCGCTTGATCACCTCGCTGCAGTGTTGCCCAGAGGCCATACTCGTGCAGCCGGGCCACATCATGTTCCATCTCTTCACGGCTGCCGGTTGAGACAACTGCCTTACCTTCAGTATGAACCTTCATCATCAACTCATGCGCTTTCGCTTTAGAAAAACCAAAGAGCTCCATTAATACATAAGTTACATAAGTCATCAGATTTACTGGATCATCCCAAACGATGGTGACCCATGGAGTATCTCCAGAGAAGATCGCGCGGATCTCCTCTTCGATCTTGGTATCAGTCTTAACCATCACCTGATAATGATAGAGAACTCTGGCGCTGCTACTTGCCGCCAGATTGAATCGCCTTGAACCGCGACTTGGTAGCGCACAATTGATCGGCTTTCGCCTGCGATAGCGAAGGCGAATCCACCTTGTTCATCAGTTGTTGCGGTAGCAACGCTCTTCCAACCACCGACTGAGAATTTGAGCAATGAAACAAGTGCGCCTGCGCCACGTGGACGTACCACCCCAGAGATTGCAAAAGGTGTACTGGCTTTCATAGTTCCAGGTGCGCTTAGCGAAATAGTTCTATCGATCTGAATAGTTAGCTCGTTACTTACAGATTCAGCGCGCTCCCATGTTCCTTCCGTTGTTAATCGCACCGTGGTCGGTTTGCCTAACAAAATTGGTGTTACAAATTTTCCATCAGCGCCTGTATTTACCGTGCCCAGTAAGCGCCAGGTTGTATCGGTCGAACTTTTACCTTCAATACGAACTGGGATAGCTGCAACAGGTGAGTTATCTTCTAAGGTTAATTGCCCACTCAAATTAATCGCACTGGCATAAAGCGCAGCTGCCTTATCAGAAGTTAACGCACTTAAAACTTTGGCCGGAGCAATATTTAGCGCAGTCTGGCGAATTGCTTCCATAGCCAGCGGCTCTTCCATACCAAGCGTCCAAGCAGTTACTCCACCTAATTTGTACTTAGCAACTAGTGCGCTGCGAAGTAAATAGCTCTGGGCGTTTTGATACCAAGCCGTGCGCGTTGCGGTGCAGGTTGTTGAAAGTCCTGCTGCAGTAGTTCCTTCGTAGGACTTTGTATATGTAAATGTTGCTTCCCCTGTCTTTTCATCATAAACAGGTGTTACTTGATAGCTCGCAGCTAGGGCTGTCGCATCGCGCATCACAAATGTTGCAGCCTTTGCACCAACTTTTATTGCATTGATAAAAGGCGCAGGACACACTCCATCGACTTTCGTTACCCAATCTCGCCCGTAACCGGCTAGTCCTACATAAACTTTCGATGCCGGCATTATTGAAGTTGCATATGCAACTGTTTTCTCAGTCCAGGTAATTGGCCCGATTGGTCCAACTTTGGCCACCGAATAGTCATAAGTCATAATTCTTAAGCGATCAATCAGGGGTGCAATCTGTGGCCAGGCGTAAACGGTGTAACCCTTTTGAACTTCGGTTGGGTTGAAGTTATATGGAGATGAGACTGAGAGAAGTTTGTTATTGGCGTGCAGCAGAGCCGATAGCTCTTTTACAAATGCCACCCACAATGGTGCGGTCTTGGCCCATGTTGTATTGCCGTCAACAAAGGCAAAACCTTCAAAATCTAGATCAATACCATCGTAATTATTGGCCATCACAAAATCGGAAATAGTTTTAGCAGTTTTGGTTCGGTTAGCTTGGCTGGCTAATAAATTTGCAAGAACTAATTTATCCATGCCATCAGTAATTGTTGGAATAATTTGGAAACCAGCGGCCCGCATCGCCGTAAGTGGCGTTGCAATCGGGATGCTGGGATTTGCAGGTGCATATAAATCTGTGACAACTGCCGTTTTATCTTTGCCATCAAATTTCAAGGTATACCAAAATGGCATAACCTCTTTTATTAAATCAGCGTTATTTAATACCGCCGGAAGTGAAGTCTTCATTGAGTAATAAGGAATCCAGCCAGTCAAAATCTTGCGCGGTTGGTTTGCGCTATTTGCCGGAAGCGAAGTGGAAATAGTCAAGGAACTGGCGATTAACGCCAAGACGATAGTTAAAGCCGATCTATTTTTTAGGCGATTTACTTTTGATGCCGTCATAGATTTCTTTACATACTGGACAGATTGGGTATTTCTCGGGATCGCGCGATGGGATCCATTTCTTGCCACAAAGAGCTCTCACCGCTTTGCCAGTTACCGCTGATTCAACGACCTTTTCCTTCTTTACATAATGGGCAAAGCGATCATGGCCGCCATCGTCATCCTGTAATTCTGGGCGGGTAAGTAGGTCGGTATCTCCTTCTAAATCAGGAGAGTTCTTACGGAAAATACCCATGTCCGAAAGGATAGTGGTTGCAGGTAGAATTTGAAGATGAAGGACTTGCTACGCACCTCCGATTTATCGCGCGCTGATGTCGATTTGCTCCTTGATACTGCCGCCGAATTTGCGAAGAATCCATTGCGCTCTAAAGATGCGCTGGCTCATAAGAGCGTGGCTATTTATATGACCAAACCTTCAACTCGCACCAGACTCTCATCTGAGACAGCAGTTGCTCATCTTGGTGGAACACCGATTTTTATTAGAGGCGATGAGCTTCAACTTGGTCGCGGCGAAACGATTGCAGATACTGCAAAGATAATTAGTGGTTACTGCGATGCGCTAATCATTCGTACCTTTGCGCAAGCTGAAGTAGATGAGCTTGGTGCTAACGCAACTATTCCTGTCATTAACGCACTTACAGATGATGATCACCCAACACAATTATTAGCGGACTGGTTAACGATCCGCGAAACTTTTGGGCGCGATGTATCAGGACGTAAATTCGTTTATCTCGGCGATGGCAACAATATGTCTCATGCTTGGCTAACTATGGGCGCGATAATGGGCGCACATGTTGTAGCTGCAACTCCATCCGGCAAGTGGGCGCCAAGTGCTGAAGTTGTAGCAACTGCGCAAGCTATTGCTAAGAAAAATGGCGCCATTATCGAAGTAACCAACGATCCGGAGGCAGCCTGCAAAGACGCGAGCGCTTTATACACAGATGTGTGGATGTCGATGGGAGATCCCGAGGTTGAGCGCGCGGAGAAGATTAAAGTGCTGGCACCTTTCGCCGTCACAGATTCTTTGATGGCGCTAACTGCCAGCGATTCCATATTTATGCACTGCCTGCCTGCGCACCGCGGCGAAGAAGTCGCCGCATCTGTGATCGATGGACCGAAATCTGTAATTTGGCGCGAGGCTTATCACCGCCGCACAACTATTCAGGCTCTTCTGTATCACTTAACCCGCGGAGAACTCGCAGGTAATTAGATCAGCAAGTAGGGTTCGCCTATGCGAGTAGCCGTCCCATTAGAGCGTAAAGAAGGTGAAAAGCGCGTAGCGCTTGTTCCCGACATCATCAATAAGTTAACCCGCCTTGGGTATGAAGTTGCCATTGAATCTGGCGCAGGCGATAACTCACAAGGTACTGATGCTGCATATATGGCAGCGGGAGCAAGCGTTGTTAAGGGCGATGTAATTGCCAGCGCAGATATCGTGCTTTCGGTTCAGCCACTTACTCCAGCACAGATGGCAACCTTGAAAAAGGGCGCTGCAACTATCTCATTTCTTTCTACGGTAACCGCAGTTGATTCAATTGAGGCAGCTGTAAAAGCTGGGGCAACTGCCTTCTCACTTGAACTTGTGCCCCGTATTTCGCGCGCGCAATCTATGGATGCGTTGACTTCACAAGCACTTTGCGCCGGTTATCGCGCAGTCTTAGTCGGCGCGGAAATGTCACCACGCTTCTTCCCGTTATTGATGACTGCAGCAGGCACCGTTACACCGGCACAAGTTTTGGTACTTGGTGCAGGTGTTGCTGGTTTGCAAGCCATTGCAACAGCCCGACGTTTAGGAGCAGTTGTATCGGCCTACGATGTTCGTCCATCTTCAGCAGATGAAGTTAAATCAATGGGTGCAACATTTATCGAACTTGAACTGGAATCACTCGAAGGCGCTGGTGGCTATGCGCGCGAGATGACAGAAGAACGCGCGGCAAAACAGCGCGAACTATTGACTCCATACATTGCAAAATCTCACGTGGTTATTACAACCGCTGCAGTTCCGGGTCGCACCGCACCACGTTTGATGACACAAGCAATGATTGATGCGATGGAACCCGGCACAGTGATTGTTGACTTGGCAGCTGAAACTGGCGGAAACGTTGAAGGATCAAAGCCTGGTGAAGTCGTTGTTACAAGCGGTGGAGTTCGAATTTGGGGCGGTAAAGATGTACCGAGCCAACTACCGTTCCACGCATCTAGTTTGTATTCACGTAACGTAGTTAACCTACTTACCTTGCTGACAACTCCCGCTAAAGATGGCGCACCAGTTGCGCTAAATCTCGATTTTGCAGATGAAATCATCAACGCATCCGCGGTCACACATGCTGGCCAACGTCGCGACCCAAGTGCAGGAGGAGCCAAGTAATGGAACCAATGGCAATTCTTTCAATCTTCGTACTCGCAGTATTTGTGGGCTTTGAAGTCGTCTCTAAAGTCTCATCGACTCTGCACACCCCGCTGATGTCTGGTGCTAACGCAATCCACGGTGTGATCTTAGTCGGCGCAATTATCGTTGCTGATCACAGCCATACCAACCTAGAACTAGGTCTTTCTCTTGCCGCGATCGTTCTTGCCACAATAAATATGGTCGGTGGCTTTGTGGTTACCGATCGCATGCTTGAGATGTTTAAAGGTAAGAAGAAAGGAGCAGATCAATGAGCAGCGCACTTTATGACTTAATCGGGCTAGCTGCCGGTGTCTGTTTTATTCTCGCC
This sequence comes from Actinobacteria bacterium IMCC26103, assembly GCA_002284875.1. GTDB lineage: Bacteria > Actinomycetota > Actinomycetes > Nanopelagicales > Nanopelagicaceae > Planktophila. The sequence continues at coordinate 1,451,579 of CP015604.1, forward strand.
CTTAAAGGCTTATCTCATCCCAAGACTGCACGTCGCGGAAATTTAATCGGAGCATTTGGCGCAACTGTTGCAACGCTTGTTGTATTTCTCTATGTAACTAAACCTGCCGATGGAACTCCTGCACATTCTTTGCCACTTCATAACCTTGGTTGGATCTTGGGCGCAATTGCAGTTGGTTTAGTAATCGGCGTTCCTGCCGCGCGCAAGGTTCAGATGACCCAGATGCCACAGCTAGTTGCACTATTTAATGGTGTTGGTGGTGGAGCAGCAGCTCTTGTTGCAATCGTTGAATATTTGAATTTAGGCGCAGAAGCTACAAAGGCCGAAGTAATCTTTACGGTATTTACAGTTGTAGTCGGCTGCGTTTCTTTCAGCGGATCGATTATTACCTTTATGAAGCTGCAAGAGTTGATGACTACTCGCCCGGTTGTATTTCCTGGCGGACGCTTTGTAATTGCGGCGACCTTAGCTGCGGTACTTGGTGTTTCTGGTTGGGTAGTTGCCGCCCTTGGAACTACACCTCTATTAATACTTGCCGCGCTCTCATTGCTATTCGGTATCTTGTTCGTTCTACCTGTCGGTGGCGCAGATGTGCCGATTGTTATCTCACTACTTAACGCCTTTACTGGCTTAACAGTTGCAGCAAGCGGTTATGTACTTAACTCAACTCTTCTGATTATCGCTGGAACACTTGTTGGCGCATCAGGCACAATCTTGACACGCTTGATGGCAGATGCGATGGGCCGTTCGCTCTTTGGCACGCTGTTTGGTGCATTTACTGCAAAGCCGCAAGATGTTGCAGCCGCTGGCGAAGAACGTCCCGTGCGCTCTGGTTCTCCAGATGACGTGGCAATTCTTCTTAACTATGCCCGTCGCGTTGTAATCGTTCCGGGCTTCGGACTTGCCGTTGCACAAGCACAGCACACAGTTCGTGAGCTCGCAGATTTGATGATCTCAAAAGGCATTGATGTTGCATATGGAATTCACCCAGTTGCCGGTCGCATGCCAGGACACATGAACGTACTTCTTGCTGAAGCCAACGTTCCATATGATCAATTAGCTGAAATGGATGAAGTAAATCCAACTTTCGGACAGACCGATGTGGCAATCGTTATTGGTGCAAATGACGTAGTAAATCCTGCCGCAAAGACAACTCCAGGTTGTCCAATTTATGGAATGCCAATTTTGGAAGTATCTAACGCTGCAAATGTCATCTTCTTAAAGCGTTCTATGCGCCCTGGTTTTGCGGGAATTGAGAATGAACTGCTTTATGATCCAAAGACGATGTTGCTCTTTGGTGATGCCAAGTCATCTTTAACTAAAGTTGTTAGCGCGCTTAAGGCGCTTTAACCAACCATCTCGGTATCGCGCACTTTAGATTTATCGTGCGTGCACTTGGTGTTGGCTGGCAATTCATTGCAAGGATCGCATAACAAAATTAACTCGTGGCATGTCTTGGTGCGACAGTTGCGGAAGATCTTGCTTGGGGCTTTGCAGATTTCACATTCGCCAATGACTTTGGCCTTAGTTGAGAAATCAATGGCCATACGCGCATCAAAGGTATAGAGCGAGCCTTCCCAGAGACCGCTATCGGCAAACTTTTCACCATATTTAACGATGCCACCGTCGATTTGGTAAACCTCTTTAAAGCCGCGGTTCTTCATAACAACTGACAAGATTTCACAGCGGATACCGCCCGTGCAATAAGTCACGACCGGCTTTTCTTTTAAGTGATCGTATTTGCCGCTTTCAATCTCGCGGACAAAGTCACGTGAGGTATCAACATCAGGCACGATCGCATTCTTAAATTTGCCGATCTTGGCTTCATTTTGATTGCGGCCATCGAAGAAGACCACATCATCGCCACGTGCTTCAACTAGCTCGTGAACTTGTTCAGGGCGCAGATGTGTTCCGCCGCCGATTACGCCATTTTCATCAACTTTAATCTCATCGGGATTATCAAATGCTACGAGCTCTTTCTTAACTGCGATGTAAAGTTTTGGGAATTCATTTCCTGTGCCCTGCGACCATTTGAATGCGATCTTCTTAAAGCCCGGGTACTTCTTAGTGTTCTTCACATATTTACGTAGATCATCGATATCGCCACCGACTGTGCCATTGATACCAGTTGGTGAAATTAAGATACGTCCCTTTAAATTTAAAGTTTCGCAGAGAGTTTTCTGCCAGAGTTGAACCGCGACAGGATCGCTAATGGGTGTGAAGCCATAATAGAGAAGGACTTTCTGCGGGTTCATAAGCGCATTCTATCCACTTACATTTCGTGTTAAAACTAGCGGGAAGAGCCCGAGAGGCGACTGTGTAGTTATCTTTTCAGTCGCCGAAGGGTGATTCCCGCTAGTTTTCCTGCAAGTCAGTTGGAGCGTTATGAACGTCGAGAATGTCAGCAGCCTTTACATCGCCGCCCAATTTATCGGTGCGGTTCAAAGGGCGCTTGGCATCTTCCTTATAAATTGCAGGGATTGAACCAAGTAAACCTTTCTGGAAATCTTCAAATGCTTGTAGAACTTCGGCCTTTGTATTCATCACAAATGGCCCCATCCAGGCAACAGGTTCTTTAATTGGTTGGCCACCAAGAATAAATAGTTCCAGATTTGGCGAACGTGTTTCCTGTTGGTTTGCTGCGCGAATTACGATGCTATCGCCATCACCAAAGACAGTTAGCTGTCCCATTTGTATTGGACGAGCTTCTTCTCCTGCAAAGCCATGGCCAGACATTGTGTAAACAAGTGCGTTGTAATCCTTGCGCCAAGGAAGGCGTAGTTCTGCACCAGGTGCAACCGTTGCGTGAATTAAAGTAATCGGAGTCTGCGTTGTTCCAGGACCAACATGTCCATCTAATTCACCAGCGATGATACGAATTAGTGAACCGCCATCTGCGCTAGATAAAAGTGCAACATCATTTGCGCGCACATCTTGGTAGGCAGGTGGCGACCATTTCTTTGCAGCAGGTAGATTTACCCACAATTGGAAACCGTGGAATAAACCACCACTCATTACTAAATGTTCTGGTGGAGTTTCGATGTGCAGAATTCCACCGCCAGCGGTCATCCATTGTGTGTCACCGTTTGAAATTGTTCCGCCGCCACCATTGCTATCTTTATGATCAAAGATTCCATCAATAATGTATGTAACTGTTTCGAATCCGCGATGTGGGTGCCAGGGAGTCCCCTTTGGTTCACCTGGTGCGTATTCAACTTCGCCCATTTGATCTAAGTGAATAAATGGATCGAGTTCTGCCAAGTCAACGCCGGCAAATGCGCGACGAACTGGAAAGCCTTCACCTTCGAAACCTTGCGGAGCAGTTGTAATGCTCTTTACGCGACGAGTGCGCGAATTCGGCGTATCGCTAACGCGAGGAAGTACGGTGATATCACTGACGGTGACTGCTGGCATTTTTACTCCTAGTTCGTAAGCGCAACTTTAATTGAACTTTCAACTACCTGCAACTTAAAAACATTGCCGAGCGAAGACCTAGTTAAGGCATAATAAATTCGTGATCTGGTGGCCAAGTGAGATTCCTACTCTGCAATACGGCAGATATACCTTGCGCCCGCCTATCGATTCGGATGTGACTTCAATCTTTGAAGCTTGCCAAGATCCACTTATTCCAAGATTTACCACCGTTCCCGCCAACTACACGATGGCCCATGCCCTTGATTATGTGCAACGTGTGCCTGCATCAATTGAGTTGCAGCGGGAAATCCCCTTTGTCATTGAATTTGGGGTTGGTGACGATACAGAGTTCGCCGGAGTTATCTCGCTTCACACAATAAGTATCGATAACCACCGCGCTGAAATTGGATATTGGATGCATAAACCAATGCGCGGAAAAGGCATTGGAACTATGGCTACAAAGATGATCACTGATTATGGCTTTGACACCTTAGGTTTTAAGCGAATTGAAGCAGCGGTAGATACAGATAACACCGATTCTCAGAAACTTTTATCTTCTGCCGGCTACCAGCGTGAAGGAATACTGCAGCAAAGAGTCATGCGCTCAAATGGTGATCAGATAGATATGGTTATGTTGGCAGCGATAAATCAGAGCTGGAAAAGGCTAGACTAAAAGTATGTATTCGTTAGCAGTGCTCATTGTGATCCTTATGGGGATAGCTTTTCTATCGGGTCCAATTGGGTTGCTTCTGACTAGCAAGTTAGCGCGCGAATTCTCTAGAAAATATAAGGCGCTTTGGGTTATCCGTAAACTGATAATTGTAATCATCGCATTAGCGGGTATATCTGTATCGCTTATGTTTATCCTGAATCAGATTCCAATAACTCCAAAGCTGATGGCCTTGGCCGGTTTTGCTTTAAATGCAGTTGCGCTAAAGCGAGAGTTCTTCAGAGATAAACCTTGGCCATCTTTTTTCAGACCAGGGTATAAAGATCCAAATGGACCGGCAGGGCAGAGTTAAGCGAGGTTCCGAGTGATTGATATTTCAAGCATATTTTATATCGCCTGCGTATTTATATTCGTATTTGGAGTTTTTAATGGCACATCGCGCGAAACTACAAAAGTAAAGAAATCAGCACTTAAGGCGCTTGCAATAGTTGTAATCTCACTGATTTTTGTTGCGTTAATTTAAATTATGGTGGAGGTGCCGGGAATCGAACCCGGGTCCTTCGGAATTAAAACAGGGCTTCTACGGGCGTAGTGTGGCTATCGTTTTCTCAGTTCCGAATCTCTTGCACACAAGTATTCGACAAACTCATTTGCGAAACTGTTCTCCGGTGGTGTTCGCAACGCCACTACCGTGAAGAGCCTTCTGTCGGCGCTAGATCCCAAATCGAAGGCGACTCTGGGCTAACGGATCACAGAGCTTGCTTAGGCAGCAAGAGTGAGATCATCGGCAGTTGTACTGACGATTATTTTTTGCACAGGTTATTGGTTAACGAGATCATCCTGGCTTCCTCGGC